>NZ_JACIGE010000008.1:0-138544 GCF_014197755.1 Rhodocyclus tenuis | reverse complement strand
ATAGACGTCGTCCCCCAGGCTTTCGTAGTAGCTGTCGTTGCCGGTGCCACCAGCGAGCGTGTCGTTGCCTGAACCACCGTACAGCAGGTCGTTGCCATCGCCACCTTCGAGCAGGTCGTTGCCGCTGTTGCCATACAGGGTGTCGTTGCCGCCAAAGCCACGCAGGGTATCGCCAGTCGAAAGGGTCGCCGAGATCGACTCGCCAAGATCAGTGCCGAGCATCGGTGCCTTGAGCATCACGCTGGTGTCCCAAACGGTGCCGTCGGCGAACTCAATGCGCTCGACGCGAACAGCCGTGTTGCTCACCCAGCTCTGTACCCGGATGCTGTCTGTCGTACCGTTGATCGACAGGATCAGGTCGTAACCCGAACCAACAGCGCCCGAGCGGTACAGCGTGACATCGGCCGGTGCAATACCCGCTTTCAGGCGGATCGTGTCGGCCGTGCCGTCCATGCTATAGCCACCATTGGTGATGACGTCCTGACCATCACCCCGACCGAAGAGATAGACGTCGTCCCCCAGGCTTTCGTAGTAGCTGTCGTTGCCGGTGCCACCAGCGAGCGTGTCGTTGCCTGAACCACCGTACAGCAGGTCGTTGCCGCCACCACCGTAGATCGTATCGTTACCGCCATCGCCATAGAGGGAGTTGTTCGCGGAATTACCGATCAAGAAGTCATTTCCTTCTCCGGCGCTGAAACTGGTCGCGCCAGCCGGTGCGAGGTAGACGTCATCGGCGCTGGTACTGCTAGTTGCGCTGATCGTGGGGGAGGTGAAGGCGTTGCGTACATCCTGAATCGTACCGTTCAATTCGGCCTCGGCCATCCACTGGCTGAGGCGGGGTTCCATGCTCCAGGTGGGGACGGACTGCACCAGGCGCTTGCCGAGGTCGATCAAGTCGACCAGCGCATTGGTTGCATCGCTGGTGTAGCGAGTGTCGAGCAGCTCATTCAACCCGGAGAAATCAAGCTGAATACCGTTGGCGTCGATTGTCAGGCCAATTGCATCCAGATAACCCTTCAACCGCGTTTGCATAACCAGTCCGTCATAAACCGACTGTTTCAGCGCATCGTAGCTCTGCTTCAACAAATCGACTTGTTGCGTCGTCAGCGTCGGCAGGACAAAGGTATAGCTAGTAACGGCCGGCGTGGTGCCTGCGCTGGCTAGATTGATGCTGCTGAAATCCTTGCTCTGGCTCGATACCAGCGCACCCAGCCCGGTCCTGATTGTGCCGTCGTCGCCGAAGTTGAGAAAAGTCTGCCCGTTGAAGGCTTCGAGGACGCCCATCATCCTGCCCATTTCGGTGGCTTGGGCCTTGACGGTGTTGTAGCGGTCTTCCGTGACGCCCAGCGTCATTAACGTCAATGTCTTGTCGAAACCGGGCTGGCCGATGATCTGGACCGCCTGAAGTTCGGCATCGGTGGCACCGGGAACCTTGAACATCAGCGTGAAGCCCTTTTCTGCAGCGCGCTGTTGTGAGGTCTTGAAATTGGCGGTGCCGGCCCAGTCTTGCAGCAGTCCGTCGAGTTGTCCGAGCATCTCGGTACGCGAACCTTGCAGGGCGGCAACGTCCTGGATTAACTTGGCATCAAGACTGGCTGCTTCTTGCAGGTCGCGGACCAAGCCAGCACCCTGCAGGCCGGTCAGCTTGGCGGCTTCTGCGGTCAACGCGATATGGTCGCCGAATTCGCGGGAGAAGGCATTGGCAGCCAAATTGAGGTTGGCGGCGGTGCCAGTGGTGCCGTCGGTACGGGTGTAGGTGGCCGAGGCAGTCTGCGTATTGCCGTTGCCGAAATTGACGGTGCTGGCCGTGCTGGTCAGGTTGATGCTGGCGATGCCGCCCTGGGCCAGGGTTTGCAGTTCGCCGACGTCGGATATGCCATCCTGATCGAGATCGCGCCAGACTTGGACATTGGCGTATTGGGCATCGGCGCTGCTGAAAACGCCGTCGTGGTTGCTGTCGAGGTCGGCGAGCGCTGCGAAGCCGCTGGCAGCTTTCTGGCCGTTGGACATAACAGTGTCGACGCCGAACAGTTCGTTGCCGTTGTCGATGGTGCCGTTGCCGTTCTTGTCGAGGACGAGCAGCGCGTCATCGCCTTTGACCCAGCCGGTGCCGGTTTTGATGCCGTCGCCGTTGTGGTCGAAGAGGGTTTGGCTGGTGGCGGTGATGCCGACGGTTTCAAGGCCATCGCCGTCGAGGTCGAGAGCGAGTGGGTCGACGGCATGCCAATTTTTCGCGCTGCCGAAGAGTTCAGCAAGTTCGGGATTGAGTTCCGCGAAGAACTTTCCAAAGGCACTATCACCGATTAGATTTTTGAGATTCCCCATGAAATCCCAGAATTTCTGCGTCCCCAAATATGAATATGCTGCGGCAATAATGGCAGCCGCGGTTGTTTGGGCGACAGAAGCCGGTATCAAGCCGCACGATGCCGAAGCTGCCATTACCCCTAATGCGGCGGCTGCGACTCCAGCGACGTCCGAAGCCGAAAGTGTTCCCTGTTGTGCATGGCTTATAGCCGTTGCAGCTGCCAGCACTGTTGAAGTAATACCCAATCCCGCTTGTTGAGGTCCCGGAATTGCAGCAATTATTCCAGCCATACCCGACATTACCCCAACGGTATCGCCGCTTTTATATGCTTCAACAAATGATGTAACGGCAGATGGAACCCCTGCCAGATCCGAATAACTCACTCCCATAACAAATCCTTAATAAAAGAAATAACCAGCAATATCAGAAGGAATTGGCACGCATTCACAAAAGTGCAATACGGTTTGTTTTTAGGAAAAACCCCAATAGAAAAAGCAATTTTCGTCATGTCAATAATATTTCTATTTTTTTCTCGTAAAAAATCAAGCCCCCCCCCATCGCTGGCCGCACTTAGCAAGCGAGAGCTAATGAGCAAATAGTAAAATACGATAAATAAAATAATTCTTCCGTGAGTATCCGGGAATAGCGGAGCGGCGCCAAATATCGTTCCAAAAAACCCAACAACAACAAAAAATATTCCGAATAAATTAATAAAAACAAGCACGCCTCTACTCGGATTCTTGCCCGTCTCCAATAATGTTTTTTTGTTGAAAAAAAACGCTTCTGCAATCAGACAAAAACCTATTCCAAGGTATTCCATAATATTTAAATACTCGATTGTCTAAAAACAAAACAGAGCGCAGCCCTATTAACCAAATCCCCCATCAACCCGAAACTAAAGTGGCCCGAGAAATTTTGTTTCTATATATATTCCGGTCGACCGTGGCATTTCGTAATTCCTGACTTTACACATATTCCTCTTCCTCATTTTTACTCCTCCACAACTTCCATCTGCCGGGTTGTATTCGTTCCAAGTTCGATCACTTCATCCACAGCCAACCCACGTGGAATCTGATGCGTAATAAACAGCATCGTCACCTTCCCCTTGAGCTTGTTGACCGTTCGAGCGAAGTGCTCCGCTGTCTGCTGATCCAGATTCGACACCGCCTCATCGAAGATCAGTATCTTCGGCCGTTTCAGGAGCGCCCTGGCAATGGCAATCCGCTGCCGCTGCCCACCCGATAGCCCGGTACCACGTTCCCCAATCTCCGTCTGATACCCATCATTGAGCGTTTCGATCACCTCATGAATCTCCGCCGCCTTGCAAGCCTGAATGACATCCTCGAAGCTGGCATGCGGATGCGCCATGACCAGGTTGTCGTAGAGTGTGCCGGCGAAGAGCACGGTTTCCTGTGGCACGACGCCGAAGGTTTGTCGTAGTTCGTTGGCGGCGAGGTGGCGAATGTCCTTGCCGTCGAGGTTGATCTGCCCTTCGTTCGGCTGGTAGAAGCCGAGCAGCAGCTTGGCTAGCGTGCTCTTACCACAGCCAGACGGCCCCATCAGCACGGTCAGATGGCCAGGCTTCAGTGGCAGGCTAAGGTTCTTGTACAGCCAGGGGTGGTGTTCGGAATAGCGGAAGGCGAGATGGCTGAGGTCGATTCGGCCGGGGCCTTGGTTTTCTCTTGTTGGGGTAAGCGTATGTGGTTCCTGCGGCATGTCGAGAATATCGCCCAAGCGTTTGACAGCAATGTTGGCTTGCTGGAATTCCTGCCACAGGCCGACGAGGCGTAGGAGCGGTTGGCTCATCCGGCCGGCGAACATCTGGAAGGCGACGAGCATACCGACCGTGAAGCCGTCGTTCTGCATGACCAGCAAGGCACCGACAATCAGGATGGCTAGGGTCATCACCTGTTCGAGGCCATTGCTGATGACGTTGTAGGTGTTGCCGACCTGCTTCGTACTGAAACCAGCGGCGAGGTATTGGGCGAGGAAGTCGCCGTACTTTTTGTCGATGTCGGCTTCCATCTGCAGGGATTTTACGGTGGCCATTCCTGATACGTATTCGGTCAGGAAGGATTGGTTTCTCGCCCCGAGCATGAATTGCTGATTGAGTTTTTCGCGAAAGACCGGGGTGACGAGAAAGCTGATCAAGGCGATGGCGCCGAGCAGGCCGACGGCGATCAGTGAGAGTTGCCAGCTATAGGCAAACATCACGGCGAGGAAGATGAGCAGGAAGGGAAAATCGAGAACCAACGTGACAGCGGCACCGGAGACGAACTCACGGATGGTTTCGACACCGTGCAGGCGGGCAACGAGGGTGCCGGTGGGGCGGTGTTCGAAGTACGGCAGAGGCAATCGGAGCAGATGCCGGAAGACCTGACTGCCGAGGACGGCATCGATGCGGTTGCCGGTGTGCAGCACGAGATACTGGCGCAGCCAGCTCATGCCGCTGGTGAAGAGCATGAACATGACGAGCGCCACGCCAAGGACGATCAGGGTGCTGTGGGTCTGGTGGACGACGACCTTGTCGATGATGACCTGGGTGAACAGCGGCGTGGCCAGACCGACGAGCTGGATAGCCAGGCTGGCGAGCAGGACGTCACGCCAGATGGTTTTGTGTTTGAGGAGTTCGGGGATGAACCACTTGAAGCCGAATTCCTTCTTCTCGACTTCAAAGCCGGGGATTTCGCCATCCTTGTTGGTGTCGCTGGCCTCGCGTGAAGCGAGGATGAGTTCGGGCTCGAACTGGGTGGCGGCTTCTTCTGCGGTGATGGTTTCCGGGGCTTGGCTACCGGTGCGGAAGTAGAGAAGTTTGTGGCCGTCGGTCTTGAGGATGAGGACGGGGATGGTGGGAATGGCTTCTTCAGCGCTACTTTCCGGGACGGCCCGCAGGAAAGCAATGGCTGGAAGCGGAAGCTTTTGCCAATCGGCGGGGTGGGTACTGTTACCTGTTTTGAAGCCCAAGGCGCGGGCGGCTTCGTGGAAGGTGGCGAGGCTATGCGGCGGCGGGAAATCCTGTTCGACCAGCTTGGGGTCGAAGGGGATGCGATAGAGGCTGCACAGGCTGCCGAGCAGCCACTGCACGCACTGATCCCCCAGCCCCCCCTCTGATGCCTGCATCGCCCAATTTCCTTTTATGAAGATTGGGCATTCTCTGTTAGCGATAATGCCAAGTCAATACAACAAAGGGCATATTCTGGAGAGGCTCACCTCATGCGGCCTGGACGTTCAACTGGCGAGTCGCCCTTGACCAACCCTGCCACCATGCAGCGGCGGACGACCTCATCGAACACCCAGCGAAAAACGCCGCTGTCGCGGAATCGCCCATGGCGATTCTTGGAGAAGGTGGAATGATCCGGTACGGCATCTTCCAGGCCAAGACGGCAGAACCACCTATAAGCCAGGTTGAGATGCACTTCCTCGCACAGGCGACGCTCGGAGCGAATGCCGTAGCTGTAGCCAATGATCAGCATCCGGATCATCAGTTCGGGATCAATCGACGGACGGCCAGTAGGGCTGTAGTGCTCTGCCAGATGTTGGCGGAGATCGTTCAGGTCGAGGCAGCGATCGATGCCTCGCAGCGGATGATTCTGAGGCACGTGGTCTTCAAGATTGAAGGCATAGAACAGTCGGCCCTGCCCCCCTTGCATTTGCCCCATCATCGCTAGATCCTCATTGCGAAAATGCTTTATGCATATTTTGCCACCGACCGTTTAACACAGGGAGTTTTTCAACAGAATCGCCGAATTCCGGACCTACGGGGTAATGTCAAAAAACGGAGCGGGGGAGTAATGCCAATCGTCACTCTCAGAAACAGCTAACCAGAAAGCGCTCAACTCTCCTTTGGCTCAGAGTCAATCCGCATTCCGTTGCGGATCGGCGCGGGGCTGTGTAACACTCCTTGGATTATTCTCACGGAATAGACCATGCCCGAATCGCGAAAAATCGAGGAATTCGCATTCCGAAGCCATCCGAGCCAGGATTTCCTACGAAAAGCGCTCATCGATTACGCGGAAGGCAAAGCGGCTGGCAAAATCTACGTCGACCCGGCGGCCACCGGGACCGGGAAAAGTTGGGCCCTTTCGAATGAGCCCGTCGCCCACATCGAGGCATGGGAAGGCAAGCCGCTGACGCTGGTCTACCTCGCCCCGGAATGGCGCCACCTGAACCCGATCCACGAAGACCTGAAAAAGTCCCTCGCCGGCTCATCGGCGCCCCTAATTGTCTTCCGCAGCCAGCTCGACTCCCTGGCCGAAACCGGAATTCCGAAGGGCTGTCCCCTCAGGAAAACGGCTTCCGACCCGGAAACCCCGAAGATCATCCACGATCTCGAGCGGGGGATCGAATTCCTCTACCGGGAGGAAGTCCGGCGGAGCGAATATCGGGAAAGGCTGGAAAAGCCGATTCGGCAGGACCGCGACGCCTTGAAGGCGCGCTGCAGGAAATGGATCGACTTCCAGGCGGTGAGCCCGTCGCCCGACGTCCGTCACTGCCAAACCTGCCGCTGCATGTACCCGGGGAACGAGGCGTTCCAGAAACGCACCGGCCCGATGGTCTTGCTGATGACGTACCAGAAGCTCTTCTGGGGCCTCTCTGCCTTCGAAATCGACGGATCGCGGGCGAGGTTCTTCACGTACTCGCCGTTCGTGTCGGAACCGACACTGAAGGAATCGCCGTTCCCGAACTGTTTTTTCGTGGGCGAAGAATTCTCCCACGGGCACAAGCGCATCACCGACGACATCGAGAAGCGCGCGGTCAAGGTCAACGTTTTCGAAGCGGCCTCTTTCGCGGTGCGCGGCCTTGCCGACGCGTTCGACAAGACCAGCCTCGTCATCGAGTCGGCGAACAAGCCGCTGTACCTAAAGCACCGGGAACGTCTGCAGGCGGTACGGAAATACGCCGTCGACCGCCATTCGAGCTTCTGGCTCCCCGGAGAAGTTCACCCGTACGCCAACGGCCGGGCATGCGTCCTCTTCCGCCCCGACGAGCACTTCGAGTCCCGACAGTCCCTCGTCGCCGCCATCAGCCCGGCGTTTTCGTCGCTTTTTTCCCACGACCAGATGGGCGCCCGTCTCGATACGACCGTCACCGACACCACCGACGGCTACCGCGTCATCGTCAAGCCGTTCAAGTCCTCGGGCCAGATGCGTGCGGAAGGATGCGAATCCGTGCCGGTTTCGGCGGCGCAGGCCATCCGCCGGACCCTCGAGCCGATCGCCGACGTCTACAACGCCATCAATACGATAGACCTCGCCAACAAGGACGCGCGCAACCTCCAAGGCAGGCGTCCGGAGTGGGCCGGGTTGTTCCTCAAGGACGTCACGCAAGGAAGGCCTGAAATTGCGGAGTACGTTTCCACGCTACCAGGCAGGAGGAGTTCGAACTCCCTTGACTCCCAAAAAGACGAGACACTCAGCGTCCTCGACCAGTTCTACCTTCGCGGTTACGAATTCCTCGAGGCCGGAATGTTCGACGGCCACCAGCTCGAAATCAACGTCAGGCTGAGCAAGGGCAGCACCGAAGCCATGGTCAGCGCGATCCTCGAAGCGGGTAACGCGTTCTACGTATCTTCCGCTTCCGCGACCGTCCGGTCGTCGATCACGAACATCGATCTTGATTGGCTCACGCTTTCCCGGGGGTACCCGAAAGAAATACTGCCGCTCGACGAAGGTGCACGCGTCTTGGAAGAGAAGACCGGGCCGAAAGCACAACCGAAAATCGTCTGGGGCCGCGACGACGTCGGAAACGTCCTGAACCTTTCGTTCGGAGAAGGAGGCGACGACTCCGGAACCAACGTCGCCGTGCTCAACACGTTCGCCCGGGATCTCGCCGAAACCGGAAACATGGCCCCGAGGTGTTCTCTTCTGTTCTTCAACAGCGGACGGCGGGCACAGCAGGCCCGGGACGCTTTCAGGAATTTTCTCCGAAAGGAATTCGGCGAAGGAAGCTACCGCTGCGACTTCGTGGACGCGAAGAGCTTCCAGGGCGGCGACTGGAAGGATTTCCACGCCGATTTCGCCCGAAACCTCTCATCCGCTGAAAAACCGAAAATCTACCTAGTGTTCGTGGCGTTCGGAGGCATGGCCACCGGAGCCAACCTCCACCAGGAACTTCCCCTCCCCTTGCCGGAGAATGCGAACTTCTTCCGGTACGTCGGTGGCAGTTCAGTCCGCCGGCATACCGGAGCGGACCGGGTAGGCGTAGACGTTTCCGACGTCGTCCTCGCAGAGCAGGTCACCAACGTCGTATCCGAAAGCAACTACCTGCGCATCGGGCACCACCTTGCCGCCAAAGGGGACTTCACGTGGCTTCAGATCGGCCACAAGCTCTTCGGCAGGAAGGATGCCGCCGAACCGTGGTGGGCGACCAGCGCCGCCATTAAACAGACGTCGCAGTACGTCGCCGCGCAAATGGACATCGCGATGCAGTCGGTGGGACGGATGGACCGGACCCTCAATTCCTCCTACTCGCCCAAGGTTTTTCTGAATTCCCGCTTCGCCGGCATATTCGCCGCCGTCACTCCGGACATCGTCGGTGAAACGATCCTGCCTCCCGCGATGCGCCTCGTGCTGGAGTCCGCGAAGCGCCAACTCCGCGTTTCCGAGGTCTGCGCAAAGACCGATTTCATCGTCCGGGCGGACTGCGGCTCCCGGGAATTTTTCTCACGGCTCGCGCAGGAGGTCAGGGAATCGACCGACGCGCGCGGCCTCTGGATCGACCTACGCGAATTCCTGTCGTCCTACGCCGTCGTCACCAACAAGGACTTCCTGGGCGCGAACGAAACCGCGCTCAGGCTCAACAAGAAACTTGCCGCGTACGGCGTGACGGTGACCGACTTCTACTTCGGCATGCCGTCCAAGGCGGTATTCTCGAAATTAAGGGACAAATGGGGCCTGTTCTTCACGGCCGACGGGGACGATTACCGGTTCTTCGACCCGGACTTCGCTCCGGTGGACGCCCAAAAATGCTGGTACCGGACGATATCGGACAAAAAGTCCGGTTACGTGATGATGGTCAGGCCGGCGGTCATGTTCGACGTCGTATGGCCCGCCGATTACGAGAGGACGTGCCGGGTGGCCGTCACGGCTTGGGCCCGCAAGAAAGCGCTCGATGACCGCGAAACGCCGCTCCACCTGTTCGAACGCAGCGATCTCTTCGTTCCGCAATGCGGCGCGGCGGTCGACGCCAAGGCCTGGTCCGTCTGCACCATGGAAGGCTCCGCCAACCTCGACAAAATCGAGCAGCTCGTCGCGGACGCGCGCATGAAGCTCGGCTACATGCGCTCCGAAGCCCGTGGCGAATGGGCGCCCGAGCGCTACGTCTACGCGTTCAAGAACTGGTGGCCGGCGCTTGAGGAAAAATACGGCCGAGTTGCGGTGTTTTTCGACGGCGACAGCGTCCAGAACGACTTCCGCGGTCCATGGAACGTCGCGTTCGTCCACGTCCAGGACTACGCGGTGCTTACCGAAATTCTCGACGAGCTGGATACCGTACCGGCCATCGCCACCGGGAAGGCTGCCGAATGACTGATACGCCGCGTTTCAACGCGTTCTTAGCCGAGGCGATTCCCGCCGCCTGGTCCGAATTCGCGTTCTTCCATCGGAAAAAGAATCCCGAAAAGGAGCAGCGTGCGGAAATCGCCCGGCTCTGGCGGGAAAAGGCCGTTCTCGCCGAATCGGGAGATTCGTCGCGTGGATCCTGGATCGCCTGTCCGTCGGGAACTCCGGCCGAGCGGTTGGCCGGACACGGGTTCCTTCCCTGCGCTATGGAAGCGGTTCCCGCGGATGTTCTTCTGAACTTCGTCCTCGCGATGCGGATTGGCACTCCGGCCGGAGAACCGACTTACCGCATGCCGTCAGCCACGTATTGGGAAGCGAAAAGGAATCCGAAGTCGCACACCATGGTCTGCTTCAAACCGGAATTCGTTGAATACGCGGGGATGCAGGTCCTGAAAATCTCCGCTACGGGTTTCAAGGCGGTCCGTCCCGGGTTCCCTTCGAAGAAGGCCTCCGCAGTGTTTTCGGAAACATCACCCGGAACGTACGAAAACGTCGGATACCGAATCCCCGAGGCCGGGGACGTGGTCAAGGAGGCGCCCATCCGCAGCGCTCGACCTCGACTTCCTTGGACCCCGATGCGCCCGGAAGGCTCCGGCCCGATGGATTCCAAAGTCGGCTTCGCCAGTTGGCTCGTCGGTGGAATCAACGCATCCGGAATGGCTTCGCTCGAAGCCGCGCACATAGAATCTCGTCCCGTAAAGGAACTGGTCGGCCGCCGCGGAATGACCTCGCACCTCGACAAGTCGAAATTGGTCGAAGCGATCTTCTCTTCGCTCGCTTCCCGTGAGATCCACCTCTACGATCGGCGTACCGAAGCCGACAACCTCGGCGCTTGGGAGCTATTCTCGAGCGCGATGACGAAAGCCTGCGACGGATTCGGCCTCGCCGTCACTGACCGGGGAAATTCGCCTTACGTCGAGACGGCGGCGCAGATCTTCGTCGCGATCGACCGCGAAGAGGCGTTCGACGAGGATGGGGCGGCCGACACCAAACCCGCCGCCGTAGCCTCGTTCCCGCGCCCCGTGCAATGTTTCACCGGCGAAATCGTTACGAGGCCATCGGAAGACGCCGGGTCCGAAATATCTCCCGCCGCGGTCCTCGTCATGCTGGCCAACTCCGTCCTGAAGGACGAGGTCGCCGCCAGGCGGCTCATCATGCCCCGGGAGTGGGTTGCCACCGACGTCATGGGATCGGTGGCGGACTACGTCTTTTGCGACGGGTTCGCCGACGGCGAAGACAAGACGTTCGCCGGGATCCAGATCGCCCGGGACGGAAGTATCGAGTTCCTGGAGGAACCTACGGAAGGACGCCTATACGAAAGCGTGATCGCCCGGAAGCTGACCCCGGTATTCCGCCGTCTGGCGTCCGATCCACCGCGGAAGGAATTCGTCGGCGCGGTCGAAATCCTGACAACTCCCGTCCGGGCTTTGCCGTTGTTCACGAAAAAAGGCATGTCAGGACATTTCACGGGTGTTCGGGTGGTCGAACGTCTCGGCGCGTACTATTCGTCAGGATCCGACAATCCGAAAAGCCTGAAGGTTGAGAAGTCCCTGGTGCTCCGCCAGGTTGAACGCGTCGGAGGTACATTCTCCGGGGATCTCGAAATGATGGCTGGATTCTGCGTAGATCCTACTGTACGGCTCAATGCCGCCACGGTTTGGCCCGCGCCTTACAAATTGCTTCGAGAATATTTTTTTACCAAGCCCTAAACGAAAGATGTCATTTGGCATCTCATCCGGCAGGTTTCAGCATTGAGCCTCCCTTTGGGCATCAGCTAACCGGCGCGGAGGAGTTTCCATTTCTGGCCGGCTGTTGCTCTGTTACAACGGCGATACATTTAAAGATACTGTTATCTGATTCGAACCGCGCCCGTTCAACTGGTTTTGCAGGTCCGAAATTACTCGATCTCTCACCCGAATAAGCTCTTCGAGTTCGGCGACCCTGGCGTCCAGCCGATAGTTGATGCGTGCCAGTGCAGCGACCTCTTCCTGTGCCTTTTCAACCAGTCGCCGATACTCCTTCTGCTTTGCAGCCGACTGCGCCAACGCCGAGCGATTTTCCTTGAGGAGTACCTTGGGTGTCGTATCGTTGATCTTTCGAATCTTAACCAGTACGGGCTCATGGAATCGGTAGAGGGTGACGCGATCCACGCTGGCTTCCTTGGCAACCGATGCGGCAGTAATCCTGGTACCTTTTTTGACGATCCGCGGATTGCCATTCACGAGATGGCACAATGCAAGTTCCAGCTTCTCCCGCGTTTCCCTCACCGACTGGCGTTTATTGGCCGCCAGCGCCTCTTGGGTTGCTTCGGAGATTCTCATGCTGATTCCTGTCCGTTAAGCCGCCGCAAGACCTTCTCAGCGTAATTGAGGATGTTCTTCGACCGCGCCCTGCCACCCGGCCCCATATCATCGAGCGCTAGCGCCTCCATCTGTTGCTCTCGAATGCCCTCCCAGGCAGAGCGATGTTCCTGCCCGATGATGCCGTAGTTGCACTCGACACACATCTGCGCCTCAAAAACGCACAGCCCGCCGCAGCCTGTGCCACGAGCATTGCCGACGCACCAAGAATGGCCCGTGCCGTTCAAGGTGATGGTGCCTGCGTACTCTTTGATGAGTTCTTCCTTGTTGGCCGCAGTGCGAACCGAAGCGCGCCAGTCTTTCAGCCAGTGCCCACCATTCGCCAGCGGTGTATCGGAATCCAGATACCCGCCAATGATTTTGCCCTGTCGGTCCACCTTCTCCTTGGACACCATTTCCAGCAACTCCGTGTCGGCCTCGTACTCGTCTGCACCACCGTCAGCGTAATAAGTGGTCATGTCAATTGACCAATGGCCGAAGTGGTCTCGTAACGTCAGTAGATCCCCAAGTTCAGAGCGTGCGACAAAGTGCGCGTAGGTCCGCCGGAACTGATGAGCGTAAAGAGAGTATGGGCGCCCATCGCCATCGTTTATCCCGCAGTGTTCGCAAAACTCCTTCAAGAGCTTGTTCATTCGTGTGCCACATAGCACGTTGGCCACACCGCCCTGCTTCGCAACAAATAGTCTGAACTTCGCATTGCGCACAATATCGAGGCGCTTGATTAATCTTGCCCGTTGGATGGGGCTCGACGAGGCCAGTTTCTTCGCGAGAATTTCTTTTTCATCTTCAATATCTCTGCGAACAGATGCCGTCACTCGCGTCAATATCCGCACGGCTTCGGCTACGATTGGCGGAACAAGCCAGCGTTTCGGCCGTACCCCTGTTTTGTAGATCGTGCCATGCAGCCACATCAAGCCTACGCTGCCATCGGTGCTTGATCCTTCCCAAATACATCCTTCAGATAGAGACATCATTTCTGAATCGCGAATTCCCGAGAACATGTCAATCAAGACGTAACAGGCGGTGCGCAGTCTTGTCACCTCTTTGATGAGTTCATAGGTTCCCGCATAGCCGGCCTCTCGTGCCGCTTCGGTGCGATGAATGGAAATCCATGACTTGCTGACAGCGGATGCTGCGAATTTCTCGCCTGCGGCTTCGACAGCCTCGGCCGCAGCCAGTATTTCCGGCGCCTTGTTACGAATGTAGTCGATAGCTGCGGATGCAAGCTGCCCGAGCGTCTTATCTGGAATAACTGCCGTCGTTGCCCGACGGTGGATGCCGCCCTGCTTTTCTCCGGCCAACGATGTCGCCGCCTCGCCGGGCCATGGGTGTGCCATCAATGCGTCGCTCAGCTTGTTTCGCTGGTGATACATATCCTCCAATATTGATAGTCGAGCCGTAACCGTCTTTGGCGACGCTACTCCACTTTTTGTCCGCTTGGCAGCAGAGGCATAGTCAAGTGTGAGGCCATTCAGATCCGTGAATCGACGAATTCCTACTGTCACCATCCAGCGCAAAAGCAGAATCAGCGGGAACGATTTCGTGATCAGGGATCGCAGAATAGGACGTTTTCGTCCTTCGATCGGTTGTGCGAACAATGACCAAAGAAAGTCTTTGGCAGCATCCAGGAGGTGCGCATGCTGTGCATCTGTCAACAAGCTTCCATCCGGTAGAGTTATGTTCCAATCCAGCCGTTTGCGCGAGGGGGGAAGATTCGCGTTCGGCAGGTAGGGATACCAGTCCCAGATGTCATCACCGAATCGACTGACTACAAATGGTGTGCCATCAGGTTGAATCGCGACAGATACTGGGCGTATTGCTTTCTCTGTTGGCGCAGCCCCCTTCAGTGGTCGTAAATCAAGTAAGGGCATGCTCAAAGCAGCATTCCTTTCCAAGTGGGATGGGGGGTCTGTTGTGCCTTGAGGCGAGAAGCTTCTACCTTGTCGGCTGGGAACTGCGAGGCAATATCGGTATCGATACGACGGATGATAGGTCCGTAGGTTTTCAGCCAATGGGCCGAGTTGATCTTAGAACGCTCTGTGAGGAGCCGATAATAGAAGCTGAATAGCCGCCACAGATCGTCTTCAAACACACACATACTCGGGCACTTGAAGCAATGGAAGAATTTCTGGCACACTGACTCGTTTTCGCGGAATGGGTTCTTGCAGCGTGCGATTCCTGTGCTGTAGCCCCCCGCGAGGAGATGTTTCATATCCTGTAACGGAATCTTCCCATCCGCTGCCAACAGGACCTGGCCTTCGACCTCCATACGTGTGAATTGACTCACCATCCCGTCAACAACAATGGCGTGGTCGCGCTTTGCTTCGGGCGATGCCTCAGCATAGTGGCGTGCGGTCGTCTCAACGTTTGCGTGCCCTAATGCTTGCTGAACGCGGCGTATGTCCCGCGTGCGCCGATATAACTCGGTCGCAAATGTGGGACGCAGCCGAGCAATATTCAGTGCCAACGGCTTTCCTCGATCATCTTGAAGTGCATGCCGTTTCACAAACATTCGGAGGCCGGAGTTTGCCAACTGGCCATCCAGTCGCACGACCTGTCCCTTGCGCTCCAGATGCGTGATGCGCCAGATGAACACGTACGCCTGATGCCTTTGCTCTATTTCATCAACAAGTGGTGCGGTGATCGCACACAAAGCGCGAAAGTGCTCCCCGATGGTTGTGGGGATGGCCTGCAGCGCTTTCTGGGCCTCTGGTGCCAATGTTTTGCGAAGCGAAGTCGCTTGTGTCGACCAACCACGTCTTTTGTACGTGACCATAAGCTCCCGGTCTGGTAACGGGTGCGCCTGCAAACTGTCGCGCTTCATGTCTAGGAGCGATTGCATGTTCCTTCCCGTCGCCAACGCGAGGAGAACCAGATGGACAACCAGGACTTGCAGCCCTGACAGATCCGCGCGGCCTTCGTGGATCGCCTTGAGATCCTGATTGAGTGCGACAAGTATCCGCTTCTGCTCAGGAACTGAATACGCCTCCCGTTTCTGCGATAGTCGGTTCGCGTTCGGGAAAGGATTTCTCGGGAAGCTCAAGTCAGTACTGACCGGAGCGCCAGACTTTTGTCGGTTTAGCAATAGCGATTTCAGGAGATTAAAGGTCACACGTCGAGAGGAAATCGACCACGGCTCGCCCCTGTCCTTTCCAGTGGAGACCAATTGCAGTTCCAACCAAGCGAGATACCGATCCAGTAATGCGCGATCAATTTGATCCAACCTGCCAATCTCCTCGCTCGCGGCCGTCAGATCATCGAGGAAGCGCCAGAACGGGCGTAAGCCAACATTCAAGTAGGAATAAAGCGTCGCTCCCACGGATGTATGCCGCATGTTCCATAGTGCATCTCGCATGTGACTGGCCAGGTCTTCTCGCCCACTCTCTCGGAAAGGATTGAAGTCGAACTTGAGCTTGCCGTGATGCGGGCAGTCGATGGTGAAAGCCCAGCCCGGGGGCATATCGACGACACGCCCAACATCCAGCGTCAGATTGGCCTTCCTGTCCAATTTGTTGCGTCTAATGGCCACGGCGCAGCGCCTCGCAGACTTCTGCCTGGTAGCCGTCCACGTCATCGTTTTGGGTTAGATCGACGGCATGGATGTACTTCTCGGTGGTAGTGATGGAACTGTGGCCCATGCGGTCGCGCACCCACATCAGCGCCTTGCTCTGGCCCTCCTTCTTACCCATACGCAGCAGTTCGTAAGTGCCGAATGTGTGGCGCAGCATGTGCGGATGAGCCTCGATCCCGATCTTACGGCTGACCTTGGTAAAGGCGTTGTTGAGATACCGGACGGAGAGTTCTTCGCCATAGTGCGACAAGAAGAAACGGGTGCTTTCCTTGCCGTATGTACGCTTGAAGATAGCATTGCGCTTCGGCCAGTCGCGGCAGAAGTAGTCCCACAGGGCCACCGCCAAGTCGTATGGCAGCATGACGAACCGCTCCTTGTCGCCCTTTGTCGGCGTCAGCATGGGATCGAGCAGCATTGGTAACTGCTTTCCGGGGTCATGTCCGGCGGGATTCGGCACCACGCGGTAGTCCAGACCGACAACCTCTTCGCGCCGCATCCCGGTCAGCAGTGCAAGGTAACCCATGAGCTTGAGCGAGTGCGGCGCCATGGTCTCGACGAAGCGAACCGCCTTGTCCATGTGGAGGAACTTCGGCAGCGGCTTATGCGTCTGCAAGGTCAATTCGTTAGCGTCGAAGCACCCACCGGAGGCGTCGACGTGGGCCAGAAAGCTGCGCGGCTTGGCGACCCAGATGTCCTGGGTCGAGAAAGGATGGGTATGGGTCTTACCGTTGCGCATGGCCCACTCGTAGAAGGCATGGACGCAGCGCAGTCGTTGATTGACGGTAGAGCGAGCGCAGTTCCGCTCAAGCATCGCGTCACGCCACGCCGCGACTTGGGTTTGATTAACGGTATCCCATGGCAGATTGTTCGCCTCAAGAAATGCGAAAAACTCGTACAGGTGATGTCCGTAGGTCAGCCAAGTCTTCTCGGAGCGCGTGCGTCCTTTGACTGTTGCGACGAAACGCAGGTACTCGTTGGGGGTTGAAACCAGCTCCATTTCGTTACCGCAAAGGAAAGGGATGTTTGGCCTCGCTATGCTCTCCCAGACGAATTCCCTGTCGGTCAGGAACAGGCGCATCAAAGGACTTTCTTCCAGAGAGCTCCGGTCGCCGTCTTGAAATCGATCCGCAGCAGGTGCATGGCTGAATCAATTGTCCTGCCACCGCCGGTTTTGGCGCGGGTATCGAAGAATTTTGGGCCGGTCAGCAGCAGTTCAAACTCGCGCCCCAGCACCTGCGCGTGCCAACGAGTTGTGTGGCGATCCTTGATCGGTTCAAACGTCCTATCACGTTTGGCAGGGTCGGTGAACGCCTGCAACGCAAACGCTGCATCAAGGTTCCGCCACCGACCCTGCTCGCCAAGGTCAATTCTCGCCACTTCGCCCCGACCTTCCCAGCTACTCGACTTTCACTGAAAGCCCGCCACTCAACAATACCATTGTACTCATGCTGTATTGTCTCGCAACACTTTATGGGAGGCTTATCACGACCTACGCCACGTCGCAACGTCTCGACTGGCCGAGAAGCTGTCGAACGTGATCGAGCTGGCGAGCGTCACCGGCCACAAGGACTTGCGAATGCTCAAGCGCTACTACCACCCGCGGGCGGAGGACCTAGCGCGCAAGCTTGGCTGAGTCACTCGAGTTAAGCGCCACCGACAAGCTGTTTTAGCGCCAGCCCCCCAAGCGCCCTGATCGCATCGAAGGTCAGTTCTATCCCCTTGCTCTTTGCATTCGCCTTGATGGATTCCCACAGGCTCTGTGATCGCATCGTATCCAGTAAATCATGACCATCCATCGTTAGCCGAGGGTTAGTTTGTGCATAGTGAATGCCACCACCTAGAGAACGGATAATTTCTATACCTTCGACATACCCGCCCTTGATCAACAGATCTAGGTGCCCAAATATCCGCCGCTCGATCGCCTCGTAGGCTTGGTAAGCGCTCTCATATTCGTCCCACGTAGCAAAATCACCCTCCTTCGGTTCAGGCGGGATATCAGCAAAAACGTCGTCATCCTCTTCAATGGCAGTTAGTTGCTTACGGATCAGATCCCAGTCTCGTTTCATCTCTAGCCCTCAGTGCAAAGCGCTTTTAAGAACGCCGAGTTTACTGCCATTGACATGCGTGAGCTACGACCAAGCGACAAGACCTGCACCTATGAAAAGCGCGAGGGAGAGAAGGACTGCTGCGCGCGAGATGACGCCGACCAGCCCCTCGATAAAATGCGCCCGTTGCGACGCTTCGTAACTCGCGAAAACCTGGACGCCGTGAGCATTGCGGCGCCCGAACTGCCGGCGGTCGATCCACTGTAGGCCGGTGAGCCCGGCGGCGATCAGCAGCCCGGCGAAAATTGCGATTGCAGCAGTCATCTGCTCTCTCCTTCACAGTACCGGGCTGTCCGACGGCTGCGGGAACAGAACCTGTTGCCAGTAGTCCCGATCCTCCTCAGTCAAGTCGTGCGAGGCGTAGCCGAAGAACCCCCGCGCAATGCCGATATGCGCGTCGGCTCCATCGGCATCACCTGCCGCGCCAAGCCGCGCGGCGTACGCCATCAGGCGGTTCAGCGAGTCGTTGATGGACGTTGCGCGTTCAGTGGTCTGCGTCATTTCGCCTTCTCCTTGAATATCAGTTGTTACTCGGTACGTACCGAGTTGATGGAAACCGCCAGCGCCGCGAATGCCTTTGCAAACTGCCCTCTGGAGAGTCCTCCGGGGGTGCGGGGGCAGAGCCCCTGCGGCCGCGTGGTCTGGGGTGGGGGTGGTTTTGCTGGTCATAGTTGCCTCCTTTCGTTTGATAATCTGCCCTCCGGAGCCGCCTCGCACGAAGTCGACGGCCCCCGTCCGCCCGCAGGGCGGCGGCGAGTTGCAAGGTGCCGTGACAGCCGGGAATTCGAAGCCGAGCATTACCGGAGCCGCCCGCAGGGCGGCGAGGATAAGGCGCAGGCTGAGCCGGCTGGCGCGGCAGCTTGCTTTGCGAGACGAGGGGGCCGGCGACTTTGGGCGGCTCCGGAGGACAGATGCGAAAGGGCAGCGAGCAGCGAAACGGACTCCCCCACCGAGACCAACGCGCGACTCGCTTGCGAGTCGCACTCCATCGCGCCGGCATGGCCGGGGCGATGCTCGATAGGATTTGAGGCGTTTTTGTGGTCGCGGACGCCCCATCCGCGACGACAAAACGCCCCGCAAGCGGAGCGCGCAGGCGGCTTTGCCGCCGAAGGGACAAGCGACCAGCGCCCGCAGGGCCGAGACGCCAGCGGCGGCTCGGGGCGAAGCCCGCCGGGCGCGGTCGCCGGCACCGCCGGCGATGGCCCATGATTTACGAGCTGCACGCAACAACGCAGTTACGCCGACATTGCGGAAATGTTAGGCGATGCTGCGGCCATGAACTCGAACCGCTCCCCTGCCCGCCGCCGCTGCGCCCAGCGCAGCAAATAGTCCCGCGCTGACGCGGACGGCGCCTTCTCGGCCATCAGCTCGATCTCCTCGATCGGCCCTTCCACCATGTCAACGAAATCCAGCTCCATCAGCCAGTCTGACGCCTCCTGCGTTTGCGGCAACGTAAACGGGAGTGCCACCACCGTCGTATCGATCATCATCAGCTCCTTCTAAGCGAAAAACATGCGCCGAGCCGCCGTGCTCCGGACGAACTCGGAAAAATGGAAAAACCGGCGCTGCTGGATCCGCTCAAAACAGAACCAGCTGCGCAGCGCCAGCACGGTAAAAACGGGCACGCCGGCCAACGCGTTCAGCGACCAGAGCCACTCGCCCGAAATCGCCGCGCCCGCCGCCGCGGCGACGAACATCCAGACCACAAAAGTGGTCAGCAGGGCGTGCCGCCGATACTGCTGGCCTCGCGCGGCAATGTCGGCCTCGGACAGCCCAAGCCGCGCCGCGGCCGAATCGAACGTCTCGACCCGGAAGCGGCGTTGCGCCGGCGCAGCAATCCCGGCCGCGAGCGACTGCAGCTCTCGATGCGTCGGCGCAACGCCGTCGCGAAAGCCGGCGACGGCGCGCCGCGCCGCGCTGGCCAAGGTCGAGATCCCGGTGATCTCGCCGGCGACGGCCCGGACGAGGCTGCGAGAGGCCGGGCGCGGAGCGCCCGGGGTGGTGGTGGTGGTGGTCGGCTTCATTTGCTTATCTCTCAGTGAATGTGCTGCGGTTTGGTGGCGAACAACAGCGTGGCGGCAAACTCCGGGTTCGCGTCGGTGGATTTCATTTGCATGGCGATCGTCGCGGCACACGTAGCGTCTTCGAGTAGGTCCGGTTTCCGTCGCGCCTGTCGCGCCATTTTTTTTGCCGCTTGGATCGAGTCTGGGTCGCACTCGAACCGCGTGCGATGCGAAACGAATTCGCATGCTTTCGCGATGTCGTTGGTGTCTTGGATCTTCGCGGCCAGGAGGGTCACGCAGCCCAGCGTGATAAGTTCTTCGCGCGTCATGTAACTGGCAAAAGCGCGCGCCAATTCGACGATCCTGCTTTTCCTGGCGTTGCTCATGGTCATTTGGTTTCCGCTCCCGTTGACTTGGTTGACTTGCCGGACGACACCTCGGCGTCGCTCTTTATGCCCTCGAATTTCCGGTCCTCGCCGCCCGTCGGCGGCGACTTCGGATCGTCGGGCTTTTTGCCGCCGCGGCCGAGGCCGCGTGCGCCCATGGCGCCCGCGCCAACCGTCGCGCCGGCCGCGGCCATCGCACCGCCGACGCCTGCGGTCGCGCCAGCGGTGTTGCCGACGTCGCTGCCGAACTGACCGCCGAGCCACGCGAAGACTTGCGTTGGGATGGTGGTGAGCAGGCTTGCAGCAAACTCGATGATGGCCATGTTGAGCTTGTAGATGACGACGACACCGCCAACCAACACGACGAGGGCGAGGAAGTTGCCGCCGGCGCTGGCGCTCATCGCGGACAGCGCCGACTGGATGAACCCATTGCCCCATCCGGCCAAAACGCTCATCAGCGCGCCGGCGGCTGTTACAGCGATGACGAGGATCGCGGGGCGGAACAGCAAGTTGAGCAGGAAGATGTAACCGTGGGTCGTGCGCTGGCCCATCCCCTCGCCCTCAGGATCGAGGTGAACAAGGGCCCACAGGGGTGCGGCGATCAGCGCTTCGATGACGACGACGAGCCAGGCGCCAATCGCGAAAACCCAAGCGAACGGAATAATCAACGGCGGCCAGATCATGAGCATGACGGCGAGTGTCGCGATCGGAATGCCGGCACCAAGGAACATCCCCGTCAGTGGCATCATGACCCCAGCAGCGCCCGCGAGCGTGAGGCTCAGGACACCGAGCCCGAGCAGTATTGCCAGCATCAGGGCGAGCAAAGTGAAGAGCTGGCTGGCGAGCCGTTGCATGCTGGCAATCGGGTTTGCGCCATCGATCTGGAGCAAGCCGGCGACGCCGCCGGCGTCGCGCAGCGCGCCGACGATTTTGTCCGAGATGCACTTGCCCGGGTCGAGCAAGCAGCTGCCGACACCAGTCACGTTGTCGACGGTCTTGCGCCAGACGCCGCGCGTGTCGGGTTGGGACGGTTGCGTTTGCTGTGGCATCGCATTGCCGGCCTGGATCTGCGACGCGGCGGCGCGCACGTAACTTCCGCCGGCCGCGAGCCAGCCGCCGGCTGCCGCGTCGGCGGCGTGCTGCGCGGACTGCGCGCCTCGCGCAACATCAAGCGCGCCGGCAACCGCGCCGCGAATCTTGGCGTTCGCGCGATCAATGATCGCGGGCACCGCGGCCGTGAATTCTGCGTCGATCTGATTGGACGCGGGATCGTCGGGATCGATCGTCGCGGCGCGCGCCGCCAAATTGCGGAACTCCGCGTCTGCCGCGCGCAGCGCCTCGACCGCGCCAGCGCGGGCGGCGGTCGCGAAGGCAGTGGCGGTCGCATCGGCAGGGACCGGCGGAAAGGGGATCTCGACTTGCGCGCAGGTGTTTTCGCGGTAACCGTCGGCGGCGGGGATTGCACCGAGCCGAGCGACAACGGCGTCGCCGGCGGGCGAGACGCCGACTTGGCTGGTCCAGATCACAGACAAGGATGGATCATCCTGCACGTTGGTTTTCCGCATCTGCACCTGCGACCGCCGGCGCTCAATGACGCAACGCCAGCCGTCCGCAAGTGACTCGACCGCGAGTCCCATGCCCGGCGCTGCCGGGGCGACGACGGCGGCGCCCGTCGGGGTGCTGGGCAGATGAGAGTAAACGGCGTTGCCGATGCCAATGCCGAGCGAGGCGGCGTAGGCCATCGCCAGCTGGGCGAGGTTCCACCCCTTCCAGACCGGCAACAGCATCGCTGCCCCGGTCACGGTCCGGATCGGCATCCAGAGCGTCGAATAGCGCTTGCCGAGGACTTCACCATCCCAGCTGCTCGAGGCGATTGCGCTGGTGATGTTCCAGGCAAACCAGGCCGACGCGATCGCCAGAATCGCAGTGTTGAACGCGAGAAACATGCCGTCGACAACTGGGTTCGCGGCTCCGCCGAAGATCCCGGATGCGCTGCCAAAAATCGCCGACAGCATTTGCAGCGCCGGGTCACTCGCTGCGGCCTCGTAACTCTGCAGCGCCGGCGTAGCGTCGGCCAGCGCGACGCCGGGGGCGGCGGCGATGAGAAGGAGCAGGAATCGGCGGATCATTTGTCGTCTCCACCTTGCACAAATCCGGGGGCTTTTCGCGTCGCGACGAAAAGCAATGCCAGCGCGACGCCGGGGGCGCTGGCGACAAACCACAACGGCGCCCCCGCTTCCGTGAACATCGGGATGAAAATCAGACCGATGAAAAAAACAACAAACGCATACACAGCCACCTGCAGTAGGCCGAAAAAAACACGATCTGCGCGACGCATATCAATCACCTCCAAGGGTCAGCGCCAACTCATCGGCAGGCGCGGTTTTTTGCACTTCGTCATGACGTCCATTTGCCGACAGGACTTCGTTCTCTACGGCAGCCCGGTCATCAACGAGAAGCAACTTTTCTGCCGCTTCTTTCTCCGCCGCTTGGCGATCGAATTGGGCTTCCAACAGGTAGTCGGCTGTGGTCTCTTTTTGATGTGATGCTGCAAGGGCGCGCGTCGCGTCTTTCAGACGCAACAGCAGTTCTTGCTGCTCTTTGGTCAGCCCCTCCAGCTTCGGATCCGGTGTGCGCCCTGTTCCGAGCGCAACATCAGAGTGCAGATCCAGCCACTCGCGCACAGTCCGGAACGATCGCTGGTTATCGGGCACGGGCTCGAGTCGCTGCTTCTTGGCGATTGCCTCCATCGCCTTCAGCATTCGTGCGGTCGCCTCACCATTACCGGCCTCTACCTCGAGCTGCTCGAGGTCTGCAGCGGTGAAGTAGAAGTGCGCCCGGTCTTTGTGCCGCGTGGATTGGACGTAGCCCATTTCGCGGTCACCTAGTCCGAATACGTAGCTCGCGCGCACTGTTGCGCCTTGCGATTTGTGCGTCGTGATCGCATAACCGAGCGCGAAATTGTTGTACACGCCTGCGAGCCCAGATTCCCGGGCGTTCTTGGCGAGGTCTCTGTCATCAGGATCGCCGACGAGGAAGCGAACCGATACCCCGGCGTCGGTGCGGACAGTCACGACGTGTCCAAGCTCAGTGAGGTCAATACGATCGACCGTGCCGAGCTGACCATTCATGACGCCGAGTCGCTTGCTGTTTTGGCCGAATAGCAGTCGGTCGCCCTCTCCGACCGCGAGCTTGCCCGCGGCTGTTGAGAGGGGTACCGAGTTGATAACCTCTCCGCCGGCAAAACGATGGGATTGGATGAGGGAGTTGAGCTCGGCCGCGTCGGCACGCGTCTTTGTGAGGATCAGTTTTGCGGCAGGATCAATCTCGTCGTCGAGCCAGCCGTTGACGAGCGCCGCGACAGATTCGTCTCGAGTGCGATCAACACGGACGAGACCTCGTTCGAGGTAATTGCGGATCGCCTCGCCGGCCTCGCCGGCGACAATCGCATTCGCGGCGAGGCGGTCATCCTCGGATCGCTGGCGGCGGTTCTCGACCAGTTCGGCATAGCGGCCGACAGCGCGCTGCAGCATCCGGAAGGCGCCTCCGGCGCTGATTGCCTGCAGTTGCTTTTCGTCGCCGACGAGGACGAGCTTCGCGCCAGCGTCGGCGCACTGCTGTGCAAGCCAGGACATGTCACGGGATCCGACCATCCCGGCCTCGTCACACACGAGGACGTCGCCGGCGCGCAGTTGCTGGGCTTCCAGCTTCTCAAGGGCGGTAGTGGCATCGGCGAGAAGATCAGCCGCCGCGACGACCCTTTGTTCGGCAGCCTCAAGCGATTTCTGCATGCGCTCAATCGTTTCGGGTTTGCGTGCAGACTCAAGGCGCGTTGCCAAGCGGTCGCGAATGTCGACTTGTTTTGCCAACCAATCGGCCGACTGATCGCGCCGCTCGCGAGCGCTGGCAATCGAGACGGGCAGAAATTGACGGGCGGCGATCGTCATCGAATCGATGCCAACTTCGGCCATGCCGGCGGTCGCCTTGCCAGCGAGTGCGCAGCCGAGCACCCGGCTACCCGCGCCGCGCCAGGCGTCGGCGGCAGCTTCCAGCATGGTCGTCTTTCCTGCCCCGGCAGCGCCACGCACAATCGCCAGCGCGCCGGTATCAGAAGTGACGTGCATCAGTGCGGCGCGCTGCTCAGGCGCCAAGGCGAATCCCTTACGCGCCTCGAATGCGGCGATCGCCGCATCCACCGCCGGCACATCAACGGCAACGGAATTGTCGGCGTCCATGCGCTGTGCGCGCTCGGCGAGCGCCGTTTCGAGCAGCCACATCTGGCGGGTGGTGTAGTGCCGTTCGGTGGCGCGCGGATCGCGCGCATCGCAGTCGGCAAGCTCAGGAGGGCGACGAAGAGGCAGCAGCTCGCGCTGGATCATCAGCCGCGCGACGTAGGCACGAATGCCCTCGTCGTCGAGCACGCCCTGCGCGGCGACGGCGACGGATTGATAGATCCTGTGTTCGGTGAAGACACTGTCGTGTTCGGTAATTGCGCGAAAAATCGCGTCCGGCGAGAGTGGATTGGCTGGATCAGACAGGTCGCCGAGCAAAGCATCGAGGTCGATTCCGGGCATGTCGGCCGGCGCAACAACCGGGTCAGGAGCACGAACCGGCGCGGGTTGGTCAGCCGGAACATCCTGTGCGGCCGCCACTTCGTCTTCGCGAAGGTTCAGCTTTTTCTTGCTGTTCTTATTCAGCCACTCTCGCACCTGGCGAAAATCGAACTTTTGCTCAGCCTTGGGCGCTGAGGGATTGAGTGGCTTGACCGGATCGATCTTGTCGCCGCGCGTCGCGCCGGCGGCGATGATTTTTTCCATCGCGGCGACCATGCCGGCGGTCGCGTGCTCTCCGAGTCGAGGTCCGGGCTCATGCTCAGGCGCGGTAGCGTGAGCTTGTATCCGTGCGGCGTCCGCGCAACTCTGCGCCTGAGACTGCGCCTGGCGAGCGGCGGCCGCGACCGCGGTCTTCGCCGCGCGTGCTTGGGCTTCTGCGGCAACCTCAGCAGAGCGCAGCGCTTCGATAGATTCGGCGGTGACGCCGTGCTCGGCGGCCGTCGCCGCCCATTCCGCTCGCAACTCGGATTGGGTCGAGTCTTCCTTGCCGCGCCGCGTTGCCCGAGCGGCCACCGCTGCCGCTTTGGCTGTGGCGTGTCCGAACTCGGCGAGCGCTTGCCGAATCTGCCCTGCGCGCGTCGACCACGACTGCAGGAGCGCGTCAGGCAGGCCGGCAAGACGAAAGCTGTCGCCGTCGCGTTCCGTCGCGAAGCCGAGCTTCTGCATTTCGGCGGCGAGGACCGAACGATAGAGCGCGCCTGCTGCCATCTTCCAGCGCGCGTCGAAGTCGATCGCGCAAACTGATCCGTCCGCGCGCAGGCCCATGTTGGCAACTGGGCAGTGAGTGTGCAGCTGAGGTTCTTTTTCGCGCGACGTACCGTGTTGATATCGGGCCGCAAGGACCGACGTGATTGGCGACGGGTTCTGCCGATCGCGGCTGGTGAACGCCCGCTCCTCGAGGAATTTCAACGCGGCGATCGCGGCAGCTTCCTGGGCACGCTCGATCGCGGCTCTGGTATCCTCGTTCGCAACCGCCCAAACAGAGCTGACGCTCTTCGGGGCGGAGAACGTGAGGTCCCATCCGGCTTTATGCTGATCGCCGGCGTTGTAGGCCAATGCTTCGCCCGTGCGAGGGTGATACCCCTGGAGCATTCTCAGCAACTCGCCCTGCTGCAGGTCGCCTTGCAAGCCCAGCGCTGACGCAAGCTGCCCTGCCCAGCGTCCGGCGTCCTGCTCACCAGCATAGTAGTCTTCGCGCCCCTGCCGGCTGACTTCGCTTTCCTGGTATTCGGCATAGCCGGACGCGACTTCGCCGGCACCGATAGGTGCAATACTCAACATGCGGGCCCCTCCTCCATCGCTTCATCAGCAGATTGCTGTGCAGCCATTTTTTGTTTTTTTGCGCGGAGCTTCGCCAGGGCGCCGCCCTGCGGTGCGGCGATAATTTTTGTCTCGACGACGGCCGGAGTTTTGGCGGCTTCGGCGATATCGCCGAGCAGTTTTACTGCCGAGACCACCCCGCCGGTCGCGCCGTCGGCGAGGCCAAGCGCTGCGTCGAGTTCGGCAAGTGATGGCGCCGCCGTGTGGTGGATGGCTGCATCGGCAAGCAACTCACCGGATTCGTTTTTGGCCTTGTCTTCGGAGAGGTCGGACAGGACATCAAGCGGATCGCGCGCGGTCGGTAAAACCAGCGGTTGCGTCTGATCGATTTTGATTTTGTCGGGGTCGTCACTGACGACAACAGGGGCGACTTTAGTCGCGCTGGCCTGCTCGGCGACTTCCTGCTCGCCCTGCTCGTCGTCGTCACGATCGTCGCGCTGCAAGGGCTCGGCGGTAGCGAGTCCCGCCTCGGCTGCCATTTGCTGAGTGAGCGAAGCGTCGCTTGGAATACGGGATTCCGAAGGGAAAGCAGTCCAAGGCGAAAGCACACTCGCCGGACGGAGAGTCGGCAGCGATGTAAAGGGGACGAGCAGGCGCAGGGCATAGCGACCGGTCAGCCACAAAATCCGCACGCCCCCAGCGCGAGGATCTGGGCCAAGATCACCGGCCAAGTCGGCTGGCATGACGACGGGCTCGGTGCTACGGCTGGTCGAGTAGGTCATCCCGACGCCGCTGCGGATGATGCCGCCCTGTTGCGCGCCGGGGGTGACGGAGACTTGCTCGCGCTCTACTTCGCGCTCACCGACGATGCGAGTAGCGACGAATTCGGCAGTCTCGCCCTGCGTCCTCCCGATGAGCACGTTGCCGACCATGCTCAGCCAGCCGGCGGCCTTGTGCGCGTCGTAGACACTTTTGAGCATGTCCAGCGACTGCGCAACAAGCACGACTCGAACACCCTTCGACCGGCCAACAGCGATCAGCGTCTCGACTGGATCAATGCGACCAAGCTGCGGGAACTCGTCGAGGAAAAACCAGAGGCGGCGCGTTTTGGACTCAGGCATCAACGGCGAAGCGACGATCTGCGACGCCAGGCCGATGATTGCGGCGTTGACGGCTCGCCCCAGCTGCTCGAACTGGCCGGAACTCTGCAGGATGATGGTTCTGGTTCGCTTGCCTTTGCCGGCAAGCCAGCGCGTGATTGCAAATCCCTCGCCCGGAGCCGGTGGCGTCGGCCATGCGACAGCAAGGTCAAAAATCGGGCTCAGAAACGACATCATTGAAATGAGGATGCCGGTAGTCGTGACGTTCTGCCCTTCGATCGCTCTGATCGCTTCCGGATTGCAGCGCTGCATGATGGGCAGTAATTCGGCCATTGGAAGCGCTGCACCGCGTGCAAGGTCGGCGACCCCCCACCGACCTGGCTTCTCAAGTTGGCAGTTAATGACAAGTCCAGTCAGGACTTGACGGGCGGCCGATGACCACATCGGCGATTGCTTGTTTTCGGGGACAACGCGCGCTGCAAATTCGCGGGCGGCCGACTTCGTCGACACGTCCTCCGCTACGTTCCAGACCTCGCCGCGCCGATCCCAGGGCGCGACAAGGAGGATATTTTTGAGTCCGGCGGTGAAGTCGCCTTTCACGTCGTGTATCAAAATCGAGTCGCGACGCGCCTGCGCGGCGAGGATCCAGGGCAACAGCGTCTGCGTCTTGCCGCTCCCGACGCCACCCAGGAAAAAAACGTGTTCCGGCTCGCGTATCAACGACAAGGGCGGCAAATCGGGATGGATCTGCAGGCCATCGGCCGGCGACATTTCGCGGGCAAAAAGCCGGGCGGCTTCCTTTGCATCGGAGATGTATCTGCGCCCGCGAAGGTGCTTTGCGCCCCCGTCGTGGGTGGCAGTCGCGTGATTGCGATACGTCACAAGGCCGACGGCGGCGGCGACGACTAGGGCGGCGGCGGCAGGAATTGAGACACGGAGCAAAAACTGCCAAGGCGCCGAGAGAATCAAGGCCGGCTGCTTGATTAGCGTCCAGAGTAACGACAGCCAACCGTCGGGCGATCCGACTCTAGCAATGTTGGCTGCGTCGAGCGCGGCCCATGAGGCCACGCCGCCGCAGACAAACACCAGCAGGCCAAGCGCCAAAGAAGCGATGATCCACGTTGGCATGATGTTGCAAAACAGTTATGCGAGGTTGCAAGGGAGAGACGCGAGGATCGAGCGGTAGCGCGGATCGTGCGTCGGCGAAAATCGCTGCAGCACGAACTCGATCGCAGCACGACCGTCGAGCTGCTCTTCCTCATCGGCGATGACAAGCAAGCGCGCCAATCGCGCGATTTCGAGGCCGAGCTCACGAAGCCCTTGCGCGTCTCTGCCTTCGGGGCTGCGGACGTTTTGCCACTGCTCCCCGATCAAAGAGACAAAAATGTGGGCAGCGACAACGGCCGCTTCGCCGACGCCATCAGGGTCTGCCACAGGATCCGCCGGCGCGGCCTCGACCAACAGGCGGGCGAAACAGTAATAGGCGAGGCTCTCGCGAGCCCGGGCAGACAACGAGGCGGTAGTCATGCTGCCTCCAGAATCTGCTGGAGGAGGCCAGCGAGCTTGCGATCGATGGCTGCCTCGAGATCGTTTGCAACGCGGCGAACGCGCGCCGACTCGGCCTCGGCATTGATTGCTGCACTGACCAGGGCGCGCACGGTCGCGGCAGGTGCTGCACCGGCTTCGCGCGCCCGACGCTCCACCTCGGCGGCGACGACGAGGGGCAGACGGACGGTGTAACTTTTGGTGCTCATTCTGATTTCGCTCCTGTCTGTAAACCCCGCCAGAACTGGCGGTGACAAGAAGCACTTTACCGATGTTTTTCAGGAGCGCAATGCACCTAACGCCATGTTTTTGTTCGCTTTATTTCTGTATTGCGCCCACAATACAAAAATAATTGGCGGTACGAAAATGACGCGGAATTGTTCATCGGCGGGCATTGCGCGGTTTTTTTGCCGTTTGCGTTTTGTTTGAATAACGGGCGTCCTACGATACAAAACCACGCCCCAAAAAAATATTTCAATCGATCAGCAATGAATCGATTTGCGCAAGCTATCGCGTAACGGCGGCGACGATGGTTGCCGAACGGGCAGCGCATCTGGCACTAAGGGCGACGCGCCCGAGTCCTGGAATCCTGCATCGAAGCGGCGTCGAGTCGATCCCGAGAGAGAGGCGGCGGAGCTTCCACAAGACGGAATGACGCCACGACGGTAACGCGCGGTGCCAAGGGATGCAGCACCGAGCGCCACGGGCGGCGGCGGCGGCGCCGCATTCAGTACTCCTGAAATTGCCGGAAAGCCGGCGCGGCAAGGCTTTGCCGGCGGCAGCGATCTGGCTTTTTCGGAGAGCGCACAACGTGCAGCGCTTCGGTTTTTTGAGTCGCGAAGCGACGGCAACTGATTACCCAATTGGGAGTCAGGTGTGATTGATGCTCAAAACGAAGCGAAGCGCGAAGCGCGGAAGCGAGAAAAAAGCGCCGATCCGCTAAAGCGGATCGGCGGAGAAGAGATGCGTTGCAGCGGCTCCGCCGCTGCAACGCAAAGAAGAAGCGACAAGGCGCCAAAACGTCGTCACCGGGGGCACCCCCTACCCCGCGACGCGAAAACGCCTCCAGAAGCCCGCATAGCGCATTACGCCGCCCGCGCCGCACGTCGCGCCCGGACCGAATCAAGCACCCGATTCCCCGCCGCCAGTGTTTCCGGGTCGGTCTCAAGAGGCCGCGACGCGATAGCCCGCTGCTCTTCCCGGCGCGCATCGGCGGCGAGGGCCGCGCGGTAATCGGCGAGCTGCACCAGGTCATCATCGGTCGGCCCGGCAGCATCGAGCCGCTTGCGGAGCGTCGCGGCAAAGCCGCCACGGTTTTTGATTTGCCGCCCTGCCCTACCCTCTGCCCAGACCGCGGCAGCGATCTGCTCATCCCATCTTGAACCACCACCACCGAGGGGGTTGGTGGTGGTGGTTAATACCGGTTGGTCAACTACCTTCTGGTAATCCCCCCCGCCGGCATCCATGCGTTTGCCATCCATGCTTTTTGGGGGGATGGTTGAGCCATTCCCCCTTTTTGGGGGGATGGCATACAGCGGGGCGTCCGTCACAGCGTTCCGCCACTCAAACCGCCCCATCCCCTCGCCCTCCTTCCGCCTGGTTCTCTCGCTCTCGAAAAACCCGGCTGCCCGCAGTTCGTCGCGGATCCGCGGCCATGTTTTTTCGGTCAAACCGAGCACGCGGCACATGTGCCCGATGCGTATCTCCCAGTCGGTCGGTCGGCCGAGCAGCCAAGCCAGCACCAAGCGCGCACCGAACGACATGCCGACAGCCTCGAGCACCGCGTCGGGTACCGACGACCAGCTCTGTCGCCGGTGGACACGAATCGTGCCTCCAGCCTCGCCGCTCATGATTGCCGCCCTGCTGCGTCGATGCTGCGCGACTGCTGCGCGGCAGCAGCGCGCTGCTGCAGTCGCCACTCCCTGACGCTCAACCCGGCGGCCCTCGCGCGCACTTCCTCTTCGCGGCTCGGCCGGCCGCGAAGCGCAGGCGCCGGTGCCGTGGATGCTGCTGCCGAGGGCGTGGGTATGCCGCTACCGGCCGGAATCATCGCCAGCGGTGGGGTCCAGCCAGCAGCTTGCAGCTGCTCGGCCAGGTAGCTCACCAGTGCTCCCGCGGGCACAAAGTTCTGCCGGCCACGTTTGATCAACGCCAGGGGGAACCGGCCCTGGCAGATCAGGTTACGAGACGTCTTGCCATTACCACCCACAAACTCCCAGCCCTGCGCGGCTGGGATGAGCGCGCGGCCGGGGAAGGCAGCGGCAACGCTGGCCGCTGCGTATTGAATCAGTCTGTCCATTTTGTCCTCACTGACTGCATGGCGCCGTGTAGCGGCGCGACGGCGGCGCAAAGGCGCCGCAAGGCGGTCAAGCGAGGGACAGACGCGGGGGAGGTGCGCGGGGCGCAGCAGTGAGTGATGAGAAGCGCGAAGCCGGCCGCACGACCGCTTGAGGCGGCGGCAGTCGCCACGTGCGAAGCGACTCGAGAACGACGGCAGTCTGTCCGAGCAGCAGCGCGATCGCCAGACCTGCAAGCCACACGGTGGCGAGGGCGGCAAGACCGGGCGCAAGCAGATCGCCAGCACCGGCGACCTGGGCGAGCGCGAACCCGATCGCCAGCAGCCCGGCGAGGACGCCGCAGGCGGCGGAAAGCCGGCGGCAAGTGTGCGCGTGGTCGTGTCGCATTACGCAAATCTATCGCCGATGGCGGAGAATTGCAATAACGCGTTTAAGTTCAATGCGTTACATAGTACGCACTGCGTACTATGTTAGATCAGACGGGGACAAAACCGGGACAGCTTGCGGGTGGCGTCGAATTACGCACCGGGACAAACGGGGACAATTCGGGGACACTCAGCCCGAAAAACGGGCAAAAAAATAGCCGACTCTTGAGGTCGGCTACTTTCAAACCCCTTGAATTTACAAGGAATTTTGGGGCGACATACCGGGATCGAACCGGTGACACCTGGAATCACAATCCAGTGCTCTACCAACTGAGCTAATGCCGCCATTGTTCTGGCGCGCCCGGCGAGACTCGAACTCACAACCCCCGGCTTAGAAGGCCGGTGCTCTATCCGGTTGAGCTACGGGCGCCAATGGCCGACGCTACGGCAGCCGATCAGGTCGAGATGTTCGAAAACTATGCTTCGCCGAAACGCTCGGGAGATTACAGTTGCTGGTCGGGGTGAAAGGATTCGAACCTTCGACCCTCTGATCCCAAATCAGATGCGCTACCAGGCTGCGCTACACCCCGAAGAAGCGCGCATTCTACCGACAGCTTTCCCGGAAAGCAACGCCGAGAAGCAGTAAAACTTTCACGCGCGCCGGATCGTCGACAGCGCGGGCAAGGCAGACATAATTTCCGCCAGCAGCAGCACCGGCGGACAATTCTTTCGTCATCGATTTTGGCTTCGGCAGGCGCTGCCGATGAAGAGAGGAAACATTGCTTGCGGCGGATCGGCGATTCTGATATTTAATCGCCTTTCGCAAAAAACGAACAGGCTCACATCATGTCCGCAGAACTGCACAAACCCTTTGCCCCCTACGTCCCGCAAGCCGGCGAGGAATACATGAACGGCAAGCAACTGGCGCATTTCCGTGCCATTCTTGCCGGCATCAAGGGCGACCTCATCACCGACATCGAGCGGACCGTGCATACGATGCAGGATGAAGCGACCGTCTTTGCCGACCCGAATGACCGGGCCAGCCAGGAAACCGACATCGCCATCGAATTGCGCAACCGCGACCGCGAACGCAAGCTGATCAAGAAGATTGACGAAGCGCTGGCAAGCATCGACAGCGGCGATTATGGCTACTGCGCCAGCTGCGGTGTCGAAATCGGCATCAAGCGCCTGGAGGCGCGGCCGACGGCAACACTGTGCATCGACTGCAAGACGCTGGAAGAAGTGCGCGAAAAGCAGGTCGCCAAGTAAGGGGGCGGATCGGCCGGCGAGGCGCACTGCGCGGCGCCGCCGGAGAGCAAGGATTCGCCCGCTGCTGGTGTAATAAAAAAGGGACGCCGCGGCGTCCCTTTTTCATGCCGCGACTTGCGTCGCGGCTTGCGTGCTTTCCTAGGACTGGGCAGCCGCCGCTGCTTCTTCAGCTGCCAGCGCCTTCATCGACAGACGGACACGACCCTTCTCGTCGGCTTCCAGCACCTTGACGCGAACCTTCTGGCCTTCCTTGAGGTAATCGGAGACCTGATTGACGCGCTCGTTGGCGATCTGCGAGATGTGCAGCAGGCCATCACGACCCGGCAGGATGCTGACGATGGCACCGAAGTCGAGCAGCTTGAGCACGGTACCTTCATAGACCTTGCCGACTTCGACGTCGGCGGTGATCGCCTCAATGCGCTTCTTCGCTGCATCGGCGGCTTCGCCGCTGACCGAAGCGATGGTGATCGTACCGTCGTCCTGGATGTCGATGGTGGTGCCGGTCTCTTCGGTGATGGCACGAATGACCGCGCCGCCCTTGCCGATCACGTCGCGGATCTTTTCCGGATTGATCTTCATCGTGTACAGACGCGGCGCGTAGGTCGACACCTCTTCGCGGTGACCGGACATCGAAGCCTGCATCTGGCCGAGGATGTGCAGACGCGCGTCCTTGGCCTGCGCCAGCGCCACCTGCATGATTTCCTTGGTAATGCCCTGGATCTTGATGTCCATCTGCAGCGCAGTGACGCCGCCGTCGGTACCGGCAACCTTGAAGTCCATGTCGCCGAGGTGATCTTCATCGCCGAGGATGTCGGTCAGCACCGCGAAGCGGTTGCCTTCCTTGATCAGGCCCATGGCGATACCGGCGACGTGCGCCTTCAGCGGCACGCCGGCGTCCATCAGCGCCAGCGAACCGCCGCAGACAGATGCCATCGAGCTGGAGCCGTTGGATTCGGTGATTTCCGAAACGACGCGCATCGTGTAGGAGAAGTCTTCCGCCTTCGGCAGCACGGCGATCAGCGCGCGCTTGGCCAGACGACCGTGGCCGATTTCGCGGCGCTTCGGCGAACCGACGCGACCACATTCACCGGTGGCGTAGGGCGGCATGTTGTAGTGCAGCATGAAACGCTCGCGGTATTCGCCAGCGAGCGCATCAATGATCTGCTCGTCGCGGCCGGTGCCAAGCGTGGCAACCACCAGCGCCTGCGTTTCGCCACGGGTGAACAGCGACGAACCGTGCGCACGCGGCAGAACGCCGGAACGGATGGCGATCGGACGAACGGTGCGCGTGTCGCGACCGTCGATACGCGGCTCGCCGGAGAGGATGCGGCCACGAACGATCTTCGCTTCAACTTCGAAGAACAGGTTCTTTACCGTGTTGGCATCGGGCGCGTCCTCACCGGCAGTCAGCACGGCAACGGCGTTCGCGGCGATTTCCTTGACGCGCTGGCTGCGTTGCTGCTTGTTGGTGATGTTGTAGGCGGCCTGCAGGTCGGCGTCGACCAGTTCGTTGAGGCGCGCAACCAGCGCTTCGTTGCGCGGTGCGGCGACCCAGTCCCATTCGGGCTTGCCGGCTTCTTCCACCAGATCGTTGATGGCGTTGATCGCCGCCTGCATCTGGTCGTGACCGAAAACGACGGCACCGAGCATCACCTCTTCGGACAGCTCCTTGGCTTCCGACTCGACCATCAGCACCGCCGACGACGTACCGGCGACAACCAGATCCAGCGCGCTGGTCTTCAGTTGCGTCAAGGTCGGGTTGAGCACGTAGGCGCCGTCGATATAGCCGACGCGTGCCGCACCGATCGGGCCGTTGAACGGGATGCCCGAAATGGCCAGCGCAGCGGAAGCGCCGATCAGTGCCGGGATGTCCGGATCGATTTCCGGGTTGAGCGACATCACCGTCGCGACGACCTGGACTTCGTTGTAGAAGCCGTCCGGGAACAGCGGACGCAGCGGCCGGTCGATCAGGCGCGAGGTCAGCGTTTCCTTTTCCGAAGGACGGCCTTCGCGCTTGAAGAAGCCACCGGGGATCTTGCCGGCAGCGTAAGTCTTTTCGACGTAATCGACGGTCAGCGGAAAGAAGTCCTGACCGGGCTTGGCGGCACGGGCACCGACAACGGTGACCAGAACGACCGTGTCATCCACCGACACCATGACGGCACCACCGGCCTGCCGGGAGATTTCACCGGTTTCGAGCGTGACCTGATGGGCACCGTAAGTGAAGGTTTTCTTGGCGACGTTAAACATTGTTCCCTTTCTCATGAATTCGGCGCGCGCGCACCCACGACTCCGGTACGCAATTACCCGACGCGCCAATGGCTGAAACGAAAACAGCGGCGCAGCCCGACATGGGCTGGCCGCTGTCGTCGATGCGATGCATCTGCATGCCCGACCGCAATGGATACAAAGCGGCGGCGTGACTTACTTGCGCAGGCCCAGACGTTCGATCAGCGCGCGATAGCCTTGGGCGTTCGTGCGCTTGAGGTAGTCAAGCAGCTTGCGACGACGGCTCACCATGCGCAGCAGACCGCGACGCGAGTGGTGATCCTTGACGTGCTCCTTGAAGTGACCAGTGAGGTCATTGATGCGTGCGGTCAGCAGTGCCACCTGGACTTCGGGAGACCCCGTGTCACCGGTAGCACGCTGGTAATCGGTCATGATTTGCGCTTTTTGCGCGACGTTGATCGCCATCTCAAACTCTCTTTCATGAAAACGACGCAGCCCCGGTTTGATAGAGCCCGCGCCAGATTAGTAAAGGACCATCCTCGCTTGGCGAAGCGAGCCGTGGATTATAGCGGCGCCGAACAAGTGCCGGCAAGCTGAATCGTCCCGCGGGCCATGGCGCGCGGTGCGGCGGCACCTGAAAAATACAGTTGCCACGCGCCGACATCCTGGTGCGTTGCCTCAGCGCCGCATTTGGCACGTTGACGGCAAGGCGAGCTCAGGCGCAGACCAGTCGGCGCGGCTGCACCGTGCCATCGTCCTTGCCTTCGCCAAGACCGAGCAAGCGTCCGTCGGCATAGACACGACAACGGCCGGGCGGCGCGCCGGCGGCCACCGCGCGCCCCTGCGCAAAACGCGTCGCCGCCGGGCCGGCCAGATGCACCGCCGGCAGCGACTGCAGCAAGGCATCGGGCGGCGCCAGCAGCGCCAGGCGGGCGTCATCGTCAAGCTCCGCTAGCATCTCCAGCGTGCTCGCGTCCTCGACCCGCAGACCGGCGATCGCGGTACGGCGCAAAGCCGTCAGATGCGCGCCGCAGCCAAGTGCTTCGCCGATGTCCTCAGCAAGCGTGCGGATGTAGGTTCCCTTGCTAACCGTCGCGCGCAGGCGACAGCTGCGCGCACCCAACTCAAGCAGATCGAGCGCATGAATGGTCACGGCGCGGGACTCACGCGCCACTTCGATGCCCTGTCGCGCCAACTCGTAGAGCGGACGGCCGTTGCGCTTGAGTGCCGAATACATCGGCGGAATCTGCTGCTGCGGTCCGCGAAAGCGGGCAAGCACGGCGTCAAGATCAGCGGCCGAGAAAGCGACGGAACGCTCCTCGATCACCAAGCCTTCGGCATCGCCGGTATCGGTGCGCTGACCGAAGCGCAGATCGGCTTCGTAGGTCTTGTCGGCCTCGAACAGGTCGGCGGAAAACTTGGTCGCATCACCGAAGCAGAGTGGCAACAGACCGGTGGCGAGCGGGTCAAGCGTGCCGGTGTGACCACCACGCGCCGCCTGAAAGAGACGCCGCGCTGATTGCAACGCGGCGTTCGAAGTCATGCCGGATGGCTTGTCGAGCAGCAGTACGCCGTCGACGCGCCGCCAGCGGCGGCCGCTTGTGCTCAAGACGCGGCGGAACCTGTCGTTTCGTCTGGCTCGCCGCCCTCGCCATCCATATCTTCAAGCGGCGTCTGATCGGAGAGCGCGGCGGCTTCCTGGATCAGCTTCGACAGATCGGCGCCGCGCTCGAGCGAGCGGTCATGGACAAAATGCAGTTGCGGCGTGGTGTGGATGCGCACGCGCCGGAACAACTCGCGGCGCAGGAAACCCGAAGCGGTATCGAGCCCTGTTTGCACCGCCGGCAGATGCTCGGCGTCGGCCAGCGTACTGAAGAAGACCTTGGCATGCGCGTAGTCCGGCGTCAGTTCGACGCCGGTCAGGCTAACCATGCCAACGCGCGGATCCTTCAGCTCGCTGCGGATCAACTCCGCCAGCTCGCGCCGGATCTGCTCTGTCACCCGGTCCTTGCGGGAAAAGCTCTTGCCTGCCTTCACTTAGAGCGTCCGCGCAATTTCCTGGATTTCATAGACCTCGAGCTGGTCACCTTCCTGAATGTCGTTGCTGTTCTTCAGCGACAGACCGCACTCGTAGTTGGCCTTGACTTCCTTGACGTCGTCCTTGAAACGCTTCAGCGACTCGAGTTCGCCGTCCCACTGCACGACATGGTTGCGCAGCAGACGGACACGCGAATTGCGCTTGATCAGGCCGTCGAGCACGTAGCAGCCGGCGATCGTGCCAACGCGCGAAATGACGTAGACCTGACGCACCTCGACCATGCCGATGACCGCTTCACGCTTCTCCGGCGACAACATCCCGGACAGCGCGGCCTTTACCTCGTCGACCGCGTCGTAAATGATGTTGTAGTAGCGGATATCGACGCCAAAAGCCTCGGCCGCCTTGCGTGCACCGGCATCGGCGCGCGTGTTGAAACCGATGACCACAGCCTTCGAGGCCTGCGCCAGATTGACGTCCGACTCGCTGATCGCACCGACGCCGGCGTGGATGATATTGACGCGGACTTCGCCGGTGGACAGCTTGACCAGCGACTGAACCAGTGCTTCCTGCGAACCCTGCACGTCGGCCTTGACGATCAGCGCCAGCGACTTGACCTCGCCCTCGCCCATCTGCTCGAACATGGTTTCGAGCTTGGCAGCCTGCTGGCGAGCCAGCTTGACGTCGCGGAACTTGCCCTGACGGAAGAGCGCGATTTCGCGCGCCTTGCGCTCGTCGGCGAGCACCAGTGCTTCTTCGCCGGCAGCCGGCACATCGGAGAGGCCGAGAATTTCGACCGGAATCGACGGCCCGGCTTCCTTGATAGGCTTGCCGTTTTCGTCGAGCATGGCGCGGATGCGACCGAACACCTGCCCGGCGAGCAGCACATCGCCCTGACGCAGCGTGCCGGAGAGGACCAGCATCGTCGCCACCGGACCACGACCCTTGTCGAGACGCGCTTCGATGATCAGGCCCTTGGCCGGCGCTTCCTTGGCCGCCTTCAGCTCAAGCACTTCAGCCTGCAGCAGCAGGTTCTCGAGCAGTTCATCGATACCGGCGCCGGTTTTCGCCGACACCGAGATGAACGGCGAATCGCCGCCGTATTCTTCCGGAACGACCTGTTCGGCGACGAGTTCCTGCTTGACGCGATCCGGGTTGGCATCGGGCTTGTCAATCTTGTTGATGGCGACGACGATCGGCACGCCGGCCGCCTTGGCATGGTGGATCGCTTCGCGCGTCTGCGGCATCACGCCGTCGTCGGCAGCAACCACCAGAATGACGATGTCGGTGGCCTTGGCACCGCGGGCACGCATTGCCGTAAAGGCTTCGTGACCCGGGGTATCAAGGAAGGTGACGACGCCGCGTTCGGTTTCGACGTGGTAGGCACCGATGTGCTGGGTGATGCCGCCGGCCTCGCCACTGGCGACGCGGGTACGGCGGATGTAGTCGAGCAGCGAGGTCTTGCCGTGGTCGACGTGACCCATGACGGTCACCACCGGCGCCCGCGATTCGAGAACCGCATCGGCCGCCTGTTCGCCGCTCTCATCAAGGAAGGCGTCAGGATCGTCGAGCTTGGCGGCAAACGCCTTGTGCCCCAGTTCCTCGACGAGAATCATCGCCGTTTCCTGGTCGAGCACCTGATTGATCGTCACCATCGAGCCCATCTTCATCAGGGCCTTGATCAGCTCGGTCGCTTTCACCGACATCTTGTGCGCCAGGTCGGCGACAGAAATCGTTTCCGGCACGTGTACGTCGCGCACCACCGGTTCGACGGGCGCCTGGAAGCTGCTCTCATCGTCGTCGCCGCGGCCATGACGCTTGCCGTGACGGGCGCCATCGCGCCAGCCGGAACCGCCCGTGGCACCGCGCGTACGCAGTCCGGGACGCTTGTTGGCGCCTTCGTTCTTCCAGGTTCCGCCGCCCTTCTTGTCGGCGCCGCCCGGCTTCTTGTCGCCTTCGCCGGCACGTGCGGGCGGACGCGCTGCCGGCTTTTCCTCGGCCGGACGATCGTTCGCCGTCTGCGCCGCAACCTGCTTGGCGACTTCGGCGGCTTTCGCGACGACGGCCTTCTGTTCGGCATCGCGCTTCAGCCGCACCAACTCGGCACTGCGTTCGAGCTTGTCCTGCAATTCCTTTTCTTGGCGTGCACGCAGTTCGGCGTGACGACGCTCTTCCTCGGCACGCAGGCGTTGCTGATCTTCGCCAATGATCGAAGCGCGTGTGACCACGGTGCGCACGGTGCGCGGCGCGGCGGGCGCCTGGCCCGGCGCTGCCGGACGCGTCGCTGCAGCGGGGGCCGGTTTTCCTTGGGGCTTCGGCGCAGTGGCGACGGGCGTTGCCGCGGGCGCGGCCGGTGCGGGCGCGACTTCGGCCGGCTTGGCGGCAACAGCCGGCACCACCGGCTCGGCAACGGGTTCGGGCACTGGAACGACCGCTGCCGCAACAACAACCGGCGCCTCGACCTTGACTTCCGGCTTCACTTCCGGCGCCGGAGCGGGGGCACTGGCAGCCGGCGCAGGCGCCATCGGCGCCGGCGTCGCGACGACCGGCGCAGCTTCGGCGACGATCTCGGGAACTGCGGAAACGGGAACTTCAGGCGCTTCGAGCGGACCGCCTTGCGCATCGCGCTTGACGAGCACGCGCTTCTTGCGCACCTCGACCTGAACCGTACGTGACTTGCCCGACGAGTCATGCGCGCGGATCTCGGAAGTTTCCTTGCGCGTCAGGGTGATCTTCGTCTTCGCCTGGGCGTCGCCGTGCGAACGACGCAGGTAGTCGAGCAAACGCGTCTTGTCCTGCTCGGAAACCACGTCTTCCGGCTTTTCCTTGCTCACGCCAGCGCGGCTGAGCTGCTCGAGCAGCGAGCCGGCCGGCATCTTCAGGTCGGCGGCGAATTGGGCAACGGTTGATTGCGCCATGTCAGTTCCTCATCTTTGCTTATTCGAACCAATGCGCACGCGCCGTGGTAATCAGTTGTTTGGCACGTTCCGCATCGATTCCCGCGACTTCGGTCAGCTCGTCGACCGACAGGTCGGCAAGATCGTCGCGCGTCTTTACGCCGCCGGCAGCAAGTTTCGCCGCCAGCGCTTTGTCCATCCCCTCGAGCGCCAGCATGTCTTCGGCAACATCCTCGAGTTGTTCTTCGGTCGCAATCGCCTCGGTGAGCAGCACGTTACGGGCACGCTCACGCAGTTCCTGCACGACGTCTTCGTCGAAAGCCTCGATCTCCAGCATTTCCGATAGCGGCACGTAGGCGACTTCTTCCAGCGCCGAGAAGCCTTCGTTGATCAGGATATTGGCGACATCCTCGTCGACATCGAGCTTTTCCATGAAGAGGACACGCGTCGCCGCCGTTTCGGCTTCGGCGCGGGTCTTCGACTCTTCCTCGGTCATCAGGTTGATCGTCCAGCCGGTCAGTTCAGAAGCAAGCCGCACGTTCTGACCGCCACGACCGATGGCGATGGCGAGGTTGTCGTCATCGACTACGACATCCATGCTGTGCTTGTCTTCATCGACAACGATCGAGCTGACTTCGGCCGGCGCCAGCGCGCCGATCACCGACTGCGCCGGATCAGCCGACCAGAGGATGATGTCAACACGCTCGCCGGCGAGCTCGTTGGTCACTGCCGTGACGCGCGTGCCGCGCATGCCGACACAGGTACCGATCGGATCGATGCGCTGATCGTTCGACTTGACGGCAATCTTGGCACGCACGCCGGGATCACGGGCGGCCGCCTTGATTTCGAGCAGGCCGTCATCAACTTCGGGAACTTCGAGTTCGAACAGCTTGATGATGAATTCGGGTGCCGTACGCGACAGGATCAGCTGCGGACCACGCGGCGAACGGTCGATACGCAGCAGGAAAGCCTTGACACGATCGCCGACGCGCAGGTTTTCGCGCGGAATCATCTGGTCGCGCGGCAGCAGCGCTTCCATCTTGCCGGCTTCGATGATCGCCGAACCGCGCTCCATGCGCTTGATCGTGCCGGTCACCAGGAATTCCTTGCGCTCGAGGAAGTCGGCCAGAATCTGCTCGCGCTCGGCGTCGCGGATCTTCTGCAGGATGACCTGCTTGGCCGCCTGCGCACCGATGCGACCGAAGTCGATCGGCTCAAGCGTTTCTTCGAGGTAATCACCGACCTCGACCTCGGCGTCCTGCTCACGGGCTTCGGACAACGACACCTGCAGTGCAGCGTCCTCGAACTCCTCGTCGGCCGTCACCAGCCAGCGCCGGAAACTCTCGAAGTCGCCGGTATCGCGATCGACGGAAACACGTACATCGGCATCATCACTGATGCGCTTCTTCGTCGCCGAGGCGAGTGCAAGCTCAAGCGCACCGAAAACGATGTCGCGAGTGACGTTTTTTTCTCGGGCCAGCGCATCCACCAGCAGCAAAATTTCGCGGCTCATTATTTTGATTCCTCCTCGTCCTGCCTGCTCATCAAATCCGTGCGCTAATCGAACTTCGGCACCAGCCGTGCCTTGTCGACATTCTCGAGATCGATCGTGGTTTCCACCCCGTCGATCCGCAGGCCTAGCTTGCCGTCCTGCAAACCGAGCAGGACGCCGTTGAAATTGCGTCGCCCGGCCACCGGCAAGCGCAAACGCAGATGCACCTCGGCGCCGGCAAAGCGCTCAAAATCCGCCGGACGCGTCAGCGGCCGGTCCAGTCCCGGGGACGACACTTCGAGACGGTCATAGTCGATATTCTCGACCATGAGCACGCGCGACAGCTGATTGCTGACCAGAGCACAGTCCTCGACATCGATACCGCCCGGCTTCGCCTGCGTATCGATAAAGAGGCGCAGCACGCGAGCACGCGGGCTTTGCTCGAGATCGACGAGCTCGAAGCCGAGGCCGACGACCGTCTGTTCTATGAGTTCACGCAAATTCATCGCCACAAATAAAAAATGGGCGAAACGCCCATCCCCGAAAAAAACCGCGCCCTTGGGAAACAAAGCGCCAGCGGAAGAAAACGCGATTATAGCGGCAAATGAAGGCAGCGTAAATCGCAGCGACGGCCGGCCAGCAGCCTGCCGTGCCCGGCGCGCAAGGAAAACGCCCTGACTGCCGCCGCCTCGGGCGACGCGCGGCCGGCCTCGTCGGGCAGCTTGCCGCGGCGTCAGCGGCGCGGCGAACGACGCTGCGGACGCTCCGGCGTCAGCTCGCCAAGATCGAAATCGGCGAGCAGCTTCTCGACCTCGGCCGGATCGAGCTCGCGCACCTGACCGCGGCGCAGCCCAGGCGGCAGCGGAAACGGACCGTAACGCACGCGCATCAGCCGGCTGACGACCGCACCGACGCTTTCGAACATGCGCCGTACCTCGCGGTTACGCCCTTCGAACAGCGACACGCGGTACCAGTGATTGACGCCCTGCCCGCCGGCGTCCTCGAAAGAGGCGAACTGCGCCGGACCGTCCTCGAGTTCGATGCCTTCGAGCAGGCGCTTTTTCGACTCATCCGAAATCTCGCCGAGAACGCGCACCGCGTATTCGCGGACGAGGTTGTAACGCGGGTGCATCAGACGGTTGGCAAGCTCACCCGAGGTGGTGAACAGCAACAGGCCGCTGGTATTGAAGTCGAGACGACCAACCGCTACCCAGCGCCCACCGGCCATGCGTGGCAGCGCGTTGAAGACGCTCGGACGGTGCTCCGGATCGTCGCGCGAAACGATCTCGCCTTCCGGCTTGTGATAGAGGATGACGCGCGGCAGGCGATTGGAGAACTTGACCTGCACCAGACGGCCATTCACCTTGACGCGGTCGCCGGGGCTGACCAGCTGGCCGACGCTGGCGGTTTCGCCGTTGACGTTGACCCGGCCGTCGATGATCAGCGCTTCCATCTCGCGCCGCGAACCGAGTCCGCTCTGCGCCAGCGCCTTGTGCAGACGCTCGGGCTTGCCGGGCGCTTCCTGGTGGCGGCCACGTTTTGACGGATCATGCGCCGGTCGCGGTGAGCGCCGTGGCGACACCGATGTTGCGGGAACCTCGCCAAGATCCTCGCGCACATCTTCCTGCCGCAACGGCGTCGGTGCCGCCGCGCGTACGCGCGGAGCGGGTTTTTGTCGGGGTTTGCGGGGCTCAGCGGCCATCGGCTTCTTCCAGTGTGGGGTTGATCTGTTCCAGCGGCGGCAACTCGCTCACGCCGCGCAGGCCGAGATCGTCGAGGAACTTCTTGGTGGTGGCAAACAGTGCCGGACGACCGGGCGTATCGCGGTGGCCGACGACATCGACCCAGCCGCGCTCTTCGAGCGTGCGGATCACCTGCGTGGCGACGGTCACACCGCGGATTTCCTCGATGTCGCCGCGCGTCACCGGTTGCCGGTAGGCAATGATCGCCAGCGTTTCGAGCACTGCGCGCGAGTATTTTGGCGGTTTTTCGGGGTTCAGGCGTTCAAGATAGGGCAAATATTCGGGACGCGTGCGGAAACGCCAGCCGCTGGCCAGACGCAGCAGCTCGACCGGGCGTGCCGGCGTCGACCACTCCTCGCACAATTCGTCGAGCAGCACGCGCAACACGTCGCTGCCGATGCGGTCGACGAACAGTTTCCTCAGCTCGCTGGTCGACAGCGGCTGCTGCGCGGACAGCAGCGCCGCCTCGAGAATCCGCTTGATTTCCGCAGGCGGCGGCAGCTCTCCGCCAGCATCGGAGAAGGCGGCAGCAATGGCTTCGGGCATCGGCTCGGGGCTGCGTTCAGGCGCCGGATCGGCCATCGGTCATCCTCACGTAAATCGGGGCGAAGGTCTCGGCCTGCGTCAGCTCAAGCAGATGCTCGCGCGCCAGTTCAAGCATCGCCAGAAAATGCACGACCAGCATACGCGGTCCGAGTGTCGTGTCGAACAGATCGACGAACTCGACAAAGCCACCCGCCTCGCGCAGGTGGCGCAGGATGATGCCCATGTGCTCGCGCACCGACAACTCCTCGCGCTGCACGCGGTGGTGCGAGGACAGCCGCGCCTGGCGCAGGATAGTGCCCCAGGCAGCGCGCAGATCGTCGGCATTGACTTCCGGCAGACGCACCGCCAGCGACTTCTCGACCCAGGTTTCGACCCAATGGAAATCGCGCTCGGCCTGCGGCAAGGCATTGAGCTCCTGGCCTGCGAGCTTCATCTGCTCGTACTCGATCAGCCGGCGCACCAGTTCGGCACGCGGATCGCCGGCCTCGTCACCGCTCTCGGCCGGCGGCCGCGGCAAGAGCATGCGCGACTTGATCTCGATCAGCATCGCCGCCATCACCAGATAGTCGGCGGCGAGCTCGAGGTTATGTACGCGCATCGCCTCGACGTACTCGAGGTACTGCACGGTCAGCGGCGCCATCGGAATGTCGAGCACATTCACGTTGGCCTTGCGGATCAGGTAGAGCAGCAGGTCGAGCGGGCCTTCGAAGGCGTCGAGCATCACCGCCAGCGCATCCGGCGGGATGTACAGGTCGAGCGGCAGCTGCGCCATCGGCTGGCCGTAGATGCGCGCGACCGGCACGCTGGCGGCGTCAGTGGCGGGCGGCAGTTCGCTGATGGCGTCGCTCATCGGGACCGGATAATCAGCTGTAGTCGAGGCCCATCGCCTCGCGCACGTCGCGCATGGTTTCCTGCGCCAGACGGCGCGCGCGCTCGTTGCCGTCGGCGATGATGTTGCGCACCAGTGTGGGATCGTCGAGGTAAAGCTGTGCGCGCTCACGCATCGGCGCCTGTTCCTTGAGGATGCCGTCGATCACCGGCTGCTTGCATTCGAGACAGCCGATGCCGGCGCTGCGGCAGCCCTGTCCGACCCACTCGCGACAGGCATCGTCCGAGTAAACCTGATGCAACTGCCACACCGGGCAGCGCTCGGGATCGCCGGCGTCGGTGCGACGAACGCGCGCCGGATCGGTCGGCATGCGGCGAACTTTCTGCGTCACCGACGCCGCGTCCTCGCGCAGGGTGATCGTGTTGCCGTAGGACTTGGACATCTTCTGCCCGTCGAGGCCGGGCATCTTCGATTCTTCGGTGAGCAGGTAGCCGGGTTCGACGAGGATCATCTTGCCCGAGCCTTCGAGGTAGCCGAACAGGCGTTCGCGGTCGGCGTGCGACAGGTTCTGCACTTCCTCGAGCAGCGCGTGCGCCCGCTCGACCGCCTCGGCGTCACCGCGCTCCTGGAAGCGTTTGCGCAAGTCCTCGTAGAGACGCGCCTTCTTGCTGCCGAGCTTCTTCACCGCTTCCCTGGCCTTCTCCTCGAAACCGGGTTCGCGGCCGTACATGTGGTTGAAGCGGCGCGCCAGTTCGCGGGTGAATTCGACGTGCGGAATCTGGTCCTCGCCGACCGGCACCTTGTCGGCGCGGTAGATCAGGATGTCGGCGCTCATCAGCAAGGGATAACCGAGGAAACCGTAGGTCGTCAGATCCTTGGTCGACAGCTTCTCCTGCTGGTCCTTGTAGGTCGGCACGCGTTCGAGCCAGCCGAGCGGCGTCATCATCGACAGCAGCAGGTGCAGCTCGGCGTGTTCGGGCACCTGCGACTGGACGAAGATCGTCGCCTGCGTCGGATCGACGCCGGCGGCCAGCCAGTCGATGACCATGTCACGCGACGAGCGCTCGATGCCGCGCGGATCGTCGTACTGCGTCGTCAGCGCGTGCCAGTCAGCAACGAAGAACAGGCAGGGATACTCGTGCTGGAGCTTGACCCAGTTCTTCAACACACCGTGGTAGTGGCCAAGGTGCAGGCTGCCGGTCGGGCGCATGCCGGAAAGGACTCGTTCTGCGTACATGGTGAAGTTGCGGCTCAGTAGGGAAGTTGGAAGACGAAGTCGATCAGCGCGCCGATCAGCCGCATCGGCGGGCCGATCAGTGCGGAAAGAATGCCGGAAAACAGCAGCACCAGCAGGATCGGCAGACCGAAGCGCTCGATCCTGGAAAAGCGGAAGGCTTGTCGCGGCGGTAACAGGCTGACCGCGATGCGGCCACCGTCAAGCGGCGGCAGCGGCACGAGGTTGAGCACCATCAGCGCGACGTTCACCGCGATGCCGATTTCGCCCATGCGCGTCAGCGGCAGCGTAAACGGGTTGATCGGCAGTACCCAGGCGAGCTTGACCATCATCGCCCAGAACAGCGCCATGCAAAGATTCGCCGCCGGGCCGGCAGCGGCGACCCACAGCATGTCGCGGCGCGGATCGCGCAGGCGACTGAAATCGACCGGTACCGGTTTAGCCCAGCCGAAGAGAATGCCACCGGTGGACAGGATCAGGATTGACACCGGCACGATGATGGTGCCGACGAGATCGATGTGGCGCAGCGGATTGGGCGTGATACGCCCCGCCAGCCACGCCGTCGGATCGCCGAAATGACGCGCCGCGTAGCCGTGTGCCGCCTCGTGCAGGGTGATGGCGAAAATCACCGGCAAGGCGGCGATACTGATCGTCTGCAGCAATGAATCCACGCGCGCGCCCCGCTCAGTCGAAGCCGAACGGTGCCAGCGGCCCGCGCCCGGCGCGCACCAGCAGCGGCGTCGCAGCGGTGAGATCGACCACCGTCGTCGGCTCGACGCCACAGTGGCCGCCGTCGATGATCAGTTCGAGCTGATCATCAAGACGGTCCTGGATTTCCCAGCCCTCGGTCAGCGGCGCTTCGTCACCGGGCAAGATCAGCGTTGAGGACAGCAGCGGTTCGCCAAGCGTGTCGAGCAGCGCCAGCGCGATCTGGTTGTCCGGCACGCGCAGGCCGATGGTCTTGCGCTTCGGGTGCAACACACGCCGCGGCAACTCCTTGGTACCTTCGAGAATGAAGGTATAGCTGCCCGGCGTCGTCGCCTTGAGCAGCCGGTACTGGGCGTTATCGACACGCGCGAACTGCGCGATTTCGGAAAGATCACGACACATCAGCGTCAGGTGGTGGCGCTCATCGACGCCGCGCAGCGCACGGATGCGTTCGACGGCGTCCTTGTCGCCCAGCGTGCAGCCGAGCGCGTAACACGAGTCAGTCGGAAAGGCGATGACGCCCCCGCCGCGCAGCACGTCGGCGGCGCGCTGCAGCAGGCGCGGCTGCGGATCTTCCGGGTGGATGGAGAGGAAGTGTGCCATCGAGACCGCTCAGAACGCGGTCCACACCGGTTTCAGCCCGGCGGGCAGCGGCGCCAGCGCGCCCAGATCGACGTAGCTTTCGCCGGGACCATGGAAGTCGGAACCGCGCGAGGCAAGAAAATCGTATTCGCGCGCCAGACGATCGAAGAGCGCCACGTGCTCCGGGGTGTGGCTGCCGGAAGCCACCTCGATGCCGCGGCCGCCGAGATCCTTGAATTCACCGAGAAAGCGCCGCAGATCGCGCGGCGACAGCTTGTAGCGCCCCGGATGCGCAACGACGGCAATCCCGCCGGCGCCGTGAATCCAGCCCAGACAGTCCGGCAGGCTCGCCCAGCGATGCTCGACATAGCCGGGCAGACCGGGTTTGAGGTAGGCGTCGAAAACGCTGCGCATGTCGCGACAGACGCCGATGCCGACCAGATAACGCGCGAAATGCGCGCGGCTGATCAGGTTCGGATCCTCGGCGTAATGCATGGCACCTTCGAAACTGCCGCGGATGCCGACCCGCTCGAGATCCGCCGCCATGCGCCGCGCGCGCTCGATACGCCCGGAGCGGATAGCGGCGAGTCCGGCATTGAGCGCGGCGTCGTCAGCGTCGAAAGCCAGTCCGACGATATGGATCTGCCCGCCTTCCCACTCGATCGACACCTCGACGCCGTTGACGAAGGCCATGCCGCACTCGACTGCCGCGACCCGCGCAGCAGCGAGGCCGGCGATGTTGTCGTGGTCCGTCAGCGCCAGCATGTCGACGCCGTTGGCCGCCGCCCGACGTGCCACATCGGCGGCCGGAAGCAGCCCGTCGGACGCCGTGGAGTGACAATGAAGATCGCAGTTGAGCACGAAAAATCAGCAGAAAGCCGGAAAAAACAAGCGCGGATGATAGCACAGCCGCGCAGCCTTCCCGGTGACGCCTGCGGCGAGGGAGCGACAGGGGCAGCCCTGACAAAGGCGCCCGCAAATGCACGCTGCCCCAAGAAAAACCGAAAAAGCGACTGTCAGGGGCGTCAACCGGGGAAGCACAGACCTTCGCGCCCGGCACCGCGCCCCCGGCCTATACCGTGGGCCACGCAGCGCAGGCTTACATCTGCGACTGCAGATAATTGTGCAGGCCGACCTTTTCAATCAGGCCGAGCTGCATCTCCAGCCAGTCGACGTGCTCTTCCTCTGCTTCAAGAATGTCCGCAAACAGCTCGCGGCTGACGTAGTCGGACACCGACTCACAGTGGGCGATGGCCTCGCGCAGCAGCGGAATCGCATCGTGTTCGAGCTTGAGGTCGCATTCCAGCATTTCCTGCGGGTTCTCGCCGATGCGCAGCTTGTTCAGATGCTGCAGGTTGGGCAGGCCTTCGAGGAAGAGGATGCGCTCGATCAACACGTCGGCGTGCTTCATCTCGTCGATCGACTCGTGCCGGGTCACCTCTTCGAGCTTCTTGAAGCCCCAGTTGCCGTACATCCTGGCGTGCAGGAAGTACTGGTTGATCGCGGTCAGTTCGTTGGCCAGTGCCTTGTTGAGGAACTGGATGACTTGCTTGTCGCCATGCATGCCCGTCTCCTTGCTTGTGCGAAGACAGCAGAGTAGCACATGGCCGCGCGTCCGATTATTTCGCGATCATGAAGGACACGCAGCCGCCCCGCAAGGTGGCTGCGCCTGTTGCTGGCGCAGGAGATTGTGCGCATCCAGACAGCACTTGCCGCAACAGTTGCCAACGCCGAGACGCTCGCGCAAGGCGCGCAGCGAGTCGGCCCCCTGGGCACGCGCCTCGGCGATGTGGCGCGTAGTCACGGCGTTGCAGATGCAGACGTACATGGCTCACCTCCGCAGACGATCATTGATGAGAATTATTCCCAAATAAAGCGCTTAATGCAAGCACTTCTCATTGACGGCGAAAAACACCTTGCCAGGCCACGTTGCCGAGCACTGCGCCGACGCATCCGGCCATAGCCCGAATGACGCTTGCCCACAACTGTTGCGCTTTCCTGCGTGGCAATCCGTTTGCCTTGCCGGCCGGATGCCGCCACGCTATAGTTCGCCCCGCGAACGGGAGAGTGCGGCCAACCCGCCGCCGAAGGCGCAATCCACCCGAAAACGCTCAGGCAAATGGACCGTTCGTGCAGTGAACTCTGGAGAGCGGCGTTCCCGTGAGGAACGCCCACCGATGGGGCAACGCGACTGCAGCAGTGCGTTACCGATCACCGTAACAACGCCCGGCAGGTCCGGCGCTGACGGGGTCGGCGATGCCGGCGGCGCGGCAATCTCTCAGGTACAAGGACAGGGGGGTGAATCCGTATGGGGTTCGCCCCTTTTTCGTTTGCGGAATCCGCCTCAAGGATTCCCGCCAAGGACCTGACATGACGAGAGAAACTGTCCTCAACGCGGAGCACCGGGCAAGCGGCGCCAAGATGGTCGACTTCGGCGGCTGGGACATGCCGCTGCACTACGGCTCGCAGATCGAGGAACACCACAGCGTACGCCGCGATGCCGGCATGTTCGACGTCTCGCACATGTGCGCCGTCGACCTTGCCGGCGCCGACTGCCGCGCCTTCCTGCGCCGGCTGATCGCCAACAACACCGACAAGCTGCAGGTGCCGGGTAAGGCCCTCTACTCGGCCATGCTCGACGAGAGCGGCGGTGTCGTCGACGACCTGATCGTCTACTTCCTCGACGACACGCACTTCCGCATCGTCATCAACGCCGGCACCGCCGACAAGGATCTGGCGTGGATCGAGGCGCGTCGCGCCGAATGGAATCTCGCCGTCGCCATCGAAGCACGGCGCGAACTGGCGATGATCGCCGTGCAGGGACCGAACGCCCGCGCCAAGGCGCTGGCGGCGCTGCCCGAACTCGCTGCTGCCGACGTGCTGAAGCCTTTCTTCGCCGCCGCCATCGGCGACGTGTTCATTGCCCGCACCGGCTATACCGGCGAGGATGGCTTCGAGATCGCCCTGCCCGCCGCACGCGCCGCCTCCGTCTGGCAGGCGCTGGCTGCTGCCGGCGTCGCCCCTTGCGGTCTCGGCGCGCGCGACACGCTGCGCCTCGAAGCCGGCATGAACCTCTACGGTCAGGACATGGACGAGTCGGTTTCGCCGCTCGACGCCGGCCTCGCATGGACGGTCGACCTCGTCAGCCCGCGCGATTTCGTCGGCAAGACGGCGCTGCTCGCGCACGGCCAGCAGAAGCAGTTCCTCGGCCTGCTGCTCGAAGACCGCGGCGTGCTGCGCGCGCATCAGCATGTTTACTGCGATCAGGGTGAAGGCGAAATCACCAGCGGCAGCTTCTCGCCAACGCTGCAACGCTCGATCGCACTCGCCCGCCTGCCGCTCGGCGTCGCCGTCGGCGACCACGTCGAAGTCGACATCCGCGGCAAGCGCCTCGCGGCTCGCGTCGTCAAACCTGTCTTCGTGCGCCACGGCAAGCCGTTGATCTGAGTCCGCATGACGCGGCACTGAAGCAAAATACGCACTCCGATTTCCCCTGAACCTCGTCCCCTTCCCCCTTTATTCCTACCGACCCCGGAGAACCAACATGTCCGCACTGCCCGCCAACCTCAAGTACACCAAGAGCCACGAATGGGTTCGCGCCGAAGCCGACGGCAGCGTCACCATCGGCATCACCGACCACGCGCAGGAAGCGCTCGGCGACCTCGTTTTCGTTGAACTGCCGCCGGTCGGCAAGGCGATCGCTGCGGGCGAAGAAGCCGCTGTCGTCGAATCGGTGAAGGCCGCCGCCGACGTTTACGCGCCGCTTTCCGGTGTCGTCACCGCCATCAACGATGCCGTCGTCGATGCGCCGGAATCGGTCAATCAGGACGCTTTCAGCGCCTGGCTGTTCAAGCTGCAGCCGAACGACGCCGCCGCCGTCAACGCCCTGCTCGACGCTGCTGCCTACCAGCAGGCCATCGACGCCGAATGAGCGGGTTGCACAGCCAGTCCGGCCATCTTTCGCCACAGGAATCCGCCATGACCGCCAGCGCCGCATCTTCTTCTGCCGCTTCTTCTGCCTCTCCTGCCATTTCGCTCGACGCCCTGCTCCAGCGCGACGAATTCGTCGCGCGTCACATTGCTCCGGCGAGCAATGACATCGCCGAGATGCTGGCGGCGATCGGCGCCGACAGCCTCGACACGCTGATCGCGCAGACCGTGCCGGCGGCGATCCACCTGCCGCAGCCACTGGCGCAGTCGCTGCCGGCGGCACGGCCCGAGCACGAGGCGCTGGCCGCGCTGAAAGCGCTCGCTGGCCGCAACCGGATGAACAAATCGCTGATCGGCATGGGTTACGCCGACACGCTCCTGCCCAAGGTGATCCTGCGCAACGTGCTCGAAAACCCGGGCTGGTACACCGCTTACACGCCGTATCAGGCGGAAGTCGCACAGGGCCGGCTGGAAGCGCTGCTCAACTACCAGCAGATGGTGATCGACCTCACCGGTCTCGAACTCGCCAACGCCTCGCTGCTCGACGAAGCCACCGCCGCCGCCGAGGCGATGACGATGGCGCGTCGCGTCAGCAAGTCACGTTCGAACGTGTTTTTCGTCGATGCCGCCTGCTTCCCGCAGACCATCGACGTGATCAGGACGCGCGCCGCTTACTTCGGTTATGAACTCGTTTTCGGCGCCCCCGAAGAAGCCGCGCTCCAGGAAACCTTTGGCGCGCTGTTCCAGTACCCGAACGACGCCGGCGAGATCAGCGACCTCAGCGGCCCGATCGCCGCGGCGCAATCGCGCGGCGCCGTCGTCGCCGTCGCCAGCGACCTGATGGCGCTGACACTGCTGAAATCGCCCGGCGAAATGGGCGCCGACATCGCCCTCGGCTCGGCGCAACGCTTCGGCGTGCCGCTCGGCTTCGGCGGCCCGCACGCGGCATTCTTCGCCACGCGCGACGCACACAAGCGCGCCGTCGCCGGCCGCATCATCGGCGTTTCCGTCGATGCCCGCGGCAAGCGCGCGCTGCGCATGGCGCTGCAGACGCGCGAACAGCACATCCGCCGCGAGAAGGCCAACTCCAACATCTGCACCTCGCAGGTGCTGCTCGCCAACATCGCCGGCATGTACGCCGTCTATCACGGCCCCGCAGGCTTGCGCGCGATCGCCACGCGCATCCACCGACTGGCCGCGATCCTTGCCGAAGGCCTGCGTCTGGCTGGCGTTACCGTTCCCAACCGGCAGTTCTTCGACACCATCCGCGTCGAACTCGGCGCGCGCGCGCTGAGCGTGCATCAGGCGGCCGCCGCTGCCGGCTACAACCTGCGCGAAGCCGAAAACGGCGTCCTCGGCATCGCCATCAACGAAAAGACGACGCCCGACGACGTCGCCACGCTGATCAAGCTGATCACCGGCGTTGCCGCCGACATCGCCGCGCTCGACGACAAGCTGCGCCAGAACGACCCGTCGCTGCCGGCCACACTGCTGCGCCGCGATGCCATCCTCACGCATCCGGTGTTCAACGCGCACCATTCCGAGCACGAGATCCTGCGCTATCTCAAGCGCCTGCAGAACCGCGATCTGGCGCTCGACCACTCGATGATCGCGCTCGGCTCGTGCACCATGAAGCTCAACGCCACCAGCGAGATGATCCCGATCACCTGGCCCGAATTCACCGACATCCACCCCTTCGCCCCGCTCGACCAGGCGCAGGGCTATCTGGAAATGATCGGCCAGCTCGAGGACTGGCTGGCGAAGATCACCGGCTTCGACGCGGTGAGCATGCAGCCGAACTCCGGTGCGCAGGGCGAATACGCCGGCCTCGTTGCCATCCAGCGCTACCACGCCAGCCGCGGCGACACGCAGCGCGACGTCTGCCTGATCCCGAAATCGGCGCACGGCACCAACCCTGCCAGCGCGCAGATGTGCGGCATGCAGGTCGTGGTGGTCGACTGTGACGACAGCGGCAACGTCGACGTCGCCGACCTGCGCGCCAAGGCGGCAGCCAATGCCGAGCGCCTGTCGTGCCTGATGCTCACCTACCCGTCGACGCACGGCGTTTTCGAAGAAGCCGTGTGCGACATCTGCGCCATCGTGCATGCGCACGGCGGCCAGGTGTACATGGACGGTGCCAACCTCAACGCGCAGGTCGGTCTCACCTCGCCCGGTTTCATCGGCGCCGACGTCAGCCACATGAACCTGCACAAGACCTTCTGCATCCCGCACGGTGGCGGCGGCCCGGGCATGGGACCGATCGGCGTGCGCGCGCATCTGGCGCCCTTCCTCTCCAGCCACGTCGTACAGCCGGTTCCCGGCCGCAACGCCGGTCAGGGCGCCGTCTCGGCGGCGCCCTGGGGTTCGGCGTCGATCCTGCCGATCTCGTGGATGTACATCGCCATGATGGGCGGCGACGGTCTGGCGCGTGCCAGTGCGACGGCGATCCTCAACGCCAACTACATCGCCAGCCAGCTGTCGGCGCACTACCCGGTGCTGTACACCGGCAGTCAGGGGCGCGTCGCGCACGAGTGCATCCTCGACCTGCGTCCGCTCAAGGCCGCTACCGGCATCAGCGAAACCGACGTCGCCAAGCGCCTGATGGACTACGGCTTCCACGCGCCGACGGTCAGCTTCCCGGTCGCCGGTACGCTGATGATCGAGCCGACCGAATCGGAGCCAAAGGAAGAGCTCGACCGCTTCATCGCAGCGATGATCTCGATCCGGCAGGAAATCGCCAAGGTCGAGGCCGGCGGCTGGCCGGCGGACAACAACCCGCTCAAGCGCGCGCCGCACACGCAGGCCGATCTCGCCGACGAGCTCTGGGAGCGGCCGTACAGCCGCGCCGAAGCCGTCTTCCCCCTCGCCTGGGTGGCGGCGAACAAGTTCTGGCCGAGTGTGAACCGTATCGACGACGTTTACGGCGACCGCAACCTGTTCTGTTCCTGTCCGCCGCCCGAAGACAGCGCTAGCTGACGAGCCCGCCGCCGCCGCGGGCAAATCCGCGGCGGCGGGGCAAGGCGCGCAAGTCCTGCGCGCTTTCGAAAGCGGATTGTCGCTGGATTGGTAGAATCCAGCGATGCTCGACAGACCGACAGTACTCACCCGGACTTTCATCGCCTTCTTCGATTCGGAGAAAGCCGGTGGTGTGCTGCTCATTCTGTGCACGCTGCTATCGCTCATCATCGCCAACTCGCTACTGGGTCCGGCATATCAACAGCTCTGGCAGGCCAGGTTCCTCGGTCTCAGTGTCGAGCACTGGATCAACGACGGCCTGATGGCGGTGTTTTTCCTGCTCATCGGCCTTGAGCTTGAACGCGAGCTCTACGTCGGCGAACTGTCCAGCTTGAGCAACGCGGTGCTGCCGATCGTCGCTGCGCTGGGTGGCATTGCACTGCCTGCACTGATCCATTTCAGCCTCAACGCCGGCACACCGGCACAAGCCGGCGCCGGCATTCCGATGGCAACCGACATCGCCTTTGCGCTTGGCGTGCTGGCCTTGCTCGGCAAGCGCGTCCCGGCTTCGCTCAAGATCTTCCTGACCGCACTGGCGGTGATGGACGACCTCGGCGCGATCATCGTCATCGCGGTTTTCTACACTGCGGAAGTTTCGCTTGCCTATCTGTTCGGCGCTTTCGCCGTCTTCGCGACGCTTGTCCTGCTCAACCGCCGCTTCCGGGTGATGTCCTTGCTGCCTTACCTGCTTGGCGGCGCCCTGATGTGGTTCCTGATGCTGAAATCAGGCGTCCATGCCACCATCGCCGGTGTCCTGCTGGCGTTTGCCATTCCCTTTTCTTCGCGCGCCGAAGATCAGACATCACCTTCACACCGCCTCGAACACCTGCTGCACAAGCCGGCGGCGTTCATCATCCTGCCGCTCTTTGCGCTGGCCAATACCGCCGTCGTGATCAATACCGGCTGGCAGGATGATCTGCTGAGCAGCAACAGCCTGGGCATCATTCTTGGCCTGCTGCTCGGCAAGCCGCTGGGCATCACACTCCTCTGCTTCATTGCCGTCAGCATCGGGTTCTGCCGGCTGCCGCAGGATCTCGGCTGGCGACACGTGTTCGGTGCCGGACTGCTCGGCGGCATCGGTTTCACCATGTCGATCTTCATCACTAATCTCGCCTTCGCCGACAACGAGCAGTTCGTCAACGCTGCGAAGATCGCCATCCTGCTGGCGTCGATCAGCGCCGGCGTGCTCGGTTTCCTGTGGCTGAAGATGGCGCTCAGCAGACGCTGAACAAGACGTGACTTTGTGCGCAGAAGCACTACTGCAAAGTACGTACAATGCTCGCCAGCCAGCAACTTTTCGCTATTTTTTGGCAGTCAAGAAGATGAACAAAATCATCAACAAGCTCGCACTCGCCGCATGCTTTTGCAGTCCGCTCATTGCTCAAGCCAGCCTCATCACTATCGAAACCGGCTATTCAACTGCCGGTTCACAACTCTCTGCGGCTGCCTATCAGAGCGTTGTTGAAAGCACCAGCAAGCAGTCGGTGGTCGTCGCGAGCTATGACAGCATCAGCCCGCAGAGCATTCTCGGTACAGGCAGCAATTTTGCCTTCAAGTCGACCGTAAATTTCGGTGTAACTGCGGCCAATGCGGGAATCTGGGAAATCCGGGCTGGCGTTGATTTCGGTAATGGTGGCGCGATTTTTGTCGATGGTATTGCGCAGGATTTCAAGAGCAAGGACATGTGGTGGGGCAGTAGCTATACAAGCCCGAGCCAGTATTTTGACATCTCGCTGAATCTCGGTGCCGGCAACCATGTCCTGCAAATTTATGGCCTTGAAATGTGCTGTTCCGGTCCCCAGCAAGCGCAATTCAAAGCTCCCGGAAGCACCTCGTTTACTTCGTTTAGCTCCAGAGATGGCTTGAATGCAAGCGTGCCCGAGCCCGCAAGCCTTGCGCTGACACTTACCGGCGTCGGGATGATGGTCGCACTTGGACGTCGCCGACAAAAAGTCCAGGCTGCCGCCTGAGATACTGCTGATTGAAGCGATACACGGGGGCTGATGCCCCCGTTGCTATTTGTGCGCCCGAAGAGTGACGGGCACAAGCGAACGTTTTTCTGCTGCAAGCATCAGAAACCCAAGCTGAGCGCACCCAGCCCGCCCGACTACCCAGCAAAACGGAGCACCCAATGCCCGCCAGTCCGACCCGCGTCCCATCAGCAGAAATTTATGGTTTTTCCGCCGACCGCATCGACGGCAGTCCGCAATCGCTTGCCGACTACGCCGGCAAGGTGCTGCTGATCGTCAACACCGCGAGCCACTGCGGTTTCACACCGCAATACAAAGGTCTGGAGGACCTCTTTCAGCGCTACCGCGAGCGCGGTCTGGTCGTTCTCGGCTTTCCCTGCAACCAGTTCGGCGCGCAGGAGCCGGGCAGCGAGGCCGAGATTGGCAGCTTCTGTCAGAAGAACTACGGCGTCAGCTTCCCGATGTTCGCCAAGATCGACGTCAATGGTGACGACGCGCACCCGCTCTACTGCCACCTCAAGCAGCAGGCGCGCGGCCTGCTCGGCAGCGAGGCGATCAAGTGGAACTTCACCAAGTTCCTCGTCGACCGCGATGGCGAGGTAATCGAGCGCTACGCGCCAGCGACGGCGCCCGCTGCACTCGCTGACGACATCGAGAAGCTGCTGTGAGCGCAAGCCACTGGGCAGCGCTCCGCCGCTTGGCCGTCCCCGCACAATGAGCACGGTCACTGTCGAAAACGTTCTCTCCGTCAGGCACTGGAACGAACGTCTCTTCAGCTTCCGCACCACGCGCAAGGCCGCTCTGCGCTTCGAGAACGGACAGTTCGTCATGCTCGGTCTGCCGCGCGACGATGGCCGGCCTCTGCTGCGCGCCTACAGCATGGCCAGCCCGAACTACGCGGACTATCTGGAGTTCTTCAGCATCAAGGTCGACAACGGCCCGCTCACCGCGCGTCTGCAACACCTCAAGCCCGGCGACGAGGTGCTGGTCGGGCAGAAACCGACCGGCACGCTGACGCTGCACGACCTCAAACCCGGCAAGCGTGTCTACCTGCTGTCGACCGGCACCGGGCTGGCGCCCTTCATCAGCCTGATCCAGGACCCGTTGATCTACGAGCGCTTCCGGCAGGTGATCCTCGTACACGGCGTCCGCCATATTACGGATCTGGCTTACGCCGATTTCATTCGCGACGAACTTCCGCACAACGAATACTTCGGTGAGGCCGTCGGCAAGCAGCTCCGCTACTACCCGACGGTGACACGCGAGGGCTACGTCAACCACGGCCGCATCACGACGCTGATCGAAACCGGCCGACTGTTTGCTGATCTCGGCCTGCCTGAGCTCGACCCGGAACTCGACCGGGTCATGCTTTGCGGCAGTTCGGCGATGCTCAAGGATTGCCGGGCGCTGCTCGACGCGCGCGGTTTCCACGTCTCGCGCTTCATCGGCGATCCCGGCGATTACGTCATCGAGCACGCTTTCGTCGAGAAATAGTGCGCGACACGCGGGCGTCCTGTAGCCTTGCCGCAGCCATGACACGCATCATTGACGTTCTTCTGCCGGTGACGCCCGAGTGCTGGGAAAGCTGCGGCGCCTGCGCCAGCGGCGATCTGCGCATCGACGACATCCGCGTGCTGCCCGGCGACCGGGTCGAACGCGACGACACACTGCTTGTCGTCGAAACCGGCAAGGTCGCACTGGATATCCCGGCGCCTTGTGCGGGGCGCGTACACTCGCTTTGCGTCGCAGCCGGTGACACGATTTTCACCGGTCAGCGCCTGTTGCGACTGGAAGCGGCCTGAAAAACCCCCTGACTGACAGCGGCTCGCGGCTTGGCGGGCATGGTCTGCTGCGTCAGAATTATTTCGATCAATCGCAAAATGCAGGCAATGAACTCTCCCCGCGTCGCCGACCGCAGCAAACTGATCGCACTGGTATGTCTGCTCCTTTGCGCCGGTTTTCTGGCAACAACGCTGATCAGCTATTTCGCCTCGCGCGACTCAATACGCGCGTCAATCATCGCTACCGAACTGCCGCTCACTTCGGACAACGTCTACTCCGAAATCCAGAAGGATCTCGTTCGCCCGGTGCTCATCTCGTCGATGATGTCGCGCGACACCTTCCTGCGCGACTGGGTGATCAGCGGCGAGCGTGACGTTGGCCAGATGACGCGCTATCTCAAGGAAGTGATGTCGCACTACGGCGCCTTCACCGCATTTTTCGTTTCGGACGCGAGCAAGACCTACTACCACGCCGACGGCGTGCTAAAACAGATCCTTGCCGACGAGCCGCGCGACGCCTGGTATTTCCGCGTACGCGACATGAAAGAGCCATACGAGATCAACGTCGACCCCGATCTCGCCAATCGTGACACGCTGACCATCTTCATCAACTACCGCGTGCTCGACTATCGCAACCGCTTCATCGGCGCCACCGGCGTCGGGCTGACCGTCGACGCCGTCGTCGGCATCATTCAGGACTACCAGAAGCGCTACGGCCGCACCATCTACTTCGTCAATGGCAGCGGCGACATCGTGCTCGCCGGCCGGCACGATGAGGGCGGCGAGCGTCGCGGCAACATCCGCGACATTCCCGGCCTGCGCGAACAGGCTGACGCCGTTCTTCAGAGCACTGGCGGCAGCTTTGAATACGACAGCGAGCAGGGACGCCACTTCCTCAATGTGCGCTACATCCCGGAGCTCAAGTGGCGGCTGTTTGTGGTCAAGGACGAAAGATCGGCTGTTTCCGGGCTGCAGCGGGCGCTGTACATGAATCTGGCGGTATGTGCCGGCGTTACCCTGCTCGTGCTGCTGCTCGTCTATCTCACCATCAACCGCTACCACCGCGCACTCGAGCAGATGGCGGCGACCGACAGCCTGACCGGTCTCGCCAACCGGCACGCGCTCAAGCTGCTGCTCAGCCAGGCGATGCGCGACGCAGCCCGGCAGCGCTCGCCCATGACGGCGATTCTCATCGACATCGACCACTTCAAGGCGCTCAACGACAGTCAGGGGCACGCAGCCGGCGACCGCGTCCTGCGCCAGCTCGGCGAAACGCTGCGCGGCTGTCTGCGCGCTTCCGACATCGCCTGCCGCTGGGGCGGCGAGGAATTTCTCGTCGTGCTGAAGAACACCGATCTGGCTGCGGCCCTGCCCCTCGCCGAAACACTGCGTCAGCACATCGCCGAAATGCCGGCTGGCGCGGGCGAAGCGGTACGTATCAGCGCCGGTGTCGTCGCTTGGCAGGCCGGTGACTCGGTCGAAACGCTGGTCGAACGCGCCGACGCGCAGCTGTACCGCGCCAAGCAGGAAGGGCGCGACCGCGTTTGCAGCGAAGCCGTCAGCCTTCCGCCATCACCGCCGCCGCTTGACACGGAGTAAACTGTCGCGCTTTGCCGCAGCAGCTGCCTTCCCGCAGTTCTGCACTGACCCGAATTACTTCCATCCAGGCATTCACACCCAAATGGCTCAATACGTAATGTCGATGCTCCGCGTGAGCAAGACCGTCCCACCCAAGCGCAAGATCATCACCGACATCTCGCTCTCGTTCTTCCCCGGCGCCAAGATCGGCCTGCTCGGCCTCAACGGCTCGGGCAAATCGACCGTGCTGCGCATCATGGCCGGCGTGGATAAGGACTTTGAAGGCGAAGTGCAGTGGCAACCCGGCCTGAAGATCGGCTATCTGGCGCAGGAACCGGAGATCAATCCGGAAAACACCGTACGCCAGGAAGTCGAATCGGGAATGGGCGAAATCATGCAGGCGCAGCAGAAGCTGGAAGAGGTTTACGCCGCCTACGCCGAACCAGACGCCGATTTCGACAAGCTCGCCGAAGAACAGGCGCGGCTTGAGGCAATCATCGCCGCGTCGGGCAGCGATCTTGAACACCAGATGGAAATAGCCGCCGACGCACTGCGTCTGCCGCCCTGGGACGCCTCTATCCGCAACCTTTCCGGCGGCGAAAAGCGCCGTGTCGCGCTATGCAAGCTGCTGCTCTCGAAGCCTGACATGCTGCTGCTTGACGAACCGACCAACCACCTCGACGCCGAATCGGTCGAGTGGCTCGAACAGTTCCTCGTGCGCTTCCCCGGCACCGTCGTCGCCGTCACCCACGACCGCTACTTCCTCGACAACGCCGCCGAGTGGATTCTCGAACTCGACCGCGGCCACGGCATCCCGTGGAAGGGCAATTACTCGTCCTGGCTGGAGCAGAAGGAAGCGCGCCTGGAGACCGAGTCGAAGCAGGAAGCGGCACGCATCAAGAGCATGAAGCATGAACTCGAATGGGTGCGACAGAATCCGAAGGCGCGGCAGGCGAAGAGCAAGGCGCGTCTGGCGCGCTTCAACGAACTGTCGAGCCAGGAATATCAGGCACGCAACGAAACGCAGGAACTGTTCATCCCGGTGGCCGAGCGCCTCGGCGACAAGGTGATCGAGTTTAGCGACGTGAGCAAGGCTTTCGGCGACCGCCTGCTCATCGACAAGCTGAACTTCAGCCTGCCGGCAGGCGCCATCGTCGGCATCATCGGCCCGAACGGCGCCGGCAAATCGACGCTGTTCCGCATGATCACCGGCCAGGAAAAACCCGACTCAGGCGAAGTCGTCGTCGGCCCGACGGTCCATATGGCCTACGTCGACCAGAGCCGCGACAACCTGAGCGCGAACAAGACGGTGTTCGAGGAACTCGCCGACGGCCGCGACATCCTGCAGATCGGCCGTTTCGAGATGCCCAGCCGCGCCTACATCGGCCGCTTCAACTTCAAGGGCGGCGACCAGCAGAAGATCGTCGGCAACCTCTCCGGTGGTGAGCGCGGCCGGCTGCATCTAGCGAAGACGCTGATGACCGGCGGCAACCTGCTGCTGCTCGACGAACCGTCGAACGACCTTGACGTGGAAACGCTGCGCGCGCTCGAAGAAGCGCTGCTCGAATTCGCCGGCTGCGCGCTGGTCATCTCGCACGATCGCTGGTTCCTCGACCGCATCTGCACGCACATCCTGGCTGCCGAGGGCGACTCGCAGTGGAGCTTCTTCAACGGCAACTATCAGGAATACGAAGACGACAAGAAGCGTCGTCTCGGCGAAGAAGGCGCCAAACCGAAGCGCATCCGCTACAAGCCGATCACGCGCTAGGGGAAGCCGGGTAATGGCGCCGCGTGACTGCGGCGTCGGAATTCACCGAGGAGCGTGCGGTGCTTTCGCGGCGGATTCGTGGTGCTTTTGCGGCGTTTGGCGGCACAAGAAACCGCGCGGCAAAAGCGAAAGGGTCCGTAAAACGGACCCTTTCCAGTTCTCCGCCCCCGATCTACCGCTTGGGAACGGAGAAGCACTCTGGCCGGTGACACCACACCGGCAAAACCGTGTTCAGACGGCCGCCTTGAGATTGGCGGCGAAGCGCGCTTCAAGGGTTTCCGGAAACTGGAACTTGTTGAAGGTCTTGCGGATTTTGTCGAGGTTGGTGCCAGCGCTGCGATCTTCAAAGCGGATGCCGAGCGGGCCACCGTTGGCCGCCAGCGTGGCGAAGGCGAAACGCCAGCGCTGCACTTCGGCAAGGCGTTCGCGCAATTCGCGCTCGTTGCTGATGGCAACACCCGCCTGTTTGAGGGAATCAAGGAATTCGCTGAAGGATTCGTTGCTCAGACTGCCCATTTTTTTCTCCGTTTGCATCCGGTGATTGCTCACCCTTGAGGCGAATAACGCGGAGCACGCAAGCTGGTTGACAAGACATTCATACGGATTTTCTGAGGCCGCTGGCGCAAGCCTTACAATGCCGCCCATGTCGAACGAACCGCAAAAGCTGGAACTGCTGGCGCCGGCGCGCGATGCCGACTTCGGTATCGAAGCCATCCGCCACGGCGCCGACGCCGTCTATATCGGCGCACCGGCCTTCGGCGCACGTGCTGGCGCCGCCGCCTCGCTGGCCGACATCGAACGTCTGGCGGGCTTTGCCCGCCGTTTCAACGCACGCACGCTGGTCGCGCTCAACACCATCCTTTACGACGACGAACTGGAGACGGCGCGCAAGCTCGCCTGGCAGATTTTCGACGCTGGCGCCGATGCCCTGATCGTCCAGGACATGGGCCTGCTCGAACTCGATCTGCCGCCGATCGCCCTGCACGCCAGCACGCAGACCGACATCCGCACACCGGAAAAGGCGCGTTTCCTGCAGGACGCCGGTTTTTCGCAGCTGGTGCTGGCGCGCGAACTGACGCTGGCCGAAATCCGCGCCATCGCCGACGTCACCGAGGTGACGCTCGAATTTTTCGTGCACGGCGCGCTGTGCGTTTCCTTCAGCGGCCAGTGCCATCTCAGCCATGCGCTGAGCGGCCGCAGCGCCAACCGCGGCGAATGCGCGCAGCCTTGCCGCCTGCCGTGGACGCTCGCCGATGCCGACGGCCGCGTGCTGGCAAAAGACACGCATCTTCTCTCGCTCAAGGACAACGACCAAAGCGCCAACCTGCGCGCGCTGATCGACGCCGGCATCCGTTCGTTCAAGATCGAGGGGCGGCTGAAAGACCTCGCCTACGTCAAGAACGTCACCGCGCACTACCGCCTGCAGATCGATGCGCTGCTCGACGAGATGGGTGTTGGGACGGCCGGCAAAGCAGCGCAAGACTCGTTGGCGTTTCGCCGCGCCTCGTCCGGGCGCAGCGTCGCCGCGTTTACGCCGCAGCCGGAAAAGACCTTCAACCGCGGCCGTACCGATTATTTCCTCAACGGTCGCCAGACCGGCATCGCGGCTTTCGCCACACCGGGCTTTGCCGGCGAAACGATCGGTCAGGTCGTACGCGTCAATCGCGACAGCGTCGACGTGAGCGTCACGGTGCCGCTCGCCAACGGTGACGGTCTCTCGTTTTTTCACAGCGACGGCAGCCTTGGCGGACTGCGCGTCAACCGCACCGAACGCAGTGCCGGCGCCAGCGGACAAAACGGCAACTGGCGCATCTGGCCGGCGCCGGGCGATGGCGAGGCACTGACGGAACTGCGTCCCGGCCAGGTCCTGCAGCGCAATCGCGACCAGGACTTCGAGCGCGCGCTGCAGAAATCCTCGGCCGAACGCCGTATTCCGCTGCAGATCCGCTTCAGCGAAGCGATCGGGACTGCAGGACAGCCTGCTCCCGGCGCATGTGCTGATCCAGCCACGGTAAACGAAGGCTTCAAGCTGCAACTCACCGACGATGAAGGAATCGGCGTCAGCGTGTTTCTCGCGCACCCCTGGCAGGAAGCCAGCGACAGCGAGCGCGCCGACGCGGCGATCCGCAGTGCGCTGTCGCGCCTCGGCGAGACGATCTACACGGCGGAACGCATCGATATCGAGCTGCCGGCACCACGCTTCATCCCGGCATCGGCATTGAATGCGCTTCGCCGGCAGGCGATCGCCGAACTCGATGCGGCGCGCGAAAGCGCCGCCAAGGCGCGACGCCTCGCCGCCGCCCGGCGCCCGGAAAGCTCGCCGCCGCCACAGTGGCCGCAGGCGACGCTGGACTTTCGCGCCAACGTCGCCAATACCGCTGCGCGCGCTTTCTGGCAGCGTCACGGCGTGAGCACGATCGAAGACGCCTACGAACGCGGCGGCGGCAAGGGCGAGGTAACGCTGATGAGCATGCGTCACTGCTTGCGTTTCAGCTTCGGCGGCTGTCCGCGGCTGCCGGCGGGTGCCGGTCAAGGCAGGGAAACAGCGGGAATCGGCAAGGCGATCGCGAAAGCGGGGGCAACGAACGAAGCAGCGATTTCCGAACGCACAAAACCGCTGCCAACGCTCGGCCGCAAACCGACGCCGCTGATCATTTCACGCGGCAAGCAACGCTTCACGCTACGCTTCGACTGCAAGAACTGCGAAATGCAACTTGTTCGCGAGCGCAACGGCGGCACGGCCGCAAGCGAACGCAGCGACGAGCCGAGCAGCGAACAAACGCCCGAGCGCAAACGTCGCCGCCCGCGCTGAACGCGTTTTGCGGCACCCGCGTCAGTAGTGCGGCGGAATCTCGTCGCGCGCGTTGCGCGGCGCGCCGGCGGCGTTCGCTTCGGCGGTATTGCTCATCTGCCGGTGCAGGTGGCGCAGTTGTCCCTGCAGCAGATCGAGTTGCTGCTGCTGGCGGAAGAGTTCGAGGTTGAGCGTTTCCACCAGATCCTCGGTGGCGGCGAGGCGGATTTCCAGATCGGCGATGCGTTCGCTCACCGCCTCCAGCCCGTCGCTACCCGCTGCCGGCGAATGATCGGCCACCGCTGCCTGCGCCGGAACGACGTTTTCCTGCGTATCTTTCACGAAATTTCTCCTCCCATGCTTGCGCGCCGAACGCAGCACGCGGCCGCTGCCGGCGACTGCGCTACACTGCGCGCTCTCCAAATCAGCCTTTGCCTTGCCTGCCCGGCGAGGCCCGCCCGACGATGACGATGTCCGCCGCCGACCGCCACAGCCTGTTCGAGGATGCGCAGGCACTGCTCGTCGCGCCGCTGTTCATGGCCTTTGCCGTACTGCTCTTCCGTGACGCAGGCCTGCTCACCGGCGGTACCGTCGGCATTGCCTTCCTCATCCACTACGTCTACGACTGGCCGATGGGCGCCGTCGTCTTCATCATCAACCTGCCCTTCTACGTCTTCGCGCTGCGTGCGCTCGGCCGCGCCTTCACCATCAAGACCTTCATCGCCGTCAGCCTGCTCGCCGCTTACACCGAGTTGATGCCGCATCTGGTCGAAGTCTCGCGGCTCGACCCGCTCTTCGCTGCGCTGATGGGCGGTTTTCTCGCCGGCATGAGCATGCTCATGCTGATCCGGCACAAGGCGAGTCTCGGTGGTGTCAGCGTGCTGGCGATCTACCTGCAGCAGAAGCGTGGCTGGCGTGCCGGCCACCTGCAGATGGCGGCCGACGTGCTGATCGTCGGTTGCGCCTTGCTGGTGCGCGAACCGCAGGCCGTTGCGCTATCGATCGTCGGCGCGCTTGCCCTCAATCTGGTCATCGCCGTCAATCACAAATCCGGGCGCTACATGGGCGTCTGAAGCCTCGCTGCTGTCGGCAGCCGCGTCGGCGTTCGCCTGTGCGGCAAGGGCTTCGGCACGCGCCGCTTTTTCCTTCGCCTTCTCCGCGGCCGCGACGCGACGCGCCTCGGCCTGCGCTGCCACTGCCGCAGCGGCCGCTTCGAGCATCGCCGCGCGCGTCTGCGGCGTTTCCAGGCTGATGCGGCCGAGAACGCCGTCACGGTAGTCCTGCAGCAGCACGAATGCCGCCTTGTCGAAATCGGCGTCGCCGCCCTTCAACCGGAAACCGCGCCGCCTGGCGACCGCTTCGATGACGCCGACTGCGTCGAGGCCTTCCACCGGAAAACCGTAGCGCGCGGTCAGCAAGGCGGCATAACGCGCCAGCAGCAGGTCGCCAAGGAAGCACGACACCTCGATGTCAGAAAAGGCGTTGCGGCCGATCGAATGGCTGGCCGCCAGCATCAGGCCGTCGCCGGGGTGTTCGATCTTCGGCCAGAGCAGCCCCGGCGTGTCGACAATGGTCCGCTTCTGCGGCAGATCGTAGGTGGTAAGCGCCTTGGTGATCGCCGGCTCGTCGCCGACGGCGGCAACACGCCGTTTGACCAGCGCGTTGAGCAGCGTCGATTTGCCGACGTTGGGAACGCCCATGATCATCATGCGCAGCGGCTTCAGCAGACTGTCGCGGTGCGGCGCCAGTGCCTGACACAGCGTCGGAATACGCTGCGCCTCGCCGGGCTTGCGGCACGACAACGCGACGGCGTGCACGCCGTCCATGCGGTTGTAGTGGTCGAGCCAGGCGCGCGTCGCCGCCGGATCGGCGAGATCGGCCTTGTTGAGAATCTTCAGGCAGGGTCGCTGCCGGTGCTTGCGCAGTTCGTGCACCAGCGGATTGGTGCTTGCTTCGGGTAGGCGCGCATCGACGACCTCGATGACGACGTCGACACCTGCCATCGCCTCGGCGGCTTTCTTGCGCGCCGACGCCATGTGACCGGGAAACCACTGGATTGCCATGAGAATGAGCGGATTTATACAAAACGCTGTCGTGAATAGTGCGCCATTATCCGCGATCCGGCGGCTCGCGGGCGAAGCAAGCGTGGCGATCAACGTCAGTCGGGGCTCTGCGCCGGGAGCGCACACCGGCCACGGGCAACGCCTGCGGTAGAATGTCCCGCAGCAAAGATGGCGGCACCGGCACATCGGCAGCCACCGTTTTCCACCTTCATACCTCGCCGGCAGCGCTGGCGGGAAGCCACAGTCGCATCGAGGTCAGCCTTGCCGAGCACTCCCCCCATTCCGGAAATCCGCCCCGAGCAGTCGGTCGAACTGCTCAAGGAACTGCACATCCTGACGCGCGACGGCAAGCTCAACCAGGACAGCCGGCGCAAGCTCAAGCAGGTGCAGCACCTCACCGGTTTCATCGCGCCGCTGCTCGGTGAGTGTTTTGCCGGCAACGACGATCCGGTGCTGGTTGATCACGGCGCCGGCAAGTCCTACCTCGGCTTCATCCTCTACGACCAGTTCTTCAAGGCGCGCAGCGGTGGCCGCGTCGTCGGCGTCGAAACACGCGAGGAACTCGTCGACAAGTCGCGCGCGCTGGCGTCGCGACTGGGTTTCACGCGCATGGACTTTCACGCGCTCTCGGTCGAAGAAGCGATTGTCTCGCCGGCCTTGCCGGCGCAGGTGGACATCGTCACCGCACTGCACGCCTGCGATACCGCCACCGACGACGCGATCCGCTTCGCGCTGGCGCGGCGGGCGAAGTTCGTCGTGCTGGTGCCCTGCTGCCAGGCCGAAGTGGCCGCCGCGCTGCGCCAGAACAAGGCGGCCGCACTGGCGCGCAGCCCGCTTGCCGAGCTGTGGCGCAGGCCGCTGCACACGCGCGAGTTCGGCAGCCAGTTGACCAATGTGCTGCGCTGTCTGCAACTCGAAGCCGCCGGCTATCAGGTGACGGTGACCGAGCTGACCGGCTGGGAGCATTCGCTGAAGAACGAATTGATCGTCGCCCGCCACACCGGCCAGCGCCGTGGCGACGCCGCCGCACGTCTCGACTGGCTGCTCGCCGAAGCGGCTATCGAGGAACTGCGGCCGCGATTCGTTGCCGCAGGGGCTGACTGAAATCACCCGGAACGAGATCGCGAATGGACACCTGGATCACCCGTTTTGCCGCCCTGCTCTGCGCCGTCGGCGCCATTGCCCTGTACTGGAGCTTCGGCATGTTCGTCGCCATCCCCTGGCACGAGGGGCGAATGCTGGCGTTGAGCGCAGTCGAAATGCAGGTTGTCGCCATCCCGCTCGTTACCGGGCTTGCCGTCGGCTGGGGCGCGCTGCATCTTTTCTCGCTCGCCAGCGACGAGGAAAACCTGCAGCGGCGGCGCGCGCGCCTGGCTGTCTTCGCACTGGTCGCTCTGGCGGCGATCGCGGGAGGGCTGTCCTGGACGCTGGCGCGCGTCGTTTCCTGAAAACTCCGGGCAAGCGCCTGCGCCGGCCAGCGCAGCGGCGCCGCGCCGCTGGCCGCAAACGCCGTCTGGGCATACCCTCCGCGCACAGGCATTCCTGTGGCAAACCCGCCCACTTTTTCGAGGAGACCGTCATGTCCGGAAACGCGATACCCCACCAAGCTTCAACTTCACTCCCGTTGCTCGCGCTCGCCGTTGCGCTCGCCTTGCCTGGCGGCACGGCCTTCGCCGCCGACGCGCCGCTCCGCAAACCGGGCCTCTGGGAAATCATGACCCGTTCCGACAACATTCCGGGGGCCGGCATCGCAATCCAGCAATGCATCGACCAGAACACCGACAACCTGATGCAGCAACGGGCAAAAAACGAGAAAACGGACTGTAGCGTGATGGACCTCAAACGCGCCGGCGAGCGGGTGACGCTGCACGCCGTGTGCAAGGTCGAAGGTTCGACGGTGACGACCGACGCCACCTACCTCGGCAATTTCGAAGCCGGTTACAAGGGCGACATGCGCAGCCGTTACAGCCCACCGTTGCAGGGAATCAGCGAGACGCACATGACACAGGAAGCGCGCTGGCTCGGCGCGTGCAAGCCCGGCCAGAAACCGGGCGATGTGATCATGCCCAACATGGGCTCGATGAACCTGAACGAACTGATGAAAGACCCGCGTGTGCAGGAAGCAATGAAGCGGCATGGCGCCAACTGAGCACACCGGCGGGCCCGCAGGAAATATTTCTTAACAGGAAGATCGGCCTGAGGCGTCCGGGGTTTCGGGCGAGGTCGCTATACTTGCTCGCCATGCCCTACACCTCCCGCCGCGCCCTTCCGGCGCACTGCCCGCTGAAGCTCACCCTCGCCGTTATCGGCGCCTTCGCGGCACTGAGCATCGCTGCTGTGCCCGGGGCCCGGGCGAACGGCTTCGATCCCTTCCCGGTTGCTGCGCTGACGCCCCCTCCTGCAGCTGCCAGCAACGGACTGCCCTGCCAGGAACCCGCCGCCGAGCACGCGCTGTCACTGGTCAATGTCGTCGACGAAGCGCTCTGCCACAACCCGCAGACGCGCGAAGCCTGGGCCACCGCGCGCTGGCGCGCGGCGCAGGTCGGCGTGGCGCAGGCTGCCTGGCTGCCGACGCTGGCGGCGACGCTGAGCGCCAGCCGCATACGTCCGGACACCAGCCTTGCGCGCGAGGACTACAACCAGCAGAAAAGCGCGCTGACGCTGTCCTGGCTGCTCTGGGATTTCGGCGGACGCTCGGCAACGCTGGAAAGCGCGCGCCAGCTCCTCGCCGCCGCCAGTGAAACGCAGAGCAGCACGCTGCAGTCGGTCTTCCTCGCCGCAGTGCAGGCGTTCTACCAGGTGCATGCCAATACGGCGGCGCTCGCGGCGACGCGCGAATCGGAGCGCGCCGCCGGCGAGAGCCTGCGCGCCGCCGAAGCGCGCTACCGCATCGGTACGGGAACGCCGGCCGACCGCCTGCAGGCGCAAACCGCCTATTCGCAGGCGACACTCGCGCGCATCAGCGCCGAAGGCAGCCTGCAAACGGCCTACGGCACGCTGGCCAATGTCATCGGTCGCGACGCGCAGCGCGCGCCGCCGCTGGCGCCGGTGCTCGACCCGGCGCCCGACGCGCGTTTCGAGCGCGACGTCGGCGCGCTGATCGACGAAGCGCGCCGCCAGCGCCCCGACCTGCGCGCCAGCGAGGCGCAATTAGCTTCTGCCGAGGCCGACATCGCGGCGGCGCGTGCCGCCGGCCTGCCGACGCTATCGCTGGTCGCCGCCGCCAACAACACCGACAGCAGCCTCGGCTCGACGACGCGCGACGGTTCGCTCGGCGTGCGCGTCGACATTCCCGTCTTCTCCGGTTTCGCCACGCATTACCGCGTGCGCAGCGCCGAAGAACAGCGCGCGATCAAGGCGGCGCAGCTGGAAAAAACCCGCCTGCAGGTCAGCCTCGACGTCTGGAACGCCTACCAGAACCTGGTCACGGCAACGCAGTCGGTGAAAAGCGCTGCTGACCTGCTGGCCAGTGCCGAACAGTCGGCGCGCGTGGCGCGTGGCCGCTACGAAGCCGGCGTCGGTACGCTGATCGAATTGCTCAACGCGCAAAGCGCACTGGCCAGCGCGCGCCTGCAGGATGTGCAGGCCAAATTCGCGTGGCGCACGGGTCGCGCCACGCTGGCGCAAGCCATCGGCGTGCTCGATGGCAGTCTCTTGCAACTGCCGCCAGCCGCTGCCGGCAATCTGCCGGCAGCTGAACCGATACTGCCGGCCACCCCGCTGACCGACACGAAAGTCAGTCCATGAACGCCAAGCTGAAGAAACCTCTTGCCCTCGGGCTCGCCGCAGCCCTCGTCGCCGTCGCCGGCTATTTCCTCATCAAGGAAGCCAACGCGCCCAAGCTTGAGGAGCGCTACCGTCTGCAGGCGGTCGACCGCGGCGGCATCCGCCAGACCGTCTCGGCCAACGGCACGCTCAACCCGGTGACGCTGGTCAGCGTCGGTACGCAGGTCTCGGGAACCGTGCGCAAGCTTTACGTAGATTTCAACAGCAAGGTCGAGAAAGGGCAGGTTCTCGCCGAGCTTGACGATGCGCTGCTCTCGGCGCAGGCGCGGCAGAGCGCCGCCAACGTGCAGGCCGCCGCGGCCTCGCTCGACCTCGCCGTCGCCAACGAAAAGCGCATGGCGTCGCTGCTCGCGCCGGAATACGTCTCGCGCCAGGAGTACGACCAGTCGCTGCAGGCGCTGCGCGCCGCACAGGCGCAACTGGCGCTGACGCGCGCGCAAGCCGACAAGGACCGCGCCAACCTGGCCTACACGGTGATCCGCTCGCCGGTGTCGGGCGTCATCGTCGCGCGCAGCGTCGATGTCGGCCAGACCGTCGCCGCCAGCTTCCAGACGCCGACGCTGTTCCAGATCGCGCAGGATCTGGCCAAGATGCAGATCGATTCAAGCTTCGCCGAAGCCGATATCGGCGCCATCCGTGTCGGCCAGGCGGTACGCTTCAACGTCGACGCCTTCCCGAGCAAGAGCTTCCAGGGCGCCGTGCGCCAGCTGCGCCTGAATCCGACGACGCAGCAGAACGTCGTCACTTACAACGTCGTCGTCTCGGTCGACAACCCCGAGCAGATCCTGCTGCCGGGGATGACCGCCTACGTCAGCATCGGCGTTGCCGAGCGCGACGACGTGCTGCGCGTGCCCAACGCCGCGCTGCGCTTCCGCCCCGGTGACGCCGTGGCCAAGGCCGAGACGCCGGCGGACAAGTCCGCCGCGGGTGCCGGCGCCGGTGGCCGCAACGGTGGCGAGGCGCCGACCGGCAAGCGCAAACGCGACGGCAGCAGCGGCACTGTCTACGTAATCCGCGAAGCTCGCCTGCAAGCGGTCAGCGTCGCTCTCGGCATCACCGACAACCGCTTCACCGAGGTGCTCGACGGTGCGATCGCCGCCGGCGACCAGGTGGTGATCGGCGACGCGCTGCCAGCCGGCGCCAGCGGACCACCGAAGAGCGTCGGCATGAGGATGTTCTGATGTCCGACACGGTCATCCGCGTCGAAGCGCTGTGCAAATCCTACGACACGGCCGCCGGCCCCTTTCCGGTGCTCAAGGAAGTCGACCTGGCGATCGCTGCCGGCGAGTTCGTCGCCGTCATGGGCCCCTCGGGCTCGGGCAAGTCGACCTTCATGAACATCCTCGGCTGCCTCGATCGCGCCAGCAGCGGACGCTACCTGCTCGACGGGCGTGACGTCGCCACGCTCGACCGCGACGCACTCGCCGCCCTGCGCGGACGCACCATCGGCTTCGTCTTCCAGGGCTTCAACCTGCTGCCGCGCATGTCGCTCGAGGACAATGTCGCGCTACCGCTCGTTTATGCCGGCGTCGAGCGCGACGAGCGACGCCGGCGGGCGCGCGAACTGCTCGCCAAGGTCGGGCTCGAAACTTACGCCGCTTCGCTGCCCAACCGCATTTCCGGCGGTCAGCAGCAGCGCGTCGCCATCGCCCGCGCGCTGGTCAACCGGCCGCGCCTGATTCTCGCCGACGAGCCGACCGGCAACCTCGACAGCCACACCAGCGAGGAAATCATGGCTTTGTTCACGGCCTTGAACGACGAGGGTATCACCGTCGTCCTCGTCACCCACGAACCGGACATCGCGCAGTTCGCCAGCCGGCAGGTACGCTTCCTCGATGGCCGCATCGTGCACGACGGACCGACCGTGCACACGCCCGCCACGGAGCCCGCGCCATGCTGAGCGCGATGCTCGGCGAAGCCTGGCGCGCCATGGGCGCCAACCGGCTGCGCACCTTCCTCACCATGCTCGGCATGATCATCGGCGTCGGCGCCGTCGTGCTCATGCTCGCCGTCGGCCAGGGCGCGCAGTACGCCGTCAGCCAGTCGATCAACACCATGGGCAGCAACCTCTTTATCGTCCTCGCCGGCCCGCCGAGTTCGGGCGGCGTACGCTCGGCCAGCGGCGGTGGCGCCACGCTGACGCGCGCTGACGGCGATGCCATCGCCGAGCTGCCGGGAATCGACGTCGTCGCACCGGTGCACTCCGGTTCAGCGCAGGTGGTTTACGGTCCGAACAACTGGAACACTTCGGTCTTCGGCACGACGCCCGACTACCTCGAAGCGCGCTCGTGGACCGTTGCTGAAGGCGATGCCTTCACCGATTCGGACGTGCGCGCGGCGACACGCGTGGCGCTGATCGGCAAGACGGCGGCGAGCAACCTGTTCGGCAGCGAAAGTCCGGTCGGCAAGACGCTGCGCATCAAGCAGACGCCTTTCGTCGTTCTCGGCGTGCTCGCCAGCAAGGGACAGAGCCTCGACGGCCGCGACCAGGACGACACCATCATCGTCCCGATCACCAGCGCACAACGCAAGCTGTTCGGCACGCCCTTCCCCGGCGCCGTGCGCATGCTGATGATCAAGGCCAGCTCGGCGGAGGCGATGCCGAGCACCGAGAAGGCGATGGTGGCGCTGCTGCGCCAGCGCCACCGCCTGCGCGAAGGCGCCGACAACGACTTCATGCTGCGCAACCTGACCGCCATCGCCGATTCGGCGGCGGAGACGACGCGCATCATGTCGCTGCTGCTCGGCGCCATCGCCTCGGTCAGCCTGCTCGTCGGCGGCATCGGCATCATGAACATCATGCTCGTCTCGGTGACCGAACGGACGCGCGAGATCGGCATCCGGCTGGCCATCGGTGCGCGTGAACGCGATGTGCTGCTGCAATTCCTGCTCGAAGCGATCATCATCTCGCTGGCCGGCTGCTTCATCGGTCTGTTCGTCGGCATCGGCGGCGCGCTGCTGGTGAACGCACTCACCGACACAGCGGTGATCATCTCCGGCAGCGCCGGGCTGATCGCCTTCGCCGTCGCCGCCGGCATCGGCATCTTCTTCGGCCTCTACCCGGCGAAGAAGGCCGCGGCGCTCGACCCGATCGAAGCGCTACGCTATCAGTAACCCGCGCGAGGACATTCCTGCATGCCGCTTTACCGTTTTGGCGATCAACGCCCGCAAGTCGATCCGCAAACCTGGATCGCCCCTGACGCCGTGCTTATCGGCGACGTCCGTCTCGGCCGCAACGCCTCGGTGTGGTGGAAGGCCGTGCTGCGCGGCGACAACGACCCGATCACCATCGGCGAGGACAGCAACATCCAGGACGGCTCGGTGCTGCATACCGACATCGGCGTGCCGCTGACCATCGGCCGCGGCGTCACCATCGGCCACCGCGTCATCCTGCACGGCTGCACCATCGGCGACGGCGCGCTGATCGGCATGGGCGCCACCGTGCTCAACCGCGCGCGCATCGGCGCGCAGAGCATCGTCGGCGCACACGCGCTGATTGCCGAAGGCAAGGAATATCCGGAACGCTCGCTGATCGTCGGCGCCCCGGGTCGCCTGATCCGCCAGCTGAGCGAGGAAGAAGCCGCGGCGCTGGCCAGCGGCGCCGCGCACTACATCGAGAAATGGCGGCGCTGTCTCGGCGAACTGGAGCGGCTAGCGGATTGAATCGCGCGCTGCACGGCGCGAACAGTCGAATGCGGCAAGACTCGTCGCTCCTTGCTCAGCACGCCCGCAGAAGTGCAGGCGCTGCGACCAAACGGACGCCGGAGCGGAAGCCCGCCCCGCTATCGCCCGTTATCGTCAGGTTTCAGCGACCGGTAACCAGCACCGCCGAGCGCAGATCGCGCAGGATCTTCTGCATACCCTTGCGCGCGGCAAGGTTGAGAACGATCGGCGAGCGCGTGTTGGCACCAATGCGGCCACCGTCGGCCTCATTGCGATAGATGATGACGACTACCGCCACATCTTCAACGGATTGACCGTCGAGCCCGAGTAGCGCCGAATCTTCCGGCGAAAGCTCGATGCGGTATTCGAGATCGATCATTTCCGGGGTAACGATCGGAAAACTGACGCTGACGTCGTCAAGCGACTGCAACCAGAATACCGTCGGCTTGCCTTCTTCATGAAAGACCTTGAAGCGGCGAAAGTCCTCGAAGCCGGCAATGCCTTGCGGAAACTCAAAAATGGTCTGGGGATCAACCGGAACGTTTTTCAAGCCAAGGCGTTCGATGTCAATTTCCATATTTCGTCCTCTCTGATGATGATCACGGGCCACGACATGCCTCCGTCCCGAACTGGAGCCCGCCGCCAGCTGCTCAACTCACCCGTTGGCAAGCGGGTGGCCGCCATCGGCGACACCCCGCATGTCTTGTGGTAAAGCAGCCAGCACGGTAACTTGTGCCCGCTAATGTACCCCGAAGGGAAGCCTTGCGGTAAGCCATGGATGCCAGTTCGATAAACGTCTTTCTGCTCGCCAGCACCCTCGTCTGCGCCATCGCCGCCGCCCTCCTTCTTGCCCGCAACCGTCAGCTTGCCGGCCTGCTGGCGCTGCGAGGGCAGAAGCAAACCGGCGCAACCAACGCTGACTCGTTGACTGCCGCACTGCTCGCCAGCGAGGAACGCCACGCCAAGACCTTTGCACTGCTGCCGGAAGTACTGTCGGTCAGCGATGTCGAATCGGGTCTGCTGATCGAGGTCAACGAGGCGTGGACGGCAACCAGCGGTTTCTCGCGCGCAGAAGCCATCGGCCGCACCTCTGCCGAGTTGGGCTTGTGGTGCGACGAAGGCGACCGCCTGGAACTGCTTGCGCAACTGCGCCGAAAGGGCAAGGTCGTCGACCACGCCGTGTCAATGCGCCACAAGAACGGCAACATCATTCGCTGCGAGATGAGTGGCGAAATTTTTTCGGTGCAAGGACGCAGTTTCCTCCTGATGATGACGCGCGACATCACCGCGAGGCTGGCCGTCCTGGCAGCGCAGCATCAGGCCGAGGCAGCCTTGCGCGAAAGTGAAACCAAGTTCTCGCGTGTGTTCCAGTTATTGCCCGATCTGGCGATGATCAGCGATGCCGACAGCGGCATGCTCATCGACATGAACGAACAGTGGACGCCGATGACCGGCTGGACACACGCCGAAGCGATCGGTCGTTCGTCGCTCGATATCGGTTTCTGGGCCAGTCCCGCAGATCGCCGCGAAGTCATTCGCGAACTCGCGGAAAAGGGCCAGATCCAGCGCCACGACATCCGTCTGCGGCGCAAGAACGGCGAATTGTTCATCGCCGAATATTCGGGACGTTTCTTCAGCGCCGGCGAGCACCGCTACCTGATCTCCCTGATCGCCGATGTCAATGCACAGCGGCTCGGCGAACTCGAACGCCTGCAGGCACTGGAAGCAAAAGCCGCCTCCGAGCGCAAGCTGCGTGCGATATTCGACCAGGCTTTCCAGCTCATCGGCACGCTTTCGCTTGACGGAATCCTGCTCGAAGTCAATCAGGCGGCACTGCGTCTGGTCGGCGCCGAAGCGGCCGCGGTGCTCAGTCAACCTTTCTGGGAAGGTCCATGGTGGCGACACGATCCGGAGAAGCAGCGCTGGCTGCGCGATGCGATCCGGCTGGCTGCGAACGGTGAGGATGTCCGTGCCGAAGTGCTCAGCATCGATGCCGACAAGCAGCTGCGCCAGATCGACTTTTCACTGCGCCCGCTGCGCGATGACGCCGGCCGGGTAAGCATGCTGATCGCCGAAGGGCGTGATATCACGGCATTGAAACGGACCAGCGGGGCGCTCGCCATTTCCGAGGCGAAGTTCGCCGGTGCCTTCAAGGCCAGCCTCGACAGCATGACGATCAGCCGTCTCGATACGGGGATATTCATCGAAGTCAACGAGGCTTTCGAGCGGATGACCGGGTGGCCGCGCGACGAAGCCGTCCAGCGCGACGCCTTCGATCTTGGTCTGTGGCCGTTTCCCGAAGAACGCGAGCAGCGTCTGGCGATGCTGCGGAAACAGGGTTTCGTGCAGGAGTTTCCCTGCCGCACCCGACTGCGTAACGGCGAAATACGCAACTGCATGGGCAATGCGTCGATCATCCACGTCGTCAACGACCGGGGCGAACAGGAAAACTACCTCCTCAGTGTGATGCGCGATGTCACCGAGCAGAAACGTGCCGAAGAACATCTGCGTGAAAGCGAGCGCAAGTTTTCGCTGATCTTCCGCCTGTCGCCACAACCCCTGGCAGTTGCTGGAATGACGCATGGCCGTTACATCGACGTCAACGACGCCTGGGTCGACACACTCGGCATCGCCCGCGAAGACGCCATCGGCCACACGGCGAGCGAACTCGGTCTCTGGGCAAGTACCGACGATCGCGCCCGCCTGCTTGAGAAGCTCGAGCTGCAAGGCAGTGTCGACCGCTTTGCCTGCGCCTATCGCTTGCGCGACGGCACACTCATGCACTGCCTGACCTCCGGCCGCGTGTTCAGCTTCCGTGGCCAGAAGCGCGCCATCTTCAGTTTTACCGACGTCACGCTGCAAAACGAGGCGCGGCAGCGTATCGAGGATATCAACGAGACGCTCGAACAGCGCGTCAGCGAACGTACCGCGGCGCTTGAGGAAAGCTACCGCGAACTGGCCACGGCGCTCGATTCCCTGAAGCTGACGCAGGCGGAGCTGTTCCGCGCCGAAAAGATGGCGGCACTCGGCGCGCTCGTCGCCGGTGTCGCGCACGAGCTCAACACACCGATCGGCAACGGCGTCACCGTCGCCAGCACGCTGGCTGAGCGTACACGCGAATTCGTCGCCGAAATCGGCAGCGGTGGCCTGCGCCGCTCGACGCTGAACGACTTTGTCGACACGGCAAAGACGGCGTCCGAACTGTTGTTGCGCAATCTGGCGCAAGCCAGCGAACTGGTCACCAGCTTCAAACAGGTGAGCGTAGACCAGAGCAGCGAACAGCGGCGCAGCTTCGATCTGGCGACGGTGATCGAAGAAGTCGTCGCCACGCTGCTACCGAATCTGCGCAAGACGCCCTACCGCATCGAACTGACCCTTGCCGCCGGCATCACGCTCGACAGCTACCCGGGACCGCTCGGCCAGGTGATCAGCAACTTCATCAACAACGCCGTGCTGCACGCCTTTGAGGGACGCGACAGCGGCCACATGCGCATTGAAAGCCACGAGCTCGATGACGGCACGGTCGAGATCGTCTTCAGCGACGATGGCGTCGGCATCGTGGAAGAGAACCTGCGCCGCATCTTCGATCCCTTCTTCACCACCCGGCTCGGGCGCGGTGGCAGCGGGCTCGGGCTGCATATCGTGCACAACATCGTCAGCGGCACGCTTGGCGGCCGCATTACCGTCGACAGCCAGTCTGGCGCCGGTACGCGCTTCACGCTGACGCTGCCCAGCGCGGCGCCCGCAGCAAAGGCAACACCGACAGCCGGCGGCAGGCTGCCCGGCGCCGCTTGAGTTTTACCCCCCGATTCTGCATAGTTCGCCCCTTTTCAGGAACACCCCGCCCGATGACGATTGCGCTCGAACGCCGCCTTGCCGAAGAACTCGGCTGCCAGCAACGACAGGTCGCCGCTGCCGTCGCCCTGCTCGACGAGGGCGCCACCGTTCCCTTCATCGCGCGCTACCGCAAGGAAGTCACCGGCGGCCTTGACGACACGCAACTGCGCCTGCTCGCCGAACGCCTCGTTTACCTGCGCGAACTCGAGGAACGGCGCACGGTGGTCCTCGCCTCGATCGAAGAACAGGGCAAGCTGACTCCCGAACTGGCGAGTGCGATTGCCGGCGCCGACAGCAAGCAGCGTCTCGAAGACCTCTACCTGCCGTTCAAGCAGAAGCGCCGCACCAAGGCACAGATCGCGCGCGAAGCCGGCCTCGAGCCGCTCGCCGACGCGCTGATCAAAGACCCGACACTGGTACCGGAAGACGCTGCCGCGGCCTACCTCAACGCCGAAGCCGGCTTTGCCGACGCCAAGGCCGCGCTCGACGGCGCGCGCCAGATCGTCATGGAGCGCTTGGCCGAAGACGCCGAACTCCTTGGTGCGCTACGCGAGCGCCTCGCTGACAAGGGCGTCGTGCGCAGCAGCGTCGTTGCCGGCAAGGAAGTCGAAGGTGCCAAGTTCCGCGACTATTTCGACTACAGCGAAGCGCTCGGCGAAATCCCCTCGCACCGCGCACTGGCGCTGTTCCGCGGCCGCAACGAAGGCGTTCTGCAACTGGTGCTGCTGCCCGAAGCCGAAGCGCCGGTCAGCGAGAGCAGTGAAGGCAGCGCGCGTTCCGCCAGCAGCCCCGGCGAACTGCGCATGCTCGGCCTGATCGCCGCGCACGCCGGCGTGCGCGACAGTCTCGGCAGTACTGCCCGCGCCGCCGACCGCTGGCTGGCCGAAACGGTGCGCTGGGCCTGGCGCATCAAGATCCAGCCGCACCTCGAACTCGAACTGATGGGCGCGCTGCGCGAGCGCGCCGAGGAAGAAGCGATCCGCGTCTTCGCCAACAACCTGAAAGACCTGCTGCTCGCCGCGCCGGCCGGCCCACGCGTCACCATGGGCCTCGACCCCGGCATCCGCACCGGCGTCAAGGTCGCCGTCGTCGACAGCACCGGCAAGCTCGTCGACACCGCCACCGTGTATCCGCACGAACCGCGGCGCGACGTCGAGGGTTCGCTGGCGACGCTGGCGGCACTGGCGAAGAAGCATCGCGTCGAACTGATCGCCATCGGCAACGGCACCGCCAGCCGCGAAACCGACCGTCTCGCCGGCGAACTGATCCGCCGCCTGCCCGAACTGCACATGAGCTCGATCGTCGTCTCCGAAGCCGGCGCCTCGGTCTATTCGGCGTCCGAATTCGCCGCGCGCGAATTCCCCGAACTCGACGTCAGCCTGCGCGGTGCCGTCTCGATCGCCCGCCGCCTGCAAGATCCGCTCGCCGAACTGGTGAAGATCGACCCGAAATCGATCGGCGTCGGCCAGTATCAGCATGACGTCAGTCAGACGAAGCTAGCGCGAACGCTCAACGCCGTCGTCGAGGATGGCGTCAACGCCGTCGGCGTCGACGTCAATACGGCCTCGGTACCGCTCTTGGCGCGCGTTTCGGGGCTCAACGCCACGCTCGCCGCCAATATCGTCGCGCACCGCGACGCACACGGCGCTTTCCGCAGCCGGCGGCATCTCGCCGACGTGCCGCGGCTCGGCGACAAGACTTTCGAGCAGGCCGCCGGCTTCCTGCGCATCAACGACGGCGACGAGCCGCTCGACGCGTCGGCGGTGCACCCGGAAGCCTACCCGCTGGTCGCGCGCATCCTCGCCGAGGTGAAGAAAGGCGTGCGCGAGCTGATCGGCGATACGCGCCTGCTGCGCTCGCTGACGCCCGAGCGCTTCGCCGACGAGCGCTTCGGCGTGCCGACGGTGAAGGACATCCTCGGCGAACTGGAAAAACCCGGCCGCGATCCGCGCCCCGAATTCAAGACGGCGAGTTTCCGCGACGGCGTCGAGCAAATCGCCGACCTGACGCCGGGCATGATCCTCGAAGGTGTCGTCACCAACGTCGCGAACTTCGGCGCCTTCGTCGATATCGGCGTGCACCAGGACGGGTTGGTGCACATCTCGGCACTGTCGAAAACCTTCGTCAAGGACCCGCGCAGCATCGTCAAGGCCGGCGACGTGGTCAAGGTGAAAGTGCTCGAGGTCGACCGTGCGCGCAAACGCATCGCGCTCACGATGCGTCTCGACGACCAGCCGGGCGCTGCCGGTGGCGACGCTCGCGGCAGTTCGCGTACCGATTCGCGCCCGCCACCACGCAGCGACGCGCGCACGGCGCCACGCAAGGACGGGCGTGCGCCAGCAGAAGCGCCACATGCCGGCGGCGCCATGGCGGCAGCGTTCGCACGACTGAAAAACTGAGTCGTCGCAACGCCCTCCGCTCGCCGCCAGCGCCCTTCTCCCTGCTCGTCCGCAAGCAGCATCGCCACGCCCACCCCAGCCATGCAGCCTGACGTTCCGATCATGGCCATGATGATCTCGGTCGCCGCGTTGACGATGAGTGGAGCGATGCTGTGGCTGACGCACGGGCTGGGCAGTGAAGGCCTCAAGCAGTGGGGCTGGGGCCTGTTCACCTACGCCGTCGCGCTGCCCGTCCTCACCTTGCGACCGATGGTTCCGGAACCGCTATCGATCGTCGCCGGCAATACGCTGCTCGCTGGCGCCGTCTCGCTGATGCTGTGGGGCTACTACCGTTTCCTCAAGCTGCCGGCAAACCGCTGGCTGATCATCGGTCCCGTGCTGCTGACGACCCTGTGCATGCTGGTCTTCATCGACCAGCTCGCCGCGCGCGTCATCGCCAATGGCCTCATCTCCGGAACCCAGGCACTGCTCATGGGCGTGATCGTCTATCGGCACCGTCAACTGACACCGGGGCGTGGCTACCAGCTGCTGCTCGCCGGCTGTTGCATCGGGGTGACGATCTTCTATGGCCGCTTCATCACCGTCGGTAGCGGCGCCGTCACCCACATCGACAGCCTTGGCGCCCACCTGCTGCAGACGCTGAGCTTCGTCGGCTCGCTGGCCTCGGTAATGCTCGATTCGCTCGGCTTCATCGGCATGATCAAGGAGCGTGCCGACGAACGCAACCGGCGTCTGGCGATGTTCGACGAACTGACCGGAATCGCCAATCGGCGCGCGATTCTCGACGAATTCGGCAAACGCTTTTCCGAAGCACTGCGGCACCGGCTGTCGCTATGCGTGCTGATGATCGACGTCGACCATTTCAAACAGGTCAACGACAACTACGGCCACCAGGCCGGCGACCGCGTGCTCAAGGCCATCGCCGAAGCGATCGGCACGCGCCTGCGCACGCAGGACAGCGTCGGTCGGTATGGCGGCGAGGAGTTCATGGTCGTTCTGCCCAATACCAGTCATTCTTGCGGAATGCTCGTTGCCGAAAAACTGCGTTGCAGTATCCGCTCGACGCCGATCGATATCGACGGCAGAACACTCACGCTGAGTGCAAGCATCGGCGTTCTCGGCTCGCCGATCACTGCCGGCAGCACGGTCGACGCGATGATCCGTGCCAGCGACGCGGCGCTCTATCGCGCCAAAAGCCTCGGCCGCGATCGTGTCGAGCAAGGCGTGCTCGACATGAGTCAGACATAACCGGCGGCAAGGGCCGGCCCGCCGTGCAGGCGCCCGGCCGGAATACAATTGCCGGTGCTGATGCGGCGCTCGTCATCGACCCACTGGACCGCTCATGAACGAATCGAGTTACTGGCTGCTGCGTTGCGAGAACCGCATTTTTGCGATGGATTCGCAGTCTCCGGCGACGCTCTTCCCCTGCGCACAAGCAGCAGACTTCGGTTCACCCGCAGGCGCCTTGCTGGTCGGCGAGTGGCAGGGCCGTCGCTGCTACGCGGCCGATGTCGCCAGCGCACCGGCGCATCTGGCCGGAGACTGGCGCACCTTGCGCGCGCTGTTCGGCCAGGGCGGCGGCGAAGCCTTTGCGCTGGCGGGGCGCGCCACACAATTGCTCGACTGGCAGAACAACCATCGCTTTTGCGGCCGTTGCGCGACGCCGACGATCGTCAGGGACGGCGAGCCGGCGATGTGCTGCCCGCGTTGCGGTCTGCTCGCTTATCCGCGCATCTCGCCGGCGGTGATGGTGCTGATATCCCGAGGCAACGAACTGCTGCTGGCACGCAGTCCGAATTTCAGGCCCGGTGTCTTCAGCGCGCTGGCGGGCTTTGTCGAGGCGGGCGAAACGCTCGAGCAATGCGCCGTCCGTGAAGTCCGCGAAGAGGTCGGCCTCGAGATCACCAATCTGCGCTACTTCCACAGCCAGTCGTGGCCCTTCCCCAACTCCTTGATGCTGGCCTTCTTTGCCGATTACGCCGGCGGGGTGATCACGCCACAAGCCTCGGAAATCGAGGCTGCCGACTGGTTTGCCGTCGACGCACTGCCCGACCTTCCCGATCAGCTCAGCATTGCCCGCCAGCTGATCGACGCCTGGTGCCGGGAGCGCGGTGGCCAGGGCGCGAGCTAGCCTGCACAAACTTTATGTTCGGCAGCGCACAGACCCGGCACGGCAAGAAGCCGACGATAACGACTTCCAGAAACGGCGCCCGCCACGAATGACGGGCGCGGATTCTGCCCGCGCCGCGCGCGTCAGTTCCGGAGTCGAGATGAATCGCAACACTGTAGTGCTCTCAGCCTTGGCGATTTCGCTATTGCTGGCCAATCCGGCATTCGCCGATGGCCCTGAACGCGGGAACACCCGCGGACACGGCGATCAGGGACAAGGGCGCAACCCAGGTCGCGACCAGCCGCACAATCGTGGCCATGACGCGCAACGCCAGCCAGCACACGAAGCGCAACGCGGCTACGAGCAGCGGCACGGCGGACCGGGAGCCGGACCGAATCACAGCTTTTATCGCGGCGAACGCCTGCCGAACGAATACCGTCACCGCAACTACGTGATCAACGACTGGCGCGATCACCGGCTGCACGCCCCGCCGCGCGGCTACCACTGGGTGCAAACGGGGCCTGACTACCTGCTGGTCGCGATTGCCAGCGGCATCATCACCGAGGTCTTGCTGCACCACTGATTGCTTGCCGAGCAACGATCGCTTCACCGTTTCGCTGCCCGACGCAGCGCTCTGCACCACGCACACTCATCAAGGAGAAATCATGAACACGACACGACGCGCATTCCACAAGGCCATTCTGGTCGCCACCGCCGCATTGTCGCTGGGCGCTCTCAGTTTCGAGGCCGTCGCCGCTAGCGCCGAAGATCTGAACAAGGATGCCGCGCAGGCATTGCAGACGCTGTACAAGACAAATCCTGCCGCCGAAGGGCTGGCCAAACGCGCCAAAGGGATTCTGGTTTTCCCGAAAATCATCAAGGCCGGGCTGGTCTTTGGCGGCAGCTATGGCGAAGGTGTGCTGACCAAGAATTCCGAAGTCGCCGGCTACTACAACTCCGTTTCGGCCTCCTGGGGCTGGCAGGCGGGCGCCGAGTCTTACGGCTACGTCGTCTTCCTGATGAGTGACAAGGCAGTGAAGTACCTCGACAAATCGAAAGGCTGGGAAATCGGTTCCGGGCCGTCGGTGGTGGTGATGAACGAAGGCGCCGCCAAGAACCTGACCTCTTCGACGCTGAAGGACGACGCCTATGCCTTCATCTTCGACCAGCAGGGCTTGATGGCCAGCCTGAGCATCGAGGGGACGAAGATCTCGCGCATCCAGCGCTGATCTGCAGAAGTCCGGCCGTCAGGCGGCCGCTTCTTGCCCGGAACACAGCGGCCAGACCACGGAATTCCCGTGTGTCTGGCCGTTCCCGTTGGGCTCGCCGCATCGCCTGCGGCGCATCGAGCGCAGGCCATGGCAGTCATCGGCGGTGCGCTATGATCAAGGCATCGGTAGCGATTCCCCGGGAGCGAATCTGTGCGCTGCGGCGTCGAATTCGAATATCTGCTGATCGACACCGCAGGCCCGCAGGCGGGACGCATCCGCAATTTCGCCAATCTTCCGTTCGCTGAAATCAGCGAGCTGCTAGCCGAAAAGCCGGGCCGTGACGAGCCCGGACTCGCCACCGGCGATCTCGGTATCAAGAGCGGCTACTGGTACGTCGAAGGTGACGAGCGTTTTCACGCTGACGGGCGTTTCCGCACGCTCGCAGTCAAGGGCGTGGAAATCCGCACACCGCCGGCCGGCAGCGTGCCGGAAGCGCTTGGCCGGCTGCTCGCCATCGAGAGGCAACTGTCGGCGCTTCTCGCCAAACATGATCTTGGTCTGGCCATCGCCGGTTTCCACCCGCTCATCGCTGCCTACCCGTTCGATCCGCCGCTGAATGCCTGGGAAGTCGAGCTACGCAGCCGCAACCGGGCCTACGACGGCTCACATATCTCAACGCTCAGTTATGGCCCGGACATCAACCTGTCGATGCCGGAATGGAGCACCGTGCAATGCCTCGATGTGGCGCGCAAGCTCAATTGCTACGCGCCGTGGATCATCCCGTTCAGCTTCAGCAGCCCCTTCTTTGCCGGGGATGTCTGGCCCGGCTGCTCGAAGCGGACCTTCGAACGCGCGCCGTTGCGGCCGGCGGTAAAACTCTTCCTGGCAGCGCCTGAACTGGCGGCGCTCGGCAACATTTCCCGGCTGATTCATCCGGTCCGCCTGCCCGGCGAGGCTGGACGCATCGAGTTCAAGGCGTTTGACGCCATGCCATCGCTGGAGACTTTGCGCGCCTGCTGCCATCTGCTCGAAGGCATCTGCCTGGCGAACGACCTGCCCGGACGCAGCGAAGAAGTTGACCTGGCCCGGTATCGGCGCGGCGCGCTCGTTGGATTCACCGACGCAGCAGTCCGTGCCGTCGCCAGCGACATTCTGCGCAAGGCAAGAAGCGCGCTGCTCAAGAGCGGCGATGTTGCCGCCGCCGGATCACTGATCGCGCTCGAAACAATGCTCGTCGAACAGCGCACACCGGCGGATGACTTGCTCGATGCCTACCGGCAAAACGGCCTGATGCTCAAGCCCGGCGGTTTAGCCTGAAACCTGCCTGCATTGCGCCGAAGCGGAACGCAGCTGCCGGCCTCGCCGGCAGTACGGCGGCGCGCGCTGCTGCCTGGCCGAGCGCCAACACTGGCAGATGGCTCGCGGAGCCGGAGTTCGCACCTCACCGGCGCGACGAAAGACGCTGGATTTTTTTCACCGGCCGAATACGCTGGAATAGAATCCGGAAACAGTCATATCGAAGAACAGAAAGGAACATTGAGCCGAAAACCTGCGTCAGAGCGCCTGCAGCCACGGAAGTTGCCGGCAAAGGCCATCGAGAAGCCGCTCCGCGTTCAAGCTTTAGCCGCCAATACCGTTAATAAAACAAGGATTTCGATTCCCAAGGGAGCCTGGTAATGAAAAGTCTGTCGTCGTGGCGCGTATCCACCCGTTTGCAGATCATGATCGGCCTGACCCTGCTGGGCTTGCTGATCCTCTGTTTTACCGCGCTCTTCCAGCTCAAGGCGAGCATGCTCGAAGACCGCAAGCAGAAAACGCAGAATCTCGTCGAGGTCGCCCTCGGAATCCTCGCCCACCAACACAAGCTTCAGCTTGACGGCAAGCTGTCGGAAGAAGACGCCAAGACAGCTGCGCGCGAAGCACTGCGCGAATTGCGTTACGACACGAAAGACTACTACTTCGTCCTCGACACCAATTACGCCTACGTCCTGATGCCGCCAAAGCCGGCGATGGAAGGCAAGGTCTTCAAGGACATGAAAGACGCCAACGGCAAGCCGCTGATCGAATTGATCGTCAATACGGCGCAAAAGGGCGGCGGCTTTGTTGACTACCATTTCGCCCGCCCCGGTCAGGAAACCGCCGAACCCAAGATTTCCTACGCCAACATCTTTGCTCCGTGGGGCTGGGTGGTGGGTACCGGCATCTATATCGACGACGTCGAACGTGAGTTCCGCAAAAGCGCCATGCTGCTCGGCGGCATTTCACTCGTTCTGCTCTTCATTCTCAGCGTCTTTGGCTGGCTGGTCAGTTCGAGCATTGCGCGGCAACTGGGTGGCGAACCCTCGGCGGCAGCGGCGGTGATGCAGCAGGTCGCCGATGGCGATCTCACCGCCTCGGTCGGCACCCCGAAACCCGGCAGCCTGCTCTACGCGCTCGGTTCGATGGTGACAGCGCTCAGGAGTCTGGTCCGCGAAATCAATGCCGGTGCCAACAGCGTTGTGCTCAACGCCGAACAGATCGGCCACGCCTCGCGCGAGGTAGCGACTGCCGCCGAACACCAGACCGACGCCACGACATCAATGGCTGCCGCCATCGAGGAGCTGACGGTCAGCTCCAGCCACATTTCCGACCGCGCGCAGGATACGCGCAAGGACTCGCAGGAATCGATGACGCTCGCCGCGGAAGGCAGCCAGCGCGTCGAACAGGCGAAAGGCGCCATCCAGAAGATCGCCACAACCGTCGCCGACGCTTCACAGCGGATTCATGCGCTGGAAGAGCGCGCCAACGAGGTCTCTTCGATCGCCAACGTGATCAAGGGAATCGCCGCGCAGACCAATCTGCTGGCGCTGAACGCAGCGATCGAGGCCGCGCGTGCCGGCGAAATGGGGCGCGGCTTTGCCGTCGTCGCCGACGAAGTGCGCAAGCTGGCCGAGAGCACCTCGGCGGCGACGATCGAAATCGAGCAGATGATTGTCGGCATCCAGAGCGACACGGTCGGCGCCGTAGACGCCATGAACGCCACCTTGCCGGAAGTCGAGCACGGCGTGCAACTGGCCGAATCGGCGGCGGAATCGCTGAAGGCAATCGAACTGAGTTCGAGCCGGACGCTCGAGCGAATCGGCGAAATGTCCGATGCCACGCGCGAACAGAGCGCCGCCAGCACCAGCATCGCGCAACGCGTCGAACAGATTGCGCAGATGGTCGAGGAAACCACCGCGACGATTCGCGGCACCTCGGAAACGGCGGGTAATCTGGAACAGACGGCGCAGGGACTGAAGTCGCAGATCGGGCGCTTCAAGGTTTAGGCTTGCACACCTCCGCCTGCATTCGGGCAGGCGGAGTCAGCGCCGATCAGGCTTCTCGCGCGGGCGCCGGCTTATTCGTGCCGGCCGTAGACGTCCTCGAAGCGGACGATATCGTCCTCACCGAGATAGGAACCCGACTGCACCTCGATCATCTCCAGCATCACGCGGCCAGGGTTTTCCAGCCGATGGCGCTGCCCGAGCGGGATGAAGGTCGATTCGTTCTCGGAAACGAGATAGCTGTCTTCGCCGCGCGTCACCTTCGCCGTACCGCGCACGACGATCCAGTGCTCGGCGCGATGGTGGTGCATCTGCAGCGACAGGCAGCTACCCGGCTTGACGCCAATGCGCTTGACCTGGAAGCGCTCGCCGTTGTCGACGCTGTCGTACCAGCCCCAGGGCCGGAAAACCTTGCGGTGCAGTTGCCCCTCCGGACGCTGCTGCGCTTTCAGCGTGTCGACGATCTTCTTCACCTCCTGCGTGCGGCTCTTGTGCGCGACAAGAACCGCATCCGGCGTTTCGACGACGACGAGATCATCGACGCCGACGCAGGCGATCAGCCGCGAATCGGCCAGCGCCAGCGTGTCGTGGCAGTCGTGCAGCAGCACGTCGCCCTTGGCGACGTTGCCGTCGACATCCTTCGGCAAGACCTGCCAGAGCGCATCCCAGGCGCCGACATCAGACCAGCCGGCGGCCAGCGGAATGACGACGCCGGAGGGCAATTGCGCATTTCCACCAGTGAGGCGCTCCATCACCGCATAGTCGATCGAGTCGGCCGGGCAGGCGACAAAGGCTGCCTTGCCGACGCGCAGGAAATCGCCATCGGCCTGCCCTTCGCTCCAGGCCAGACGGCAGCCAGCGAGAATGTCGGGCCGGCAAAGCTCGATCGCGGCCAGCCAGACCGAGGCACGCATGACAAACAGGCCGCTATTCCACAGGTAGTTACCGGCGTCGAGGTAGGTCTGTGCCGTCGCGCGGTCGGGCTTTTCGACAAAACGCGCGATGCGGCAAGCGCCGTCGGCGTCGACCACCGCGCCGCTCTGGATGTAGCCGTAACCGGTCTCCGGCGCGTCGGGGGTGATGCCGAAGGTGACGACGGCGCCCTCTGCGGCAAGGGCTGCGCCGTGGCGAACGACCGCCTGGAAGGCGGCGGTGTCGGCGATGACGTGGTCGGCCGGCATCACCAGCAGGACCGGGTCGGCGCCATCGCGCGTCGCGGCGAGTGCCGCCAGCGTCAGCGCCGGCGCGGTATTGCGGCCGACCGGCTCAAGCACGATGCCGCCGCGCTTGCCCATCAGGCGCAGCTGCTCGGCGATGACGAAGCGGTACTCCTCGTTGCAGACAACGAGCGGATCGGCGAGCGTCGCGCCGGCCAGTCCGTCAACACGGCGCACCGTCGCCTGCAGCAGCGAATCGTCGCCAACAAAAGACAGGAGTTGTTTCGGGTATTTCTCACGCGACAAGGGCCACAGGCGCGTTCCGGAACCGCCAGACAGGACTACGGGCTGGATCAACACGGACTGCTCTCCATTGGTTTACATACTCGCTTCATTCCGCCAGATTCGCCGCCGCCCATTGCTGCCAGCGCCAGGCGTCGCGGCACATCTCTTCGATGCCGCGTTCGGCCTGCCAGCCGAGCAGTCCCCTGGCCTGCGCTGGATCGGCGTAACACTGGGCGATGTCGCCCGGCCGACGCTCGACAATGCGGTATGGTACCGCGCGACCGCTGGCGCGCTCGAACGCCTGCACCACCTGCAGCACGCTGTAGCCCTGACCGGTGCCGAGATTGACCGTCAGCACGCCGGCGCGCTGCAACAGCGCTTGCAAGGCCGCGACATGGCCGCGGGCGAGGTCGACGACGTGGATGTAGTCACGAACGCCGGTACCATCAGGAGTCGGGTAGTCGCCGCCAAACACCGACAGTTGCTCGCGCAGGCCGACCGCCACCTGGCTGATGTACGGCATCAGGTTGTTCGGAATGCCGTTGGGGTCTTCGCCGATCAGCCCGGAAACGTGCGCGCCGACCGGATTGAAGTAACGCAGCAGCGCGATACGCCAGCTGTCGTCGGCATGCGCCGTGTCGCGCAACACCTCTTCGATCATCAGCTTGGAACGACCGTAGGGATTGGTTGCCGAGAGCGGGAAATCCTCGCAGATCGGCACGCTGTGCGGATCGCCATAGACCGTCGCCGACGAGGAAAAGACCAGCGTCTTCACGCCGAACTCGGCCATCACCTCGAACAGCGCGACACTACCGCAGACGTTGTTGTCGTAATAGCGCAGCGGCTGCGCAACCGATTCGCCGACGGCCTTGAGACCGGCAAAATGGATGACGGCGCCGATTGCGTACTGGCCGAACACCGCGCGCAAGGCGGCGCGATCACGCACATCGGCCTCAAAAAAAGGCAGTTTGCGGCCGCTGATCTCTTCAACGCGGCCGAGCACAGCAGGCTTGCTGTTGGAGAAGTTGTCGATCACCACCAGATCGAAGCCGGCAGCGAGCAACTCGATGCAGGTGTGCGAACCGATGTAACCGGCGCCGCCGGTGATGAGAATGGTGGAATTCATTGCCGATCGCTGCGCCGGAAAATGTTACTTGAGGAAACGGATGTACCAGGGCATCGCACTGCGGATTCCCGCCTCGATATCGAAACGCGGCGAATAACCGAGCAGACGCTGCGCCTTGCCGATGTCTGCCTGCGAGTGGCGGACGTCGCCGGCGCGGAAATTGCGAAAACAGGCTGGGCTGTCGTAGCGGATGCCATTATCGGCGAGCGACTGTTGCAAGTATGTGAACAGCTGCTTCAGCCCGGTGCGGCCGCCGACGGCGACGTTGTAAACCTGATTGCGTGCCTCGACGCCAGCCACGGCAGCGAGCAGATTGGCCTGCACGGCGTTGTCGACGAAGCAGAAGTCGCGGCTCGTTTCGCCGTCGCCGTTGATGAACACGTCCTCTCCCCTGATCATCGCGGCGGTCCACTTCGGGATCACCGCCGCGTAAGCGCCAGCAGGATCCTGCCGCGGACCGAAGACGTTGAAGTAGCGCAAGCCGATCGTGGTAAAGCCGTAGCAGCGGGCGAAAACGTCGGCGTAGAGCTCGTTCACGTATTTGGTGACGGCGTAGGGTGACAAGGGCTTGCCGATGACGTCTTCCACTTTGGGCAGCCCGGGGTGATCGCCGTAGGTCGAACTGCTGGCAGCGTAGGTAAAGCTCTGCACGCCGGCATCGCGCGCGGCGACGAGCATGTTGAGAAAGCCGTCGATATTGGTGGCGTTGGTCGCCAGCGGATTGTCGAGCGAACGCGGCACCGAACCGAGCGCCGCCTGATGCAGGGCGTAATCAACACCGGCACACGCCATCCGGCAGTCGTCCGGCACACGGATATCGCCTTCGATGAAGCGGAATCCGGCCCACTGCGCGGGACTGACCAGCGTCTTCACCTCATCGAGATTGCGCTGGTGCCCCGTGGCGAAGTTGTCGAGGCCGACGACGCGCTGGTCGAGCTTGAGCAGGGTTTCGAGCAGGTTGCTGCCGATGAAGCCGGCAACACCGGTAATCAGCCAAGTTTTTGGCGCGGCGCGCAGGGATTCTTGCAGGGTTTCGTATCGGGACATTGGCGCTGTTTTGTTGAAGCAAGGCTAAAGACTGGCTTCAATCAAGTTTCTTCAGATAATCCTTGGTAAAAATCTTGTCCGGCAACTCGCGCAGCTTCATTTCGCTGTATTCGAGAACCGACTTCTCGCCGCTGCGCAGCGCGTCTTCCATCACCAGCCGGGTCGGCCGCTGTTTCCCGGCGAGCGTCTGAAAACGCTCGTATGAACACTTTTTCAGCAAGCGGTTGGACAGCGAATAAAACTCGGCTTTCAGGGGCCACGCCGTCTTCTGATTCACCCAGTAGACAACCTTCTGGTAGGTCACCGAACGATCAACCGCAGAGAGTTCGAGCACGACGTAGGTCTCACCGGCGATGGTTTCGCTGTGCAATACCCTGGGGTTGTAGTCACCGGCGAAATTGGCACGTGCCAGATCGCCATTGGCCACCTGCCCGGTCAGGCGCTGCGCCAGCGAAATGCGCACGGGTTGCGACACTTCCGGCATGAAGACCCAGAGATCGCGTCCCTTCATCAGGATGATCTGACCGCGCTCGGAAGCCGGCTCGGTGACCATGACCACGGTATTCTCGTTGCCCTTGGAGAGCACCCGGTACTTGCGCGATTCGGCCTGGCGATCGCTCTGCTGCGTATTGATGCTGATATCGACCTGGAAGCCCTCGGAGGGGAAACGAACCTGGTCTGCCTTTTCCACTATACTGCGCGCATATGCCTCGTCAGCCTGCCCAGAACTGGTTTCCTGGGCAAAAGCAGAGGGCGCGGTGAGCAGGAAAAAAATGCAGGAAAAGACGACAGGAGCCCGCGAACGCAGACGATTTTCGCCAAATCTCGACATCGATTGCTCCTTGCAAATATCCAATATGATCTGTCTCACTCATAAAGACCGCCAGCAATGAAAAGCGTCGTCCGCATGGAGCATGTCTGCAAGGACTATCTGCTGGGCGAGCAGACCGTTCGGGCGCTCAATGATATAACACTGGCCATCGAGCCCGGCGTTTTCCTCGCCATTTCCGGCCCTTCGGGCAGCGGCAAGACGACGATGCTCAACCTGATGGGCTGCATCGACCGTCCGAGCAGCGGCAGCATCTACATCAACGATGAAAGCGTTGCCGACAAATCGGCCAATGAACTGGCCGATCTGCGTGCGCACTCGATCGGCTTCATCTTCCAGACCTTCAACCTGCTGCCGGTACTTTCTGCCGCTGAAAACGTCGAATACCCGTTGTTGCGGCGCAAGGACGTTTCCGCCGAAGAGCGCAAGCAGCGCGTCGCCTACTTCCTTGACATCGTTGGCCTCGCCAGATACTCCAACAACCGGCCCAACCAGTTGAGCGGTGGTCAGCGCCAGCGCGTCGCCATCGCCCGCGCGCTGGCGATCAAGCCGGCGATCGTCCTCGCCGACGAGCCGACCGCCAACCTCGATAAACGCACCGGCCGCGAAATCCTGCGCCTGATGAAGAAAATCAATCAGCGACTGGGGACAACCTTCATCTTTTCGACGCACGATCAGAAGGTCATCGATCACGCCGACCGTCTGGTCCAGTTTGAGGACGGACGCATACGGGCTTTCGGCATTCGCGACGTTGACAACAACTGGCGTCTGGCGCGCGTTGATTACCCCGACGACAACCTTCCGGACAACGCCGAATAGGTCGACGCCCCCATCACGCCGTGCTCAGAACCCGACATTTCCCGAGCGAATCACTACCGCTGAAACCATCGCCGCCATCGCCCCGCTGCCCACGGACCAACGCCATGCCCAAAGCCGCCAAGAAGCTCCCTCGCCTGACACTCATCGCAGCGCTCTCCATCAGCCTGGGCGCATACGCCGCCGATGGCCGCGACTCGCTTTTCGGCGACGACCTGCCCCTGGCGGAGTCCAAACCCGCAAGCGGTAGCGGTTCCGGCATCAAGGGCTTCCTGCAGTTCGAGCTCGCCCGTACGACGGCGACGCCAACGCACTGGTCGAAGGCGCGCACCCGCGCCGACCTGAGCACGCAAGGCAGCCTCGGCGACGGCATCAAGTGGAAGCTCGGCGCACGCGTCGACTACGACGCGGTTTACCACATCAATGATTTCTATCCGGCCGAGGTCGAACGCAACCAGCGCTCAAGCGTCGAGTTGCGCGAAAACTATATCGACATCAGCCGCGGCGACTGGGATTTCCGCCTCGGTCGTCAGCACGTCGTCTGGGGTGAAATGGTCGGCCTGTTTTTCGCCGACGTCGTTTCTGCCCGCGACCAGCGCGAATTCATCCTGCCCGAATTCGACCAACTGCGCACGCCGCAATGGGCTGCGCGTGCCGAGTACTTTGCTGATGACTTCCACGCCGAAGCGCTGTGGATTCCGGTCGCCAGCTACGACAACATCGGCAAGCCCGGCGCCGAGTTCTACTCCTACCAGCCTGTGCCCACTGGCGTTACCGCCCACTACCGTCAGGAACTGCGCCCGGATCGGAATGCCGACAACATGAACTACGGGCTGCGCCTATCGACGCTCAGGAATGGCTGGGATGTCTCGGGCTTCTACTACCGCAGCACCGACATCAACCCGACCTTCTACCGGGAATTCATCGACGCCAGCAACGTCGCCTTCCAGGCGCGGCATGACCGTATCGACCAGTTTGGCGGCACCGTCGCCAAGGACTTCGGCGATGTCGTCCTCAAAGGCGAAGCGGTCTACACCCGCGGCCGCAGCTTCACCGTGCTGAGCGCCACCGACGCCGATGGCGTCGTGCGGCAAAACACCCTCGACTGGGCCGCCGGCCTCGATTTCACGCTGCCGGCGGAAACACGCTTCAACGTCCAGCTCTTCCAGCGCCAGTTCTTCGACTACAACACCGATCTGATCAGCGACCGGCACGAGAACGGCTACAGCCTGCTGCTCAACAGCAAGTTCTTCAGCAACTGGGAAGCACAGGGGCTGATCATTTCCAGTTTCAACCGCACCGACTGGCTGTTCCGTCCGCGCCTGACCTGGAACTTCGAGCGCAACTGGCGCTGGATCCTCGGCGCCGACATCTTCAAGGGGCCGGCGCTCGGCATGTTCGGCCGCTACGACCAGCAGGACCGGGTGTATTCGGAAGTGCGCTACAGCTTCTGATCGACTCCTAAAGGATGTGCATTGAAGCATCGCCGTCTTTGCTTGTCGGAAATCTTTACACCGAACCAACCAGACCTACCACAAACATATAAAAGCCATTTAAAATCATGCAATTAAATACATGGCACACTAACTGCTAATAGGCAATCGTGGTTACTTCCAAACTAACACGGAGCCCAAAATGAACCTCAAAAAGACGATTCTCGCTGCTGCGGTCGTTGCTGGACTGACGGCTTCTACTGCTGCGAACGCTGTCCTCACAAATTGGTATCTGGACCAAGATGGTGCCGGAGCGGGTAGCGCAACGAATATCATCAGCTTTCTGGACATCACGGGCGGCGCGCTGATCAGCATCACCCCGACGCCTACCACCGGCAACCCGGCAGCTTTCAGCTTTACCGAGTGGGGTGGCGTGACTTCGAAGTCGCATGACTTCGGGATTGATTACGCCGACAATCAAACCGCGCAACTCTCCTCGTTGTTCAAGGCGACAGGAAATGGAACGTTCGGTGGCTCCGCAAGTTTTAGCGGCGGTATCCTTGAGCTTTATTCGCTCGGACTGGGTGCGTGGGGCACTGCAGCCGGCACCTTTGGCGTCACCGGAACGCCGATTGCAACCTTCGAGATCACGGGCGGGGGACTTCAGGTAAATCCGGATGGCACTCCGATCGCCAATGGCCAAGTACAGATCGTTGCGAAAGCAACGTCCATGACTGCAGGCTACTTCTTTGAGGATGCCGCCAAGACCAAAGATCTGTCGTCACTCGTAAGCGCTCCTGACGGTCTCCTATTCGGCTTCGCAACGACCAATGCGAACTACATCCCCAACGGGCAACTGAACCCGATTCTCGCCTCCGAGCTTCTCGACTATTCCGGCATCCCTGGTGGAGTCGTAAATGATCCGACTGCCGGCCGCTTCTACGTGAGCAATAACGGCCAGTACCGTCTGGAAGTGCCGGAGCCCAGCACCCTCGCTTTGGCCGGCTTGGCCCTCGTTGGTCTGGCTGCGCGTCGTCGCAAGAACGCCTGACTTTCGAAGCGTAGTGCTTGACTGGAAAAGCCTCCGTAATGGAGGCTTTTCCATTTTGAGCGCAGGATTTTCGGTCACGGAAACATCCCGTGCAGCCTTCAGCCCTTGTTTCTTGCCACGTCCACTTGTTTCTTCTTGCGTCCTTATCGCATCCTTATCGCGTCAGGTCGCTGACGTCCATGCGCAAAGACCTCCCTTTGGGCGGGGTTGAGCTTCCAACCCGGCAAAAGAAACCCAAAGACTCATCCTTTGCGGTATTTGAAACACGCTCGAAATGAGCGGCCAGCGCCTGCAACAGGCCGACAAAAGCAAGATCACGCGAGATTTGCCGGCCAGCCCGTGCGTACCAGCGAAAGATGACCGGAGTCATTTGTGGCTGGAGATGCAGGTTTTGCTGAGTCGCGGTCAGCCACACGCGCTGTACGGTCTGCCCCAGACTGATCCAGTCTTCCAGCCGGCGGGGAGGCACCTTCGGCTTGATCAGAAGATGAGCGGCACAAGACAGCGCGGGCAGATAATCGAGTTGGACCCTCGGCAAAATCGTGCCCATCAGGTAGCGATTAAAGAAGGAAACCCGCTCCCAGCTCTGCATCACCCAATGCATAAGCTTCGCGGTCAGCGGATCAACGCCTACCGCCTGCTCGGGAATGCGGTCCTTGCTGAAACGCGCGCCCCACTCGATGATCCGCTGATGAACGGGAAACGCCTCGGGGCAGGTCAGGCGAATATAGGCGTTATCCCAGAGAATGCCAGCGATGGCGCGACGAGCAGAAAAAGACTCGAAAAACTGCAGGGAATACTCTGCCCCCGCTGCGGCAAGCAAGGCTGAAAGTTGTGACTCGGTCAGCGGCGTGGTGCGCATTGGTCGCCGCTGCACGACGCGCTTCTCGATAAATGGATAAAGAGGATCGACCTTGATGTCCGCCGAGGGCGCAAATTGCACGCGGTACTTGACATGGCGATCATCGGCATCGGCCGTATGTGTCCAGTCAAGTCTCAGCCCTTCTGCACTCGCCGCAATACGCATCGTTTCGAGCAATGCACCATGCGCAATGTGGCTGGCGTGCCCGTCAAAGTCATAGAGCACCTCGTCTCGCGTGTCGTGACCATGCACGACAAGGACGTCGTCGGAAATGATCTCGAAGCGCCATGGCTGCGTGTTGTCACCACTCGGCGCCCAGCGCGCCAGATCGAGAATTCCGAGAAGCCGTTCCCTTCCAGCAGATGTCGTTTCAGCAACTCCGTCAGGATTTTCGCCCATCACGCCACCCTTTTTGCCCGTGTCATTTTGCCGAGTTGCTGGCGCACCAGAAAACGCATCATTCGCTGGACTGGATTGCGATATCCACCCGGTCGCCAGGTTCGTACGTAGCGCATTCGATAGGCGTCAAACTGGCTACCCCATGGAGCCAGCCTGACGCCGGGCCGATGCAAGGCCAGTTTCAGCACCTCGACCGCGGCAACCCCCGCGCATAACTGGCATGCAGCAATACACGACGGGCCGCGTCGTTCCGCAAGATTGACGCGTGTCATGTCCGCTACATAGCCTCTTTGCAACATCGCTGGCGACAGACCGACGAGAAAGCGGACCGCCATTTCCATTTCGTCGCAGCCGGCAAAACCGAAGTAATCCTCGGCAGACATGCCGCCGGGACCAAAGACCAGCAGCGCCGTCCCCAAGCCCAGCGGCGCAGCCGTCACCACCGGAATGCCTCGCGCCTCGCAGGCCGCAAAGGTCTGGCGACGCGCATCAAAGGCAAAAAAATCGAGCCCATCGACATAGACATCAACACCGTCGAGGAAAGCGTCGATGTTGTCTTTATTGACCCCGTCCGGAAAAGTGTTCAACTCGATCTCGGGATTGATGTCACGCACCAGTTCCGCCATCACCTCCATTTTCGCGCGGCCGAGCGAGCTGACGGATGCGCCCACCTGTCGATTGAAATTGACGATGTCAAAAACATCAAAATCCGAGATGTTGAACTTGCCGACGCCCAAACGCGCCAGCGTCAATAAATGAACCCCACCGACGCCTCCCATTCCGCCAATCGCGATCCGGCAGTTACGCAATTCGGCCTGCTCTGCCTCGGTAACCCAGCCGATGTTTCGCGAAAATGCGGCACTGTAGTCAAACTCTCCCATAACGGACTCCGCTTGCAGACGATTGCATTATGATGATGCACATCACCTTACCCTGAATGGCAAGTCGCCGCCAATGACTGAACTTGCGTCCGAATTCACCATAGCGACGCGCAACCTGAGGCGCAACACCAAGAGAAGTTTCGTTGCGGTGATGACGGTTGCCGGCGGTGTCATCGCCTATGTGCTCGCTGGCGGCTTCATTGCCTGGGTTTTCCAGGACATGCGCGAAGCGACGATCCATTCGCAACTCGGACACATCCAGATCGTTCGTCCGGCCTATTTCGAAAAGGGTATCTCCGACCCCTACTCGTTCCTGTTGCCAGGAAAGTCTGAAGCGCAAAACCTGATCGAAAAAACGCCCGGCGTACGCAGCCTGACGCCGCGCCTTGCCTTCAGCGGGCTGATCAGTCTGGGCGATACGAGTGTTCCGTTCATCGGCGAAGGCATCGATCCCGTCGCAGAGAAACCGATCAGCAGTCGCATCACCATGACCAGCGGCCGCGAACTGCAAGGCGCCAAGGAAGCCGCCGTGATTCTTGGCGAAGGCCTTGCCCGCAATGTCGGCGCAAACACCGGCGATACGGTGGTCATTCTGGCGACGGCAGCCAACGGCAGCCCCAACGCGGTCGAAGTGAAAGTCGCTGGCACCTTTGCCACGATCACTAAAGACTTCGACGACAACGCCTTGCGTATGCCGATAGACGTCGCCCGCAAGCTGATGCGTGTCGATGGCGCAACGTCGTGGGTTGCCCTGCTCGACAGAACCGAACTGACCGGGCAGAGCATCGCCACCATCCGCTCCGGACTGCCTGAAAAGGATTTCCAGATCGTCCCCTGGAGCGAACTGGCCGACTTCTATAACAAGACGGTCGTTCTGTTCTCGCGGCAGGTCGATGTCGTGAAAGTCATCATCGGCCTGATCATCATTCTGACCATCTCCAACACGCAGACGATGAGCGTACTGGAGCGAACCACTGAAATCGGCACCAGCCTGGCCATCGGTCTGCGCCGTAAAGGCATCATGCGACTGTTTCTGCTCGAAGGCGTCCTCATCGGCGCCGCCGGTGGCGCGATCGGCGTCGCCTTGGCGTATGGTCTCGGCGAAGCAATTTCCGCCATCGGCATCCCGATGCCACCACCGCCCGGGATGGCCCGCGGCTATACCGGGCAGATACTGGTGAGTGGCTCACTCGCGCTTGACGGAATGATTCTGGCACTCGTCACCACACTGCTCGCCAGCGTGGTTCCAGCCTGGAAAGCCAGCCGCATGAACATTGTCGACGCGCTGCGCTGCAATCAATGATGGCCGGCAGTCTGCTCTCTCTCGCCTTGCGCAACATCGTCCGCCAGCGCGCCCGTTCGCTGGCGACGCTGACGGCGATCACGATTGGTGTTGCCGGGCTGATTCTTGCCAGCGGTTTCGTGCAGGATATTTTCATCCAGCTCGGCGAAGCAATCATCCACTCGCAAACCGGCCATATCCAGATCACCCGGCAAGGCTACAGCGAGGGGAAAAATCGCGCTCCCGAACAGTATCTGATCGAGAATCCCGATCGGCTCAAGAGCGCGATCATGGAAGCTGCACCGGGAATCGATACTGCGATGGCGCGCCTTGGCTTCAGGGGCTTGCTGAACAATGGGCGACGCGATCTCGGCATCATCGGCGAAGGCGTCGAACCCGATGCCGAAGCCCAAATGGGCACTTATCTGCACTTCGTTGCAGGGCGGGCGCTCAAGAACAGCGACCAGGACGGAATTGTCGTCGGCCAAGGCGTCGCGCGCGCACTTGGATTGAAGGTTGGCGACCGCATCACTCTGGTCATGACCCTTGCCGAGGGTGCCGTCAATACGCTCGATTTTGAACTGGTCGGCATTTTCCAGAGTTTTTCCAAGGATTTCGACGCCCGTGCAGTGCGCATCCCGTTGGCAGCAGCAAAGAGTTTGATGGATACGCCTGCTGCGCATCTCATCGTGGTGATGCTCGAACACACCGAAGATACGGCAGCCACCGCAGCCGCACTGAAACAAGGCTTTTCCGGTGCCGGCCTCGAAATCACGACATGGAACGAACTATCTGATTTTTATGAAAAGACCGTAGATCTTTACGACCGGCAATTTGGCGTTCTGCGCCTGATTATTCTGCTGATGGTGCTGCTCAGCGTGGTCAACAGCGTTAACATGACACTTTTCGAACGTACTCGCGAGTTCGGCACCATGCTGGCTCTGGGCGACAGGTCGAGAACAATCTTCAAGCTGATCATGATCGAGAGTCTTTGCCTTGGCCTGTTCGGCGCCACGCTCGGCATGGCCGTCGGTTGCGGAGCAGCGCTGGGCATCTCGGCGATCGGCATTCCCATGCCACCGCCACCGAATGCGAATCTTGGCTACACCGCGCTGATCCGCATCGTCCCGCTTGAAATCGCTGCCGCCGGGATGATCGGTTTCATCGCAACCTTACTGGCGACTGCCCTTCCCGCCCGCCGCGCCGCCCGTCTGGAGATCGTCGAAGCCCTTCGTCATGGCGTGTGACATTCGACACAAAAACGGAAACCGTTTCGCGGTATCCTCCGCACGCTTTCTTTATGCTTCCGAGTTATCGAATTTTCGGCTAGGTCGGCCTGCGACCTGAATGAGGGGAGAAACATGAGCATGATCCGCGAGAGCGTCAAATCTACTACTCAATGGCTCATGATCGCTGCTGCAGCCGTCATGTTTGCCGGTTGCGCCAGCTTCCCGCCAGCGCCGACAGCAGCTGCTTCCGCCGACTACAACTACAAGATCGGTCCTGGCGACAATCTGAACATCGTCGTCTGGCGCAACCCGGAACTCTCGATGTCTGTTCCCGTGCGTCCCGACGGCAAGATTTCTGCTCCGCTGATTGACGACCTCGACGCGATGGGCAAGAACCCTAGCAGCCTCGCGCGCGATATCGAGAAGGAACTCGGCAACTTCATCCGTGACCCGGTCGTCACCGTCATCGTCACCGGTTTTGTCGGCCCTTACAGCGAGCAGATCCGCGTCATCGGCGCCGCCGCCAAGCCACAGATACTGGCTTACAAGCAGAAGATGACGCTGCTCGACGTGATGATCGCCGTCGGCGGCATCACCGATTTCGCCGACGGTAATGGCGCGACGATCCTGCGCACCGCAGAAAACAATGCGCAGTACAGCGTTCGTCTCAAGGACCTCGTCAAGCGCGGCGACGTCTCGGCCAACGTCGAGATGAAACCGGGCGACGTCCTCGTCATCCCGCAAAGCTGGTTCTGATCATCTCAAAACGTCGACCGCTGCGGCATGAGCCGGAGCGCTGACAAGCCTGGATCCATCGATGGAAGACATCCTTCGCCAAGCATTGGCCATCCTGCGCGCGGCCTGGAAGCATCGCCATCTCGGCGTACTGGTCGCATGGGTGGTCGGCGCCATCGCCGCCGGCGTGATCCTGCGCATTCCCGACCGTTACGAAGCGTCAGCGCGCATCTTCGTGGACACGCAGTCGATCCTGAAACCGCTTCTTTCGGGTCTCACCGTTCAACCGAACGTCGAACAACAGGTGATGATGTTGAGCCGGACGCTGATCAGCCGGCCCAATGTCGAGAAACTGGTGCGCATGGCCGACCTCGACCTCAATATCAAGAGCAAGGCCGCGCAGGAAGCGCTGATCGACGAACTGACTTCCACGCTGAAAATCCAGAGCGTTGGTCGCGACAACCTGTACACGCTGTCGTATCGCGACACCGATCCGGCCAAGGCACAGCGAGTCGTTCAGGCACTTGTGTCGATCTTCGTCGAATCAAGCCTCGGAGACAAACGCGAGGACTCGGATTCAGCGCGGAAATTCATCGAAGAGCAGATCCGCGGCTACGAAAAGAAGCTCGCCGACGCCGAGAATCGCCTGAAAGAGTTCAAGCTGCGCAACATCGAGTTGCAAACCGGCGAAGGCAAAAGCAGCATTGATCGTCTTTCGGAATTAACAACTGAATTGAACCGATCGCGGCTGGCGCTACGCGAAGCCGAGCAATCACGCGATGCACTTCGCCGACAAATCGCAGGCGAAGAACCGGTACTCCTGCCCGAATCGCCGGGCGCCGACGCCGGCGTTTCTCTGCCCGAGATCGACGGCCGCATCGACACGCAGAAGCGTAACCTCGACAACCTGCTGCAGCGCTACACGGAAAAACACCCGGATGTGCTCGGTACGCGCCGCCTGATCAAGGATCTTGAAGAACAGAAGCGGCAGGAACTGCTCGCGCGCAAGAAGTTCGCCGCCGCTAATCCTGGCTCTTCGGTCAGCAACAACCCCGTCTATCAGCAACTCAAGGTTTCCTTGGCGGAATCCGAGGCCAGCGTTGCATCGCTGCAGGCCCGGGTTGCTGAATACGAGTCTCGCTACAAACGCACGACGACGATGATGCGAACTCAGCCGGAGGTAGAAGCAGAGTTTTCGCAACTCAATCGCGATTATGAAATCGACAAGCGCAATTACGAACAACTGGTGTCACGTCGTGAATCGGCAGAGCTCTCAGGAAACCTCGATTCGGCGGGATCAATCGCCGATTTTCGTCTGATTGACCCCCCACGCGCATCGAACAAGCCCGCGTCGCCGAATCGCCTGCTCCTGCTGCCTGGCGGCTTGCTAGCCGCACTGGCAGCCGGCATGTTTGCCGCTTTCGTCGCCAGCCAATTGCGACCGGTGTTCTTCGACGGCAAATCGCTACGCGATGCCACCGGCCTGCCACTCCTTGGTACGGTCTGGCTCATTCCGAACGAAACGCGTCGTCTCAAGGAGCGCGCCAGTATTCGGCGCTTCCTGCTTGCCGTCGTCGGACTGATCGCCGCTTATGGAGTCGGCATTGCTGCCCTCTCTTTACTCACCCAACAAGCTGCCTGAGGTTGATCAATGAGTCTGATTGAACAAGCAGCCAAGCGCCTCGAACAGCTTCGCCAGGCCGGCGTGGAACTGCCCGACGAGCAGGGTCCGTTGGCAGTACCCGCCGGCGAAAAGAAGAGTCCTAAACCGACGCCAGATGTACTGAAAGAAACAGCGGCTTCTCCCCCGACGCTTCAGGAGAAGCAGAAAGCGGAATCAGGCTCGGCGACATCGCCAGCCAGCGAGAATCACGTCTCCAGCAGCAAGCGCGTCGACATCAACCTCGAAGCCATGGCCGCCGCTGGACTGCTGGTGCCGCAGGCGACGCGCAGCGAATTGGCCGGCGCCTTCCGCGTCATCAAACGGCCGCTGATTGCCAACGCCATGGGCAAGGGTGAAACGCCCATCGCGAACGGCAACCTGATCATGATCACCAGTGCTGTGCAGGGCGAAGGCAAGACGTCAACCGCCATCAATCTGGCGATCAGCATCGCCATGGAACTCGACAGCACGGTGATGCTAGTCGATGCCGACGTCGCCCGGCCGTCGGTCCTCAATACGCTCGGCCTGCCGCCAGCGCCCGGTCTGCTTGATGTCGTCGACAAGAACTCGCTCGACATTTCCGGCGTGTTGCTGCGTACCAACGTCGAAAAGCTGTCAATCCTGCCGAGCGGCACCCAACATGGCCGCGCAACGGAACTACTCGCCAGTGACGCGATGGTTCGATTGCTCGAGGACATGGCCAGCCGCTACAGCGACCGGATCATCATTTTCGACTCACCACCGCTGTTGCTGACCACTGAGGCACGCACGCTCGCCACGCACATGGGGCAGATTGTCGTTGTCGTTCAGGCCGAAAACACGCCGCAAGCGGCGGTCAAGCAGGCTCTCGCGATGATTGACGCATGTCCGGTGAAGATGATGATGCTCAACCAAGCGCGTCAGGCGGCGAGCGACGGGTATGGTTATGGCTACGGTTATGGCTACGGATACGGCCATGAAAAATAGGCGGTCTACTGCCCCCCTGTTCCCAGCTGCCCTTTTGCTGCTGCTGAGTGCGGCATCTTTCGCCCAGTCGACTTCAGGCGTTACAGGCGGAACAACAGCGAACCCGACAGCGGCGAGCAGCGCGTCACTAATCGCCGATGCCGTCAGCGATGGAAGCCGCCTGCAACCAGCCTGGCTGATCAAACCGCGAATTTCACTGACAGAAACGCTCACCGACAATGTGAACATTGGCTTGGGTGCAACCGGAAGCCAAAAACAAAGCGACCAAATCACCCAGATCGCACCCGGCATTCGGATTGAGGCCAAGACTGCTCGTCTCAAGGGCTATTTCGACTATACCGCCAACCAGAGCTACTACTTGCAACACTCCGACTACGGCCGGACGCAAAACGCACTGAACACCTTTTCCACCCTTGAAGCCATCGACAACTGGCTTTTCGTTGACGTCAGCGGAATGATTGCCCAGCAATCCATCTCTGCATTCGGCCCGCAATCAACCTCGACGACCAGCATCAACAGCAACAGCACCGAGACGTCCACCTATCGCGTGTCACCCTATATTCGCGGCCAGATCGGTGGGGCGGCGGAATACCAGTTGCGCTACAACGCATCAACGACTCGTGCTGATACCGCCCTTGCTTCCAACGTCGATCTCTCGCAATGGACCGGGCAACTGCGCGGCAGCACGCCTTTCCAGAAGCTGAAGTGGACCGTCGACGGCAACCAGCAGAGCACTGAATACAGCAGTGGGCGCAAGACCGACGCCGATCTTCTCCGCGCCATCGGGACATATTCCGTACTTCCCGATTTCCGCGTATCGCTGAGCGGCGGTCGCGAAGCGAACAACTATGCGTCGGCTGAGCAGGAAAGCCACAACACGCATGGCTTCGGTTTCGACTGGACGCCGACCGAGCGTACCAAGCTCTCGATGTTCAAGGAAAAACGCTTCTTTGGTGATGGCCACAACTTCAGCTTCAGCCATCGTTTCCCGCTGAGCAGCATCAGCTATACCGACACCAAGGACGTTTCGGTTCTTCCCAACCAGTTTGCGACGGTTAATGCTGAAACCCTTTATAGCGATTTCTACAACCGGTTTTATGAAGATCCCAACTTCCGCCCGGACATTAAAGGTCCGCAACGCGACGCGTTCGTAAGGAACATGCTGGCTGGCCTGAACCAATACAACATCGGATTCCTGAGCTCACGCGCCACGCTGCAGCGACGGCAGCAACTGGCATTGGCCCTGACCGGAACACGCAACACGCTGACGCTGCTGGCCAACCGCAGCGAGAGCCAGTCACTGCTCGCCGCTGCCGACATCAATATTCATGACGATCTCAGCAACAATTCGCTGATTCAGCAACGAGGCCTGAGCCTGAACCTCTCGCATCGCCTCAGCGAAGTATCAACCCTCAATGCGCTGGTTTCGCGCCAGGAGAGCATTGGCAGCGGTGGCACGACCGATCTGAAAACCACGACGACGCTCTATCAACTCGGCTTCTCGACCAAACTCGGCGCCAAGACTACCGGAGTCGTCAACGCCCGGCGCTCAGTCTCCGCAAGCAACACCAGCCCCTACAGCGAAAACGCTGTCATCGGTTCCGTCAACTTCGTCTACTGAGCCCATGTACACCGCTTTCTATGGCTTGACCCACAAGCCCTTCCAGCTCAACCCCGATCCCGCTTTCTATTACGGGAGCAAGCAGCACCGGCGAGCGGCAGCCTATCTCGACTACGGCATGCACCAGCATGAGGGCTTCATCGTCGTCACCGGCGAAGTCGGTGCGGGCAAGACGACCATCGTGCGTGGCATGCTCGACAATCTCGATCAGGACAAGGTCTTCGCTGCTCATCTGGTGAGCACCCAACTGGACGCGGAAGACACGCTGCAACTGGTCGGTGCCGCTTTCGGCTTGCGCACGCGCGGCGTCTCCAAAGCAGATGTGCTGATGTCTCTGGAAGCCTTCCTCATCAGCATGACGACCAAGGGCAAGCGCTGCCTGCTGGTTGTCGATGAAGCGCAGAACCTGACGTCGCGGGCTGTGGAAGAGTTGCGCATGCTGTCGAACTTCCAGTTTGGCAACCACGCGCTGCTGCAGAGCTTCCTGATCGGTCAGCCCGAGTTCCGGCAGATGCTGCAGAGCCCGCACATGATGCAGTTCCGGCAACGCGTGATCGCCGCCTGCCACATCGCGCCACTCGACGCCGAGGACACGCGCTCGTATATCGAGCATCGGCTGAAATGCGCGGGTTCGACCGGACTGCCGCATATCCAGCCCGCAGCCTTTGACGCCATCTTCAAGGCGAGCGGCGGCATCCCGCGGCGTATCAACGCCGTTTGCGACCGTCTTCTGCTCTCGGGTTTCCTGAACGGCAAGACCGACTTCGACGCGCAGGCGGTTGAAGAAGTCGCTCACGAAATCCAGGAAGAAACGATGGGGGCGACGTTCACGCCCGAGCCCGGGAATCTGTCAGCCGATGCGCCCAATGGCAGGTCGCTGCCGCGTTTGGCGCCGAATGAAGACGCGGCGATGGACAACCCGGCCGCAGTCCTCGCCAGCCTCAACGTGCAGCAATTCGGCGAACGTCTGCGCCGGCTCGAGCGCAGCCTGTTGCAGATCGAGCGGATCAACACCGCCACGCTGAACCTGCTGCAGCAACTGGTCGAAAACGGCAGTCAGCTGTCGGCCGGCAACGAGCCGCCGCAGCCCATCCCGCTGCACTCCGCAAAGAAAAAAACCTGATGACGGCACAATGGCAATGGCCTCTCGGGCTTGGCCCGGTGATCTGCATCGTCGGCGCCCGCCCCAATTTCATGAAAATGGCGCCGATCCTGCGCGCCTTTGCCGCGCATTCGCCTGCGATCCCGGAGCTGCTCGTGCACACCGGCCAGCACTACGACAAGGACATGAACGACCGGCTGTTCGAGGACCTGCGCCTGCCGCAGCCGGACATCAATCTCGGCGTCGGCTCCGGCTCGCATGCCGTGCAGACCGCCGAAGTGATGCGCCGCTTTGAGCCGGTAGTCGACGAAAAAAAGCCCTCGTGCGTGCTCGTCGTCGGCGACGTCAATTCGACGCTGGCCTGCACCCTGGTTGCTGTCAAGAAAGGCGTTCCGGTCGTGCATGTCGAGGCGGGTCTGCGCAGCTATGATCGCCGCATGCCCGAAGAGATCAACCGCGTTCTCACCGACCAGATTGCCGACCGGCTGTACACGACGGAACGCAGTGCCGCCGCCAATCTGGCGCGCGAAGGCATTGCTGCCGACCGCATCAGCTTCGTCGGCAACGTGATGATCGACTCGCTGCTCAGCAACCGCGCGCTGGCACGCGCGCCGGCGGCGACCGTCAGTGCCTTTGCCGCCGACCCGGCGCTGCTCGCCGGATCGGCCGGCTACGGCGTCGTCACCCTGCACCGGCCGTCGAATGTCGACCACGCCGACGTACTCGCCTCGCTGCTTGGCGTGCTGCGCGAGATCGCCGACTCGCTGCCGCTGGTCTTTGCCATGCACCCGCGCACGCGCGGCAACATCGAACGCTTCGGCCTCTCAGCGCTGCTCGACACGCCACGCATCATCGTCCTGCCGCCGCAGGGCTATCTGGAAATGCTTGGCCTGCTGGCCGGGGCGCGCATCGTCCTCACCGACTCGGGCGGTCTGCAGGAAGAGACGACGGCGCTCGGCATTCCCTGCCTCACCCTTCGCGAAAACACCGAGCGCCCGATCACCGTCGATCAGGGAACCAATACCATGGTCGGCACCGACATCGACGCCATCCGCCGGCACGCGCAGGCGACGCTCGCCGGCCAGGGCAAGAGCGGCCGCATCCCGGAACTCTGGGACGGTCATGCCGCCGAGCGCATCGCCGCCGACCTCGCGGGCTGGCTGCTCGCCCGGCAGCAAGCAGCTTACTGAGAGCCCAAAGCGCCCGATGCCGATCAGCAATGCGCTCACCATCGATGTCGAAGACTACTTCCAGGTTTCGGCATTTGCGCCGCATATCCCGCGCAGCGAATGGGCGCTGCGCGAGTGCCGCATCGAGCGCAACGTCGATCGCATTCTTGCCATGCTCGACGAGCACGGCACGCATGCCACCTTCTTTACCCTTGGCTGGGTCGCCGAGCGTTACCCGCAAGTCGTCAAACGCATCGTCGCCGGCGGTCACGAGATCGCCAGTCATGGCTACGGCCACGAGCGCGCCAGCGAGCAGACGCCGGAAGCTTTCTTTTCCGATGTCCGGATTGCCAAGCTGATCCTCGAAGACCTTGCCGCTTGCGCAGTCAGTGGCTACCGCGCGCCGAGTTTCTCGATCGGTGAAAAGAACCTGTGGGCCTTCGAATGCCTCGAGCGCGCCGGCTATCGTTACAGTTCAAGCATCTACCCGATCCGCCACGACCACTACGGCATGCCCGACGCGCCGCGTCACGCGCACCGGATCGGTGGCCTGCTCGAAATCCCGGCGACGACGCTGCGCTTCTTCAACCGCAACTGGCCGGCGAGCGGCGGTGGCTATTTCCGGCTGATGCCCTACGGGCTGTCACGCTGGCTGATCGGGCGCGTCAACGCGGTGGACGGCTTGCCGGCCGTCTTCTACTTCCATCCGTGGGAAATCGATCCGGCGCAGCCGCGCGTCGCTGGCATCAGCGCCAAGACCCGCTTCCGCCACTACGTCAATATCGACCGCATGGAGCAGCGTCTGCACCGGTTGATCGCCGATTTTTCCTGGGGCCGGATGGACGAACTTTTCCTCGGCCGGAACTGAGTGCCGATGATCATCAGGCAACTCGACCCTGCCGACGCGGCAAGCGCCAAGCGCTGGGACGAATTCGTCTTCGCCTGCGCCGACGCCACCTTCTTTCATCGCGCCGCCTGGCAGGACATTCTGCGCTCGGTTTTCCGGCACCCGACCTACTTCCTTTTCGCCGAAGAGGCGGGCGAGATCGAGGGCGTGCTGCCGCTGGCACACGTCAATAGCCTGCTCTTCGGCAACGCGCTGGTCGCACTGCCCTTTGCCGTATACGGCGGCGTCGCCGCCAGCAACCCCGCCGCCGCCAGCGCGCTTGAAGGCGAGGCGCAGCGGCTGGCGCAGAAACTCGGCGTCGATCACCTTGAATTCCGCAACGTCCAGCCGCGCCATACCGACTGGCCAACACAGGACCTCTACGTCACCTTCCGCAAGGAAATCCTGCCCGAGATCGACGCCAACATGCAGACCATCCCGCGCAAGCAGCGCGCCATGGTGCGCAAGGGGATCAAGAACGGCCTCGTCAGCCACATCGACAGCAACGCCGACCGTTTCTTCAAGCTTTTCGCCGACAACGTGCATCGCCACGGCACGCCGGCGATGCCGAAACATTACTTCGATACACTGCTACGCACCTTCGGCGACGACTGCGAGGTACTCACCGTCACCGATGCCGACGGCCGCCTGCTCAGCAGCGTGCTCTCCTTCTACTTCCGCGATGAAGTGCTGCCCTACTACGCCGGCGACGACGAAAGCGCCCGCCACCTCGCCGCCAACGATTTCAAGTACTGGGAGCTGCTGCGCCGCTCCTGCGAACGCGGCCTCAAGGTCTTCGACTACGGACGCAGCAAGCAGGGCACCGGCACCTACGCGTTCAAGAAGAACTGGGGCTTCGAGGCGCAGCCGCTGCACTACGAATACTGCCTGTACAAGCGTGACAGCATCCCGCAGAACAATCCCAACAACGCCAAGTACCGGCTGTTCATCGCAGCCTGGCGCCGCCTGCCGATCGGCCTTGCCAACCGGCTCGGGCCGCACATCGTGCGCAATCTCGGGTAAGGCACGATGGCCAACATCCTCTACCTCGTCCATCGCCTGCCCTACCCACCGAACAAGGGCGACAAGGTCCGCTCGTGGCACCTGCTCAAGCATCTGCTGACGCAACACCGCGTCTTTCTCGGCACCTTCATCGACGACCCGGAAGACGAGCCGCACATCGCCTACCTGCGCAGTCTGTGTGCCGATCTCCATGTCGCGCACCTCAATCCGCGCTTGGCGCGCCTGCGCAGTCTCAACGGCCTGCTCGGCGGCGACCCGCTGACGCTGCGCTACTACCGCGACGCCGCCTTGCAGTACTGGGTCGACAGCGTCTGCCAGCAGCAGGCGATTGACGCGGCAGTGATCTTCTCGTCGGCGATGGCGCAATACGTCGAAGGCATGAACCGCCTGCCGATCCTCATCGACTTCGTCGACGTCGACTCGGCCAAATGGACGCAGTACGCACCGAATCACCGCTGGCCGATGTCAGCGCTGTACCGGCGCGAAGGTGAGTTCCTGCTCGCCTACGAACGCGAAATGGCGATGCGCGCCGCGCGCTCGTTCTTCGTCACTGAAGCCGAAGTTGCCTTGTTCACCGCGCTCGCGCCCGAATGCAGCCTGCGCGTCGAAGCCGTCGGCAACGGTGTCGATGCCGACTATTTTGCGCCCGACCCGGCCCGCGCCAGCCCCTTCGCTGCCGACGAACTGCCGGTGGTCTTTACCGGCGCGATGGATTACTGGCCGAATGTCGATGCCGTCAGCTGGTTCGCCCGCGAGGTGCTGCCCGGCCTGCGCCAGCGGCGGCCGCAAGTGCGCTTCGTCATCGTCGGTCGCAGTCCGACTGCCGAGGTACTGGCGCTGGCCGGCGAGCACGTGCGCGTCACCGGCACCGTTCCCGATGTCCGCCCCTACCTGCAGCACGCCGCGGTCGTTGTCGCCCCGCTGCGCGTCGCCCGCGGCATCCAGAACAAGATTCTCGAAGCCATGGCGATGGCCCGCCCGGTCATCGCCAGCAGCGAATGCGCGGCAGTGGTCGACGCCGTCTGCGAACCGGCAGAAGGCAAAGCTCCGGAACTGATCAGTGCCAGCAGTGCGGCCGACTTCATCGCCGCGATCGATGCGCTGCTGGCCAGCCCGGATCGCGCCACCGCCATCGGCGAAGCGGCGCGTGCGCGCGTTGTCGCCCGCTATAGCTGGGAAGCGCACCTGAGCCGGATTGACCCTTACCTGCCGTCGCCGGAGAAACCCTCGCCACCATGAGCACCACTTCGCCCGACGCGCTTTCTCCGTCTTCGCCAGGGCTTTCGCCATCCTGGCGGCAGTCGCTGCCGCTGCTGATTGCCATCATCGGCTGGATACTGTTCTGCTACCGCGACACGGCGCTGGCAATGGTCGAAATCTGGGCGCGCTCGGACACCTACATGCACGCCTTCCTCGTTCCGCCGATCACCTGCTGGCTGATCTGGCGGCAGCGCGAGGAAGTCCTCGCCGAGCAAACGCGGGCCTCGATACTGCTTGCCCTTCCCGTTGCCGGAACAAGCTTCCTCTGGCTGCTCGGCGAACTGACCGCCGTCAACGCCCTCACCCAGTTCATGCTGGTCGGAACGCTGGTATTTGCCATCCTCGCCTTGCTCGGCACGGCGGTCAGCAAGCGCATCGCCTTTCCACTCGCCTTCCTGTTCTTCGCGGTGCCTTTCGGCGATTTCCTGCTACCGCAGCTGATGGAGTGGACAGCAAGCTTTACCGTCTTCGCCCTGCGCGCCAGCGGCATCCCGGTCTATCAGGAAGGGCTGCAATTTGTCATTCCTTCCGGCAACTGGTCGGTCATCGAAGCGTGCAGCGGTGTGCGCTACATCATTGCATCGATCACCGTCGGCACGCTGTTCGCTTATCTCAACTACGTTTCCTGGCGTCGCCGCGTCGCTTTCATCGCCGCCTCGCTGATCGTTCCGGTTGCCGCCAACTGGCTGCGCGCTTACCTGATCGTGATGCTCGGACACCTGTCCGGTAACAAACTGGCGGCCGGGGTCGATCACCTGATCTATGGCTGGGTGTTCTTTGGCATCGTCATCGTCATCATGTTCATGATCGGCGCCCGCTGGGCCGAGTCACCGGCAGCCGTGGCGGCCGGGGAATTTGCCATGACGGCGAGCAATCGCCATCCCGTTGGCCGTATTCAGGCATGGCTGGCGGCATTCGGCATTGCCCTGCTCGCTGCTGCCGGCCCGTTTGCTTTCTTCGCAATCGACCGCGCTGATCAGGCGAGCTCTCCACAACTTGCCAGCCTGCCGCCACCTAGTGGCTGGAGTGCAACGACTTCTTTCGCCAGCTGGAAACCTGCCTATGCCAATCCTTCGGCCGAGACGCTGACTGCCTTCGAACGCGAAGGCAGCAGGGTCGGCGTCTATATCGGCTACTACCGCCATCAGGACTACCAGAGCAAGCTGGTCACCTCGACCAACACTTTCGCCGTGAGTACCGATCCTGTCTGGTCGGTCACGGCGCGCAGGCAAAGCGCGACCCGGTTTGATGGCCTGCCGGCAAGCGTGCGCACCGCCGAACTGCTCGGCCGGGATACCACCCCAGAAACGCGGCTCATCGTCTGGCAGTGGTACTGGATCAACGGCCAGCTGACCAGCTCGGACCTTGCAGCCAAGCTGTACACCGCACTCTCCCGCCTGCGCGGCAATGGCGACGATTCGGCTGTGGTCATGCTCTACGCCCCCAAAGACATCGCTGACGAAGCTTTGCCGGCCTTTGCCCGTGACGCCGCTGCAGCCATCGCCAAGCAACTCGCCAGCACCCGCGACAGCCGATGAAACAGGATCCGCGCCCGCTCGTCGCTCATGTGATGTACCGCTTCGATACCGGCGGACTGGAAAACGGCATCGTCAACCTGATCAACCACATGCCGGCCGAGCGCTACCGGCACGCGGTGATCGCACTGACCGAAGTCACCGACTTTCGTCAGCGAATCCGGCGCGACGATGTGCAGTTCATCTCCTTGCGCAAGGCGCCGGGCCACGGTATCTGGCTCTTTCCCAGGCTCTACCGTCTGTTCCGCGAGCTACGCCCGGCCATCGTGCATAGCCGCAATCTGGCGGCGCTGGAAGTTCAACTTCCCGCCTGGGCTGCCGGCGTTCCGGTGCGCATTCATGGCGAGCATGGCCGCGATGTCGGCGATCTAGACGGCTCGAACCGCACCTACCAGCGTGTACGCCGTTTTTACCGTCCCTTCGTGAGCTATTACCTCGCGCTCTCCCGCGACCTTGCCGACTATCTCACCGATATCATCCGTGTCCCGGGAAACAAGGTGCTCCAAGTTTATAACGGTGTCGACTCGCAGCGTTTCCATCCCGGCGAACCCGATCGGGTGGCGGCGGACTGCCCCTTCGCGCGTCCGCAGCACTGGCTCGTCGGCACCGTCGGCCGCATGCAGACGGTGAAGAATCAGCCGGCACTGGCGCGCGCCTTCATCCGCGCGCTGCAGATCGAGCCGGCACTGGCCGAGCGCGCCCGGCTGGTGATGGTCGGCGACGGGCCGCTACGTGACGAATGCCGCCAGCTGCTCGACGCCGCTGGCGTCGGCGAACTGGCCTGGCTGCCCGGCGAGCGCAGCGACGTCGACGCGGTGATGCGCGGACTCGACTGCTTCGTTCTTCCCTCGCTGGCCGAGGGCATCTCGAATACCATTCTCGAAGCGATGGCCTCGGCGCTGCCGGTCGTTGCCACCGACGTTGGCGGCAACGCCGACCTCATTGCCGCTGGCGAAACGGGCGAAATCGTTCCGCCGAGCGACGACGAGGCCATGGCCCGAGAGATCGTCCGTCTGGCCAGCCGGCCGGAGCAGGCCAGGCATATGGGGCTGGCCGGACGCCGGCGCGTCGAACAGAATTTCAGCATGCAGGCCATGGTCGAGCGTTACCAGGACACCTACGACAGACTCCTGCACCGTCCAGGTGCCAGCCAGGCGCGCTGACAGGAAAGAAACGAATGTGCGGAATCACCGGAATCTTTGACACCCGCGGCAAGCGCGACATCGATCGCGCGGTGCTCCATCGCATGAACGAATCGCAGCATCACCGTGGCCCGGTGGAAGGTGGCGTGCATGTCGAGCCGGGGCTCGGTCTCGGCCATCGGCGGCTGTCGATCATCGACCTGTCCACCGGCCAGCAGCCGCTCTACAACGAGGACGGCAGCGTCTGCGTCGTGTTCAACGGCGAAATCTACAACTATCAGGAACTGATCCCGGAGCTGCTGGCACTCGGCCACCGCTTCCACACGCGCAGCGACACCGAAGTCATCGTGCATGCCTGGGAAGCCTGGGGTGAAGCCTGCGTCGAGCGCTTCCGTGGCATGTTTGCCTTTGCGCTGTGGGATCGGAACCGCGACACGCTGTTCCTCGCCCGCGACCGGCTCGGTGTCAAGCCGCTGTACTACGCGCTGCTCGACGACGGCAGCTTCCTGTTCGGTTCCGAGCTCAAATCGCTGCTCGCGCACGGTGGGCTGCGCCGCGAAATCGACCCCTGCGCCGTCGAGGAGTATTTCGCGCTCGGCTACGTCGCCGAGCCACGTGCGATCTTCAAGCAGGCAAGGAAGCTGCCACCGGCGCATACCTTGCTGCTACGCCGCGGCCAGCCGTTGGGCGAGCCGCGCGAATACTGGGATGTGCGCTTCACGCTCGACAACCCGATCAGCGACGAAGATGCCTGCGAGGAATTGACGGCGCGGCTGAAAGAATCGATCCGCCTGCGCATGATTTCCGAAGTCCCGCTCGGCGCTTTCCTCTCCGGCGGCGTCGATTCGAGCGCCGTCGTCGCGCTGATGGCCGGACTGTCGGACTCGCCGGTCAACACCTGCTCGATCGGCTTCTCCGACCCGGCCTTCAACGAATCCGAGTTTGCCCGGAGGGTCGCCGACCGCTACCAGACCAACCATCACCTCGATATCGTCGAAAGCGACGACTTCGACCTGATCGACACGCTGGCGCGGCTCTACGACGAGCCTTACGCCGATAGCTCGGCGATCCCGACTTACCGCGTCTGCCAGCTGGCGCGCAAGCACGTCACCGTTGCGCTCTCGGGCGACGGCGGCGACGAGAGCTTCGGTGGCTATCGCCGCTACCGCCTGCACCTGATGGAAGAAAAGATGCGCGCCGCGCTGCCGCTCGGCCTGCGCCGTCCGCTCTTCGGCGCACTCGGCGCGCTCTACCCGAAGGCCGACTGGGCGCCGCGCATGTTCCGCGCCAAGACCACTTTCGAAGGCATGGCGCGCACTTCGGTCGAAGCCTACCTGCACTCGATCTCGATCCTGCGCGCCCCGATGCGCGAGCAGCTGTTCAGCGCCCGCTTCAAATCGGCGCTCGGCGGTTACGACGTCAGCGAGGTCTTCGCCCGTCACGCGGCACGCGCCGGCACCGACGACCCGCTGGCGCTGATCCAGTACCTCGACCTGAAAACCTATCTGGTCGGCGACATCAACACCAAGGTCGATCGCGCCAGCATGGCGCACTCGCTCGAAGTACGCGAACCATTGATGGACCATGAACTGGTCGAATGGCTGGCGACGCTCGATTCGACGCGGAAAATTCGCGGCCAGGAAGGCAAGTTCCTGCTCAAGAAGGCGATGGAACCCTTGCTTCCCGACGACGTACTCTATCGCCCGAAGATGGGCTTTGCCGTGCCGCTGGCGCGCTGGTTCCGCGGCCCGCTCAAGCAGCGCGTGCAGGAATCGATCCTCGGCGCGCGCCTCGCCGACAGCGGCTGGTTCAACCGCGACTATCTGCAGCATCTGGTCAGCGCGCACAACAACGGCAGCCGCGACTACAGCGCGTCGATCTGGACGCTGCTGATGTTCGAAGCCTTCCTGCGCAATGTCATGGAAGCAGGAGAACCCGCCTGATGCGCGTCCTGCACATCCTCGACCATTCGATCCCGCTGCACAGCGGCTACACCTTCCGCACCGCGGCGCTGCTGCGCGAGCAACGTGCGCTCGGCTGGGAGACATTTCATCTCACCTCGCCGAAACAGGGCGCCACGGCGGCGGCGCTTGAGGAAGTGGACGGGCTGCGCTTCTACCGTACACCGCTGGCCAGCGGCACGCTGGCGGCCCTGCCGCTCGGGCGCGAAGTGGCGCTGATGCAGCAACTGGCAGCGCGCATCGAGGAAGTGGTGCGGGAGGTACGCCCGGACATCCTCCACGCGCACTCGCCGGTGCTCAACGCGCTGCCGGCGATCAAGGTTGCGCGCCGCCTCGGCATTCCCGTCGTCTATGAAATTCGCGCCTTCTGGGAGGACGCCGCCGTCGACCATGGCAGCACCCGCGAAGGCAGCCTGCGTTACCGTGCCACACGCCGCCTCGAAACGCGTGCGCTGCGCCAGGTCGATCACGTGTTCACCATCTGCGAAGGACTGCGCGCCGATATCGTTGCCCGCGGCATTGCGGCCGACAAGGTAACGGTGATCCCCAACGCGGTCGATGTCGACGCCTTCCCGCTCGCCAGCCCGCGCGACCCGGCACTGGTCGAAAAATGGGGGCTTGCCGGCAAGACGGTGATCGGATTCGTCGGCTCCTTCTACGCCTACGAAGGCCTCGACCTGCTGCTCGATGCGCTGCCCTTGCTCATCGCCCGCCAGCCCGACATCTGCGTATTGCTCGTCGGCGGCGGCCCGCAGGAAAGCAATCTGCGCCAGCAGGTGGAGCGACTCGGTCTCGCCGATCACGTCAGGTTCACCGGTCGGGTGCCGCACAGCGAGGTCAATCGCTATTACGACCTGATCGACGTGCTCGCCTACCCGCGCCACCGCATGCGCTTGACCGAACTGGTCACACCGCTCAAACCGCTGGAAGCGATGGCACAGGGGCAGCTCTTCGTCGCCTCCGATGTCGGCGGTCATCGCGAGCTGATCGAGCACGGCAAGACCGGCATCCTGTTCGCGGCCGGAGACCCGAAGGCACTGGCCGGGGCACTACTGCAACTCCTGAACGACAAGGATCACTGGCCCGTGCTCAAGGCCAACGGACGGCATTTCGTCGAGCAGGTGCGCAACTGGCGCAACAGTGTTGCCGCTTACGTCGCGCCCTACCAGCGCCTGACCGGCCACGCGGCCGACTGATCCACTGCCTGCATGCCCCGCCCGCTGAAGATCCTGCTGATGTCCACGCTGTACCCGAGCGCAGCGCGCCCGGTGCACGGCATCTTCGTCGAGACCCGCCTGCGCGAACTGCTCGGCAGCGGCGAGGTCGAGGCGCGCGTGATCGCGCCGGTGCCCTGGTTTCCCTTTGCCGGCGCCCGCTTCGGCGAGTACGGCAGATACGCCGCGACGCCGCGGCACGAGCGGCGCAACGGTATTGACGTCAGCCATCCGCGCTATTTCCTGCCACCACGCGTCGGCATGAACCTCGCTCCGCACACGCTCGCCCGCGCCTTCCTCGGCGAAGCGCGACACCTGGCCGCGGAAGGCTTCGTCCCGGACGTGATCGATGCGCACTACTACTACCCGGACGGCGTCGCCGCCGGCATCGCCGCCGCTCGCCTCGGCCGGCCCTTCGTCGTCACCGCGCGCGGCACCGACGTGAACCTGATTCCCGATTACCCCTATCCGCGGCAACTCATCCTGGCCACCGCTGCGCAGGCACGCGCTTCAATCGGTGTCTGTCAGGCACTCAGCGACCGGCTGGCCGAACTCGGCGCCGACCGCTGCCGGCTGCGCACCTTTCGCAACGGTGTCGATCTGGAGCGCTTCTCGCCGGTCGCCCGGACTGAAGCTCGGCGCCACCTCGGCATCGCCGACGACGGCCCGGCGCTCGTCTCGGTCGGTCACCTCGTAGAGCGCAAGGGGCATCACCTTGCCGTCGACGCGATGCGTCAACTGCCGGCCGATACCCGGCTCTACGTGATCGGCGAGGGCGAGGAGCGCCCAGCGCTGGAGCGGCAGATCCGGCAGCATGGTCTCGAGACGCGCGTGCGGCTGGTCGGCGCGGTCGCCAACACCGAGCTGAAATGGTGGTACAGCGCCGCCGACGCCACGGTCCTGTGCTCCAGCCGCGAGGGCTGGGCCAACGTCCTGCTCGAATCGATGGCCTGCGGCACGCCGGTCGTTGCCACCGACATCTGGGGAACGCCCGAGGTGGTGTCGTCGCCGGCCGCCGGCAGGCTGATGGCGGCGCGCACTGCCGACGCCCTGTGCGCGGGGTGGGCAGCGCTGCGCGCCGAACCGCCGGCGCGCGAGGCGACGCGCCGGCACGCCGAGGGCTTCAGCTGGGACGCGACGACACGCGCGCAACTCGCGCTGTTCCGGGAAATCGCCGATGCGTGACCTGATCATTGCGCCGATCATCGTCGCGCTATGTCTCATCGCCCTGCGCCGCCCGTGGATCGGCGTGCTCGGCTGGACCTGGATCAGCCTGATGAACCCGCACGCGCTATCCTGGCAACTGAGTTCGCTGCCCGTCGCCGCGACCATGGCGGGAACCACCCTGCTCGCCGCGCTGTTCACCCGCGAGCCGCGCAACTTCAAGATCAGCGCGGAAATGTGGGTACTGATCGCGTTCATGTGCTGGATGACGATCACGCTCACCCTGGCCTTCGACTTCGATAACAGCTTCACGATGTGGAAGCGGGTGATGAAGATCGACTTCATGGTGCTGGTGACGATCGTGCTGCTGCATAGCAAGCGTCAGTTGATCGCCTTCATCTGGGTCGTTGCCGCATCGGTCGGCTTCTACGGCATAAAGGGCGGGCTGTTCACGCTGGCGACCGCCGGTTCCTACCGCGTCTGGGGGCCGACCGGCACCTATATCGAAGGCAACAACGAACTGGCGCTGGCGCTGGTGATCGTGACGCCGCTGTTGCGTTTCCTGCAACTGCAGACCCAGTCGAAATGGATCCGCTATGGCCTCACCGCAGCCATGCTGCTGTGCGTCGCCGCGGCGCTGGGCAGCCACTCGCGCGGCGCCCTGCTGGCAATCGGCGCGATGGCGATGGCGCTGTGGTGGTTCGGTGGCCGCCAGATAGGCATCCTCTTGAGCATCGTCGCGGCGGCGGCGGCGGCCTACTTCTTCATGCCCGAAGAGTGGTTCTCGCGCATGCACACCATCTCCGAATATCAGGATGACGGTTCGGCGATGGGGCGCATCAACGCCTGGACGATGACCTGGAACCTCGCGCGCGACCGTTTCTTCGGCGGCGGTTTCGAAATCTACAATGCCACGCTCTATGCGCTCTACGCGCCGAATCCGGATAGCGTGCTGGTCGCCCACAGCATCTACTTCCAGGTGCTCGGCGAACACGGCTTCGTCGGGCTCGCCCTCTTCCTCGCGCTGTGGATATTGGTCTGGTGGCAGGCCGGCAAACTGCGCAAGAGCGGACGGGCACGCCCGGAAACGCGCTGGGTAGCCGAACTCGGCGCCATGTGCCAGGTCAGCCTGATCGGCTACGCGGTCGGTGGCGCCTTCCTCAGCCTTGCGTACTTCGATCTGCCGTACAACCTGCTGATCATGGTGGTGCTTGCCCGGCGCTGGGTGCAAAGCGAGGGCTGGAGCAAGGAGACCGCATCCCCGCCCGCCACCACCCCCGGAGGGAGCACATGAACCTGTTGAGAACGGCATTCCGGCTGGTCTCGCCTCCCGGACGATCGGCGCGTCTGAGCATCCTGATCTTTCATCGCGTGCTGGCACAGCCCGACCCGTTGCAACCCCACGAACCCGACGCGCGCCGTTTCTCGGAACTGCTCGGCTGGCTGAAGGACTGGTTCACGATCCTGCCACTCGATGCGGCGATCCCCCGTCTGATCGATGGCAGCTTGCCGGCGCGGGCAGCGGCGATCACCTTCGACGACGGTTATGCCGACAATCACGATGTCGCCCTGCCACTGCTCAAGGCGCACGGACTGCCGGCGACCTTCTTCATCGCTACCGGCCATCTCGACGGCGGTGCAATGTGGAACGACCGGATCATTGAAAGCGTGCGTACGCTGTCCGCCGACGCGATCCGCCTCGACGACGTTCCCGGACTACCGGCGACGGCCCCGGTTCAGCTACCCGCGCGCTCGCTGACGGAGCGGCGGGCTGCCATCGACTTCCTCCTGCAGCAACTCAAGTACCTTGAGCCGGAATCCCGGCTCGAGGCGGTGGCGGCCATCGCGGCGCGCAACCGGACGCAATGTCCGGGCGATCTGATGATGAGCAGCGGACAAGTCAAAGCGATGGCGCATGCGGGAATGGGCATCGGCGCGCATACTGCCACCCATCCGATCCTCGCGCGTCTGGACGAACGCAGCGCCCGCACCGAGGTCTGTACGAGCAAGAGCTTCCTCGAAACCCTGCTCGGCGAACCGGTGCGTTACTTCGCTTACCCCAATGGAAAACCCGACCTCGACTACACCGCCAGGGACGCCGCCATCGTCCGCGATGCTGGATTCACTGCCGCGTTCAGCACGGCGTGGGGCACCACGCGCCCTGGCGACGATCTCTTCCAGTTACCCCGATTCACGGCGTGGGACACGCAACGCCGGGCCTTCGGTACACGCATGCTGCGAAATCTCGCCTTCACGACGCCGCAGCGGGCGCGATCTTGAGCCCATGCCTGTGTGGTGTACCGGTGAGGGAATGTGCTTGACCGGAAGTTATTCTGCGGTAGCGAGCCAATGAAACCGGAATTGCCGCCGCCCGACTCCGCCCGCTGGACAATCGCCATATTTACGGCACGGGAAAGTCTGGAGACGCTGAACGCTTGCCTGCACGCAGTCGGCGCGGCCTGTCGCGAAGACGCGATCATCGACGTTGTCGTGAACGGCAACCCGGGCCTGGCGCGCAGGCTCGCCGACGAAGCTCGCCTGCCGGTGCGCTGCGGCCTTCCAGGCAGGGCGTGCCTGCGCATCTGGGAAATCGGACTCGGCGACAAGGCGAACGCGTGGAACCAGTACATCGCCAAAATTTGGCCAGGAAGCAAAATCACGTATTTCATCGACGGCTACGTCCAGCCCTTCCCCGATGCCTTGCAACGCATCGACACAGAACTTTCCGCCCATCCGACGGCGCTCGCCGCCACCGGCGTTCCGAGCGTCGGGCGCAGCGCGGCGCTACTACGCGAGGAACTCCTCAGCCACGGCGGGCTCCACGGCAATCTGTTCGCACTCCCCCGAGCGACGATCGAAGCGCTCAGACATATCGATTTCCAGCTACCATTGGGTCTGTACCGCACTGATTCGACCATCGGTGCCGCGCTGGCGTATTCGCTGCATCCCGAATCCTGCGCGTGGGACCCCAGAGGCAACATCCATGTCTGCGCCGACGCCAGTTGGTCCAACCCCACCGGCAGCATCTTCCGCTGGCGCGACCTGCATGCGCAGATGCTGAGAGTACTGCGCCAGCAGCGCGGAACCCTCGAAAACCATGCCGTCCGTCATCTCTTTTCCGAACTGCGCCTGCCAGTCGGCGCCTTACCGCGCAGCGTGAACGAACTCGTAGACAACTGGCGGCGTGAAAAGCGATCCGAGTTCCTGCACCTGCTGCTTGTCAACCCGATTGCGGTGGCGCTGGCACTGCGCAACCTCGAGAGCAAGCGCTCCGCCGTGGACAATCCCCAACGCGGCCCCGAAGCCGTCAGTGCTGAACCGCTCCCCGGGAGCGCAGCGCCCCGGCAGTAGTTACGCCTTCGCGGTAGCAAGACGCATCCTGCAGCGCACTTGGCAAGCGCGCGTCACGCCCAGGCGATGGCACAAGCGCCGGCCATGCGCTCGAAATTCCGGCGCGAGAGTGCGATCAGGTGCCGTCTCAACGACTGGCGTACCTCGTCGGCGACGGCGAGCGCTTGGCCGGCCAGATCGGCCATTTCGTGCACGGCAATGCAGAGCGCCTGTTCGGCGATGTCCCAGGTCGCCAGATAGTGGCCCAGCTTCTGTCGGCGCGGATCATCGAGTCCTAGATGCGGCACGGCAAAGGACTGGGCGGTAACCGCGCCGTGCAGGCTGCTTCCGATGAACAAACTGGCTTTCGCCATCACGAGCATCGTCTCCCAGATTGACGCATGGCCGCCAACGAGAAAGGAAGGCGTTTTCAAGCGCGCATGCAGTTCGCGCAGGGCGATCTGATCCTCAAGCCCCACGTAGCGGCCGATAGGTAGCAGGGCTGCCGGCAAGCCGTAACGCCCGTAAATCTCACCGAGCGCGGCGACGATCGCCTCCCGGTGTCGCCGCACGTAGCGAACATCCGCCTGAAAACAGACGTAGGGCGCCTCATCGACGCGTGCCAGCAAGGCTGGCGACGCACGCGCCGCCAGCCAGTCGACGGAAAAGTGCTCGGACATGAGAACAGCCGAATCCGGCGCCATGAACAAGGGCGCCTGCGCCTCGACGGGCGCCAGCAGCGCGTAGCTCGTCGCGTCGCGGACGGAAACGTAGCTCGCACGCCCGAGTGTCTCCAGCGTGCGGGAACGAAGCTCTGGCGACAGATTGACGACCTCTGAAGCGCCGACGGCGTTATAGGCCACAGGAACGGGAAACGGAAGGTCCTCGGGAGCAATCACCCACGGCAATGCCGAGCAGCCACCGAAGCGCTGACGGCTCAGCGCCTGAACGGCGTCGTCGCCAAGCAGGCGGTGCAGATAATAGAGCATGACATTGCCGCCACGGCCGAGGAGATTGCCGTGCATGGCGCTCCACTGCGCGCCAATGGTCCCGCCGCCGGCAAAGATCACGGCGTCGCCCTCGACCAGACTGCCGGGCTGCAGAAGTGTCCGTAGCGATCGCGTCGGTTCGGCGCCGAAGCGTGACAGATCGCTGCGTGCAAGCGCATAGGTGCGCACGCAGGCCAACGGGCTGTTGGCGGCAAATTCACGCTTCGCGATCACGGGAAACAGCAGGTCGCCGTAGTTGAACCGGTCAAACGCACCCAGCAACGCCACGCCGCACATGCGCCTACCTCCCGTGATCGAGTCGTCAGGTACCTGCCCGTCCGGCATTCACCATGTGGCAATCGAATTCCACCAGGCCCAGCACGGCATCCGGGTGGACCGGAAAGATGCCGCCCAGACGGAAGCCCCGCGCGGCAAAATAATCGATGCTGTCGCGATACCCCGGCATGCCGGCATAGATCGGGGTCACCGAGGCCTCGGTCTGCAAGGCCACCATCGCAGCCAGACTTGTGCACGCCCCCCGTGCCACTTCGATGTCGAAGCCTTGGGTGTCCAGTTTCAGGTAGGGCGCACGCGCCCCCGTCTCCGCCAGCAGCGGCGGCAGCAACTCGTCAAGTGTGCGCATCTCGACCTCGACCACGCGCGACACCTCGTTCTGTCCGACGAATTCGGTGGTATGCGCGTGGTCGGGAACCAGAAACGAACTGAACACCGACGAGCGCATCACGTTGAAGTGAAGCACTCCGAGCTCGGCGCCCAGCGCGTACTCCAGAATCCGCCATTTCGCATCGTCGCCGGCACGCGCCCGCATCTGTTCCACATGCTCGGCCACCGGCTCAAACGACAGAATCCAGCCGCCGTAACCGACCCGCTCGCGCAGGAAATCGCGATACTGGCCGACATTGGCGCCGACATCGATCACGCAGTCGACCGAGAGACGCGCAAACAAGCTGCGCAGATACGTTTCCTGCCCGACATAACCGAGCCGCCACTCGGGAAGTACCGCGATTCCGAAACGTCTCAGGAGAGCTTCAAGCCCGCGTACCAGTTGCCGCTTCATCGTACCTTCCTCCGCAACTGCCGCCGGAATCAAGCATCCCGGAACCTGAGCTTCAAATACTTGAGATAGACGGTAATCCGGATGTATCGGCACAACACGCGGCCGATCTCACCGTCGCGCCAGGAGCCGTAGAGCAAATACCAGCGAGCCCAGATCAGCCAGGGATAGACGTTCAGCCTGAGCCAGGAGCTGCGTTCGCCGCGCGACGCGGCGTCTTCAGCCATCAGGCGGGTGTACAGGCCGACCTTGCCGTAAAGGTCGTCGACCGAATCGCAGGTGTAATGAAGAATCGGCTCCTCAAGGCTGACGAGCGTGCACCGCTCGCCGCGCACCGATTCATGGATGATGCGGCTGCCACGGGTCGAAATACGGTCCTTGCGGAACAAGCGGACGATGTAGTCGGGCGTACGCACCGGGTAGAAGTTGCGCACCTTCCGCCCGAGAAAGAACCAGTCGCGGCGAATGCTGAAACCGTCGGGATGGCTGCCGTCGGCAAGTGAAAAACTCTGCGCCTTGAGGTCGCGAATCCGCGCGACCAGTTGCGGCGAAAGCACCTCGTCCGAATCAAGCGAGAGTATCCACGGATAAGTGCAATGCTCTTCGGCATAGACACGCTGATCGCGGAAATTGTCGAAATCGCGGTGCAAGACGCGAACAGGATAGCGCGCAAGGATGCTATGAGTGGCATCCGTGCTGCCCGAATCCACAACGAGGATCTCGTCGGCCAGTGGCACGACCGCATCGAGCACCTCGGCCAAGCGTCTCTCGCTGTTGCAGGTCAGGATGTAGCAGGATAAGGACGGGTTCATTGACGCACCTTCGCCCGGTGGCGTATCAGTCGTTCAGCATACACGGCATGCGACAAGCAGACCATGCCGACGTCAACACGGCAGGACGCAGCCCGACTCATTTGCGGACCATGCGCAGGGCGCTTGCCATTTCGGAGGGGAAGATGAGGCGCAGGGCTGCGGCGTAAACCGCCCCGCCGACGCCAATCTCGATCAGCAACTTCGCCAGGCCCGGCATTTCCGGCAATGCAACGCGCAGACCGGCGACGGCGCCAGCCATCACCAGCGAGCAGACGGCCGCGGGCACAAGCGCACGCGCCAGACGTGGCAAGGGCAGATCGAGCATCTTCCCGCACATCGCCATGGTGGCAATCGCGATCACGGGCTCAACCACCAGAAACGCGCCGACCACCCCCATCAGCCCGTAACGCGTGCCGATCCAGACCAACGGCAGAAACAGCAGCAGATTGATGATCGACGAGCGTAGCGTCAGGTCGGGACGCCCGACTCCCGCCATAACCTGGCGCAGGAACAGGCTGACCAGACGAAAAGGCATCGCCAGCGCAAGCAGGGTCAGCGGCGCGACTGCTGGCAGCCACTTCTCGCCAAGGACGGTGGGTACGAACTCGTGCGCAACGCAGCTTACCCCGACCAGCGCCGGCACCAGCACCAGGCTGGCAAAGCCGAGCGAGCGCAACAGATAATAGGCAACCGACTCGGGCTGATCCTGGAAACGCGAGAAAGCGGGAAAGACGATCGTGTTGACGATCGGCATCGTTTTCGACAGCGGCAGCACCGCAAATTCGAGCGCGACGGCGAAAATGCCGAGCAGTTCGGAGCCGAGCACCGGCCCGGCGATCGTCACCGGCAGCGTATTGCTGACGACCGCCACCGCGGTGGCGATGGTCATCGTGCCGCCGAAGGCCATCATCTTGCGCACTTCCGAGAAACGGAAATCGGGACGGATGAACCACGGGTTGAAAATGCTGAGGACGACGATCGCCAGCACGCTGCTGACGAGAACGCCGGCGACCAGCGCCCACACCCCGGCGCCCATGACGGCCAGCGTCAGCGTCGTCAGCGCCGTGGCAACGCTAACGAAGAGATCGACCGAAGCCTTGAGCTTGAACTTGAGCTCGCGCTCAAGCAAGGCGTTGGGGATGATGCGGAACGGCACCGCCAGATAGATGAAGGCGAGCACCTGCGCCAGCGGCTTGAGCCGCGGCTCGTTGAAGTACTCGGCGATCACGCCGGCGCCGAAGAAATAGACGAGAAAGAGCCCGCCGTTGAGCAGCAGCAGATAGCCGAAAGCACAACGCAACTGCCGGTCATCCAGCTTCTTCGCCTGCACCAGCGCCAGATCGAGACCGAAGGTGCTGAGCAGGAAGAGCATCTCCAGCGGCGTCTGCAGCATCGCGTTCAGGCCGTAGTCGGAAGCGCTGATGTAGCGCACGACGACGATGGTGCACGACCAGTTGATCAGCTGCGCGAGCAAGCGGAAGGCAGCCGCCCAGCGCGCACCGCGCACCACCTTCGCCACGACCTGGGCGCTATCGTCCGGCGGCGGGCTCATTGCGTCTCCTGCGTCCGTCGCCCGGCATTATGGCCGCTGCGGCGGCTATCGCCGCGGCAACGGACCGGCTTAGCGGGCTTCAGAGGCATCCCCGTCGGCCGACACAGCAGGCGCTGCGGCCGGTGGTATAGCAAGCGGTGCCGCCGGCGGCGTGACCGTAGTCTCGCTCGGCTCCCCGAGCGCCGGCTCGGCAAGGACACGTACCTTGGGCATGCGGCTCGCCACGCCGCCGAGAACGAGATAGAGCTTCTGCAGGGGCAAGGCTTCCGGCGCCTGTTCAAGTCCGGAGGTCACCAGCTTGAGCGCCTCGGCGCGCTTGCCCGCGTTGCGCAGGTATTCGGCCCAGTGGAAATACGCTGGCCAGTAGTCGGGCTTCAGTTCGCGCGCCTTCGCGAACGCCGCCTCCGCCCGGAGGGCTTGGCCGCGCATCAGCTCGGTTTCGCCGAGCCGCGAGTAGATTTCGGGCAACAGGATGAAATCCGGCTCGGCGTTGTTGATCACGTACATGATGTCGCCGCGCGCCTCCTCGATGGCGGAGGTCCGCGCCATGTCCGGTGTGGAGGCCCGCCGGGCGCGGCCGATGTTGACCAGGGCCCAGCAATAGTGATGCATATGCCAGAACGACGGCCCCATCAGGCTGACCCAATAGGGCGCGCGCGGCGAATTCCTGCCGTACTTGAAGGTGTGCCCCTGGGTATCGACGCAGTACTTCGGCAACAGCTCGATTTCGGCCGGCGTGATCTCGCTCGGCGCCGCACTCGCGAGTTGGGCGAATAGGCCGAAGCCCGCGGCGAGGACGCAGGCCGGAATCGACAGGCGCCACGTACGGCGATAATTCATGACGATCTCCTCATCGTGCCGGACCTGCCGGAGGTACCGCGGCCGCCCCGCTGGCAGCTTCGGCATGATCAAACAGCCTCATCGCGCGGTCCATCCCAGGCCCGTCGCCAGCCAGTAGGCGAGCGGTTTCGGATTGAACGGGTCGGTACGCCAGGCGCGGAAGAATGCCGAGCGCGCCAGCGCGCGATCTGCGCCCGCGCTGCGCGAAGCATGCAGCAGCCCGAAGCCGAAATGAAAACCGGCGAGCGTGCGCCGGAACTCGCGCAGCGAAATGGCGCGGCCGTCCGGACTCGCACGCCCCCACTGCGCAAAAGCGCGCATCACCAACCGGCTGCGATAGTCGATGGGACGCGCCACGCGCGATCCCTGGCGGGCATGCTGCCGGTAGAGAACAGTCTTTTCGCGCAGTTTGAGGAACTGCGACGAACGCGACAGGCGCAGGAACAGATCCCAGTCCTCACTATACGGCAGGAATTCGTCGAAGCCTCCGGTCGCGAGCAGCGGCGTGCGCCGGATCAGCGCGGCGCTGGTCAGCGGGCAACACTCAAGCAACATGCGGTGGTAGATCCAGCCGGACATCTCGGGGTCGATTCCATTCGCCACCGCATGTTCAGCGAAGGTTTCCGGCGGATCGAAACGGCGGGTCTGCCGATTGACGAACCAGTAGCTGATATCGGAATAGACGACGTCGACTTCCGGATGCTGCGCGAAGGCGACGAGCTGGTTGGCGAGCTTGTGCGGAAACCAGTAATCGTCGTGATCGACGAAGGCGACGAAATCGCCGCGCGATTCGCGCAGGCCGCGGTTGCGCGCGGCGCAGACGCCGGCGTTGGCCTGCTCGAAGACACGCACGGAGTCTCCACAGGCACGCGCGATCTCCGGCGTACCGTCCGTCGAGCCATCGTCGACGACGATCACGTCGAGGACGAAATCGCCGGTCTGCGCCAGAATGCTGTCAACGGTTTCGCGCAGATAAGGCGCACAGTTGTACGACGGAATGATGACCGAGACGACGGGCGTTGGCACAGAAGGAGTCCTCAAAAAGCCAGCCGGCGGCGCGCGCCAGCCGCGGCGCGCGTCAGGCAGCGGGCACTCATCGCGCGGACACCGAAAAATCGGGACGGTGCACCTGCAGCCATTGCTCCAGCATCATCGCGATCCAGATCATCTCGCCGTAATAGCCGGGATGTTCCGCCAGATAACGCGCGAACAGGTCGTTCACGAAGGCATGGCGCAGGACGCCGCGTTCGGCCAACGACTGCAGCGATGACAAGGCCAGCTGGCGCAGCGGCGGATGCCGCGTCGCCCAGACCCCGAAAGGCAGGCCGAATCCCTGCTTCTTCTTGACGATGATCTCGTCGGGCAGGAAACCGCGCAGCGCCTCCTTGAAAAACCAGCGCAGGCGCAAACCTTTGAGCTTGTACTCCGCCGGCAGGCGCAGCGAAAAAGCAAGCAGTTCGTCGTCGAGCATCGGGAAACCGACGGCCAGCCCGGCCATCGCCGTGGTGCCGCACACCTTGGGCAGATCGCATTCGGCCAGCGTATAGCGCCAGTCGTAGGCCAGCGCCCGGTTCACCTCGCTGCCGGTGGTCGCCGCCTGCCACACCGCGCGCTGCTGCCGGACCGGCGCCTCGACGTCGACCGCCGCGAGCAGGTCCGCGCCGAGCACCGTCGTCAGGCCGAGGCTGCTCAGCAGATTGCCGAGTTGTGCGCGGTCGGGCATCGGAATCCTGGCCTGCTGGACATAGCTCGACGCCTTCTTGACGCCGGGAATGGCAGCGGCGATGGCGGAACCGAACAGCGGCTCCATCAGTCCCCGCCGCAGCGCTGCCGGCAAGTGGCGATACGCGTCGAAAACACGCTGTTTGGCGTAGCGCGTATTGCCGCCGAACAACTCGTCACCGCCGTCGCCGGCGAGAATGCGCGTCACGCCGTCGGCCTGCGCCATGCGCGCGCAGTAGAAGGCTGGCAGCGCCGACGAATTGCCGAAGGGCTGGTCGTAAAACGACGCCACCGCCGGAATGCTGCGCACCAGATCGTCCGGCGTCACGTAATACTCGTGGTGCTCGGTATTGAAGCGGCCGGCGGCAATCCGCGCGAAAGCCATCTCGTCGTAGCCTTCGGCCTCGAAGCCGATCGAATAGCTCGCCGCCGGCTGTCCGCGCACCTTGCCGATCATGCCGGCGACGGTCGAGCTGTCGGTACCGCCGCTGAGAAAACACGCGGCCTTGCCGTCGCCCAGCTGGCGAGCCGTCGCCTGCGCCAGGAGATCGAGGAACTCCTCGCGCAGGCGCGGGAAGGACGGTGCAGCAGGTTCCGAGAACGCCGGCACCCAGTACGGCGCCACGCTCAAACGTCCGTTCTCGAAGAGGCCGTAATGCGCCGGCGGCAGCCGCAGAACCGACTCGAAGACGGTCGCCGGCGAGGGAATGACGTGAAAGTAAAGATACTCGTACAGCGACTGCAGGCGGATCGGCGCCGTCGTCCCGGCGAGTTCGTCGGCGCGCGGCGAAACGGCGATGCTCGTCACGTCGGCGCGATAGCACAGCGGCCGGATGGCGAAGCGGTCGACGGCGAAGAAGACGCGCCCGTCGGCCAGGCGCACGGCCACCGAAAAATCGCCCTGCACCCGCGCAAAGCCCGCCCCACCCTCGCGTTCAAGCAGGGTTTGCCACGCCGGCAACGGGTCATCGCCAGCGCCGCAGAGATCGGCAGGCAGTCTTGGCGAACCGGCGAGGTGGAGGAGTTCGGCAGCGGACATGAACAAACCCGGAAAGTGGAACGATCGATGCAAACTCAGCCGTCGACCTGGAAGGCGCCGGGGCTGAGGCGCTCGACACGCAGCGGACGGCTGGATCGTGGATGGACGTATTGCTGCTCGGGACGCAGACTCAGCCGGCCGACCTGCGGCGGCTCGACGCCCTTGAAACGCAGCGGCGAGTCGGCCGCCAACCGGTAGTCATCGCGCGCGGCGCGCTCGAAGCCCTCCCAGCCGGCGTTGAAGTTGTTGCGATAGGTGCCGGGTCCCGCTGATTCGAGCGATCCGTTACCGACGAGGATGTTGTTGATGGCCAGCACGCTGCGTGTGCCGGGCGCCAGACGCAGGAAAACGCCGCCCTGTGTCCGGCCGTCGACGAGCGTGTTGTTCGCCAGATAGAGGTGATTGTTCTCGCCGCGATAGCCTTCGGCGCCGTAGGCAATGATGTGCGGGTTTTCCGTGGTCGAGCTTTGCTGGATCAGGTTGCCGATCACGTAGGCGACGCCGCCGTTGGGAAACTCCAGCTCGTAGCTCGCCGTGCCGCCGATTTCGTCGGTCAGCCGGTTGTAGAGGATGCGGCTTTCGCGCGCGCGCGACTTGAGCAGGTGGCCGACGCGCGCATGGTGGAAGTAGGAGCCTGTCACCGTCAGACGCGCGATCGCGCCGACGTAGAGGTTGTGGCTCTGACCGTCGCCGAAACCGTTGCGGGCAAATTCGCTGTTGCTGATCTCGAGCGCACTCTCGCCGTCGCTGGCCGTCAGGATGCCGTTCTCGTTGTCAAGGAAGCGGCAGTCGCGAATGCGCAGCACGCCTTTTTCAAAACGGATACCGGCCCCATTCCGATCAGGTACGCGGGCGCCGATGAAATCGAAGCCATCGACGCTGACAGTGCCGCCGCGGACGACCCAAATGCCCTTCCCTTCAGCGGAGGCGCCATCGGCCAGGAGGCGGACGCGGCCACCGACGGCACGGAATTCTAGCCGGTCATGCGTCCACACCGCGACATCGCGCCGGTAGTCACCGGCGTCGACCTCAAGGATATCGCCGTCGCGCACGAGGCGCGACGCCTGCTGCAGCGTTCTGATCTCGCGCTCGGGACCGATACGGATCACGCGCCCAGCAGCGGCATCGAGCGCCCAAACAGTGCCGACGCCCAGCCACGCAAAGGCTAGGAGTGAGGCGGCGGCGACAATGCGCGAAGCGGTTTTCACGGTCAGGCAAGCTTCAGGACTGTCCGGACTCAAGAATCCGGGTGACGCAAGCTGTCAGCGAACCGACCGTTTCGAAGATGGTGCCATCGAGCAGATCTTCCGGAAACTCGAAACCAAGATCGCTTTCCAGTGCTGAAATCAGCGAAACGATCGCCATCGAATCGAGTTGCGGCAATGCCCCGCGCAAGCGCGTATCGGCCTTAAAGCCTTGCGCGCGCCCGTTGAGATTCAGTTCGCGGTCAAGAATACGCAGAACCGCAGATTGGATATCGTTCATTTGACTGCTCGCTTTCGCGTCTAGAGATCCATCGACACCGACTCCGAATAGAGGTAGTCAATGTCGTCGGGCAACAGGGTGGAAGAATTGAATTGTTTCGGATTGAAGCCGCTGCGCAGGACGCCGAGCTTCGGCGTCCTGCCGAGCATTCGCCGCTCGATGTGTACGGAGAGTATCCCGCGCCGGCAGAAGTACGTCTGCAGAGCACCCAAGCCCGCGTTCAGCAATTCACGATCGCTGCGATAGATCAGCTGAGCTGCCGGCATGCCCTTGAAGTCGCGCAGCTTGTAGATGAGATGACACCAGGCTCCCGGGCGCCCGAGCAGCAGCTGGCGCAGCCAGGGATAGACGGAATGGTCCTGCCAGGCCTGGCGCAGTTCGTCCGGAATCTCCTGCCCGATCGCGACCGCGTCGTCGAGCACGCGTTCGTTGCCGAGATGGACCGGCAGGCCGGGCAAAACGACCACGGCGTCGTCGAGCGACTGGAACTTCAGGAACTGCAAGGTCCCGGCAACCACCTTCGTCGGTGAAAAATCGGTGAAGTGATAGCCGGGCTGCGCCAGCAACTGCATCGCCAACGCCACGCTGAACCTGCGGAAATCGTCGCGCACGCACCAGCTGGTGATGTTGCAGAATCGTTCGCTCTGCCCACGCACCTTGCGCTCGGCATAGAGCGCACCGATCCCGCCAACCACGTCTTCCCCTGCGCGCAGCAGGAAACCGTAATTGGGTCGCTCGGGCAACCAGTTCGCCGACAGTGCCGAGCCCCACGCTTCCGGGCTGCGCGGGATGCTCATATTGGCTGACAGGAAGGCGGCGAATTCGGGCAGCGACTGCGCCGTGACGGCTTCAATGACGGGTCGGGCCATGATGGTCAGGCGCCTCCGGGTGCGTTTTTCGGCTTGCCTGCGTCTACCTCGGCGAGCCATTGCAGTCCCCAGCCGGCGACCTGATCGCGCCATTCGCCACTGGAGAAGGTATGGTCGGCGTAAGGTAGATCGTGGCGCTGCGTCAGGCGCGGCAGGAACTCGGCCTGCCATGCCGCATCGCTTTTCAGCAGGTCGTCGAACTCCTTCGCCACCCAGTCGCGCCCGCTCATGACCAGCATGATCGGGCCGTGGAAGCGCCGCAGTCCGGCGAGCATGCGGTCGGGCAGGCGTTGCGGCGTTGCCGACGTGCCAGCGTCCGTTGCCGGCGCGCCAGACGCCCGCGACAGCATCTGCGCCGCCGATCGCGCCGAGCCGAGCCAGTCGAACTGCAGCGAGAAAATCTTTTTCCAGAAGGACGGCTGGCGCAAGCGTTCCAGGTAGTAATGGCGAACCACGGTACGCGCCTCGCCTTCCTTGGTGCGGACCCAGGGATTGAGCATGACCAGACCGCGGACGCGGGGGTCGCGGTGAGCATAGAACAGCGAGGCCGAGCAGGCGTTGCATTCGCCCCAGAGGACAACGCCCTGCAGTGACGGCACGGCGGCGAAGAAGGCGTCGAGCGCAGCCCGGATGTCCTCGTCGACATGTTCAAAGCCGCGATAGTCGCCGTAGCTGTCGCCCATACCGGCGAAGTCGAAGCGCAGCGCCGGGAAGCCCGCCGCCGCGAAATCCCGCGCCCAGAGCAGCAGCTGCCGGTGCCCGCCAATCCGGTACTGCGGTCCGCCGGCGACCATCATCAGGACACCCAGGCGGGCTGGCCCGGCGGCCGGGTGCAGCATGCCCGGCAGCGGCAGGCCGCCGCTCTCGAACACCAGAGGCTGCTCGTTCACGCTGCCCTCCCCACGTCATCAAGCCACGCGGCGGTCAGGCCGATCAGCTCGGGCGCCGTATGCCGGTCATGCAGTGCCCAGAAGGCGGGAGCGTCGAAGACTCCGACCGCGACCTCGACACCAGCCGCGCGCCAGGCGCTCACCACCTGCGCACTAGCCGGCAGCAGGGCGGCGTCCTCGCCGGTCTTCTTCTCGAACCAGGCGACCGGTGCTCCCGGCTGCGGCGTACGCGTCGCCAGATTGACCGCTTCGATCGCCGTCGCCAGCGCCGGCGCCACCTCGTATCCGGCGACCTCGATGCTGGCCCCCTCGGCGAGACGGGCGCGCATGCCGGCGGTGGTGTCCTTCGGAATGTCGGTCCGGTCCATGTTGGCGGCGATACGCATGCGCAGGAACTGGGTGAAATAGTTGCGGCCGTCGCTAACGGGCTGCCAGGCCGCCAACGGACACGCTGCGGCGTCACCGGCCAGTGCGTCGAGCGCCAGCGGCACGCCGAGGCGCACGCCGAGCAGCGCGGCGCAGCCGCCGCCGTCCGGTCCGTCGAGCCAGGCGCGGACCCGACGAATGTCGTCAATCCAGCCATCCCAGCGTGCGTCGCCGTAATGACCGTCGCTCTCGCCGGTGCCGGAAAGGTCGAGCACCAGCGTGCCGAACCCCAGCCGCGCCAGAGCCTGCGCCTGCAGCGTAAGCATGCTGCGGCAGCGGTTCATTTCCTCATTGAATGCCGGCACGACAAGAATGCTGCCGCGCCGGCAGACGCCGTCGGCGGGACGGTGGTGAACGGCGAACAGCCGTCCGCTAGCGCCATCGAGAAAGAAGGGATGGGGACGCGAAGGCAGGGCCCGCATCGTTCAAACCAGCCCTTTCTTGAGCAGGACGAAGTGCGCCATGCGCGCCAGCGTGCCGAGGTTGTCGATGTTGATTTCCGCCTGCGTCAGCGGAATCTGGTAGGTCTTCTCATACCACGCGATCAGGTCGAGCAGGCCGGCCGAATCGATCAGGCCGGTCGCCGGAATGATCTCGTCGGGCCCCAGTTCGGAGGCGTCGTCGCCAAGTTCGGCGGCAATGGCAACAATGCGCGCCTTGATCTCGGCGGCAATGCTTTCGGCGGTCAGCGGCATCGGGGAATCCTGTCCTGTCGTCATGTCGGGGAAGAGAGTTTTTTGAGCGCGGCAACGACCTGTCCGCCGTTGAGCACGCGGTGGTCGTAGCTGGCGCCGAGTACCGCGCGACCGTTGCGCGCGGCGGCGTGAGCAAGCATGAAGGCAGTGTGCGGCGGCAGCACCGGAATGTGGCGGGTGACTTTCCAGCGCTCCATGCTGGAAAAGCCGATGGTCGCGCCGGAAGCTTCGCTTTCGCGCAACTGGTGCGACGCCGCCCGGCGCAGCACGTCGCCCAGTGCGTTCACAAACCCTCCGGCATCGAGAACCTCTGCCTCACGCACGACAGCAAGGTAAAGCGACTCGCCGGCCTGGATGGTGAAGCCGAGATTGACCGCGCCGTACTCGTAGCGCTGCTGCTCGACGAAAGTGGCGTTGATACGGGGCATCGTTCTTGCCACCTCGACCAGTCGCCACGCCATCAGCGGCAGCAAGGGCGGCATCAGCAGCCCCTTCTCTTCCTGGAAGGCGCGTGCGTACTCGGCCCAGGGCGCCGGGTCGTAATCGATCTCGATGTAGCCGGGCACCGCGCAGTCGCGATGCCAGACCACCGTGGCCGCCATGCCCTTTTCTTCGCGCGACAGCGCGACCGCCGTGCCGGGAACCTCGGGTCGCGGTTCCGCCGGGCGCGAGACGGCCACCACCGGCGCCGGCGCGGCGGCGGCGAGGCCATGCGTGGCGAGATAGCGCTCGACCGCCTCGACGGTAATGCGGCCATCGATTGGCGTCACGGCGTCGGACTTCACTCCGTAGCGCGCGAGCAGGAGTTTCGCCTTGCCCGTCACCGGCGATGGTCCCGCCGTCGAGGAGTCGGGCGTCGGCGCGCCGGCCTCGGGGATCGGCTCCGACGCGCTCGCACCGAGCCACAACATCACGCTGCCCACTTGCGCGATCTCGTCGGGCTGCGCCACGAAGCCAAGCACATAGCCGTCCACCGGCGCGGTGACGTCGAGAACCGCCTTGTCGGTTTCGACCTGGCCGACAATCTGGCCGGCGCTGACGCGCTCGCCGGGCTTGACGTCGAAGGCGAGGACCTTGACCTCGTCGTCGTTGTTGTTGATGCGCGGAACGTGGATTGGCGTCGCCATTCGCTTATGTACCCGTTACAGAAGATCGATCACGGCCGCGACGATCGCAGCCTCGTCCGGCAACTGCGCGCTTTCCAGACTGCGTGCTGACGCAATCGGCACCGGCAGGGTGCCGAGCCGGGCGAGCGCGCCGGAATAAGCGCTCTCGGCGAGGAGCGCCAGGATCTCGGCGCTGACGCCGAAATGATGGTGCGCCTCCTCGACGACGAGAATGCGCGGACGGTCGAGCAATGCCTGCAGTAGCGTCTGCCGCGGTAGTGGTGCCAGCAGTGCCGGCGCGACGATCTCGACCGCGAGTTCTTCCTGCGTCTCAAGGATCTTTGCCGCGCGTTCGGCCACCGGCAGCATGCCGCCGTAAGCGAGCAGCGTGACGTCGGGCGCCGCGCTGCCGCGACGCAGGGTGGGAAACAGCGCCGCACCGAGATCGTCGTCACCGGCGGGCAGGATTTCGTAGTCGGCGGTGTCGCACTTCTCGCCGTAGAGCAGCTTGTGTTCGAGGAACAGCGTCGGATTCGACCAGCGGAGGACAGCATCGGCGAGCAACTGACCGACGCGGTGGCGATGGCTGGGATAGAGCACGGTCAGGCCGGGGACGGAAACGAACAGGTTCTCCGGGCTCTGGCTGTGCGTCGGACCGTAGCCGCGGCGGCCGCCGCAGGGCGCACGCACGACCAGCGGCACCGTCGCCTCGGGGAACATGCCGGGAAACTTGACCGCGTGGTTGTAGAGTTGGTCGAGGCACAGGCTGAGAAAGTCGGCAAACATGATCTCGACGATCGGCCGGCGCCCGGCCATCGCCAGACCGATGCCGGCGCCGGTGATGCCCGCCTCGCTGATCGGCGTCGAGATCACCCGCCCCGGGAACTTCGTCGAGAGTCCGGCCGAGACCTTGAACGCCCCGCCGTAGGGATCGTGCAGATCCTCACCGATCAGCAGCGTTTCCGGCGCTGCCGCGAGCAGGCCGTGCAGGGCGCTATTGAGGGCCGCGCGCACGTTGCCGTCCGCGACCTCCGGAATCTCGACCTGCCCGGCCTGCGCTGGACGGAAGCTGTGCTCGGGTAGCGGGTCGAAGTTTGCTGCCGGCGATGCGAGCGCACGACGCTCGACCGCCTGCAGGTAGGCCGCGCACGACGCGCGGATCGCCGCGACCTCGTCCGCGGGCAGGCACGCCGCCAGTGCAGCGAGCGGGTCAGCCGCCGCCAGCGCTGCGCGCTCGCCGGGATCGCGCAGATCATCGCCCTTGCTGTGCGGCCCCAGCCGCCCGGTGTCGATCACCAGCATGCCCGGCCGGCGCCGCTCGCGCACCTGCGCGACCACCGCCGCGGCGGCATCAATGAAACCCGCCTCGCGGTCGGACACGCGCCAGGTGTCGAGTCCGAACGCGGCGCCGCGTGCGACGATGTCGCCACCGAGCGTATCGCGCGTATAGGTCGTTTGCGCGATGCCGTTGTGCTCGACGACGAACAGCACCGGCACCTGCCACACCGACGCCAGGTTCATGCTCTCGTAGAGCAGCCCTTCGCCGAGCGTCCCGTCGCCGATGACGGTGACGACGATGCCGCGGCTGTCGCGCGCCTTGAGGGCGGCAGCAAGACCGACACCGATGCCGGTCATGCCGGCCTGCACCCCGTTGCTGTGGAAATGCCGGTAGGCCAGATGCTGGCTACCGCCATAGCCGCCGCAGACGCCGTCGCGCCGCCCCATGATCTCGGCGACCAGACCGTGAAAATCGCCCGAGTAGCTCAGGAAATGCCCGTGATTGCGGTGGTTCGAGAGCACGTGATCGTCCGGATGGTCGAGCGCGCGCACCACCGCCATCTGGCAGAGCTCTTGCCCGAGGCAGGTATGCGTCGTTCCCGAAACCAGCCCGCGCGAGAACAGATCGAGGATCAGTTTCTCGGTGTCGCGGATGAGCGTGGCGAACGCGAACAGACTGGCGGGGTCCGTGCCGATCCGCGGCTTGCCCGAGGCATCACTGAGGAAGGGCGCCGGCACACCGTTCGCACTGTCGGCGGCCATCGGCGATGCATCACTCATCATCAGTGCGGCGTCCGCAGATTTTTCCGGCTCCGCCCGAGGGAGATCAGCTTGCCATCGATAAAAGCAACGAGGGAACCGACCGTGGCGAAGGTTGAACCCTCGATTTCGTCGTCTTCGGCGATGAAGCCGAAACGCTCTTCCATGCCGGTAATCAGCGCAATGACGGCCATCGAATCCAGTTCGGGCAAGGCGCCGAGCAAGGGCGTCTCCAGGTTGAAGCGCGCGGAGCGTCCGTCGAGGCTGAGGACATCAGCCAGCAGAGAATTCACTTCTATCAATGTATTCAATCGCTTATCCGGAACTGGATTTCCCAAGGGGGCATTATAGGGGGAATTCCCGCAGCGGGCCGTGAGATACTTCACAGCGTCATAGGATTGCTGCATTTATTATCTTCCGCCATCTCTACGGTTTGCCGTCCATGCAAAACGCCACACTTCTGCACGAACTCATCGAGTCGGCTGCGGCACGCAATCCTGAGGCCGTCGCGCTCACCCACGGCCAGGAGCATCTCCGCTACGGAGAACTGGAAGAGCGGGTGCAGCACTTCGCAGCCGGAATCGTCAGTCTCGGCCTGCAGCGCGGTGAACGCGTCGCCATTTACCTGGAAAAGCGCTTCGAGACGGTGATTGCCAGCTTTGGCGCGCCGGCAGCCGGTGGCGTCTTCGTGCCGCTGAACCCGCTGCTCAAGGCTGAACAGGTCGGCTACATCCTGCACGACTGCAATGTGCGTGTGCTGATCACCTCGCCCGAGCGTTTTGCGCTGCTGCAGGACACCCTGCTGGCCTGTCACGATTTGCGCCATGTCGTGCTGGTCGACACACCGGCCGCTCTGCCTGCCATCGCCACGCAAAACATCTGGCGCTGGCAGGACCTCCTCGCGCAGCCCGCAGCAGCGGCCCACCGCGTGATCGACACCGACATGCTCGGCATCCTTTATACCTCGGGCAGTACCGGCAAACCGAAGGGCGTCGTGCTGTCGCATCGCAACATGGTCGCCGGCGCCAAGAGCGTGGCGAGCTACCTCGAGAACCACGCCGGCGACACGCTGCTCGCCGCCTTGCCACTATCCTTCGACGCCGGTTTCAGCCAGCTGACCACCGCTTTCCACGCCGGTGCGCGCGTCGTGCTGCTCAACTACCTGCTGCCACGCGATGTCGTCAGGGCGATCGAGCGGGAAAAGGTGACCGGGCTGACCGCCGTGCCGCCGCTCTACATCCAGCTGACGCAGTTGAACTGGCCCGAATCGGTCAGCGAACACTTGCGCTATTTCGCCAACACCGGCGGCCGCATGCCGCGCGAGACGCTCGACGCGCTGCGCCGCCATCTGCCGCAGGCCAAGCCCTTCCTGATGTACGGCCTGACCGAAGCCTTCCGCTCGACCTACCTGCCGCCGGCCGAGGTCGACCGCCGTCCGGATTCGATCGGCAAGGCCATTCCCAACGCTGAAATCCTCGTCCTGCGCGAAGATGGCTCACCCTGCGCGCCGAACGAACCCGGCGAACTGGTGCATCGCGGCGCGCTGGTCGGCATGGGCTACTGGAACGACCCGGAAAAGACCGCCGAGCGCTACAAGCCGCTGCCGGTGCATGCGCCAGGACGCGAAGCCGGACTGGTGCTGCCCGAAATCGCCGTATTCTCGGGCGATACCGTGCGTCAGGACGAGGAAGGCTTCCTCTACTTCATCGGCCGGCGCGACGAGATGATGAAAACCTCGGGTTACCGGGTGAGCCCGACCGAGGTGGAAGAGGTGCTCTACGCGACGAAACTCGTCGGCGAATGTGTCGCCTTCGGTATCGACGACGATCGCCTCGGGCAACGCATCCAGGTGATCGCCACGCCACCCACCGATGGCGCGCTCGATGTCGACGCCCTGCTGGCCGAGTGCCGGCAACGCATGCCGGCGTACATGGTGCCGTCCGGAATCGCCGTGCGCAGCGGGCCGTTGCCGCGCAACCCGAACGGCAAGATCGACCGCAAGACGCTGTCGACCGAGTGGATCGAAAAACATGGCGGCTGATTCTCCCACCCACTCCCAGCATCACCACTCCCTCTCTCCCCGCGCCCTGCCGGCGCATGCGCCGATGAACCAATTTCCTGTCGTCGACGGGCAACTGCAGGTCGGAGGAATGCCGCTCACACAACTCGCCGCGCGCGTCGGGCAAACGCCGTTTTACGCCTATGACCGGCAACTGCTGCGCGCACGCGTCGGCGATTTGCGCGCAGCGCTGCCCGCTTCGGTCAAGCTGCACTACGCGATGAAAGCCAATCCGATGCCGGCGCTGGTCGGTTTCATGGCGACGCTGGTCGACGGTATCGACGTCGCCTCGGCCGGGGAGCTGAAGGTCGCGCTTGACGCCGGCGCCGATCCCCACGAGATCAGCTTCGCCGGCCCCGGCAAGCGCAATACCGAACTGCGCCAGGCCGTCGCCGCCGGCGTGTTGATCAATCTCGAATCCTTCCGCGAAGTCGATGAACTGGCGCGCGTCAGCGACGAGCTTGGCCTGCCAGCGCGAGTGGCGGTGCGCGTCAATCCGGACTTCGAACTGAAAGGCTCGGGAATGAAGATGGGCGGCGGCCCCAAGCAGTTCGGCGTCGATGCTGAACAAGTGCCGCAACTGCTGGCCAAGATCGGCGAGGCGGGTTTGCAGTTCGAGGGCTTCCATCTCTTTGCCGGGTCGCAGAACCTGAAGGCCGAAGCGATCTGCCAAGCGCAACAGAAGTCGTGGGAACTGGCGCTACGCCTGGCCACTGATGCCCCCGCCCCGGTCCGCTTTCTCAACCTCGGCGGCGGCTTCGGCATCCCCTACTTTCCCGGCGAACAAGGCTTGAATCTGCGCGCTGTCGGCGACAAGCTGGCGCAGCTTGCCGAGCGTACCGCCAGGGCGCTGCCCGACGCGCAACTGGTCATCGAGCTCGGGCGTTATCTGGTCGGCGAGGCTGGCATCTACGTCGCACGGATCGTCGATCGAAAAGTTTCGCGCGGCCAGACCTATCTGGTGCTTGATGGCGGCCTCAACCACCATTTGTCGGCGTCGGGAAATTTCGGGCAGGTGATCCGCAAGAACTATCCGCTAGTCATCGGCAACCGCATGGACGCTGCCGAAAAGGAAAGTGCATCGGTCGTTGGCCCCTTGTGCACGCCACTCGATCTGCTGGCCGATCGCATGGAACTGGCGGTCGCCGACGTCGGTGATCTGGTAGTGATTTTCCAGTCGGGCGCCTATGGCGCAAGCGCCAGCCCGCAAGGATTTCTTGGGCATCCACCACCACTGGAAGTGCTGGTCTGAAACAGGGGCATGCCCCCGAAAGACGACGATTTTGCTTGCTGCTGCGCGCATATCAGCTGCATTCCCAAGGCGACAACCGACCAGCACGACTGGTTCTTCAGCCTAAGTTTACAAATATCAAAGCAGCACCCCTCTCGACAGTGGAAGTGACGAGAACCCTGGACCGGCATAGCAATGCTTTTCAACTCCTATTCGTTCGACGTCCCCCCGTTTTCAGTAGCAGCGAGCTTTAGAGTCCGAGGCTAATGTAGCCGATTTCCGGATGAGTGATTCGGCATAGGCGGCAGGCGTC
>NZ_JACIGE010000007.1 GCF_014197755.1 Rhodocyclus tenuis | reverse complement strand
GATTCGCTGACGGCGCTGGCCGGCGGCCTGTTCAGCGCCGACAACATGCTGCTGCTCGGCAAGCAGTTCGCCTTCGGTACGGTTGCCGGCCTGATTGGCTGGGGTGCGATGGTCGGCTACGAGCGCTACAAGTCGCGCGACGCTGAGCACGATGTCGGCGAAACCGCCTACGACTTCGCGCTGGTGCTGGCGATTCCGCTGCTCACCTTCCTGCTGGCGCAGGCGATCCACGGCAACGGCTTCCTCGCGGCTTTCGTCGCTGGTCTGCTCGCCAACTACAACCATGGCAAGGAGTACTTCCACAGCACCTTGCGCACGATGGAAGTGAAGATCGAGAGCGTCGCCAAGCCGACGATCTTCATGATGGTCGGTCCTTTCGTCGCGCTCGGCGACCTGTGGCAAACCGCCCTGCTCGGGCTGATCGTGTCGCTCGCCTTCATTCTCGTCGCGCGGCCGCTGGCGGTGATGCTGAGCATGCTGCCGACGAAGGTGACGCTGAAGGAGCGGCTGTTCCTCAGCGTCGTGCGCGAAACCGGCGTCATCCCGGTGGTGCTGGCGGTGATCACCGTCGCCCAGTTCCCGGAACTGAAACTCTTGATGCCGCTGACGGCGTGGGTGGTGATCTGGACGCTGACCCTGCTGCCAGCCATCACCCCATGGTGGGCGAGGAAACTCGGCGTCGTGCAGTAGGCATTTTTCGGCTGGCAGGCGCGTGAATCCGCGTCTGCCAGCCGCCGCGTCACTCAGATCCGGTACCTGGCTACGATTTCCGTCAGTTCGCGCGCCATCGCCGCGAGTTCTTCCGCCGTGTCCGAGGTGGCTTGCGCCGCCGCACTGTTCTCGTCGGTCATCTGCGCGATGCGCTCGACCTGCTTGGCGATTTCCTGACTCGCCGTGCCTTGTTCGCGGATGGCGCTGGTGATTTCGCTGACCACCTCGACCGTATTGCGCGAGCCGGTGCCGATCTCGCGCATCGCTTCGCTGGCCTGGCCGGCGTAACCGACGCCTTGCTGCACGGCGCCCTCGACGCTCTGGATGCTGCCGACCGCGGCCTGCGAGCCGGAGACCATCTGCTGGATGGTATCGGCGATCTCCTGCGTCGACAGGCCGGTGCGTTCGGCAAGCTTTCTGACCTCGTCGGCGACGACGGCGAAGCCGCGGCCCTGTTCGCCGGCACGCGCCGCTTCGATGGCGGCGTTGAGCGCCAGCAGGTTGGTCTGGTCGGCGATTTCGCGGATCGTCGACACGATGGCGCTGATCTTCTCGCTCTGGCTTTCCAGCTGGGTGAGCTGATCGGAAGCGGTGCGCACGCTGTCGGCGATGCCGTTGATCGCGCCGACCGTATTGTTGATCACCTTCTCGCCGTCGCTGGCGAGCTTGCCGGCCTCGGTGGCGAGGCGGTTCGAGTCGTCGGCGCGGTCGGCGACATGGTTCACGCTCACCGTCATTTCTTCGACGGCGGCCGCCATGCTCGACGCCGATTCGCTCTGCTGGCGCGAAGCCATTGACATTTCGCGTGATGCCGTTGACACGCGTTCGGTGGCGGTGCCGAGCGCCGTGGCCTGCTGCGCGATCTGGCGGAAACTCTGCTGCAACCTTTCCGCCAGTGCGTTGAACGCGTTTGCCACCCTGGCGATTTCGTCCTTGCCGCCGGCGGGCAGGCGAACGGTGAAGTCGAGATCCTTTTCGATGCGCGTAAAGCTGTTGACCATCTCGACGAGCGAGCGCGAAACCTGTCGCTGCGTCTGGAAGCCGAGCCCGCCGAGCAGTGCGAGCAAAAGCAGGACGCTGACGGCGAGCAGCAGGCGCGCTTGGTCGTAGGCGGCCTCGGCCAATTTGGCGTTTACATCGGCCAGTTGCTCGTTGTATTCCATGTGCGCGGTGAATGACTTGACCATGTCGTCGATGGTGTCGCGCGCTTCGGCGAGCAATTTCAGCGCGTCGTCACGCTGGCCAGCTTGCGCTGCCGCGAGTATTCGGTCGGCGTGGCCGATATAGGCATCGACCAGTCGAACCTCGTTCGCCAGCAGTTCGCGGTCCTTGTCGTCGGAAACCAGTTTCTCGTAGTCGCGCAGCGCTTCCTTCGCCGCTCCGCTTGTTTCCCGGAAACGGGTTTCGAAGACCCTACGCTTTTCCGCGTCGGTTTCGAGCAGGGAGGTGAGAAGTGGCGCGCGCGAACGGAGTATCCAGCGCTCAGCCTTGCTCAGGGTTATCAAGCTAGGCAGTGTGTTTTCGTCCATTTCGCGCACACTGTTATTGATGTTCGCCATCTGGTACAAGCTGAAGCCACCGATCGATAGCGCGCCGAGCAGGCCGATAACGATCAGCAGGGTGATGCGAGCCGCGATGCTCATGTTGCCTCCTTTGTCAGTCACTTTTACTTCGCTCTCTGCAGCATTTCATGCAGCAGGGCTGGCGGCTGCCGCTTGTCCACGCGACCCCGGCTTTTTCTGGCGACGATCGATTTTTATCATGTGCCACTTTTGGCGACTTTGCTCGGTCATTTATTTCGGCAAATAGTTCCTTTCCGTCATGAATTCCGATCGTCAGTCCTGAGGAATATCCGGTCGCTCTTTGCGCGCTGGCAGGCTTGTGCTGCAATGGCAAGCCGCCGCCGGCCGGCAGCATCTTGCAAGGGAGAAAACGCATGAAAATCGCCTTCATCGGGCTTGGCATCATGGGCCGGCCGATGGCCCTGAACCTGCTGCGTGGCGGGCACGAACTCATCGTCTGGGCGCGTCGCGCCGAATCGATGCGGCCGCTGCTCGACGTCGGCGCGCAGGCCGCCGACAGTCCGGCGGCGGCGGCCACCGACGCCGATCTGGTGATCTCGATGGTCGCCGATGCGCCCGATGTCGAAGAGGTGATGCTCGGTGCCAAGGGTGTCGTCGATGCGCTGCCTTTGCGCGATGCCGACGCGGCGCCGCTGGTCGCCGTCGACATGAGCACCATCGCGCCGGCCGCGGCACGCAGCATCGCGGCGCGCCTCGGCGAGCGCGGCATCGCCTTCCTCGATGCGCCGGTGTCGGGTGGCGAGGTCGGCGCCATCGCCGGCAGCCTGTCGATCATGGTCGGCGGCGACGTTGCGGCGTTTGCCCGCGCGCAGCCGGCGCTGGCCTGTCTCGGCAGTCGCGTGCTGCACATCGGCGCCTCGGGTGCCGGACAGGTGACCAAGGCGGCGAATCAGATTCTCACTGGCGTCGGCGTTCTTGCCGTTGCCGAGGCGCTCAACTTCGCCGCGTGCAGCGGTGTCGACGCCGGCCGCGTGCGCGAGGCGCTGCTCGGCGGTTTTGCCGCTTCGCGCATTCTCGAAAACCACGGCCAGCGCATGCTCGAGCGCAAGTTTGCTCCGGGCTTCAAGGCATGGATGCACCAGAAGGACCTCAACATCGTCCTGCAGAGCGCGCACCAGCTGGGCGTCTACACGCCGCTGTCGGCGGCGACGGCGCAGCTGTTCAACGCGCTGGTCGGCAACGGGCAGGGTGACGACGATTCGATCGCCGTGCTCAAGCTGCTCGAGTCCTTGTCGGGCGCTGCCGGAGCTGTCGGAGACGCAGCGTGAGCGCCCCCGCCGGCAAACGTACTGCGCTGGTGCGGGCTACGGCGTGGCTGGCGATGCTTGTCGCGGCGGTCACGCTCGCCGCCTGCGCCGGCATCGGCGTGCCGACGAAACCGCCCGAGGTTTCCTTTGCCGGCATCGAATGGCAGCATGGAAATCTCGCCGAGCAGCATTTCGCGCTCAAGCTGCGCGTGGACAACCCGAACGCGCAGGCGCTGCCGCTGCAGGAAGTCGTCATCGATCTGGAACTTGCCGGCCAGCGTTTCGCAAGCGGTCGTTCGACCGTGCCGCTGAGCGTTCCGGCCAAGGGCGATGCGACCCTCGTCGTCGACGTCAGCAGCGACTTGCGCGCGGTGCTGCGCCTCGTCCGTGAGGCACGGCGCGACGGGCGGCAGCTGATCGATTACCGGATCCGCGGCGAGGTCGAGGTCGACGGTTTCGGCCGTCACCCCTTCGAGCGCAGCGGCGCCGTCCCCGCCGAGCGCATCGAGAAGCGCTTGCTGCGAGCGGCGCCAGCGCAGTAGCCGCCGGCCGCGTCAGCGCTGCTCGCCTCAGGCGAGCGCGGTGTCGAGCAGCATCATCAGGGCAAAACCGCCAATCAGCGCGCTGCCGGTGTGGCGGCCATTTTCGCGCAGCGCCTGCGGCAGCAATTCGAGGCAGATCACGCGCAGCATCGCGCCGGCGGCGAGCGCCAGACCCCAGGGCAGCGCCGCGTCGGAAATGCCGACGGCAGCGGCACCGGCGAGCGCGGCCACAGGCTCGACCAGGCCGCTGCCGGCTCCGGCGGCGAAGGCGAGCGCCGGCCGCGTGCCAATGCTGGCCAGCGCCAGCGCGACGGCGAGCCCTTCGGGGACGTCCTGGATGGCGATTCCCCAGGCCAGCGCACTACCGCCAACGGCGTCGGCGGTGGCGCTGACACCGACAGCGAGACCTTCCGGCAGATTGTGCAAGGTCACCGCCAGAACGAAGAGCAGCACGCTGCGCCGTGCCGCCTGTGCGTTTGCGGCGGCCTCGGCGTTGGCTGCCTGTTGCGGCATCTCGTCGGGCAGCAGCCGGCCGAGCAGGGCGATGCCAGCGGCGCCGGCGAGCAGACCAACAGCCACGGCCAGCGCCGCCAGCGGCCGGCTGCCCCACAGCGTTTCGGCGCTGGCCAGCGCCGGCAGCAGCAGCGAGAAGCAGGTGGCGGCGAGCATCACGCCGGCGGCCAGCGCCAGCAGCGTTCCCTGCGCTTGCGGCGCGACGCGGCGGGCGAACAGGACCGGTAGCGCGCCGGCTGCCGTCGCCGCAGCGCCGAGCAGCCCACCGAGCAAGGCCGGGCCGGCGTGCAGCGCGTCGATGGCAGCTGCCGTTGCGGCGAGCAGCGACGGCAGCGTTTGCGTGGCGAACACCAGCGCGCCGGCAAGGACGAGCAGCAGGCCAAACTGGCGGCGCAGGCGATTCAGGCGATCGGCCGAGCCCGCTGCGGGGCTGCCGAGCAATTGCGTAGCGAGATAGGTGGACATGAGCGGCTCCCCGGCGGTGCCATGACGATGTCCGGATCTTGCCGCCTGCCGCGTTATTTGCCCAATTGATCGTTTAAACCGATCGAATAGTCATCGGCTATGACTGGCCGCCGGCCTCGGCGGCGAGCAGGTCAAGCGCCAGCGCCTCGGCGATGCGGATGCCGTCGACGCCGGCCGAGAGGATGCCGCCAGCGTAGCCGGCGCCTTCTCCGCCCGGATAGAGGCCGCGCACGTTGACGCTCTGCAGGTCGTCGCCGCGCGGCATGCGTAGCGGCGACGAGGTGCGCGTCTCGACGCCGGTGAGTACCGCGTCGGGCAGCGAAAAGCCCTTGATCTGCTTTTCGAAGGCGGGAATCGCCTCACGCAGCGCAGCGATCGCCCAGTCGGGCAGCGCCGTCGACAGGTCGGTCGGACGCACGCCGGGCTTGTACGAGGGAACGACCTCGCCGAGTTGCGTCGATGGCCGACCGGCGAGAAAGTCGCCGACGCGCTGCGCCGGCGCTTCGTAGTTGCCGCCGCCGAGTTCGAAGGCGCGCGCTTCCAGCCGTCGCTGGAAAGCGATGCCGGCGAGCGGATCGCCGGGTTCGCCGCCGAAGTCTGCGGGCGAGACATTGACGACGATGCCGGCGTTGGCATTGCGCTCGTTGCGCGAGTACTGGCTCATGCCGTTGGTGACGACGCAACCGGGTTCCGAGGTGGCGGCGACGACGGTGCCGCCGGGACACATGCAGAAGCTATACACCGTGCGCCCGTTGCTGGCGTGATGCACCAGCTTGTAGTCGGCGGCGCCGAGACGCGTGTCGCCGGCGTGACGGCCGTAGCGTGCGCGGTCGATCAGCGACTGCGGATGCTCGATGCGAAAGCCGACCGAGAAGGGCTTCGCCTCCATGGCGACGCCGGCTTCGTGCAGCATGGCGAAGGTGTCGCGCGCGCTGTGGCCGAGCGCGAGAACGACATGGTGGCTCTCGATTTCCTCGCCGCTGGCCAGCCGCACGCCACGCAGGCGGCGCATTCCCGGCTGTGCCGGATCGTCTTGGAGCAGCAAGTCGGCAACGCGTTGTTCGAAGCGGATTTCGCCGCCGAGCGCCTCGATTTCGTGGCGCATCGTCTCGACCATCGAGACCAGGCGGAATGTGCCGATGTGCGGTTTGGCGAGCGTCAGGATCTCGGCCGGCGCGCCGGCCTTGACGAATTCGGTGAGCACCTTGCGTCCGTGGTGCTGCGGGTCGCGGATCTGGCTGTACAGCTTGCCGTCGGAGAAGGTGCCGGCGCCGCCTTCGCCGAACTGCACGTTCGATTCCGGGTTGAGCGTGTTCTTCCGCCACAGTCCCCAGGTGTCCTGCGTGCGTTCACGCACTGCGCGGCCGCGTTCGACGACGATCGGCCGCAAGCCCATCTGCGCCAGCACCAGCGCCGCGAAAATGCCGCAGGGGCCGAAGCCGACGATCAACGGCCGCGGCGTTTTCAGGCCACCAGCCGGCGCCTGCGCGACGAAGCGGTAAGTCATGTCGGGTGCCGCCGAGACATGCGGATCAGCGGCAAAGCGCTGCAGCAGTTCGGCTTCGCGCTTGACCTCGACGTCGACGGCGTAGATGAAGCTCGGTGCGCCGACACGACGTGCGTCGACGCTCTGACGGAAGATCGTGAAGCGGCTGATGTCCTTGCCGGGTACTTTCAGGCGCGTGGCAATCGCTGCCGGCAAGGCTTCGGGCGGGTGGTCGATCGGCAGGCGGAGTTCGGTGATGCGCAGCATGGTGGCCTCGGGCGGCAGCGGGTCGGCAGGGCGCCGTGTCGGACAGGGCGGAACGGAGTGACTGTTACGGGTTTGGCACGACGGTGCAGGCACTACGGGCTGGGCACTACGGCTTGGGCGTACGCAGCGTGCACCAGCGCGCTATTGCTGGCCGTAGCCGGCGAACTTCTGCAGCACGACGGCCATTTCGTTGGCGTCGAGCAGCACCGGCTGGCCGAGCTGGCTGGCGCGCCAGTATTGCTCGCACAGCGCCTCGAGTTCGACAGCGAGCGCCACTGCGCGCGCAAGGTCGGCGCCGAAGAGCAGCATGCCGTGGTTGGCGAGCAGGCAGGCCGAACGGCCGGCGAGTGCGACGAGCGCCGCGTCCGACAGCGCCTGCGTGCCGAAGGTGGCGTAGGCCGAGCAGCGCACCGTATCACCACCGAAGCGCGCGATCATGTAATGGAAGGGCGGAATGTCGCGGCGCAGGCAGGCGAGGCTGACGGCGAAAGGCGAATGCGTGTGCACGATAGCGCCGGCTTCCGGCCGTGCGGCGTATACGTCGCGGTGGAAGCGCCATTCCGACGAGGGCTTGCGCCGCCCGCGCGGGCGAGCGGCGTCGCCGTCGTCGAGCGCGAGGAAGACGATGTCTTCGGGCACGAGCGTCGCGTAGTCCATTCCGGTCGGCGTGATCAGGTAGCCGTCGACGCCATCCTCGACGCAGCGCACACTGAGGTTGCCGGCGGTGCCCTTGTTCAGCCCGGCGGCGGTGAGCGCCTGCGCGCTCTTGATCAGCTGCCGGCGCAAATCAGCCACGGCGCTCTTCCGGGTAGAGCGAGAGCAGGCCGTCGGTGCTTGCCGGCGCGCTGCCGCGCTCAGAGATGATCGCCGCGACCAGATTGGCGCGGGTAACGTCGAAGGCCGGATTGGCAACGGCTTCGCTCGCCGGCAGCTGGCGTACGGCGGCGGGCTGGCCGGCGTCGTCGCGGCCATGCACGACGCGTACTTCGTCGCCTTCGCGTTCCTCGATCGGAATGTCGGCGCCGCTGGCGCAGGCAAAGTCGATGGTCGAGCGTGGCGCGGCGACGAAGAAGGGAACGTCGGCGGCGTAGGCGGCGAGCGCCTTCAGGTAGGTGCCGACTTTGTTGGCGACGTCGCCGTTGGCGGCAATGCGGTCGGCGCCGACGATCACCGCATCGACCTCGCCGCGCGCCAGCAGCAAGCCGGCGGCGTTGTCGGCGATGACGGTGTGCGGCACGCCGTGCTGTGCCAGTTCCCAGGCGGTGAGCAGGCCCTGGTTGCGCGGCCGCGTTTCCGAGACCCACACATGCACCGGAATGCCGGCGTCGAAAGCGGCGTAAATTGGCGCCAGCGCCGTGCCGTGATCGACCGTCGCCAGCCAGCCGGCGTTGCAGTGCGTCATCAGCTGCAGGCGGCCGCGACGGCCGGCGAGCGGACGCAGCAGCGCCAGCCCGTGCGTGCCGATGGCGCGGCATTGCGCGACGTCTTCTTCGGCGATGGCGGCGGCTTCGGCCCAGGCGGCGTCGGCGCGCTGCGCTTCCGGCAGCGGCGCCAGATGCGCTGCGATGCGTGCCAGCGCCCAGTGCAGATTCACCGCCGTCGGCCGCGTCGCGGCGAGCGTGGCGACCGCCTGCCTGAGCGTTGCGTCGTCGGCATGCACCGTCAGCGCCAGCGCGACGCCGTAGGCGGCGGTGACGCCGATCAGCGGCGCGCCGCGCACCTGCATGCTGCGGATGGCGTGCGCCGCTTCAGCCAGCGACGCCAGCCGCAGCCAGCGGAAATCGTGCGGCAACGCGGTCTGGTCGATGATGTCGACGGCCCGCGCTGCAGGCGCGGGGCGAATGGTGCGGGTGGGGGTGCCATTGACGTTCATGGGGCAACATTCTACCAGCGGCCCGGCGCAGGCGTCGCGCACAGGGCAGGGAGCTTTGCGCCGACTGACGAGTTTGTCACACATGGCGCGAGCATCTTCTTGCCTTGCTCGTGAGCGACACTGATACTTGCGGCTGATGGCAAGGGCGATAGTGGCGGGCGACCTGCGTATCGGCAAGGGAACGTATTCGACGCCGGCGCTTCCTATCTACCGAGCGAAGCGTTTCGCCCAAGCCCGGCACCCCCGCATGCACAGTGCCTGACCCGGACGTCCGGTTATTACGGTCCTTCTCAACCGACATGCTTCTTTCGCTTCGCATCCTGCGCTGGCTGCTTTTGACAGCCACTTTTTGCGCCTGGCCGGTCTGGGCCGCGGCGCCGGTGACGTCCATCCGCGTCGTCCTCGACGACAACTATCCGCCCTACGTCTTCCGCGACGCCAACGGGCAGGTGCAGGGCATCCTCAGGGATTACTGGAAGCTGTGGGAACAGCGTACCGGCATCGCCGTCGATTTCGCGGCGATGGACTGGAACAAGGCGCAGGCGATGATGGCCAACGGCGAGGCCGACGTCATCGACACCCTGTTTGAAACCGAGGAGCGGAAAAAGCTTTTCGATTTCTCGGCGGCTTACGCCAGGATCGAGGTGGCGATCTATTTCCATCAGAGCATCGGCGGCATCACCGACGCCGAGTCGCTCAAGGGCTTTGCCGTTGCCGCCAAGGACGGTGACGCCTGCATCGAGTATCTGCGCGCGCGCGGCGTCAAGGATTTCCGTCTCTATCCGAGTTATGAAGCGGAAATCAAGGCCGCCGGGCAGCACGAGGTGCGCATTCTTTGTGTCGACCGGCCGCCGGCCGAGTACTTCTTTGCGCGCGAAGGCACTGCCGAAGAGTTTCGCCGCTCGCCGCCGCTTTATGCCGGCGAGTTCCATCGCGCGGTGCGCAAGGGCAACAGCGAGCTGTTGCGCATCGTCGAGGACGGTTTTGCGCGCATCACGCCGGAAGAGCGCGAGGAGATCGACCAGCGCTGGTTCGGTGAGAGGCTGCATTACGGCGCGTGGCAGCGTGCCGCGCGCTACGGCGGCTATCTGGCGCTGTTCGCGCTGCTGGCGTTCTCGGCGCTGGTCGTCTGGAACTGGTCCTTGCGCCGTCGTGTCGGTGCGCGTACCGAAGAGCTTTCGCTGACGCTGAATTCCTTGCGTGAGACCGAAGCGCGCTTCCGCAAGCTGTTCGAGCAGGCCAACGACGCCATTTACATCCTGCGCGGCACGACGGTACTCGACTGCAATCAGTGCGCCGAAACGCTGCAGGGATTGCCGCGCGAACGCATCGTCGGCCAGACGCCGGCGTCGGCGTCGCCGCCCGTCCAGCCGAACGGGCGCTCCTCCGAGGAGCTGATGCACGAGGTCGTGACCAACGCACAATCCGGTCAGCCGGTGCTGTTCGACTGGCGCTATCTGCGCCCCGACGGCAGCTTTGTCGATGCCGAGGTCAGTCTCAGTCTGCTCGACATTGGCGGCGAGACCTGCCTGCAGGCGATCGTTCGTGACATCACCGAGCGCAAGCTGGCCGAGGCCGAGATCGAGCGGCTCGCCTACTTCGACACGCTGACGCAACTGCCCAACCGGCGTCTGCTGCAGGACCGCCTGCGTCAGGCGCTGGCGGCGAGCAAACGCCGGCATGCGATGGGCGCCCTGCTGTTCATCGACCTCGACAACTTCAAGACGCTCAACGACACGCGCGGGCACGATGTCGGCGACTGCCTGCTCAAGGAAGTCGGGCACAGGCTGCGCAAGTGTGTGCGCGCCGAGGATTTCATCGCCCGCCTGGGCGGCGACGAGTTTGTCGTCCTGCTCGAAGACCTGCGTCAGCTGCCGCACGAAGCCGCCTTCGATGCCGAAATGGTCGCGCAGAAGATCGTCGAGTCGCTCCGGCAGCCGTTCCTGCTCGATGCCTACGAGCATCACTCCAGCGCCAGCGTTGGCCTTTACCTGTTTTCCGGGGCGCCCGAAGAAAGCTCGGAGGAAATCCTCAAGCGTGCCGACGCGGCGATGTATCAGGCCAAGACCAGCGGCCGCAATACCCTGTGTTTCTTCGATCCGGCGATGCAGCAGAGTCTGGAAACACGGGCGGCACTCGAGGCCGAACTGCGCCGTGCACTGCCACAGCGGCAGTTCTTCCTCGCTTTTCAGGCCAAGGTCGACAGCGAGCGGCGCGTTGTTGGCGCCGAGGCCTTGCTGCGCTGGCAGCATCCCGAACGTGGCCTGATCACGCCGGGGCAGTTCATCCCGGTGGCCGAGGAATGCGGTCTGATCGTCGCCATCGGCAACTGGGTGCTCGAATCGGCCTGTGTGCAGCTGCGCGAATGGAATTCGCTGCCCGGCTGGGAGAACTTCCGGCTGGCGGTGAATGTCAGCGGACGGCAGTTCCGCCAGCCCGATTTTGTCGCTGCGGTGTGCAACATCGTGCGCAATTCCGGCGTCGACGCGAGGCAATTGACGCTCGAACTGACCGAGAGCTCGGTGCTCGACAACGTTGCCGATTCGATCGAGAAGATGCATGCGCTGAAGACGCTCGGCATCGTCTTCTCGATGGACGATTTCGGTACCGGCTACTCGTCGCTCTCATACCTCAAGCGCCTGCCGCTCGACGAACTGAAGATCGATCAGTCCTTCGTGCGCGACATCAGCAGCGACGCCGGCGATGCGACGATCGTGCGCACGATCATCGCCATGGGGCAGAACCTCGGCTTGACCGCAGTCGCAGAAGGCGTCGAAAGCGAAAGCCAGCTGGAATTCCTGAAGAGGTACGGCTGCACGCTGTTCCAGGGCTACCTGTTCGGGCGTCCGCAGAGTGCCGCCGATTTTGTCGAGGCGCAACGGCAGCGCGAATAGCGTAGAGGCGCGGGCGATTACGCGTCAGCCGGGCGCTGCCCGGTCAGAACCGGAAATCAGGCTGCCTGCTTGATCACCCAGTCGAGGTAGCGATCCAGCCATTTCTGGACGAACTCCTTGCTCGCCGGGCCGATCTTGCCTTCTGCATCGAACAGTCCCTCTCCGGCGTGGACGAAGGCTTCCGGCTGGCCAAGTGTCGGCATGTCCAGGTAGGCCAGTATGTTGCGCAGGTGCTGCTGGGCCAGGGCCGTGCCGATCGCGCCGACCGAAACGCCGATGATTCCGGCTGGCTTGCCCTGCCAGACACTCTGTCCGTAGGGGCGCGAGCCATGATCGATGGCGTTCTTGAGTACGCCCGGAATTGAGCGGTTGTATTCGGGAGTGACGAACAGCACGCCGTGTGCCGCCGAAATTTCAGCTTTCAGGCGCTTGACCGATGCCGCCTGATTTTTGTCGTCATCCTGGTTGTAAAGCGGCAGGTCGCCGATCTGCACCCGTTTGAACGAAAACTCCGGCCTTGCCAGACGAACAAGGGCGTCGGCGAATTTACCGTTGAGGGATTCCTGACGCAGGCTGCCGACAATGACGGCAATCTGATAAGCGGCCATGGCACTCTCCAGAGGTGTGTGGGCGCGACGCCGAGCCGGCCCGTTTCGATAAATGTCGACGCAGTGATGGACAAGCGCCGCGCCGGCTTGTTCGTGAACTCGCGTCGCAGCGTCGTTCCCGTCTCAGGACTGCAGGAAAGTCAGAACGTCGGCGATCAAGCGCTCCTTGTGGCTGGCAAACAGCCCGTGCGGCGCGCCTTCGTATTCGATCAGTCGCGCGTGTGCAATGCGCTGCGCCGCCTTGCGGCTGGAGATGTCGATCGGCACCGTCTGGTCGGCGGTGCCGTGAATGATCAGCGTTGGCATCGTGAAAGAAGCCATGTCGGAACGAAAGTCGGTGCTGGAAAAGGCCTGCGCACAGGCCAGTGTCGGTAACAGTCCTGCCTGCATGGCCATGCTGCGCGCCCATTCCTCGACTTCGCTGCTGACGGCCTTGGAAAGCAGGCCGATGCCGAAGAACTCCTTGAAAAAGTCGGACCAGAAGCTGGCCCGGTCCTTCTTCAGGCTTTGCGCCGTAGCCTCAAACATCCCGGCATCAACACCGCCGAGGTTGTCAGCCGTTTTCAGCAGAAAAGGCAGGATCGACGCGATCAGCACTGCCTGCTTTATTCCCTTGCCGGAATGGCGCGAGAGGTAGCGTGCCACCTCGCCGCCGCCCATCGAAAAGCCGAGCAGCGTTGCGTTCACGGCGCCGGTGTGGGTGATCACCGCGCCAAGGTCGTCGGCGAGCGTGTCGTAGTCGTAACCTGCCGCAGGCTGGTCGGAGCGTCCAAAACCGCGACGGTCGTAACTGATCGCGCGCATGCCGGCGTCGGCGATGGCCAACGCAAGATCGTCAAAGCTGTCGGCCGAGAGCGGCCAGCCGTGGACCATGACCACCGGGCGTCCATGCCCCCAGTCCTTGACGTAGAGGCAGGTGCCGTCCTGCGTGACGATGCGGCTCATGGTGTTCCTTCCGGAAGGGCACAGCGATTGCGCGGGGGGCGTGGGCGCAAATCTATTTCCCGGGCGGCATCAGCGTCTGTACGCTTGCACACACACCGGCGTCCCGGGCCGGCGCCGGCATTCAGGCATGGCAGCGGCGCGTTCAGGGAATGTCGCGCTGGCCGGCTTTGCCGTTCTTGAGCCGCTGTCGCCTTGCCCGGATGAGAAAAATTCCCGTAAGCTTTGAGCGCCGCATGATGCCCTTGGCGACGGCCGCGCGGAGCAGCGCTGGCGATCCGGGCAGCTCCGCCAGCGTTGCCGGTCCTTGCGTGCCGCTGCGCAGTGCTGGACGCCTCGCTGCCCGCCGCGCTCGCCGGCTTATGTGATCAGTTCCTTGCGCAGTTCGCGCCACGCTGGCATGACGCGCGCCGTTTCATCAACGCCTACCGACGATCATTGTCAGCCATGAACCAGACTTCCGCAGCCTTCAGCATCGCCTCGCGCCCGCATCTCGAGAAGATCGGCACGACCATCTTCACGGTGATGTCGAAACTCGCCGCCGACTGCGGCGCGATCAACCTGGCGCAGGGTTTTCCCGACTTTCAGGCCGAACCGGCGCTGTTCGACGCCGCGCATCGCGCCATGCTCGCCGGCCGCAACCAGTATCCGCCGATGACCGGCATGCCGGAACTACGCCGCGCCATCGCCGACAAGGTGGCGACGCTGTACGGCACGCAACTCGATGCCGACGCCGAGATCACCGTCACCGCCGGCGCGACGCAGGCGATCTTCACCGCCATCGCCGCCTTCGTCGGTGCCGGCGACGAGGTGATCGTCTTCGAGCCGGTCTACGACAGCTACGCGCCGGCGATCGAGACGGTCGGCGGCAAGGTGGTCTACGCGCAGCTGGCGGCGCCGGATTTCCGCCCGGACTGGGCGCAGGTGGCGGCGCTGATCACGCCGCGCACGCGCCTCTTGATCATCAACTCGCCGCACAACCCGAGCGGTGCGCTGCTCGACGCCGCCGACCTCGATGCGCTGGCGGCGCTGCTGCGCGGCAGCGGCATCGTCGTCCTCGCCGACGAGGTATACGAGCACATGGTCTACGGCGGCGCCCGCCACGCCAGCGTCGTCGCGCATCGCGAGCTGGCGGCGCGCAGCGTCGTCGTTTCGTCCTTCGGCAAGACCTACCACATCACCGGCTGGAAGATCGGCTACGTGCTGGCGCCGCCGGCGCTCACCCGCGATTTTCGCAAGATCCACCAGTTCAACGTGTTCACGGTCAATACGCCGTGCCAGCTGGCGATTGCCGAGTACATGCAGGATCACTCGCGCCATCTCGGGCTGGCGGCGTTCTACGAAGCCAAGCGCGATTTTTTCCGCGCGCAGCTCGCCGCTTCGCGCTTCGAGCTGCTGCCTTGCCGCGGCAGCTACTTCCAGCTGGCGCGCTACGACGCCATTTCCGACCTGCCCGACGACGAGTTCGCCATCTGGCTGACGCGTGAGGCCGGCGTCGCGGCGATTCCGCTGTCGGCCTTTTATTCCGCCGGGAACGTGCCGGCAGCGCGCGCGGCGCGCATTGTGCGCTTCTGCTTCGCCAAGCAGGAGGCGACGCTCGCCGCCGCCGGCGAACGCCTGCGCCGCCTTTAGGTCTGCTGCCAGGCCCGCAGCGAGGCGAGGATCGAAGCGAGGATCAGCCGCCGCCGAACAGGCGCACCGCGAGCGCGGCAGCGATGGCGGCACCGATCAGCAGGAAGGCGTAGAAGCCCCACGGACTTTTCTGCTCGGCGTAAGGGTCGCTGAGCGAACGCTCGGCGCCGGCCGGCAGCTTCGCTACCTGCGTCAGCGAGCTGCCGAAGGGGATGTTGATGCGCGCGCGCGCATTGACCGCCCAGCCGTTGGCGTCGAGCAGCGGGCCGAGGTTGCGGTTGCGCAGGCGGAAGGCGGCGAGCGCGACCGCCGGGCCGGAGACGATCAGCAGCAGGCCGGCGATGGCGATCGGCATCTGCCACCAGGGCAGGCCGAGGAAGCCGGTGACCAGCGAGGCCAGCGCCGCGCCGATGGCGCCGATCGCCAGCCCGATGGCGGCGAAGATGCCGGCGAACTTGCCGGCGTCGAAGGGCGGCGGCTTCGGCGGCTCGGTCGCGCCCGGCGTCGTCACCTTGGTCTGCGCGGCGATCACCTGCGCTGCGGCGTTGTCGTCGACAGCCTTGGCGCGCGCGGCGGCGAACTTCTGCAGCGATTCGCCGATGAACTTGGCGACTTTCTTGTACGGCGACCAGAAGGCCTGACGCAGGCTGATCGGGTGGTCGACGATGCGCGTCACCGTCGCATCCCAGTCGCGCCCCTGGCGGTCGTAGAAGACGCCGTTGCGGCCGACGCTGAGCTGGTCGGAATCGCCGGCGGTGAAGGCGGCGGCGATGGTGCGCTTTTCGCTGCCGCGCACGCAATCGCAGTAGGCGAGGAAGATGCCCGACTGCGCGGCGAGCGCCGCGTGCTTGCCGGCGTCGAGCACCGGTACGCACAGCTCGCAGCTGCGTCCGTCGAGGTAGAGCGTGCCGCACTGGAAGATCGCCGGCTCGCGCCGCGTGTAGAAGCCGCGGAAGGCGACGAAGTTGTCGGCGAGCTTTGCCAGATCGCGAACGTAATGCACCAGCCGCTGCACGTCGGCGAGCGCCGCGCCCTCGTCGGCGCGCGCGAGGTCGGCGGCGATCAGCGCGGCGAGGCGCGCCTGGCCGTCGCCGGCAACGATGGCGCCCAGATGCTCGTCGCTGGCGTCGGCGAGCGCCGCGGCCAGCGCGGAGGCCGGCTTTTCCGCCTGCCACGCGGCGTAGGCGGCGAAGCGCGCCTGCAGCGCCAGCCAGTCAGCCTCGCTGAGTTCATTGCGCGCGCCGAGCAGAGGCGTGATCGCCTGCGCGGCGAGTGCGGCGAGCGGCGCCGCCCACGCCGGATTGACCGTGTCGACCAGCGGCAGCGGCCTGCCGGCTTCGATGCGGGCGAGCGGCAGCGCCGCCGCGTCGGCGTCGGCGGTGGCGAGCAGGCGCGAACCAAGCGCGAGAAAGTCGGCGTCGGAACCGTTGAGTGCGCCGGTTGCGCGCGCGTCGAAAGCCGCCAGCCGGCAGCGCGTGAAATAGTCGTCGATCTTGGCGCGAACGGCGGCCAGCGCCGCCGCAGCAGCGGCCGTATCGGCGCCGAGCGGCAACAGTTCGGGATCGGCCGTCGGTCGACCGCGCCAGGCGAGCAGCGCGCCGGCTTCGCCGTAGAAGGCGTCGAGCTGTTCCTGATTGATGCCGGTGTCGCCGCTGCAATCCGCGTTGCCGCCAGTGGCGGCGACGATCTCGCCGATCAGCGTTGTCGTGTCGGCATCGTCGCCGGCAGCGCGTGCGGTGATGACGCCGTCGCCGTTGCAGGCGTCCTGTGCGAACAGGCCGGCTGCCGCTGCGGCGTCTTCGACGCTGACGGCGGCGTCCGCCGCGTCGGCATCACGGCCGAGGCGAAGCAGCAGCGAGCGCGCCGCCGCCAGCAGGCGCCGGCCTTCGTCGTCACCCTTGCCGATCGCCGCCAGCGGCAACGGATGCACGCCCTTGCCGAACAGTTCGCTGTCGCCGAGGCGCGCGTTCGCCCAGGCAATCGCCGCGATCAGTTCGGGCGCGCGGATGCGGCCGTCGCTGTCGCTGTCGAGCAGCTTGAGCGTCGTTGCGTCGAATTCGAGGCCGCTGGTTGGGCAGGCCAGCGCCACCCACAGTTTCTGGTCGAGCGATGGCAGTGCGAGCAGGTCAGCCGTGCCATCGAGGCGAACCTGATCGAAACCGCCGGCACGAAAGAAACGCCAGTTATGGGAGGGTGCTTCGGCCATGTTTTTCTCCTGATCGGCCTGTCCCGGAAATTCCGCCGTTCCGGATTGGCGTGGTTGATGCCGTGAGTATAAATGCTGCGCGCGGGTTCATTCGTCGCCGAAAACCGCCCGCCATAAGGTGCGCACGGCTTCGATGCGGCGCAGCACGGCGCTGCGGTCGATGCGCGCCGCCGGCACGCCGTCGAGGCGCTTGGCGTGCTGCATGCGACGGAAATCGCGATAGGCATTCTGCACCGGCTCGGCGAGCTGGCCGGGAATCAGGCCGAGTTCGGCGGCGAGCCGCAGCAGCGCGATGTTGCCGATGTTGCGGCAGAGGTCGGGGTGCGCGTAAGCGTGGCCGAGGATCAGGTACTGGACGATGAACTCGACGTCGATGATGCCGCCCGGGTCCTGCTTGATGTCGAACTCGAATTCGCTCTGCGAGCCATGCGCGTCGAGCATGCGCTTGCGCATCGCCGGCACTTCGCTGCGCAGCGTTTCCGGGTCGCGCTGCTGACGCAGGATGTCGACGCGGATCGCCTCGAAACGCGCGCCGAGCGCCGGATCGCCGGCGCAGAAGCGGGCGCGCGTCAGCGCCTGGTGTTCCCAGATCCAGGCGTTATTCAACTCATAGTCGCGAAAGCCGGCGAGCGGGCTGACCAGCAGACCGGCGTCGCCGTTCGGACGCAGGCGCAGGTCGGTCTCGAAGAGGATTCCCGCCGGCGTGCGGCTCGACAGCCAGGTGCTCATGCGCTGCGCCAGTCGCGAGTAGATTTGCCCGGCTTCGGGCGCCTCGTCGTCGTGCAGGAAGACGAGGTCGAGGTCGGAACCGTAGCCAAGCTCCTTGCCGCCGAGCTTGCCGAAACCGATGACGGCAAACTGCGGCTGTTCGCGATGGCGTTTGGCGAGCTTGCCCCAGCACAGTTCGAGCGTCACCTGCAGCATGATGTCGGCGAGCTCGGAAAGGTGGTCGGAAATACGCTCGACGCTTTGCAGTCCGGCCAGGTCCTGCGCCAGCAGGCGGAATACCTGCACGTGATGCGCTTCGCGCAGCAGGTCCATCTCGCGTTCGGTGTCGCCGGCCGAATCGAGCAACTGCTGCTGCAGCTCCTCGCGGAAGCCGGTCCAGTCGGTGGCGAGTTCGTACAGGCGCGAATCGAGCAGTTCGTCGAGCAGGATCGGGTGTCGCGTCAGGTATTCGGCGGCCCACGACGAACTGCCGATCAGCTCGCCGACCTTCTGCAGCGCCTGCGGGTATTGCTGCAGCAGCGCCAGGTAGGCGCCGCGGCCGCTGATCGTTTCGAGGAAATCGAGTCCGCGCCGCCAGGTGGCGTCGGGCGCGCGCGTCGCCGCGGCGGCGGCGAGCAGGCGTGGGCCGAGTGAATCGAGACGTTCGCGGTTGCTCGCCGGCAGCTGCTGGTAGCGGCCGCTGCTGCGCAAGTGCTGCAGGCGTTGCTGTGCGCCCCTGGCGTCGCGGAAGCCGAGCGCGGTGAACTCCTCGAAGGCGGTTTCCTGGTCGCACTGCTCCTGCCACAAGCCGGTCAGCGCGTGCGCGGCTTCTTCGGGTTCGGAAAAGACCAGCTCGAAATGCCGGGCGACGCGCGCGCGATGGGCGTCGAGCACTGCGCTCAAGGCCGGCCAGTCGGCAAAGCCCATGGCGCGGGCGATCGCTGCGCGCTCGTCTTCGCCGGCCGGCAGGCGGTGCGTCTGCGCGTCGTCGACGTACTGCAGACGATGCTCGAGCCGGCGCAGGAAATCGTAAGCGAGCGCCAGCTCACGTTCGCCCTCGGGTGGCAACTGGCGACGCTGCGCCAGCGCCGACAGCGTCGCCAGCGTCGGCCGGATGCGCAGGCCGGAATCGCGGCCGCCGCGGATCAGCTGGAAAGCCTGCGCGATGAACTCGATTTCGCGGATGCCGCCGGGGCCGAGCTTGATGTGGTCGGCCATGTCACGTCGCGCCACTTCGCGGCGGATCTGCGCGTGCAGCTCGCGCATGGCGTTGATCGCCCCGAAGTCGAGGTACTTGCGGTAGATGAAGGGGCGGGCGATCTTCTCCAGTGCGAGCGCCCACTGCGGTTGCAGGTTGCAGCCTTCGTTGAGCACGCGCGCCTTGATCCAGGCGTAGCGCTCCCATTCGCGGCCTTGCGTGATGAAGTAGTTCTCCAGAGAATCGAGCGAACAGACCAGCGGCCCGGAGTCGCCGTTCGGGCGCAGGCGCATGTCGACGCGGAACACCTGGCCGTCGGCGGTGATTTCGCCGAGCGCTGCGATCAGGCGCTTGCCGAGGCGGTTGAAGAAATCGTAGGCGTCGATGACGCCGCTGCCGTCTTCCCGGCCGGCGGTGCTGCCTTCTTCGGGATAGACGAAGATGAAATCGACGTCGGACGAGACGTTCAGCTCGCGGCCGCCGAGCTTGCCCATGCCGATCACCAGCAGGCGCTGCGGCTCGCCGCGACTGTCGAGCGGCTCGCCGAAGCGTTCGGCGAGCGCGCGCTGCGCGTGCGCCAGCGCGAAGTTGAGCGTCGTTTCGGCGAGCAGGGTCATCGTCTCGACGACTTCGGCGAGCGGCGCCAGAGCGGCCAGATCGCGCACCAGCAGCGTCGCCATGACGCGCTGGCGCAGGCAGCGCAGCGCCTGTTGCTGGGTGATCTCGTCGGCGCTTTCAGCGGCGGCGAGAAAGGCGCGCATCTTCGCGCCGTCGATCGGTGTGCCGGCGTTTTCGCGCAGCCAGTCGCCGATTTCCGGGCGCGCCGCCAATAACTGGCGCAGCCAGCGGCTGAGCGCCAGTGCCGGTGTCCAGTCGATGGTGTCCGCGGGCAGCGGCGTGGCGGAGGCAGGTACGGCGTCGGACGGGCAGGGGGCGGTCATGGTGTTCTCGTCAGTCGGCGGGCATCGCCGGCAGTGGTGCCCGGCTGTGATGCTGCGGCGCGTTCCGGCCGATGCTTTACAATCGGAGGCTCGCGCAAGTTTTTCATCGGTCTGTTGTTCTTTCCGTTCTCCGCCATTCTAGTGACGCCCTGCAAAATTTGGCAAAAGCCCTGCCGTACCGGCGCCCGCTGATGGCTGCCCCTACGCTGCACCAAGCCCTCTATTACCGCTTCCACCGCCTCGTGCCGTTCATCGCGCATCCGGCGGCGCGTCCGCTCGGGCGTGCCTTGCTGCTCGCCGCGACGCTGCTCTGGTTCGCCTTCGTGCTGGCCGTGCTGGTGCTGCGCTACGCAGTGCTGCCGAACATCGAGAGCTATCGCGGCGACATCGAGCGCCTGGTCAGCGAGGGCGTCGGCCTGCAGGTCAATATCGGGCGTATCGAGGCGCGCTGGGCTGGCGTCAATCCTGACCTGACGCTGCTCGATGTGCGCGTCGCTGACGCCGCCGGCCGGCCGGCGCTGGCTTTTTCGCGCGTGCAGACCGTTCTGTCGTGGTGGACGGTAACGACCCTGCGGCCGCAGTTGCGTCTGCTCGCCATCGACGAGCCGACGCTGCACCTGCGCCGCGACGCCGACGGCCGCATCTTCGTTGCCGGCATTCCGCTCAACGACCAGTCCGCCGACACTGGTGCCTCCGACTGGATTCTCGAACAACGCCACATCCGCATCCGCGGCGCGACCATCGTCTGGGAGGACGCACAGCGCGGTGCGCCGCCGCTGATCCTCGAGGATGTCAATTTCGGTCTCGACAACAGCGGCCGCCGCCATCGCTTCGGCCTGACTGCGCTGCCACCGCGCGAACTGGCGGCGAAAATCGATGTGCGTGGCGATTTCCGTGGCCGCGACATCGAAGTCGCCGAATCGTGGAAAGGCCAGCTCTATGCCGAGATCGACTATGCCGACCTCGCCGTCTGGCAGCGCTGGATCGATTACCCGTTTGCCCTGCCGCAGGGGCGCGGCGCCGTGCGCGCCTGGGCCGATTTTGCCGACGGCCGGCTGAGCGAGCTCACCGCCGACCTCGCGCTGCGCGATCTGCGCCTGCGCCTGGCAAAGAAACTTCCCGAGCTCGAACTCGAACGCATGCAAGGGCGTCTCGGCGTCGCTTTCAGCGAGCACGGCTTCTCCCTGAGCGGCAAGCAGCTGACACTGGCGACGCGCGCCAGCGCGGACGAAGCCGACGCTGCTGCCGCCGGCAAGGGGAAGACCGCTGCCGCGGAGCAGCGCGTGCTGCCGGCAGTGATCATTCCGCCGAGCGATTTCCGCGTCGACTGGCAGCCCGGTGCCGACGAGGCGGTGAGCGGCAGCGCCTCGGCCAATCGCGTCGATCTCGCCGCCTTGTCAGCGCTCGCCGCTTACCTGCCACTCGACGCGCGCTCGCGCCAGTTGCTTGCCGACTATGCACCGCGGGGCCTGATCAGCGATCTGCGCGCGTCGTGGAACGGCGATGCCGAATCGATGAAGCAATACGCGCTGAAAGCGCGCTTCGACGCGCTGGCGATCGCTGCGCAGGGCTACTTTCCCGGGTTTTCCGGGCTTTCGGGCAATATCGACCTGAACGAGAAGACGGGTTCGGCCAGCCTCAACGCGCAGAAGGCAAGCATCGACCTGCCCAGCGTCTTCCCCGAAGCGCAGATTGCTTTCGATACGCTGAGCGCGCAGGCGAAATGGACGCGGCGCGATGGCGTGGTCGACGCCGAGCTGGTGCGCGCCGATTTCGCCGGTGCCGACGCTGCCGGTGCCGCACAGGGGACGTATCGCTTGACTGGCGACGGCCCCGGCACGATCAATCTTTCCGCGACGCTCAGCCGTGCCGACGCGCGCGCCGTCTGGCGCTTCATGCCGCACGTGGTCAATGCCAACGCGCGGCACTGGCTGCGCGATGCACTGGTGAGCGGTACGGCCAGCGACGCGCAGCTGACGCTGAAGGGCGATCTCGCTCACTTCCCCTTCATCGACAAGACACAGGGGCAGTTCCTGGTTACCGCGCGCGCACACAACGTTACCCTCGACTACGCACCGGGCTGGCCGAAGATCACCGGCATCGACGGCCTGCTGCGTTTCGAGGGGCCGGGAATGGTCGTCGATGCCGAGCGCGGCATGATCCTCGGTGCCCGCCTGTCGGCGACACGCGCCGAGATTGCCGACTTCGACGCACCGATGACGATGCTCAAGGTGAAAGGTCACGCCGAAGGCCCGACTAGCGAGTTCCTCAAGTTCATCGAGCTAAGCCCGGTCGCTGAACAGATCGACCGCTTTACCGAAGACATGCGCGCCAGCGGCGACGGCAGCCTCGATCTGGCGCTCAGCCTGCCGCTCGATCTGGCGCTGATGGATCAGTCGCAGGTCGACGGCACGTTCCGCCTGGTGAACAACGAGGTCGTCGTCGATTCGGCGCTGCCGGCGCTGCGCCAGGTCAACGGCCAGTTGCGCTTCAGCGAGAAGTCGATCAGCGTTCCCGAGATCAATGCCACGCTGTTCGGCGGCCCATTGCAGATCAAGGGCGGCAGTGCGCCCGACGGACGCGTGCTGATCAGCGCCAGCGGCTCGCTCGCCGCCGCGCAATTGCGCAAGGCGGTCGATCTGCCGCTGGCCGACAATCTCTCGGGCAGCATGACTTACCGCGGCGAAGTACGCGTCAGGAAGCGCAGCGCCGATCTGGTGGTCGAGTCGACGCTTGCCGGTCTCGGCTCAAGCCTGCCCGAGCCATTCCACAAGAGCGCCGGCGAAACGATGCCTCTGCGCTTCGAGAAAACATCCTTGCCGGCGGCTACGGTACGTGCTGCCCGTGGCGCGCCGGTGACGACGCTGGCGCGCGACCAGTTGCGTTTCTCGCTGGGCAATGCCGTCTCGGCGCAGATCATCCGTCGCCGTCAGGGCAGTGAATTCGCCGTCGAGCGCGGCGCCGTCGCCATCGGCCGGCCGTTGCAACTGCCCGAGCGTGGTCTGGCGCTCAATGTCAGCGCGCGCCAGCTTGACGCCGACCTGTGGCGGCACCTGCTGCGCGCCGGCAATGCCGGCAGCAACGCTCCACCGGCTGCCGCCGCCGCTGCACCGCTGCCGGTGACTGCCGCGAGCCTGAAAGCGGGCGAATTGCGCATCTTCGGTCGGCGCTTCAACGATGTCGATCTGGCTGCCGCAGCGAACGGCGCGCAGTGGCAGATGCGCCTGGCCTCGCGCCAGGCCAATGGCGATGTGAGCTGGGACGGCAGCGGTCGCGGCAAGCTGTCGGCGCGCCTCAAGCAACTGAGTATCGAGGCGCCGTCGCCGGTCGCCAGCGTGCCGGCCGAAGTGGTCGAAGCGGTTGATGAATTGCCGGCGCTCGACATCGTTGCCGAGGATTTCGCCATCGGCGCGCGGCGTTTCGGGCGGCTTGAAGTGTCGGCGCGCAACGAGGGACGTCTGTGGCGGCTGGAGCGCGTGCGCCTCGCCAATCCGGCCGGCAGCCTGAACGGCAGCGGCCAGTGGCAGCTGGCCGGCGGCAACCGTACGCTACTTGATTTCAAGCTCGTCGCCAGCGATGTCGGCAAGCTGCTCGAACGCCTCGGTTTCCCGGGAACGGTGCGTGGCGGCAGCGCGCAGCTTGACGGCAACCTGAGCTGGGTCGGGCCACCGAGCGCGCTCGATTACGCGACGCTCTCCGGCGAAATGAAAGTCGAAGCGGCGAAGGGGCAGTTCACCAAGCTTGACCCCGGTGCCGGCAAGCTGATCGGCCTGATCAGCCTGCAGTCGCTGCCGCGCCGCGTGACGCTCGATTTTCGCGATATCTTCAGCGAGGGCTTCGCCTTCGACAGCATCGCCGGCAAGCTGACGGTGCAGGGCGGCGTCATGCACACCGAGCGCCTGCAGATCGACGGCCCGGCAGCGCACGTGGTGATGCGCGGTGATGCCGATCTGGCGCGCGAGACGCAGCGCCTGTCGGTCAACGTGCAACCCGAACTCGGCGGCACCGCCGCGCTCGGTATCGGTCTGATCAACCCGATCGCCGGCGTGGCGACACTGCTGGCGCACAAGATCCTGCAGAATCCGCTCAACCAGATGTTCGGCTTCGACTACCTGGTGACCGGCACCTGGGACGATCCCAAGGTCGACAAGATCTCGCGTGCCGCCGCCGCCGAAACGCCGTCGCTGCGCAGTCCGGAAGGCGTCGCGGCGACGCCGGCGCCCGCTCCCGCACCCTCTTCGCCTGCCGTTTCAGGAGACTCCCGTGACAAATCCTCTGCCACCAGTCCATCCGCCACTCAGTGAAGTCCGTCGCCGGCCGGCGCGCGTTGCCGCCGTACAGATGGTGTCGGCGCCGCGTGTCGCCGACAATCTTGCCGCCGCCGCCGCGCTTGTTGCCGAAGCGGTTGCCGAGGGCGCCGAACTGGTCGTCCTGCCCGAGTACTTCGCGATCATCGGCCTCTCCGACGGCGACAAGCTGCGTGTGCGCGAGGAAGACGGCAGCGGGCCGATCCAGGACTTTCTTGCCGAGACGGCAGCGCGTCACGGCATCTGGCTGATCGGCGGTTCGATCCCGCTGCTCGCCAGCGATCCGGGCAAGGTGCTCAATTCGAGCGTCGCCTACGCGCCCGACGGCCGCCGCGCCGCGCGTTACGACAAGATCCACCTGTTCGGCTTCGAGAAGGGCAGCGAGCGCTATAACGAAAGTGCGACGATCGAGGCGGGCAAGACGCCGGTCGCTTTTGACACGCCGTTCGGCCGCATCGGCCTGTCGATCTGCTACGACCTGCGCTTTCCGGAGCTTTATCGCGCGCTCGGTGTCCTAGACCTGATCGTGCTGCCGGCAGCCTTTACCGAAACCACCGGCGTCGCGCACTGGGAAATCCTGCTGCGCGCACGTGCCATCGAAAATCAATGCTTTGTGCTCGCCAGCGCGCAGGGTGGGCGCCACGAGAACGGCCGCGAAACGCACGGCGACAGCATGCTGGTCGACCCCTGGGGAACGATTCTCGACCGCAAGCTGAAAGGGCCGGGAATCGTCGTCGGTTGCCTCGACCCGGCGCGCAGCGACGAAGTCCGCGCCAGCCTGCCGGCGCTGCAGCACCGCGTCATGTAAGCCGATCTTTCCTCTCCGAGCCGATTCCCCACTTCCGAAGACCGATTTCCCAAACTGATGACCGCACACCACGAAACCCTGCTCCGCCAGGCGCGCGAAACCCTGCTTGCCGCACATGGCATCGACACCAGCGACCTCAGTCGCCTGTTCGGCGAGATCATGACGCGCCAGGTCGATTACGCCGACCTCTATTTCCAGTACAGCCGTTCCGAGGCCTGGAGCCTCGACGAAGGCATCGTCAAGGCGGGCAGCTTTTCGATCGACCAGGGCGTCGGCGTGCGTGCGCTGGCCGGCGAAAAGACCGCTTTCGCCTATTCCGACGAGATCAGCCTGCCGGCGCTCGGTGATGCGGCGCGCGCCGTTCGCGCCATCGCCGTCGCCGGCGAGCAGCGCCAGGTGCCGGCGCTGAAGAAGGGCGGCGGTCACCAGTTGTACGCACCGCTCGACCCGCTGGCATCGCTCGACGCAGCGAGCAAGGTTCGCCTGCTCGAACGACTGGAAGCGCTGGCGCGCGCCGCCGACCCGCGCGTGGCGCAGGTGATGGCGCACGTTGCCGGCGAGTACGAGGTGGTGCTCATCGCCGGCAGCGACGGCCGGCTCGCCGCCGACGTGCGGCCGCTGGTGCGCGTCTCGATCACCGTCATCGTCGAGGATGGCGGTCGCCGCGAGCAGGGCTCGGCTGGCGGCGGCGGGCGCAGCGACTACGGCGTGTTCACCGACGAACTGCTGCAGCACTACGCGCAGGCGGCGGTGCATCAGGCGCTGACCAATCTCGACGCGCAGGCGGCACCGGCCGGTACGATGCCGGTCGTGCTCGGCCCCGGCTGGCCGGGAATCCTGCTGCACGAGGCGGTTGGTCATGGCCTCGAAGGCGACTTCAACCGCAAGGGCAGTTCGGCGTTTTCCGGTCGCGTCGGCAAGCGCGTCGCCGCCAAGGGTGTCACCGTCGTCGACGATGGCACGCTGCCCGGCCGGCGCGGTTCGCTCAACATCGACGACGAAGGCTGCCCGACGCGGCGCACTGTGCTGATCGAGGACGGCATCCTGCAGGGCTATCTGCAGGATGGCCTCAACGCCGGTCTGATGGGTGTCGCGCCGACCGGCAACGGTCGCCGCGAATCCTTCGCCCACCTGCCGCTGCCGCGCATGACCAACACCTGCATGCTGAACGGCGACAAGAGTCCCGAGGAAATCATCCGCTCGGTGAAGAAGGGCATTTACGCGGTGAACTTCGGCGGCGGTCAGGTCGACATCACCAGCGGCAAGTTCGTCTTTTCGATGTCCGAGGCCTATCTCATCGAAAACGGCCGCGTCACCGCGCCGGTCAAGGGCGCGACGCTGATCGGCTCGGGTCCCGAGGCGATGCGTCGCGTCAAGATGATCGGCAACGATCTGGCGCTCGATCCGGGCGTCGGCACCTGCGGCAAGGACGGGCAGAGCGTTCCGGTCGGCGTCGGTCAGCCGACCTTGCGCATCGACGGGCTGACCGTCGGCGGCACGGCCTGAGTTGGTAAGCAGGGAGAAGGCAATGGGAAATCTGCGGCGCATGTCAGCCTGGCTCTGCACCAGCCCCGATCAGTCGGTGTCGGGCAGCACGCCGGCAGGCCGCGGACTGCGCCTCATCCTCGCGGCGAGCATGCTTGCCGCACTCGCTGGCTGTGCGACACTGCCCGATGGAACGGCGACGCCGAGCCTCGCGCGTCTGTCGCCCGAGGAACTGGCGCGCCTGTCGCCGACGGCGGAAAAGCTCGCTCCCGCCGACCTGCTGGCGATGGCGCGTGCCGGTGCTTCGGCGGAGGCGATCATTGCTCGATTGCGCACGGCTGGCGCACGCTTCGACCTGACGCCGCAGCAGGTGGTCGACCTGCACGCCGGCGGTCTGCCGCTCGCCGTGCTTGAGGCGATTCACGCCGACCGCGAGAAGGCCTTGCGCAACGACCTGACGGAGATGCTCGTCGAGCGCGACCGGCAGTGCGCCGGCGAGCTTGAGGCCGAGCGTCAACGTGCGCGTCTGCGCAGCGATCCGCTGTGCGCCGGCATGCCCTGGGGTTTCTACGGCCCCAGCCCGTACTGGCGCTATCGCCGCTAGCCGGCGAGGCCTCAGCCGGGACGCGCGGCTCGTCGCGCGAGCGTTTCGCCTGGCAGCATTCCTTCCGCTCCGTCCGCAGCCTGCGCGCCTTTGTCATCGCCGCCGGCGCGGCGGGCAGCGCTTTCGCGTAGAATCCTGCCCTTTCAGCGCGGCCCGGAACGGGTCCGCCGGCATGGTCAGGAACCTTCATGATGCTGCAGAGCAAGCCCAATACCGACGACGTCCGCATTCGTGAAATCAAGGAGCTGGTGCCGCCGGCGCATGTTTTTCGCGAGTTTCCCGTCGGCGTGCGCGCCGCGCAGACGACCTACAACGCGCGGCAGACGATTCACCGCGTGCTGCATGGCGCCGACGACCGCCTGCTGACGGTGATCGGCCCGTGTTCGATCCACGACGTCGGCAGCGCACTCGAATACGCGCGCAAGCTGAAGAAGGAGGCCGAACGCTTCGCCGCCGACCTGGTCGTCGTCATGCGCGTCTATTTCGAGAAGCCGCGCACGACTGTGGGTTGGAAGGGCCTGATCAACGACCCGCGTCTCGACGGTTCCTTCCGCATCAACGAAGGTGTGCGTCTGGCGCGCGGCCTGCTGCTCGAAATCAACGACATGGGCTTGCCCTGCGCGACCGAGTTCCTCGACACGATCACGCCGCAATACACCGCCGACCTGATCTCGTGGGGCGCCATCGGTGCGCGTACGACCGAATCGCAGGTGCATCGCGAGCTGGCCTCCGGACTATCCTGCCCGGTCGGCTTCAAGAACGGTACCGACGGCAACGTGCGCATCGCGGTTGACGCGATCCGTGCCGCGCAGTCGCCACACCATTTCCTGTCGGTGACCAAGGCCGGCCATTCGGCCATCGTGTCGACCGCCGGCAACGAGGACTGCCACGTCATTCTGCGCGGCGGCAAGGCGCCGAATTACGACGCCGTCGCCGTCGACGCGGCGTGCAAGGAAATCGCCGCTTCGGGTCTCGCCGCACGGCTGATGATCGACCTGTCGCACGCCAACAGCAGCAAGCAGTACAAGAAGCAGATCGACGTCGCCACCGACGTCGCCGCGCAGATGGCTGCCGGCGACAAGCGGGTCATCGGCGTCATGGTCGAGTCGCATCTCGCCGAAGGTCGCCAGGATCTGGTTCCCGGCCGCGAGCTTGAGGTCGGCAAAAGCATCACCGACGCCTGTCTTGGCTGGGAAGATTCGCTCAAGGTGCTGGAAATTCTCGCCGAAGGCGTTCGTCAGCGGCGTCTGATCGCCGCCGGCGAGTAGGCGCGGCGCGCAGTGACCGGCGTTGCGTGAGCGGCAGGCGATGAGCGGCGCCCGGCTTCCTGCCGCGCTGCGCAGCGGCGTCGCTGGCGTCGCCCTGCTGGCCACGCTGTTCGTCTTTCGTCTGTGGTTTTCGGCCGCGCTGCCGATGACCGGCGACGAGGCCTACTTCGTCCTCTGGGGCGAACATCCGGCCGGCGGTTATTACGATCATCCGCCGATGGTCGGCTGGTGGCTGGCCGCGCTGCTGCCTTTCGGCCACGCCGAGTGGTTCCTGCGCCTGCCGGCGCTGCTGCTGCCGATCGCCCTGTCTCTCGTCGCGCTGCGCGTAGCGCGGCCGCTCGGCAGCGAACGCGCCCGGCTGGCGGCGCTGCTGGTGCTGCTGCAGCCGGCGTCGGTGTGGAACGTGCTGATCACTACCGACACGCCGGTCATCCTGTTCACCTCGCTGTCGGTGGCGGCCTACGTCGCCGCGCTGCGCGCGCGCTCGCCGCTGCGTTCGCTCAGCTGGCACGCGCTGGCCGGCGCTTTCCTCGGTGCCGCTTTCCTCGGCAAGTATTTCGCCGCGCTGCTCGGCGTTGCCTATCTGGCGCACGTCGTCTTCGGCCGCCGCGACGGCATGCGCGCGGCGGGTTTCGCCGCGCTGCTCATCGCCGCCTTGCCGGCGCCGCTCTACAACCTGTGGTGGAACAGTGGCCATTGCTGGGTCAACGTCCTCTTCAACTTCTTCAACCGCAACGCCGACGCCGGCTTCCACTGGCAGAACCCGCCGCTGTTCCTCGCTTCGCTCGCCTATCTGGCGACGCCCTGGCTGCTCTTCGCGCTATGGCAGCAGCGTGCGGCAGTACGCGAGTCAGCGCGGCGCAGCGTCGAGGGCAGCGCCATGCTGTGGCTGACGGTAGTGCCTTTCGCCCTGCTTGGTCTGCTCTCGTTCGGCAAGTCGGTCGGTCTGCACTGGCTGGCCTCGTTTACGCCGCTGCTCGCCGTCGCCGCGGCGCTGGCGCTGCCCTTGCCGTCGCTCGCCGGGCTGGTGCGCTGGTCGGCCGGCTTTGCCGTCGTGCACGTGCTGCTCATTGCCATCATCGCAGCGCTGCCGCTGGAAACCTGGCGTTCGACCAAGTTGTACGACGGCATCGTGCTCACCGTGCGCGCCGACGAACTGCTCGCCGAACTCAAGCCCTGGGCCGACGATCATCTGTTCGCCACCGACGGCTATTCGCCTTCGGCGACGCTCGCCTACAACGCGCGGCGTCCCTTTGCCGTCTTCGGTGAAGGCTCCTTCCACGCGCGTCAGGACGATTTCATCACCGACTGGCGGGCGCAGGACGGCGGCAAGATCCTGATCCTGAAGAAGAGCGAGCCGAAACTCGACGAATACGCGCCGTATTTTGCGCAGGTCGAGCAGCGCCAGTTCGAACTGCATGGCGCGCGTTACTACCTGGTGCTCGGCGAGGGTTTCAACTACGCGGCCTACCGCGACGGCGTTCTCGCCCGCGTGCGCGAACGCTTCTACCAGCGGCCGGCGTGGCTGCCGCAGCGTCCGGGCAGCTGCGAATTCTGTTCGCACAACTTCCCGGCTGAGACCTGCCAGTGAGCGCGCCCGTCACTTCCAGCGCAGCGGCGCCTGTTTCCGCTGTCGGCCGCCCGACGGCTGTCGCCTTGCGCCGCCAGCGGCGATAATTCGCGCCATGGCCGGAATCGCTCCCTATCTCAAGCTGCTGCGCCCCTATCAGTGGGTGAAGAGCGGCTTCGTTTTCGTTGGTCTGCTCTTCGGCCACGCCTGGAACGACGCCGTGCTGATCGGCGATGTATTGCTGGTGGCGGCGGCGTTCTCGCTGGCAGCCTCGGCGGTGTACGTGCTCAACGATCTGATCGATCGCGAACGTGACCGCGAGCATCCCGAAAAGTGCAGGCGGCCGCTCGCTTCGGGCGCCATCGGCGTGACGCAGGCGCTGCTGCTTGGCGGCGCCTGCATCGCTGCGGCGCTGGCGCTGGCGGCGGCGGTGTCGCTGACGGCGCTGGCGATCATCATCGGCTACGCCGCGCTCAACATCGCCTATTCGCTGGGACTGAAGCATGTCGTCGTGCTCGACGTGTTCATCATCTCGGCCGGCTTCATGCTGCGCATCCTCGCCGGTACGCTCGGCGTCGACATCGAGCCTTCGCACTGGCTGTTGCTGTGCGGGATGATGATCACGCTGTTCCTTGGCTTCGCCAAGCGCTACGCCGAGATCGCTGCGCTCGAAGGCGGCGCCAGCAGCCACCGCAAGGTACTCGAAGACTATGACCCGGCGGTGCTCGACCAGATGATCGGCATCAGTGCCGCCGGCACCATCGTCAGCTACAGCCTGTACACGGTCAGCGCCGAAACTGTCGCCATGCACGGCACCACAGCGCTGATCTACACGGTGCCCTTCGTCGTGTACGGCATCTTCCGCTACCTCTTCCTGCTGCATCGCCGCGGTGGCGGCGGCGACCCGTCGGCGGCGCTGCTGCGCGACCGCCATCTCGCCGGCGCCTTTGTCGGCTGGCTGATCTCGGTCGTCGCGCTGCTCGCCTGATTACTGGCTGCTGCCCCGCCTGCCGGGTTGCGCCGCATGCTCAGGCGCCCACGCCGGGATTCACCGCCGCCAGGCGACGGACTGCCGCCGCCGCCCACGTCGGCGGGCCGTTCAGCGCAGCACGGACTTCCCGGTGCGGCGTGCTATCGCCGTTCAGGCTGAGGGCGCTGCGATCAGGCGTGGGCTTTGTTGTGGTGTAGTAGCGGGCTTCGGACTGTCGCCGCTCGCCACGGCCAGCCGCATGGCGATGCGCTCGGCACCGAGTACCAGCAGCAATTGTTCCTTTTCGGGCGTCTCGGTGCTGATGATGGCCTCGGCGAGAACGTTGCCGCCGGCGAGCATTCCCGGCAGCGGGCGCAGGCGCGATAGCGCCACTTCGGGAATCTCGCCGAGGCCGTCGGCGAGAATGCCGAAATGGTTGCCCTCACCGCGCTTGAGCACGATCACCTGATGCTGCGTGCCTGCGCGTGCGCCGCCGGCGTTGGCGAGGTAGCGGATGTCGTAGACCGGAATCGGTGTGCCGCGATACATCAGGTAGCCGGCGAAGTTGGATCCGGCGCCCGGCACGCAGGTCATGCCGTTGTTGTCCATGGCCTCGACGACCTGTGCGGAATTCAGGCCGAACCACGACTGCCCGACATTGAAGGTCGCGATCTCGACGGTTTCTCCGGCGCTCGCCCGGTCCGAGCGGATACCCAAGCGCGGTACGCCGGCCTGCGTACTCTTCGCCATCGCCTCGCACAGCGGCACAAAGATCAGCGCGGCCACGTCATTCTGATAAGTTTCCTGCGCCGCCTTGTATTCGCGGTAGCCCGAGGACATGCGCGCGCCGACGGCGAAGTACTCGTTACCCATGCGAATCACCCCGGCCTTGCTTGCGCCGTTTTTCAGGCCGAGGAAGCCTTCGTCGAAGGGCAGCCGCTGGCCCGGCTGATAGCTGTCGTCGGAGCAGGCGATGATCTGCCCGCTGCGTTCGACAAAGACAGCGAAGCAGCCTGATGGCACTTCGCCATGCTCGTTTTTCGGCAACGCGTCGCGCAGCATCGCGGTGAGCTGCGGCGCCGCGTCGAATACGATGGCGATGCCGCCGACGACCCGGTTCGCCTCGGGAGCCTGTATTGCCGCGGCATAAACATAGGTGTGGCGATCGGCGTAGAGCGGCGTCGCGGCGAAGGGCGAGACGGCGTAGCCCTGCGAGTTTTCCAGCGTCAGTGTCTGGCGGACCCAGTTGGCGGGGATCGTACGCCCGACCCAGGCGGCCTCGCCGGGCTGCGATACCGCGAGCACGCGGCCCTGTGTGTCGAAAACCGCGAGGTTGCTGTAAACGGTATAGAGACCGTTGATCGTTTGCAGTATCGACCCGATACGTGCGGCCTTGTCCGGCGTCATTTCAGGCTGCGCCAGCAACTCGCGGAAGGACGAGGTCAGCGCCCACCAGCGGCAGTCGTTGGCGCGCTCGTAGAGGTTCCTGTCCATGATGTCGATGGCCAGCGAGGCGAGAAAGCAACTCTCGCGCAGCAGTGCCGAGACCACGGTTTCGTTCAGGTTGGCGATCGAGCGCTCGAAGACATCCTTGGTCTTGGCGCCGGTATTGCTGATTTCCCAGAGCAGCGTTTTCGAGAAGGAAGGATTCAGCGATTGCTTGGTGCTGCTCTGGCGAACGCTGCCGTTCCAGACCGAGCGGTTGAGGTTGCTCTGGATGTGTTCGGCCTGCAGGGGAATGTTGCGCAGTTCTTCGCGGAACAGCGACGGGCTCTTCATCACGGAAGCCAGGGTTGCTGCATCGATGCCGTGCAGCATTTCCGAAGAATCCTTGTTGAACGCGTGTTGCACCGGCAGCATGACGTGGCCGTACCAGCCCGGGCCGAGGTAGCCCTGATAGCCATTGCTGGGCCGTGTCTTGGCGAGATATTCCTGAGCGCCGAAGCGGACGATGCGGTAATCGTCATCGATCGCCAGTAGCACCTTTGCGCCGAGCGGAATGTGGAAGCCGTCGGAACTGGCGATCACCTCGCCCTGCGCATCGAGCAGCAGGACCACCGACCAGTCATCGGCGGTCGTCAGATTGCCGAAAATCCGCGCCATTTCGTTTTCGAAACGGAAGCACAGGCAGAGCACGCCGATGGCTTCACCGGCCGCGTTGGTGACGCGATAGGAATAGACGAGCGAGCGCTCGCGTTGCGGCAGCAGATCGACGGCGGCGTAGGTTTCGACGTAGGCAGCCGCGGTAGCGATTGCTTCGCCGACCAGCGGATGGCTGCTGCGCGGCACGCTCACCGATTCGTCAAGGCGCGCCAGCACTTCGCCTTCGGTATCCATCAGGATGATGTCCGAGTAGACCGAGTACTTCGCGACGTACTCGGAGAAGCGCTCGCGCAGCCGGTTGCGCTGTGTCTGCAACTGTTTCTGCGAGTGGATGTTGCCGCTGAGCGCCTTGTGCTCGCCGACGAACTGGCGCAGATCGTCGTCAGTGGCGAGAAAACCGATATCGGCCGTGCGTTCGAACAGGTTGCGCACCAGAATGTCGATCGCCACCTGCGCCTTTGCGGTCATCTCCTGCACGCTCTTGTCGAGCGTTTCCAGAGCGAGATGATTGACCAGGCTGGTCGTCAGCTGGGCAAAGGCCTGGCGCGTGTCGCTCATGTCGGTGCTGGTTCCCGAAAGCTGTCCCAGCAGCGTCAGGTTGTCCCATTGTGCCTGCAGGCTCTGTAACAGCTCGCGGTATTCCTCGACCGCGTTCATATGACGGACAACGCCATTCAGGCGATCGTCGAGTTCGATATTCTTGTAGCGCGCCACGTAATCTCTCTCCCTTGAACAGAAGTTCTTAGCACGGCCTTGTTACTGTTTTATTTATGGAAGCGGCTCAAGGCGCGCGGGTATCGTCTGCGGAAATATTGCCGGAAGATTATGACGTAAGCGCTATCGATATGCTCATTGTCGAGCCCGTAATCGGGAAGTCCGGGCAAAAAAACCGGATATTCGCCAAGGAAAAGGGCGCAAAACAATTTCCAGCAGCGAGCAGGCATGACCAGTAATTGAGCGCTGATCGGCTTGTTTGAGCGACGTCAAATGCGGCCTGTTGTCGAGCTCAGTCCACGAGAAAAATTGCCCCGGGGGTTTTTCAGTCAGCGCAATCGCTGCTGCGTGCCCACCGGTGGAAATATCCTGTAATGACTTGAAGTCCGCGCGTGCATCGGCTGCCGGATATCTTGACGGAAATTAACAGTGATTCGCGCGATGATGCGGCCTCACCACGACAGCAAGGGACGAGCCCGGCAGTCGGTCACCGATTCCTGCAAGATGGCCCCATGAACAGCGTGTTTATTTCCTTTTCCCGTCGCTGCGCGCTGTGCATGTCAGTTGCGCTGCTGGCCTGCGCCTGCTCGGTGTTGCCGGCCGTCGGCACGGACTATCAGGCGCCGGAGCTGCGCCTGCCGGCGCAATGGTCGTCGGCCGCGGCCGCGCCCGCAGTGCCGCTCTCCACGCAGCCACTGGCCGACTGGTGGCGGCAACTGGGCGACAGCGCGCTCGACGAGTTGATCGAGCAGGCACTGGCCGGCAACCTCGACCTGAAACTGGCGCAGGCGCGCCTGCGCCAGGCGCGGGCCGCGCGCACGCAGGCCGCGAGTGCCTATTTCCCGAGTCTGAGTGCCTCTGCCGGCGCCAGCCGCAGCAAGGCTTCCCGCGCCGTGTCAGCGCTGCCGCAACGCACGCTGTACGACAGCGGCTTTGACGCCAGCTGGGAAATCGACCTGTTTGGCGGCACCCGGCGCGCGGTCGAGGCCGCCGACGCCGACCTCGCTGCCAGTGCCGCCGACGCTGACAACACGCGGGTGTCGCTGCTGGCTGAGCTGGTGCAGAACTACATCGACCTGCGCAGCTACCAGCAGCGGCTGGCGATCGCGCGTGACAACCTTGCCAGCCAGAGCGAAACCTTGCAGATCACCAGCTGGCGCGAGCAGGCCGGACTGGCGAACGGCAGCGATGTTGAACAGGCGCGCACCAGCCGCGAACAGACGCGCGCCTCGATTCCCGATCTGGAGGTCGCTCTTGCCGCCGCCGAAAACCGGCTCGCTGTGCTGCTCGGGCGTTCGCCGGGGGCGCTGCATGCGCAACTGGCGACGGTACGGCCGCTGCCCGACGTCGCCGCTGGCGTCGCTGCTGGCATTCCTGCCGACGTGCTGCGTCAGCGTCCTGATCTGATTGCCGCCGAGCGCAGCCTCGCCGCCGAAACCGCGCGCGTCGGCCAGAAACTGGCGCAGCGTTTTCCGAGCCTGTCGCTCGCCGGCAGCTTTGGCTGGCAGGCCTACAGCAGCGCGGCGCTTGGCGGTTCCGATACCCTGCTGCGCTCCTTGAGCGGTACGCTGGCTGCGACGCTGTTCGACGGCGGCCGCCTGCGCAGCGCGGTCGAGATCCAGAGCGCGGTACAGGAGCAGGCACTGATCACGTACGAGAACAGCGTGCTTGGCGCGCTCGAGGAAGTCGAAAACGCGCTCGTCGCGCATGCGCAGGCGCGCGAACGCATCGCCGCGCGCCGCGCCGCGGCGCAGTCGGCGCGCAACGCGGCCGAACTGTCGCGGCGCATGTACGAAGCCGGACTCGCCGATTTCCAGAAAGTGCTCGAAACCGGGCGTACGCGCCTGTCCGCCGAAGACGGTCTGGCACAGGCCGAAGCGACGCAACTGGCCAGCCTGATCAAACTTTACAAGGCGCTCGGTGGTGGCTGGCAGTCGCCGGCGGTCCGAGCAGCTGTCACTGAAGAGCCCGCATGAAGATGACGCAGACCCCGATCCCTCCCGCGGTAGACGCTGCCGCAGCAGCAAGCGGCGCAGCGGCCACCAAGACTGCGGCGAGTAGCGAAAGCGGCGACGCCGCCTTGCGCGCGCTGCTGCAGCAGGCACCACGCGGCGGCCTGCCCGGCGGACGCCGGCGCTGGCTGATCGGCGCTGGCATCGCCGTCGCTGTGCTTGGCGCAGCGCTGTTGTGGTCCGGCCGCAGCAGCGGCAGCGGTGGCCAGTTCATCAGCGAGGAAGCGTCGCTCGGCGCGCTCGTCGTCACCGCGTCGGCCAACGGCACCTTGCAGCCGACCAAGTCGGTCGATGTCGGCAGCGAACTGTCGGGCATGCTGGCCAGCGTGCTGGTGCAGGAAAACGACGTCGTCAGCAAGGGCCAGCTGCTGGCGCAGCTCGATACGGCGAAGCTCAAGGATGCGGTCGCCAAGTCGCAGGCCGCATTGAACGCCGCCGAAGCCGGCGTCGCGCAGGCGCAGGCGACGGTTGCCGAGGCCAAGGCCGCGCTCGCGCGCATGCGCCATGTCGCCGAACTCTCGGGCGGCAAGGTGCCGGCGAAAACCGAGCTGGAGACTGCCGAAGCGACGCTGCTGCGCGCCGTCGCCAACGAGGCGAGTGCGCGCGCCGAGGTGGTGCAGGCGCGGGCGACGCTGAAAACCGACGAGACCAGTCTCGGCAAGGCGACGATTCGCTCGCCGGTCGATGGTGTCGTGCTGACGCGCAAGGTCGAACCGGGCCAGACCGTCGCTGCGGCGATGACGACGCCGGTGCTGTTCGTGCTGGCCGAGGATCTGTCGAAGATGGAGCTGCAGGTCAAGGTCGACGAAGCCGATGTCGGCAACGTCAGGAACGGCCAGGCGGCAACGTTCAGCGTCGCGGCCTGGCCGGGGCGCAAGTTCCCGGCGAGCATCGAGCGCGTCGGCCTCGGTTCGACGATCACCGACAATGTCGTCACCTACAAGACCATCCTGCAGGTGCGCAACGAGGATCTGGCACTGCGTCCGGGAATGACGGCGACGGCGACGATCGTCACCGCCGAGCGCGACAAGGTGCTGCTGGTGCCCAACGCGGCGCTGCGCTTCACGCCGCCGCAGGCAGCGCCGGCGCCGGGTGGCAGCCTGCTCGGCAGCCTCATTCCGAAACCGCCGGCGGCGCCGAAGACGCGACCGACATCGAGCGGCAGCGCGCAGCCGCAGGTCTGGGTGCTCGGCGAGCAAGGGCCGCAGCCGGTGCCGGTGCAGACCGGCGTCTCCAATGGCCGTTACACCGAAATCCTCGGCGGCGAACTGAAGCCGGGAATGGCAGTGATCACCGACTTCCAGGAAGCGAAGAAGTGAGCGAAGCCTCGCCGCCGCTGATCGAACTGCGCGCCATCACCAAGACCTATGGCGAAGGGCAGGCGGCTTTCCAGGCGCTGTGCGGCATCGATCTCGTCATCCGCGCCGGCGAGTTCGTCGCGGTGATGGGGCCGTCGGGCTCGGGCAAGTCGACGGTGATGAACCTGCTCGGCTGCCTCGATACGCCCACCTCCGGCCACTATCTGTTCCGTGGCATCGCCGTCGAGACGCTCGACCGCAACCAGCGCGCATTGCTGCGCCGGCACAGCCTCGGCTTCGTCTTCCAGGGCTTCAACCTGCTCGCCCGCACCACGGCGCAGGAGAACGTCGAACTGCCGCTGCTCTATCGCGGCGAAACGGCCGAAGCGCGCCACGCCGCAGCGCGGGCGGCGCTCAAGTGCGTCGGCCTCGACGGCTGGGAGCAGCACACGCCGGCCGAACTGTCGGGCGGGCAGCAGCAGCGCGTCGCCATCGCCCGCGCCATCGTCACCCAGCCGCTGGTGCTCCTCGCCGACGAGCCGACCGGCAACCTCGACAGCAAGCGCAGCCACGAAATCATGGAGCTGCTGCTCGCGCTCAACCGCGATCAGGGAATCACCGTGCTGATGGTCACGCACGAGCCGGACATGGCCGCCTACGCCAGACGCATCGTGCATTTCGTCGACGGCTTGGTGGACAGCGATACGCAGCATGCGGGGAGTAGCGCTGTCGGCGCGCAGGCGGAGGCGCCATGCTGCTGAACGCGCTGCTGCTCGCGCTGCGCGAGATCCGCCGCAACCTGCTGCGCTCCTTCCTCACCGTGCTCGGCATCGTCATCGGCGTCGCCGCGGTGATCACCATGGTGACGCTCGGCAACGGCGCAACGCGCATGGTTGCCGACCAGATCGCCGGGCTCGGCAGCAATCTGCTGATGGTCATGCCCGGGCAGCGGCTCGGACCCGGCCGCGACAGTGCCGGGGCGCCGAAATTCAAGATCGCCGACATCGAGGCCATCCAGCAGCAGGTCAATGGCCTGAAGGCGGTGGCGCCGGTGGTCGGCAGTGCGGTGACGCTGGTCGCCGGCACGCAGAACTGGTCGTCGACGGTCAGCGGCACCAGCAACGATTATTTTGTCGCCGGTAACTGGAAGCTGGCCGCCGGGCGGCAGTTCTCCGACGACGAGGAGCGCGCCGGCAAGGCCGTCTGCGTCATCGGCAATACGGTGAAGAAGGAACTGTTCGGCAAGCAGAGCCCGCTGGGCAGCAGCATCCGCGTCAAGGCCTTCGCCTGCGAAGTGATCGGCGTTCTTGCCGCCAAGGGGCAGGGCGGCATGGGCATGGACCAGGACGATACCGTGCTGATGCCCTTGCGCACCGCGCAACGCCGCCTCACCGGCAGCCTCGACATCGGCAACGTCATGGTGTCGCTCAAGGACGCGACCAACTCGACCGTCGCCATTGCGCAGTTGCGCAGCCTGCTGCGCGAGCGGCGCAAGCTGGCCGAGAACGCCGACGACAACTTCAATGTCATGGACACCAAGCAGATCGCCGAAACGCTGTCGGGGACGGTCCGCACCATGACCGGCCTGCTCGGCGCGGTGGCGGCGGTCAGCCTGCTCGTCGGTGGTATCGGCATCATGAACATCATGCTGGTGTCGGTGACCGAGCGAACGCGCGAAATCGGCATCCGCCTGGCGATCGGCGCGCTCGAGCACGAGGTGCTGCTGCAGTTCCTGATCGAGTCGGTGGTGCTCTCGGCTTTCGGCGGGCTGGTCGGCGTCGTGCTCGCATTCTTTGCCTGCCTCGGTCTGACCGCGCTGATGTCGATGCCCTTCCTGTTCAATCCGGGAATCAACCTGACGGCCTTTGCCTTTTCCGCGGCGATCGGCGTCATTTTCGGTTATGTACCGGCGCGGCGCGCGGCGCAGCTCGATCCGATCCAGGCGCTGCGCCACGAGTAAGGCGGACAGCCGTCGCCTGGCGATCGTCCGGGGCTGGCGTCACGGTTGCGGCCAGCTATAGTGGACGCACAGAAATTGTTCTTGGGACGGGTGTTTGCCATGAATGTTTCCGTGCGTCCGCCGGCAGTCGCCGGCATTTTCTACCCGGCCATTGCCGACGCGCTGGCCCGCGTGATTGACGGGTTGCTGGCCGGAGCGGCGGGCGGTGACGTCCTCGCCACGCATGCACCCAAGGCGCTGATCGTGCCGCATGCCGGCTACGTCTATTCCGGGGAAATGGCAGCGAAGGCGTTTGCCTGCTTGCTGCCCTTCGCCGGGCGCATCCGCCGCGTCGTCCTGCTCGGCCCGACGCACCGCGTACCAGTGCGCGGGCTGGCGGCACCGACGGCGATGGTCAGCGCCTTTGCCACGCCGCTCGGTGAAGTGCCGCTGAACACCCGCGCCCTCGATGCCGTCGCCGATCTGCCGCAGGTGACGCACAGCGACGCGGTGCACGCCTGGGAGCATTCGCTGGAAGTGCAACTGCCGTTCCTGCAGACAGTTCTCGGCCGTTTCGAACTGGTGCCGCTGGTCGTTGGCGAGAGCGACGCCGAGGCGGTCGCCGACGTGCTCGACCAGCTCTGGGGCGGCGAGGAAACGCTGATCGTCATCAGCTCCGACCTTTCGCACTACCACGCCTATGACAAAGCCTGCCGCATCGACAGCGCAACGCTGGCGCGCATGTTGGCTCTGGCGACCGACATCCGGAACGTCGAGGCCTGCGGTGCGACGCCGGTGAACGGCTTGTTGCTCGCCGCACAGCGGCACGGGCTGACGGCGCGCGCACTCGGCCTGTGCAATTCGGGCGACACTGCCGGCGACCGGTCGCGCGTCGTCGGCTACACCGCGCTTGCCCTCAGCGCGGCAATTCATGAGCGCTGATGCCTTGGGTATGGCGCTGCTGTGCCTGGCAAGGCGGGAAATGGCGGCGTTTTTTCAGGGGCGTGAAGATGATGCGTGTGTGCCTGCCGGCCGCGCCGAAGCGGATGGCGCCCGCCGTCTGGCGACAGAAGCCGCCGCAACGCCGATCGACGACGCCCTGAATGCGCGTCTGCGTGCGCCGGGCGCCACTTTTGTCACCATCACCGAATACGGTCGCCTGCGCGGCTGTATCGGCAGCCTTGAGGCGTGGCGGCCACTGATCGACGACGTGCGCGCCAACGCGCTCGCCGCAGCCTTTCGCGACAGCCGTTTTGCGCCGTTGACGGCGGCCGAACTGGCGGCGATCCGCGTCGAGGTATCACTGCTCGGCGCGAGCACGCCGCTCGACTTTCGCAACGAGGCCGAGGCGCTGGCGCAACTGCGGCCGGGGCAGGATGGCGTGATCCTCAGTTGCGACGGCCGGCGTGCGACCTTCCTGCCGCAGGTGTGGGATGAACTGCCCGACCCGCCCGAATTCCTCGCCCAGCTGAAGCGCAAGGCCGGCCTGCCGGCCGCGTACTGGAACGAGCGCATCGCCCTGTCGCGCTATGCCGTACAGAAGTGGCAGGAGGCCTGAAATGGCCACGACCGGCTGGCGATCTCGCACCTGCCTCACCGCGAGCTCCCGGCCATGACGCGGCCCTTCGTCAGCGAATCGGCGCATCCCGGCCGCTGGTGGCACGCGCTGCCCGACGGCCGCGTGCAGTGCGATCTCTGTCCGCGCGACTGCTCGCTGCACGAAGGCCAGCGCGGCGCCTGTTTCGTCCGCCGCGCCGTCGGTGGCGCCATGCAGCTGACGACCTACGGACGCTCCTCGGGTTTCTGCCTCGACCCGATCGAGAAGAAGCCGCTCAATCATTTCCATCCCGGCTCGTCGGTGCTCTCCTTCGGCACCGCCGGCTGTAACCTCGCCTGCAAGTTCTGCCAGAACTGGGACATCTCGAAATCGCGCGACATGGACCGGCTGCTCGACGCCGCCAGCCCGGGGGCCATCGCCGCCACCGCGCAACGCCATGGCGCGCGCTCGGTCGCCTACACCTACAACGACCCGGTGATCTTCGCCGAATATGCCATCGATACCGCGCTCGCCTGCCGCGCGCGCGGCATCCGGAACGTCGCCGTCAGCGCCGGCTATATCCACGCGCAGCCGCGGCGCGAGCTGTTTGCGCTGATGGACGCGGCCAACATCGACCTCAAGGCTTTCAGCGAAGAGTTCTACGTCCGCCTGTGCGGCGGCCATCTGCAGAACGTGCTCGACACACTCGTCTGGATCCGCCACGAAAGCGACTGCTGGCTCGAGATCACGACGCTGCTCATTCCCGGCCACAACGATTCGGATGCCGAACTGAAGCAGCTCGTCGCCTGGGTGATGCGGGAACTCGGGCCGGACGTGCCGTTGCATTTTTCTGCTTTTCACCCGGACTGGAAAATGGCCGACGTGCCGGCGACGCCGCCGGCAACGCTCGCCCGCGCGCGCCAGATCGCCCTCGCTGCCGGGCTGCGCTACGCCTACACCGGCAACGTGCACGACCGCGCCGGCGACACCACTTTCTGCCCCGGCTGTCATGCCGCGCTGATCGTTCGCGACTGGTACGACATCCTGCATTACGAGCTCGCTGACGACGGCCGCTGCCCACACTGCGGCACGGCGATCGCCGGGCGTTTCGGAGGTTTTGCCAAACCCTTCGGCGCGCGGCGGATGCCGCTGCATCTGGCGGCGGAGTGAACACGTCCTCGCGCTAGACGCCTTCGTCACTGCCGCCGCCGGCAGGTGGCAGGGAAGGCAGTGGCGGCAAGGGCGGCAGACCGATGAAGGCGCGCACCCGCTGGCAGTCCGGGCTGGGCGTGCCGTCGGCCAGCCACGGCGCAAATTCCCGGCACGGCGTCGGGCGCTGTGCGTAGATGCTGCAGGCAATTCCGGGCTGGCCGAGTTCGCCGCGCAGCGCGATGCAGCGCCCGCGGCCCTTTTCGGTGCCCTGCATGCAGACCAGCAATGCCGAGATGCGGCGGGTCAGCTCGGCGGGAACGATGCCGCCGCTGCCATCGGCGAGTTCGCCGCAGTAGAAGGAAACACGGAAGTAGGCGCAGCAGGCGCCGCAGGCGGTGCACGGATTACCGGCGTCGTCGGGCATGTCGATGAAAACACGCCCGTCGTTCTGGTCGGAACGGATCGGCCGGGCGTGTTTCATGGGGTCTCCGGGCAGGTAGCGAAGAGTGCGGGGTACTCGTCGCCTCAGCCGAGCAGCAGGCTGAGGCCGAGGGCGAACATGGTCAGGCTGATCAGCGAATCGAGTATGCGCCAGGCGACGGCTCTGGCGAACAGTGGCGCCAGCAGACGCGCGCCGTAACCGAGCGCGAAGAACCAGACGAAGCTGGCGCAGGCCGCGCCGGCGCCGAACAGCCAGCGGCCGTCGCCGCGCTGGCTGGCGAGCGAGCCGAGCAGGATCACCGTATCCAGATAGACATGCGGATTGAGGAAGGTGAAGCCGAGACAGGTCGCCAGCGCCGTGCGCAGGCGCACGCTGCCTTCAGCGTCGACCTCAAGGCGCTCACCGGTGAAGGCGCGCCTTGCCGAGACCAGCGCGTAAGCGAACAGGAAAGCAGCACCGGCGTAACGGGCGATGCTCAGGAATACCGCTTGCGTCTCGATCAGCGCGCCGAGTCCGGCAATGCCGGCAGCGATCAGCAGCGCGTCGGCGCCGGCGCAGAGCAGCACCAGCGGCAGCACATGCTGTCGCCGGATACCCTGGCGCAGCACATAGGAGTTCTGTGCGCCGATGGCGACGATGAGCACGGCGCCGGAGACGAATCCGGCGATCAGGTCGGCAAGCATGAGCAATCGGCAAAGCGGTCGGGCTGGGCATCATAGGCTGCTCGTGGTGATCGGCAAAGCGCGGGCAGCGGCTGCCCGCGCCGTATCCGGCCGGAACGTCGCCAGCACGGCGCCGCGCGCGCGGCTGGCTTTGCCGGCGAGCGCCAGAACATCGGCGCCCACGAAGCTTGCCGACCTATTTTCTTGCCGACCTATTCCCAGGCCGCCGCGTCGATTTCGCCGATGGCTCCGAAGGCTGGCTTGGAGAAGAAATAGCCCTGCATCAGCGAGACACCGCTGGCGAACAGGAAGTCGCGCTCGGCGCGCGTTTCGATGCCTTCGGCGAGGACGCGGATGCCGAGTTGCCGGCTCATATGCACGATGCCTTCGACGATCGCCTGCCGGGGCCGGCTCTTGTCGATGTCGCGCACCAGATCCATGTCGATCTTGAGGATGTCGGGCTGGAATTCGGCGAGCAGGTTGAGCCCGGCGTAGCCGGCGCCGAAATCGTCGATCGCCGTCTGGAAGCCGAAGCGCTGGTATTCCCTGAAGATGTTGATCAGGTGCGAACGGTCCGAAATGTCCTCGCCTTCGGTCACCTCGAAGATGATCCGTTCGCGCGGGAAGTTGTACTTGCGTGCCGCTTCGAAGGTCGAGCGGATGCATGCCTCGGGCTGATACACCGCGTTGGGCAGGAAGTTGATCGACAGGAATTCGCGTATCCCCAGTTCTGCCGCACCCTGCACCGCCTTGACGCGGCAGGCTTGGTCGAAGCGGTAGCGGTTGTCGTCGTTGACGCGCGCCAGCACCGATGCCGCCGATTCGCCATTGATGCCGCGCACCAGCGCTTCATGGCCGAAGACGGTGCGCGTCTGCAGGTCAACGATCGGCTGGTAAGCAAAACTGAATTCGAAATCGAGCGGCGCCAGATTGCGACAGCGCCCACAACCCGGCGCTTCCGATGCGCGTCCATCGTCAGCTGGAAATGATTCAGCGGCTTGCATCAGCGGCGATCCTCACGAAAGATGCAATGTACAGGGGGCATCGGCAGGGCATATCACGGCAGGATTATCGCACCGAAGCCGCCCGCCGACGGCCCGCGTTTTTCGCGCGGGCGACTCTTCTGCCGCCGCCTCAGGCCGGGAGCGCGCTGGCAAGCGGTGAGTCGCGGAAGCGTTCCCTGATCTCGAGGATCTGCGGCAGCGTGTCGAGAAAATGCCCGACCAGAACCGGGTCAAAGTGGCTGCCGGCGTTGTCGCGCATGAATCGGGTCGCCGCGTCGACGCTCCAGGCTTGCTTGTAGGGGCGCACCGACATCAGCGAATCAAAAACGTCGGCGATGGCGACGATTCGCGCCTCAAGCGGAATTTCCTCACCGCGCAGCCCGGCCGGGTAGCCCGTGCCGTCCCACTTTTCGTGGTGCGAGTAGGCGATCCGCCCCGCCATCTCGAGAATGGCGTTGCCCCTGGCTTCGAGAATGCGCGCGCCGATCTCGGCATGCGTCTGCATGATCGTTCTCTCTTCGACGCTCAGCGGGCCGGGTTTGAGCAGGATCAGGTCGGAGATGCCGATCTTGCCGATATCGTGCATCGGGCTGGCGTTGAGGATCAGCTCGCATTGCGCTTCGTTCCAGCCGATCACCCTGGCCAGCAACTCGGCGACGTGGCTGACGCGCATCACGTGCGCGCCGGTTTCGTTGTCGCGGTACTCGGCGGCGCGGCCGAGAACGCGCACGATCTGCAGGCGTGAGTGGTGCAGCTCGCTGGTCCGCGCATCGACCATTTCGGCGAGAACCGTCTTCTGCTCGTGGAGCAGCCGATGTGCCAGATGGACGTCGAGCAGATTGCGCACCCGCGCCAGCAACTCGTAGCGGCCGAACGGTTTGCAGATGAAATCGCGCGCACCTTCGGAGAACGCACGCAGCATCACTTCGTTGCGATCCTGGGCAGTCAGCACGACGATCGGGGGCAGCAGCGGATCATTGAGCGCCAGCAGCTGCGCCATCACCGCGAAGCCGTCCAGGTCCGGCATGTTGATATCGAGCAGGATCAGGTCGGTTCGCTCCTGCATGCAGGCGGCGAGCACTTCGTGCGGGTTCTGGATGAGAACGACGTTTTCGTAGCCGTCCTTGCGCAGCATTTTGTCGACCAGTTTGAGATTGGCGGGTTCGTCGTCGACGACGAGGATGCGGGCCGCATTCGGCTTAATGTTCATGCGCAAAATCTCCACAGGCCTTGCGGCACATCTTCAGTGAACCGCGTTGGCAGACACGCGGCATGTCATGGCGTTCGGTCGCTCTCGCCAGCTCGCGCGAACTAGGACGCAACCCGCTTCTTCAGCAACTTGCCGACGGTTTTCATGAAATACGGTATGTCGAGCGGCTTGGTCAGGTAGTCGGCAAAGCCGGCCGCCCTGCCGCGCTGAACGTCTTCGGGCATGGCGTTGGCCGTCAGGGCAACGACCGGGATCGAGCGCGTCGTTTCGCTCTGGCGCAGGATGTCGAGCACCTTGTATCCGTCCATTTCCGGCAGATTGATGTCGAGCAGGATGAGGTCGGGTTGCCGGCTGCGTGCGAGTTCCAGTCCGCTGCCCGGCGTGCTGGCGGTGATCAGCTTGATTCGCGGCTGGCGGGCAAAGATCTGCGCGACGAGTTTCAGATTCGCCGGGTTGTCCTCGATATAGAGCACGCTGCGCAGCTGCCCGGCTGCGCCACCGCGATCCCTGTCATCAAGGGCTGCCAGCGACTGCTGCTGCAGGTCTGCCGGCAGGCGGTCGAGCGGAAACTGCACCCAGAAGTCGCTGCCTTCGCCAGGGCGACTGTCCACGCCGATCGAGCCCCCCATCAGGATGACCAGCTTGCGCGTGATCACCAGACCGATGCCGCTCCCTTCGATTTCGCCGTACTCGGCGCCCAGCCGGTTGAAGGGCTGGAACAGTCCGGCCTGCTGCTCGACGGAAATTCCCGGCCCGGTGTCGCTGACGTGCAGCCGCAGATAGCCGGCAACGCCGCCTGGCTGATAGTCGCCGCGGATCCGGACGTGTCCTTCCGGGCGGTTGTACTTGATGGCGTTCGACAGCAGGTTGAGCAGTACCTGTTTCAGACGAATGCGGTCGGCGCGAACTACCGCCGGGGTGAGCGTTCCCGGCTGCAAGGCAATGCCGCTCTTGTCAGCGATCGGGCGCAGCAGGCTGCAGCAGTCCTGCAGCAGTTCGGCGCAGTCGACGGCCTCAAGCGACAGCTCCACTTCGCCGGCTTCAACCTTCGCCAGATCGAGCACCTCGTTGATCAGGCCGAGCAGGTGCTTGCCTGCCTTGAGAATCTCGTGCGCGTTGTCGCGGTTGTCCTCGCTCAGTTCGTCGTCGGCCTCGAGCAACTGACCAAAGCCGATGATTGCGTTCATCGGCGTGCGCAACTCGTGGCTCATGCGCGACAGGAACTCGGATTTCGCCCGGTTGGCCGAATTGGCCGCCGCGACCGCCCGTTGCAAGGCTTCCTGCCGCGCCAGTTCGTCGCTGTAATCGACAAACATGTTGAAGCTGTGCAGCAATTGCCCCGTTGCCTGATCGAAGATCGCGCTGATCGTGCTCAGGCTGACGAACTCGCTGCCATCCTTGCGGCGCAGGCGAATGTGTCCGCTCCAGTTGTCGCCTTTGTTGAGGCTGTCGGTGATCGCGGCAATCAACGGCTTTTCCGCCGCGGCGATACCGATCGAGAAATCCTGTCCCTGAACCTCTGTTGCCGCATAAGAAAGCAGGTTCTCGTACGCCGGGTTGACGTATTCGATGCGCCCGTTGGCGTCGGCAATGCGGATGGCCTTGTCGGTGCATTCGACGACGCGGCGGAAAACGAGCAGCTCCTGCTCGGTGCGTTTGCGCTCGCTGATGTCACGGGACAGCACGATGAAACGCTGTTGTGCCGGATCACAGCCACCGCTCTTGCGCGCCACCGACAACTCGAAGCAGGCCTTTCCCCGTGATCCGTCGAGCCATACCTGATGGCCGTATGAGGTCCCCGTCTCTGCCGCCTCGCGAATCGCCGCCAGCACGGCGGCGGCGACTTCCGCCGGGAAAACCTCGCTCACCAGACGGCCGCGCAGATCGTTGAAGGGCGCGGGCCAGAGATCCCGGTGGGCGAAGTGCTGCTCGTAGTAACGTCCCTCGCCGTCCATCTCGAACAGCGGGTCGGGGATGGCCTTGAACAGCGCTTCCAGCTGCAGCAGCGAATCGCGCAGCGAGGCCGCATCTTCGCGGTAGTGGGTGACGTCAGTCAGCGAGGTGACCGACGCAGTGATGCGGCCGTTGTCGGGATCGAAGATCGGTTCGGCGCAGAGATTGAGCCAGATCCGGCGTCCGTCGGGACGAATCACCCCCATCGTGATGTCACGCTGGCTGGCGCCGCTCAGGAGCGCCGCCAGTGTCGGGCGTTGATCGTAGGAAAAGGGAGTGCCGTCCGGATGGATGGCATTCCAGCGCGGATCATTGGAGTCCTGGTCGAGCAGTTCTTCCCGCGACAGGCCGAGGATTCGCTCTGCCGCCGGATTGCAGTCGATCGCCTGGCCATCCGGTCGATGCAGGATGATGCCGTCGGCGACGGCGGCGACCAGCGAGCGATAACGCGCTTCGCTTTGCGCAAGCGCCTGTTCGGCGTCACGGCTGGCGGTGATGTCGGTGTGGATGGTGAGGTACTTCTCCACCTTGCCGTCGGCGCCGAGCAGCGGAATGATCGTCGCGTTGAGCCAGTATTCGGCGTTGTCCATCGCTAGCCGGCAAAGGTCGCCGCGCCAGACCTGGCCGTCGGCGATGGTGGCCCACAGCGCCGCGAAAAACTCCGGCGGCTGTTTGTTCGAGCGCCCCGCCGATTGGTGCCGACCGATCAGCTCGTCGCGCGGGTAAGCGCTGGCGCGGCAGAACTTGTCATTGGCCTCGCGGATGATGCCCGTCAGATCGGTAATGCAAACCATCGCATGATCGGCCAGCGCCGCCTGCAGGCGCTGCAGGTTCTGCTGCAGCGCCGCGATTTTCTGCCGCGGCCTGTGATAGCTGCTTGCCTTTGGCCGCGACGCGCCGAAGCGGCGTCGCAGGCGATTCGCCGGGCAGCACTCCGCCTCGCTTCCGGGCGAATCATTGCCGGGCTGGGCGGCGTCTGGATGTGGCGGATTCATTGCTGGGACGTCCCTGTCAAGGTGGCGTGATCTGCGGCGCGCTCCCCGTCAGACCAATCGGCGAGCCGGATACGGTGCTGCGCAAGGGCCGCGATGCCGCCAGGTCTATGTTGCAAATTCGTTCGTGCAGGAGCCGGCAGTGGCTGTTTTTGCGGCTTGCTATAGATTTAGAATTATCTAACTTATTTCCCTTATTGGAAGATTATCATGCCTCGCTAGCACAAGTGAATAGGCGGCGGCGCCCACGTTTGCAGCGAGCGTGGGCGGAGCTGAGTTGCGCCAGAAGCCACCGGCCGGATGCCAGGCGTATGATGTTGTTGTGTCTGCCAGCCCAGACTTCTTGCACTCGGAGAAGCTCATCATGCTTGAGCGCTTGCGTGAGCAGTTGGACATGTTCGCGGCGACGATTCCCGGCGTCGTCTATCAGTTCGTCGTGCGGGCCGACGGCGAGTGGGCGTTTACTTACGTCAGTCCGGTTGTGCGGAGCTTTTTTGGCGTGTCGCCGGAAGATGCCTGCGCCGCTCACGAGGCCATGAGCGAATGCGTCGTTCCCGAAGACCGTGCCGCGCATCATGCTTCGGTCAACGAAGCCAACCGCAGGCTGCAGCCTTGGCAGCATGACTTCCGGATACGTTCGCGCAGCGGTGAGTTGCGCTGGCTGCGCGGACAGGCCAACCCGACAGCGCAAGCTGACGGCAGTGTGCTCTGGCATGGCGTCCTCACCGATATCACCGCGTGCAAGCAGGCCGAAATGGCCATGCAGGTCAGCGAAACGCGTTTCCGCAATCTGCTCCATTCCATCCCCGCGGTGGCGGTGCAGGGCTATACCGAAGACGGCACGACGCATTTCTGGAACAAGGCGTCCGAACAGCTCTATGGCTATACCGCAGAGGAGGCGATCGGCCGCAAGCTGCTGGATCTGATCATCCCCGCCGAGATGCGTAACGGTGTGCTTGCCGCCATCCGCGAAATGTTCGCCACAGGGCAGCCGATTCCCGCCGGAGAGCTCTCCCTGATGCGCAAGGACGGCTCACGGGTTGCTGTCCTTTCCAGCCATGCCTACGTACATGTGCCGGGTCAGGCGCCGGAGATGTTCTGTGTCGATGTCGATCTTTCGGAACGCAAGCTCGTCGAGTCGAGGCTGCAGGAAAGCGAACAGCGCTTCAGCCAGTTCATGGAAACTCTGCCGGCAGCGGCCTTCATCAAGGATGCGAGCGGCAAGCTGCTGTTCATGAACCGCTATCTGGCAGATCTCCTCGGCGCGCACGACTGGCAGGGAAAGTCGACGCTTGATCTGCTTCCGCCCGGCGTGGCCGAGGAAATGCTTGCCGACGACGAACGGGCGATGGCCGCCGGCTACCAGCAGATCGAAGAGCAGGTGCAGGGTGCCGATGGCCAGCTCAGGCTCTACCAGACCCACAAGTTCCGCATCAATCGCCAAGGGGCGGCGCCGCTGCTCGGCGGCATCGCGCTCGATATCACCGAGCGCAAACGTCTGGAGGCGCAGATCCGCGAGCTGGCTTTCTACGATCCGCTGACCAATCTGCCCAACCGCCGCCTGCTTTTCGACCGGCTGAGTCTGGCGGCGGCGACCGCCAAGCGCGCCGAGGGAAGTGTCGCGCTGCTGCTGATCGATCTCGACAATTTCAAGTCGGTCAACGATGTGCACGGTCACGATGTCGGCGACTTGCTGCTGCTCGAAGTGGCGCGCCGCATTACCGGTTGCGTGCGCGAGAGCGACACCGTGGCGCGCCTCGGGGGCGACGAATTCGTTGTCCTGCTTGGCGACCTCGACCGCGCGGCGGCGACCGCGGCGGAACAGGCGCAGCTGGTCGCCGAAAAGATCCTTCAGGCCGCCGCTGAACCCTACGTACTGAAGCCGGCAGCGCCCGCTACCGACGTCGAGTGCCGGTGCACCGTGAGTATCGGCATCGCCACCGTCGCCGACGGCGAATTCCGCCAGGGCGACATCCTGCGCCGCGCCGACATCGCGATGTACCGGGCGAAATCTGCCGGACGCAACACGATCTTTTTTCTCGGCGACTGCGCGCCGGCGGCCAGCAAGGCGTTTTGAGCGCTCTCATCGCCGGCTGCGCGCGTGGCCCGGCAAGCCTTGTACGCCGGCAGGTGTTCCGCCTTACCTGCGCAATATCAGGCGCTTGATGGCGTCGCCTGAGTCAGCATGTTATCGTCAATGGAGTACTTGTCCGGATGACGTTCGTGCCGCCGACAGAGACGCTTTCCCCACAGTGGATCAATTCCGCCCTGAGTCGTACGTCGTTCGCCTGGCTGGCGCTCGGCTTCTTGCTGCTGCTGTCGCTCGGCGCCTGGCAATACTCCGCGCACGAAATCGCCCGCAACAACGAAGAGCGCTTCCAGTATCGCGCGCAGAAGCAGACGGAGGTGCTGGTCGGCCGCATGCACGATTACGAACGCGTGCTGCGCGGCAGCGCCGGGCTGTTTGCCGCGAGCGAAACCGTCAGTCGCCAGGAGTGGCGCGCCTACGTCACGCAGTTGCAGCTGGGTCAGTCGCTTCCCGGCATTCTCGGTACCGGTTTTGCAATGATGCTGCCGAAGTCTGCCCTCAGCGCCCACGAGGCGGCGATACGTGCCGAAGGTTTCCCCGATTACCGCGTACATCCGGCTGGCGAGCGCGAGCTGTTCAGCAGCATCATCTATCTTGAACCTGTCTCCGGGCGCAACCTGCTTGCTTTCGGCTACGACATGTATGCCGAGCCGGTGCGCCGCGAGGCGATGGATCGCGCGCGCGACAGCGGCGAGCCGGCACTCTCGGGGCGGGTGCAGCTGATCCAGGAGAACGGCCGCGACGTGCAGCCCGGTTTCCTGATTTACCTGCCGGTCTACCGGAACGGCCGGCCGCAAGACAGCGTCGAGCAACGGCGCCTGGCGCTTGTCGGCTTCGTTTACAGCCCGTTTCGCGCCTTCGATCTGATGCGCAGCATTTTCGGAACGGGCGGTGGCGACCTCGAGGTCGAGGTCTATGACGACAAGGTGCAGCCGGAAAACCTGCTCTACGCGTCGGAGCGCGGTGCGCGGCAGGCACGCCATCAGATCGATCTGCAGCCGGTGATCGCCGGGCATCGGTGGACGGTACGTTTTCGCAGCAGTGCGCAGTTCGAGGCGGATACCGGGAGTCCGCTGCCGATGATGATCCTGCTCGGCGGGCTGGCCTTCGGCGGTTTCCTCTTTTCGGTGCTCTACCTCAATGCGCGGCACCGGCAAGGGATGGAAGCCGCCGCGGCCGAACTGGCGCGACGCCGCGACGAATATCTCACGCTGGTCGAAAACGTTCCGGGAACGGTGTTCCGCTCCGGACTCGAGGCGCCCTGGCATGTGCAGCACATCAGCCGGGGCATCGAAGTGCTCACCGGCGAGCCGCCCGCACGCTTTCTCTCGGGCGAGCTTTCGCTCGGCGGACTGATCGTTGCCGAAGACCGCGCCGAGGTGGCGGCGGCGGTGGCGGCGGCCATCGCCGGCAGGCGCAGCTACGACATCGCCTACCGCATCAACAGCCCCGCTGGCGGCGTGCAGTGGGTCAGCGAGCGAGGGCGCGCCTGGTACGACGAAGCCGGCAAGGCGCAATGGCTGGACGGCGTCATCGTCGATATCACCGAACAGAAAAGCGCCGAGGAGCATCTGCGCGCCGCCTCGCTCTACGCGCGCAGCCTGATCGAGGCGAGCCTCGATCCGCTGCTGGCGATCGGCGCCGACGGCACGATCATGGACGCCAATTCGGCCAGCGGCCGCGTTGTCGGCGTGCCGCGCGAAACGCTGATCGGCAGCGAGTTCAGGCGCTATTTCACCGCGCCCGCGTCGGCCGCGGGTTTCTACCGGCAGGTCTTCGAGCTGGGTTACGTGATCGATTACCCGCTCGCCATCCGGCAGAGTTCAGGCGAGCAGATCGACATCCTGTTCAGCGCGATCATCTTCCGCGACGAGTCCGGCGAGGTCGCCGGCGCCGTCGCCGCCGGCCGCGACGTCACCCGGCTGCGCCGCGCGCAGCTGGAACTCGAGGAAACCAACCGCGAAATCCGTGCGCTGCGGCAAATGACCGATCTGCTGCAGGCAGCGCCGTCGCTCGAAGAAGCCTACACGGTGATCCGCAATTCGATGGATACGTTGTTCCCGCATTCGGCGGGTGCCTGTTTCATGCGTGAGGACGACAGCGAGCAACTGCGCCGGACGGTTTTCTGGGGCGAAGCACAGCCGCCAAGCATCAGCATCGACGTCGGCGACTGCTGGGCCTTGCGCACCGCCCGTACCTACGCGGCGCCGGCGGGGCCGTCGCTGGTGCCGCGTTGCCCGCACAGTGGCGACGAGAGTACGGCCTGCCTGTGCATTCCGCTGCATCTGCATGAGCAGTCGCTGGGCGTCATCTATCTGGGCGCCAGCGCCGCCGAAAGTAGCGGTCTGCACCACGAGCGCCGGCTGCGTCTGGCCAATATGGCGGCCGACAGCATCAGTCTGGCGCTGGCCAATCTGAGACTGCGCGACTCGCTGCGGGCGCAGTCGCTCAGCGATCCGCTCACCGGCCTGTTCAACCGCCGCTTCATGGAAGAGACGCAGGCGCGCGAACTCTCGCGCCTGTCGCGCATTTCGCGGCCGATGGCGGTGGCGATGGTCGACGTCGACCGCTTCAAGGACTTCAACGACGCCTTCGGCCACGAGGCCGGCGACCTCGTGCTGCAGAAGATCGCCGGCGTGATGCTGGCCTTCCGGCGCGGCATGGATGTCGCCTGCCGTTACGGCGGCGAGGAATTCGTGCTCATCCTGCCCGAGATCAGCGTTGACGCGGCGCGCGAACGCTTCGAGGAGTTCCGTCGCGCAATCGCCGCTCTGGCGCTCGAATTCGAAGGGCAGGCGCTGCCCGGAATCACCGTCTCGATCGGCGTTGCCTTCTTTCCGCAGCAGGGGACGAGCTCGGCCGAGCTGATCCGCGCCGCCGACCGCGCGCTCTACGCGGCCAAACACGCCGGTCGCAATCGCGTCGTGCTTGCCGACGAGGCTCAGGCTACGCCAGTCGCCGGCACCTAGCCTTCGCCGTCGCCTGCGGGCAGGCGCACGCAGGCGCGCAGGCCGTCGCGCGGGCTGGCGGCGAGCGCCAGATTGCCACCGTGCAACTGGGCGATGCGCGCGCTGATCGACAGCCCGAGGCCGCTGCCGCCGCCACCGCGTTCGCCGAGGCGCTCGAAGCGCTCAAGCGCGCGCCGGCGCTGCTCCTCGGGAATGCCGGGGCCGTCGTCGTCGACAGTGAGTTCGATCATCGTCGTCGTGCGCAGCAGGGCGACATTGACGTTGCCGCGCGCGTGGCTGATGGCGTTGTCGACCAGATTGCGCACCAGCGCGCCGAGCAGTTCGGCGGCGCCATCGAGGCGGAAGCTCGCACCATGCGCGGTGCCTGATTCGCTGCCGCCAGGCCGGCTGTCGACGCTGGCGAAGCTGATGTCGATGCCTTGCGCCCGGGCGCTGCCGTCGAGTTGCGCGCAGACATCGATGGCCAGCGCGGCCAGATCGATCGGGCGTCGTGGCAGTGTCGTACCCTCGGGGTCGAGCCGCGCCAGCAGCAGCAACTGCTCGGTCAATCGCGTCATGCGGTCAACGCCGGCGATCACCTGTTCGAGCGCGTGCCGCCGTTCGGGTACCGCGGGGTAGCGGCGCTCGGCGTCGTTTTCGGCGCGTAGCGCCACCTGCGCATGCGTTTTCAGCGCAGCCAGCGGTGTGCGCAATTCGTGTGCGGCGTTGGCGGTGAATTGCCGTTCGCTGTCGAGCGTGCGCCGGATGCGCGCAAACAGTGCGTTGAGCGCGTCGATCAGCGGCAGTACCTCGGCCGGCGGCTGCTCGATGGCGAGTGCGTCGAGCGCTTCCGGGCGCCGCGCGGCGACGGCGGCGGTGGCTGCCGACAAGGGACGCAGCGCGCTGCCGACCGCCAGCCAGATCGCCAGCGCCAGCAGCGGCAGCCCGATCAGCAGCGGCATCAGCACGCTTTGCGCCGCCTCGCGCGCCAGCACGTAGCGCAGTTCGTGGCGTTGTCCGACCTGCGCCTGGTAATGGCCGGCAGCGTCGCGCAGGCTGACAAAGCGCCACAGCTCCTTGCCCCACAGGTGTTCGCGGAAGCCGTCGCCGTCAACCAGCGGCGTCGATGGCGCCGCCGCGGAGCGCACCAGTAGTGTCGCCGTCGTTGCATGCCCCTTGCCGTCGGCAAGCTCGTCGGCGTCGTCCTCGTCTTCGAGCCGCCACAGCTGAAAGACGAAATCCGGCGCGCCGCCGTGGCTGACGGCGGCCAGGCTTGCCGGCAGCGCGTCCGGGCGGGCGGCACTGGCGTCGAGCAGGCTGCTCGCCATCTGCGTCATCTGCGTGTCGAACAGTTCGTCGGCCATGTCGTGCGCGCGTACGAAAACGGCGGCAGCGATCAGCCCCCAGAGCACGGCGATCGTCGACAGCAGCAGCCAGAGCAGGCGCCGGCGCAGCGAATAGCCCGGTGCGCTGTCGGCAGCGGTTGCGGTGCTGCTCATGGCGCGTGGTCGATGGTGTAGCCGACGCCGCGCACGGTGCGGATCAGCGTCGCGCCGAGCTTGCGCCGCAGGTGGTGCACGTGCACTTCGACGGCGTTGCTTTCGGGCTCTTCGTTCCAGCCGTAGATGAGGCCTTCGAGACGCGCGCGCGGCAGTACGTGGCCGCGGTTTTCGAGCAGTGCTTCGAGCAGCGCGAACTCGCGTGCGGCGAGTTCGACCGCGGCGCCGGCCAGCGTGACGCGCCGCGCCGCCGGATCGACGCTGATGTTGCCGTGTTCGAGCAAGGCCGCCTGCCGGCCATGGCTGCGCCGGATCAGCGCGCGCAGGCGGGCGGCCAGTTCGTCGAGGTCGAAGGGTTTGACGAGGTAATCGTCGGCGCCACCGTCGAGCCCGGCGAGCTTGTCGGCGACGGTATCGCGCGCGGTGACGATCAGCGTTGGCAGCGCTACACCGCGCGCGCGCAGCTTCGTCAGCAGCGCCATGCCGTCGGGCTGGCCGGGCAGACCGAGATCGAGCACCAGCGCCGAGAATTCTTCGCTGGCCAGTGCCGCTTCGGCGGCGCGGCCGTCCTGCACCCAGTCGGCGGTGAAGCCGGCCTGACGCAGTCCGCTCTGCATGCCGTCGCCGAGCAGGGAGTCGTCTTCAACGATGAGGATGCGCATGTTCAGCAGGCCCGTTCGCTAGTCAGAAAGGGGGTGTTTACCAGCCCATCCACTTCGGGCGGGTGTAGGCCAGCGCCGCCGGCGGCGGCGCAATGCCGTCCGGCGCCGCCGGCTTGAAATGTTCGAGCAGATGGTCGACGAAGGCGCGCAGCTTCGGCGACGGCGCGCGGCTCGGCGCGAAGACCGCGCTGGCGGCGGCGAAAGGCGCGATCACCTGCCAGCCGGGCAGCACCACGCGCAGCGTGCCGCGCGCCAGATCGTCCTCGACGGAGAGGCGCGGGATCAGGCCGAGGCCCATGTCGGCGAGCAAGGCGTCATGCAGCGCATCGCTGCTGTTCACCTGAAAGTTGCCGTCGACCGCCACCTGCACTTCGCGGCTGCTTTCAGCGGCCGTCTTGCCGCCGAGGGCGCGCAGTCGCCACTGCTTGCCGAAGCCGCCGTGACCGTAGAGCAGACAGTTATGACCGGCCAGATCGGCGGGCTGGCGGGGCGTGCCGCGCTGCGCCAGATACGCCGGCGACGCGCAGATGACGAAATCGATGTCGAGCAGGCGGCGCGCGATCAGGCCATCAGGCAGGCGGTCGGCGAGACGGATCACCAGATCGAAGCCTTCCTCGGCCAGATCGACAAAGCGGTCGAGCAGAACGAGCTCGACGCGCATCTCCGGGTAGCGCGCCAGAAAGGAGCGGATCGCCGGCGCCACGTGGCGCGTGCCGAAGCTCACCGGCGCGCTGATGCGCAGCGTGCCGCGCGGCGCGGCATTGAGATTGCTCGCCGCCACCTCGGCCGCTTCGGCCGCGGCAACCATGCTGGCGCAGTGCTCGTAGACCGCGCGCCCCTCGTCGGTGAGGCTCAGTGTGCGCGTACTGCGATGCAGCAGGCGAACGCCGAGCGCCTGCTCCAGCCGGCTGATCTGCTTGCTGACCGCCGATTTGCCGAGGCCCAATTGACGTGCCGCGCCAGAAAAGCTCTTCGCTTCGACAACGCGGGCGAAGATCGCCATTTCGTTGAGATTGGCCAGTGGGTCCATTTGTTTGTTTTCGTTTCCTTTGGGGAAACAGTTTTGTTCCGCCGGGATGGATTGTCAAGGTTTGGCGCCTGCCTAGAATCGGAGCCATCGCCTTGAACACCAAAGGAGCCATTTCATGAACCAAGCCCTGCTGCTCATCGACCTGCAGAACGACTATTTCCCCGGCGGCGCTTTCGAGCTGGAAGGCAGCGACGCCGCGCTGGCCAACGCGGCGCAGTTGCTGGCCGCGGCGCGGCAACACGGCACGCCGGTGATCCACATCCGCCACATTTCGCTGCGCCCCGGCGCCGGCTTCTTTCTGCCGGGAACGCGCGGCGCCAACATTCATCAGGATGTTGCGCCAGTCGCGGGCGAGGCGGTGATCGACAAGCACTTCCCCAACAGCTTCCGCGAAGCGCCGCTGCGCGAAGCGCTGGCGACGCTGGGCACCGGCCGCCTGCTGGTCGCCGGCATGATGACGCACATGTGCGTCGACGCGACGGTACGCGCCGCCTTTGACCTCGGACTGGAATGCCGCATCGCCGCCGACGCCTGCGCCACGCGCGCGCTGGCCTATCAGGACGAAACGATTGCCGCGCAGCAGGTACACGCAGCGTTTCTCGCGGCGCTGAACGGCATCTACGCCGAGGTGTTGCCGACGAGCCTCATTCTCGGAGAGGGCGAGCCGGTCGCGGCGTGACGCGATAGCTGAAAGCCCGAACGCATCCGGCAACGAACTTCGGCGGTTTAGTCGCTGTTGCTGGCCGCGGCCTTGGTTAGCGGTGGTACCGCGTCAGCAATCGGTAGCGGAGGCGCGCTCTGCTGCGGCGCGATGGCGCGAGTCAAAGCGCAGGTCACGGGCGTCAGCACCGATGCCCACTTGCCGCAGCCCGGCGTTGTCGCTGGATGCAGCAAGGCGGCACGGGCGGGAGGGATCGTGCTCATCGCGCTGGCTCCTTCCGGTTGGCCGGTGTCGCTCGCCGGATTGCTCATTCGCCGACGGCGATGAAAGAGAGCTTGATCGGGGCGCCGCTTGCCGGCGCATTGACGCGCTGGCTTTGCCAGACGCCGTCGATCTGGGCGCGGATCAGGTAGGTGCCGGGCGGCAGCCGCAGATAGAGCAGCGGGCCGTCGGCGGTGCCGGCGTGGGCTTCACGCTGCTTGACCAGGCCGTCGACGCGGCTGATGGTGAAGGGCACACCGGCGATGTACGCGCCATGCCGCTCGCTGAACGTCACCTGCACGTTGTAGCTGCCGGCCTGCTGTTGCAGCGCGGTGCGCGCCTCGTCGCCAACGCCGCCACTCACCCACGAATAGCTTTCCTGCGCACTGCTGCGACTGTTGGCACTGGCCGCTGCCGCCACGTCCTCCGCGTGCACCGGCGAGCAATACAGGACCATGAAAATGGTGAGAAAAACCAGAACGGCGATATTGTCGGCAAAGCCCGGCAAGTCGCTGTCGGCAGCGAGAAACAGCCGGCGCTGACGCCGCTCGGCGGTGATGTCGGGAAGAGGTTTGCCCATGATGTGCTCCAGAAATCAATCAGCGGCCGGCGCGGAAATGCCGCTGTCGGGCGCCAGCCCGGTGTGAAGCGGGCCTTCTGATCGTCCGCCGAGTGTCGGCCGCTGCGCAGGCGCGGTCTGTACGTCAGCGCACGTCCGGGGGATTTGTTTGATTGCCGGGGTTCGGCGGGATGTCTCCAGCTAAGCGGCGGTTACTGGTTGTAAAAATGCGGATGGCGTATGCTCTGGATGGTTGTGGTTTGCGGGTCGAATATCTTCTCGGCCATGGGGCGAGGGCGGCAAACGGCCATAAGCAGTCCTTGAGGATTTTGCTCTGAAAGCGGACCTTCGATGCGGTGACCTTGGTGTTCGTATATACAGAAGCCGATGACATGATGAATGCTTCAGCTCCAAGCAAAACAGAGAGTTACAGGCGCACAAGTCCACATATACGTCACCGGGCAACTACATATGTGGCGTTTTTGCCGTCTACTAGACGTTAGGCTTACGCTCATGCGGCAGACAAGAAGATTCCTATGGATTGTGCCTTGTCTTTGCGTGGTACTGGCTTTGCCAGTCATTGCAGATACCGACGTTCGGTTGGCTAACACAATCAACATTTCGTCCAAGATTTCCGCAGTTGGTGGAATTCCAGCATCAGTTCGCATAAGCGACGTATCAAGCGACGCGTCAGTGGTCGTCGGAATGTTCAGCCAGGACAAAGATCGATTAGAAAAATGGCATGTATTCCGCTATAGCAAAACAGGCGGGATCGAGAATCTTGGGCAGCTTGCTAAAAATATAAACAACCTATGTATCTCCGCTGACGGGGCTGTGATCTGGGGCAGCTTCTTTGTCAAAGACGAAGGAAGTCGGCTTTTCCGACATACACAGTCAGGTGGAATTCAGGACCTTGGTACGCTCGGCAGAACTTCGATAACTCCCTATGCTGCGTCCGCTGACGGTTCGGTAGTTGTTGGAAGCTTTCTACATTCGACAACGCCGGAAAGGAAGCCGATCTACCATGCCTTCATGTACTCCGAAGCGCATGGGTTTGAAGATCTAGGCGCTATGGGTGGAGAGTCTGCCTTTGCGCGCGGTGTCTCGGCCGATGGTGCAGTGATTGTTGGAAATGTTCAGGTGCCCAACGGGAGTGGCTATGCTTTTCAATATTCGCGCCGAGATGGCGCAAAAAGTCTGAGTTCAGTTAACCGTAAGGTTACTTTCGCAACCGGCGTGTCCAAGCAAGGCTTAATAGTCGGAACCTATTTTGCATCTCTCGACTTTTATTGGCAGAAGTACCGTAACCACGTATTCCTATATTCGCAGTCCGGTGGCTTCAAGAAGCTGGGGGCAATGGGGGGTACTTCAGTTGGTGTGGTTCGTGTTTCGCCGGATGCAGATCAAATCGTCGGAAGCTACACAAATTCAACGCGTGATTCCTATGTATACACTGCGGCCATTAAGTAAGCCTAACAACACCGTGAAAAAAATAAAGTGATCGAAGAACAAAACCAAGCAATTGAGATACGTACCGAGCCAAATCCGTGGATCTATTTGCCACCACTACTCCTCGCTACGAGTACCATTCTCTCCCAACCCAATATTTTTGGTTTAGTTATCTTTCTAGCTATTTTTATGGCACTAGCAGCATGGTGGCTGACTCGAAGCAATTCCGTTCGGATTTTGTTTGACACCAAACAGGCGATATTCTTCAATTCACCACTAAATCCGTTTCATAAAAACAGAGTGGTGTCATTGGCCGGGTACTCTCGTGTATGTGCCAGCCCGTTTTACTTAAATGGCGGGTGGTCAATTGACTTGAGCGGGCCGAGAGGTGAGCATCTTTTGCTTGCTCGAATTCCTTCTTCACCTTGGGCACCCACACTTCATGATGACTACGCTCGATCTCTATGCGTCAAGATTGCATCCGGGCTGCGAATAGCCGATGGAGGAGGAGGTTGAACGACGTAGTTCAGTTTTCTCGTAACCCCTTCGAGTCATTACCGCCTATCTCTAACCTTCTTCTTCAGAGGGATTTTCCGCCGGCAAGCCGACTACGCGCCTCTGATCTAGCACGTTGAATGACCGCTTTTCACAGGCGCCGATAGCCGCTTTGGGTCGATTGTTGCCCGTCACGTACCAGACCACGCGCGCCAGTACAGCCGCAAGCTGCCCCGACTTGCCCCGGCAAGGCGCTTGACGCATGCTCGGGCGGATCAGGAGGGAGATTGCGCGATGACTTCCCGCAGAAACTTTGTCTTTGGCTCGCTGGCTGCCGTCGGTGGAGCGGCATCCCTGTCGGCGTGCTCGGCGCTGACGCGCAACGAAAGCTACGCCGATGTCGCGGAACGCACCTGGCGTCACGGTGCTGTCGTCGCCGGCGACAAGGCCGCGCTGCTGTGCGAGCTGGTACGTTGCGCCACGCTGGCGCCATCGAGCCATAACACGCAGTGCTGGCAGTTCCGCCTTGAAGAAAGTGCTGTCTCGATCCTGCCCGATCTTTCGCGGCGCTGTCCCGTCGTCGATCCGGATGATCACCATCTCTTCGTTTCGCTCGGTTGCGCGGCCGAAAACCTGATCCAGGCGGCGTCGGCCAACGGTCTGCACGCGCATGCCGAATTCTATGCGGCGAGCGCTAACGCCCTGCGCCTCGATCTGGAAGCGACGAGGCCGGTGGCCTCGGCACTGTTCGAGGCGATTCCCGCGCGCCAGTGCACGCGCGGCGACTATGACGGGCAGCCACTCAGCCGGCAGGAACTGGCGCTGCTCGAGCTGGCTGGTAGCGGCGACGGCGTGCGGGTGCTCCTGCTCAGCGAGAAACAGGCGCTGGAGCAGGTGCTTGAATATGTCGTAGCGGGCAACACCGCGCAGATGAACGATCCCGCTTTCGTCGCCGAGCTGCGCAAGTGGCTCCGTTTCAGCGGCGACGAGGCGGTGCGGACCGGCGACGGCCTTTACGCCGCGGCCTCGGGCAATCCGTCGGTGCCGGAATGGCTGGGCAGCCTGCTCTTCGGAACCTTCTTCACGCCGAAAAGCGAGAACGACAAGTACGCCCGGCAGGTACGGAGTTCAGCGGGCATCGCGGTGTTTGTCTCCGATGCCCCCGGCCCGGCGCAGTGGATCGAGGTCGGGCGCTGCTACGAGCGTTTCGTCCTGCAGTCGGCCGCCTTGGGCATTCGCAACGCAATGCTCAACCAGCCGGTCGAGGTGTCGCAGCTGCGGCCGCAGTTTGCTGATTTCCTCGGGCTTGGCGGGCGCCGGCCCGATCTGGTGGTGCGTTTCGGGCGCGGCCCGAAGCTGCCTTCTTCGCTGCGCCGTCCGTTGCCGGCGGTGCTGGTCTGAAGTTCCTTCCCGGTGTGGTGGCTCGCCGGGGAAACTCGTCAGCCGCAGCTTCATTGCCGCCTCCGGCATGCTGCGTTTCGCGCTCTACCGGCGTAGCCTGATCGCTATCGAGCACGACCGATCAGCTCAGCAACCCGCAGAGGAAGCGAAATGAAACAAGAGCGAGGCTTCGCAACGCTTGCCGTCCACGCCGGCGAAGTACCAGACCCGAACACCGGTGCCTCGTCGCCGAATCTGGTGATGTCCACCACCTACGTGACCGACCCGGACGTCTCCTTTTCGGCCGAGGATTTCGGCGAGAACACGCCCTTCATCTACACGCGCTGGGGCAACCCGACCATCGCGCAGCTGGAGCAGAAACTCGCCAGCCTCGAAGGCGCCGAGGCGGCCATCGCCTTCGCCAGCGGCATGGCGGCGAGCACCGGGCTGTTGCTGCAGTTCCTGCTGCCCGGTGACCACCTGATCATCGCCGACGTCAGCTATGCCGGCGTCGCCGAGTTTGCCAAGGATTACCTGCCGGCGCGCGGGATCGAGGTTTCCCGCGTCGATCTGTCCGATCCGCAGAACCTGCAGCAGGCGCTGCGGCCGAACACACGGCTGGTCTATGCCGAAACGCCGGCCAACCCGATCCTCAAACTGACCGACATCGCCGCCGTTGCCGCCATCACCCACCAGGCCGGCGCCCGGCTGATCGTCGATTCGACCTTTGCAACGCCGGTGGCGACGCGCCCGCTCGCGCTCGGCGCCGATTTCGTTGTGCACTCGCTGACCAAATACATCGGCGGCCACGGCGATGCCATCGGCGGCGCGGTGCTCGGCCGTGCTGCCGATCTGGCGATCCTCAGGAAGGAAGTCAGCATTCACCTCGGCGGCATCATCAGTCCGTTCAACGCCTGGCTGATCTTGCGCGGCCTCGCCACGCTGCCGATCCGCATGCGCGCGCACGAAGAGAACGCACTGGCGCTGGCGCGCTGGCTGGAGCAGCACCCGCAGGTGCAGCGCGTCATCTATCCGGGGCTGGCATCGCACCCGCAGGCGGACCTCGCGCGCCGGCAGATGCAGAACTTCTCCGGGATGATCAGCTTCCAGGTCAAGGGCGACGCCGCGGCGCTGGCGCGCCGCTTCGCCGAGCGGCTGGAAGTCATCCACTACGCCGTCTCGCTCGGCCATCACCGCAGCCTGATCTTCTATCTGTCCACCCGCGACATGCTGCGCACTTCGTTCATGCTGAGCGAAGCGCAGGAAGCGACCTACCGCAGCTTCGCCGGCGACGGCATCTTCCGCTTTTCAGTCGGGCTGGAAGACGCCGCCGACCTGATCAGCGATCTTGAGCAGGCGTTTGCTTAGCGAATGACTGAATTATTCAATTCGCCTCGCTGCCTGCCCATCGCAAAGAGCCATCAGGACTCCGCCGCATACACCAACTGCCGTTGGTGCTTCAAAGCCAGCAGCACGACTTCGCTCTCCGAGTGGGCGTAAAGCACGATCTGCTGGCCGACGATGTATTCCCGCAATTGAGGTAGCCCGGCCTGTTCTGCCAGTTGCTGAACGGCGTTGGCTTTGAGCTTTGCCTGCGCGGATTTCGCCGTCAGGAACCGTGCAGGCCGGCCGCTGGCAGGAGACCACGCCAGAATCGCGATCATCTCGCGCAGGTCTGCTTTCAGCGCAGCCAGGCGCGCATCGGCGGTGTCTTCGTCCTGCGTCTGGAAGAAGCGGTAAGCCGCATCGAGGTTCGCCAGGAAATTCGGTGCGGCTTCGACCCTGGCGTTGGCGGGCAGCACCATCGTCAGGAGAGGGCCTTCAGCAGATCGTCGCTCGCTACCCGTTGCCCGGCCAGCAGCTCGCGCAAGCCGGTTTCGGCTTCGCCCAGCAATACCAGACTCGCGTGCTCTGCTTCCAGACGGTGGTAATAGTCGAGCTTCCTCGCATCGACGATGGCGACGTAGGCGGCACCGTTCTTGGTCAGCAGCTTCTCGGCACCGGCCACCACTTCATCGGATAGCTCGGTCAGGCGGGCGCGGGCCTCGCTGATCGGCACGACGTCTTGGGCAGTGAAGGCCATGGCAGCATCCTTTAACGAAAACCTTAACGCTTAATGTAGCAGAGGCCGTGGAGTCGCGCGCGAAGACGTCGGCTGCGCAGTCGCCTCAGTCGTCGCTCAGTCGTCATCCTCGTCTGCGTACGCCCACAGCTGGTGCGTGTCGAGCAGCAGGCGGTAGCGGGCTTCGAGCGCTTCGAGGCGGGTGGCGTTGGCGGCGAGGCGCGCTTCGTTGGCCTGGCGTTGCGCGAGCAGCACGTCGCCGAGTGCCGCTTCGCCGAGAGTGCGCGCACGCGCCATCAGTGCCGCTGCCTGTTCCAGGCGTTGCGCGGCGTCTTCGCTGCTCTGCCAGCCGGCGTAGGCGGTTTCGACGGCTGCCAGCGCGCCCGAGATTTCGGCGTTCACCTTGGCCAGCGTTGCCGCTTCGCGTTGCGCGGCAACCGAGGCCAGCGCGCCTTCGCGCTGGGCGTTGGCCGCGCGCGCGCCGCCGGGCAAGGGGATGCTCAGCGTCAGGCCGCTGACGCGTTCCTCGCCACCGCGGTCGGAGCCGACGTGCATGCCGACCGTCGGGTCGGGCGTGCGTTCGGCGTCGCTGCGGTTGGCGAGCAGGCGTGCTTGCTGCGTGCCGGCGCGGGCGAGGCGCAGTTCGTGGTTTTCCTTGAGCAGGTGTTCGCGCCATTCGCCGATATCGCCGGCGAGCGGCTGCGGCTGCGCGGCGGTCGGCGGCGTTGCCGGCAGAGTGATCGCCGGGAAGCGGCTGCGCAGTTCGGCGGCGGCGACGGCGGTGCGCCGCCGGGCCTGCTCGAGCGCGGCCTGCGCCTGCGCGGCGGCGGCTTCGGCCTGCATCAGTTCGAGGCGCGCGCCGTCGCCGAGCGCCACCCGCCGCGCCGTCGCTTCGCGCTGGCGTTGCAGCGATTCGCTCTGCCGTTGCCACTGGCGCGCCGTGTCGCTTTCGCGCAGCCAGTTGAACCAGGCGGCGAGCAGGCTACGCGCGGTTTCGTGCATGGCGTCGGCGTGGCCGACCTTGGCTTGCGCGACGCCCTGCGCGCCGATGGCGGCGTCGAGCGAGGCCTTGCCCGGCAGGCGCAGCGGGCGTTCCAGCGCGGCGCTCCATTCGCGGTAGCGTTGCGCGGCCGCGTCACTGGCATCGATGCGGCGCTGCTGGTTGCCCAGGCGCACCGCCCATTCATAAGGCCCAGCTTCAAGAGCGCGGCGCCGCGCGGCTTCGGCGTCGATCGTCGCCAGCGCGCCGAGCACTTCCGGCGCCTGGTGGATGGCGGCAATGGCCTGCTCGGCCGGCGGCAGTTCGCCGGGATAGCTGCTGACGCTGGCGGTGGCGCTGCTCGTGGCGGTGGCCGTGAATGGCCCGCCGGCCGGATCGGTGGGATGGGCGCTGGCGCTGAACGCCAGCGCCAGCGTCAGGGGCAGCAGGCGGTGCAGGTGGCGGGGCATCATTCGAGTCTTCCGTAGGCGAGCAGCGGCGTCACCCAGTAGGTGATCTCGGCGCTCGGCAGGCGTTCGCGCAGCGCGTCGAGAATCCGCGGCGTGTCTTCGTTGGCCATCAGCAGCTCGAACTTGACGCGTTGCGCACGGCCACGCACGTGCTCGCTGACGCTGGTAAAGCCGACGCGCGAACCATGCGCATCGATCGCGTGCGTGCCGAAGCGGCGGACGATGTCGTCCTGTTCGAGCAGCACGTCGCTGATCATTTCACCGACTTCGTTGGCGGCGACGAGACTCAGGCAGACGTCGGGCTGTTTCATGGGCGTTCTCTCACAGCGTTGCCGCAGGGGCTTTGGCCGCCGGCGCCTCGCCGAAGCGGCGGTAGAGGATCGGCAGCAGCAGCAGCGTCAGCGCGGTCGAGCTGACCAGCCCACCGATGACGACGATCGCCAGCGGCCGCTGGATTTCCGAGCCGGGGCCGCTGGCAAAGAGCAGTGGCACCAGACCGAAGGCGGCGATCGACGCCGTCATCAGCACCGGCCGCAGCCGACGGTGCGCGCCGGCGACGACCACCTGCGCCAGCGGCATTCCCTGTGCGCGCAGCTGGTTGAAGTAGGTGACCATGACCACGCCGTTGAGCACGGCGATGCCGAGCAGCGCGATGAAGCCGACCGACGCCGGTACCGACAGGTATTCGCCCGAGACGAGCAGCGCGAAAACGCCGCCGACCATGGCGAAGGGGATGTTGGCGAGCACCAGCCCGGCCTGGCGCAGCGAGCCGAAGGTCGAGAACAGCAGCAGGAAGATCAGCGCCAGCGCCACCGGCACGACGATCGCCAGTCGCGCTGCGGCGCGTTGCTGGTTCTCGAACTGGCCGCCCCAGACGATGCTGTAGCCCGGTGGCAGCGGCAGCTTCGCGCTCACCGTGCGTCCGGCTTCGGCGACAAAGCCGACCAGATCGCGGCCGCGCACGTTCGACTGGATGACGACGTAGCGCTGTGCGTTTTCGCGGTCGATCTTCACCGGCCCGTCGACGCGCTCGATCTTCGCCACCTGCGCCAGCGGCACCGTGCCGCCACCCGGCGTGGCGACGCGCAGCGTGCTGAAGGCTTCGACGCCACCGTCGGCACCGTCGCCGCGGATGGTCAGCGGCGTGCGCCGGCCCGGCTCGATCACCAGACCGACCGGCTGGCCTTCGACCAGGCTTTTCAGCGATGACTGCAGCGCGTCGACATCGAGGCCGAGACGACCGGCGGCGAGGCGGTCGACGGCGACACGCAGGTACTGCACGCCATCGTTGCGCAGCGTGAACGCGTCCTCGCTGCCCGGCGTTTCCTTGAGGATGGTTTCGATTTCGGTGGCGAGGTGGTTGAGCGTGTCGAGGTCGGGACCGAACACCTTGACGGCAACGTCGCCGCGCACGCCGGTGAGCATTTCGGCGATGCGCATCTCGATCGGCTGCGTGAAGCTGACGGTGATGCCGGGGAAGTCCTCCATCACGCGGCGCAGTTCGTCGCCGAGCCATTCCTTGTCCGGCTTGCGCCATTCGGCGATCGGCTTGAGCACGAGGAAGGTGTCGGTCTGATTGAGCCCCATCGGGTCGAGACCGAGTTCGTCCGAGCCCGAGCGGGCGACGATGCGCTTCACTTCCGGCACGCGCTCCATGATCGCGCGCTGGATGCGGCTATCGATGTCGATCGTCTGCGCGAGGCTCACCGACGGCAGCTTTTCCAGCTGCATGACCATGTCGCCTTCGTCCATCGTCGGCAGGAAGGTCTTGCCGATCAGCGTGTAGGCGCCGCCGGCGGCGAGCGCCAGCAGCAGCGTGCCGATGACCATCTTGCGCGTGTTGGCGAGCGCCCAGTCGAGCGCCGGCACGTAGGCGGCGTTGAGCTTGCGGATCAGCCACGGCTCGTGGTGTTCGCCGCGTTTCATGAGCAGCGCGGCGAGCACCGGAATCACCGTCAGCGCCAGCAGCAGCGATGACGACAGTGCGAAGACGATGGTCAGCGCCACCGGGATGAACAGCTTGCCTTCGAGCCCTTCGAGCGTGAGCAGCGGCACGAAGACGATGATGATGATGATGATTCCCGAGGCCACCGGCGCGGCCACCTCGCGCACCGCGCGGTAGACGACGTGCAGCAGCGGCAGCTTGCGCGTGGCGCCCGGCTGCGCCATCGTCGATTCGACGTTCTCGATGATCACCACCGCCGCGTCGACCAGCATGCCGATGGCGATGGCCAGACCGCCGAGGCTCATCAGGTTGGCCGACAGGCCGAAGGTCTGCATCAGGATGAAGGTGCCGAGAGCCGACAGCGGCAGGATGGCGGCGACGACCAGCGCCGCGCGCAGGTTGCCGAGGAAGGCGAGCAGCAGCACGACGACGAGGACGATGGCTTCGATCAGCGCCTTGCTCACCGTGCCGACGGCGCGCTCGACCAGATTGCCGCGGTCGTAGAGCGGTTCCAGCGTCACGCCGGGCGGCAGCGTCGGCGCGATCTCGGCGAGCTTGGCGCGTACCGAATCGACCACCGCGCGCGCGTTGGCGCCACGCAGGCCGAGCACCAGCCCTTCGACTGCCTCGCCCTGGCCGTCGCGGGTGACGGCGCCGTAACGCGTGATGCTGCCGATGCCGACCTGCGCGATGTCGCCGATGCGCACGATGCCGCGCGTTCCTGTGCTGGATTCGGCGCTCTTGACGACGATCGAGCGCACGTCGTCGAGCGTGCGGATGGCGCCTTCGACGCGTACCAGCAGCGTTTCCTCGCCTTCGCCGATGCGCCCCGAGCCGTCGTTGCGGTTGTTGTTTTCGAGCGCGCGCTTCAGATCGTCGAGCGTCAGTCCGCGCGCGTTGAGCGCCGCCGGGTCGGGCTTGACCTCGAAGGCGCGCGCGTAGCCGCCGAGCGAGTTCACATCGGCGACACCGCGCAGCGTGCGCAGCTGCGGGCGGATCGTCCAGTCGAGCAGGGTGCGCTTCTCTTCGAGCGAGAGCGGCCCTTCGACGGTGAACATGTACATCTCGCCGAGCGGCGTGGTGATCGGCGCCAGCCCGCCGGTGGCCTGCGCCGGCAGGTCTTTCCACACGTTGCCGAGGCGTTCGGCGACTTGCTGCCGCGCCCAGTAGATGTCGGTGCCGTCCTCGAAATCGATGGTGACGTCGGTCAGCGCGTACTTGGCCACGGCGCGCAGGATGCGTTGCTTGGGGATGCCGAGCATTTCCTGCTCGATCGGCGCGGTGATGCGCGTCTCGACCTCTTCCGGCGTCATTCCCGGCGCCTTGATGATGATCTTGACCTGCGTCGTCGACACGTCGGGGAAAGCGTCGATCGGCAGCTTGTTGAAGGCGACGACACCGGCGCCGATGAGCAGCGCCGTCAGCACCAGCGTCAGCAGGCGCTGCGTCAGCGAAAATTCGACCAGTCGGGCGAGCATGCGCTTACTTGCCGCCGGCAGGTTTGGCTGCGCTGTCGGCCGCTGCCGCCTTGCTCTCGGCGCTGTCGCGCAGCACGCTCCAGGCGCTCTTCAGCGACGAAAGGCCGCGCGTGGCGATGCGCGTCTGCGCATTCAGCGCCGGCGACTGCAGCAGCACGTAGTCGCCGGCCTGACCGACGGTATTCACCGGCTGCGCGCGGAAGCCTTCGCCTTCGGCAACGAAAACATAGGTGAGCGAATCGATGCGCGCCAGCGCTGTCTGCGCGACGCGGAACACCTTGCCGGCGTCGCCTGCCGCCGGTGCTCCGCTGCTCACCGGCACATCGATCGACGCTTCGACCATCTGCCCCGGCGACAGCCGGTCGGCACCCTTGTCGAGTTGCGCGCGCACCGTCACCGTCTGGCTGCCGGCGCCGATCTGCCGGCCGACGTTGATGATCCGGCCGCTGGCGCTACTGTTGCCAGCAGCGCCGCTGACCGCGACGTTGACCGCCAGCCCTTCGCGCAGGCTGGCGGCGAGCGATGCCGGCACCTGGATTTCGAGCCACAGCGGCGACAGCCGGCCGATGCGGAACAGCGGTGCCGCCGCGTCGACGCGCTGGCCGGTCTGCACCGTCTGTTCGAGCACCACGCCGGCCATCGGCGCGGCGATCAGCACCTCGCTCGGCAGCCGGCGCTGTTGCGCCAGCGACGTCAGCGCGGTGTCGGAAACGCCGGCCAGGCGCAGTTCCTCGCGCCGTGCGGCGAGGCCGACGCTGGCCTGCTCAAAGGCCGAACGCGTCGCCTGCACACGCGCTTCGGCGATGATGCCTTCGGCAAAAAGCTGTTCATCGCGGCGTGCTGCCTGCGTCGCCAGCTGTGCGGCCTGCGCCGCCTGCAGGTAGTCGCGTTCGGCGCCGAGCAGCGCCGGGCTGGCCAGCCGCGCCAGCGTCTGCCCTTTCTTCACGCTCTGCCCGGCGGCGACGTCGATGGCGACGACCATGCCGGCGAGCGGCGCGGCAACGACGCGCAACTGTTCGTTCGGCACGCGCACTTCGGCCGGCAGGCCGGCGGCGAGTCCGGCGCCGGCGCGCGCCAGCGTTTCGGTTTCGATGCCGAGCGCCTTCGCCTGCTGCGCGGAGATCGGCAGGATCGGCGTCGGCGTTTTCTCGGCGGCGAAGGCCGCACCGGCGGTCAGGCACAACGGGCAGAACAGGGCGGGCAGCAGCAGGCGGAGCAGGGGGGGCAGGGTGAGTTGCATGGCATCCTCGGCGAAAGGCCGGCGCAGTCTAGGCGAGCCAGCTTAAGTGCGACTTAAGGAAGCCGCCGCTTAGTCACGCGACGCGGCGAGGGTGGCTGCGCGGTCTGCCGGGTAGCAGTGTTTCGGGCTGCCTGCTGGATTTGCGCTTGCGGGGCTACGGCGTCGCTTGCACGCGCGGCGAAGTGCCGTTGGTCTGCGCGGCGCGACGGCCCTGTCTCAGCGCAATGCGGCGAGAAAGGCGGCGCGCGCCGCCGCCAGCTCGGCTTGCCGGTCTTCGCCGACGAGCGCCTGACATTTTTCGTAGAAGGTGTCGAAGGCCTGCATGACGGCGGCAGAGGCTGGTGCCGTGGCCGATGGCGCAGCCGCGCCTGCGCCATCACCGAGCGGCTTGAGCACGGCGTACTTGGGAATCAGGCGCTGCCCATTCTTGCCGCTGCCGATCATCGGGCCGCTTTTGACGTACTCCTCGCCTTCGTACTCGAAGCGGGCGCCCAGGGGGAGAAGGTGAATTTTCATGGCTGTCTTGCGCTGTTGTGGGGGGGCGGTCAAGGCACGGCTGACGCCGTGCCGTCATGATGCCATCCGTACCGCTGGCGGGGCTCGAATTCGCGCAGCGGCAGCGCGCTGACAATCGACGCGTCCGCTATGGCAGTCGGCCGAGGCATGGCCGATAATTGCCGAATGACTATCGACATCATGCGACGGGCATCTCTCAAGACGAAGGTGACGGTGTTCACCCTCGGCATATTTGTCCTGGGTATCTGGACGCTGTCCTTTTACGCCAGCCGCGTGCTGCGCGAGGATATGGAGCGAGGGCTGGGGCTGCAGCAGTTTGCCGCGGTCAGCTTCGTCGCCAGGGCGATCAACGAAAGCCTCGACGAACGCTTGCGCGCGCTGGAGTCGGTGGCCAAGAAGATTCCACCGGCGACGCTGGCGGACAAGGCTGCACTGCAGGCTTTTCTCGACAGTCAGAGCGTGCTGCAGATGCTTTTCAGCGGTGGCGTGTTCGTAACGCGCCTCGATGGAACTGCGGTCGCCGAATTGCCACGCTCGAATGGACGTATCGGGAGCAACTTCCTCGACCGGGAAACCGTTTCAGCCGCGCTCAAGGAAGGGCGCTCTTCAATTGGCCCGCCGGTGATCGGCAAGCTGCAGCCGACGCCGGTGTTCGGTGGCGCGGTGCCGATTCGCGATGTCTTCGGTGACGTTAACGGCGCTCTGGTCGGCGTGATCTCGCTGCAGAACGCCGCGTTTCTCGACCACCTGACGGAAATACGCTACGGCGAGGGCGGTGGCTTCTTTCTCGTGGCGCGCAAGGAGCGCCTGATCGTGACCGCGAGCAACAAGGACCGGATCATGCGAACGCTGTCGCCGCCGGGCGCCGTGCCGGCGATCGACCGCTTTATCGACGGTTACGAGGGGACGCAGATCTACGTCAATCCCTTCGGCGTCGAGGTGATTGCCTCGGCCAGGCGCCTGACGGCCGTCGATTGGGGCGTTTCGGTTTCCATCCCCACCGCGGAGGCGTTCGCACCGATTCGCGACATGCAGCTGCGCCTGCTGATCGCGACCGTATTCCTGACGCTGCTTGCTGGCGTGCTCACCTGGTGGATGCTCAAGCGACAGTTCTCGCCCTTGCTGTCGACGGCAAAGATGCTCGCCCATCTTTCGGCGACCGAGCAGACGCCAAAGGCGCTGCCGATCGTCAGCGAGGACGAGATCGGCGAGCTGATCGCCGGTTTCAATACCCTGCTCGCCGATATCGCGCAGCGCAAGAACGCCTTGCGGACGAGCGAGCAGCGGCTGTTTACCATCCTCGAAAGTGTCGATGCCTTCATCTACCTGAAGGACAAGGACGGGCGCTACCTCTTTGCCAACCGGCGGGTGCGCGATCTTTTCGGCGCGAGCATGGAGGAAATCGTCGGCAAGGGTGACGAGCATTTCTTCAGTGCGGACGCAGTTGCCGGGATTCGCGCCAACGATGCGCAGGTGCTGCGCGACGGCGTCACGCTGCGCTCCGAGGAAACGAGCACCAGTCTCGAAAGCGGTGGCGAATCGACGTATCTCAGCGTCAAGCTGCCCTTGCGCAACGAAGCCGGCGAAATCTATGCCCTGTGCGGTATTTCCACCGACATTACCGCGCGCAAGACGCTGGAGGACCAGGTTCGCCAGCTGGCCTTCTACGATGTGCTGACCAGTCTGCCCAACCGCCGCCTGCTCGAGGATCGCCTGCAGCGTGCCGTTGCGGCGAGCCGCCGTTCAGGTGCGCTCGGTGCGCTGATGTTCGTCGACCTCGACAACTTCAAGCCGCTCAACGACCGCTATGGGCACGAGCTCGGAGATCTGTTGCTGATTGAAGTGGCCAGACGCCTGCTGGCCTGCGTGCGTGAGGTCGATACCGTCGCCCGCTTTGGTGGCGACGAATTCGTGCTCATGCTCAACCAGCTCGCCGCCGATCCGGCGGCGGCCAGGGCGCAGGCAGCAGGTATTGCCGAGAAGGTTCGCGCTGCCGTGTCGGCTCCGTATCTGCTGAAACTCGGTCAGACGGAGACGCTTGTCGAGCATCGCTGTACGGCGAGCATCGGCGTCGCCTTGTTTGATGGTCGTGAGGCGGATCGGGAGGGCGTTCTGAAGCGGGCTGACAAGGCGATGTATCAGGCGAAGGAGCGCGGGCGCAATCTCGTTTGCTTCGACGAGTCGCCATTGGCCTCCGCACGGCGGGGAGATGCGCCGGGCAATCTCGTGCAACTGGTCTGGCATCCCGCCTATGAGTCGGGTAACGCGGTGATCGACGCGCAGCACCGTGCGCTGATCGACGAGGTCAACAATCTGCTTGCTGCGATCATCGCCGGTCCGACACACGACGCGGTGGCGGCACTGATCGATGCACTGCTGGAAAGTGCTGCCCGGCACTTTGCCGATGAGGAAGCGATCATCGCCGCGGCAGGCTTCCCGGGCGCTGAAGAACATGCGGCCCTGCATCGTCAGTTTCTGGAGGGCAGCAGCCGGCTGGTCGACAGCTTTCGCGCCGGCAAACTTGGCCTCGGCGAGCTGTTCCAGTATCTCGCGCACGAGGTGATCGCCCGGCACATGTTCCAGGCCGACCGCGAGTTCTTCAAATACCTCGCTGAACGGCGCTGACCCTCGGCGGCCCTTTTGCCGCTGTCCGCGCCGCTCCTTGCGCGTGACCCCGCGCGCGGGGCGTCGCGCCAGTGTCTGGTTTTTTTGAGTCCGGAGAGCATTGCCCGGGCGGCTTCTCGGCAGACACGCAGGGGCCTTGAATGGCTCGTCGGCGCGGCTTGGTCGAACGTCATTGCAGTTTGCCTTTCGCGGCTCGCCGGGCTAAAGTCGCCGGGGTCGCCGTGAATCTTCCGGCCTGCCCGAGCTAACTGTATGACGCCACTAGAAAACACACTGGTATTTTTTCTCCTGGTCGCGACCAGCGCTTTCTTCTCTTTTTCGGAAATTTCGCTGGCTGCTGCGCGCAAGCTCAAGCTCAGGCAGCTGCGCGACGAGGGCGATTCGCGCGCGCTCTGCGTTCTGGCGCTGCAGGAGCAGCCGGGACATTTCTTCACCGCCGTACAGATCTGCGTCAATGCGGTCGGCATCTTTGCCGGCGTGCTTGGCGAGGGCGCCTATGCGCCGCTGCTGTCGCGCTTCTTTTCCGGTGTCGCCAGCCCGGAAACCGCAGCGCTGCTCGGATCGGCGTTTTCCTTCCTGCTGGTGACGGCCACCTTCATTCTGCTCGGCGATCTGATTCCGAAGCGCATCGCCATCGTCGCGCCGGAGGCCATCGCGCTACGCATCGCACCGGCGATGACGCTCTGTCTCAAGGTGTTGCGGCCGCTGATCTGGGTGTTCAATGGCGCAGCCAGCCACATCCTGCGCCTGCTTGGGTTGCCATCGGCACGGCCCGAGGACATCACGCCGGAAGATATCGTCGCACTGACCAACGCCGGCGCCGAGGCCGGTCTGGTGGCGCGTCAGGAGCAGTTGCTGATCGAAAACGTGTTCGAACTCGAAACGCGCACCGCGCCGTCGACCATGACGGCGCGCGAGAGCATCGTCTGGCTCGACCGACACGCGAGCGAGGACAGCATCCGCGCCAGGATCAGCGCGCATCCGCACGCCAAGTTCCCGGTGTGCGCCGGCAGCATCGACCGCATCGTCGGCTACGTCGATTCGAAGGACATTCTCAGCCGTCTGCTCAACGGCGAGGTGCTCTCGCTGCGTGGCGACGGCCTCCTGCATAGCGCTCTGATCCTGCCGGAAACGCTGACGCTGGCCGAGATCATCGAGCAGTTCAAGGTCATGCGCGAGGACTTCGCGCTGATCATCAACGAGTACGGTCTGACCGTCGGCCTGATCACGCTCAACGACGTGACCTGCACGCTGATGGGCAACTCGCTGCTGGCGCCTGCCGACGAGCAGATCATCCAGCGCGACGCGGATTCCTGGCTGGTCGACGGCATGACGCCGGTCGGCGATCTCGAACAGCGGCTGGCGATCGGGCCGTTTCCGGACGATGATCGTTACGAAACGATTGCCGGTTTCATGATGTACATGCTGCGCCGTGTGCCGCGGCCGACCGAGAGCATTGAGCATGCGGGCTTCAAGTTCGAAGTGATCGACATCGACAATCACAAGATCGACCAGTTGCTGGTTACGCGCCTGCCGACAGAAGACGCGCTGTCGCTCGCGGACGCAGCCTCGCAGCTCCAGGAGTAAGCCGGGCACCGCTCGCCGGCGGTCGCCGCGCGAGGGGCGCCGCCTAGTAGCGGAAGAGGTCGACAGCCTGCCGCAGCTGATCAGCGGTGCCGGCCATCGCGCGCGCGGTATCGGCAACCTGACGGGTGGCTTCGCTGTTGTCGTCGGAGGCGCGCGCGATCTTTTCGACCTCGCCGGCGATCATGCTGCTGGCCGTCTGCTGTGCGTCGAGCGCCGTGGCGATTTCCTCGATGTCGGTGATCAGACCGCGTGTTTCTTCGGCAATGCCGATCATCGTCTGTCGTGCCTGCTGCACCACCTCGATGCTGGTGCGTGCGCGCTGCGAGCCTTCGCTCATGCGCTCGACCGCCGTGCCGATGCCACTCTGGATCTGCGTGATCATGCCGGCGATCTCGTCGGTCGAACTGGCCGTGCGTTCGGCAAGTTTCCTCACCTCGTCGGCAACGACGGCAAAGCCGCGCCCCTGTTCGCCGGCACGTGCCGCTTCGATCGCCGCGTTGAGTGCGAGCAGATTGGTCTGGTCGGCGATCTCGCGGATCGAGCCAACGATGGTCGAAATGGCGTGCGAGTTTTCGCCCAGCTGGTTGATCGATTCGGCCGTCTGCTGCACGTCCGCGGCAAGTTGTTCGACGACATTGGCGGTGCGCAGGATTTCCTCGCTGCCGGCGGTGCACGATTCGCCGGCCCCCGCCGCCCGCATGCGCGAGGAGGCCGAGGTGGCCGCCATCTGCGCGATGCCGGTGCTCATCTCCTCGACCGTGGCGGCGACCGAGGTGACGGCGGCGCTTTGCTCCATGCTGGCGTCGGCAATGTTTTCCATGCTGCCGCGCAACTGCGCTGACGAGCTGGCGACTCTTCCGGAGATGTCATGGATGCTGCCGACGGTGCTGCGCAGCTGTTCCTTGGTTGATTCGAGCGAACGCAAGAGTGCGCCCAGTTCGTCGCGCCGCGCGCTGCTTGCGGCAACGGCGAGATTGCCCTGGCCCAGTTCGGCGAGCGCCTGCTTCGCCTGCGCGATGCCGGCGCGCAGCGAACGGCCGAAGATGATGTTGACGACCAGCGTCGCCAGGCAGGAAACAAGGAAGGTCGCCAGCAACAGCCACATGCTCTGGCGGACACCGGCGGCGGCATCATTTTCCACCTGCGCCTGCTCGGCGGTGCTGAGCGCGACGGTTTCGTCGATCGCCTTGCGGTGTTCGGCGTAGAGCGCGTCAAGATACTGACGCGTTCCTTGCGCGGCGTAATACTTGCCGGCCCGGATTTCCGGCAGATACTGGGTGTCGACCAGTTCGTAGAACTTGCGCACCGGCGTGTCGGCGCGCTCGAGGAAAGCGGCGCGCAGCGCGTCCGGCAGCGTTTGCTCAAGCCAGAAGCGATGACGGGTGTCGTAGTCCTTGCGCAGCTCTTGCAGCTTCTTGATCAGCGCTTCCTGCTCGCCGGCATTTTCCGGGTCGCCCAGCAGCAGGACGATGAGGTAGGACTCGATGATGTAGTTTGGCGGCGGCAGGATGTCGGCGACGAGGTCCTTGTAGAGCACGATTCGTGCGTATGCCGGGCCGCCAACCTTGGCTTCGTTCAGCGTTTTCCAGGAGCCGAAGCCGAACAGGGTGAAACCGGTAATGAGCGCCAGCGACAGGAGGAGCAGCTGGATGCGCAGCGGAAAGCGGGTCATGGCGGAGTTCCTGATGGACGCAAGGCGGTGTTATTTTGCGGATCGGCCGCAGCTCAGGCGCCCGGCTGATTCTGAATCTCGCCGGTTTGAGCGTCGATCTTGGTATCGGTTGCATTAGCATTGTAGTATTTTTAAGCAGTTTTGGCGCAATTGTCCTTATTGAGTTTTGTGCGGGGGTCGCCAGCACTGCGCTGGCAGCTGAGAGCATTGCCGAAATGCCTGATGAAAATTCCCGGACCATTCTGCTTTGGCTGTCTTTTCGCCGACAGCGACGATGCTTACAAGGAAGTCGCCGGCGGCTTTATGATGCGCATTCTTCGGTCCCCGCCATGGCTGGGCGGGGCTATCAAACCTGCAGGATTCGGGTGCCTGTGACTGACGTCAATAAGCAAGAAATCAAGCCTTTGCCGGTGCCGGGCCGGACGCCGTCAGCGGAGGCCGGCGCATGAGCGGGCTCGCTTTCGCGCCGCCGCGCTTCGCCGTCGACCGCGCCGCGCTCGTCGCCCGGCTACGTGCCGTACTGCCCGACAGCGCGCTGCTGGTCGAGGAGGAGGCGCTGCGTCCCTACGAGTGCGACGGGCTGACCGCCTACCGGCAGCTGCCCTTGCTGGTGACGCTGCCGGAAAACGAGGCGCAGGCGCAGGCGATCCTGCGCGTCTGCCACGAGCTCGGCGCGCCGGTGGTGCCGCGTGGCGCGGCGACCGGGCTCTCCGGTGGCGTGCTGCCGCATCCGGACGGCGTCGTCGTCTCGCTGGCGCGGCTGAAGAACATCCTCGCCATCGACCCGGCGACGCGCACCGCCGTCGTCCAGCCGGGCGTGCGCAATCTCGCCGTGTCGCAGGCGGCGGCGCCTTACGGCCTCTACTACGCGCCCGATCCCTCGTCGCAGATCGCGTGCACCATCGGTGGCAACATCGCCGAGAATTCGGGTGGCGTACATTGCCTGAAGTACGGGCTGACCGTGCACAACGTGCTGCGTGTGCGCGGACTCACCGTCGCCGGCGAGATCGTCGAGTTCGGCAGCGCCGCGCCCGACGCGCCGGGCTACGATCTGCTCGCCGTGGTCAACGGCTCCGAGGGGCTGCTGGTGCTGATCACCGAGGCCACCGTGCGCCTGACGCCGAAGCCCGAACTGGCGCAGGTGGCACTCGCCTCCTTCGCCGACGTGACGCGCGCCGGCGAGGCGGTAGCGGCGATCATCGCCGCCGGCATCCTGCCGGCCGGCCTCGAAATGATGGACAAGAAGGCGACGCACGCCGTCGAACCCTTCGTGAACGCCGGCTACGATATGGACGCCGAAGCGTTGCTGCTGTGCGAGTCGGACGGCACGCCGGAAGAGGTGGCCGAGGAAATGGCGCGCATGCAGGCGGTGCTGGCAGCGTCTGGCGCCACCGCCATCCGCGTCTCGCAGAACGAGGCCGAGCGGCTGAAGTTCTGGGCCGGGCGCAAGGCGGCGTTTCCGGCTGTCGGCCGCATCACTCCCGACTACCTGTGCATGGACGGCACCATTCCGCGCCATAGCGTCGGCCGCATGCTCGCCGCCATCGCCGGGATGGAGCGGCGTTACGGGCTGCGCTGCGCCAACGTCTTCCACGCCGGCGACGGCAATCTGCATCCGCTGATCATGTACGACGCCAACCAGCCCGGCGAGCTCGAGCGCGCGCAGGCCTTCGGTGCCGAAATCCTCGAACTCTCGGTCGAGTTCGGCGGCACCATCACCGGCGAGCACGGCGTCGGCGTCGAGAAGGTGACGCAGATGTGCGCGCAATTCACGCCCGAAGAACTGGCGCTGTTCGAACGCCTGAAACGCGCCTTCGACCCGGCCGGTCTGCTCAATCCGGGCAAGGCCATTCCGACGCCGGCGCGCTGTCGCGAATACCGGCTGGCGCGGTCGGCCGCCGATGCCGCGCCGCCGGCCGGGGAGGCGTACTGATGGACGCCATCCTCAATCGCTGGTGCGAACGCGTGCGCGCGGCGCACGCCGACAGTCGCCCGCTCAGCCTGCACGGCTCGGGCAGCAAGGCCTTCTACGGCCAGCCGGCGGCCGGCGGCGGCGAGCCTTTCGACACGCGCGAATACCGCGGCATCGTCGCTTACGCGCCGAGCGAACTGGTCGTCACCGCGCGCTGCGGAACGCCGCTCGCCGAACTCGAGGCGGAACTCGCCGCCCGGGGCCAGATGCTCGCCTGCGAGCCGCCGCATTTTGGCCCTGGTGCCACCGTCGGCGGCATGCTCGCTGCAGGCCTGTCCGGGCCGCGGCGCATGCAGGCTGGCGCCGTGCGCGATTTCGTCCTCGGCGTGCGCCTGATCGACGGCGAAGGCCGCCTGCTCGCCTTCGGCGGTCAGGTGATGAAGAACGTCGCCGGCTACGACGTTTCGCGCCTGCTCGCCGGCAGTCTCGGCACGCTGGCGCTGATCGCCGAGGTGTCGCTGAAGACGCTGCCCGTATCCTTCGCCGAACTGAGCCTGCAGCTCGACATGCCGCAGCGCGAGGCGCTGGCGCGGCTGGCGACGTGGAATGCGCAGCCGCTGCCGATTTCGGCGGCGGCCTGGGCCGATGACTGTCTTTGGCTGCGCCTGTCCGGTGCCGCGGCGGCGCTGACGGCGGCGACGGACAGACTGTGCCGTGAGGCAGCGGCCGCCGGTTTCCCGGCACGCGTTGCCGACGCCGCACTGGCGAACGCTTTCTGGCAGAGCCTGCGCGAGCAGACGCACCATTTCTTCACCGCCGCGCGCGGTGCCTCCGGTCAGTCGCAGTCGCTGTGGCGGCTGGCGCTGCCGCCGACGGCGCCAGCGCTGGCCGACGGCGGTTATGGCCTGAGCGACGAAACGCTGATCGAGTGGGGCGGGGCGCTGCGCTGGCTGCGTGGCGGCGATCCCGACGCCATCCGTACCGCCGCCGCCGAAGCCGGCGGCCACGCGACGCTGTTTCGCGGCGACGCTGCCTTGCGTGCCGCGGTCGGCGTTTACGCGCCATTGCCACCAGCGCTGGCGGCGATCCACCGTCGCGTCAAGAACGCCTTCGATCCGCACGGGGTGTTCAACCCCGGCCGCCTTTACCCGGACATGTAGGCATGCAGACATCTCTCGCCGACTTCATCCGCGATTCGAGCGCCGGCAGCGAGGCCGACTCGATCCTGCGTACCTGCGTGCATTGCGGTTTCTGCACCGCCACCTGCCCGACCTATCAGCTCTTCGGCGACGAGCTCGACGGCCCGCGCGGGCGCATCTACCTGATCAAGAACCTGCTCGAAGGCGGCAGCGCCGGCGCGCGCACGCGCCGGCACCTCGACCGCTGCCTGAGCTGCCGTTCCTGCGAAACGACCTGCCCCTCGGGCGTCGATTACCACCGCTTGCTCGACATCGGCCGCAACGTGCTCGATGCGCGCCTGCCGCGACCGGCGGCGGAGCGCGCGCGGCGTTTCGTCGTCCGCGAGACGCTGGCGCGCCCCTGGCTGTTCAAACCGGCGCTGGCGCTCGGCCGGCTGGCCAAGCCGCTGTTGCCGCCAGCGCTGGCGGCAAAGATTCCGTCCGCGACAAGTGCTGCCGCGGCGGCGTGGCCGACGCCGGGGCGCCACCGCCGGCGCATGCTGGCGCTCGCCGGTTGCGTGCAGCCGACGCTGACGCCGCAGACCAATGTCGCCGCCGCGCGCGTTCTCGACCGGCTCGGTGTCGAACTGTTCGAGGCGCCGGGTGCCGGTTGCTGCGGGGCCTTGCGCTACCACCTTGACGCGCAGGCGGCGGCGCTCGCCGACATGCGCCGGCTGATCGACGTCTGGTGGCCGTGGGTCGAGCGCGGCGAGGTCGAGGCCATCGTCGTCACCGCCTCGGGCTGTGCGGCGCACGTCAAGGAATACGGCAGGATTCTCGCCGACGATGCGGCCTACGCCGAAAAGGCGGCGCGGGTATCGGCGCTGGCGCGCGATCTGTCCGAGGTGCTGATCGGTGAGCACGAGCCGCTCTCCGCGCTGCTGAATGCGGCTGCCGCGAATCGTTCGCAGCGGCCGGATGCGGCGGCCACTGCGCCTCGTGCGCGCGTCGCTTTTCATTCGCCGTGCACCTTGCAGCATGCGCAGAAGCTCGGCGGCGTCGTAGAATCGCTGCTGGTTGCCGCCGGCTACGAGTTGTTCCCGGTGGCGGACTCACACCTGTGCTGCGGCTCGTCGGGCGCCTATTCGCTGTTGCAGCCGGCCATCGCGACGCGTCTGCGCAGCGACAAGCTGGCAGCGCTCAACGAAGGCGGGCCGACCGTCATCGCCACGGCCAATGTCGGCTGCCAGAACCATCTGGCCGCGGGCACGCAGACGCCGGTGCGGCACTGGATAGAGTTGATAGCAGACCGTCTCGACGGCTAACTTTTGGGGTGTCGGCAACGACGCCCCTTCATCGGAATCGCGCAATGAGCATCGACCAGGCGCTACTCGCCACCTTGTCAGAAGACGAGAGCCGCAAGGCGGCCCGGCTCTTTGAAAAGGGCCTCCTCATCCCGCCGCAGCCACGCGTGCTGCAGGATCTGGTTCGCCTGGTCAACGAGGGCAATCACGGCCTGCGCGTGCTGGCTGCCAAAATCGCCGAAGACCCCGGCCTGACCGCCGTCCTGTTCAAGGCGGTGCAGAGCCCCGCCTATCGTGCGCATCAGCCTTTTTCTTCGGTCGAGCAGATACTGCAGACGATCGGCATCCAGCAGACGATCAATCTTGTTCGTGCCGCGGCGCTTTCGTCGCAGGCGGCCGGTAACCGCAAGCTGCAGTCACTGGAGGCGTTCTGGGCGCGTTCGCAGGCAGTGGCGCAGATCGCCATGATCATTGCCGACGAGCGCGTCTCGGTCTGCAACATCTTTCCCGATCAGGCCTATCTCGCCGGCGTTTTCCATGACTGTGGTGTCGCCCTGCTGATGCAGCGGTTCAGTACCTATTGCAAGACGCTGCGCCTCGACGAGCCGGGCCACTGGCCCAATCTCGCCGAGGAGGATGCGCGTTTTTCCGCCGACCATGCGGTGGTTGGCTATCTGGTGGCCTTGCACTGGAAGCTGCCAGGCTTTGTCTGCGACGCGATCCGCTTTCATCACGATTTCGCGCGCATGGACGACCACGATGCGCGCACCATGGTCGCCATCCTGCAACTGGCCGTGCACATCTACAGTCGCGATTCGCTGGTCGCCAATCCCGAGTGGGAAACGGTGCGCGAGGCGACCGCGGCCGAACTCGGCATTCATGAGGACGCCTTGCCCGAGTTCATCGACATCGTTCTGGAGCGTTATCACCACAGCTGAGCGACGCCGGCGGGCGCGAAGATTCGTGGGTTTTGCCGCAATTCAGCGGCGATTGGGGGGCGGCAATGTCTGCAGAGAGCAGGACGACGGCAGCGGCGACGCCGTCAGGCAACGAAGATCGGCGCCGGAATCTGCGCTTGCGCGCAACTTTCGATAGCGCCGTACTGATGATCGAGCCCTTCTTCGACAACCGCCAGGGCTGGGGCGGCGCTTCGCTCGAGCACATGGCCTTCCACGTCCTGCGCGAGAACTACCCCGAGCTCGAAGCCGAAGAAGTCCACGCCCTGATCGTTGCCGCGCGCCGCGTCTTTGCCGAGCGCGGACATTCGGGCGAGCAGGCGCTTGGCTTGCCGGGTGCCTAGAGGCGAGCGCGGCGGGCGGCAGAGGCGTGCCACCGGCACGCTTGCGCAGCGCTGCGTGCACGTTGCTCTGCGCACTGTGGGCGACTTCTCCGCCGTGCCTTCCCTTTGACCGCTGTCCGGACTGCCATGCCGATTGCCCTCGACGCCTGTATCGCCCAGCATCGCGGAGACCGCCGCGAGCAGCAGGATCGCGTCGCGCTGCTGCCGCATCCGCGTGGCGGCGGCGTCGTTCTCGCTGCGCTCGCCGACGGCATGGGCGGACACGCTGGCGGCGCGCTCGCCGCGCAGCAGGTGATCCACACCGCGCGCAACAACCTCGAGCGTTTTGTGGCGCGCAGCGAGCCGCCATTGGCCTTGCTCGGCGCGAGCATCGCCGAGGCGCACATGCTGATCAAGGCGTCGCGCTTCATCAACGAAAAGGATCCGCACAGCACGGCGGTGCTGCTGCTCCTGCAGCCGGGGAAGGCGAGCTGGGTGCATTGCGGCGACAGCCGCCTGTACCGTTTCCGTGGCGAGCAGCCGCTGTTTCGCAGCGCCGATCATTCTTACGTCGCCCAGTTGCAGCGGCAGGGCAAGATCAGCGCCGCGCAGGCGCTGGTCCATCCCAATCGCAACATCCTGCTCACTTCGCTGGGGGGCATCGAGGCGCCGACGGTCGATCGCGGCGAGAGCGCCGATCTTCTCGCCGGCGACAGTTTCCTGCTCTGTTCCGACGGGCTGTGGGCGTACTTCGACGATGCCGAACTGGGCGGCATGATCGCCGTTTCGTCGGCGCGTCAGGCTTGCGAAACGCTGCTGGCGATTGCGCGTGAGCGCGGCGCTGGCGAGGGCGACAACATCTCGCTGGCGATCCTCAAACTGGTGGAAACGCCTGCGCAGTCGGTGGGCGGAGCACGCCGCGCCACGCCTTGAAACCTTGAACCGGGATTGTGAGAAATCGCCTGCAGAGCCAGCGCCTGCTGTGCCGGCGCTGCAGGCTAACGCCGGCCGGGACCGCCGAGCAGCGCGGCAACGACGCGGCGCGGCCGCAGCGGATTGTCGCTCTTGCCGTCGCCGCTGGCCGCCGCAGTGCTCGCTGGCGTTGCCTCGCCGGATGCGGGAGACGACTCATAGGGCTTGCTGAAGTCGAAACCGTCGGCGGCAATGGTCGAGCCCTGCCGGCTGCGGTTCGGCGCGCGTTCGCCGCTGCGCTCGGGCGCCCGCTCATGCGGACGTTCGCGCTGGAAGCTTGGCCGCTCTCCGCGCGCCGGACGATCTTCACGGCCCTCGCCAGCCGCGGCATGCGGTGTTGGCGGCAGGCGGCGCAGCCCGCTTTTCTTGCGGCCGCTCGGCGGGTATTCCCAGTCGGTCTCCGGCTCGAAACCGGGAACCGCGACCTGTTCGACCTTGATGTTGATCAGCTTTTCGATGTCGACGAGGTACTGCACTTCGTCGGCAGCAACCAGCGACACGGCGGTGCCCTTCTTGCCGGCACGGCCGGTGCGGCCGATGCGGTGTACGTAGTCTTCGGGCGTGTGCGGCAGCTCGAAATTGATGACGTGCGGCAGTTCGTCGATGTCGAGGCCGCGCGCGGCGACGTCGGTCGCCACCAGCACCATCACCGAGCCGTTCTTGAAGGCTTCGAGCGCCTTCATGCGGTCGAGCTGGCTCTTGTCGCCGTGGATCGCGTCGGCGGCGATGTTGGCACGCTGCAGGTCGCGCGCCAGGCGCGCGGTTTCCAGCTTGGTGCGGGTGAATACCAGCACCTGTCCGAACTCTTCCGAACGCAGCAGGCGGATGAGCAGCGCGCGCTTCGACAGGGCGGCGACCGGGTGCACGCGGTGCGTGATCGTTTCCGAAACCGTATTGCGCTTGGCCACTTCGACCAGCACCGGCGACTTCAGCATGGTGTCGGCGAGCTTCTTGATTTCTTCCGAGAAGGTCGCCGAGAAGAGCAGGCTCTGCCGCTGCTGCGGCAGCATGCCGAGGATGCGCTTGATGTCGGGGATGAAGCCCATGTCGAGCATGCGGTCGGCTTCGTCAAGGACGAGCGCCTGCACGCTGCCGAAACTGAGCACGCGGTGTTCGACGAGGTCGAGCAGGCGGCCGGGCGTGGCGACGAGCACTTCGATGCCGAGACGCAACTCGGCGATTTGCGGCTTGATGTCTACACCGCCGTAGGCGCACAGGCTGCGCAAGGGCACGTACTTCGAGTAGCTCTTCACCGACTCGTGCACCTGGATTGCCAGTTCGCGCGTCGGCGCGAGGATCAGCACGCGTACCGGATGTCGCGCGGGCGAGGGGCTCGGCGTCGCGAAGGGGAGGATGCGCTGCAGCAGCGGCAGCGTGAAGGCAGCTGTCTTGCCGGTGCCGGTCTGCGCGCCGCCCATCAGATCCTGGCCGGCGAGCACCAGCGGGATCGCCTGCGCCTGAATCGGCGTCGGCTCGGTGTAGCCCTGTTCGGCAACGGCTCTCAGGAGTTCGGGCGCTAGCCCGAGTTCGTCAAACCGCATGGGCCGAGCCTTTTAAGTAGTGTTTGATCAATAACATGAGGGCGGGATTATACACTCCCGGGCCGGGCCCGGCGGCGTAATCGTGGTGTCCGCTGGGCACCGCTGTTCCGCCAGGGAGCGGGGGTTTTGTCATTGCCGGGCATGCGTCCGCAGTTGCGACGATCTCGCTGGCTCAGCGTTTCTCGCTGTCTGCGGCTGGCTTGTCGCTCGGTACCGCTGCCCGCTGTTCGCCCTCAGCGGCGCCCTTGTCGGCCGCGGCAGCAGCGTTGCCGCCTTCGGCAGGTGGTGCCGGTTTTGCCTTCTTCTTCTTGCCGGTTTCCGGAGGTTGCGGCGGCGGCAGTTGCGGCGCGATCGTTTCCAGATTGTTTTCGCGCATGTAGGCGTCCATGTCACGCCAGCCTTCGAAGATCGGCGCTTTCGGCAACCACGAGTAGATCGAGTAGCAGTCTTCGATGGCGCGGCCCGATTGACGGCAGGCGCCGCCGACCGCCTTGCCTTCGGCTTCGTTGCGCGCAGTCTTGGCCGCCGGATCTTCCAGCCCGAGTTTCTGCTGCACCTGATCGCAGCCGGCAATGCTGCCCAGCGCTACCAGCAGCAGGGCTGTTGCGAAAGGGCGCAAGCGCCTCGAAGAATGCGGCCGGTCAAACACGGGGGGCGAAGTCCTGTCGTCGATATGCGCAGCATTTTACCCACAAACGGCGGAGCCGGCGCTCCCCGGCTGCAGTGCGGGCGCATGGTCAAGCAGTCCGTCGCCGGGCGGGGTCTGCCGAGGGGACTATAATCGCCGCCTGTCCGTTCTTGAGGAGTTCCGATGCGTACTTCATTACTGTTTGCCACTCTCTTGCTTGCCGGCGCTGTTCACGCTGCCCCGTCGACCGCGCGCAAGGCGGCGCCTGCCGCACCGGCTGTGCCGACCGAAATCGAACTGTCGCACCAGCTTGAAGAGGCTCAGGCCGAGCGTCTGCAGCCACTGGTCGAGCGTTTCAACGCGACGCAAAAGGATTATCACGTAGTCCTCTCGCGTCGCGTTGAAGGCGATGCACCGAAGCTGCTGAACCTGGTGACGCGCGAGGAAATGTCGCGCTTCGTCGCCAACCGCGGCAAGTTCAAGCCCCTGTCCGAGGTGATGCGTGAAGCCAGGGAGCCGCTTGACGCGACTCGCCTCTCGCCCGAACTGCGGGTCGGACTCGCCGACGGCAAGGGCCGTCTGGCGGCGCTGCCGGTGGCTCTGTCGACCCCGGTGCTCTATTACAACAAGGAAGCCTTCCGCAAGGCGGGGCTCGACCCGGCCGTGCCGCCGCGCACCTGGTGGGAAGTGCAGCAGGCAGCGGACAAGCTGTTCGACGCCGGCAGCCTCTGCCCGTACACGACCTCGTGGCCGGCCTGGGTGCACATCGACAACACCAGCGCCTGGAACGGTGCCGACGTCGCCGACGGCAAGGGTCGTCTGGCGTTCAACGGCTTGCTGCAGATCAAGCACATCGCCTTGCTCAACAGTTGGTACAAGAGCCGCTTCTTCATCTACTTCGGTCGTCGTGACGAAGCCGACCAGCGTTTTGCTGCCGGTGAATGCGGCATGCTGACCAGCAGTTCCGCGCTGTACGCGACGATCCACGACAAGCCGGGTCTTGATGTTGGCGTGTCCACGCTGCCTTATCACGACGACGTGCGCGGTGCGCCGCAGCAGACGCTGGCCGACGGCGCTTCGCTGTGGATTGGTTCTGGCCGCAAGCCCGCCGAGTACAAGGGCGCGGCGCGTTTCGTCAGCTTCCTGCTGGCACCTGATGTGCAGGTGGCGCTGACCTCGGCCGGCGGTTTCCTGCCGATGACGCCGGTGGCCAGAGCGGCGGCGTCAAGCCGTCTGCTCAAGGACGACGTCTCGGCGCTGAACGTCGCGTCGCGGCAGCTCGACGGCAAGGGCGCGCTGCGTTCGTTGCGTGTCTCGCAGGTCGAGCCGGTACGCATCATCGTCGAGGAAGAACTCGAAACCGTCTGGGCCAATCGCAAACCGGCCAAGGCGGCGCTCGATGACGCGGTGGTGCGCGGTAACGCGGTCCTGCCGGCTGCGCTGAAAGCTTCTCCGCTGTGATCCGGCCGGCGCCGGCGTGGCCGCTGCCGCGCCTCTTCGCGCACCGCTGCGGCGGTGCGCTGGCGCCGGAAAACACGCTTGCCGGACTCGTCGTGGCGGCACGGCTCGGCTGCCGTGCCGTCGAGTTCGACGTCATGCTCTCGGCCGACGGCACGCCCTGGCTGATTCACGACGAAACGCTCGAACGCACGACCGACGGCAGCGGTCGCGTCGCCGCCACTCCGGACGTATTGCTCGCGAAACTGGATGCCGGCATTCGTCAGCATCCTGCCTTCAGCGGTGAGCCCGTGCCGACGCTGGCCGCCGCGGCCGCACTGTGCCGCCGCCTCGGCCTGCAGGCCAACGTCGAGATCAAGCCGGCGAGCGGCTACGAGGCTTTGACCGGCGAGGTTGTTGCCCGCGCCATCGGTGAGTTGTGGCGCGACTCAGCGGCACCGCTCGTTTCTTCCTTTTCGTTCGCGGCGCTGGCGGCGGCACGGTGCGTTGCGCCGCAACTGCCGCTCGGCTGTTTATGGACGCAGCCGCCAGCTGACTGGCGAGCGCCGTTCGACGAGTTGCGCGCGTTCAGCGTGCATTGCGCCGCCGAAGGTCTGAGCGATAATTTTCTCGTCGCCGCGAGCGCTGCCGGCGCGCCGGTTCTCTGTTATACGGTCAATGACGCGGAACAGGCGGCCGCGCTGTGGCGACGCGGCGTCAGCGCGCTGTTTTCCGACCGCCCGGAGCGTCTGCTGCCGGCAGCCGCACTGCACGACTGACGTCGCCAGCTTAACGATTCCTTGCAATTGGCAACCACTCGGCATGCTTCGTCACGGTAACTTCGATGCTGCCTGCCTGACGGGTAATCCAGCGTCTTCCTGATATCCAACTTGTAGCCAAATTGCTCACGGAGCCGAACCATGACCGCATCTGCCCTTGACGAACTGCCGTTTCGCCGCCTGCTGCTTGCGGCGCCGCTCCTGGCTGCCCTGTGTGCGCCGCTGCTTGCTTCGGCGCAAACCTCTCCGACGCCGGGGATTGATCAGCGTCAGCTCAATCAGGAGCGGCGCATCGATCAGGGCGAAAGCTCGGGTAGCCTGACGCAGCAGGAAGCCAATCGTCTGGAAAACGGCCAGGAGCGCGTGCAGCGCATCGAAAACCGCGCCAACGCCGATGGCGTCGTCACCACCGGCGAGCAGGCGCGTCTGCAGAAGGCCGAGAACGTGCAGAGCCGGCGCATCCATCGCCAGAAGCACGACCGCCAGCATGACTTCAACCACAACGGTCGCATCGACCGCCGCTAAGCGCCGCTGCCCCGCCGCCGCCTCGCCAAGCCCGCCGCTCCGGCGGGTTTTTCTTGGTGGTGGCTGGCGCTGACGCCCGGCCGGGCCGGGTGCTGGCGCTTTCGATGCTAGAATCGCACGCTTCCAAATCTGTCCGACCTGATGGTCGTCATACGATGAAAAGCGCCGAAATCCGCGAGCAGTTCCTCCAGTTCTTTGCCTCCAAGGGGCACCAGATCGTCGCTTCCAGTTCGCTGGTGCCGCACGAAGACCCGACCTTGCTGTTCACCAATGCCGGGATGAACCAGTTCAAGGATGTCTTCCTCGGCTTCGACAAGCGTCCCTACACGCGCGCCACCACCTCTCAGAAATGCGTTCGTGCCGGCGGCAAGCACAACGACCTCGAGAACGTCGGCTACACCGCACGTCACCACACCTTCTTCGAGATGCTCGGCAATTTCAGCTTCGGCGACTACTTCAAGCGCGACGCGATCAAGTACGCGTGGGAGTTGCTCACCGAGGTGTACAAGCTGCCCAAGGAAAAGCTCATGGTCACGGTTTACGCCGAGGACGATGAAGCCTACGACATCTGGCACAAGGAAGTCGGCGTTCCGGCCGAGAAGATCGTGCGCATCGGCGACAACAAGGGCGCGCGCTACGCCTCCGACAACTTCTGGATGATGGGCGACACCGGCCCCTGCGGTCCGTGCTCCGAGATTTTCTACGATCACGGCGAGCACATTCCGGGCGGGCCGCCGGGATCGCCCGACGAAGACGGCGACCGCTTCATCGAGATATGGAACAACGTCTTCATGCAGTTCAATCGCGACGAGGCCGGCGTAATGCATCGTCTGCCGAAGCCCTCGGTCGATACCGGCATGGGCCTCGAGCGCATCTCGGCCGTGCTGCAGCACGTGCACAGCAACTACGAAATCGACCTCTTCCAGGCGCTGATCAAGGCGGCGGCGCGCGAGACCAGCGCCGAGGACATGGACAGCCCGTCGCTGAAGGTGCTCGCCGACCACATCCGCGCCTGTTCCTTCCTCATCGCCGACGGCGTCATCCCCGGTAACGAAGGTCGCGGCTACGTGCTGCGCCGCATCATCCGCCGCGCCATCCGCCACGGCTACAAGCTCGGCGCGCGCGCCGCGTTCTTCCACAAGCTCGTCCCCGACCTGGTCGCCGAGATGGGCGCCGCCTATCCGGAACTGGTGCAGGGCCAGGCGCGCATCGCCGAGGTGCTGCGTCAGGAAGAAACGCGTTTCTTCGAGACGATCGAGCACGGCATGGCGATCCTCGAGGGCGAGCTCGCTGCGCTCGCCGCAGGTGGCGGCAAGGTTTTCAACGGCGAAACGGCCTTCAAGCTGCACGACACCTACGGTTTTCCGCTCGATCTGACCGCCGACATCTGCCGTGAGCGCGATGTCACGGTCGATGCCGCCGCTTTCGACGCGGCGATGGCGCTGCAGAAGGAGCAGGCGCGTGCCGCCGGCAAGTTCCGCATGGCTGCCGGCCTTGAATACGACGGCCCGGCGACGAGCTTCCACGGCTACACGCAGCTCGAATGCAAGGGCAATATCCTCGCGCTGTACAAGGACGGCGCGCCGGTCAAGGAGCTGCGCGAAGGCGATCTTGGCGTCGTCGTCCTCGACGAGACGCCGTTCTACGCCGAATCCGGCGGTCAGGTCGGCGATCGCGGCGAACTGCGCTCGGCGCAGGGGATTTTCGCCGTCGAGGACACGCAGAAGATCCAGGCGGCGGTGTTCGGTCACCATGGCATCGTGCGCACCGGCACGCTGACGCTCGGCAATGCGGTGACGGCGCGCGTCGATACCGCAGCGCGTGCGCAGACGGTGCGCAACCACTCGGCGACGCACCTGATGCACAAGGCGCTGCGCGAAGTGCTCGGCGGCCACGTGCAGCAGAAGGGTTCGCAGGTCGATTCCGAGCGGACGCGCTTCGACTTTGCGCACAACGCGCCCATGTCCGACGACGAAATCCGCCGCGTCGAGGCGCTGGTGAGCGCTGAAATCCTCGCCAACCTTGCTACCGACGCGAGCGTGATGGACATCGAATCGGCGCAAAAAACCGGCGCGATGATGCTCTTCGGCGAGAAGTACGGCGACGAAGTGCGCGTGCTGACCATCGGCTCGTCGAAGGAACTGTGCGGCGGCACGCACGTCGCGCGCACCGGCGACATCGGTTTCTTCAAGATCGTCGGCGAAAGCGGCGTTGCTGCCGGCGTTCGTCGCGTCGAGGCGATCACCGGTGAGCGCGCGCTCACCTGGGTGCAGCAGCAGAGCGCGCTGCTCGGCGATGCGGCGGCGGCGTTCAAGTCGCCGGTGGCCGAGCTGCCGGGCAAGATCGCGCAGGCGCTCGAACACGCGCACGCGCTGGAAAAGGAAGTCGCCCGCCTGAAATCGAAGCTCGCGGCAAGCCAGGGCGAAACGCTTGCCGCGCAGGCCGCCGAGATCAAGGGCGTGCGCGTGCTGGCGGCCGAGATCGACGGCGCCGACGTGGTCACGCTGCGCGAACTCGCCGACAAGCTGCGCGATCGTCTGCGCAGCGCGGCCGTCGTTCTCGCTGCGGTGGCCGATGCGCGCGTGACGCTGATCGCGGCGGTGACGCCCGACCTCGTCAAGCGCGTCCGCGCCGGCGATCTGGTCAACCATGTCGCGCAGCAGGTCGGCGGCAAGGGCGGCGGTCGTCCCGATCTGGCGCAGGCCGGCGGCAACGATCCGGCGCGCCTGCCGGTGGCGCTGGCCTCGGTTGCGGAATGGCTCGAAGCGCGTCTGTGAGTACGCGACCAGCCTCGGGCTGCCGGCGCGCGAACCACGCGCCGCCGGCAATTTGATTTCCCGCAAAGCCCCGCTCGCCGGCACTCCGGCGTGCCGGCTTCGCCGTCACGCCCCAGGTGCTACAATGCCCCCCTTTCATTTCATCGGTTTAGCTCCGGGAGACCACCTTGCTGATTAGCTCCGCCCACGCACAAACAGCCGCAGCCGCCGCTGATCCGACGGGAGGATTGATGCAGTTCCTTCCCATCATCCTGATGTTCGTCGTCCTCTATTTCCTCATGGTGCGTCCGCAGATGAAGCGCGCCAAGGAGCATAAGGCGCTGGTCGATGGCCTCGCCAAGGGCGACGAAGTGGTGACGCAGGGCGGTATCGCCGGTCGCGTCGCCAAGGTCGGCGACAACTACATTTCGCTCGAAGTCGCCGAGGGCGTCGAAGTCCAGGTGCAGAAGCCGGCGGTCCAGCTGGTGCTGCCCAAAGGTTCGCTGAAGAGCCTGTAATCCTCCTGTAGCGGGCACCGGATACGGTGCCCGCTACGCTTCTGTCTTTTCCAGTCATTTATTCCGCTGCAGGCCATGAATCGCTATCCGCTCTGGAAATACGCAACCGTCGTCATCGCCCTGCTCATCGGCCTCCTGTACACGCTGCCGAACTTCTTCGGCGAATCGCCGGCGGTGCAGGTGTCAAGCGCCAAGGCGACGCTGAAGGTCGATACGCAGACGCTGGCGCGCGTCGAGACCACGCTCAACGCCGCGCAAGTCGTCAATGACGGCCTGTTTCTCGATACGGTCGGCGTCAAGGTACGTCTGCACGACGCCGACACGCAGCTGAAGGCGCGCGATCTGCTCGAGAAGGAGTTCAATCCCGATCCCGAGAATGCGCAGTACGTCGTCGCGCTGAACCTGCTCTCGGCTTCGCCGCAATGGCTGACCAGACTCTCGGCCTTGCCGATGTATCTCGGTCTCGACTTGCGCGGTGGCGTGCATTTCCTGTTGCAGGTCGACATGAAGGGCGCGCTGACCAAGCGCCTCGATTCGCTCGGCGCCGATCTGCGCACGCTGATGCGCGACAAGAACATCCGCCACGCCGGCATCGCGCGTGAAGGCGAACGCGTGGTGCTGCGTTTCCGCGACGCCGAAACGCGCGACCGCGCGCGCAACGCGCTCGCCGATGCGCAACCCGACCTGCAACTCGCCGATCAGGGCGAAGGCGAAGATCTGAAACTGGTGGCGACACTCAAGCCGCAGGCGGTCACCCGCCTGCAGGCGTCGGCGCTGTCGCAGAACATGACCACCCTGCACAACCGGATCAACGAACTCGGCGTTGCCGAGCCGGTGATCCAGCAGCAGGGCGCCGACCGCATCGTCGTGCAGTTGCCCGGCGTGCAGGATACGGCGAAGGCGAAGGACATTCTCGGCCGTACGGCAACGCTCGAAATCCGCATGGTCGACGACACGGCGGGCGCGCTCGAAGCGGCGCAGGCCGGCCAGGTGCCGTTCGGCACCGAGCTCTACGTCGAGCGCGGCGGCAAGCCGCTGCTGGTGAAGAAGCAGGTGATGCTGACCGGCGAGCGCCTCACCGACGCGCAGCCGGGCTTCGACAACCAGACGCAGGAGCCGTCGGTACACCTGACGCTCGACTCGGCCGGCGCGCGCATCTTCAAGGATGTGACGCGCGACAACGTCGGCAAGCGCATGGCCATCCTGCTGATCGAAAAGGGCAAGGGCGAAGTGGTCACGGCACCGGTGATCCGCACTGAAATCGGCGGCGGCCGTGTGCAGATTTCCGGGCGCATGAGCACGGTCGAGGCCAACGACACGGCGCTGCTGCTGCGCGCCGGCTCGCTCGCCGCGCCGATGGAAATCATCGAGGAACGCACCATCGGCCCGAGCCTCGGTGCCGACAACATCAAGAAGGGTTTCGATTCGACGCTGTGGGGCTTTACTGCGATCGCCGTCTTCATGATCGCTTACTACATGCTCTTCGGCGCCGTTTCCGTCGTCGCGCTGGCGACCAACCTGCTCTTCCTGATCGCTCTGTTGTCGATGCTGCAGGCGACGCTGACGCTGCCCGGCATCGCCGCCATCGCGCTGACGCTGGGCATGGCGATCGACTCGAACGTGCTGATCAACGAACGTATCCGCGAGGAACTGCGCAACGGCATGACGCCGGCAGCGGCAATCACCACCGGCTACGAGCGCGCCTTCGGCACCATTCTCGACTCGAACGTGACGACGCTGATTGCCGGCATCGCGCTGCTGATCTTCGGTTCGGGCCCGATCCGCGGCTTTGCCGTCGTGCATTGTCTCGGCATCCTGACCTCGCTGTTCTCGTCGGTCGTCGTGTCGCGCGCGCTGGTCAATCTGCTCTACGGCGGTCGACGCAAGATCGACTCGCTGGCCATCGGCCAGGTGTGGAAGCCGCAAGGCTCCGCAGCCGCAAGCCCGGCGGCGAAATCCGCCGCCAAGGTGGCAGCGCCGGTGGCGGCTACGAAGGCTGCGCCCAAACAGGGGGCTGCCAGTCCGGCTGCCGGCAAGTCCGGCGCGATCAACTGGGGCGATTCCGGCGGCCGCGGTGCTGCCGGCAAACCCGATTCCGGCGGCAAGGCCAAGTAAGGGAACGCGATCATGGAATTCTTCCGCATTCACAAAGACATCCCCTTCATGCGCCATGCGCTGAAGTTCAACATCATTTCCCTGCTCACCTTCGTCGCCGCGGTCTTCTTCCTGTTCTGGAACGGTCTCAATCTTTCGGTCGAGTTCACCGGCGGTACGCTGGTCGAAGTCAATTACACGCAGACCGCCGATCTGGAAAAGGTGCGCGGCGCGCTGGCCAAAGCCGGCCATGGCGAGGTGGCGGTACAGAACTTCGGCTCCAGCCACGACGTGCTGATCCGTCTGCCGCTGAAGGCCGACGAGCCGACGGCCAAGGCCGGCGAAGCGGTGATGGCCGCGCTCGACGCCGACGCGCCGGGGGCGACGCTGCGCCGCGTCGAATTCGTCGGGCCGCAAGTGGGCAAGGAACTGGCCGAGAACGGCGCCATGGCCTTGCTGCTGGTGGTCATCGGCATCGTCATCTATCTGGCTTTCCGCTTCGAATGGCGTTTCTCGGTGGCCGCGATCATCGCCAACCTGCACGACGTGGTGATCATCCTCGGCTTCTTCGCCTGCTTCGGTTGGGAGTTTTCGCTGTCGGTGCTGGCGGCGGTGCTCGCCGTCCTCGGCTATTCGGTCAACGAATCAGTGGTCGTCTTTGACCGCGTGCGCGAAACCTTCAAGAAGGCACGTGGGCTATCGACGCCGCAGGTGCTCGATCACGCGATCACTCGCACCATTTCGCGCACGATCATCACGCACGGTTCGACGCAGATGATGGTGCTGTCGATGCTGATCTTCGGCGGCGAGACGCTGCACAACTTCGCGCTGGCGCTGACCATCGGCATCTGCTTCGGCATCTACTCGTCGGTGCTCGTTGCCAGTCCGCTGGTGATGTGGCTCGGCGTTTCGCGCGAGCAGTTCGTCAAGCCTAAACGCCAGATCGAAGGCGCCAACGAGGACGGCGCAGTCGTCTGAGTCAGGACTGCGCGCTTTCCGGAAACGGCGGCTGCGGCCGCCGTTTTGCTCAGGGCGGCCATCGCCGGCGCTCGTCATTGAAACAGGGGAGAGACATGAAACGCATCAAGCTCTGGGACTTGCCGACACGCATCTTTCACTGGGCGCTCTTTGCGCTGGTCGCTGCAGCGATCATCAGCGGCCAGGTCGGCGGCAATGCGATCGAACTGCACGGCAAGCTCGGGCTGGCGATCATTGGCCTGATCGTTTTTCGTATCGTCTGGGGCTTCGTCGGCTCGACTTATGCGCGCTTTGCCCAGTTCTTCCCGACGCCCTCGACGATCGCCGCCTACCTGCGCGGTGAATGGCACGGGCTCGGCCACAACCCGGTCGGCGCCTTGTCGGCTTTTGCCCTGCTTGCGCTGGTGCTGGCGCAGGCGCTTGGCGGTCTCTTCGCCAACGACGACATCGCCTTTCGCGGACCGCTGTTCAGCCTGGTCGGCAAGGAGCTGAGCGACCAGATCACTGGCCTGCACCATCTGGCGTCGAATCTGCTGATCGCCTTCGTCGTGCTGCACGTCGCGGCGATCCTGTTCTACCGGCACGTCAAGAAGAACAACCTTATCCTGCCGATGATCACCGGCTGGAAGGACGTTGCCGAGGGGCAGGGCGAATCGGCACGCGGTGGCGGTGTGCTGGCCTTCGTCGTCGCGCTCGTCATCGCGCTGGCGGCGGTCTATGCGGCCTCGGGGGCGTTGCTGCCGCCAGCCCCGCCGGCGCCGCCGGCGAGCGCTCCGTCGCCTGCCTGGTAGCGATTCCGGGCAGCGCTGCGTGTGCTGCCCGCAGCGCCAACTCCGCGCTATTCAGGCGCCCGCCGGCGAACCCGCCACCTTGTCCGCTTCCTTGCCTGCGTCCTTGTTTGCTTCGGCGATGTTCACCCGGTTGCGGCCCTGATTCTTTGCTGCGTACAAGGCCGCATCGGCGCGCGCGATGAAATCGCTGGCCGATTCGCCGGCGCAATAACTGGCTACGCCGAGCGAGACGGTGATCTTCGCCAGCGGTTCCTTGCTGCTGGCGCGTTTGATGATCAGTTTCTCGACCGTTGCCCTGATCTTCTCGGCCAGATGCGCGGCGCCGGCAAGCGGCGTATCGGGCAGCAGGATGGCGAATTCTTCGCCACCGTAGCGTGCCGCGGTATCCCGCCCCTTGACGTTTTCCTTGAGAATCTGGGCGACGATGCGGATCACACGGTCGCCGGACAGGTGTCCGTAGCGGTCATTGACGTGCTTGAAATGATCAATGTCGACGATCAGCAGACTCGGCCCCTGTTCTCCCGAGTCAGGCGCGCCAAGGCACGCTGCCAGCGCCTTGTCAAAGCCCCGGCGATTCTTCAGGCCGCTCAGACTGTCGATCAGCGCATCTTCGCGGGCGCGGCTGACTTCCTTGCGCAAGCGCTCGATTTCATTGCGGCTTTCTTCAAGACTTTCTTTCATCGTGGCGATCGACTGCTGCATCTCCCGCGTCTGCAGCAGCAGCTTGCCGGTATCGCCAGCCGATGGCGATTGCGCCTGCGTCGCCGACCATTGTTCCAGCGCATTGCCGAAACGGTCGGCATGATCGCTCGCCTGTTCGGCGGACTGGTTCATGTCCGACATGATCTTGTTGAAATCGTCGCTGACGCGCTTGACCAACTGCTCGTCGAGTTCAGCGACATGCTTGCGAAACAGTTCGGTCGTCGCTGCCTCGTCAAGAACAGCGCCGTTCCGCGTGAGCTGGTCGATACTCGCGCGCAGCGCAGGATTCCTGCCGGAGACGTATTCGTACCAGATCGCGTAGCTGACCGGGTGCAGTGCGGCCGCTTGTCGTGACATCAGCGGCAGTGCCTGACGCAGGTACTCGGCGCTTTTTTCAATGCTTTCGTTGCTGTACTTCAAGCGCGTACTCCGTCGATCAATGATGTTGCAGTCGGTAGCCGCTGCGCAAGGCAATTCCGTAAGGGCCGGGGGTGACGGGGGGCATAAGGCAATACAGCCCCGGATTCGTTCCCCAGTCGCGTATTCTAACCAACTTGCCGGGGACTTCCTGTGCGCCCCGGCCGGTCGTGCCGTTTTATTAGTGGAACGCCCGGCATTGCCCGCAAGCCCGGCTCTCCGGCAGTCTCAAGGCGGTGGCTCGGCCCGTTGCTCGCCCTGCCGCCAGGCGTGAAAAAGGCCGCAGATTGCGCTGCGGCCTTTTCCATCCTTGCTCCGGGTAGCGACAACACGGCCGCTACCGGTTCTTCCGGCGCCTTCTCCACCGAGAGGCGCCGCTCCGGCGAGATCAGTCCTTGATCTTGAAGTCGTCGTGGCAGGCCTTGCAGCTCTTGCCAAGGTTGCCGAACTGCGCCTTGACGGCACCGGCATCACCCGTGGCGGCGACCTTGGCGAGCTCGTTCGCCTCCTTGTTGAAGGCAACGGCGAGTTCGCCGACTTTCTGGCCGTTGGTGAAGAATTCCGGCTTGACCTTGGTGTCGTGCCAGCCTTTGCCCTTGTCGGTTCCCGCTGCGTAGAGCGAGCCCATTCCCGAGTTGGCAATGGCGGCGATGGTATTGGCTGCTTTGGCGCCTTCGTCCTTGTTGTATTGCGGACTGGCAAGGTTGGCCTTCAGGCGTTCCATGTTCCAGTTCAGCACCTGATAGGCCGACTGCCGCCAGCGGATGAGGTCTTCGGATTTGGCGGCTTCGGCGCAGGCCGCGCCGGCAACAGCGGCGAGTGTGCTCGCGGCGATAATCGTCTTGATGAACTTTCTCATTGTTTCTCCTTGAGGTTCAGGGTTAAACGACGGCTGGATACTACACGTGTATGGCAAAAACATGTTTGATGCGTAGCGTGTCGCCGCCAGCGACGAGAGCAATCAGCCGGTCGATGTTGGGGTGTTTGCCGGGATGCGCGCGCGCATCTTCAGCATGCTCGGCGTAGAGCTCGATACCGCGTGCCGCGGCTTCCGGCGTGATCGCGCCATGGATTTGCGCCAGGTGGTTATAGACCGAAAGCGAACCGGCCTGTCCCGGCTTGTTCTCGATCGTCGCCACCTGCGTGCCGTCGCGATCGAACAGATTGATCGCTGCCAGATGCGAGATGCCGGGCAGCTTCTTCAGGTTGTCGGCAAAACTGCTCATCGCGCCCAGCCTAGATGCGTCGTGCCAGTTCGGCCGCCTTGCCGGTGTAGCCCCAGGGCGTCAGTTCGAGCAGTTCGGCGCGGGCGGTCTCGGGAATGTCGAGCGAGCGCACGAAATCCTGCATGCCGGCGCGCGACACGCGCTGGCCGCGCGTCAGTTCCTTGAGTTTTTCGTAGGGGTTGGCGATGCCGAAGCGGCGCATCACCGTCTGGATCGGCTCGGCGAGCAGTTCCCAGTTGGCGTCGAGGTCGTCGTGCATGCGTTGCGCGTCGACTTCGAGCTTGCCGAGGCCGCGCGCCAGCGAATCGTAGCCGAGCAGTGCGTAGCCGAAGCCGACGCCCATGTTGCGCAGCACCGTCGAGTCGGTCAGATCGCGCTGCCAGCGCGAGATCGGCAGCTTGTCGGCGAGGTGGCGCAGCACGGCGCTGGCCAGGCCGAGGTTGCCTTCGGAATTCTCGAAGTCGATCGGATTGACCTTGTGCGGCATCGTCGACGAGCCGATTTCGCCGGCCTTGACGCGCTGTTTGAAGAAACCGAGCGAGATATAGCCCCAGATGTCGCGGTCGAGGTCGATGAGGATGGCGTTGACGCGGGCGAAGGCGTCGAACAGCTCGGCCATCGCGTCGTGCGGCTCGATCTGGATGGTGTAGGGATTGAATTCGAGGCCGAGCGATTCGACGAAGCGCTGCGCAAAGGATTCCCAGTCGTAGCCGGGATAGGCGGCGAGGTGCGCGTTGTAGTTGCCGACGGCGCCGTTGATCTTGCCGGTGAGGCTGACGCCGGCAACGCGGCTGCGTGCGCGCTCGAGGCGCCAGGCGACGTTGGCCATCTCCTTGCCGAGCGTCGTCGGCGTCGCCGGCTGACCGTGTGTGCGCGACATCATCGGCACTTCGGCGTGGGCGTGCGCCAGCGCCTTCAGCTGGTCGATGACGCCGGTCAGCGCCGGCAGCATCACCTCGTCGCGCGCTGCCTTGAGCATCAGGCCGTGCGACAGGTTGTTGATGTCTTCCGAGGTGCAGGCGAAGTGGATGAACTCGCCGACGCGCATCACCTCGGCGTTATCGGCGAGACGACGCTTGATCCAGTACTCGAGCGCCTTGACGTCGTGGTTGGTGACGGCTTCGATCGCCTTGACCTCGGCCGCTTCTGCCTCGCCGAAGCCGGCGACGAGCGCGTCGAGCGCCGTCAGCGTGGCCGGCGAGAAGGGCGGGATTTCGGTGAAGTGCGGCTCGGCGGCAAGCGCTTTCAGCCACTCGATCTCGACCTGCAGTCGGCGGCGGATCAGGCCGTATTCGGAAAACTGCGGGCGCAGGGCGTCAAGCCGGGCAGCGTAGCGGCCATCGAGCGGCGAGAGCGATGTCAGGGAACTCACGGGCATGGAAAGCATCCTTCAGGGGGTAAGCTGTAATTTTACCCCAGCCCCAATGGCGGCGAACCTGGTGGCGCCACAGCCCCCGGAAATCGGCTGCCGATGGCGATGCTATAATCCGCCCGCCCAAACAATCCAGGAAACCAATGAAGCTCATCGGATCGCTGACCAGTCCATTCTCGCGCAAGGTGCGTATCGTTCTCGCCGAAAAGAAGATCGAGGTCGATTTTGCACTCGAGTCGCCGTGGGTGCCGGGTAACCGCGTCGCCGAACTCAATCCGCTGGGCAAGATTCCTGCGCTGGTCCTTGACGACGAGACGGTTCTCTTCGACTCGCGCGTGATCGTCGAGTATCTCGACAACGTCACGCCGAACAACAAGCTGATGCCGGCACCCAACCGCGAGCGCACCGAGGTCAAGCGCTGGGAAGCCCTGGCCGACGGCGTTGCCGACGCGGCGGCGCTGATCTTCCTCGAGCGCAAGCGCCCGGCACGTGCGCAGGACGCCAACTGGATTGCCCGTCAGGAAGAGAAAATCACGCGCGGACTCGCTTTCCTGTCCGAGCAGCTCGGCGAGGACGCTTTCTGCATGGGGACGCACTTCTCGCTCGCCGACATCACCACCGGCTGCACGCTCGGCTATCTGGCTTTCCGTTTCCCCGAAATCGACTGGCGTGAGCAGCATCCCAATCTCGGTCGTCTCTACGACAAGCTGATGCAGCGGCCGAGCTTCGCCGAGACGGTGCCGCGCGAGTAGTTGCTGCAGCAGGCGGCGCCGTTCGCCGTACCGATGAAAAAGGCCGCATCGCGGCCTTTTTTCTTGTCCTTCTGCGGCTGTCGCCGCCGCGCCACCTAGAGCGAGGTCTTCTTGAATATCTTCTCGGGGATGTGGCGGATCACCAGCATGATCAGTCGCCAGAATCCGGGCAGATAGGCGACGTCGCGGCGCGCGTCGACAGCCTGGACGATGCCGCGCGCGATGTCGTCGGGCTGTGCCCACAGCGCACCCTTCGGGAAGTTGCTGGTCATCGGCGTGTCGACGAAGCCGGGCTTGATCGTCAGCGCCTGCGCGCCGCTCTTTGCCAGCCGGTGGCGCAGGCCCTGCATGAAGATGTCGACCATGCCCTTGGCCGTGCCGTAGACGTAGTTGCTCTGCCGGCCGCGGTCGCCGGCGACCGAGCCGATCACCGCCAGAACGCCGCTTTTCTGCTGTTCCAGGAGGTTCCCGATCAGTGTCGCCAGCGCCACGACCGAGGTGCCATTGACCGCGATGGCGGCGAGCGTCTCTTCGACCGAAGCCTCGCAGGCTTTCTGCTCGGGCAGCGTGCCGTGCGCGATCAGCGCGACGTCGAGGCCGCCGAGTCCGGCAAGTGCCGCGTCGAGCATCGCCGCGTGCGCGTCAAGATCGGTCGCGTCCATGACCTGGCAGGCAACGCTGGCGGCGCCGCGCACGCGCAGGTCGGCGGCGCTGGCGTCGAGGCGTGTCGCGTCGCGGGCAACGAGAAAGAGCGCGTCGCCGCGCGCCGCCCAGCGCCTTGCCGTCGCTTCGGCGATCGCCGAGGTGGCGCCGATGATCAGGATTTTCTGCATCAATCTTCTCCGTGAGTGCCCGCGCTCGCCGCTTCAGGCCGGCAGCGCTGCGCTGACGCGCCGCCAGAAGTTCGACGAGAACTTCGGGTCGACGTGGCGCGAGAATTCTTCGAGGCGCGGATAGCCGGCGCCGAACAGCGCTGCCGGCATGCGCGCGTCCTTGGCCGGGTAGAGGCGGCCGCCGGCGGCGGCGACGATTGCGTCGAGGCGTGCAAAGAGCGCCGCCGTGGCGGCGCCGCGCTCGGGAAAGTCGAGCGCCAGCGTGATTCCCGGCATCGGAAACGAGAGCAGGCCGGGCGAGGCGACGTTGCCGAAGGTCTTCAGCACGGCGAGCAGCGAGCCCTGGCCGCTGGCGGCGATGGCGCGCAGCATTTCGTCGATCGCGCTGGCGGCGCTCCTCGGCACGACGCACTGGTACTGGTAGAAACCGCGCTTACCGTACAGCCGGTTCCAGTCGAGGATGCCGTCAAGCGGGTAGAAGTAGGGCAGCAGATGCGTCGTCGCGTGCGCCGGCAGCGGCTTGTGGTAATAGGCGGCGTTGAAGGCGGCGAGCGTCAGCTTGTTCAGTGGCGACAGCGGCGGCGTGAACGGCGCGCGCCTGGCCGCGCCCGGCGCCTTTGCCACGCAGCCGGCTGGCGCATGGTCGGCAGCCATGAAGATGCCGCGCGGCCGGCGGGCGAGGCAGTCGATCCACGCCACCGCGTATTCGTGCGCGGCTTCGGCGGCGGCGTTGAGCGCAAAGAACTCGTCGAGGCCGTGAAAACGCGTGTTTTCCACCGTCAGCGCGGCGCTGTCGACGCGGCGCAGCGCGATCTCGGCCGAGACGATCAGCCCGGTCAGGCCGAGGCCGCCGATGGTGGCGGCGAACAGTTCCGCGTTCTCGTCCGGTGCGCAGCGCCGGCGCGAGCCGTCCGAGCGCAGCAGCTCGCAGGCGCGGAGATGATTGCCGAAACTGCCGGCACGGTGATGGTTCTTGCCATGCACGTCGTTGGCGATGGCGCCGCCGACGGTGACGAAACGCGTTCCCGGCGTCACCGGCAGGAACCAGCCGCGCGGCAGGAAGACGTCGATGATGTCGGCAAGCAGCACGCCGGCGTCGCAGGCGAGCGTCGCGCTGCCGTCGGCCTCGACGCGGAAGTCGATGAAACGGTCGCAGCCGCGCGTGGCGAGCAGCGTGCCGCCGCTGTTCAGGCAGACGTCGCCGTAGCTGCGCCCGTTGCCGAAGGCGAGCAGGCTGCCGTCGACCGCCGGCAGCGGCGCCGCGCGCTCGCTGCGCCGCAGTTCCCGGGCCGCCGGCGCCACCGGCAGGCGTCCCCAGGCGTTCAGTGCCATTGCTTGCTCATTCCCGCCATTTTGACAATGCGCCTTCAGCGCTGACGCGCGAGAAAGCCGGCGCCGAGGGCGACGGCGAACCATAGCGTTGCCAGCCGGCAGATCAGCGTCGCCGTCACCGCGCCTGCTTCCGGCAGGCCGTGCAGCGTCAGCAGGCCGATCATCACCGCCTCGCTGCCACCGAGTCCACCGGGCAGGAAGGAGAGGCCGCCGATGAGCATGGCGAAGGCGTAGATGAAGACGGCTTCGCTGAGCGGCAGCGGCTGGCCGAGCGCGTCGAGCAGCCACCAGAAGCCGACGCCTTCGGCAAGCCAGGCGACGACGCCGAGCGCCAGCCCCATGCTCATCGCCGGCAGGGTGAAGCAGCGGCGGAAATGCAGCACGATCTCGCACAGCTTGACGATGAGCGCCGCCCACTTGTGCGGGCTGGCGGCGGCGCGGCGGTCGATGGCGGCGATCAGCCGGGTCGATTGCACGACGAGCAGCGCGACGACGACCAGCGCCAGCCCGGCGCCAACGGCCGGCCGTGCCGGCGGGTAGGACCACAGGCCGATCGAGGCAAGCACGATGATCGACAGCAGGTCGCTGGCGCGTTCGGCGAAGAAGGCGGCGAGGCTCGCCGCCGGTGGTACGCCATGCGGCTTGAGCAGCGCCGAGCGCAGCGTCTCGCCGAGCTTGCCCGGCGTCGTCGTCAGCGCGAAACCGGCGAAATAGGCGGCGAGATTGATTCGCCACGGCACCGGCGCTTCGAGCAGGCTCAGGTAACGGCTCCAGCGAACGAAGCGCAGCAGGTAGTTGGCGAGCGACAGTGCGAGCAGTCCGGCGAGTACCGCCGGGCCGACCGCGGCGATGCCGGCGGCCACCTCGCGCCAGCCGGCCCACAGCGACAGCGCGAGATAGCCGAGCGCCGCCAGCGCGACGCTGGCGAGCACGGCGCGCAAGGGCAGGCGGCGTGCCGTCGTGGCAGGCGTCTCCTCGGCCGGGGCTGCCACGAGGCTCGTGCTTGTCGGCACGCCCGACGGTTTCAAACGATGACGCCGCCGCCGAGGCAGACGCGGCTTTCGTAGAGCACCGCCGACTGGCCGGGCGTCACCGCCCACTGCGCTTCGGCGAAGGCGAGCGTGCAGCGCGCGTTGTCAGCCGGATCGATGCGCTCGATGCTGCACGGCGCGTCGGGCTGGCGGTAGCGCGTCTTCGCGGTATACACCCAGGCCGGGTGCGGCGCTTCGCCGGCCACCCAGGACAGCTGTTCGACCTCGATGGCGAGTTTCTGCAGCGCCGGATGATCGTGCCCCTGCACCACGTAGAGGATGTTCTTCGCGATGTCCTTGGCGGCGACGAACCAGGCTTCGTGCTCGCCGCTGGCCGCACCCTTGCCGTCCTTGCGGCCGCCGATGTGCAGCCCCTTGCGCTGGCCGATGGTGTGGTAGGTGAGCCCGTCGTGCTGGCCGACGACGCGATCGTCGTCGAGTGCGCGGATTTCGCCCGGCTGTGGCGGCAGGTAGCGCATCAGGAATTCCTTGAACGGCCGCTCGCCGATGAAGCAGATGCCGGTCGAGTCCTTCTTCACCGCGACGTGCAGGCCTGCGTCGGCGGCGATGCGGCGCACTTCGCGCTTGTACAGGTCGGCCAGCGGGAACAGCGTGCGCGCCAGCTGCGCCTGATTGAGCCGGTGCAGGAAGTAGCTCTGGTCCTTCGAACCGTCCTCGGCCTTGAGCAGCTGCACGCGGCCGCTGCCGGCGGGGTCGGGGCGAACGCCGGCGTAATGGCCGGTGGCGATCTTGTCGGCGCCGAGCGCCAGCGCGTGCTCGAGGAAGGCGCGGAACTTGATTTCCGAGTTGCACAGCACGTCCGGGTTCGGCGTGCGCCCAGCGGCGTATTCGCGCAGGAATTCGGCGAAGACGCGTTCCTTGTATTCGGCGGCGAAGTTGACCACTTCGACGTCGATGCCGATGCGGTCGGCGATGCTCATTACGTCGATCAGGTCCTGCCGCGACGAGCAGTATTCCTCGTCGTCGTCGTCTTCCCAGTTCTTCATGAACACGCCGACGACGCGCCAGCCGCGTTGCTTCAACAGCAGTGCCGCCACCGACGAATCGACGCCGCCGGAGAGGCCGACGACCACCGTCCGGCCGTCGCCGGCGTCAATGCCGTCTACGCGTTGTGAATCAATCGTCATCGGGTCCATCTCCTGATTGCCAGCGCTGCAAGGCCAGTACCGGCGCCGGCTGGCCGTTATCCACATACCAGCTGTCGACGACGTAGCGTCGCGCCAGCACTTCTTCATCTGCCGGCGCGCTGTTGTCGGCCGCCTTCTCTTCGATCTGCGCCGAAAAGTGATCAAAGATCAGTCCACGCGTGCGCTGCACCGGTTCGAGCACACGGTGGAAGCGCAGCCAGCCGCGAGCTTCGAGCAGACGCAACAGGCGCGTCGTCGTCGTCGAATGGTCGATGCAGTCCATGCGTCCATCGACGCCTTCGTCGGCGAGGTTGCCGGCGCGGTCGGCGTTGATCGGCAGGCGCTGGCCGGCCCAGCCGAGCATCCAGCCGACGGCAACGCCGAGCAGCGCGCGTTCGTGCACCGGACTTTGCGCATCGCCGAGCAGCGCGCGCACGCGCCTCAGTTCGCCGTTGCTGAAAACGACGTCGCCCTGCACAAGGCAGCCGTAGTTGTAGCAGACCGACACCGCGTCGCCAGCCAGCGCGCCGTCGACGCCGCCGGCGAGCACGAGCAGGGCGAGGACAAGCGCGGCCGGCAGCTTCATGCGTAATGCGTCAGCAGTTCCAGCGGGTAACGGCGTCCGGCAAGCCAGTCCTCGATGCACTGCAGGATCAGCGGGCTGCGATGGCGGTCGGCGAGCGCGCGCACTTCGTCGAGCGAGAACCAGTGCGCGGCGATGATGCCCTCATCAAGCGCGCGTTCCGGGTCGAAACCGACGACCTCGCCGGCGAAGGCGAAGCGCAGGTAGGTGATGTCTTTCGTCGGATGGCGCCAGTTGTAGACGCCGACCAGCGCGCGCGGCGCGAAGTCGTAACGCGTCTCTTCACGCGCTTCGCGTACCGCTGCTTCGAGCAGCGATTCGCCGCATTCGAGGTGGCCGGCAGGCTGGTTGTAGCGGATGCCTTCGTCGGTTTCTTCCTCGACGAGCAGGAATTTTCCGTCGCGCTCGACCACCGCGGCGACGGTGACATGGGGTTTCCAGATCATGCTGAATGGCTTGTCTGCAAGGGAAAACGGACATTTTACCGCCAACGGGGGGGCGAAATCGGCTAGAATTTGCGCCTCGATTTTTTGCGGCTAACGGAGAAAAAAGATGTCGATGGCGGATCGCGACGGTTTCATCTGGCAAGACGGCGCACTGCGGCCCTGGCGCGAGGCAACGACTCACGTCCTGACCCATACCCTGCATTACGGCATGGGTTGCTTCGAGGGCGTCCGCGCCTACAAGGCCGAAAAGGGCACTGCGATCTTCCGTCTCAGCGAACACACCGATCGCCTGCTCAACTCGGCGAAGATCTTCCAGATGAAGATGCCGTACGACCGCGAAACGCTGATGGAAGCGCAGAAGGAAGTCGTTCGCGCCAATGCGCTTGAATCCTGCTACATCCGTCCGATCGTCTTTTACGGTTCCGAAGCGATGGGCATCGCCGCGTCGACGCTGTCGGTGCACGTCGCCATCGCCGCCTGGCCGTGGGGTGCCTACCTCGGCGCCGAAGGCATGCAGAAGGGTATCCGCGTCAAGACCTCGTCGTTCACGCGCCACCACGTGAACGTGAACATGTGCCGCGCCAAGTCGGTCGCCACCTACACCAACTCGATCCTCGCGCACCAGGAAGTTGCCACCGACGGTTACGACGAAGCGATCCTGCTCGACGTCGACGGCTACGTTGCCGAGGGCGCCGGCGAGAACATCTTCATCGTCAAGGCGGGCAAGCTGTACACGCCGGATCTGACCTCCTGCCTCGAAGGCATCACGCGTGCGTCGGTGATCGAACTCGCCGGCGAGCTGGGCATCCCGGTGATCGAGAAGCGCATCACGCGCGACGAGGTCTACTGCGCCGACGAAGTGTTCTTCACCGGCACCGCCGCCGAAGTGACGCCGATCCGCGAAGTCGATAACCGCCAGATCGGCGCCGGCTGTCGCGGCCCGATCACCGAGCGCCTGCAAACGCTGTTCTTCGACTGCGTCAATGGCCGCGTGCCGGCGCACGAAGGCTGGCTGGCCTACGTCTGAGACCGCCGGGAGACGCCGCGATGAGCCGCCGGGACACCCCTGACAATCCGTCGGCAGCGACGCCGGCGGCGGTCCGCTCGGCGGTCGATTCCGAGCGCGTCGTGCATCTCGGCGCCGGCGATCTGCCGCTGTTCTGTCCGCGTCCCGATGCGCCCCTGTGGGCGCGGCATCCGCGCGTCTATCTCGACGTGACGACCACCGGCGAGGTGGTCTGTCCTTACTGCAGCGCCCACTACCTGTTCGCGGGCGAAGCGCCGAAACATCATTGAGGCGCTGCGTCGGCGTCGGGAGGCAGACGTGAACGCAGCAGTCGAACCCATTCTTTCCGCCGATGACGGTACTCGCAGCCGCGGCCAGCGTGCCGCGCTGGTCGTCGCGCCGGCGTGGATCGGCGACACGGTGCTGGCGCAACCACTGTTCGTCCGCCTCAAGGAACGCCATCCCGATCTCGTCATCGACGCCCTGGCGCCGCGCTGGACGGCACCGGTGCTCGAGCGCATGCCGCAGATCCGCCGCGTCATCGACAACCCTTTTGCGCATGGCCAGCTCGACCTCGGTGCGCGCCGCCGTCTCGGCCGCCAGCTTGCTGCCGGCAACGACGGCCGCGGCTACGATCTGGCGTATGTGCTGCCCAACTCACTGAAGTCGGCGCTGGTGCCTTTCTTTGCCGGCATCCCGCAACGCATCGGCTTCACCGGCGAATCGCGCCTCGTCCTGCTCAATCGCCGGCACACGCTCGACGAACAGGCGCTGCCGCAGATGGCCGAGCGCTTCGCGCAACTGGCCGAAGCGCCCGGCGCGCCGCTGCCGCGCCCGCTGCCGCTGCCGCGTCTCGAATCCTCGCCAGCGCAGCAGGTGGCGACGCTGGCGGCGAGCGGCCTCGATCGCCCGGCACGCCTCGCGGTTTTCTGCCCTGGCGCCGAATACGGCCCGGCCAAGCGCTGGCCGGCGGCGCATTTTGCACAACTGGCCGGTGAACTCGTGGCGCGCGGTTACACCGTCTGGCTGCTCGGCTCGGCCAAGGACCACGCCACCGGCGAGGCGGTGATCGCCGCCGCTGGCGAAACAGTCCAGGCGGCGGGCGCTGACCTGCTGCGCAACCTCTGCGGACTGACCTCGCTGACGCAGGCGATCGACCTGATCGCGCTCGCCGACCTCGTCGTCTGCAACGACTCAGGGCTGATGCACGTCGCCGCCGCGCTTGGCCGGCCGCTGGTGGCGCTTTACGGTTCATCGTCGCCGGGGTTCACGCCGCCGCTTTCGCCACGGGCGACGGTGCTCAGCCTTGGCCTCGAATGCAGCCCGTGCTTCAAGCGCGAATGTCCGCTCGGCCACCTCGATTGTCTCAATCGCCTCGACGTTGGGCGTGTGCTGGCGGCGTGTCTCGCTGCTGCCGACGCAAGCCCGGATGCCGCTGTCGACTCCGCCTCCGTCGCCGCCGCGATGGCGACGCCACCAGGCCGGCCGGCATGAGTCCGCTCAGCGCAAGCCCGGCGCTGGCACGTCCCGAGGACGTCGAGACCGCTTTCTACGAGGCGATCGCGCGCAGTGACCTCGAAGGTCTGATGGCCCTGTGGGCCGACGACGAGGAAATCGTCTGCGTGCTGCCCGACGGCCGACGGCTGGTCGGCGCGAGCGCGATCAGCGAACGCTGGCGCGCGCTGTTCGCCGCCAACCCGCGCATCAGCGTGCGCATCTCGCAGTCCGTCTGCTGGAATAGTCTGCTGCTGGCGGTGCACCACGTCGTCGAGACCTTCTACTCGGGCAACGATCCGAGCCCGAAAAGCCGCGTGCTGGCGACCAACGTCTTCCAGCGCGGCGCCAACGGCTGGCGGCTGCTTGCGCATCACGCCTCGGCCGCCGCCGAACTGCCCGAAAGCGACGACGGCAACGAGATCGACGACGGCGGCGTACCGCGGGTCCTGCATTGACGCAGCGCGCTGGCGTTCTGTCGGGCCCGGGCGGCGATTTGCCGCCGCTATTTCGTGATCCGCCTCCGCCGTACCGGGCGCCGAGCTGGTTGCCCGGCGCACATGCGCAGACCATCTACCCGCTGCTCATCGCGCCGCCGTCGCCAGCGCGCCGGCGCGAGCGCTGGGATACGCCTGATGGCGATTTCATTGACCTCGACTGGTGCGACGCAGCCGGCGACGCCGTTTTGCCGCAGCAGTCCGCCGACAGCCAGACCTTGCAGACTTGCTTTGGCACGCCGGCCGCATCTGCGCTGCCACCCTTGCTCGTTCTCTTCCACGGTCTCGAAGGCAGCGCCGACAGCCCGTACGCAACGGCTCTGCTCGGCGCGCTGAAGAGTATCGGCTGGGGCGGCGTCGTGCCGCATTTCCGCGGTTGTTCGGGCGAGCCGAACCGCCTGCCACGCGCCTACCACTCGGGCGACGCCGACGAGATCGACTGGATTCTGGCGCGCGTCGGCGAGCGCTTTCCGGGACGGCGCCTGTTCGCCGTCGGTGTCTCGCTCGGCGGCAATGCCTTGCTCAAGTGGGCGGGTGAGCGCGGCGACGTCGCCGCGCAACGCATTGCCGCGCTCGTTGCCGTCAGCGCACCGCTTGATCTCGCCGCTTGCGGCCATCATCTCGGGCGCGGTTTCAACCGTGTCTATACGCGGCATTTCCTGAATACGATGAAAGCCAACGCCGCCGAGAAGTTGCGCCGTTTCCCCGGCCTGGTCGACGCCCGCCGGCTGGCCGCGGCAACAACGCTGTACGAGTTCGACGATTTGTTCACCGCGCCGCTACATGGTTTCACTGGTGTCGAGGACTACTGGCGGCGCGCCTCGGCCAAGCCGTGGCTGCCGGCGATCCGCTTGCCGGCCTTGCTCATCAACGCGCAGAACGATCCCTTCATGCCGCCTGGCGTCCTGCCCGTGCCGGCCGCGGTGGCGTCCTCGCTGCGCCTCGATTTCCCGCGCGAGGGCGGGCATGTCGGTTTCGTCAGCGGCGGCCTGCCGGGCCGGCTCGACTGGCTGCCGCGACGCATCCTGCATTTCTTCTCTGCTGGAACCGGTCAATGACGCACGCGCAGACTCCCTCACCGGCGCAATTGCCGCCCGAGATATTCAAGGCCTACGACATCCGCGGCATCGTCGGCCGGACGCTCACCGCCGACATCGTGCGGCGCATCGGCCAGGCGCTTGGCTCGCTGGCGCGCGAGCGCGGGCAGACGACGATCGCTGTCGGCCGCGACGGCCGCCTGTCCGGCCCCGAACTCGCCGGCGCGCTCGCCGAGGGAATCTGTGCCGCCGGCGTCGACGTCGTCGACATCGGTTGCGTGCCGACGCCGGTGACCTACTTCGCCGCGTATGAACTTGGCTGCCACAGCTGCGTCTCGGTCACCGGCAGCCATAATCCGCCCGACTACAACGGCCTGAAGCTGGTCGTTGGCGGCGAAACGCTCTACGGCGAGGCGATCCAGGATCTGCGCCGGTGCGCCGACGCCGGGCCGCTTTTGAGCGGCCACGGCCGTCTGCGCCACGCCGACGTCAGCGCCGCCTACCTCGAGCGCATCGTCGGTGACGTGAAGCTGGCGCGGCCGCTGAAAGTGGCGATCGACTGCGGCAACGGTGTCGCCGGCGCGCTGGCGCCGGAACTGTTCCGCCGCCTCGGCTGTGCGGTGACGCCGTTATTCTGCGAGGTCGACGGCCATTTTCCGAATCACCACCCCGATCCGTCGAAACCCGAGAACCTGCAGGACCTGATCGCCGCGCTGGCTGCCGGCGATGCCGAGGTCGGGCTGGCCTTCGACGGCGACGGTGACCGCCTTGGCGTCGTCACTCGCGACGGCGAGATCATCTATCCCGATCGTCAGCTGATGCTCTTCGCCGCCGACGTGCTCGCGCGCTGCCCCGGCGCGCAGATCATCTACGACGTGAAGTGCACGCGCCGGCTGGCGCCATGGATCCGCGAACATGGTGGCGAACCGCTGATGTGGAATACCGGGCACGCGCTGCTCAAGGCCAAGCTGCGCGCAACCGGCGCGCCGCTCGCTGGTGAGATGAGCGGCCATGTCTTCTTCCAGGAGCGCTGGTACGGCTTCGACGACGGCCTCTACGCCGGCGCTCGCCTGCTTGAGATCCTGTCGCGCGCCGCCGACGCCAGCGCGCCGCTCAAGGCTTTGCCCGATTCGGCGTCGACGCCCGAGATCAACATCGCGATGGCCGAGGGCGAACCCTTCACCTTGGTTGACGAACTCAAGCGCAGCGCGCGCTTCGATGGCGCGCTCGAGATCATCAGCATCGACGGCCTGCGCGTCGAGTACGCCGACGGCTTCGGGCTGGCGCGGCCGTCGAATACGACGCCGGTGCTCGTGCTGCGCTTCGAGGCCGATAATGGCGAGGCGCTGGCGCGCATCCAGAGAGATTTTGGTCGTGTGCTGCGCGCGCTCCGGCCGCAGCTTGATTTGCCGTTCTGAACGAAAGCGCTGCCGGCGATTCCGCTGATCCCTTTCCCTGAAAGGTCTGCCATGAGTGAAGCTGCCAACCCACCGGATGCCGACAACACCGAGCTTTTTCTCGGCCGGCAACCGATTCTCGGTCGCGACCAGCAGCTGAGCGCTTACGAACTGCTGTTTCGGAGTGGTGGTTTGGCCGGCGGCGCCGAGGTTGCCGACGCAACGCAGGCGACGGCAACGGTGATTGCCAACGCCTTCACCGAATTTGGCGTCGGCGATGCGCTCGGCCCGTATCGCGGTTACATCAACGTCGACCACGACTTTCTTTTCAGTGATGTGATCGAGATGCTGCCGCAGCAGGCGGTCGTCCTGGAAATTCTGGAGACGGTCGAACCGAGCGAAGCCGTTCTCGCGCGTTGCCAGCATCTGCGCGCGCTCGGCTTCACGCTCGCCGTCGACGACGTGATCCGCGCCGACGCGAGCTATCGTCCGCTGCTCGAGCTCGCCGAGATCATCAAGGTCGATGTGATGCAGTTGTCGCCGGCAGAGTTGCGTGCGCTGGTGCTACAACTGAAGCCGCTGGGCAAGAAACTGCTCGCCGAAAAGGTCGAGACCGCGCAGCAGATGGAGTTCTGCCGCAGTCTTGGCTTCGAGCTCTTTCAGGGCTATTTCTTTGCCAAGCCAACGATCATCGCCGGCAAGCGCCTGAGCCCTTCGCACGTGACGCTGCTGCGCCTGCTCGCGCTGCTCATGGAAGACGCCGACACCAGCGAGATCGAGCGAGCGTTCAAGCTTGAGCCAGGGCTGACGGTGAATCTGCTGCGCCTGACCAATTCGGTCGGCAGCGGCATGAGCGTACGCATTGCCTCGCTGCGCCACGCCATCGCCGTGCTCGGCCGGCGGCAACTGCAACGCTGGCTGCAGCTCCTGCTCTACACCAATCCGAAAGGTGGTGAGCACGCCGTCAGTCCGCTGATGCAGCTGGCGGCGACGCGCGGCCGGCTGATGGAACTGCTCGCCGAGAAATCGTCGCCGGGAAAACGTGAGCTGGCCGATCAGGCCTTCCTTGTCGGCATCATGTCGCTGATGCCGACGCTGCTTAGCGTGGCGATGACCGAGATTCTCGAACAGCTGCCGGTGCCCTTGGCCGTCGCGCAAGCCTTGTCCGCTGGCGATGGCGCGCTCGGCACGATGCTCGAACTGACCGAGGCGATCGAGGGCGGCGAAGTCGCGGCGGTCGAGACGGCCTTGCGCCGCCTGCCGGGCTTACGCCCGCGCGACGTCAATCTGGCGCTGGCGCAGGCGCTGGCCTGGGCCAACAGCCTCGGCGTCGATTCAACGATTCAATGAAGCCTGCTTGATAGCGGGCAGACGCGGTTGGTATACCGGGCTGGCAGAGCGGGCTGACTGCGGACCGCCTGCTCAGCCGTTCGCGCCTGACGCCTTTTCTTCACGCGCGCGGTCGCTATGGAACTGCGCGATGTGCGTGGCGAGCCGGCCGGCGGCGATGGCTTCGCGCAACTCGCGCATCAGCGTCTGGTAGTAGTGCAGGTTGTGCAGCGTGCATAGCTGCGCGCCGAGGATTTCGCCGCAGCGGTTGAGGTGGTGCAGGTAGGCGCGGCTGAAGTTGCGGCAGGTGTAGCAGTCGCACGAGGTGTCGAGCGGCGCTAGGTCGTTCTTGTGCCGCGCGTTCTTCAGACGGACGTCGCCAAAGCGCGTGAACAGGTGACCGTTGCGCGCGTTGCGCGTCGGCATGACGCAGTCGAACATGTCGATGCCGGCGGACACTGCGGCGACCAGGTCCTCGGGCGTTCCGACGCCCATCAGGTAGCGCGGCCGGTCCTGCGGTAGCCGGGGTGCCGTGTGCGCGAGGATGCGCGTCATGTCTTCCTTCGGCTCGCCAACCGAGAGGCCGCCGATGGCGTAGCCGTCGAAGCCGATACCGGTGAGGCCCGCCAGCGACTCGTCGCGCAAGTCCTCGTACATGCCGCCCTGGACGATGCCGAACAGCGCGTTGGCGTTGCCGAGCGCGTTGTGCGCGCTGCGCGAACGCTGCGCCCAGCGCAGCGAGAGACGCATCGACTCCGCCGCCTGCCGATGGTCGGCCGGGTAGGGCGTGCATTCGTCGAAGATCATCACCACGTCGGAGTTGAGCACGTGCTGGATGCGCATCGACTCCTCGGGCGTCAGGAACAGCTTGTCGCCGTTGATCGGCGACGAGAAGCGCACGCCTTCCTCGCTGATCTTGCGCAAGGCGCCTAAGGAGAAGACCTGGAAGCCGCCCGAGTCGGTGAGGATCGGCCCGTCCCAGTTCATGAAGCGGTGCAGGCCGCCGTGCGCGCCGATGACCTCGAGCCCGGGGCGCAGCCACAGGTGGAAGGTGTTGCCGAGGCAGATCTGTGCGCCGGTGGCGGCGAGGTCGCGCGGCGTCATCGCCTTGACCGTGCCGTAGGTGCCGACCGGCATGAAGGCGGGGGTGTCGACCTCGCCGTGGGCGAGCGTCAGGCGGCCACGGCGCGCGGCGCCGTCGGTGGTGATCAGGTCAAAGTGCATGCGTGGATTCCGGGGCGGGCGGTGGAGTGGTGTTCGGGGTGTCGTTCGGGAAAGCGGCGTCGGGCGTGCGTTCGAGCAGCATCGCGTCGCCGTAGCTGAAGAAGCGGTAGTGCTCGGCGACGGCGTGCGCGTAGGCGGCGCGGATGTTGTCGAAACCGGCAAAGGCCGAGACGAGCATCAGCAGCGTCGACTTCGGCAGGTGGAAGTTGGTGAGCAGGCGGTCGACGACGCGGAAACGGTAGCCCGGCGTGATGAAGATGTCGGTGTCGCCGGCGATGTCGCCGTGCCGGCTGGTGCTGGCGGTGTCAGCACCTGTTGTGGCATCAGCGGCTGTGGCCAGTGGCACCGCGAAGGCGCCGGCCGCCGCCGCGGCTTCGAGCGCGCGCAGGCTGGTCGTGCCGACGGCGACGACGCGACCGCCGCGCGCGCGCGTTGCAGCGATGGCGGCGAGCGTCGCCGCCGGGATCGCGTAGCGCTCGTGGTGCATGCGGTGCTCGTCGATGCGCTCGACGCGCACCGGCTGGAAGGTGCCGGCGCCGACGTGTAGCGTCAGGAAAGCGATGTCGACGCCCTGCGCGCGCAGCTCGTCGAGCAGCGCTTCGTCGAAATGCAGGCCGGCGGTCGGCGCGGCGACCGCTCCGGGGTGGCGCGCGAACACCGTCTGGTAGCGCGTGTCGTCGGCGGCTTCTGCCGGGTGCGTGATGTACGGCGGCAAGGGCAGGCGGCCGTGCGCGTCGAGCAGCGACCACCAGTCGGCATCGTTGGCATTGTTGGCATTGGCGCCACCGGCCAGCTCAAGCTCGAAGAACTCGTCGTTGGCGCCGCAGCGGCCGAGGACGCGCACGCCGAAGGCGTTCTCCAGCAGCAGCCGGTTGCCCGGTTTGGGTGACTTCGACGCGCGCACCTGCGCCTGCGCGCGGTGCGCGTCGAGCACGCGTTCGATCATCACCTCGACGCGGCCGCCCGACTCCTTGACGCCGAAGAGGCGCGCGCGGATGACGCGCGTGTCGTTGAAGACGAGCAGGTCGCCGGGCGCGATCAGCGCCGGCAGTTCGGCGAAGTGGCGGTCGGTACGGGTTTCTCCGGCGAGGTGCAGCAGGCGGCTGGCGCGGCGCTGCGGACTGGGGTGCTGCGCGATCAGTTCGGGCGGCAGCGGAAAATCAAAATCGTCGACGGTGAGCATTGAGTGGATGGGCGTTGAGGGGAGATCCGGCTTGCGCTCTACGGCGAGGCCGCGGCATTGCGTTGCAGGTTGCAGGGGGCGGGGCGAATTCGTTCACGCTGCCGATCGGAGCGACCGCGCTGGCGGCATTTTGCCGGCGCTTTCCGTTCCACTTTCCGCTCCGGATCGTTCGCTTGTCGCTGGCCGGCGAATCAAGGATAATCCGCTTCCCGGCGCGCTCCCAGTGTGCCGTGGCCCCGATGGCGGAATCGGTAGACGCAGCGGATTCAAAATCCGCCGCCGCAAGGCGTGCCAGTTCGACTCTGGCTCGGGGCACCACCTTTCCGGACGGCACATCGCTTTGATTGCCTCCGAACCACACTCGGAGCGTCGGCAAGGAACGTGGCTGCGTCTCGAAAAGACTTGAATTCTATCACGCCACCCGCTACCCGCCGCTTGCCGGACGCCGCCACTGCCTCCCGCTTCCGGTCGGACGCTATCCGTCCTTCCGTAGCCGCGTGCTGGTGGCTGGCGATGCGGCCGAAGACGCTGACGGTGTCGGCGGCGCCGGTCATCGTCGGCAGTGCCGTCGCCTGGTCGCAGACGCAGAGCCTGCTGCTGCTGCCGGCGCTGATCGCGCTGCTGGCGGCGATGCTGATCCAGATCGGCACCAATCTGCACAACGATGTCGCCGATTTCGAGCGCGGCGCCGATACGCCCGAGCGTATCGGTCCGCCGCGCGCCACCGCCATGGGCTGGCTGTCGCCCGTGGCCGTGCGCCGTGGCGCCTGGCTTGCTTTCGCGCTGGCGTTCAACTTCGGCGTCTATCTCGTCTGGCACAGCGGCTGGCCAATCGTCGTCATCGGTCTTGCTTCGCTGTTCGCCGGCTGGGCCTATACCGGCGGTCCGCGGCCGATTGCCTATTCGCCCTTCGGCGAGTTGTTCGTGTGGATATTCTTCGGCGTCGTCGCCGTCGGCGGCAGCTATTACCTGCAGACTTACAGCTTCGATGCCGCGGTATTCGTCGCCGCCTCGATGGTCGGGCTGCTTGCCGCTGGCGTGATCACCGTCAATAACACGCGCGACGTCGACACCGACGCGCGCGTCGGCAAACACACGCTCGCTGTCGCCGTCGGTCGGCGTGGCGCCGGCGTGGTTTACGCGCTGGAAATGCTCGTTCCCTTCGCGCTCCTGCCGCTGCTTGCCGTGCTGCTCGAGCGTGGCTGGTCGCTGGCGCTGCCACTGCTGGTCCTGCCGCCGGTGCTGCTGCAGGTCGCCCGTTTCCGGCGCGAAACGAGCGGACCGGCATTCAACGAGCTGCTGGCGCGTACGGCGCAGCTGCAGCTCGTCTTCTGCTTTCTGCTCGCTGCCGCGCTCGCTGTCTGAACGATGCGCTGCGTCGCTCAGCGTGGCGTTGCGTCGCCTGTGGCTGCCGCACTCGTTACGCCGGCGCGTAGCGGCGCCGCCAGGCGCAGTTCGCTGCCGTCGTCGAAGCGGAGTATCAGTGGCACGGCATCGCCTTCCCTCAAAGGTCCCTCGAGATCGATCAGCATCAGGTGATGGCCGCCCGGCTTGAGCGCCACTTCACCCCGTGCCGGGATGACGATTTCCCTGATCGGCCGCATCTTCATCACGCTCTTGTCGCTGCCCTGCGTGTGCAGTTCGACCGCCTTCGCCAGTGGACTTTCGGCGCGTACCAGCCGCCGCATTTCGGCCGAGGTGTTGTGCAGGATCATGTAAGCGCTGGTCGTCGTGGCCGGTGGCGCGACCAGGCGAACGTAGGGGGCGACGACGTCCACCGCTCCCTCGAAGGCTTGTGTTGCCGGCGTGACAGCGGCCAGCGCGAGGGGAAAAATCAGGGCGAGCAGGCGGGACAGGGGAGGCATCGCTTTTATCCGGAGTGAACTGCCAGCAGCGGCGTGGCGACGGATTCCCGTCACCGCGCCCTGGTCTTGCTTCAGTGCTGCATGTTGCCGTGCGGCATCGGCGCCATGGTCGAGGCGATGCTGCGTACCGGCGCCGCAATGGTTTGCGTGCTGCCATCGTCGAAGCGCAGGGTGATCGGCAGGCGCTCACCTTCCTTCAGGGGGGCCGTCAGGTCGATCAGCATCACGTGGTAGCTGCCCGGCTTGAGCGTTGCGCTGCCTTTTGCCGGAATCTCGATGTCCTTGACCGCGCGCATCTTCATCACGCCGTTCTCGTCGATGTGGTTATGCAGTTCGACGGTCTTGGCCGCAGTGCTTTCGGCACGGACCAGGCGGCGCGGGCTGTCGCTGTCGTTGCGCAAGACCATGAAGGCGCCCGTTGCCACGGCCGCCGGCGGCGACAGGCGGACGTAGGGATCGACGACGCTGATCGTCGCGCCACTGGCATGCTGCGCATGCGCAGCGTCGTCGGCCGCCTGCGCCGGCAGGCTGGCGAAGGCACAGGGCAGCGCGAGGGCGAGCAGTCCGGGGATGAGTCGGGCGAACGGTGAGCGGCTTTGGCGAACGGTGCGCATGCGAGTTCCTTTCGTGGTTTGAGTGTTTCGGGGGCCTATCTAGCGCGGTTGGTTGAGCAGCGCGCGCAGGCGCACGGCGATATCGGCGGGTGTGCTGGCATGTGGCAGGCGCATCACCAGTTTGCCGTTGCTGGCGACCAGCGCGGTGAAGGCGCTGTGGTCGATACTATAGCGGCCACTGGCGTCCGGTGCTTGCGCCGCGTAATAGACGCCCCAGGAACGCGCGGCGGCGGCGATCTCGGCGGCGCTGCCGGTGACGCCGACGAAAGCGGGGTCAAAGAAGGCGAGGTATTCCTTGAGGTGCTGCGGCGTATCGCGCGGTGGATCGACGCTGACGAAGATCACCTGCACGCGCCGTTTCTCTTCGGGCGAAAGCTGTTTCATCGCCTGCGCCAGCGTCGTCAGCGCGGTCGGGCAGACGTCGGGGCAGAAGGTGTAACCGAAGTAGAGCAGGACCAGCTTGCCACGGAAGTCGCGTAGCGAGACCGGGCCGTCGGCGCTGCTCAGCGTGAAGTCGGTGGGCTGCGGGGCGAGGTCCGTTGCCGGGACCGCCGTCTTGCTGCCGGCGGTGCCAGCGCCTGTCGCCGCGGGCGTTGCGGCGGCCGCCGCCGCGTCTTCCGGCGCGCAGGCTTCGCCGTCGGGGGTGAAGCGGAAGGCGACATCGTGACGCCCGCCGCGCGCGTCCGCGAGTTGCAGCGTTGCCTGCCACAGCATCTGGCCGGTGCTGCAGATCGGCAGCTGTGTGCTGCCGGAAAAACGCTCGGGCTGGTCGGGCAAGGGAACGAGCGCTGCCCGGTTCGGCCCCATGTCCATGTCGACACCGGCAAGGTCGAGCGCCAGCGCGCGCATGCTGCTGCCGCTGACGTCGGCGGTGACGGCGAGCGGCGTCAGCGTCGGGATCGGCCGCGGCGTGATCGACAGTTCGACGCTGCCGCCGTCGGGCAGTGCGACGCGGCAGCTGGCGGCGTTGATGTCGCAGGCCGGCGTCGGCAGCTTGTCGGGCGCTGCATCACCCTTGAGCAGCTGCGGCGCGAGCCAGGCGCCGCCGCCGACGAGGGCAACCAGCGCCACCGCCAGCGCGGCATCGCTCAGTGCGTTCCTTTTCATCGGCTGCGGCGGCTCAAGCCTCGCTGATGCGGCGGGCGATATGCGCCAGCGCTTCATCGACCTGGTCGATCAGGATCAGGCACAGGTCGCCGGGATTCAGCGCGGCCAGCGCCGTGTCGATGGCAAGGAATTCGCCGCGCAGCTCAAGCACCTTGCTCGTCCGCCGCGCGTTGATGAGGCCTTCGCGCAGCAGCGCCAGCACCTCGCCGTCGGCGCGACCGCGCTGGCACTGATCCTGGTAAAGGATGACCTCGTCGAAGGCGTCGCCTAGGATTTCGGTCTGCTGACGGATGTCCTCGTCGCGCCGGTCGCCGGCGCCGCTGATAACCACCGAGCGCTTTTGCGCCGGCATGGTGTCGATGGCGCGGACCAGCGCGGCGATGGCGTCGGGGTTGTGGCCATAGTCGGCGATCAGCGTCGCGCCGCGGTACTGGAAGACGTTGAAACGGCCCGGCGCGGTGTCGACATCGCTGACGAAGGTCTGCAGGCCCTGGCGGATCAGCGCCGGCTCAAGGCCGATGGCGCGCGCGGCGGCGATTGCCGCCATCGTGTTTTCGATCTGGAAGCCGAGCGTGCCACCGGCGGTGAGCGGGATGGCGGCGAGCAGGTAGCGCTCTTCGCGTCGCTGTTCGCAACTGACGATGGCGTCGCCATCAAGCCAGACGGCACGGCGGCCCTGTGCGCGATGCTTGGCCATCACCGGCAGGTTGCGGTCGGCGGCGAAGAAGGTGACGGTGCCCGGGCAGGCTTCGGCCATCGCCGCGACCATCGGGTCGGCGGCATTGAGCACGGCGACGCCGGTATCGGGAGTCACGTTCTGCACGATCACGCGCTTGACCACCGACAGGTCCTCGACCGTGCTGATGTAGGAGAGGCCGAGGTGGTCGCCCTTGCCGATGTTGGTGACGACGGCGACGTTGCAGCGGTCGAAGCCGAGTCCCTCGCGCAGTACGCCGCCACGCGCCGTCTCGAAAACGGCGGCATCGACATCAGGGTGCATGAGCACGTTGCGCGCGCTCTTCGGGCCGCTGCAGTCGCCGGTGTCGATCAGCCGGCCGTTGATGATGACGCCGTCGGTGGTGGTCATTCCCATGCGCCAGCCGCGTTGCGCCATCAGGTGGGCGATCAGGCGCACCGTCGTCGTCTTGCCGTTGGTGCCGGCGACGGCAACGACCGGAATGCGTGCGTTGTCGCCGTCGGCGAACATGTTGCCGATGATCGCCTCGCCGACGGCGCGGCCCTTGCCGTACGAGGGCTGCAGGTGCATGCGCAGGCCCGGCGCGGCGTTCACTTCGACGATGCCGCCGCCCTGGTCTTCGAGCGGGCGCAGCACGTTTTCGCAGACGATGTCGATACCGCAGATGTCGAGACCGATGGTCTTTGCTGCGGCGACGGCGCGTGACGCGAATTCGGGATGGACATCGTCGGTGACGTCGGTGGCGGTACCGCCGGTCGACAGGTTGGCGTTGTTGCGCAGGACGACGCGCACACCGCGCGCCGGTACCGTGTCGGCGCTCATTCCCTGTTCGGCGAGCCGCGCCAGCGCGATGTCGTCGAAGCGGATCTTGGTCAGCGAAGTGGCGTGACCGCTGCCGCGACGTGGGTCGCGGTTGACCTGGTCGACGAGTTCGCGCACCGATTGCACGCCGTCGCCGACCACCTGCGGTGGCTCGCGACGCGCCACGGCAACGAGCTTGCTGCCGATGACCAGCGCGCGGTAGTCGTGACCCGGCAGATAGCGTTCGACCAGCACCTCGTCGCTGACTTCGGCGGCAATGGCGTAGGCGGCTTCGACCTGTTCGCGCGTCGTCAGGTTGACCGAAATGCCCTTGCCCTGATTGCCGTCCTGCGGCTTGACGACGACGGCGCCGCCGATTTCCTGTGCGGCGACCCAGGCGTCGGCGGCGTCATCGACCGGGCGGCCGGTCGGTACCGGCACGCCGGCGGCGCGCAGCAGCATCTTGGTCAGATCCTTGTCCTGCGCGATCGCTTCGGCAACGGCGCTGGTGCCGTCGGTTTCGGCGGCCTGGATGCGCCGCTGCTTGCTGCCCCAGCCGAACTGCACCAGGCTGCCCTCGGTCAGGCGGCGGAAGGGGATGCCGCGGGCGACGCCGGCATAGACGATCGAACCGGTGCTCGGGCCGAGGCGGATGTCTTCGTCAAGCTCGCGCAGGCGTGCCAGCGCGTCGTCGAGATCGAAGGGCGTATCGGCAGCGGCGGCGCGACACAGTTCGAGCGCGAGGTCGAAAGCCAGGCGGCCGACGGCTTCCTCGCTGTATTCGACGACCACCTGATAGATGCCGGCTTCGATCGTCGCCGTCGTGCGGCTGAAGGTCACCGGGCAACCGGCCTGCGCCTGCAGACCGAGCGCGGCGAATTCGAGCGCGTGCGCCATGGCCACGGTTTCCTGCTGGCTCGACGGTTGCAGCAGTGCGATCTCGGGAAAACGTTCGCGTAGCCGGGTTTCAAAACCGGGCAATTGCGCGAGGCTGCGTTCCTCTTCGCTGCACGAGACGATGCCTTCGATTGCCGTGTGCCGGCTCCACAGGTTGGGACCGCGCAGCGCGCGGATGCGGGAAACTTCCATGAACGCTCTTCCTCAGGCTCGAAAAGGGGCGCCGCCGGCAGGGCTGCGGCGCCGGTGTGTCTAGATCACGTCGAAGGTCTCGACGCCGGTGCGGATGATGTCGGTCGGGATGTCGAGTGCCCACGCCGCGGCGACGGCGGCGAGCAGGTTGTCGATCTGTGCTGCATCGCCGGCGCCGGCGAGCAGCGGCACGTCGCTGACGGCGAGCAGCGGCGCCGCTGTTCCGCCTTGCGCGAGAACGATGCGCGCATTGTCAAGCAGCACCGCGCGGCCGCCCTTGGCGCGATGTTCGGCGACGAGCGGCAGGCTGGCGTCGCGGGCGAACCAGATGACTTCGCCGTCGGAGAGTTCGGCCATGGCGACGACGCGCGGGTCGGCGGCGTTGAGCACCGTCGCGCCGCCCTTGAGGACGACGTCGACCTGCGTGCGCAACACGTTGAACACCTTTTCCTCGCTGTCGATGTGGAAACGGCCGAGGTGCAGCGCCGGGTCGATGTTGGTGACGACGGCGACCTGGCAGCGGTCGTAGGCGAGTCCTTCGGCGAGGATGGCGTCGGCACCGTTCTCGAACACGGCGGCTTCGACTGAACGATTGATCAGCATGCGGTTGCCGGCTTCCCAGCCGGTACGGTCACCGGCTTCGACCTGGCGGCGATCGATGAACAGGCCTTCGCTGCACGCCAGTCCGGTGCATTTGCCGGAAAGCGAGAGCAGGCTGGCGACGATGCGTGCCACCGGCGTCTTGCCGCGGCTGCCGGTGATGCCGACCAGCGGAATGCGGCCATCGTCTTCGTTGGGGAACAGGTGCTCGACGATCGCTTCACCGACCGGGCGCGGTTTGCCGACGGCGGGTTTCAGGTGCATCAAGAGGCTCGGGCCGGCGTTGACCTCGACGATGGCGCCGCCCTGTTCGGCGAGCGGCCGCGAAATGTCGCGGCAGACGAGGTCGATGCCGGCGATGTCGAGACCGACGATGCGCGCGGCGAGCGTCGCGGCCGCGGCGACGTCGGGATGTACCTCGTCGGTGACGTCGAAGGCGTGGTTGCCGTTGCGCTGGATCAGCACTTCCTGTCCCGCCGGCGGCACCGAGCTTTCGTCGAAGCCCTGCCGCGCCAGTTCCATGCGCGCCGCCGTGTCGATGCGGATGATGTTGAGCGGATGATCTTCGGTGCTGCCGCGGCGCGGATCGGAGTTGATCTGGCTGGCGATCAGTTCAACGATCGTCTGCCGGCCGTCGCCGGTCACCGAGACCATGTCGCTGCGGTTGGCGGCGACCAGATGGCTGCCGACGACGAGCAGACGATATTCGGCACCGTGGATACAGCGCTCGACGATGACGCCGCTGCCTTCCTCGAGCGCGATCTTGTACGCCGACTCGACCTCTTCGCGTTTGGTCAGTTCGATGAAGACGCCGCGGCCGTGATTGCCGTCGTACGGTTTCACCACCACCGGCAGGCCGATGTCTTCGGCCGCGTCCCACGCGTCCTCGGCGCTGTCGACTAGGCGGCCTTCGGGAACCGGCACGCCGCAGGAGGCGAGCAGCGTCTTGGTCAGGTCCTTGTCGCGCGAGATCGTTTCGGCGATGGCGCCGGTGCGGTCGGTTTCGGCGGTCCAGATGCGCCGGCTGCGTGCGCCGTAGCCGAGCTGCACCAGATTGCCTCGCGCCAGCAGGCGGATCGCCGGGATGTTGCGGTCGTCGGCGGCGTCGACGATCGACGCCGTCGACGGGCCGAGACAGTGGCGGTCGACGAGGTCGCGCAGGCGGTCGACGGCGGCATCGACGTCGAAGGGGCGATCCTCGATCATCGCCATGATCAGCTCGCGTGCCGAGTACAGCGCGGCGCGCGTCACCGCTTCGTGCCAGGCGCGGACGACGACCTTGTACACGCCGCGCTTCTCGATTTCGCGCGCCTTGCCGAAGCCGCCGGGCATGCCGGCGAGGTTCTGCAGTTCAAGCGTGCAGTGTTCGAGGATGTGGCACGGCCAAGTGCCTTCCTTGACGCGGCGCAGGAAGCCGCCGCGCTCGCCGTAGCTGCAGCGATGCTCGATCAGCGAGGGCAGCGCCGCCGACAGCCGCTCGTAGAAGCCGGGAATCAGGTTCGACGGGAAGTCTTCGAGCTCGTCGATGTCGACCAGTGCTTCGAGTACCGGCCGGTAGGTCCACATGTTCGGTCCGCGCAAGTGGCGGATTTCGAGAATCTTGATGTCTTTCATGGCTTCGTCAGTGACGGCAGGCGTCGGTGCGGAGAAAGTGAAGGTCTGCGCGGACGCACGCGGGTTGGTGAAGGGGCTGGCTAAAAGGCGGTGACAAGGGCCGCGACGCTTGCGAGATTAACGCGCTTTGCCGGTGACGGCTGACGCGGCAGTGAAAAAAGCCCGTCCGGCAAGCGCTGCGACAGCGCACAAGCGTTTACCGGAGCGGCCTTCGCGCATCACAGAAAACGGTCGAGCAGCTTGCGGCTGTGGGCGTCGAGCGCGTAGCGGTCGCGGATCAGGAAGTGCAGGCCATGCGCGTCGGCGATCAGCAGCGCCGGCGATGCCAAGCGGCGGATGTCGTCTTCGCTGCGCAGCACGATCTCGGTTTCGCCGCGGTCGGTTGCGATGCGCCAGACGCTCGGCGTGGCGAAGCTGCTGACGCTCCTGACGCTGCGGATTTCGGGGATCAGTTCGCGGTTGGCGAGTTCTTCGTTGATTAGCGCGCAGAGTTCGACGGGTAGCGCAGCGAGCTGTTCGATCCACAGCAGTTCGTGCCCTTCGGCGTTGATCAGCGCCACGCCATCGGCCGGTGCGGAAATGGGAAAGGCGCGCACCGGTACGACGCCGGTGTGCTCGACGCCGTCGGCGCCGGCATAGACCAGCAGGCCGAAGCTGTCGCGGCGCAGCGCGAACGCGGCGCCGGCGGCAGTGCTGGCCGCTGTGGCAACGGTAGAGGTGGCGGGGATGTTGTCGCTCAAGATCAATTCTCCGGGGCAGCGCGGCTTCAGGCCGCCGCTGCCGGTTGCGTGCGCCGGTCGGTGCTGGCGACGACCCAGCCGGCTTCGGCGATCTGTTCTTCGAGTTGCTTGGTCTGCGCTTCGTACAGGCGGAAATAGGCGCCCTCGCGTGCGATCAGGTCGTCGTGCGGGCCTTCCTCGACGATGCGGCCGCGGTCGAGGACGACCAGCCGGTCGGCGCGGCGCAGTGTCGACAGGCGGTGCGCGATGGCGATCGTGGTGCGGCCGCGGATCAGGTTCTCCAGCGCGCCCTGGATTTCGAGTTCGGTTTCGGTATCGACCGACGACGTCGCTTCGTCGAGGATCAGGATGCGCGGGTTGATCAGCAGTGCGCGCGCGATCGAGATGCGCTGGCGTTCGCCTCCGGAAAGCGCCTGGCCGCGTTCGCCGACCAGCGAGTCGTAGCCGTGCGGCAGGCGCAGGATGAATTCGTGCGCGTGCGCGGCGCGTGCGGCGGCGATGATTTCGGCGCGGCTGGCGTCGGGTTTGCCGTAGGCGATGTTGTCGGCGATGGTGCCGAAGAAGAGGAAAGGCTCCTGCAGCACCAGACCGATGTTGCGCCGGTAGTCGGCGACCGAGAGTGATCTGAGGTCGACGCCGTCGATGCGGATCGAGCCTTCGGAGACGTCGTAGAAGCGGCAGATCAGGTTCACCAGAGTGCTCTTGCCCGAGCCCGAGTGGCCAACGAGACCGATCATCTCGCCGGCGTGGATGTCGAGGTCGACGTCGCGCAGAACGGTGCGGTTGCCATAGCGGAAGCCGACCTTGCGCACCGAAATGTTGCCGGCGAAGGGCTGCGGCAGCGGCACCGGGTTGGTCGTTTCCGGAACGCTCGAGACATGGTCGAGCACGTCGAAGATGCGCTTGGCGCCGGCGGCGGCCTTCTGCGTCACCGAGACGATGCGGCTCATCGAGTCAAGTCGCGTGTAGAAGCGGCCGATGTAGGCGAGGAAGGCCGACAGCACACCGACGGTGATCGCGTCCTGCGACACTTGCCAGATGCCGAAGGCCCAGACGATCAGCAGGCCGATTTCGGTCATCAGCGTCACCGTCGGCGTGAAAAGCGACCAGATCTTGTTCACCCGGTCGTTGACCGCCAGATTGCGCGCGTTGGCTTCGCGGAAGCGCGCCACTTCACGCTTTTCCTGGGCGAAGGCCTTGACCACGCGGATGCCGGGAATGGTGTCGGCGAGCACGCTGGTCACCTCGGCCCAGACGCGGTCGATCTGCTCGAAGCCGTAGCGCAGGCGGTCGCGTACGACGTGGATCAGCCAGGCGATGAACGGCAGCGGCGCCAAGGTGACCAGCGCCAGCCAGGGGTTGATCGAGATGAGGATGGCCGCGGTCATCGCGATCATCAGCACGTCGGTGGCGAAGTCGAGCAGATGCAGCGAGAGGAAGACGCAGATGCGGTCGGATTCCGAGCCGATGCGCGTGATCAGGTCGCCGGTGCGCTTGCCGCCGAAGTACTCGAGCGAGAGCGTCTGCAGGTGCTGGTAGGTGGTCGTGCGCAGGTCGGCGCCGATGCGTTCGCTGACCAGCGCCAGGATGTAGGTCTTCGCCCAGCCGAGCGACCAGGCAACGATCGCCGCGGCGAAGAGTCCGCCAAGCAGCAGATAGACCTTGTGCGTGTCGATCGGCGCGCCGTTCTGGAATGGGATCAGCACCTCGTCCATCAGCGGCATGGTCAGGTAGGGCGGCACCAGCGTCGCCGCGGTCGACGCCAGCATCAGCAGGAAACCGGCGAGCAGCTGGCCGCGATAGGGGTGCGCGAAGCGCCACAGGCGGAACAGCGTCCACGTCGACGGCGGCGAGAGGATTTCCTTGTTGCAGTTCGGACATTCGTCCTGTCCTGGCAGCAGCAGTGTGTCGCACAGTGGACACAGCGCCGCTTCCTGCGGCGCCGGCTGGCAGCCGCTCTGCAGCGCCGCCAGACGGCGGCCGAACTGCTCGATCAGGCGGCCGGCGGCGGTGTCGCCCGACAAGGTGTAGCGCCAGCGCGCGAGCAGCGCTTTGTCGTCGAAGAGTTCGAGACTGCCGACGCCGGCGTGGTCGCGGCGCGCCAGACGCAGTCCGGCGACCAGCGGCCACTGCTGCCAGTCGGCGTCGCCAATGCCGCGCGCCAGCAGGCGGCGGTCGGTGAGGACGACGATGCCCGAGACAAAGCAAAGGCTGGCGTCGAGGTCGGTTTCCAGCCAGCCGAATATCGTTTCGCCGTCGCGCAGCGATTGGCTCAGTGCATTGATGTCGCGCGCCCAGCTGGCGGGTGGCGCCGAAGGTGCTTCGGCTGCGGCGAGTGTTGCCAATGCTTCGGCGGCGATGCGGGGGGCTGCGCTTGCGGGAAGTGAGTCGGGATTCAGGCCGCTGTCGGCTGCGGCGTGTGGACGGCCAGAGAGGACGTCGTCTGCGGCGGGGGTCGGTTGGGGGTCGGTTTTCATCAATGACGATTCTGTACGACAGCGCCGGCGAGTTTTTTGCAGGGTCTCGCCGGTGTGAGCCGGAGGGAGCGGTGGAGGGTGTGCGCCGATTAACGCGCGAGACTCTGATCGGCTGACCGCCCGGGTGGCGAGTATACCCGTCCTGCCGTGGCCTATCGCGTCAAGGCGTCATTGCCGCTGTGTTGTTGCCTGCTGCCTTGCCCGGCGCTGTCGCGTGCTCGGGATCGCGCATTGCTCATATACGCGGGCGGCTTATTGTGTAGAATGCCATTTTTGTCGTTTTGTATCTCACTTGCGTAGCCATGACTGAACATACGAACAAAGCCCAAAGCGCTGCCGAAGCCGACTATTGCACCACCCGCCAGGCGGCCGAGATGATCGGTCTGTCGCTCGGGACGGTGCGGCACATGATCGAAAGCGGTGAATTGGCCGCGTGGAAGACCGCCGGCGGTCACCGCCGGGTCAGCGTCGCTTCGGTCAATGACTACCTCCGCCGCCGCGGTTCGACGCCTTCGGCTACGCGAGTGCCGTCGAACCAGCTGTCGGTGCTGATTGCCGAGGACGATCCCGATCTGCAGCGGCTTTATCAGCTGAACATCGCCACCTGGCGTTTGCCGCTTTCCGTGCAGATCGTCAGCAATGGCTTTGAAGGTCTGGTGCAGATTGGCCAGCAGCCGCCGGACGTCCTCATCCTCGACCTGATGATGCCGGGAATGGATGGTTTCGAGATGATCCGCACGCTGCGCGCCAATCCCGCGCTGGCGCACATGGACATCATCGTCGTCACCGGCATGGATCCCGCGCGTATCACCGAGCGCGGCGGTCTGCCTGCCGACATCACGCTCTGCGGCAAGCCCGTTCCCTTCCATCAGCTGCATGGTTTCATGCAGGCCAAACTGGTCAGCCAGCAGCGCTCGCTGCCAAGAGGCTTCTAGCGGTCTGGCGCCGGCTGGGCGCTGACGCGCGCGGCTGAATTCCGGGAAAGCAGGCGGCTGGTCTGCGCCGCCAGGCTGCGGTCGCCCTGCAGCAGATCCTTGCGCTCACGATAGCGCCGGCTCTTTTCGGCAGAGCTGAAGGTTTCCGGCTTCGCCACGTCGCTGCCGACACCCGCATCGTAGATCGGCGTCATCGGCCCTTTGCGCGCGCGCCGCCAGCCGCAGATGTGCACCCGCTTCTGCGTGCGCAAGGCCGTCAGATAGCCCGAATTCTTGATCGTATGCAGCGACAGGCCGGTGCTCCCGGCAATTTCCGTATAGCTCATCGGCCCGCGGCGCTGCAGCGCACTGACGACAAGATCCATCCCAGGCGCTGCGCGCTCGGCATCGTCGTATTCGGGGCGCGGCAGATCCGGCTGATCGCCGCGGCTATAGAGCGGCGTGGAGAATCCGCGTCGCGTTTTCCGCCAGCCGCTGACGTGGATGTATCCGGCCTTTTTCAGCGCGCTGACATAGCCGCCGCAGGCGAGCGTGTTGATGCCGACGAAGGCTTCTGCCGCCATGTCGCTGACCGAAAGATCGGCCTTGCGCTGCAGCAGGCGGAGCAGGCGCTGCATTGCCGGGCTTTGTTCGACGGTGGGAACCTGCTTGCGCAGCGGGCTGGCAGTGGCTGTCGTCCGGCAGTTGCTGGCGGAGTCGGCGGCCGCCAGTGCTTGCCGATGGTGGCGGTCGCTGCTGACGGCTTCCGGGAAAAGCGGAAAATCGGCTGGTCCTTGCACTTGTAGTCCCTCGTCGATGAGGCGCCGAACCCGGTAATTCCGGGTTTGGTGTTTGCTTCTCGCGCCGCATTGCCCTGTGGCTTGAGCGAGTGCGGGAATGAGGAGCGCCTGGCGGACGAGACGGCCCTTCGGTGAGAGTTGTGCGTCACCTGAGGCCGAATTTCGCTCGCCACAACATCATCTTACGGCAACAAGGGCAAAAAAGCAAATAAAGACAAAAGCGACTAATAATATATCGGCCGCTTTTCAAGTCGTGCGCCAGTGCCTGTTCTAGGCCCTCGCGCGGCCGGCTTCGCCGGCGTCGTTCTCGGCCGGAATCCACAAGGTGACTGTGCTGCCTTCTCCGGGTTGGCTCGACAGCACGACCTTGCCGCCGTGCAGTTCGACGATCTCCTTGACGATGCTCATTCCCAGCCCGGTCCCGGGAATCTTGCCGGAAGTGTCGGCGCGGTAGAAACGATCGAAGACGCGGTCGAGCTGGGCAGGCGTCATGCCAATGCCTTGGTCGCGGATGCGCAGACCGAGCATGCCGGCGAGTTCGCCCTGTGTCTCTTCAAGCAGCTCGATCTCGACGGCGCCGCCGTCCGGCGAGTATTTGTAGGCGTTGGAGAGCACGTTGGCCAGCGCCTGCGTCAGTTTGCCGGCGTCGCCACGCAGGCACTGGCGGCCGGTCTGCACCGAGAGGACCGGCGCCTGACGTCCTGCCGGGGACTTGAAATCGGCGATGGCGTCGTGCAACAGTGCCTGCGCGTCGATGCGCCGGAAGTTGAAATCCTTGCCGCGGCGCGCCTCGATGCGCGAGAGGTCGAGCAGTTCGTTGATGATGGTGACGATCAGGCCGGCCTGACGGTGAATGATGCCGACGAATTCGTGGCGGTCGTCCGCGCTCAGGTCGAGCGTCAGCATCAGTTCCGAATAGCCGTAGATGCTGGCCATCGGCGTGCGCAGTTCGTGCGCTGCGGTCGACAGGAATTCGCTTTTGATCCGTTCCACTTCGATTTCGTGAGTGACGTCGCGCAAGTAAAGGATTTGCGATACCGCGCCGCCGCTGGACAGGCGAACCCCCACTTCGAGGACCCGCTTGCCGGCGATCGCCAGTTCGATCAATTGGCGCTTGCCGGCATCGTCGTCAGGGTTGCTGGTCTTGTTGCCGTGGGCGCTGCGCAGTGCCTGCATTCCCTGGAAGCGGGCATGCCCGACGCACAGTTCGCCGAGTCGCTGGGCGAAAGTCTCTTCGTCGAGTCCGGCAATCTCGTTGCTGTCGAGGCCGGTTAGGCGCTGGAAAGTCGGGCTGGCGTACTTCACCCGGCGATCGGCGTCGAAAGAAACGAAACCGTCGGGGCTCAGCGCAAAAATCGCGTCGAGCTGTACGCGCGCTTCGTCGAGTGCACGCAGCGAGCGGAAGAGCATGAGGATCAGGACGACGGCCAGCAGGCTGACGCCGCTCGCGGCGAGGAGAAGTATCGTGCGCTGGGCGACATACGGCGCGAGCACATCCTCGACCGCTTCGCCGCGAATGAAGGTCAGCTGATATTCGGGCAGACGGTAGTAGCCATGGATACGGTCGACCTTGTCGACCGTTCCGGCATGGCGGTAATTGCCCGATACCGGCGCCTCCGCGGCTTGATAGGGGCGATCCTTGACCAGCCGCCCGAGGTTCGCCTCGCTGGCCGGGTAACGCGCCATGATTTCGCCGCTGTCGCGCACCACGGTGGTGGCACTTCTTCCCTTGCCGTCGAGTTTCGTCGCGAAGCCGGCGAACTGCTCCGGACTGAGCGAGACGACGACAACGCCGGCGAATTTTCCTGCATGGACGACGGGGCGGGTGAGCTGGATAGACCATTTGCCAGAGACCTTGCCTTTTACCGGGCGGCTGATGAACAGCTGGTCACTGCCGGGAGATTCCTTGTGTACGCGGAAATGCTCGCGCGCGCTCAGATCGGTGCGCTCATTCGGCTTGGCAAGATTCGAAAAGGCCAGCATGCCGTCGGCGTCGATCACCGCGACCTGAAAGCTGATGTCGTCGATGTTCTCCTGCTTTTGCTGGACCAGCGCGGAAAAGTTCTTCCCGTCGCCATCCCAGCGACTGCGCACGTCGAGGATGAACTCGTTGACGCGTTTCAGCGTTGATCGCGAATACTCGGCAAAGACCTGCGCCTGGACGGCGGTCCTCACCTCAGCTTCGCGCATGTAGGCGTCATGGCTGCGTTTGAGTTCGTAGATCGTGCCGGCCCAGATGAGCCCCATGCTGAGTGCGAGCAGCAAGCTCAGTTGCTGGCGAAGTCGAGAACTCGAACGTTTCATTAGGCGCTGTTCCTTGTCATGCACACGATGCTGCCCGGCGAGCGTTCATCCGCTCCCCGCGTCAGCCGCTGGCTGCGGCGATGGAAGCGGTGGCAGCAGGCGCCGGCAAGGCTTTCGCTGGCGTGCGCAGGCCCATTGTCGTCGATTGTCGGCGCTTGTTACCGCTTGAATCGACAAAAACTGATTTAATAGTTCAATATCGTGAAAAATGATACACTGCTTCGCGTGTGCTGGCGATCCGCCAGTAAAACGCCTTCATGCGAGGTCGTGCATCATGGTTCAGCGGCAACATATCGAGAAAACGTTCTGCACGACGCGAGAGGCTGCGCAGATGCTCGGCGTTTCCCTGCGCACGGCGCAGTTGTGGACCGAGAGCGGCCTGCTCGATGCGTGGAAAACGGCGGGCGGGCACCGGCGCATTTCCCGGCATTCGATCAACAGTCTGCTCAGCAAGACCGCACTCCCGCCGCTGCCCGGCAGCTTCTCGTCTGCGCTGCAGGGGCGGGTTGCCGAGCGCGGCGATCCGCTCAACATCCTGGTGGTCGAGGAAGACAGCGAGTTGCGGCAGCTTTATCAGGTGAATCTCGAGGGCTGGTCGATGCGCCCCGAGGTCTGCGTCGCCGCCAATGTTTACGAGGGACTGATACTGATGGGAATTACCCGGCCCGATCTGCTCGTCGCCGATTTGCGCTTGCCGGCGCAGGCAGGTTTTCACATGCTGCGCGCCGTGCGCGAGATGCCCGAACTGGCGGGGCTCTCCATCGTTGCCGTCAGTGGCCTGAGCAGCGACGAGATCACGGCCCTCGGCGGTTTGCCCGACGGCATTTCCGTGTTGCCCAAACCGCTCCGTTTTGGCCAGTTGCTCGATATCGCCGAACGCGTTGTGGCGAGCCGCCGGGCCGTCAACCGATCTGCCTGGTGAGGCGCAATGAGAAAAATCGTTCTTGTCGATGACCACGCGGACATCCGGCGCCTGATCCGTATCACCCTTGGCAAGGCCTTCGAGGTCTTCGAGGCGGAAGACGGCGCCAGCGGCCTTGATCTGGTGCGTCGCCAGCGGCCCGATCTGGTTGTGCTCGACGTCATGATGCCGGGCGGCCTTGACGGCATCAAAGTGCTCGATGCCATCAAGGCCGATCCGGCGCTGCTGCATACACGCGTGATCATGGTCACCGCCCGTGGCCAGCAGCAGGACTACCAGCTGGGCATGTCGCTCGGCGCCGATGCCTACTTCATCAAGCCCTTCAGTCCGCTCGAACTCGTTACCCGCATTCACGAGTTGCTGGCTGGTGCGGAATGTCAATGATCGCTTCTCTCGCCTCGGCCCGTCAGTTCATGAGCGCAGCCCCGCCAATGCCTCCCGCCGGCGACAGTTCGCGTGAACCGGAACTGAATGCCCAGCTTTTCCGTTACGCCGAAGATCTGCAACAGATGCTGGAACGGCAGATCGAGCTTGAAGCCGACTACAAGGATCTGCTCAAGGCTTCGATTCCGCTGGCGGAAAGCCGCAACCAGCTGAACGGGCTGATCGATCGCTCGCCGGACATGCATATCGTTACCGACAGCGAGGGGCGAGTGCTGCGCTGCAATCCGGCGACCGCGATGCTGGGCCGAACGGAAGAAATCATTGGGTCGCTGCTCCGCCACTGGCTGTCGCCGACGCATCTTGAGCAGTACGAGGCCTTGCAGCGGCGTGCCTTGCTGGCAGCGCCGGGTGAGGCCGAAGACGGCACGCTGCACGAGCTGAAACTCTGTCCGGGTGCGCCGCCTGGCACCTCGCTGATTGTCGCGGTGCAGGCACTGCCGGTACTGCATGAGGGCAAGATTTCAAGCGTGCACTGGATCATGCACGACGTGACCCGGCAGCGCGAAGCGCAGTTCGCGTCGCAGATTTCGTCGGCGGTGTTCAGGAGCGCTGCCGAAGGCGTGGTCATCACCGACATCAATGGCAGCATCCTCTCGGTCAATCCCTCCTTCTGCCGCATCACCGGTTACAGCGCCAGCGAGGCGATCGGCCGCAAACCGGGCGAATTGCTCGCTTCCGGCGTCCATGACGAAGCGTTCTACGCCGCTTTCTGGCAGTCCTTGCGCGAAACCGGCAACTGGCAGGGCGAGATCTACAACCGGCGAAAAAGTGGCGAGGTCTATCCCGAGTGGTTGACGGTCAGTGCCGTGCGCAACGAAGACGGCGCTATCGAAAGCTTCATCGCGGTGTTTGCCGATCTCTCGCACATCTTCGACGAGACGCAGCAACGCGTCGCCTATCTGGCGCACCACGACATGCTGACGACCCTGCCCAACCGGCTGCTGTTCCATGAGCGCCTGCAGGAAGTCCTCGCCCAGGAAGACAGCGCGGATAACGGTTTTACAGTGATTCTGCTCGACCTCGATCGTTTCAAGCAGGTGAACGTTGCTTTTGGTCCGCATGTCGGCGATGGCGTCCTGCAGGAGGTCGCGCGTCGCCTGCTGGCGACCGTGCACAAGGTCGATACGCTGGCCCGTTTTGGCGGCAACGAGTTCGCCATCATCGCTTCCGGCATGACCGGCGAAGCTGACATCGGATGCTTCTGCGCGAAACTGCTCGGTGCGCTCCGCCAGCCGATGGCGATCGACGGCCGCGAACTGTTCATCTGCAGCAGCCTTGGCTGTGCGACATACCCGGCGCATGGTCACGACGAAGGCGCGCTGCTCAAAAGTGCCGCGGCGGCGATGTATCACGCCAAGACGGCAGGCGGTAACACCTATTCGCTGCACGATGTGCGCGGCGCCGTCGATGACGGCACCCTGCCGATGGAAACCGAATTGCGGCGGGCACTGGAGCGCGGGCAGTTGCGCCTCGAGTACCAGCCGCAGGTGGCGACGCGCAACGGTGCGCTGGTCGGCGTCGAAGCGCTGTTGCGCTGGCAGCATCCGCATTTCGGTGAGGTGTCGCCGGAGCAGTTCATTCCGGTTGCCGAAGCCGCCGGCCTGATCGGCAGCATCGGCGAGTGGGTGCTGCACAGCGCCTGCCGGCAGCTGGCCGCTTGGGACGATCAGGGCGTGTCGATTGCCTCGATGGGTGTCAACCTCTCGCCGCGTCAGCTGCGCGACCCGGCGATCGTCGACAAGGTGCGCGCCGCCCTGACTGCCAGTGGTATCGCTGCGGCAAGACTCGAGCTTGAGGTCACCGAGTCGGAAATGCTGTTTCAGCTCGACGCGGATCGCTACAAGCTCGCTGCCCTGCGCGACCTCGGCGTGAAGATCGCCATCGATGATTTCGGCAGTGGTTACTCGAGCCTGGGGCGGCTGTTGCAGTTGAAGATCGACCGGCTCAAGCTCGATCGCTGTTTCGTTCTCGAACTCGAACCGCAGGGCGATACCCGTGCCGGCGCGATCACGGCGGCGATTCTGTCGCTCGGCGAAGCGCTCGGCGTCGAACTGGTGGTCGAAGGTGTCGAGACCGAGGCACAGTTCGAGCTGCTGTCGCGGCAGGGTTTTCAGGTCATACAGGGCTATCTCACCGGGCGCCCGATGTCGCCGGCGGCGGTTGCGCAACGGTTCACTGAATTTGCCGGCCGCTCCGAAGCGGGGTGTGTACATGGATGATTGCGTCGCTGCCCAAAAACCGGGCCGATCGCGCCTGCGCTATCTGCCGGTCGAGCAACTCGCACCGGGAATGGCCCTGGCTGAGTCGCTCGACTTTGCCGAGCGCAACATCGTCCGCCACCGTCTGCCGGACGGCCAAGTACTGACCCCGGAGGACGTGCAGCAACTCGTCAGCAGTCGCACCGATCTGGTCCGCATCGTCGTGCCGGATGCGCGCAGCGATGAAGAAATCGCCGCCGCCGCGGCCTTCGTGCGCGCCAGCGTCGAGGCGATCTTCGCCGGCGCCGATCTTGGCCAGCCGGCGCTGGCGGCCTTGTTCGAGCGTGTGCTGGCTTACCGGAGCCAGTAGCCATGTCGCACAAGCTGCTCCGCGAGGAGGTGGTCGCCAGCCGCGATCTGCTGCCGGTGTTTCCGCGCGTCATCAGCGAAATTTTCGCCACGCTCGACGATCCGGAGTCAAACCTCGGCGTGCTCGAAAAACTGGTCGCGCGCGATCCGGTGCTGGTGGCCCGTGTCCTGCATCTGGCGAATGTCGCGGCCAGTCGTTCGCGTCGCGATGACTCGATCTTCAATCTGTACACCGCCATCGCGCTGATCGGGCTGGCGCAGCTGCGCGAAGAGGTGATCAAGAGCAAGCTCACCGGTTTCGTGCACGGCCTGCTGCCGGCCGGCGTGTTGCCGGGGCTGTGGCAGCACGGCGCGGCGACCGGTGTCTGCGCCGAACAGCTGGCGCTGCATCTCGGCCTGCCAGCGGTGCCGGCGCTGGTCGCCGGCCTGCTCCACGATATCGGTCAGGTCTGGCTGTGCCGCTTCCAGCCGGCGGCTTTCCTCTCGGCCTGGGAGGAAGCGAAGACGCGGTCGACGACAATCGAGGCCGCCGAACGCGAGCGCTTCGGCGTCGATCACGCGACCATCGGCGCCTGGCTGGCCGACAGCTGGGGGCTGCCGATGCAGGTCTGCGTCGCCATCCGCTATCACCACTGTCCTGATACGGCGCTGTCGGTGCCGCTGGTGCCGTTGCTGCATGTCGCCAACGTGCTTAGCAATGCGCTCGATCTCGGCGGCGACTACGCGCGCGTCAGCGCGCTGTCGCAGCAATGCTGCGATGCGCTCGGCCTGCGCTGGGATGACAGCGCCGATCTGCTGTTTGCGCGCATCGAAGCGGCGAACCGCGCCTCCGCCCATTTCTACGATTCGCCGCCGGCGGCGTGAACGGCTGAGGCGGCACGACGCAGCCGCGCCCGCCCGCGGGTACAATGAGCAGCTCTCCTTTGCAGGTGCCTTGCCCGGCAGTTGCGCCGCCCGCTGTCGGCGGCAGCAGATGTCCGGCGCAATCCTCCCTCCTTGTCGCGGATCGTCCTCTTCAACAAGCCCTATGGCGTGCTCAGCCAGTTCACCGCCGAAGGGCGCTGGCCGGGGCTGGCTGGCTATATCGCGCTGCCCGGCGTCTACGTTGCCGGGCGACTCGACGCCGACAGCGAGGGGCTGCTGCTGCTCACCGATGACGGTGCACTGCAGGCGCGCATCGCCGACCCGCGCTACAAGCTGGCGAAAACCTACTGGGTCCAGGTCGAGGGCGAGCCCGACGAGGCGGCACTGGCTGCCTTGCGTCGCGGTGTCTGCTACGCCGACTTCACGACACGGCCGGCCGCGGTCAGGCGCATTCCCGAGCCGGAGCTGCCGCCGCGCGAGCCACCGATCCGCTTTCGCCGTGACAAGCCGACCTCGTGGCTCGAGATCATCATTCGCGAGGGCCGCAACCGCCAGGTGCGGCGCATGACGGCCAGCGTCGGGTTTCCCACCTTGCGCCTCTTTCGCTATGCTGTCGGCCCGGCGACGACCGCCGGGCTGGCGCCCGGCGAATGGCGCCTGCTCACGGCCGCCGAGCTTGGCCTGCCGCCTCTTGCGCCGCTGGCGGACAGTGAGCGGCGCCAACGCGTCGCGCGCAGCGGCGGTCAGCGACGGCCGCCAGCAGCGCACGCAGCTGGTCCCGGCACGACGCCGCCGCGAACGAAAAGGAAGAACTCATGAAGAAGACCCTGTTGGCGCTGTCGGCGCTTCTGTTGTTCGGTGCTACCGCAATTGCCGGCGCGGTGCCGAAAGTTGCCGACAGTCCGGAGAGTGCGGAAGCGGCAGGCAAAGGCAGCAGCGTCGCCAATCCGGCAATGCCTGTGCCGCCTGCCGACGCGCGCGCGCCGGTAGCCGCCAAAACGACTGCTGCTCAGAAGAAAACCGTCGACCAGAAGCGTTCGGTAAACCGTCCGGCGAGCAAGGCCGGCCAGTCCGCCGCGCCGTCGTCGCGCAAGAGCGCCGCCGCCAAGCCGCAGAAGTCCGCCGCGCCGGCCGCCGCGACGCACGCGACACGCGTTCAGCCGGCCGGCCGCAAGGGTGTCCATGCCAAGCGCCGGCACAAGCCGGTGACTCCGCCGCGCTGATGCTGCCGGCGCTGTTCGCCCCGCTGCTGAAGCCGCCCTGCCTGATCGTGTTCCCCATGCCGCTTATCAACCGGAGGTTTCGATGATCAAGCCGATCTGGCGCTGGCTTGCCGGCCTGTTCGTCGCCGGCTGCCTGGCTTTGCCTGCCGCTGCCGGCGATTTCCCGCAAATCGAACTCAGCGCGGGTTTCTACCGCATTGAAGCCGAAGTGGCCTTCAATCAGCCGATGCGCATGCAGGGGCTGATGCAGCGGCAGAGCATGGCGACCAACCATGGCATGCTCTTCGTTTTTCCGCAGCGCGCGCGCCACTGCATGTGGATGAAGAGCACCCTGCTGCCGCTGTCGGTGGCATTCCTTGACGACGAAGGCCGCGTCCTCAATATCGAGGACATGGAGCCGCAGACCGAGAGCAATCACTGTGCGGCGCAGCCGGCGCGTTTTGCGCTGGAAATGAACCGGGGCTGGTTCGCCGGACGCGGTATATCTCCGGGGGCGCGCATCGCCGGCGTCGAGCGTTCTCCCCGCCCGCAATAGTTTCGCGCATGACGATCCGACTCGCCCGCCGTTGGCGGACAACGCTGACGCACGCTCCTGACAGTGCCCCTTTTCGTCGCTGGCTGCTTTACCGTGGCTCACTGACCGCGCGCATCCGCGCGCACGGCCGCTTTTCGCTGCGGGTGTTGCGCCAGACGCAGGCGCTACCGACGCCCGACGAGGCCGCCGCACTCGCCATCGACGCGCGTAAGCGCGTGCATGTGCGCGAAGTCGCGCTCTACTGCGACGGGCGCATCGTGGCCTTTGCCCATACCGTGCTGCCGCTGCAGCCGCGCGGGGCGCTGACCCGCTGGCTGGCGCGCCTGGGTGCCCGCTCGCTGGGTTCGCTGCTGTTCACGCATCCGCGCTTTGCCCGCGGCGAAATGACTTTCTGCCGCATCGACCGGCGTCATCCGCTGTTCGCACCGGCGACGGCGCTTGTCGGCACCGCGCAGCGCACGCTCTGGGCGCGGCGTTCGGATTTCGTCTTTGCCGGTCAGCGCGTGCTCGTCACCGAGGTTTTCGCACCACTCGGCTGAGTCGCCTGTCGTGTTTTGGCAAGTAGTGTTGGACTTGTCGCACGCGTCCCGCTACACTGCGCGCCTCTGTTCGGTGACGGTTGTTCCGCGCCAGACAGAGCAAGCATCGCGAACCTGGCCCCCAAGCCCTCCTGCCTCCTGGCGTCGACATTTCGACAGCCGATCCGGCACAAAGCTGTTGTGCCGAAATCCCCCCGAGATTCCCTCGGTCATTTCGTTGGTTGGCGTTGCGTATCTCGCGCAAGCGCCGGAATCCGTCCGTCCGCGGCGTGCTTCAACCACGAAAGAAATCATGACCTTTGCTGATCTCGGCCTGCACACGGCCGTCCTCAAGGCGCTCGCCGACGCGGGCTATACCGATCCTACTCCGGTTCAGGAGCAAGCCATTCCGGCGGCCATCGCCGGCCGCGACCTGATGGTTTCCTCGCAAACCGGTTCCGGCAAGACCGCGGCTTTCCTGCTGCCGGCGCTGCACCGCTTTGCCACCCGTGTCGACACGCCGCAGACCGCCGCGCAACGCACGCCGAACCAGGAACGCCAGTCGCAACGCAGCCGCGGCGAGCGTCCGCGCTTCACCGCCGCGCAGCCGAAAATGCTGGTGCTGGCACCGACGCGCGAACTCGCGCTGCAAGTTACTGCCGCTGCCGAAAAGTACGGTTCGACGCTGCGCCAGGTGCGCGCCGTTGCCATCCTCGGCGGCATGCCCTACCCGAAGCAGATGCAACTGCTATCGCGCAATCCGGAAATCCTGGTGGCGACGCCGGGTCGCCTGATCGACCACATGGAATCGGGCAAGATCGATTTCTCGCAGCTGGAAACGCTGGTGCTCGACGAAGCCGACCGCATGCTCGACATGGGCTTCATCGACGACATCGAACGCATCGTCGCGGCAACGCCGGCGACGCGCCAGACACTGCTCTTTTCGGCGACGCTCGACGGCGTCGTCGGCCAGATGGCGCGGCGCATCACCCGCGACGCGCTGGCCGTGCAGGCGACTGCCGTCGCTGCCCGCCACGACAACATCGAACAGCGTCTGCACTTCGTCGACGATCTGGCGCACAAGAATCGCCTGCTCGACCACCTGCTGCGCGACGTTTCCATCGACCAGGCGATCGTGTTCACGGCAACCAAGCGTGATGCCGATACCATCGCCGATCGTCTGACCGTTGCCGGTTTTGCCGCCGCAGCGCTGCATGGCGACATGCAGCAGGGTGCGCGCAACCGCACGCTCAATGCGCTGCGTCGCGGCCAGGTGCGCGTGCTGGTGGCGACCGACGTCGCCGCCCGCGGCATCGACGTGCCGACGATCACGCACGTCTTCAATTTCGACCTGCCGAAGTTTGCCGAGGACTACGTGCACCGCATTGGCCGTACCGGTCGTGCCGGCCGCAACGGTCTGGCCATCTCGCTGGTCAACCATGGCGAGCAGTTCGCAGTGCGCAAGATCGAGCGCTTCACGCAGCAGGCGATCCCGGTCAACGTCGTGGTCGGCTTCGAACCGACGCGCCGCGCCTCGTCGGCGCCGCGCTCGCCCGGTGGCAAGCCGGGCTGGAAGGGTGGCGAAGGCCGTTCCTACGGCAAGCCGGCTGCGCGTAGCGACGCGCCGCGTGGCGGTGGCTGGGGTGGTGGTGCGACGCGTGACGGGCACCCGCGCCCGGTATCGCGCGAGTCGCACGATCACGCCGCACACCGCGACGGTGGCCGCCGCGCTTTCGGCACGCGCTGAGACAGGCGTCGCGTCAAGCGCTGCGAGCTGATCGGTTCGCAATGAAAAACCCGCTGCGGCGGGTTTTTTTACGTGCGTGTTGCGCCTGATGATTGCTCTGCCGGCCGCCGCCATCAGGCTCGCGGCCGGTATTGCTCAGTCGGCAGTTGTCCGCGAGTCGATCAGGCAGCGCTCGAAATCGTCGGCCGACAACGCCTTGGCGAAGAGGAATCCCTGGCCATAGTCACAGCCGGCGCTGGCCAGCAGATCACGTTGCGCGGCGGTTTCGACGCCTTCGGCAATCACTTCGATGCCGAGTTTGTGCGCCATGACGATGATCGCTTCGCACAGTGCCAGATCGTCCGAGTCGGGCGCCAGATTGCGCACGAATGACTGGTCGATCTTGACGTAGTCGATGTCGAACTTTTTCAGGTAGGAGAGCGACGAATAGCCGGTGCCGAAGTCGTCGAGCGAGACCTGTACGCCGGCGTCGCGGAAGGCGAGCAGCTTCTTCCTGATCAGCGGACTCGCTTCCATCAGCAGTCCTTCGGTGATCTCGACGACCAGACTGCCGCCGGGCAGATCCAGCTCTGCGAGCAAGCCGAACCAGGTATCGAGATTGATGTCCTTGTTGCGGAATTGCACCGGCGACTTGTTGATGCTGATCTGCAGCGTGGCGTGGACACGTTTGCGCCAATCGGCGAGTTGCCGGGCGGCGCTACGGAAGACCCACTCGCCGATCTCGCTGATCAGTCCGCTTTCCTCGGCCAGCGGGATGAATTCACTCGGGCTGACCAGACCACGCCGCGGATGCTGCCAGCGGATCAGTGCTTCGGCCTTGTCGATGCGGCCGCTCGCCATGTTGACGATCGGCTGGTAGTGAATGCGGAACTCGTCGCCGGCGAGTGCAGTGCGCAGGTCGCGCAGCAGGTGCATGCGTTTCAGCGCGCGCTCCTGCATCGCCGGTGTGAAATAGCTGAAACGGTTGCGGCCGGATTGTTTGGCGGCGTACATCGCCTGGTCCGCATTCTTCAGCAACTCGTCGATGGAGTCGGCATCGTCCGGGTAGATGGTGACGCCGATGCTGGCCGAGACGTAGGCCTTTTCTTCCTGCAGGAGAAATGGTTTGGCGACGCGCTGCAGGATATCCTGGGCGATACGGTCAATGCTGCTGCGGTCCTCGAGTTCGCCGAGGAGAATGGTGAATTCGTCGCCGCCGAAGCGGGAGACGGTGTCGGCTTCGCGTACGCACTGGCTGATCCGGCGCGCCGCTTCGCACAGGAGCAGGTCGCCCATGCCGTGGCCGAGCGTGTCGTTGACCTCCTTGAAATGATCGAGGTCGAGGAAGAGCACAGCAAGCGGTAGACGGGCGCGGTGTGCTTTTTTCAGTTCCTGGTCGAGACGGTCGCGCAGCATGCGCCGGTTGGGCAGGCCGGTGAGCGGGTCGAAGTTGGCTTCCTGCCAGATCGCCTGTTCGGCGCGTTTCTGCTCGGTGATGTCGGAGAACATCGCCACGCGGCAGCGGACCTTGCCGTCGCTGTTCCTGACGGTGCTGATCATCAGCCACTCGGGGTAAATCTCGCCGTTCTTGCGGCGGTTCCAGATCTCGCCTTCCCAGTGCCCATGCTTTTCCAGCGCTTGCCACATCGCCCGGTAAAAACCCGCATCGTGACGACCCGACTTGAGCAGGCTGGTCTTCTGGCCGATGGCTTCTTCGGCGCTGAAGCCGGTCAGGCGGGTGAACGCCGGGTTGACGGCGATGACCGTGTCGCTGGCGTCGGCAACGAGAATGGCTTCGCCGATGGCTTCGTATACCGTCGCCGCCAGTTGCAGTTCCTCGGCGACGTGTTTTTCTTCGGTGACGTCCCAGTTGGCGCCGAGCAGCGACTGCGGGTGACCGGTCTCGTCCACCATGAGCCGTGCGGCTGCCTTGATGTAGCGGACTGTGCCGTCCAGTTGGCGGATGCGGAATTCGCTGTCGAACTCGGTCTTGCCGTTGCGCGCGTCGAGGAATTCGCGTGTCGTGCGTTCCAGGTCGTCGTAATGAATGGTTTTTTTCCAGGACTCGAGTTCGCCCGAGAAATCCTCGCGACGGATGCCATACAGGTCGAACATCGCGTCGTCCCAGATCAGACAGTCCTCGTTGATCCGCCATTCCCAGATGCCGATGCCACCGGCACGAATGGCGAGTTCAAGACGCTCTTCGCTGCTGCGCAACAAGGCTTCGTCGCGCTTGCGGGCACTGATGTCACTGATCGAGGTGATGACCGCACGTGCACCATCAAGCGTGATCGGACTCAGATTGATTTCGACCGGGAAGTCGCTGCCATCGCGACGACGCGCCACCAACTCGCGGTTCGGTCCATTCGTACTGGCTTTCCCGCCGTGCCAGAACTCGGCGATATGCCGGCGATGCGCACCTCTCGCCGGCGTCAGACAGTTGATGTCGATTCCCAGGAGTTCAGCGAGCGGGTAGTCGAACATGCGTGCGGCGACGGCGTTTGCCAGACGTACGTGCCCGTCTTCGCTGACCAGCAGCATGCCGGTCGGTGCCGCGTCGAAGATCGTGCGCAATTGCGTCGCCTCGGCCCGCTTGCGCTCACTGATGTCCTGCACCGTGCCGACGAGCCGCTGCGGACGCCCGTCGCCGTCGCATTCGACATCGCCTTCGGCGGCAATCCAGCGCAGTTCGCCATTGACCGAACGCGCCAGCGCACATTCAAGCGAGACATGCCGCGCCTCCCCGACAGCCTGCCGGTAGCGGTCGACGGCTTGCTGGCGATGGTCCGGATGTAGCAGCAGACGCCAGTTTTCGATGGTGTAATCGAATTGCGTGCCAATGCCGAGAATGGCGTCGACCCCCGGCGAACTCTGCCAGCGGCCGCTTTGCAGGTCGACCCGGAAGTCGCCCATGCGTGCCGAGGCCTGCGCCAGACGCAGATTGTGCTCGCTTTCGCGCAAAGCCTCTTCGGCCAGCTTGCTGCGCGTGATGTCGAGGTGGGCAACGACGGCGCCGCGGCGTGGCGGCGCCAGCGGATAGACGCGCATCGAAAACCAGCGCTGCTGGGTCGGCGAGTCGCACGGGTATTCGAGCGAGAATTCGGGCAGATGGCCGGCGATGACGCCCAGGATACCCACCCGTGCTGCAATGGCTTCGTCGCCCTTCGGCTGACCGCTGGACTTGTTGCAGACCTGACAGTAGTTCAGTCCGATCGACGCAGCCACCGCCTCGCTGCCGCCATTTTCCAGCGCGAAGCGTTTCCAGGCTTCATTGACGGCAACGATGACGCCGTTTTCGTCGAGCACGGCGATGTGTTCGGACAGCGAATTGAGGATTGTCGCGTTGAAAGCTTCGCTGTCGGCAAGCGATTCAAGAAGCCGGTGGCGCTCGCTGACGTCGATGAGGATGCCGTTCCAGATGACGCTGCCGTCGTCCTTGAGCTCCGGCAGGGAGTCGCCCCGCACCCACTTGACGCTGCCGCTGCGTGTCCTGATGCGGTAATCGTGTCGCCAGGCGCTGCGCGTGGTGACCGCGTGCAGGATCGACTCGCGCTGCCCGGCGCGGTCTTCCTCAAGGATGCACGAACTCAGTGCATCAGGATCGGCGTAGGCTTCAGCGGCACTGACTTCGTAGAGCGCTTCGATGCCATCGCTGAGGTAGAGGAAGCACCAGCGGCCATCGGCTGCGAGGGCGAACTGGTAGAGTACGCCGGGAATCGTCGCGCCCAGCGCGAGCAATTGTTCGCGTGTCGGTTCTTCCCGGAGCACCGGCGTTGTGCCGTCTGTCGCCGTTGGCGAAGGCTTGGCAATCGGGGGGACGGCGCGATATGGCAAGGAAGTGTTCCCGGCAATTGAATTGACCGCGAGTGCGTTTGCCTGAACTGGCGTCAGCCAGCATTGTCGCGGTGCGGGCGAGGCTTGCCAAGGGCTTGTGTGACGAAAGTAATAGGACGCGCCAGTCTGCTGAAGGTCGCGTTCAGGCCTTCAGCGCCGTCAGCACCTCTTCCAGCATCTTCTTCGCGTCACCGAAGAGCATGCGGTTGTTGTCCTTGTAGAACAGCGGGTTGTCGACGCCGGCATAGCCCGAGGCCATCGAACGCTTCATGACGATCGAGGTTTTCGCCTTCCACACTTCGAGCACCGGCATGCCGGCGATCGGCGAGCCCGGGTCTTCCTGCGCCGCCGGGTTCACGATGTCGTTGGCGCCGATCACCATCGACACGTCGGTGTCGGGGAAGTCCTCGTTGATCTCGTCCATCTCCATCACGATGTCGTAAGGCACCTTGGCTTCGGCGAGCAGCACGTTCATGTGCCCCGGCATGCGCCCGGCCACCGGGTGGATGCCGAAGCGCACGTTCACGCCGCGCTCGCGCAAGGTGCGCGTGATCTCGAACACCGTGTGCTGCGCCTGCGCCACCGCCATGCCGTAGCCGGGGACGATGACGACGTTCTTGGCGTCCTTGAGCAGTTCGGCGGTTTCCTGCGCGCTGATCGCGGTCACCTCGCCGACCGGTTCGCCGTCGGCTTTCTTGGCCGTCTTCTTGGCGCCGCTGCCGAAACCGCCGGCGATGACGCTGATGAAGTTGCGGTTCATCGCCCGGCACATGATGTAGGAGAGGATCGCACCGCTCGAACCGACCAGCGCGCCGGTGACGATCAGCAGGTCGTTGGAGAGCATGAAGCCGGTCGCCGCTGCCGCCCAGCCCGAATAGCTGTTGAGCATCGACACCACCACCGGCATGTCGGCGCCGCCGATGGCCATCACCATGTGGATGCCGAAGAGCAGGGCGATTGCCGTCATCACCAACAGCGGCAGCATGCCGGCGGCGATGCTTTCCGCCTGCAGGAACTGCCAGCCGAAGAAGCCGACGGCGAGCAGGCCGGCGAGGTTGAGCCAGTGCCGTCCGGGCAGCAGTAGCGGCTTGCCGCCGATGCGTGCCGACAGCTTGCCGAAAGCGATCAGTGAGCCGGAGAAGGTGATCGCGCCGATGAAGACGCCGATGTAGATCTCGACCTCGTGGATGCTCTTTTCGGCGCCGGCGAGTTCGCTGGTCGGGTCGATGAAGCTGGCGAAGCCGACGAGCATGGCGGCGAGACCGACCAGGCTGTGCATCAGCGCGACCAGTTCGGGCATCTGCGTCATCTTCACCGTACGCGCGGCATAGAGGCCGATGCTGCCGCCGACGAGCATGGCGCCGATGATCCACGGAATGCCGGCAGCACTGACCTGCGGGCCGAAAACCGTGGCGAGCACGGCGATCGCCATGCCGGCCATGCCGTAGGCGTTACCGCGACGCGAGCTTTCCGGGTTCGACAAGCCACCGAGGCTGAGGATGAACAGGATTGCGGCAGCGATATAGGAAACGGAAGCGAGACTGGCAGACATGACTTTCCCTTACTTGCGGAACATCGCCAGCATGCGGCGGGTGACGGCAAAGCCGCCGAACATGTTGATCGCGGTGAGGACGATGCCGGCGACGGCCAGCCAGCGGATCCAGTCGTCGCCGCGTGGCACGCCGCCAGCGGCCAGGGGCGGCGCGATCTGCACCAGCGCGCCGATGGCGATGATGCTGGAAATGGCGTTGGTGACGCTCATCAGCGGCGTGTGTAGCGCCGGCGTCACGTTCCAGACGACCATGTAGCCGACGAAGCAGGCGAGGACGAAGACGGTGAAGTGGCCGAGGAAAGCCGCCGGCGCATAGGCGCCGATCAGCCAGAACAATGCCGCGCCGAGCCCGAAGATGATCGCCAGCGTGCTGCCCGCCATCGGTGCGCCGGAAGCGCCGTGCGCCGACTTCTTTTCCGGCGCCGGAACGGCTGCCGCCGGTTTGGCCTGCGCCGGTGCCGCCGAGAGTTTCGGCGGCGGTGGCGGCCAGGTCACTTCGCCGTCCTTGATGACGGTGGCGCCGCGGATCACCTCGTCGTCCATATTGACGTTGAGCAGGCCGTCCTTGGCCTTGCACAGTTCTTCGGTCAGGCGCAGCAGGTTGGTCGCGTACAGCGTCGACGCCTGCTTGGAAAGCCGGCTCGGCAGGTCGGCGTAGCCAATGATGGTGACGCCGTGGCGGACGACGACCTCGCCGGGAACGGTCAGCGCGCAGTTGCCGCCCTGTTCGGAAGCGAGGTCGACGATGACGCTGCCTGGACGCATGCTCTGCACCATTTCGGCGGTGATCAGCTTCGGCGCCGGCCGGCCGGGAATCAGCGCGGTGGTGATGATGATGTCGACTTCCTTCGCCTGTCTGGCGAAGGTTTCGAGCTGCGCTTTCTGGAAGCCTTCGGACATTACCTTGGCGTAGCCGCCGACGCCGGTTCCTTCCTCGGTGTACTCGACCGGCACGAATTCGCCGCCGAGCGACTTGATCTGGTCGGCGACTTCGGGGCGCGTGTCGTTGGCGCGAACGATCGCGCCGAGACCGACGGCGGCACCGAGCGCTGCCAGACCGGCGACGCCGGCACCGATGATGAAGACCTTGGCCGGCGGCACCTTGCCGGCGGCGGTGATCTGGCCGGTGAAGAAGCGGCCGAAGTGATGCGCCGCCTCGATCACCGCGCGATAGCCGGCGATGTTGGCCATCGAACTCAAGGCGTCCATCTTCTGCGCGCGCGACATGCGCGGCACGCTGTCCATCGCCAGTACGGTCACCTTGCGCGCGGCGAGCGCCTGCATCAGTTCGGGGTTCTGCGCCGGCCAGATGAAGCTGACCAGCGTCGCGCCTTCCTTGAGCAGCGCCACCTCGTCCATGCTCGGCGCGCGCACCTTGAAGACGATGTCGGCGCTGCGCCAAAGTTCGTCGGCGCTGGCGGCGATGCGCGCGCCGGCAGCGACGTAGGTTTCGTCGGCAAAATTGGCCAGTTCGCCGGCGCCGCTCTCGACCAGCACCGAAAAGCCGAGCTTGATCAGCTTTTCGGTAACGTCCGGGACGGTGGCGACACGTTTCTCGGCGGGGTAGGTTTCCCTCGGGATTCCTATGGTCAGAGACATGGCTGGACTTTCAGCGGAAGAATTGAAGAGCGATGCAAGGAGTGGTCGCGCCAAGCCGGGCACGGTGATGGCCGGCGCTCCGTCGCAGTTGCAGCGGCGGGCAGTGACGGCTGACTCGATTGCGGGGCGAGCGCAAGGTGGTCGTCTCCGACAGGCGAACCGGGACGCCTGGCGGGGTGTTGTCGAATGCGCGGGCGGGACTCAAGCAGAGGGTCGCAGTGTGTTGATTGTCAGCACGACAGCAGCGCCGCCGGGAGCCCGGATTTTAAGCGAAATCCGCGTCCGGGAAGGGGGGCAGACAAAAGTGCGAGGGGCATTCTGCGCAATATCCTGAAGCTGGCAAGCGTCCGTTGGGGGAATCGGCCGTCGGGCAGCTTTCCCGTCCTGCCGTGCTGACGGGTTCATTGCGCCGATTGCGAGCTTCAGACAACACCTGTGGGGTGCGAAGTTCCCGGGCGGCGACGAAAATCGTCAGGCCGTTTGCCGGAAATTGCATTTTTGCCGGTTCGCTAGCGCGCCGGCGGCAAGCGGCCCTGCCGGCAGTGATCCCGCCGGCAGGGTCTGCGCTGGCGCCGCGATTACAGCGAACGGCGCTTGCGGTCGAGCAGTTGCAGCAGCATCGGCGTGAAGATCAGTTGCATGGCGAGGCTCATCTTGCCACCGGGACAGACGATGGTGTTCGGCCGCGACATGAACGAGTCGTGCAGCATGGTCAGCAGGTAGGGGAAATCGATTCCCTTCGGGTTGGCGAAGCGGATCACCAGGAAGCTCTCGTCGGGACTCGGAATGTCGCGCGAGGTGAAGGGGTTGGAGGTATCCACCGTCGGCACGCGCTGGAAGTTCACGTGCGTTTCCGAGAACTGCGGCGCGATGATGTTCACGTAGTCGGGCATGCGGCGCAGGATCGTGTCGACCACCGCCTCGGTCGAATAGCCGCGCATCGCCTTGTCGCGGTGCAGCTTCTGGATCCACTCGAGGTTGATGATCGGCACGACGCCGATGCGCAGGTCGACATGCCGGGCGACGTCGATTTTGCCCGTCTTCACCGCGCCGTGCAGACCTTCGTAGAAGAGCAGATCGCTGCCTTCAGGCAGTTTCTCCCACTCGGTGAAGGTGCCGGGTGGTGCGCCGAAGCGCAGCGCTTCGGCGTCGTCGTGCACGTAGTGGCGGGCGCGGCCGCTGCCGGTTTCGCCGTACAGGCGAAACAGCTCTTCCAGCTCTTCGAGCAGATTGTTTTCAAGGCCGAAGTGGCTGAAATGCTGGTTTCCCGAGGCCGCCGCTTCGGCCATCTTGGCCTTCATTTCCTTGCGGTCGTAGCGGTGGAAGGAATCGCCTTCGATGATCGCGGCGTTGATCTTCTCGCGCCGGAAGATGTTCTCGAAAGTGCGCGTGACCGACGTGGTGCCGGCGCCGGACGAACCGGTGATGGCGATGACCGGATGCCTGATCGACATGTGTTTTTTCTCCTGGAGGTGGACGCGGGGGTGGAGAGCTGCGAAAGGGAATGCGCGAAGACCGGTGGCGGCTAGGAATCGTTGGAGAACAGCGAGCGCGTACCGAACAGCGGCGAGGTGAAGGGCTTGTCCTCGCCACGATCGTAGTCGCTGTGGTAACGCACCAGGCGCTCGACTTCCTCGCGCGATCCGAGAATCACCGGCACGCGCTGGTGCAGCGATTCGGGCTGCAGTTGCAGGATGTCCTGGCGTCCGGTCGAGGCGCGGCCGCCGGCCTGTTCGATGATCATGGCCATCGGATTGGCCTCGTAGAGCAGACGCAGGCGGCCGGGTTTCGACGGGTCCTTGGTGTCGCGCGGATACATGAAGACGCCGCCGCGCATCAGGATGCGATGCACTTCGGCGACCATCGAGGCGATCCAGCGCATGTTGAAGTCCTTGCCGCGCTCGCCGGTCTTGCCGGCCAGACATTCGTCGACGTAGCGGCGTACCGGCGGCTCCCAGAAGCGCTCGTTCGAGGTGTTGATGGCAAATTCGCGCGTTGCCGGCGCCACCTTCAGGTCGGGGTGGGTGAGCAGGAACTCGCCGATCTCGCGGTCGAGCGTGAAGCCGTGCACGCCGTTGCCGACGCTGAGCACGAGCATCGTCGCCGGGCCGTAGATGGCGTAGCCGGCGGCGACCTGCTGCGTTCCCGGCTGCAGGAAGTCGGCCTCGGTCGGGTTCTTGATATCGCCGCGACAGCGCAGGATCGAGAAAATGCTGCCGACCGAAAGATTGACGTCGATGTTCGACGAGCCGTCGAGCGGGTCAAACACCAGCAGGTAGGCGCCGCGCGGGTGCGTCGCCGGAATCGGCAGGATCTCGTCCATTTCTTCCGATGCCAGCGCGGCCAGATGGCCGCCCCATTCGCAGTGATGCAGGAAGCTGTCGTTGGCCAGCACGTCGAGTTTCTTCTGCGCTTCGCCCTGCACGTTGTCGCTGCCGGCGTCGCCGAGCACGCCGGCGAGCGCCCCGCGCGAGACGCTCTGCGCTATCGTCTTGCAGGAACGCACGATGTCGCTGACCAGCATCGAAAAATCGCCGGCCAGTGCGGGGTTGCGGCGTTGTTCCTCGACCAGAAACTTGTTGACGTTGGTGCGTCCGAATAGCATGCGAGTGGCTCCCCTGGATGTATGCGCCCTAGGGCGCTGAAATGACCGACACTCGACTTCCGTGGAAGAGAGAGTCTAAACGTTTTTGTTGTGCCGACGCCAAGCGCCGGCACCCTGCCCGGAATGCTCCCCGATGAGAAATGCCAGTGTCCGTAACGCCACCTTGCGCCAGTTGCAGATCTTCGTCGTCGCCGCAACGCGGCTGTCGTTTGCCCGTGCCGCCGAGGAACTGCATCTGACGCAGGCGGCGATTTCGCTGCAGATCCGCCAGCTCGAGGAAGTCGCCGGAATCAACCTGTTCGAGCGCATCGGCAAGCGCGTTTTCCTCACCGAGGCCGGCGAAGCGCTGCTCGGCCATGCGCGCGACATCCAGCAGTCGCTGCGCGATGCCGACGAATCGCTGTCGGCACTGAAGGGCTTGCGCGGTGGCCGCATTGCCGTCGCCGCGGCGAGCACCGCCGAATACTTCGCGCCGGCGCTGCTCTCGCAGTTTCGTGGGCTCTACCCGGAACTGCGCCTGCGTCTGCTGATCGACAATCGCGAAACGGTTTACCGGCTGCTCGCCAGCAACGAGGTCGATGTGGCGATCATGGGTCGGCCGCCGGCCGACATGGACAGCGAAACGACGGTGCTGGCGCCGCATCCGCTGGTGTTCATCGCCGCCGCCGGGCATCCGCTGGCGCAGCGCCACGGCCTGCGCATCGACGAAATCACCGGTGAAACACTGATCGCACGCGAGGCCGGTTCGGGCACGCGTTCGGCGATGGAAGAGTTTTTCGCCGGCCAGTCGCAGCGACCGCGCATCGGCATGGAAATGGGCAGCAACGACGCCATCAAGCAGGCCGTTGTTGCCGGGCTGGGAATCGGCTTCGTCTCGCGGCATACGCTCGGGCTCGAGTTCTCCGCCGGCAAGCTCGCCATTCTCGACGTTGAAGGCACGCCGGTGATGCGCCGCTGGCATCTGGTCCGCCTGCGCAGCAAGCGGCAGACGCCAGCGCTGGCGGCGTTCTGGGATTTCATCCTCGAACGCGCGCCGGCCTACCTCGCCGAGCAGCTGTGAAGGCTGCCGGCGCGGTTTCGGACAGGATCGCATCGCGACGTGCGCTTGCTGGCAGTGAGCGAGGCTCAGGCGGCGACGCCGAGCTTCTGCCGCCAGCCCGGGTAGAGCTTGTCGGCATCGCTGGTGAAGGATTCGAAAGCGCCCGCGAGTTCCTTGTGTTCCTTGGCGTAATCGACGAGGTCGATTCCCTTCTGCCAGGCTTCGTGCGCCTGGCGCAGCGACAGCGCGCCGGCAACGCCGCCGTCCTTGTGGCCGAAGGCGCCGCCGCCCGAGGTCTGGATCACGTTCGAGTGGCCGAGGTTGCTGAAGAAGCCGGGAAGACGCAGCGCGTTCATGCCGCCCGAGATGATCGGCGTCGTTGCCTTGGTGCCCAGCCATTCCTGGCGGTAGTAGGGGCCTTGCGCGACATCCTGGTCGAGCATGTAGGCGATAGCGCGGTCGGCCGACTCGCCTTCCATCTTGCCGAAGCCCATGGTGCCGGTATGGATGCCCGAAGCGCCCTGCAGACGCGACATCTTGCAATGCACGAAAGCGGTGTAGCCGCGCTTCGCCTGCGGGCTGGTGACGGCGCCGTGGCCGGCACGGTGGTAGTGCAGGAACTGCTTCGGGAAGCGGCGGCGGCAGGTGGTCACTGCGGTGGCGCCGGCAACATAGCCGTCAACCAGGAAAGCGACGTGGTGCGCGTTTTCGGCGAAGGTTTCGAGGATGTACTCGCCGCGGGCGATCATCTCGAAGGGGTCGTCGGCGGTGATGTTGGCCGAGAACAGCTTGGCTTCGCCGGTGGTGTCCTGCGCGCGGCGCATCGCGTCGGCGACCAGCGTGATCGTTTCCTTGAGCGGCGCGAAGGTCTGGTTGCCCTGCGGTTCGTCGTTCTTGATGAAGTCGCCGCCGAGCCAGAACTCGTGGCAGGCGTCGGCGAAGGGCTTCGGCCGCAGGCCGAGCTTGGGCTTGATGATGGTGCCGGCGATCATGCCGCCGTTGGTCAGCGGCCGGCCGAGAATGCGCCACAGGTCGGTGATGTTGACCGCCGGGCCGTCGAACAGCTGCAGGTAGGCCGGCGGCACGTAGAAGTCGTGCATCTTGGCGTATTCGACGTCGCCCATGCCCTGGTTGTTGCCGATGGTCAGCGTCAGGAACGAGGCGATCATGGCGCGGCCGTCGGTGATGTTGCGGTCGAACAGCGCCAGCGGGTAGGCGATCTTCATCAGGAAGTCGCCGTCGGGGCGAGCCGTCACCTCATAGACCAGCGCGTCGACGCCACGCGTGAAATCGTCGGTGGTGCACACCTCGACGTTGGTGCCGGTCGACGATTCGGCGGCGAAGTGCGCTGCCGTCGACACCGCCTCATAGCCGGCCTTGGGCTTGAAGTGGTAGGCACAGAGGACGTGACCGCCATTGCGGATCAGGTCTTCTTCCTTGAGGGCGAGGTTGGCGTAGCGGTTCGACTGGTCCATGGTGCGTTCTCCGTGAGTGAGAGGTTCAGATGCCCGAGCGGGCGGCGATGTCCTGCGCATGCTGCTTTCCTGCGAAATCGTGCTGCTGATTCTTGCTGCCGTGCCAGCGGATGAGGTCGGAGAGGCTGACGAAGCCGCCTGCCGGTTCCGGGCCGGCAAGCGAACGGGCCGGTGCGTCGGCTTCGCCGAGACCGTCGAGGACCGCGAGGGCGCCGGCAAAGTTCTCGGCTGCCGTGGCCGCGTGCGCGGTGACGACGACCGGAACGCCGGCCGCCAGCGCTGCGGCGGTGCCCACCGCCGAATCCTCGATGGCGAGGCATTCGTCAGCGGCGAGCCCGAGCGCGTCAATCACGTACTGGTAAATGTCCGGCGCCGGCTTCTTGCTGGCGACGACGTCGCCAGCGCCGATGCAGGCAAAGCGCGTCAGCGCGTCGGCGCCGAGTTGCCCATTGATCAGCGCGCGCACGCTGTCCGGCGAGGTGGTCGTGGCGATGGCGGCGACGAGGCCGGCGGCGGCGATCTCGTCGAGCAGACGGCGGATGCCGGGGCGCAGCGTGATCGCGCCGGCAGCGGCGCGCGCGGCATAAAGCTCGGTCTTGCGCCGGTGCAGATTGGCGACCAACTGCGGAAAATCCGCGCGCCGCGCGAACTCCGCGTGCTTGCGAAGAGCATAATGTGCGATGCGTTCCTTGCCGCCGGTGACTGCCAGCAGTTCGAGGTATTCGGCCGGCGACCAGTGCCAGTCGAGGCAGGCATCGGCGAAGGCCTGATTGAACGCCGGCAGGTGACCGTCGAGCTCGGTTTCGGCAAGCGTGCCATCGACATCGAAGATTACCGCACGCAAGGCAGGGCGGAGCTTGGTGTTGGCGGTGCTGGCAGTGCTGTCGCTGGCGAGTGGGGAGCTTGCTGCAAGGCGGGGCATTGCGTGTCCTGAGTGGCTTGCTGCTGATCGATGCATGCAGTCTAGGTGAGATATCCGTTTATTTGAAGTTAATGTTTTTTGGTGTTTAGGCAAGTAAAAGCTTACTTATCACGGTGGCCCCGAATGCCCATGAACGAACATGTCAATAGAGTCCTCGACGCCGTTGCCGAGCGACTCGGGCGCGCGCAGAGCGTGCTCTTCATCACCGGTGCCGGCATCTCGGCCGACTCCGGACTGCCGACCTATCGCGGCGTCGGCGGCCTGTACAACGATACGGCGACCGACGAGGGCCTCGCCATCGAGGAGCTGCTCTCGGCGCAGGTCTTCGCCGTGCGTCCCGACCTCACCTGGAAGTATCTGGCTCAGATCGAGTCGGCGTGCCGTGGCGCGGAGCCAAACGCCGCGCATCGGGCGATTGCGGAGCTGGAGTCGCACCTGCAGCGCACGACGGTGCTGACGCAGAACGTCGACGGGCTGCATCGGCAGGCGGGCAGCCGCAACGTCATCGAGATCCACGGCAACCTGCAGCAACTGCACTGCCCGCTCTGTGCCTATGAAGAGCGTGCCGACAGCCTCGCCGGACGCGACTTGCCCCCGCTGTGCCCGGTTTGCGCCAGCGTGCTGCGGCCAAAGGTGGTGCTCTTTGGCGAAGCGCTGCCGGAAGGCGCGATCGCACGCCTGGTCGCCGCCGCCGATGAGGGTTTCGACATGGTCTTCAGCATCGGCACCTCGAGCGTCTTTCCCTACATCACGCAGCCGGTGCTGTGGGCGGTCGACTCTGGCGTGGCGACGGTCGAGATCAATCCGCAGCGAACGCAGTTGTCCGGCGTCGTCGACCATTACCTGCCACTCGGCGCGGCAGCGGCGATGAGCGGCTTGATGAAGCGGCTGGCACGCTAGCTGCGCGGCTCCTGGCGCCAGACCGCCAGACCGAACGGCCGCTGGTTTGCGCACCTGGACAGCCCGGTGTGCGGCTGGTTTCCTGTGGCGACGCCCTGATTTTTCTCTCTCCCGGATCCTGAGCCAATGCGCGTACGCTCTGCACCAAAAGCGTGCGTCGACGCTGTGCTGCGCCAAAATATGTCGCGCATCGGGCGTAAAACCGCGCTGTAATTAGGGTTATATGGCGAAGGTCATAGGCACTGAATGTGCTTTGCACAGCCGCCCGCGGTGTTTGCGGTGCCTTGTGGAGATATTTTGATGAGACGGCGTAACAAATCCAGCACCAAGACCGATCTGAACTATCTGGCACGCTTCATGGGCGCACTCGCCCCTGACAAGAAGCGACTGAACGAGATTCAGGCGGTCTATGACAACCTTACGCTGCTCGGGCAGTTGCTCGGTGCCGGCACCGACATCACCGGCATGCGCCGCGATTTCCAGGCGCTGGCGTCGGTGCTCCTTGAACAACTGGCGCAGGAGCATTACAAGAAGGCGACGCTGAATCTCAGTTCTTGCGCACGCGTCGCCATCGACGTGCTGATCCGCAACCTGTTCGAACGGACGGCTGACATCGGCTTTCTCGCCACCGATGGCGAGGTCTGCGCCTTTGCCGAGGCGGTCGAAGCCGATCCGGCACTGGCGCGCGATGCCGCCTGGCAAGCGCGCATCGGTTCGCACTTTGCCGAGTACGTCGCCAAGTACTCGGTCTATCACAACATCATCCTGCTCTCGCCGCAGGGCGAAGTCCTCGCGCAGCTCGACGGCGCCAACCCGGTAACGCAGTCGCACGATCCGCTGCTGGCGGAGGCGCTGACGACCGAAGCTGCTTACGTCGAAGTGTTCCGCAGTACCGATCTGCTGTCGGACGAGCCGAGCCCGCTGATCTACGCCTATCGGGTCATGTCCAAGGACGGCAGTCGTCCGGTCGGTGTGCTCTGCCTGTGTTTCAGGTTCGCCGACGAGTGCCAGCGCATCTTTGACAGTCTGGTGTCCGAGGACGACTGGAGCGTCGTGACGCTGATCGCGCCCGACGGACGCATCATTGCCAGCAGCGATCCCTACCAGTTCCCCGTCGATGCACGCGTCGAGCCGGTGCCGGACAATGCCTGCCGGATCCTGCGCTTTGCCGGCCGCGAGTATCTGGCGACAACCCGCGCGGCGACGCCGTATCAGGGATACGCCGGTCCGGGTTGGCTGGGTCAGGTCATGGCGCCGCTCAACCATGCCTTTGAGATGGCGGAGGCGCTCGAACTGGAGGGTATTCCCGAGGATTTTCTCGCCAGTGTGCTCGACGTGGCGACGCTGTTCAGCCAGTCGTTGCGTGATATTCCGCTCAAAGCTACATCGATCCAGCAGGAGCTCAACCGCTCGGTGTGGAACGGCAACATCTGGCTGGCACGCGAGAACAACACCCACAATGCCGAGTTCGCCAAGGTATTGCTGCGCGAGATCGGCGCAACCGGGCTGCATACCCGCCGGGTTTTCAGCGAATCGACCAGCAATCTGTACAAGACGGTCGTCTCGTCGGTGCTCTTCGATTGCGGCACGCAGGCGGCGCTGGCGATCGACATCATGGACCGCAACCTCTATGAACGCGCCAATGATTGCCGCTGGTGGGCGCTGACGCGCGAATTCCGCGAGGCACTGGGCAGCGCCTCCCTGCAAGACGAGGCGCTGCGCCAGCGGCTGACCCGAATCCTTCGTCAGATCAACGATCTTTATACCGTCTACACCAACCTGATCCTGTTCGATCAGAGTGGCCGCGTCGTTGCCGTTTCCAATCCGGCATACAACGACCAGTTGGGCAAGCCGGTGAACGAAAACTGGGTGCGCAGCTGCCTGGGTCTGCGTGACGGACAGAACTATTGTGTGTCTGACTTCGTGGCGAGCGATCTCTACGCCGGTGAGGCCACCTACGTCTTTTCCGCCGCGGTCAGGGGAATCGATGACGGCGAGCCGGTCGGTGGCATCGCCATCGTTTTCGACGCCACGACGCAGTTCAAGGCAATGCTCAACGATGCCCTGCCGCGTCAGGAAGACGGTAGCGTCGTGCCGGGGGCCTTTGCCGTATTCACCGAGGCCGACGGCTGGATCATCGCCAGTACGCAACCGGACCTTGCCAGCGGTGGGCGGCTGAACCTGAGTCCGGCGTTCTTTGCGCTGGCGCAGGGCGAGAGTACGGCCAACATTGTCGCCCACGAAGGCCGCTATTACGCGGTGGGCTCGTGTAAGGGCTCCGGCTATCGCGAGTACAAGTCAGCCGGCGACTCCTACCAGCAGGAGGTGCTGGCGCTGATCTTCACGCCATTGTCCGAGCGGCTGGCCGAGGCTGGGCGGATCACCCAGCGGGAAACGGCCGGCAGCGAATACCGGGTCAGTCAGCAGTCGCGCAAGGCCGATCTGTGCGATATCGCCACTTTCTATATTGGGCACCAGTGGTTCGGCCTGCCTCCGGAAGTGGTACTGGCTGCCGTCGATACGGAGCGCTTGACGCCGGTGCCAGGCAGCTGCGAATGGATCGCCGGCTGCCTGATGTTCGACGATCAGGCGCTGCCGGTGGTCGACATCTCCCCGGCCTTGAGTGCGAAGCGTCAGGGTGGCGAACGGCGGCAGCGTGACGGGATGCTCGACAGGCGTCAGGTACTCGTTCTGCAAGCGGGCACGCCGCCTACCCGCTTCGGCTTGATCGTCGATACGCTGGGCGAAGTCACCAGCATCGAGGCGCAGCGCATCGAACCAGTGCCTGCGCTGCTGGCGGACGGGCAATCGCTGGTCGACAGCCTCGTCAAGCCGGGGGTCGAAGAGCGCGAGCGTCGCATCCTCATCATCCTGTCTCTTACGAAGATACTCGAGCGCAGTTCGCTGCGTAAGCTGTCGGTGACAGACATGCTGATCCGCGAAGCCGCTTGACGAAAGCCGGGCGCTGTCCGAGGCATCTACCGGTCAGTGCCCGCCGGCCTTTCGGATCACCGGCGCGCCGCCGCCACAGCCGCTGACGCCTTCGTTCAGAACAGGGTCAGGCCGGCAACCAGCGTCGTCACCACGGCGTAGGGCAGCGCCATCCACAGCATGCGGCCGTAGCCCAAGCGGATCAGCGGCGCCACCGACGATGTCAGCAGGTAGAGAAACGCTGCCTGGCCGTTGGGCGTCGACATGCTCGGGATCCCCGTTCCCATGACCACCGCCACCGACTGTGCGTCGAACAGTTCGCGCGTCGTCAGCCCGGCGTCGAAGGCGGCTTTCAGTTCCTTCATGTAGATCGCGGCGACGAAGACGTTGTCGCTGATCGCCGACAGTGCGCCGTTGGTGGCGAAGATCATGAATACCTGTAGCCGCGGTTCGAGCGACAGTACCCATTCGATTACCGCGTTGAACATGTGCAGGCTGCCGATCATGGCGACGATGACGTAGAAGACGACCAGCAATGACGCGAACGGCAGTCCGGGCATGAAGGCTTCGGCGACATGGTGCTCGTCGGTGACGCCGGCCAGCGCCGAGACGACGACGATCACGGCCAGGCCGATCAGCCCGATTTCGGCGATGTGCAGGGCCAGCGCGACGACCATCAGCACCGCCACCACCGCCTGCATGATCAGCAGCAGGCGATCTCGCGGCGTCTGCCGGGTGCGCTGCGCGCTTTCCTCGTCGAGCAGGATCTGGCGAACGCTCGCCGGCAGTTCGGTGCCGTAGCCGAACCACTTGAACTTCTCGATCACCCAGCAGGTGAGGATGCCGGCAAGCAGTGTCGGGATACTGCTCGGCGCCACCTTGAGCAGGAATTCCATGAAGTTCCAGCCGGCCTCGTTGCCGATGACGATGTTTTCCGGTTCGCCGACCAGCGTGCACACGCCACCGATGGCGGTGCCGATGGCGCCGTGCATGAGCAGGCTGCGCAGCACGGCGCGGAACTGCTCGAGGTCCTGGCGGTGCTGTTCATGCACATACTCGTCGGTGACATCCGGGTCGTCGTGATGGCTGCGCGTCGACACGACGCGGTGATAGACCTCGTAGAAGCCGAGCGAGACGGCGACGAGCACGGCGAGGATGGTGAGCGCGTCGAGGAAGGCCGAGGCGACCGAGACGACGACGATGACCACCAGATTGAGCGTGACGCGTGAGCGGATGCCGAGCAGGATGCGGCTGATCATGCGGTAGAGCATGTCGCGCAGGAAATGCACGCCGGCAACCATGAAGATCACCAGCAGCAGCACCGGCAGGCCGTGCTCGACCTCGTGATAGATCGCGTGCGTGTCGGTCAGGCCGAGCGCTACCGCCTGCAGCGCGAGTAGTCCGCCGGGTTGCAGCGGAAAGCACTTCAGCGCCATGGTCAGCGTGAAGATGAATTCGCCGAGGATCAGCCAGCCGGTGGTCAGCGCACCGAGGCTGAAGAAGACGCCGACGTTGAGGCAGAGGAAGAAGATGATCAGCCGCTTGTACCAGCGCGGCGTATGGCCGAGAAAACTGTCGCCGATGAGGCGGAACACGCTGCCTTCCTGAATGTGCGCTGCCATGCTAGTCCTTGGCCGGAAACGGATGGGAGTGCTTACTCGCAGGCACCGACCGAGGGTGTCTTGCATACCCTGCCGTCGATCCAGGTGGCGCCGGACAGCCGCGTACCGACGAGCCGGGTGCGCTGCAGCGACGCGCCGCGCAGATCGGCCTGGCGGAGGTTGGCGTGGTTGAGGAAAGCGCCGTCGAGCTTTGCCTTGCGCAGGTCGGCGTGCTGCAGGTCGGCGTTGATCAGGTTGCTGCGCGTGAGGTCGGCGCCGGCGAGGCGCGCATGCGAGAAGTCGGCGCTGACCATGTGTGCTTTGTCGAGGCGCGCCCCGGCGAGCTGCGCGCCGTGCAGGCTGGCGTGTTCGAGGTTGGCCGAATGCAGGTTGGCGCCTTCGAGATTGGCTTCGCCGAGGTCGCTTCGCTTCAGGCGAGCGAACTGCAGGTTCGCACCGCGCAGGTCGGCGCCCTTGAGCTGGCTGCCGGCGAGGTTGCTGTTCTCGAGATTGGCGTCGCGGAAGTTGCCGCCCTGCAGGTCGGCGTTCACCCAGGCGACATCCCTGAGCGCGGCGCCGGGACACTCCGCTGCCGCCTGCGCAGCGCATTGCGCATGGGTTTCGCAGGTGGTAAAGGCAAGCGCGACGACGACGATGCGGAGGATCTTCGGATTGCAGGTTCTGGCGGGCGAGTGACTGTTCATGGCGACTGTGACTCTGTTGGGCAAGCGATCAATGCCGCCGAGCATAGAGAAATCGACAGACGCCGAAAATTCGGGAAAGACTTACGGGGTAACGCGGTGTCGGGCCTCGGCGGCCGGCTCGCAGCGGTGTGCCGAGCGCCTGCCGTGGCCGGCGCGCGCGTCGTGCCGGCCTGCATCTAGGGGCAGCCCGTATGGGCGTGCCTGATGCGCGGCGTGGGGCAATCGTGGACAATCGACGCATGCCAGCCTCCAGGATTGCCATTCCGGAAAGAACCCGGCCTTTTGTGCACGGGCTCTTCTTCGTCCTCGCCTATGTCGCTCTCGACTGGGCGAGCTATCTGCATCCGATGTACGGGCTCAACATCACGCCGTGGAATCCGTCGCTGGCGCTCGGTCTGGTGTACTGGTTTCGCGTCGGCCGCATCGCCGCCATTCCGTGGTTTGCGGCAATCCTCATCGGCGAGGGCGTCGTCCGTGGCCTGCCGGCAACGCTGCCGATGACACTGGCGCTGTCGGCAGCACTTACTCTCGGCTACGGCGGCATCGCCGAAGCCTTGCGCCGGCATGCGGTTGGCGCCGTGCTGCAGGACCGGCAGCGGCTGCTCTTCTGGCTGGCCATCGTCCTCGCAGGCACCTTGCTGACCAGTGGCATCTACATCGCGCTGCTGCTCTTTGCCGGGCTGATCCCGGTTGGCGACGGAGCGGTGGCGATGGTGCGTTTCTGGATCGGCGACTGGGTCGGCATCGTCGTCACCATGCCCTTCTTCTGGCTCCTCTTCGACGCCGACGACCGGCTGCGCGCGTATCTGTTGCGCTGGGAGACGGCCGCCTATGCCGGCCTTGCCGCGCTGATGCTGTGGGTGTCGTTCGGACTCGGTGGCGCCGGCGAGTTCCAGTATTTCTACCTGCTCTTCCTGCCGCTGGTGTGGGCAGCGGCGCGGCAGGGCGTCGCTGGCGCCGCCATCGCCGCCTTTGCCTTGCAGGCCGGCATCATCGTTGCCGTGCAGTGGCAGAACCTCGTCGCGGTGACGGTGTTCGAGCTGCAACTGCTTGGCGCCGTGCTCGCTGCGGTCGGCCTCTTCATCGGCGCGGTCGTCGATGAAAAGCAGCGCGTCAGCGATGAGCTGCGCCAGTCGCTGCGTCTTGCCGCTGCCGGCGAAATGGCCGGCGCGCTGGCGCACGAACTCAACCAGCCGTTGACCGCGCTGTCGATCTACGCTAGCGCCTGCGAACAACTGCTCGACCGTGGCGAAACCGGCGAACGGCTGCGCGAGACGATCCGCCGGCTGGTGCAGGAATCGCGGCGCGCCGGCGACGTCGTGCAGCGGCTGCGCGATTTCTTCCGTACCGGCGCGACGCGTCTTGAACGCGTCGCCGTCGGCGATCTGCTCGCTGCCGCTGCCGAGCGCTTCGCCGCACGCAGGGCGGAGCAGGGCGTCGCCTTTCAGGTCGATCCGGCGCCGCCGCTGGCGCTGCTGGTCGATCGCCTGCAGCTCGAGCTGGTCCTGCGCAACCTGCTCGCCAATGCCTTCGATGCCGTCGCCGAATTGCCGCCGGGGCAGGCCCGCATCAGGCTTTCGGCGCAGGCCGACGGCGACAGGCGCGTCTGCATCAGTGTCGAGGACAGCGGGCTAGGCCCGTCGCGCGAGGCCGCGGCGCAGCTGTTCGAAGCTTTTCAGTCGACCAAGGCCAGCGGGCTCGGCCTCGGTCTGGCGATCAGTCGTGCCATCGTCGAGGCGCATGGCGGCAGCCTGCGCGCCGAGCTTGGCGATCATGGCGTTTTCAGGATTGTCTTGCCCAGCGAAGGAGAAATCAGCGATGCCGCCTGATGGACAAACCGTATTCATTGTCGATGACGACGCGTCCGTGCGTGACGCGCTGGCGCTCTCGCTCGGGCTGCACGGCTACCCGGTGCTCGTTTTCGGCGACGCCGAAAGCCTGCTCAAGGCGTATCGACCCGACTGGCGAGGGTGCCTGCTGATCGACATCCGCATGCCGGGAATGGACGGTCTCAGCCTGCAGCAGCACTTGCTCGCGGCCGGCTGCGGCATGCCGGCGATCATCATGACCGGCCACGGCGACATCGAGGCGGCGCGCGCGGCGTTTCGCGCGCAGGCGGTCGATTTCCTCGAAAAACCGATCAACCCCGAACGGTTGATCGCTGCGCTCGAGGAAGCCTTCTCGCGCCTGCATCGCGAGCGCGAGGAGGAAGAACGTTTCGCCAGCTACGAGCGTCTGCTGGCAACGCTGACGCCGCGCGAACGCGAGGTGATGGACCTGGTCGTCGCCGGCCGGCATAACCGCGAAATCGCCGCCAGTCTGGGGATCAGTCCGCGCACCGTCGAAGTGTACAAAGCCAACCTGCAGACCAAGCTGCGCGTCGACAACATCCCCGAACTCGTGCGTTTCAGTCTGCTCGGCGATCGCTCGCGGCAATAGGCAGCGTCGTGCACTGTTCGGGGATGCCGGACAGCCAGCCCGTCAGTCTCAGTGGTGGTAGCGGTATTCCTGCGTCAGCCCGCCGTAGCCGTAGGCCGCCGCGCGCACGTCCTCGACGTGGATGTAGCTTACCTCGTGCACGTTCCCGAGCAGCCGGGCAAAGAGCGCGTAGGCCTCGCGGATGTACTGCTCCTTCTCGGCCTTGGTGTTGGTCTCGTCGGTGATCCTGATGTCGAAGTAGAAGCTGCTCCTGCCCTGCGTGGGGAGCGACGCGGCGATCTTGTCCTTGAGGATCGGCCTGGCACATCTCCTTTAGTTGGCAATGCCTTTATTGGCAAGAGGCGCTGCACAGGCGCCTCGGCTTGCGCTCCGCCGGTACGTTCGTGATTCGCGCATGTCATCGCATAGTAGCGATTGCTAATATAAGAAGTTCGATACATACTGCTTCCGTCGGCGCTTGATCAGCAACCAAGCGGGGGTGCATCGCACCCTCGCCGAACGCTGCAGCCGACAGGTGAAAGCAGATAGCTCTGGCAGGTAACGACAGTTTCAGCAGAAGAGGCAGGCCGACCGAGGCTGCCCGCGACTGTCGATGACCGGCCCAGGTCGGACTTTGTGCGTCGAAGGAGGAGGGAGCATGTCGAGGATCGTCATTCTGGGTGCCGGCATTGCCGGTCACACTGTCGCCAGGAACCTGAATCTCTGGATCGACAAGCAGCACGAGATCGTGGTCGTCTCACCGAACGCCCGCTGGAACTGGATTCCGTCGAATATCTGGGTCGGCGTCGGGCGCATGAGCGAAGCCGATGTCACTTTCGATCTGGCCGAGATCTACGGCAAGACGCGCGTCGATTTCCGCCAGGCGAAAGCGCTGTCGATCCATCCGGAAGGCGATGGCGTCGATGCGCATTCCTTCGTCGAGGTTGAATACACATTGCCCGCGAAGTCGGGGCAGCGCGAGAAGATTGCCTACGACTATCTGGTCAATGCCACCGGGCCGAAGCTGAACTTCGCCGCCACCGAAGGGCTCGGTCCCGAGCACGGGCATACGGTGTCGGTGTGCACCGCGGCGCATGCGCTGGAAGCCAACGAGAAGTTGCAGGCGAACATTGCTGCGATGCGCGCCGGCGAGCGCCGCACCTTCGTCATCGGCACCGGACACGGCACCTGCACCTGCCAGGGCGCGGCCTTCGAGTACATCTACAACGTCGACCACGAACTGCGCGAGGCCGGTGTGCGCGACAAGGGCGACATCGTCTGGCTCTCCAACGAATACGAGCTTGGCGATTTCGGCATGGGCGGCGTGCATATCACGCGCGGCGGCTACGTCACCAACGGCAAGACGTTTGCCGAGTCGCTGATGGTCGAGCGCGGCATCGAGTGGATCACGCGTGCGCACGTGACGCGCGTCGAGGCCGGCAAGATCCACTACGAAACGCTCGACGGCGGCTTCCACGTCCAGGAATTCGATTTCTCGATGCTGATCCCGCCTTTCTCAGGCGTCGGCCTGAAAGCCTTCGACAGGACGGGTGGCGACATCACCGCCAGCCTGTTCGCGCCGAACGGTTTCATGCGCGTCGACGCCGACTACACGCCGCGTCCCTACCTGCAGTGGAGCGCCAGGGACTGGCCGAAGACCTACCAGTCGCCGGTATACCCGAACCTCTTTGCCGTCGGCATCGCCTTTGCACCACCGCACCTGATCAGCAAGCCGATGCAGAGCGCCAACGGCACGCCGATCAACCCGGCGCCGCCACGTACCGGCATGCCGTCGGCGGCGATGGCAAAAACCGTCGCCAGGAGCATCCACGACATGCTCAAGGGCGCGCCGGCGCCGACCTGCAGCGCGTCGATGGCCGAAATGGGCGCGGCCTGCGTCGCGTCGACCGGATCGGGCTTCTTCAAGGGCTCGGCGGTGACGATGACCGTTTTCCCGGTGGTGCCGGATTTCCAGACCTATCCCGAACACGGTCGCGACGACCGGCTGACCTTCGGCGAAATCGGTCTGGCCGGGCACTGGATGAAGTACCTGCTGCACCACGCCTTCATCTATCAGGCCAGGCTGCGTCCCGGCTGGTCGGTCATGCCCGATTGATCTCTCGCCCAAGGAGAATCCCATGTCGCGCGAAAACACCAACCGTGAGCCTTACCAGCAGGCCTACTACCCGCCGTCGCCCACCCCGCTGACGCTGTACATGCGCACGTCGATCGTCTGGCAGACGCTCAGGTTCTTTGTCATCAACCTGAAAATCCTGCTGCTCATGTCGAAATCGCATCACTGAGTACGAACCGAGCCTGTCGGCGGTGGCAACGCTGGCGGGATGGATCGGCGCCACGCCGTTTTCCTGATGTAATATCAGGCTTCGCTTATTGACGGGTTCCCGATGAAAATTTCTCCCTTGCTGCTCATCTCGCTGGCGCGCCTGAGCCCGCCTGGCTTCGCGCAGGATGGCACACCGCCGGACCTTGCCGCGGCGCTGGCCGAAACGAAAAAGACCGCCTTGCCCTTGTTGCCGAAAGTGGTCGGCGCGATGCAGGCCGCTGTCGCGGCCAAGGGCGCCGCTGGCGCCATTCCCGTCTGTCGCGTCGAAGCGCCGACGCTGCTGCAAGCGATGCGGCAGCAGACCGGCTGGGAGATTCGCCGCGTCAGCCTGAAGATGCGCAATCCGGCGACCGGCACGCCCGATGCGTGGGAAGTGCGGCAACTCGCCGACTTCAACATCCGCGCCGCCAACGGCGAGAAGCCCGAACAGATCGAGGCTTCTGCCGTCATCGACGAGGGCGGCGGCAAGCGCAGCCTGCGCTACATGAAGGCGCTGCCCACCGCGCCGGTGTGCCTGCAATGCCATGGCCCGGCGGAGTCGCTCGGCGAAGATCTGCGGCACTCGCTGGCGCGCGACTACCCGGATGATCGCGCACTTGGCTATGCTGCCGGACAGGTGCGCGGCGCGCTTTCGGTCAGGCGTCCGCTGTAGTTTCCCCACCGCGCTTTCCCGTATGCTGCCGCATCCCTGGCGGCGCCGGTCGTCGCCCAGCCGGCGCGCAGCGGATCACGCATTGACGGAGGCCTCCGGTATGCCTCGTCTCCCACATTTCCCGAAAGGATCAAGATGAAAACTGCCCTCGATCTCGTTGCCGCGGCGAAGGCCCGCATCCATGAAATTTCGTTCGCCGACGCCGATCAGGCGATCCGTGACGCCGACGTGCTGCTCGATGTGCGCGAGGCCGACGAATACGCCTCTGGCCATCTGCCCGGCGCGACGCTGGTGCCGCGCGGACTGCTCGAGTTCAAGTTCAGCGGTACTCCCGAACTGGCTGCCCGTGACCTCAAGATCGTCCTCTACTGCAAGACCAGCGGGCGGGCTGCGCTCGCCGCCGCCGCGCTGCAGGAGATGGGCTATCTGCAGGTGAAGTCGATCGCCGGCGGCTTTGACGCCTGGGCGGCGGCCGGCAAGCCGGTGGACAAACCGGCCTTGCCGGCCTTCGGTTGAACGGGCATTTTCCCGGCGACGGGCAGAGGTGTCGGAGCAAGCACGTCGCGTGGGCTTCCGCGCAGCGATCAAGCTGCGGAGCGCCCGGGGCATGCTGCCCCAAAAGCTGCCGTTTCAGGAACTGATCAGTTTCACGCCGACGACGACCAGCATGAGCGACAGGATCGGGCGCAGTACGCGATCGGGGATCCTGGTCGACACATGCGTTCCCAGCCAGATGCCGGGCAGCGAACCGATGATCAGGCTGCCGAGCAGCGACCAGTCAACGCTGCCGAGCAGCCAGTGGCCGATGCCGGCGACGGCGGTGAGCGGTACCGCGTGGGCGATGTCCGAACCGATGATGCGCAGCGTCGGAATCGCGGGGTAGAGGAAGAACAGCGCGGTGACGCCAAGCGCGCCGGCGCCGACCGAGGAAATCGATACGAGCACACCGAGAATGGCGCCGGTGAGTACGGTCAGTCTTGCGGTGCGCTGCGGGTTCGGCGTGTCGCCGAAATGGCGTCGGGCGTAGGCCTGGATGCGCGCGCGGCAGATGATCGCCACGGCGGTGAGGAGCAGCGCGACGCCGAGCGCCACCTTGATCAGGCTGGCAGCACCGCCTATGCCGCCGGGAGCGAAGTGGTGGAGCGCGAGCAGGGTGATGATTGCCGCCGGAATGCTGCCGCTGGCCAGATGCCGGGTGATCTGCCAGTCGACCGAGCCTTTCAGCCCGTGCGCCAGCGTGCCGCCGCCCTTGGTGATCGCGGCGTAGAGGAGGTCGGTACCGACCGCGACGGCGGGGTGGATGCCGAACAGCAGCACCAGCAGCGGCGTCATCAGCGAGCCGCCGCCAACACCGGTCAGACCGACGATGGCACCGACGGCGAAGCCGGCGACCGTATATGCAAAGTCCATGAAGGTGATCGTGGGAAGAGTGGCGCGAATCATAAGCGACGCGCTTAGTCTTCCACAGACCGTTTTGGCTTTGCTTTATAGCTCGATGTTCTTAGTGTCGGCGCGGCTCACCAGTCGGTCATCCGGCCGCTCGTCGGCGGGCAACTGCAGGGCACTTGTGCCCGAAATGCCGGGCGGAATACGCAGCCGGCTGCCTAGCGCGTGCGATATGTCAGGTGACAGGCGACGCAGGTGCCGGTGATGTTGGGCAGCAGCGCCAGCGCGCGGTCGCGATCACCGCTGGCCGCTGCCGCCGCGAACTCGCTGGCGGCCCGGTGGCCGGCGAAGGCGACGGCATGCATCGCCGGCGGCATGTGCACGCCCGGCCGCGCGTCGAAGGGCAGCGTCCGGTTCTTGCCCATTGCCGTCAGGCCGAGCCGGTTTTCGGCGATGACGCCGGCTTCCTTGACGCCGCCACTGGCGAGCAGGCTGACGATCTCGTTCACCGCGAGCAGGTTGTCGAGCATCTGTTCGCGCAGCACCTCCTGCGCGGGGGCGGGTAGCGGGGCGAACAGGCGCTCGTCTTCAGCCAGTGCCGGTACGCTTGCCAGTAGCGCCAGCAGGCAGAGCGTCGTCGATTTCATGCATGCCCCCCATTGTGTTGAATTCAGGACGATCCGGTATTTTGTGCGTCGCTGCCGATGACCAGGCGACCGTCGCTGAGGTAAGTATGCGGCGGAACGGGCAGATTTGTCGGCGCCGGCTTGTTTTTATAAACGCGACCGGCGAAATCGAAGGTCGAACCGTGGCAGGGGCAGAGGAAGCCGCCGAGCCAGTCGGGCGGCATGCCTTCGTCCTTGCCGCTCTTGAACTTCTGCCCCGGCGAGCAGCCGAGGTGCGTGCAGATGCCGACGACGACCATCATCTCTGGCTTGATCGAGCGCGTCGCATTCTTGCAGTAGTCGGGCTGCTGCGGCACTTCGCACTCCGGGTCGACGAGAAACTCGTTGGCCTTCTGCAGCGAGGCGAGCATTTCCTCGGTGCGGTTGATGATCCACACCGGCTTTCCGCGCCACTCGACGGTCATCATCTGTCCCGGCGCCAGTTTGCTGACGTCGACTTCCACCGGCGCACCGGCCGCCTTGGCGCGCTGCGAAGGCAGCATGCTGCTGACGAAGGGAACAATGGCAGTGAGAACCATGGCGCCGCCAACGCCAACGGTCGCCATCATCCACTGGCGACGGGCGGGGGAGTCGGCGACGGCGAACGATTCGGCCTTGAGTGTGCAGTCTGTCATGGTGCTTCCTTGTCTGTTGGGATGCGACTCGACGAGCCATCCCTCATGACTATCAAGACTCGTGCCACTTGCAGTGATTGCGACTAAGTCAATTTAAACAGTGGCTTATGCAGTCATGGCTGGCGCGCGTAGCGGGCCAGCTGACGGCGCGCTGCCAATGTGGCAGTTTCTGGCAGGCTCTCTGGCAGCGATGGCGGCTGCCCATGTCAGCCGGGATGCGCGTCAAGCGTGCCTCACCTGCTTCAGCGCGAACACGCGGCGCGAATGATCCGCCAGGTTTTCGCATCGTCCAGTCCAGCATGGCCGCCGAGCGCCGCGTTGCCGTGCGCGCGCAGCGCCTGCATGACCCGTTCGGCGGCGTCCGCGTCGGCGACGTCGGTGTCGGAGAGATGTACCGGCATGCCAAGGCCGCGGTAGAAGGCTTCGATGGCGGCGATGCTGTCTTCGGCGCTGGCGTCGGCGAGGTCGAAAACGCGCCGCCCCAGTTGCTCGAGCTTGGCGCGCTTGGCGTCGATCGTCTCGCGCAGCAGCCAGGGCTGGATGATCGACAGCGTGCGCCCGTGGTCGATGCCGTAGAGCGCGGTCAGTTCGACGGCCATGCGGTGCGTTGCCCAGTCGAGCGGCACGCCGACGCCGACGATGCCGCACAGCGCCTGGTTGGCCGCCCACATCAGGTTCTGCTGCCAGCCGGGCTCACGCCGCCGGGCGAAGGAGTCGCCCAGCGCTTTCAGCGCGCGCAGGATCGCCTCGGCATAACCGTCCTGCACCAGCGCGCCGACCGGGTAGGTGAGGTACTGCTCGCAGACATGAACGAAGGCGTCGACCAGCCCGTTTTCCAGCTGCCGGTCGGGCAGGCTGTCCATCACCTGCGGGTTGAGGATGGCGAAGCGCGGCCGCGTCGGCGGCGCGAAGAACACTTTTTTCTCCTGCGTTGCCGCGCGCGTGACCACGGCGCCGGCGTTCGACTCGGAACCGGTGGCCGGCAGCGTCAGCACGACGCCGACCGGCAGCGCGCGTTCGACGACGTGCTTGCCGTTTACGATATCCCAGCCGTCGCCCTCGTAGAGCGCTGCGGCGGCGATGAACTTGGCGCCGTCGCAGACCGAACCGCCGCCGACGGCGAGGATGAAATCGCGTCTTTCGGCACGCACCAGCGCCACTGCGGAAGCAAGTGTCTCCAGCGTCGGGTTGGCCTCGACGCCGCCGAACTCGACGATGTCGCGCCCCGCCAGCGCCCGGATCACCTGATCGTAAATGCCGTTACGCATGATCGAGCCGCCGCCGTAGAGCAGCAGCAGCTTCGCCGCGGGCGGAATCAGTGCGGCCAGCTGGCCGAAGCTGTCGCGGCCGAAATGGATCTGCGTCGGGTTGTGGTAGGTGAATTCGAAGTGGTGCATGGAGTTCGTCCTTGAGCGGTTTCAGTCGCGGATACGAGTGGTTTGTCGCGCGGCGCCGACGCGCGGGCGGGTCGTTCGGTTCGGCAAGCTTTCGGCGCGAGTGCCGGCGTGACTCATGAACGCAGCGTCGCGATCAGGCGCTTCGGGTTGTGCAGCAGCGCGATCGCGTCGTGAATGCTGGAGCACACGACATCGGCCGCGGCGACGGTCGTCGCGGCGCCACCCTCGCGCTGGATCAGCGCGATACCGAGCGCCGCTGCGTCGAGCATCCGGCAGTCGTTGCGGCCATTGCCGATGGCGGCCGTGACGGCCGCGCCGAGTTTCTGCACAAACTCGAGTTTCGTCTGCGCCTGATTTTCCAGCGGCGTGATGTGCAAGGAAACCGGCAGGCCGGCGAGCTCAGCGCGCGCCTGGCCGAAGGTGTCGGCCGTGATGACGTGGATTGCGAGCTGGCTGGCAAGGCGGCTCAATTGCTCGGCGATTCCCGGCTGCAACTGTCCATCGAGCGCGAGCGTGCCGTTGTAGTCGCAGACGAGGTGCTGCAGTTCGAGATTGCCAAAGCCGGGAATTTCGATACGAATCATCGACGGGGCCATTTGCTCAAGGGATCCGGCATTCTAAAGGCTGGCCTCGCGCTATGGCAGCTACGAAAAGTTCGGGGCGGACACGGATCCCGGAATTGTCGCAAGCGATCGATGCGCAGGCGTGGCGAAGGAATGACAGTTTTCAGCACGCCTGTGAGTTTTCGCCGCAGGCGAAATGGCCGCTCGAAATGCTTGGGCGGACAAGGACCGCGGGTCGGCGCAACGATTATTCCATGTGCTTTGACGGCGCTGATTCGACACAGTATGATCTTTTTGCGTTTCTTCATACATTCGTCGGGATCAGTCATGGCCGCTTGCATCGCACGCTTTGCCACCATGCCCTTATTGCTCGCAGGGCTGGGCGCCCTGAATGCTGCGGCCAGTGAATCCGATCCGCTGGTAACGCTGGAGTCTGTCGTGGTCAAGGGGCAACTGCTGACCACCAGCCCGGACCAGCCCTACAGCGTGCAGCAGTTTTCCCAGGAGGATTTCCGCGAACGGCAGGTTTCACAGCCGGAGCAGTTGTTCCGCGAGGTGCCGGGCATGGAGGTGCGCAGCCTTGGCTACGGTGGCGTCGCCAACTCGATGACCTTGCGCGGCTTTTCGGGTGGCGGGCACGGCGGAGACATCGGTTTCGTGCTCGACGGAATTCCCCTGAACGAGGCTTCCAGCCACGCCGACGGTTACGCCGACCTCAATGTCGTGATTCCGCTTGAGCTTCGTGCAATGACCGTATTCAAGGGGCCGGTGTCGGCGCTCTACGGCAATTTCAACCGTGCCGGAGTTGTCGCGCTGGAATCGCGCAAAGGCGGGCAATACGCCGAGACCGACCTCAGTTTCGGCTCGTTTCGCACTCTCGATGCGCAGGCAGCAGCAGGTAGCAAAATAGGTGGCGCAACGGTGAATGCGGCCGTCCAGTTCTACGACAGCGACGGTTATCGTCCGCAGTCGCGCAACAACCATGGCACGGTTTCCGGGCGCGCCGCTTTCGACTTGTCCGAGAAAACCCAATTCACCATCTCCACCCGGCTGCACACGGCGCGCGCCGATACCGCCTCGGTCATTACCCAGGCGCAGTACAACGACAGCGCCAACTTCCTGGCCAAGGACCCGCATGTTCAGAACGACGGCACCAACAAAGGCTATTTCTCTCTGCGCGGCGATCTCTCGCACAGTCTGTCGCCGGACCTGAAGGCCTTGTTCTTCGCCTACTCGACCACGCAGAGCTTTACTCGTACTTTCACCCGTCTGACCAATGCCACCACCTGGCAGCAGCGCTCGGAAGATTATGTCCGCGACGTTTTCGGTTACGGTGCCAACCTCAACGCCGAAAAGCAGTTGCTGGGCAAGCCGTTCAACTGGGTTGCCGGCATCGAAGCCTACGACGAGTCCACGCGCTACAAGTACGCCGATGCGCTCAATAACGGCAGCTTCACCGCCAATACCCTGACCGCAGGGGTCAATGGCGGGGCCGGGACGCTCAATCGCGATCTGACGATCAGGTCTGCATCGCTGCTGGCGCAGGGCGAGTGGGTGCTTGCTCCATTGTTCCGGCCGAGCTTCGGCTTCCGCCGCGACCGCATCAGCGGCAACTGCGAACAGCGCGGCGTCGAGACGCGCACCGGCGCTTCGGCCCAATGCGGCAGCATGGCTGCCTTCACGGTCGATACGCCGAAGCTTGGGCTGCGTTCGACCCTCGTGCCGGGCACGCTCGAAGCACGAGTCAGCGTTGCCGAAGGCTTTTCCTTGCCATCGGACGCCGCAAAGTTCACCGCCGGACTGAGCGTTCAGCCAACGAAGTTCCGGCAAACCGAGGTCGGCCTGACGCTGACCCCTGGAACCGCGTGGTTCGTTGATCTCGCCCATTTCAAGATCGACAGTCGTGACGAGGTGGCCCTGATCGACTTGGCAACGCTGACCTACGCGAACATCGGAAAAACGCGGCGCGACGGCATCGAGGCGCAGATCCGCTACACGCCGGTCGAGTGGTTTGAGGCAAGCGCTGCCCTTGCACGTACGCATACCGAAGTGATCGAATCGGCGCCGGGTACGGCGTATCTGGTCGGTGCCGAAATTACGGGTGTTCCGAAGACCATGGCGACGCTGGTCGCCACCGTCCGCCCCTGGCAGGGTTACGCGTTCACCGCGATCGGGCGTTCCATCGGCCGCTATTCCGTGCGCCAGCCGACGTCGGCCAGTTCCGGGGCGATGTATTACGACGGCTACGCCACTATCGACCTGATGGCCAGCTATGAGCCGACGCAAGCCGAAGGCAAGCGCCAGCGCTATTACCTGAAGGTCGCCAATCTGACCGACCGCCGTTATGCGACCAGTTCCGGCGTGAGCAGCGGCGTGCAGACCTACAACCCTGCGCCACCACGTAGCGTGATGGTCGGCGCATCGCTTGATTTCTGATCGGAGTGCTCCATGAGAATGTTTCGACCTCTCGCTTTCGCCCTTGCCTGCACCGCCGCCAGTAGTACTTTTGCCCACGATGCCTGGATCGAGCCGGTCGACGCCGCTTACCGGGTGGTCTTCGGACACGCGGGCAAGCTGGAAGCGGCGAGCGCCGGCAAGATCAGGTCGATTGCCGCGGTCGATGCAAGCGGCAGATCACTTGCCGTGAAAGCGGAGGCCGGCGACAGTCCGCGCCTTGCCGTCAGCGGCTCGCCGGCCTTGCTGACCCTGCACTACGACAACGGCTTCTGGAGCAAGACAACGGAAGGTTCGAAGAATCTGCCAAAGAATGAAGTCGCCGGAGCACTTTCCGCCAGCCACGTCGTCAAGTTCGGCAAGACCGTCGCGAACTGGGGGCGTGCCGTGACCAAGGCCCAGGGTCAGCCACTGGAAATCGTTCCCCTTGTCGCCGATACCCCGCATGCCGGAGACGCCTTGCCGGTGCAGGTCCTGTGGGAAAGCAAGCCACTGCCTGGTGCGCGGCTGACAACTGCCGAGTACGCCGGCGCCGACAAGGAAGTGCTCACTGCAGAAGACGGCAAGGCAGTCGTGCCGCTGGTCAAGGGCCGCAACACGATCCAGGTGATGCACCGGGTTGATCTCGTTGGCGATGCTCGCGCCGATGTCCTCAGTACATCGGCCAACCTGATCTTCGATCTGCGCTGACGGACGCGGCAAATCGTCCGGCATGAGTCGGAACGCGGCAAGGCGACCGCTTGGCGTTGCCGTCGTCGTTGTCGCCCATGGCGTACTGCTCGCTGTTCTCTGGCAACTACAAGCGCACGCGCCGCAGTCGGAGCCTGAGCTGCCGCTGTTTGCACAACTGATTGCGCCGCCGCCGCCGACTGTTTCCCCGCAGGAAGCTGCGCGACCGGCCCGGCAAGCGGAAGCCAGGCCGCGTGTGTCGCCCCCGGTGCAACTCGCGGCAGCGACCGAATTCGCCAGCGTGCCGGCCGTCGGCGTTTCACCCACCGTTCAGGAGACGGCCTCCGTTCCGCCGGCAGCCGTCACTGGCCCGATCACTCTGAGCGGCGAATTGTCGGTGGTCTGTCCGGAGCGCCCGGCCCCCGATTATCCCGTGACATCACGCCGCATCGGCGAACAAGGGCGCACCGTGCTGCGGGTCGAACTCGACAGCGATGGCCGCGTTGCCGACGTCCGCATCGCTGTCAGCAGCGGCTCCGAACGCCTCGACAACGCGGCCCTGAACGCCCTCAGACGCTGGCGCTGCCAGCCAGCCCGGCGCGACGGCAGCGCCGTGCGCGCCATCGCCTTGCAGCCTTTCGATTTCGTATTGCGCAGCCGCTAAAGGATATCCACCGCCATGGAATCATCACTCGGACTTTCGCATTTCCTCAGCCAGACCGACTGGCTGGCCAAAGGCCTGCTCGCCATCCTGAGCGGACTGTCGATCGCCTGCTGGACGGTGATCCTGCTCAAGGGGCTGGACAATGTGCTCGGTCGTCGCCGCGAGGAACGCTTCGTCGCCCGCTTCTGGCAAGCGGCAAGCCTGACTGAAGCGGCGCCGGCTGCTGCCGACAACGCTTTTGCGCGCCTGGCGCACCGTGCCGTCAAGGCGGTCGGCGAAATCGAGGACGGCGCTTTGCCGAAACTGGCGCAGGTCGGCGGTCCCGGCGAGTACCTGTCGCGCGCTTTGCGCAACGGCATCGACCAGGAGAGCACGCGAGTCGACCAGGGCCTGACCATCCTTGCCTCGGCGGCGTCTTCGGCGCCCTATCTCGGGTTGTTCGGCACGGTCTGGGGTATCTACCATGCGCTCGTCGGTATCGGTCTGTCGGGGCAGGGAACGCTGGACAAGGTTGCCGGACCCGTTGGCGAGGCCTTGATCATGACTGCGCTCGGACTCGCCGTGGCGATCCCGGCGGCGCTGGCACACAACGCGTTTTCCCGCCGCAACCAGGTCTGGCTCGGCCATCTGGAGGCCTTTGCACACGACCTCTACGCGCTCGCGGCGGGTAGCCGCAACGGTGGACGCTGATCATGGCCTTCGCCAGTCTTACCTCATCGAGACGGACGCCGCGTCCCGAAATCAACGTCGTGCCTTTGGTGGATGTGATGCTGGTGATGCTGGTGATCTTCATCATCACCGCTCCCTTGCTGACGCACGCGGTCAAGATCGATCTGCCCAAGGCGTCGAGCCAGCCGAATGTGACACGGGCCGGGCACGTCGAAGTCGCCCTGTGCGCTGATGGTAGTCTTTTCTGGAACGGCGAAAGCATCAGCGAGGAGCAGTTGCCGGCTCGCTTTGCCGGTGCAGCGCAACTGACACCGCAACCCGAAATCCATTTCCGTGGTGACGAAGCCGTTCCCTATGGCCGCGTCGCGCGTGCCATGGCGGCAGCGGCGCGTGCCGGATTGACACGCATCGGTTTTCTCACGAGCCCGACGACCGCGAAGTAAGGCTTTTGACACAAATCAGGGTAGTGGCGCCCGGCGGTTCAGGGTCGGTTGTCGCGCAGCGCTCGGGCTTGCATGACTCAGCCCAGATTGATCCAGCCACCGACCGCGACCAGATGGACAAACAGGATCGCGCCCAGCAGCAATGGCCTGAATCCTGCGCGGCGCAACAGGCGCCAGGTCGTTTCCATACCGAACGCGGCCATGGCCGACGCCAGGCAGGCAATGCCGGCGAGCTTGAGCACGCTGCGCGCCTGTTCCGGCAGGATGTGCAGCGAATTGATCGCGACGAAAAGCAGGAACACCAGCGCGAACCAGGGAATGCTGATCTTTTGACCGCTAGCCGCGTCGTCCCTGCCGGCAATCCAGAAACTCAGGCCCAGCAGAAACGGCACCAGCAGCAGGACGCGGATCATCTTCACGATGACGGCGTTCTGTGCTGCCTCGCCGCCGATCGCGTTGCCAATGGCGACGACCTGCGCCACTTCATGAACCGTCGAGCCGATGAACATCCCGAACAAGGAGCTTTCGCTGCCAAGCCAGGCGAACAGCAGCGGGTAGAGGAACAGCGCCAGCGTGCCGAAGAGAACCACCGTGGCGACCGCCGTCGCCGTCTTGGCGGCAGTGTCGGCTGTACGCATGCGCAGCAGCGGCACCGTTGCGACAATGGCGGCGGCACCGCAGATGGCGCTGCCGGCGGCGATAAGCAAGGCCGAATCCCGGTCCATTCCCAGCCAGCGCGTGCCGACGAAGCAGCCCAGGGCCAATGTCGATGCGACCATCAGCAAATCGATACCAATGCCGGAGAAACCGACCTGGGTCACATCCTGCAGGCTCAAGTTGAGACCATAGAGGGCGACGCCGCTGCGCAGCAGCGTTCTCTGCGCGAATTTGATCCCGGCCTGGCTGGCGCCGCTGGTCAATCTCGGCATGAAGTTGCCGACGAGGGCGCCGAGCACGATGGCTAGCGTCAGTGGTGCCAGACCGATCGCTTGCAGTTCGCTGCGCCCGCCAGCGATCAGCGCCAGCGTGGCGATCAGCGCCGTCAGGCCAAGTCCTGGAAGAAAACGCGGCAGCGGTGGCATGCGCATTGGCCGAAAATGAATACGCGGCCAGATTAGCGTTTGCTGATTCGATATGTAAAACTTATACTTTTTATGTGTTGAATTGGTTCTGCTTATGAATATCACGCTCCGTCAGCTTGCGGTCTTCGTCGGCATCGCCCGCCAGGGACAAGTGACGCGTGCCGCGCAGGCGCTTGCCATGAGTCAGGCGGCGGCGAGCATGGCGCTCGCCGACATGGAAAACCAGCTCGGTGCGGCCTTGTTCAACCGGCTCGGACGGCGTCTGAGCCTGACCGACACCGGGCGGGAGATTCTGCCGCTGGCGCAGGAGGTGCTCGATCGCAGCCGCGAAATCGAGGAAGTCGCACAGGCGAAAGGCGCTGCCTTCGACATCCACCTCGGTGCGAGCGTGACCATCGGCAACCATCTGTTGCCCGCGCTGCTGGCCGAGCTGAGTCGCACGCAGCCGCTCGGCAAGGTTCACCTGGCGCGTTTCAACACCGAGCAGGTCCTGAAGCGGCTTCTCGCCTTCGAGATCGACCTGGGCTTCATCGAAGGGCCGGCGAGCGATCCGCAGCTGCAGTTTTTCCCCTGGCTCAGCGACGAACTGGTGGTTTTTGCCTCGCCCGAGCATCCGCTGGTGTGCGGCGGGGCGACGCCCGAGGCGCTCCAGTCGGTGTCCTGGGTGACGCGCGAAGCCGGTTCGGGAACGCGTGAAACCTTCGACCGTGCCTTCGGCGAGATCGGCATCACGCCGCGGATCGCCCTCGAGCTCGAACAACCGGAGGCCGTCCGTCAATGCGTGCGGCTCGGCATGGGCCTCGGCTGCCTGTCCGCGCTCGAACTCAAGGATGCCTTCGCCGCCGGCTGGCTGGCGCCAGTGCCAACACCGTTCCTCGATCTTTCGCGCGAACTGCGCGTCGTCGTCCATCGGCAGAAGCACCACACCCGGGGCATTCGCGCGATTCTGGCGCTGTGCCATATCGCGGCTGCGGATTTGCCGGCGACCGCACAGGCGCGGGCGGCGGATCGATTTGCCGGTTCCTTCGCGAAGCCGGACTGAGGGTGTTTTTGCGAAACGGGCGACGCTCAACGTAGCGGGTAGGGCGCGAAGCGGCTGCGGTTTTCGTCGACCACCGAGGCGCTGCCGATCGCCGGGAAGGCGCGTTGCGGACAGGCTTCGCGCGGGCAGACCTTGCAGCCGGTGCCGATTGGCGTGTAGCTGTCGGCGTCGCGGAGGTTCAGCCCCTTGCTGTAGACCAGCCGCTCGGCGTGCTGCAAGTCGCAGCCCAGACCGACCGCGAAGCGCTTGCTCGGCGCGCCGTAGCCACCGTAGCCGCGCGCGACGCTGCGCGCGATCCACAGATAGGCGCGGCCGTCGGGCATCGCCGCCAGCTGGGTGAGTACGCGTTCCGGTTGCGCGAAGGCTTCGTACACGTTCCACAGCGGACAGGTGCCGCCGATGCGCGAGAAGTGGAAGTCGGTCGCCGACTGGCGCTTGGAGATGTTGCCGGCGCGGTCGACGCGAACGAAAAAGAAGGGGATGCCGCGCGCGTCGGGCCGCTGCAGCGTCGACAGGCGGTGGCAGGTGGTTTCGAATTCGACGCCGAAGGCGCGACCGAGCAGTTCGATGTCGTAGCGCAGCTGTTCGGCACGTTCGAGAAAGCGCCCGTAAGGCAGGATCAGCGCGCCGGCAAAGTAGTTGGCCAGGCCGATGCGCGCCAGCCGGCATGCTTCGTCGCTGGACAGGCCGGCCGCTGCGGCAAGGGCTTCGATCGCCTCGCCGGCCTCGAGGAAGGCCAGTTGCGTCGCCATCTGGAAGGACTGTTGCCCCGGCGTCAGGTGCGGCGACAGCGACAGCGTGCGCGTCGCCGGATCGAAGACACGCTGCGCATCGCCGGCGTCCTGCGCCAGCGCCCGGCTGCCGCGGCGCACGCTGACGCCATGCGCGCGCTGCAGGCGCGCTTCGAGGCCGTCGGCCATGTCGCCGGGGCGCAGCAGCCAGGCATCGGCAAGACGTTCGGCGAGCCGGTCGAGTTCGTCGATGTGATTGTGCTGCGCGTAGAAGAAGTCGCGCACTTCCTCGAAGGGCATGCGCGTGGCCAGCGGCTGTTCGCTGCGGTCGAGCCCGAGGCGTGCCGCCCACGCCGCTTCGCGCTCCTGTGCCTCCTGCTGATGCCGCGCCAGCGCCAGCAGCGTGCGCGCCACGCCCGGCATGCCGGCCGCGAGTTCGCGGATCTCGGCCAGTGATACCGCCTCGCTGCCGGCGTTTTCGCGGAAGGCCTCCTGCAGGTCGGCGATCAGCCGCGCTTCGTCATTCTCCGAGAAGAGCTGCACGTCGACGCCGAACACGGCATTCAGCTTGAGCAGCACCGGCACGCTGAGCGGGCGCTGGTTCTGCTCGAGCTGGTTGAGATAGCTCGGCGAGAGTTCGAGCGCACGCGCCAGCGCCACTTGCGTCAGGCCGCGTTCCTCGCGCAGGCGTTTCAGGCGCACGCCCATGAAAGTCTTTCTCATCGTTAATTCGCAATCTTTGCAAGACAGTCGGTTTTGCTTCGCATTTCTACGCTATTTCAGGGCTTTAAAGCGATTCGCCGGTGCGTATATTGCAAATATTCGCCCGCTCTGGCAAGGGCCGTTTTTCGAGGAGTGCCGTATGTCCGTCAATTTCAATCCGAACTGCGCAGCGCCGTCTGTTGCCGGTCTTGCGGCAGTAGCGCGTGCCGATGCGTCGTCACCGTCGCCGTGGGCGTTCGCCCCCGGCCTGACGCAGGAGGCGGCCGCATGGACGCGCTGACGGCGCAGGGATTTGCCGGTGCTCGCAGCGCCTTCGCCGGCGGCCAGCGCTTGCACGAATGCCTCGCCGCGTCGCTGTCCGAGAGGATTTTTGCGCACGGCCTGCAGCCCGGCACTGCCATTGACGAAGCGGCGCTGTGCCGTCACTACGGCGTTTCCCGCGCGTCCTTGCTCGATGCCCTGCAGCTTCTGCTTGCCGAGGGCTTGCTGGCGCGCACGCAGGACGGCGGTTTTGCGGTGAGCGTTGTCAGCCGCGAAGACATCGCGGGCCTGTGCGCGCTGCTCGCGCAGGTCGACAGTCATGCGCTGTGCTGTCTGGCCGCGCGTGGCAGCGGTGAAGTCCTTGCGCTGCTCGAGGACTGCGCGCGCGCGGCGCCTGACGCAGGCGTGGTGCAAGCGGGCATTGAAGACGCCGGCGGCTCCGGCGAAGCGATGCGCGCGGCGCAACGCTGGTACGCCCGTCTGCGTGAGCACGCGCAAGCGGCGAGCGCGCCGTGTTTTGCGCTGCTCAGCCGGCAAGTAGAGCGGCAACTGCAGTTGGCGCTGGGGCCCGAGCGCGCGCGTCTCGAATCCGCGGCAGCGCTTGATGTGCGCGCTCCCTTGAGCCACGCCTTGCTGGCCGGCGCAGCTGACGACATCGCCAGCCTGTGCCGGCAGCAGGCGGCCGCGCTTCGCGACGCGCTCTGCTGAGCTGCGCGCCGCACCGCGCCACGCGGCTGTGCCGCGCATGGTGATTCCCGTTTGATGGAGCTTTCTTGACTGATTTATCCCGCCGCAACGAAGACGACTGCCGCATCCGCATCGAGGCTTTGCCCTTGCTGGCATCGATCGGCGTCTATCCGCACGAACGCGCCGAGCGCCAGCTGTTGCGCGTGGACATCGAATTCATCGTCGATGCCGCGACGGCAAGCCGGAGTGACGACATCGCGCACACGGTGGACTATGACCAGGTGGTTGCCGCGCTTGTGCGACTGGTCGGCGAGCGCCATTTCAATCTGCTCGAGGCGATCAGCCAGGCGATGCTGCAGGCGCTCGCCGACAGTTTCCCGATGAAACGCCTCGCCATTAGGGTGCATAAGCCGGCCGCGCTGGCCGGCGCCGGCCGTGTCTCGGTGTTTCGCTGTCTTGCCCGCGATGCCTTGTAGGCCGGCGGGTTCGCGTCTGCGCCGCGAGCGCAGCTGCGCCTGCCAAGGCTGGCGCACGGAATGTTTGCAAGCTTCGCAAAAGCTGGGCGAAGCCTTCGCAATATTCCGCCATTTCAGCCTTTTCGCACGATTTTGCAGTGCGTATATTGCGAAGTTCCTCGCCGCGCGGAGCGCCCAATGAAGCAGGTCGTCGATTGTTGCAGCCTGGCAGCGTCGCGTCAGCGGGAGACAGTTTTTGTCGAAATGGTCTTTCCGGACCAGGCGAATCACTACGGCACGCTTTACGGCGGCAACGCGCTCAGCCTGCTCGGCAAGGCCGCCTTCGTGACGGCGACGCGCTTTGCCCGCTGTGCCGTGGTCATGGCGGCGTCCGAGCGCGTCGAGTTCCAGGTGCCGGTGAAATTGGGGCAGATGCTCGAATTGACCGGACGCATTGCCCGTATCGGGCGCTCGTCGATGACCGTCGAAGTCACGGGAGTCGCGGAAACCCTGCCGGGAGGCGCGCGCATCAATGCCTTGCAAGGACGTTTCGAAATGGTTGCGGTGGATGGCGAAGGCCGTCCGCGCACGATTCTGGATGAGTGCGAAGCCTCGTCCGATTACCTCGCTGCCTGAATCCGGGCCTCACCCACTGTTGGAGACAAACGCAATGAACATTCCCCAGGAAGCGGCTTTCAGGCCGAAGAAGTCAGTCGCCCTGTCCGGCGTGACGGCGGGCAATACCGCCCTGTGCACGGTGGGCAAGACCGGCAACGACCTGCATTACCGTGGTTACGACATCCTCGACATCGCCGAGCGCTGTGAATTCGAGGAGGTGGCCTACCTGCTGGTGCACGGCAAGCTGCCGACCGGCGCCGAACTGAAGGCCTACAAGGCCAGGCTGAAGGCGATGCGCGGTCTGCCGACCAACGTCAGGGAAGCGCTCGAATGTCTGCCCGCCTCGGCGCATCCGATGGACGTGATGCGCACCGGCGTTTCCGCGCTCGGCTGCGCGCTGCCGGAAAAGGACGACCACAATATCCCCGGCGCGCGCGACATCGGCGACCGCCTGATGGCTTCGCTCGGTTCGATGCTGCTCTACTGGTATCACTGGTCGACCAACGGCAAGCGCATCAACGTCGACACCGACGACGATTCGATCGGCGCCCACTTCCTGCATCTGCTGCATGGCGAAAAGCCCTCGGCGCTGTGGGAGCGCGCCATGCATACCTCGCTGATCCTCTACGCCGAGCACGAATTCAATGCCTCGACTTTCACCGGCCGCGTCATCGCCGGTACCGGTTCGGACATGTATTCGGCAATTACCGGCGCCATCGGCGCACTGCGCGGGCCGAAACACGGCGGCGCCAACGAGGCGGCTTTCGAGATTCAGCGGCGTTACGACAGTCCGGATGAGGCCGAAAGCGACATCCGCCGCCGCGTCGAGGCCAAGGAAGTGGTGATCGGTTTCGGCCATCCGGTCTACACCGTTTCCGACCCGCGCAGCGAGGTGATCAAGAGCGTCGCCCACCAGGTGTCGGTCGCCGCCGGTTCGACCAAGATGTACGACATCGCCGCACGCCTCGAGTCGGTGATGTGGGAAGTCAAGAAGATGTTCCCCAACCTCGACTGGTTCAGTGCCGTCAGCTATCACATGATGGGCGTGCCGACCGCGATGTTCACGCCGCTGTTCGTGATTGCGCGCACTTCCGGCTGGGCGGCGCATATCATCGAGCAGCGCATCGACAACAAGATCATCCGCCCGAGCGCCAATTACGTCGGACCGGACGACCGGGCTTTCCTGCCGATCGATCAGCGCCAGTGAGGGGCGGGCACGCATGAATACCGATTACCGCAAACCGTTGCCGGGAAGCACGCTCGACTATTTCGACGCGCGCGCCGCCGTCGAGGCGCTCAAGCCGGGCGCTTACGCGCGCCTGCCTTACGTGGCGCGCGTGCTGGCCGAGCAGCTGGTCCGCCGCTGCGATCCGGCGCTGCTCGGCGATGCGCTGATGCAGATCGCCGAGGGCCGGCGCGACCTCGATTTTCCGTGGTACCCGGCGCGCGTCGTCTGTCACGACATCCTCGGCCAGACCGCGCTGGTCGATCTCGCCGGCCTGCGCGACGCGATCGCCGCGCAAGGGGGCGACCCGGCCAGGGTCAACCCGGTGGTGCCGACACAGTTGATCGTCGATCATTCGCTGGCCGTCGAACATGGCGGTTGCGACCCGCAGGCCTTCGCGAAAAACCGCGCCATCGAGGATCGGCGCAACGAGGACCGCTTCCACTTCATCGAATGGACCAAGCGCGCTTTCGCCAACGTCGATGTCATCCCGGCCGGCAACGGCATCATGCACCAGATCAATCTGGAGAAGATGTCGCCGGTGATCCAGGTGCGCGATGACGGCAAGGGCAAGGGCGTCGCCTTCCCCGACACCTGCGTCGGCACCGACAGCCACACGCCGCACGTCGATGCGCTGGGTGTCGTCGGCATCGGCGTCGGCGGGCTCGAGGCCGAAACGGTGATGCTTGGCCGCGCCTCGATGATGCGCCTGCCGGAGATCGTCGGCGTGCGTCTCACTGGCTGCCATCAGCCGGGAATCAGCGCCACCGACATCGTGCTGGCGCTGACCGCGTTCCTGCGCCAGCAACGCGTCGTCGGCGCCTGGCTCGAGTTCTTCGGCGAGGGGGCGTCGAGCCTGTCGATCGGCGACCGCGCGACGATCTCCAACATGTGCCCGGAATACGGTGCCACCGCGGCGCTGTTCTACATCGATCGGCAGACCATCGATTACCTGCGGCTGACCGGCCGCGATCCGGCACAGGTGGCCTTGGTCGAGAATTACGCGAAGACCGCCGGTCTGTGGGCCGACGCCCTGGAGAGCGCCGTCTACGCGCGTGTGCTCGAATTCGATCTTGCCGGCGTGGTGCGCAACATGGCCGGCCCGTCCAATCCGCACAAACGCCTGCCGACGACGGCGCTGAGCGAGCGTGGCATCGCCTCCGCCAGCGGTCTGCAACAGGCGCTGGCCGATGAGCGCGCCGGCCGCCTGCCCGACGGCGCGGTGATCATTGCCGCCATCACCAGCTGTACCAACACCTCCAATCCGCGCAGCGTGGTCGCTGCCGGCCTGCTGGCGCAGAAGGCCAATGCGCTCGGTCTGCTGCGCAAGCCCTGGGTGAAGACCTCGTTCGCGCCGGGTTCGAAGGTCGCCCGCCTCTACCTCGAAGAAGCCGGGCTGCTGGCGGAACTGGAAAAGCTCGGTTTCGGCATCGTCGCCTACGCTTGCACCACCTGCAACGGCATGTCCGGTGCGCTCGATCCGCAAATCCAGCAGGAAATCATCGATCGCGACGTGCATACCGCCGCCGTGCTCTCCGGCAACCGCAACTTCGACGGCCGCATCCACCCGTATGCGCGCCAGGCTTTCCTTGCCTCGCCGGCACTGGTTGTCGCCTACGCCATCGCCGGAACGATCCGCTTCGACATCGAGCGCGACGTCCTCGGCATCGACCCGAACGGGCGGCCGGTGAGGCTGCACGATCTCTGGCCGGCCGACGCCGAGATCGACGCCATCGTCAGTCGCTGCGTCAGGCCTGAACAGTTCCGTCAGGTCTACGAGCCGATGTTCGCCGTTCACGCCGCAAGCGGCGCCAAGACCGCGCCGCTCTACGACTGGCGCCCGCAGTCGACCTACATCCGCCGTCCGCCGTACTGGGAAGGCGCGCTGGCCGGGCAGCGCACGCTCAAGGGAATGCGTCCGCTGGCGGTGTTGCCCGACAACATCACCACCGACCACCTGTCACCGTCGAATGCCATCCTGGCCGACTCGGCGGCCGGCGAGTATCTGGCGAAAATGGGTCTGCCGGAAGAGGACTTCAATTCCTACGCGACGCACCGCGGCGACCACTTGACCGCGCAGCGCGCGACGTTTGCCAATCCGCAACTGCAGAACGAGATGGCCGTCGTCGACGGCGTGCCGCAGAAGGGCTCCTGGGCGCGCGTCGAGCCCGAGGGCAAGCTGATGCGCATGTGGGAAGCCATCGAAACCTACATGCAGCGTCGCCAGCCGCTGCTGATCATCGCCGGTGCCGACTACGGCCAGGGCTCGAGCCGCGACTGGGCGGCCAAGGGCGTCCGTCTGGCTGGCGTCGAAGCCATCGTCGCCGAAGGCTTCGAGCGCATCCATCGCACCAACCTGATCGGCATGGGCGTACTGCCGCTCGAATTCAAGCCGGGAACGACGCGTCTGACGCTGCGCCTCGACGGCAGCGAAACCTACGACGTGCTGGGCGAACTCAAGCCGCGCGCCGAACTGCGGCTGGTGATCCGGCGTCGCCACAGCGGCAGCGAGGAGGTGCCGGTGAACTGCCGCCTCGATACCGCCGAGGAAGTGTCGATCTACGCCGCCGGCGGCGTGCTGCAGCGCTTTGCCGAGGATTTCCTCGCCTCTGAAAAGGAGACCGTCTGATGGCGTACGCGCCGCAAGTCAGCATTCCCGCCACCTATATGCGTGGCGGTACCAGCAAGGGCGTCTTCTTTCGCCTCGACGACCTGCCGGCCAGCTGCCGCGTTCCGGGTGCCGCCCGCGACCGGCTGTTCCAGCGCGTCATCGGCAGCCCCGATCCCTACGCCAAGCAGATCGACGGCATGGGCGGGGCGACTTCGAGCACCAGCAAGTGCGTGATCCTCTCGCAGTCGACCGTTCCCGGCCACGACGTCGATTACCTCTACGGCCAGGTCGCCATCGACAGCGATTTCGTCGACTGGTCGGGTAACTGCGGCAATCTGTCGACGGCGGCCGGCGCTTTCGCGCTGCACTCGGGTCTGCTCGATCCGGCGCGCATTCCGCAGGACGGCGTCTGCGTCGTGCGCATCCGGCAGGCCAACATCGGCAAGACGATCATCGCGCATGTTCCGGTCGCCGGCGGGCAGGTGCAGGAATGCGGCGATTTCGAGCTCGACGGCGTCACCTTTCCGGCGGCCGAGATCGTGCTCGAATTCCTCGACCCCGCCGACGAAGGCGCCGACGGCGGCGCGCTGTTCCCGACCGGCCAGTTGGTCGACGAACTTGAGGTGCCCGAATCGCTGGTGGCCGGTGGCAAACTGAAGGCGACGCTGATCAATTCCGGCATCCCGACCATCTTCGTCAACGCCGAGGACATCGGCTATACCGGCAGCGAGTTGCAGGACGCAATCAACGGCGACGCCGCGGCGCTGGCCGGCTTTGAAACCCTGCGTGCCATCGGTGCGCTGAAGATGGGACTGATCGACCGCCTCGAAGATGCTGCCCGACGCCAGCACACGCCGAAGATCGCCTTCGTCGCGCCGCCCGCCGATTACGTCGCGGCCAGCGGCAAGCGCGTCAGTGCTGCCGACATCGACCTGCTGGTGCGTGCCTTGTCGATGGGCAAGCTGCACCACGCGATGATGGGAACGGCGGCGGTGGCCATCGGCACGGCTGCCGCGATTCCCGGCACCCTGGTCAATCTTGCTGCCGGCGGCGGCGAGCGTCAGGCGGTGCGCTTCGGCCACCCCTCCGGCACGCTGCGCGTCGGCGCCGAGGCCAGGCGGGTCGACGGCCAGTGGACCGTCACCCGCGCGATCATGAGCCGGAGCGCACGCATCCTGATGGAAGGCCGGGTGCGCGTTCCCGCCGATTCGTTCTGATCGAGACAATTCCAGGAAAAACAATGTCTACCCGCAAGCAACTGAAAACCCTGGTCGAGGCCAGACGTGGCGTGATCGTTCCCGGCGCTTTCAACGCGCTGTCGGCCCGCGTCGTCGCCGACCTCGGTTTCGAGGCCATCTACGTCACCGGCGCCGGTGTCACCAACATGTGGTTCGGCATGCCCGACCAGGGTTTCATGGGCCTGGCCGAGATCGCCGAGCATACGGCACGCATCCGCGACGCCGTCGACGTGCCGCTGATCGTCGACGCCGATACCGGCTTCGGCAACGCGCTCAACGTCCATCACACGGTGCGCACGCTGGAACGCGCCGGCGCCGACTGCATCCAGTTCGAAGACCAGGTGGCGCCCAAGCGTTGTGGCCATTTTGCCGGCAAGGCGGTGATTTCGACCGAGGAAGCGGTGAGCAAGATCAAGGCCGCGGTCGACGCGCGCCGCGATCCGGATCTGCTGATCATGGCGCGCACCGACGCCGCCGCCGTGCATGGCTTCGAGGCAGCCGTCGAGCGTGCGCAGAAATTCGCCGAGGCGGGCGCCGACATCCTTTTCGTCGAAGCGGTGACGAGCGCCGACGAAATCCGCGCGCTGCCGCAGCGCCTCGCCACGCCGCAGCTGATGAACATGGTCATCGGTGGCAAGACGCCGATCTTCAACGCCGAGGAACTCGGCCTGCTCGGCTTCGGCATCGTCCTCTACGCCAACGCCGCGCTGCAGGGCGCGGTGATGGGCATGCAGAAGGCGCTCGGCGTGCTGCGCGACGAAAAGCAGCTGCTCGAAACGGGCGGTCTGGTGACGCCTTTCGCCGAGCGGCAGCGGCTGGTCGGCAAACCCGCGTGGGATGCGCTCGAGCAGCGCTACAGCTGAGGTAGCGTCCGGCCGCCGAGCGGCCGGCTTCCCCTTTCCTGAACAGCAGACCGGGGCGGCATGCCGCCCCGGACGGGCGTGGTCGCCCCGCAAACGAGGTTTCGTGATGAAAAAAATCCGCAGCATCCTGGTTGCCAACCGCAGCGAGATCGCCATACGCATCATGCGTGCTGCGGCCGAGCTGGGCATGCGTACCGTGGCGATCTACGCCAACGAGGACCGCTTCGCGCTGCACCGTTTCAAGGCCGACGAAAGCTATCGCGTCGGCGACGGCAAGAAGCCGATCGCCGCCTATCTCGACATCGACGACATCATCCGTATCGCCAGAGAGGCGAAAGTCGACGCCATTCACCCCGGCTACGGTTTCCTCTCCGAAAACCCCGATTTCGCCGAAGCCTGCGCGCGCGCCGGCATCGTCTTCATCGGTCCGAAGCCCGCGGTGATGCGCGAACTCGGCAACAAGGTCGCCGCGCGGGCGCTGGCCGAGCGCGTCGGCGTACCGGTGGTGCCGGCGACCGGCGCCTTGCCGGATGACGCCGAGGCATGCCGCCGTCTGGCTGCCGGCATCGGCTACCCCTTGATGCTGAAAGCCAGCTGGGGCGGCGGTGGCCGCGGCATGCGCGCGATCAACGCCGAGAGCGAACTGCTGCCGGCGATCGAGTCCGCCCGGCGCGAGGCTGCCACTGCTTTCGGCAACGACGAGGTCTACCTCGAGAAGATGGTGCTGCGCGCCCGCCACGTCGAAGTGCAGGTGCTCGGCGATCTGCATGGCAACCGCGTGCATCTGTTCGAGCGCGACTGTTCGGTGCAGCGGCGCAACCAGAAGGTCGTCGAACGGGCGCCGGCGCCGTATCTGTCCGCCGGACAGCGCGAAGCCCTCTGTGCCGCCGCGCTCAAGCTCGCTGACGGCGTTGGCTACACGCACGCCGGCACCGTCGAGTTCCTGCTCGACGCCGACAGCGGCGAATTCCATTTCATCGAGGTCAATCCGCGCATCCAGGTCGAACATACGGTGACCGAGGAGGTGACTGGCATCGATCTGGTCAAGGCGCAGATCGTCGTCAGCGAGGGCGGGCGCATCGGTGCCAGCGACTTCCTGCCGGCGCAGGCGGACATCCGGCTGTCCTGTCATGCGCTGCAATGCCGCGTGACGACCGAGGATCCGGAGAAGGATTTTGCTCCCGACTACGGCAAACTGATGGCCTACCGCAGCGCCGCCGGCGCCGGCATCCGCCTCGACGCCGGTACGGCCTACACCGGCGCGATCATCACGCCGTACTACGACTCGCTGCTGGTCAAGGTCACCGCGCGCGGCCACGATGCCGACGAGGCGATCCGCCGCATGGATCGGGCGCTGCGCGAGTTCCGCATCCGTGGCGTCGCGACCAACCTCGCTTTTCTGGAGAACGTCATCGCGCATCCGGCGTTCCGCAGCGGCGAATGCACCACACGCTTCATCGACACCACGCCGGCGCTGTTTGCGATCAAGCCGCGTCGCGACCGGGCGACGAAGCTGCTGCGATTCGTCGGCGACATCGTGGTCAACGGCAATCCGGAAATGAAAGGGCGGACGCAACCGGCATTGCCGCTGGCGAAGCCGCAACTGCCGGCCGCCGCGGCCGACCAACCATTGCTGCCGGGTAGCCGCGACCGGTTGCGCGAGCTTGGCGCGCCGGGCTTCGCGCGCTGGATGTGCGATCAGCAGCGCGTGCTGCTGACCGACACGACGATGCGCGACGCGCACCAGTCGCTGTTCGCCACGCGCATGCGTAGCGCCGACATGCTGGCGATTGCGCCGCACTACGCGCGCCAGCTGCCGGAACTCTTCTCGCTCGAATGCTGGGGCGGCGCGACTTTCGACGTGGCCATGCGCTTCCTCAAGGAAGACCCCTGGCAGCGCCTCGACCAGCTGCGCGCGGCAGTTCCCAACGTGCTCTTCCAGATGCTGCTGCGCGCGTCCAACGCCGTCGGCTACACCAACTACGCCGACAACGTCGTGCGCTACTTCGTGCAGCAGGCGGCAGCGCACGGCATGGACGTCTTCCGCGTCTTCGATTCGCTCAACTGGGTCGACAACATGCGTGTCGCCATGGACGCGGTGATCGAAAGCGGCGCCCTGTGCGAGGGAACGATCTGCTACACCGGCAACCTGCTCGATCCGCGGCGCGCCAAGTACGATCTGAAGTACTACGTCGACATGGCGCGTCAGCTGGAAAAGGCCGGTGCGCACATCCTCGGCATCAAGGACATGGCCGGCGTCTGCCGGCCGGCGGCCGCGCATGCGCTGGTCAAGGCCTTGAAGGAAGAAGTCGGCCTGCCGATCCACTTCCACACGCACGATACCAGTGGCGGCGCCGTCGCCAGCGTGCTGGCGGCCGTCGCTGCCGGGGTTGACGCCGTCGACGGCGCGATGGACGCGATGAGCGGCCTGACTTCGCAGCCGAGTCTCGGCGCCATCGTCGCCGCGCTGGAAAACAGCGAACGCGACAGCGGCCTGACGCCGGCGCGCATCGCACCGTTCTCGCGCTACTGGGAGGGGGGGCGCCGCTTCTACGCGCCTTTCGAGGCCGACATCCGCGCCGGCACCTCCGACGTCTACCGCCACGAAATGCCCGGAGGCCAATACACCAACCTGCGCGAGCAGGCGCGTGCGATGGGGCTCGATCACCGCTGGAACGAGGTGGCGCAGGCCTACGCCGATGTGAACCAGCTGTTCGGCGACATCGTCAAGGTGACGCCGTCATCGAAGGTGGTCGGCGACCTCGCCCTGTTCATGGTCGCCAACGATCTGCGGCCTGAGGATGTGGCCGACGCGAACCGGGAAATTGCCTTCCCCGATTCGGTTGTCGCCATGATGCGCGGCGAACTGGGTTATCCGGCCGACGGTTTCCCGGCGGGTCTGCAGGCACGCATCCTGAAGGGGCGGGCGCCGATCGATGGTCGCGTCGGCGCACACCTGCCGCCGGTCGATCTGGAACAGGCGCGCCGATCGGCCGCGCAGGCAGTCGGTCGCCAGATCAGCGACGCCGATCTCGCCAGCTGGCTGATGTATCCGAAAGTGTTTGCCGAATTCGCTGAACATCGCCGCCGTCATGGCGACGTGTCGGTGCTGCCGACGCCGGTCTTTTTCTACGGGTTGGGCGACAAGGACGAGATGTCGGTCGAACTCGAACCGGGCAAGACACTGGTCGTGCGCCTGCTCGGCCGCTCGGAAGCGCCCGAAGACGGCGAGGCCAAACTGTTCTTCGAACTGAACGGCCAGCCACGGCCCTTGCGTATCGCGCATGCCGGCCAGCAGGCGCTCAAACGCACCCGGCCGAAGGCCGAGGACGGCAACCCGGCGCAGGTTGCCGCGCCGATGCCCGGCATGGTGTCGGCTGTCGCCGTCAAGGCCGGGCAGAAGGTGTCCAGGGGCAGCCTGCTGCTGTCAGTCGAGGCGATGAAGATGGAAACGGCGATCACCGCCGAGCGCGACGCGACCGTCGTGCGCGTGCTCGTGGCCGCCGGCGATCGCGTCGACGCCAAGGATCTGCTGCTGGAGCTGTCGTGACTCGCGAGCCTGACAGCGAACTCCTGCGGCCGCGCATGCTTTACGAAGTGCTGGCCGGCGCGCTGCGTCAGCGCATCTTCACCCACGAACTGGCGCCCGGCGATCCGATCGACGAATTCTGGCTGGCGTCGGGCTACGGTGTCAGCCGCACGCCGATGCGCGAGGCGCTGAAGGTGCTTGCCAGTGAGGGGCTGGTCGAACTGCGCGCGCGCCAGGGCGGTTTCGTTGCCCGCCTGGCCTGGCCCGACATCGATCAGCTGTTCGACGTGCTCGACTGCCTGGAGTCCTTCGGCGTGCGCGAGGCGACACAGGCGCGTGCGTGCCTGCGCAGCCGCGACAGTTTTCACCGCGACCTCGCCGAGGCTGCCGGCAACACGTATCTTCCCGAACTGGTCGAACGCATTGTCGCCAAACTGCGTCTGGCCTTCGGCCCGCAGTTCGACAGACCGGAAATGCAGGTCCCGGCAGATTTTCATGCGCAGTTGGCGCATTCGGTCGCGGCCGGCGAAAGCGACGCCGCGCTGCGCCTGCTCGCCGCGTATCAGGACACGCGCCGGCGCATGGCGGCTTTGCTATTCGCTCGTGTCGGTCAAGCCGTCGGCGGCAAGCGTCGCGAGCCGCATGTCTTCCCGGCCGCTGGCGCTGCGTGATCGCCTGGCGTCACGCAGCGAATAGACGCAGCCGCAGTATTCCTGCCGGTAGAAGTTCTCGCGCCGGGTGATCTCGATCATGCGCGCCGAGCCACCGCCCTTGCGCCAGTTGTGATCCCAGTAGGCAAGCCCCGGGTAAGGCGCGGCGGCGCGTCTGCCGCAGTCGTTGACCTGCTGCAGGTTTTTCCAGCGCGAGATGCCGAGCGAAGTGGCGATGAAGCGAAAGCCGTTTTCGTAGGCGTGCAGCGCCGTTCGTTGAAGACGCAGGTCGAAGCACATGCGGCAGCGGCCGCCGCGCTCCGGCTCGTCTTCCATGCCTTTGGCGCGCGCGAACCACAGCTCGCTGTCGTAATCGGCATCGACGAAGGGAACGCCGTAACGCTCGGCAAAACGGCGGATTTCTTCCTTCCGCACTGCGTATTCCTGCCGCGGATGGATGTTCGGGTTGTAGAAGAAGATCGTGAACTGGATGCCGGATGCCTGCAGGCTTTCGATGATCTCGCAGGAACAGGGCGCGCAACAGCAATGGAGCAATACCCTGTCGTGGCCAGAAGGCAGCGTCAGGCGTCCGCTCGTCGCGTTCATCGGCCGCTCTCCGCGGCGTGCACACTGTTCAGCTGCCGCGCCTGTGCGATGAATGCCCTGAGATAGTCGATATCGGTCTCGCTCTGGCGCGCGCCGAGGAAAATCTGCTTGGCGATTCCCTGCGCGCCGAGGCGCACGGGAACGATGTCCAGCTGGCCGGCGTATTCCTCGACCAGCCAGCGTGGCAGGGCGCTGACGCCGCGGCCGCTGGCGACCATCTGCAGCAGGATGTCGGTGGTCTCGATCGTCTTGTGCCGTCTCGGAGCGACACCGGCAGGGATCAGGAAGAGCTTGAAAATGTCCAGCCGCTCGCTGGCGACCGGATAGGTGATCAGCACTTCAGCGCTCAACTGCTCCGGCTCGACAAAATCCGCCCCGGCCAGCCGGTGCGAGCGGTTTACCACGAGAACCTGCTCGTAGTCGAAGACCGGCTCGAAATGCAGACCGGGTTTGAACAGCGGGTCCGGCGTCACCAGCAGGTCGATCTCATAGGCAAAGAGCGCGCCGATGCCGCCGAACTGGAATTTCTGCTTGACGTCGACATCGACGTCCGGCCACGCGGCAAGGTAGGGCGCGACGACACGCAGCAGCCACTGGTAGCAGGGGTGGCATTCCATGCCGATGCGCAGCGTGCCGCGTTCGCCTGCGGCGAACTGCTGCAGCCGTTCCTCGGCCAGCTTGAGTTGCGGCAGCACTCTTTCGGCGACGCCGAGCAGGTAGCGGCCGGCCTGCGTCAGCCGCAGGCTGCGCCCTTCGCGCAGCCAGATGTCGGTGCCCAGTTGCTGCTCGAGCTTCTTCATGCTGTGGCTGAGCGCCGACTGCGTCAGGCACAGCGTGTCGGCGGCGGCGGTCAGCGAGCCGCGTTTTTCCACTTCGCGGATGATGCTCAGGTGAATTCGCTCAAGCATTTGCATGCATAATATTCATCGATTATTGAAATAAGACCATTTTACGTCATGTATTGCAAGCCCTAGGATGGCGCCACTTGTCACTTTCCTGAGGTAATACGCATGACCACGATCCACACGCTCGGCTTTCCGCGCATGGGCGCCCAGCGCGAGCTGAAGTTCGCTCTTGAACGCCACTGGCGCGGCGAGATCGACGCCGCCGCGCTCGAAGCTGTCGGCCGCGAGCTGCGCGCCCGGCACTGGCAGCTGCAGCGCGACGCCGGACTCGATTTCGTCACCGTCGGCGATTTCGCCTTCTACGACCATGTCGCCAACCATGTCCAGCTGCTCGGTTGCGAACCGGCGCGCTTCGGCTTTGCCGGCGACGAGCCGGCGCTGGCCCGTTACTTCACGCTGGCGCGCGGCGTCGCCAGCGAAACCGGCGCTGCCGGCAGCGGACGTCCGGCGCTGGAAATGACCAAGTGGTTCGACACCAATTACCACTATCTGGTACCCGAATTCACGCCGGAAACGGCTTTCTCGCTGGCCGAAGAACGCCTGTTCGCGGAAGTCGACGAGGCGCTGGCACTGGGGCATCGGGTCAAGGCGGTACTGCTCGGACCGCTGAGCTTCCTCTGGCTGGGCAAGGAAAAGAGCGCGGGCTTCGCGCGCATCGAACTGCTCGAGCGGCTGCTGCCGGTGTATCAGCAGATTCTCGTCCGCCTGAAGGCGCAGGGCGTGGACTGGGTGCAGATCGACGAGCCGATCCTCGGCCTCGACTTGCCGCCGGCCTGGCGTCAGGCCTTTGAACCCGCTTATAGCGGTCTGGCCAAGAGTGGCGTGTCCTTGCTGCTCGCCACCTACTTCTCGCCCTTGCAGGAAAACCTGGCGCTGGCTTGCCGTCTGCCGGTGCACGGCCTGCACATCGACGGCATCCGCGCCGCGCAGGAAGTCGCCGCCATCGCCGACTGGCTGCCGGTGCACAAGGTGCTGTCGCTCGGCATCCTCGATGGCCGCAACATCTGGCGTGCCGACCTCGACGCCGCCTTGAAGCTGCTGCGCGCGGTGCGCGAAGTGCGGCAATGCGATCTCTGGCTGGCGCCATCGTGCTCGCTGCTGCACGTGCCGTTCAGCGTCGCTGGCGAAAGCGGGCTCGACGCCGAGTTGCGCAGCTGGCTGGCCTTCGCCGTCGAAAAACTCGCCGAACTGCGCGTGCTCAAGCTGGCGCTGGCCGGCGATGGCGCTGCCGACGCCGCGCTGGCCGAATCGCGGCAGGCGATCCAGTCGCGGCGCGCCAGCCAGCGCGTCACCGATGCGCGGGTATCCGCGCGTCTGGCAGCGCTGCCCGCCGACGCAGACCGTCGCCCGTCGCCGTTTCCGGCCCGGCAGGCGGCGCAGCGCGCGCGTTTCGGCCTGCCGCTGCTGCCGACGACGAGCATCGGCTCGTTTCCGCAAACCGCTGAAATCCGTTCTGCCCGCGCCGCTTTCAAACGTGGGCAGCTGGCTGCGACCGACTATCAGCGGGCGATGGAAAAGGAAATTGCCCACGTCGTCGCCGTCCAGGAAGAACTGGGTATCGACGTGCTGGTGCATGGCGAGCCTGAGCGCAACGACATGGTCGAATATTTCGGCGAGCAGCTCGCCGGTTTCTGCTTCACCGCCAACGGCTGGGTGCAGTCCTATGGTTCGCGTTGCGTCAAGCCGCCGATCATCTACGGCGACGTGTCGCGCCCGCAAGCGATGACCGTCAGCTGGACGACACATGCGCAGAGCCTGACCGAAAAGCCGATGAAAGGCATGCTGACCGGGCCGATCACCATCCTGCAATGGTCGTTCGTGCGCGACGACCAGCCGCGCTCGACCACCGCCGAGCAGATCGCGCTGGCGATCCGCGACGAAGTCGTCGATCTGGAGCGAGCCGGTATCGGCATCATCCAGATCGACGAGCCGGCCATCCGCGAGGGGCTACCCCTGCGTCGCGAAGCCTGGCGCGACTACCTGGCCTGGGCGACGCGCGCCTTTCGTCTGTCGGCCAGCGGCGTCGGTGATGCCACCCAGATTCACACGCACATGTGCTACTCGGAGTTCAACGACATCCTGCCCGAGATTGCCGCAATGGATGCCGACGTGATCACCATCGAGACCAGCCGTTCGGACATGGAGCTGTTGCACGCCTTCGGCGAGTTCAAGTACCCGAACGAGATCGGCCCGGGCGTCTACGACATCCACTCGCCGCGCGTGCCGTCCCGCGAGGAGATGGTCTGCCTGCTGCAGAAGGCGCTGGAGACGATTCCGGCCGGCAATCTCTGGGTCAATCCCGACTGCGGCCTGAAGACCCGCGCCTGGCCGGAAACCCTTGCCGCCTTGCGCAACATGGTGGCAGCGGCGAAGACGCTGCGCCTCACGGCCTGAGTCATCTGCCGCGTGCGTCATTTCGCGGCCGCCGCGCCACGCCAGCGCGGCGGCTGTCTCGAAAACTACCGGTAGTTGTTTTAATTTAAAGAGCAACTACCGGTAGTGTTTTTTCTTGACAGCCGTCGTTCGCTGCCCATAGACTGGCGGCGATTGATGGTTCCCCGCAAGGGATTAAAAGGGAATCCGGTGCCAGGTCTTTGACATGAACTCCGGAGCTGCCCCCGCAACTGTAATCGGCGAGCGTTTTGCCACCCCAAGCCACTGGATGCGTCCGGGAAGGCAGGTGAAACGCGGTGAACCGAAGCCAGGAGACCTGCCTCAATGAGCGCTTTTTTCCATGGTTTTGGGGCGGGGTGTCCCTGACGAAAGGTCGTGCATGTACGCACAGCTTGCTGTCTCTACGCGATCGGTCCGTCTTCGGCCGACAGGCCTGCGGGCCGTAGAAACGGGTATCGCCGCCCCCTTTTGCGGAGATCGCCCGTGTTGGCAGCACCTTCCCCCGGACTGAGGGCCAGCGCGCCGACGCCGGGCCTGTTCCGCCTGGTCGATGTGGTGTTCCCCGGTCAGGCCAATCATCACGGCAGCCTGTTCGGCGGTGCGGCACTGGCGATGATGGACAAGTTCGCCTTCGTCCTCGCCAGCCGCCATTTACGCCGCACCGTCGTCACCGCCGCGCTGACCGATACCGATTTTCGGGCGCCGGTGCCGGTCGGCCACCTTGCCGAAGTCGATGGCCGCATCGTGCATTGCGGCCGACGCTCGGTCGTCATCGAAGCCGAACTGGTGGCCGAGAACATGCTGAGCGGTCAGCGCCAGTCCTGCCTCAGCGGTCGTTTCGTCATGGTCGGTCAGGAGCACGAAGCCGCCGCGCCGACGCTGCTGCCGTCGCTGGCCGATGAGGACGAGCTCGTCCGCGTCGTCGAGATCGTCTTCCCCGGGCAGACCAGTCACCACGGATTCCTGCATGGCGGCTTCGCGCTCGACTGGCTGGCCAAGGCCGCCCTCGTTGCCGCCAGCCGGCGGGCGCGGCAGAGCGTGCTGATGGTTTCCAGCAAGACGCTCGATTTCGTTGCACCGGCGCGCGTCGGCGACATCGTCGAGACCACGGCGCGGGTGGTCGCGGTCGGCCGCAGCTCGCTCACCGTCGCCACTGAGATGACCGCCGAATGCCCGCTGGCTGGCGAGCCGCGGCGTTGTACCCAGGCCGATTTCGTGTTCGTCGCCGTCGACGGCGACGGCCGGCCGGTTCCGCTCGCTTCTACTCCCCTTTCTTCAGTAACACCGTCGCTATAAGGATGGAAAATGGATCGTTCAAACATTGATTTTTCGCTGGCCGCGCTTCAGGTCATCCGCCGCAATGGCGCCGTTGTTCCCTTTGCCGCCGACAAGATCGCGCTGGCGATGAGCAAGGCTTTTCTCGCTGTCGAGGGCGGGCAGAGCGCCGCCTCGTCGCGGGTGCGCGAAATCGTCGCGCGCCTGACCGAGGTGGTCGTCGCGTCGCTGACGCGGCGCCTGCCCGATGGCGGCAGCGTGCACATCGAGGACATCCAGGATCAGGTTGAGCTGGCGCTGATGCGCTCGGGCGAGCACGACGTGGCGCGCGCCTATGTGCTCTACCGCGAACGACGCGCCGCCGAGCGGCAGGCGAACACGGCGACGGTGGCGGCGCCCGCGCTGCACGTCGTCGTCGATGGCCAGCGGCGGCCGCTCGACCTGGCCGCGCTGCGCGAAACCTGTGCCGCCGCGTGCGCCGGCCTCGGCGACGCGGTGTCGCCCGCACTGATCCTCGAGCAGGCCGTGCAGAACCTCTACGACGGCGTCGCCCTCGCCGATGTGCAGGCGGCGCTGGTACTCGCCGCGCGCACGCTGATCGAGCGCGAACCGGGCTACAACCAGGCGTGCGCGCGTCTGCTGCTGGCCGCGCTGGCCGACGAGGTGTTCGGCCGCCGGTTGGCGGCGACCGAGCTGCCCGCGTGCTACGGCGATTACCTGCCGGTGTTCGTCCGGCGCGGCATCGACGCCGGCTTGCTCGACCCGCGTCTGGCCGAGTTTGACCTCGCCCGGCTGTCCGCGGCCTTGCGCCCGGAACGCGACGGGCTGTTCGGCTATCTCGGCCTGCAGACGCTCTACGACCGCTACTTCCTGCACATCGACGGCCGTCGCATTGAACTGCCGCAAGTGTTCTTCATGCGCGTGGCGATGGGGCTCGCGCTCAACGAGGTCGACCGCGAGGCGCGCGCGATCGAGTTCTACGAGCTGATTTCGAGCTTCGACTTCATGTGCTCGACGCCGACGCTGTTCAACAGCGGCACGCTGCACTCGCAGCTGTCCTCGTGCTACCTGACGACGGTGGCCGACGACCTCGAAGGCATCTACCAGTCGATCAAGGAAAACGCGCTGCTGCAGAAATACGCCGGCGGCCTCGGCAACGACTGGACGCCGGTGCGCTCGCTCGGCAGCCGCATCCGCGGCACCAACGGCCACAGCCAGGGCGTCATCCCCTTCCTCAAGGTGGTCAACGACACGGCGGTGGCGGTCAATCAGGGCGGCAAGCGCAAGGGCGCGGTCTGTGCCTACCTCGAAACCTGGCACCTCGACATCGAGGACTTCCTCGATCTGCGCAAGAACACCGGCGACGAGCGCCGGCGCACGCACGACATGAACACTGCGCACTGGATTCCCGACCTGTTCATGCAGCGCGTGCACGCCAACGGCGAGTGGACGCTGTTCTCGCCGGTGGACGTGCCCGATCTGCACGACAGGTTCGGCGCCGAATTCGCCGCCGCCTACACCGCCTACGAGGCACAGGCTGCCGCCGGCAAGCTGCCCTTGCACCGGAAAGTGCCGGCCGTGCAGCTGTGGCGCAAGATGCTGACCATGCTGTTCGAGACCGGGCATCCGTGGATCACCTTCAAGGACGCCTGCAACCTGCGCTCGCCGCAGCAGCACGCCGGCGTCGTGCACAGCTCGAACCTGTGCACCGAGATCACGCTGAACACCTCGGCCGACGAGACTGCGGTGTGCAACCTCGGCTCGATCAACCTGCCGGCGCACCTGCACGACGGCCGGCTCGACGCGGAAAAGCTGGCGCGCAGCATCCGCACGGCGATGCGCATGCTCGACAACGTCATCGACATCAACTACTACGCGACGCCGAAGGCGCGCAACGCCAACCTGCGCCATCGTCCGGTGGGGCTCGGCATCATGGGCTTCGCCGACTGCCTGTATGCGCTCGGCTTGCCGTACGCCTCGCCGGAGGCGGTCGACTTCGCCGACCGCAGCATGGAGCTGGTCTGCTACCAAGCCTATCGCGCGTCGAGCGAGCTGGCGCGCGAGCGCGGCAGCTATTCGAGCTTTGCCGGCAGCCTGTGGCAGCAGGGCGTGCTGCCGCTCGACTCGATCGGCCTGCTCGAACAAGGCCGCGGCGAAGCGGTCGAGGTGAACCGCGACGCGCGTCTCGACTGGGCGGCCCTGCGCGAGCAGATCGCCCGTGACGGCATGCGCAATTCCAACTGCGTCGCCATCGCGCCGACCGCCACCATCTCCAACATCGTCGGCGTCTCGGCGGGAATCGAGCCGGCCTACCAGAACCTCTACGTCAAATCGAACCTCTCCGGCGAATTCACCGTGGTCAACGAGGCGCTGGTGCGCGATCTCAAGGCGCTTGGCCTGTGGGACGAGGTGATGGTCGCCGACCTCAAGTACTTCGACGGCTCGCTCGGACCGATCGAGCGCATTCCCGCCGAACTGAAGGCGCGCTACGCCACCGCGTTTGAGATCGATCCGGCCTGGCTGATCGAGGCCTCTGCCCGGCGCCAGAAGTGGATCGATCAGGCGCAGTCGCTCAACCTCTATCTGGCGACGCCGTCGGGCCGGAAGCTCGACGAACTGTACAAGCTGGCGTGGAAGCGTGGTCTCAAGACCACCTACTACCTGCGCACGCTCGGCGCCAGTCAGGCGGAAAAGAGCGGTGGTCGCGACGACGCGGCGCCGCCGCCCGAGCCCAAATTCTGCTCGATCGACAATCCCGACTGCGAGGCCTGCCAATGAGCGCGCTGTCATTCGACGACTGGGAACTGCCGTCGCCCCCCCCATCACGGACTCTATCACCGCCTCCATCGCCGTCGTCGGCAGCAACACCGACGGCAGCGCCAGCCCGGCCCGCCACGCCGACGCCGCCAGCTGCGGCGTCCATCCCGGTGGCGCCCACGCTGGCCGGCAACGGGGGCGCGAATCCGGCACTGGCGGCCGTCAGCGTCGGCGACAAGCGCATCGTCAACGGCAAGGGGGACATCAATCAGCTGGCGCCGTTCAAGTACGCCTGGGCGTGGGAGTTCTTCCTCAAGGCCAACCGCAACCACTGGACGCCGCTGGAAATCAGCATGGCGCAGGATGTGCACGACTACCATCACCGGCTGAGCCAGTCCGAACGCCACGTCTTCGAGAACGTGCTCGCTTACCTGACCACTTCCGACATTCTTGCCATGCGCAATATCGGTCTGGCGGTGATGGAAAAGATGAGCGCGCCGGAACTGCAGATCTATCAGGCGCGGCAGGTTTACGAAGAGGCACTGCACACCTGGACCTACCAGCACTGCATCGAGAGCATCGGCCTTGACCAGCAGGACATCTACAACCGCTACCGCGTCGTTCCGGAAATCCACGGCAAGATCGCGCTCGCCAACCGCCGGCTGGAGAAAGTGCTGCGTTCGGACTTCGACCTGACCGACCGCGCCAACCTGCACGAATTCGCGCTCTCCTACTTCTTCTTCGCGGTGATCTTCGAAGGCTGCTGGTTCTACAACGGCTTCACGCCGATCTTTGCCCTGCAGCGGCGCGGCCTGATGAAGGGCGCCGCCGAGCAGCTGCAATACATCATGCGCGACGAGGTGATGCACTGCGCCTTCGGCATCCGCGTCATCCGCGAACTGCTCGCCGAGGAGAAGCTGACGCTCGACCCGGCCGCGCTGCGCCTGCTGTGGGACGAAGCCGAAGCCGCCGAAAGCGCTTACGCCGGCTACATCCTGCGCGAGCCGATCCTCGGCTACAACGCCGAACTGCACGTGCAGCAGTTCCGCTTCATCGCCAACCGCCGCGCCCGCCAGCTGGGAATCGCCGAGCCTTTCCCCGGTGCCGAAAACGTCCTGCCTTGGCTCGACGAGCAGGCCAACCTGCGCAAGGAAAAGAACTTCTTTGAAACGCGGGTTACGGAATATCAGACCGGAGGGGCGCTGGCTTGGGAGTGATCGAGGTGGGGATAGGCCATCGGCGTAAGGACCACTCTCGCGTCGGATTCTCAGATGTTGAGACTGGACTGAGCGAATCTAAGTCCAGATTTGCATCTGGTTTGCTACCTAAACCTGGATTCGCGAAAGAACGCTGATTGCGCAGCGAATGCCTAAGTTCGGATTTGCCAACGGAGCTAAATTTTGCATTAGGCCAGCGGCGGGATTTCGGCCTTTGTTGCCGCTCGGTTTGGCCCGGTCGGGTGGCCGGTGCGAGGCAGATTACGGACGTTGCATCCGAGCGCGGTGGGACAGTCCGATCCTATTTACCGATGAATGGAAACTACCGAAATGGACGTTAGCCAATCTGGCTAACGAATTTAAGCCATGGTAGGCGGTCACACCGTAACGGCTGGCGTTGTTGGTGCAGGAGATGTCAACGCCGGAGTGGAAGTGGCAGCGACGGCCGCTTCGTCGGGACTCACAGCTGCCAGGGCAGGCACTGTCAGCAGGGTAAGCGATGCTTTGTATTTCAGGATCAAGTCGTCGATGATCTGGATGCACAGGCATTCGTCATGCCCGTCGCCCATGTACGCGCCGCGTTGCGCCATCCCGGCAACGCGGAAGTGATCGTCTGTGAACGGGCCGCCGCTGTTGCCGGGACGGATACTCCCGGCGCCCGTAATGGTGAAACTGTTCATCCCGGCGTGCGGTGAGGTCCTGTTCAGGACTCGTTGATCGTTGAAGTCCGGCAGGTTCCATTGTTTCCATGCCGGGTAACCGATCAGGATGCCCTGTTTACCCGGCTCAATCGGGCTGTCTATCGCAGGAAAATAGCGATGGGGCGGGACCGGACCTTCGAACGCGAGGAGCGCGAGATCCATCGGCGCGTTGCGGTATAGAATCTTTGCTGGCCAGTGTTGCTTCGTACCCGGATGGACGAGATTCAGGGTTTTGTTGAATATCTCCGGTGCTTCATAGTCGGTGGGAAATTCGTGTTTGTTTATCGTGGCGATGTGTTCGAACAAGTGGTTACAGGTGACCAGCAGGTTGAGTTCCCTGTAGACGAAAGCAGTTCCTTGTTTACACATGACGTCGTCGCATGTACCTGGGGTGGAATGGAATTCCCCCACCCATTCCACGACGAAGCACGCATCCCGCGCCGTCGTTATATCCCGAACGACAGGCTGAACCGGCAGTTTAGGCGCTGAGAACGGTCCCGCTACATGGGTAGCGAGTACCGCGTTATTGAAGCGCTCCGCAAGGCGTGTATAGATCATGTCATCCTTGCCGCGGACCATTCGGAGGTAGAGTAACTTTCCCCACAGTACATTCTTCAGTTCAGGCGTCTTGCCGCGGCGGGTTTGACGTTTCCACGGCTTTTTCTCGAAGGCGCCCGTCACCGCATTCTTGACAAGATCATTCCATTGCTTGTCTGCCGCCTCGTAACCATATTTTTCCCAAGCGTGCAGGGCGCCACGGATTCGGTCAATGAAGACGCGTGGAACGTTAGGGAATTGGTTGATCGTGAGCCCGGTGACCTCCATCCGCCGACCTCGATCCCTCAGTCGGGATTTCGCTGGATTGATTGTGAAGTGATGCTTGTTCGTGATCAGGTCTTGCAGTTCCGCCCCGACCTGCAGATGGCCGTCATCATCTACGATGCAGACGGCGGCCGGCAGGCGCGAAGTCTTGCGAACCGGAAACGAAAACGTGATGTCGTCGGCGTAGCGGGAGTAGCGCGCCAAATTTCGGCGGGCAAGGTCGGTTAGGTCCCGATCCATGGACCGGCAGACGAGATTCGACAGGAACGGCGAGGTGGGTGCTCCCTGCGGCAAAGTGCCGTCGAGAGTGCAGATGTGGGCGATGACCGTTGCCACCTCATGCGAGAAATTGAATGGATGCTTGCGAAGGACGCCGCGAACACGGAAAAAGGTGATGCTCGGAAAGAAGTCCTTTAGATCAATATTTAAGACATGGTGATTCTTCGGCGTGCAGTGGATCTGTGCGTTCGTCAGGATGCTGCGTTTTGGGACGAACCCGTGAACTACCGGCTTGAATGGCCCTGCGCGCTCAGTCAAGAAGGTCAATACCTTTTGCTGAATGACTTTGAGGCGATTGCGTGGCTCGGCAATCACACGGGCGCTTCCGTCGCGCTTCTTGATTACGAATTGCTTATATGGCGGACGGGGGTAGATTATCCCCTTCAAGCTGGAATACGGGATGCCAAGAGCGTTATTTGAAAACCATGTGACAAAGTTGCGAGATAACGCCTCATGCATTTCATTCATCTTGACGATTGCCAAGTCATCCCGTTCTGTGTTTGTTCGGTGCCGCCCCCGTCCGTCTTTCTCCTGTACAAGCGGATAGCGGCCTAGCGATCGATCCCCTGCGCGCGGGGTTACCTCGTGGAAAGCCAGCGTTAACGCTGGCCTGGTTAAGCTCCGTTGGGGGCGGCGACTGATTTTATGTTCTTGTCTTGCCATGTGCAACGTTCGAAAATCAGAAATGTGGATTGTCTCCTCTAAGATTCAGGATCACCTATCCCGATGCGTCGCGGTTGGGCTGAATCGCCCCGACTTTACTGGTCTGCTTTAGGTCTCAGTGAAGTCGGTGACGTACAAAAGGTCGGATGTCCGCAAAGGCCGAGGACCGGAAGTCGGCCTTTGCGGACGATTATGCCCAAGTGCATATTGGCCTCTTGCGGCCAGTAGCGGCCCCAAGAACCCCCAAGAACCCCGCCGAATGGCTCACGTTCGGCAACGTCGAGCGTTTCCTTAAGCGATGCCAGTCTCGGATACGAGCGTCGGAAGCCAGCAGGGCACTTTGGGTGCCTTCGCCTCTTGAGTCAGTACTGAGCAAATCGCCGTAGCCACTGCCCACGGCATGTTCCATGCGCCCGAGGCAAGTTCGACTGGGTGCTCCGGCGGGCCCGAAGGTGCGCTTGACATGCCGATCAGTGGCACAGCGCACGCAGCACGTTTGCCAGCTTCCTGACGGCGACATCCTGTTCGTGTGGGGCGTGGGCAGCAAATCCCATGAGAAAGCCTGCCTTGTGCTCGTGCGACATATGTAGCGCAGTCAGTCCCAGCAGGTCGATTCCGGCTCGGCGCGCGGAATCCACGGCCTCGCGCTCTGGGATGTCGCGGATGAACACGCACTGCATCTGCATGCCGCCTGCGGGAACCCGCGTTTCTACGTAGTCGGCCAGATGCTGGCGTACCAGCCGCGCCAGCACATCGCGCCGTTCTGCATAGACGGCGCGCATGGTGCGCACATGGGCGCCGAAGTGGCCACCTTCGATGAATCGCGCCAGCGTGAGCTGCGGAATCGGCGCGCTGTGCCCGTCCAATAGGGTCCGGGCCACGGTCATTGGCGCCACCAGCGGCGGCGGCAGCACCATGTAGGCGATGCGCAGGCCGGGAAACAGCGACTTGGTGAAGGTGCCGATGTAGATCGTGCGCTCATGCGCGTCCAGGCCCTGCACGCAGGCCGTGGGTTTGCCGGCGTAGTGGAACTCGCTGTCGTAGTCGTCCTCGATGATCCAGCCTTGTCGCTGCCGTGCCCATTCGATGACGGCCAGGCGCCGGTCCAGCGCCAGCGTCGCCCCGGTAGGGAATTGGTGCGATGGCGTCAGGAACACCGCCCCGGCCGCGTTGCCGGGCGCCTTGCTTGCCTCCAGCAAACGATCTACCCGCAGGCCGTCCTCATCCAGTGGTACCGGCACGCATTCCAGCCCGGCGGCGTCGAACGCTTTGCGCGCGCCGTGGTACACGGGGTCTTCGATGAAGATGCGCTCACCCGCATCGAGTAACACCGTGGCGCACAGGGTCAGGGCTTGCTGGGAACTGGTCAGCACCAGCACTCGATCGGGTGTCGCGCGAGCCCCCCGTTCGAGATTGACGTGATCGGCGATGGCCTGCCGCAGCGCCTCCATCCCCTGTGGCGGACTGTGCAGCAGCGCCAGTGAGCCGTATTCCTTCAACACCTGCCGCTCCAGTCGCTCCCAGGTCTGTAGCGGAAAGTTGCGCGTTTCGGGCACACCTGGCGCAAACGGGCGTGGTGCCAGGAAGTCGCGCACGCCACCGCTGTCGAACATGGCGGTGCCGCGTTGGCTGAGTCGCGGTGCTGCCTTGCGATCCACACTTGTTTCCCGAGACTTGCCACGCCCCGGCAGACGCTGGGCCCGCTCCGACACAAAGCTGCCGCTGCCCACGCGCCGCTCAATGAAGCCTTCCGCGTGCAACTGGCTGTAGGCCGACTCCACCGTATCGCGCGAGACCCCCAGCGACTTCGCCAGGGCGCGTGACGAGGGCAATGGTCTGCCCACGTCGAGCACACCGTCGAGGATCAACTGGCGAATGGCCCTCTGTACCCGTGCGTGCAGCGGCAAGGCGCCATGCACTGGGTCGCCGATCCAGGCTTTGACCGATTCAAGTTGAGCGTGCTTGAACAATTGGCCGGAAGTTCTTCGTAAAAGTGGTGGGCAATGTCAGACCATTTTAAATCTATAAAGACGTTTCACAAGCCATTTGTCCGATCGTCAGGAGTCACCGCCAAACCATGTCATCCGTCAATTTACCTTCAACCGTTCGCTGGAACGATCTCACCCATCCCGTCGTGGCCGGCCTGATCTCGGTCATCGTGAACTACGGCGGTACATTCATTCTGGTCTTCCAGGCCGCCAAAGTCGCGGGCCTGAGCCCGGAGCTGACGGCATCGTGGGTGTGGTCGGTTTCGATCGGCGTCGGCGTCACCGGGTTGTTTTTGAGCTGGCTGACGCGCGAGCCCATCATCACTGCCTGGTCCACGCCAGCGGCGGCGTTTCTGGTCACGGCACTGGCCTCCACGCCCTACGCCGAAGCGGTGGGTGCGTACCTGATGTCGGCCACTGCCTTTGTCGTGCTGGGCCTGTCGGGCGGGTTCGAGCGCTTGATCCGGCTGATTCCCCCGGGCGTGGCATCAGGTTTGCTCGCGGGCATCCTGCTGCAATTCGGCATCAAGGCTTTCGGCTGCATGAGCATCGATCCGGTGCTGGGCAGCCTGCTGATCGTGACTTATGTGGTGCTTAAGCGCTTCAGCTCGCGTTATGCCGTCGTCGGCATCCTGGTGTTGGGCTTGCTCTTTCTGCTCATGCAGGATCGGGTGGACCTGTCGGGACTGACCCTGACGCTCGCGGCTCCGGTTTTCACCATGCCGGCGTTCTCGCTCAATGCGCTGCTGAGCGTCGCCTTTCCCCTGTTCCTGATCACGCTGACCGGCCAGTACTTGCCCGGCATGCTGGTGCTGCGTAATGACGGCTTTAAGACCAGTGCCAACCCCATCGTGACAGTGACAGGGCTCGGCTCCCTGCTGATGGCGCCGTTCGGCTCGCATGCCTTCAACATTGCCGCCATTACGGCAGCTATCGCCACGGGCCGCGAAGCGCACGAAGATCCATCCAAGCGCTGGATCGGGGGCGTCGCCGCCGGCGTTGGCTACATCCTCGTCGGCGTGTTTGGCGTGACGCTGGCCGCCGTCTTCATGGCTTTCCCGGCGACCTTCATCAGCACGCTGGCAGGGCTTGCGCTGCTGGGCACCATCGGCGGCAGTCTGGCCACCGCCCTGGCCGATTCGAAGACACGCGAAGCTTCGCTGATCACTTTCCTGGCCGCGGCGGCGAACATCACGCTGCTGGGTATCGGCGGCGCGTTCTGGGGCCTGGTGATCGGCCTGGTGGCCCATGCCCTGCTCAATGGCGCACCGCCGCGCCGTGGGCGGCCGGCCTTCGCTGTACCGGCCGCCGCAGCTGCGCTCAAGGGGGATGGAGCTGATGCCTGAGCCAGCGGGCACCCTGACCTCTCATCACCAGCATGGCCGCTATCGGGTCGAATAGGCGACGAAGGCAAGGCTCCCAGTGTCCGCCGTCCTGCGGGAGTGTTCAGCAGCCTCTCTGCGACGAGCATTACGGCAGCGGACGGCCCGCGCTGCTTCCCGGATCGGTCACGAACCCGAGCTTGAGTACCCCGGCGCGCTGTGCTGCCGCCATGACCTGCAGCACGGACTCGTATTCGGCCTTGCGGTCGCCGCGGATATGCAGTTCCGGCTGCGGGTTCTGCGCGGCCGCCGCCAGCAGGCGGGCATCGAGTTCGCTGGTGCTGACCGCTTCGTCGCCCCAGTGCGTCCGCCCCTGCGCATCGACCGAGATCGTCACCGTCTTTGGCGGCGTCCGGTTGACCTCGGTTGCGGCGCGCGGTAGGTCGAGTTTCACCGAGTGTGTGAGCACCGGCACGGTGATGATGAAAATGATCAGGAGCACCAGCATCACGTCGACCAGCGGCGTCATGTTGATGTCGCTGACGTCCGCATCCTCGTGTTCGTCGAAATCGCTGATCGAGGTGCTCATCTCAGCCCTCCCGTGCGCCGTGATAGCCGGCGTCCGCCGCTGCGCCGTTCGTCCGCTTTTTCACCACGCCGCCCGCTTCCTTGCCCGACAGGCCCTGCGCCGGCTCGGTGGTGCTGTCAAGCGGCGAGCCGGTGAGGAAGTAGGCATGCAGTTGCCGGGCAAAGCGCCTGAGTTGACCGGTGAGCGCGCGATTGGCGCGGTTCAGCGCGTTGTATCCGAGCACCGCCGGAATCGCCACCACCAGCCCGAAAGCGGTCATGATCAGCGCCTCGCCCACCGGCCCGGCGACCTGGTCGATGCTGGCCTGGCCGGACATGCCGATGCCCACCAGCGCGTGGTAGATGCCCCAGACGGTACCGAACAGACCGATGAAGGGCGCCGTTGACCCCACAGAAGCCAGCACCGAAAGTCCCGAGCGCAGACGTTCGGCACTGTCATCGATGGCGCCGCGCAGTGCTTCACCCAGCCATTCGGCCAGATTCAGCTGGCCGTGCAGTTCCTGCCGCTTCTCCGTGTGGTGCGCGACGGCCGCCTTGCCTTCGACGGCGAGAAGGTGGAAGGGATTGAGTTCGGCGTCCGGCGTTCCCGGTGCCTGCAGCGCCTGCAGTCCTTCGGCGAAACTTCTGCAGTGCCAGAAGGCCGCCGACGCCCGGGCCGCGCGGCGCAGCTTGATCAGCCGCCAGGTGCGCGTGACGATCAGCCACCACGAAGCGATCGACATGAGCAGCAGCAGCAGCGCGACGCCTCTGATGGCGAGATCTCCCTGACTCCATAAAGCAGCTAGGCCGTAGGGGGAAACAGTGGGGTCCATGCAACAGGTCCTTATCGTGGATTAAAGCAAGAGTGGCGAAGGCAGAGCGGCGATCTACTGCCGCAGGTTGAAGATCACCGGCAGCGAGTAGCGCCAGTCGAGGGGTTTGCCGCCCCGGCTGGCCGGTACGAAGTGCCAGCGCGAGACGGCCTTGAGTGCCGATTCGTCGAGGTCCGGGTAGCCGCTCGAGCGCCTGATGCCGATATCGCCCACCGTGCCGTCGGCCAGAACGAGCACGGTGAGCAGCACCGTGCCTTGCTCGCCACGGCGGCGGCAACTCAGCGGGTACACCGGTGCCGGGTTGTTCAGATGGCTGGCGTCGGCCATCGGCGGCAGTACCGGCGCTGTCGCCGCCGCTTCGCTGTTGGCCGTCGGCGTGGCAAGGGCAGCAGTGTTTTCCTGCTGCGGCCTGTTCGTTTCCGGTTCGGCTTGCGGCACGGTGATCGAACGTTCGCTGGGCGGGGCATTCACCGGTGGTGGCGGGCGCCGAGCCTGCGCTTCCCGCTGCGGCTTCGGTTCGGGCGCGGGAACGGGGACCGACAGTTGCTCCGCTGGCGCTGCCACCAGTACGCCCGACAGTGTCGGCAGCACGACAGGGTCAGGGGCGGGCGTGCGCAGACCGATCAGGACCGCGGCCAGCAGCGCGGCGTGCGCCAGTGCGACGAGCAGTAGTGCGGGAAGGCCGTCCTGCCAGCCGGCGGTATCTGCCTTGGCGGCTGGTGGCGCGTGCCGCGCGGGCGAGAAGCTCATGGGTTTCATGGTGTAGTCCTTGGTCTCGCTGCCGCTGGCGAGTTCTTGCCGGCGTGCGACCAGCCTCCGCCGAGCGCCCGATACAGCGCCACTGCAGCCTGCAGGCGGGCGAGTTTGAGTTGTGTTGCCGCATCCTGCGTGGCGTACAGGCTGCGCTGGCTATCGAGCAGCACGATGGGCGTTTCGGCGCCGGCGCGGTAGCGGCTTTCGGCCAGCACCAGCGCCCGCTCGGCGTGCGCCAGTTCTTCGGCCTGTGCGGCGACTTGCTCGTCAAGCCGGCGCGTGGCGTTCACGGCGGTCTCGACTTCGCCGAAGGCGGTGACAATGCTCTGCCGGTAGCTGGCCAGCAGTTCTTCACGCCGGGCCTCGGCCAGATCGCGCCCGGCGGCCAGCCGGCCGGCGTTGAAGATCGGCGCCGACAAGGCTGCCGCCAGCGAATAGATCGGGTTCTCGAAGACCCGATGCAAGCTGCTGTCGCTGCCGCCCACGCGGGCGTCGAGGTTCAGGCTGGGCAGCAGCGCGGCACGCGCTGCCAGCACGTCGGCATTGGCCGCCGCCAACCGCGCTTCGGCGCGGGCGATGTCTGGCCGGCGGCTGAGCAGCTCGGCGGGCAGGCCGGCGTTGATCAGCGGCAGCGACAAGTCGGCCAGCCGTTTGCTGCGGCTGGCCGGCAGTTGCGTCTGTCCGAGCAGGACGAGCAGCGCCGTACGTACGTCCTCCGCCTGCTGGCGGACGCTGGCCAGTGCGCGCCGCTGGCTGGCCAGCAGACCCCGCTGGCGAACGACTTCCAGCGACGTCGCCGCACCGGCACGGGCGCGCGCCTCGATCAGTGCCAGCAGGCGCTCGGCGGTGGCGAGATGGCTTTCGCCGATGGTGATGCGTTCGCGCAGCGCCACCATTTGCAGCCAGGTCGAGGCGACTGCGGCGGTGACGCTCAAGCGCAGCGCGTCACGATCGAAGGTGCTCGCTTGCAGACTCGCCAGCGCGCCAGCGCGATTGGCGCGCAGTCTGCCCCACAGATCGACCTCGTAACTGGCCGCCAGTCCGGCGCCGACGCTGCTGCCGCTCACTTCGGCGCTGCCGCCAAGGCGGCCCGATCGGGCGGCCTCGCCTTCGCCCGTCAGGCTGGGCCACAAGGCGGCGCTGGCCATGCGTTCCGTCGCTGCTGCCTGGCGAACGCGGGCTTCGGCCGCCGCGAGGTCGAGGCTTTGCTGCTCTGCGCTTTGAACCAGATCCGCCAGTTCGTCGCTGCCGAAATTGCGCCACCAGTCGCGGTCGACCGTGGCGCCCGCCGGCGTCGGTGTGGCGTGCCACTGCGTCGGCAATTCAGGCTGAACCGCATCGGGCATGAGCGATGCGCAGGCTGACAGTCCGATGCCGACGCTGGCGATCAGGGCGCAATTAAATATCCGGCCAGGTGTTCGCATCCCTATTCCCCGGCAAGAGCGACGACAGGATCGAGGCGCGAGGCCTGGCGGGCCGGCAGCCAGCCGAAGACCAGTCCGGTGGCGATGGCGCAGGCAAAGGCGCCGACGCTGGCGGTCAGCGAGAAAACCACGGGGATTCCCGAGAGCAGCAAGGCAAAGCCGATGGCCAGGCCGCTGGCGACGCCGATCAGGCCGCCGCTCAGCGCGATCAGTACTGCCTCGGTCAGGAACTGGCGCTGGATGTCGCGCTGGCGGGCGCCGGTGGCCATGCGGATGCCGATCTCGCGCGTGCGTTCGCGCACCGTCATCAGCATCACGTTCATCACGCCGATGCCGCCGACGACCAGCGAGACGGCGGCGATCAGGCTCAGCATCAGGGTCATCGCCTCGCGCGTCTGCATTTCCGCCTTGATCCTGGCGGCGGCGTTGCCGATGCCGAAGTCCTCGCGGCCATGACGGTTGATGAGCAGGCGGCCGATGGCGTCCTCGGCCTCGTCGACGACATCGGGCGAGACCACGTCGATGAGGGTGTAATCCGGTTGCGTCTGCGTCCGGTAGACCCTGGCGCGGCCGGCGCGATAGGGGATGAAGACCATATCGTCGTAGTTCTGGCCCCAGCCGTCGGTGCCGCGGCTGCTCATCACGCCTATCACCTCGAAGGGCGCGTTGCCGATCAGCAACTGCCGGCCGATCGGGTTGGCGACGCCGGGGAAGAACTGCTGGAAGGCCTTGTTGCCGGCGACAACGACCGGCGCCAGTTCGTCCTGTTCGCGTGCCGAGAAGAAGCGGCCGCGCTCGACCGGCCAGCGGAAAATCTCGGGCAGCGTCTCGCCGCCGGCGTAAACGTAGATCGTGCGTTCGACGTTGCCGTGGCGGACGAGGATCGGATCGCCGATCACCGGCATGGTGCGATGTACCTGTGGCAGGCTGCGGATGGCGTCCAGATCGTCGTCGCTGATCGTGCCGATCGGACCGCCGCTCACCGGCGGTTTGCTGCCCAGATACATGATCGTCGTACCCATGCTGCCGATCTGCTCGATGACGCGCTGGCGGGCGCCTTCGCCGATCGCCAGCATGAGGATCACCGAGGCGACGCCGATGACGATGCCGAGCAACGTCAGGCCGGTACGGCCGCGATTGATACGCATCGCGCGCCAGGCGGTGCGCGTCGCTTCCGCCAGCTCGTCGCGCAGGCTGGCGCCGTGCTCGTGGTCGACGTCGAGCGCGGGCAGGGGCAGCGCCACGGACGGCGTCCGCGCACCGGAATCGTGCGTGATCCGGCCATCGTGGATTTCGATGACGCGTTCGGCCTGGGCGGCGACATCGCGGTCGTGCGTGATCAGGATCACCGTGTGGCCGGCAGTGGCGAGTTCGCGCAGCAGGGCCATGACCTCGGCGCCGCTGCGCGAATCGAGGGCGCCGGTCGGCTCGTCGGCGAGGATGATGCGCCCGCCGTTGACCAGCGCGCGGGCGATCGAGACGCGCTGTTGCTGACCACCGGAGAGCTGATTCGGCCGGTTGTCCTGACGGTCGCCGAGGCCCAGACGTTCGAGCAGCGCGCTCGCCCGCCGGCGCCTCTCGCCTTCCGGCAGTCCGGCATAGAGCGCCGGCACCTCGACGTTTTCGCGCGCCGTCTCGCTGGCGATCAGGTGATAGCCCTGAAAGACGAAACCGAAGGCTTCGCGACGCAGCCAGGCCAGCCGGTCGGCGGCGAAATCGGCGACGTCGCGGCCGGCGAAGCGGTAGTGGCCGGCGCTCGGGCGATCGAGGCAACCGATGATGTTCATCAGCGTCGATTTGCCCGAACCCGAAGCGCCGACGATGGCGACGAACTCGCCGCTGCCGATCGCGAGATCGATGCCATGCAACACTCCCACTTCGGGCCGGTCGCCGCCGCCATAACGCTTGTGGATTGCGCGGAGTTCGATCAGCGGCGTCACCAGGTGAATCTCCGTGGCCCCGTGGCGAGCGGCTTTTCGCCGAGGATCAGCTTCTCACCCTCGGCCAGACCGCTGCGCACTTCGGCCACGTGCCGGTTGCGCACGCCGAGCGTCAGCGGACGCGTTTCGATGCCGCCCTTGTTCTGCAGCACGCGAACCGTCGGTTTATCCTCGGCCAGCCCGTCGACCGCGGCCAGCGGGACGTTGATCGCGGCCGGCGCGCGCGCCGTGACGATCGCGACCTGGGCGGTCATTTGCGGCATCAGCGCGCCGTCCGGGTTGTCGACATCGAACAGCACGGTGTAATTGACCGCTTTCATGCCCTGCGGCTGGCCGCCGCCGGACTGCGTTCCGGCCGCCGCCGGCGCTGCCGGCGGTGCCGGCAGGATCTGGCGGATGCGGCTTTCCCAGCGCCGCGGCCGCGCTTCGCTGTGGCCGCCGAGGGTCGTGAAATAGGCCGGCAGTCCGGGTTTCACCTGGCCGATGTCGGCCTCCGAGACTTCGGTCCATACCGTCATCCCCGAGAGGTCGGCAATGCGCAGAATGTTCGGTGTCTGGTAAGTGGCGTTGAGGGTCTGCCCCTCGCGTGCCTCGACGGCAACCACCGTGCCGGCCATCGGCGCGAAGATGCGGGTGTAGCCGAGCCGTGCCTCGTCGGCCTTGAGTGTCGCCTGCGTCTGGTCGATCTGCGCCTTCAGGTTGTCGATGCGCGCCGAAGCGGCGGCGAGATTGGCCTCGGCGATCTGCACATCCTCGGCCTTCGTCGCGTCGGCCTGCGCCAGTTCCTGCTGGCGGGCGTTTTGCTGCCGGGCCAGCTGTTGCTGCGCCTGCTGTTCGGCAAGTTGCGCGCGCAGGCCGGCCAGCGCCGCCCGTCCGGCATCGACCGTGGCACGCTGCACGCTCGGGTCGATCTCGACCAGCAGATCACCCCTGGCGACCTGGCTGCCCGGCTGGACGTGCAGGTGCACGATCTGGCCGGACACCTGCGCGCCGACATCGACATAGCGGCGCGGCTGCAGCGTGCCGATGGCGGTAACCGTCGCCTCGATGTCGGCGCGCAGCACCGGCGCGAGCTCCAGTTCGAGTGGGTCGTGCTTGAGCCACCAGATCAGGCCGATGACGAGTGCCCCGGCGCCGACGCTGACAAGGCGGCCCGTTGCGCCGGACCTCAGCCGCTGCATCAAGGTCATCAGCGATCGACCCGGAAGCTCAGCGTCGCGACGTGGCGTACGTCTTCGTATTTCCTGCCGTCGACGGTGACGGCGCCATTGACCCTGGCCGAAACCTCGAGCACGTAGAGCGCCGGGAAGGACGGCGTGAAGCTGACCGAACCGTCGGTGGCCGGACGCAATACGCGCGACCAGCCTTCAGAGGTGCTCACGTTCACCTGCGAGGCGCCGACCGCGCTGCCTTTCCAGAACAGCCGGTAGGTATTGCCGCCCGGCGTCGTCGGTACCAGTTCGAGATCGCTGACCGCCTTGGTTTCCTGGCGGCCGAAACGGGCGTGGTAGATGCTCAGGCTTTTTTCATCGGCGTGGCGGGCGGTGAAGCGCAGGTCAGCGCCGCTTTGTGCTGCCTTGTATCCGCCACTGGCAGCTTCCAGCGCGATCGTCTTGCCATCCGCCGCAAAGGCACGCGCCCCTTGGACGGCCAGTGCTTCGCCCGGCTTGTTCAATTCGTCGGACTGGATACGCCTGCCGTCAGCGTCGTCGTCGATCCAGAAATACTGTGCCTGTACGGTCGAGGCGAGCAACAGCGCCAGGACGGGCAGGGAAAGCCGGCCCAGCCGGGCAGCGGAGAAGCGGTTCATGGGCAATCCTCGGGGAAAGTCAGAAATAGAAGGGCGGCAGCGCCAGTAGCGGACCGATGATGCTCAGCCACGGCGCAAAACGCGGCGCGTACGGAAGCAGGAAGACGAGGCCGAACGCCGCCGCCGAGAGCAGGCCGAACCAGGCCACCGGACCGATCGCCCAGCCCCAGGCCAGGCTGCACAGCCACAGGGCAAGGCCAAGCAGGCTCCAGCCGGCGAGACGCAGCGCCAGCCGGCGCGAGCGTTCCGGTTTGCCGCGCAGGACCTGAGCGTGATGCCGGTCCATCGTCAGGCTGATGGCGAGCAGGCCGGCATAGCAGGTGAAGAACACGAGATAGAGGGCGAAATGTTTTTCCATCTCAGCCTCCTGTTGCCGTCGCCGTCGCGTCGGGGAGCGTCTCGTCGCGTGCATCCGCCGCCGCTGCGCGGCGCCACAGATGGCGCAAGGCGGCGATGAAGAGCAGACCGAAGGCCAGCGCGGTCAGCTCGACGCCGGCTGTTTCCCCGTCGCCGCGGGCGAGTGCGGCGACCAGCCAGTCGCCGGTGCTGAGCAGATTGAGCAGTGGCAGTGCCAGGCACAGGAAGGCGCTGGCGGCCAACTGCTCGCACCATGCCCGGTGCGGCGTGCGCCAGGCGGCGTGCGCCAGGGTGGCGAGCCAGACGGCAAAGAACAGCTCGATTTCGCGCGTCGCCCGTTCGGCGACGTCGAGCGGCAGCAGGCGGTTGATCCAGAAATAAGCGATGCAGGCCAGCACCAGGCCGCCAATCGCGGCGACGTTGAGGACTTCGACGACGCGGTAAACGCCGGCCGTGGCGCTGCCGAATTCGTTGCCGGCGTTCTTGCGCCGTTTGACCATGAACAGGATTGCCCCGGCTGCCAGCATCGCCGCCCCGGCCATGCCCGAGAGAAAGTAGAGCCACTTCAGCGGATAGGCACCGAAGCGCACGAAATGCAGCGCGTTCATCGTCTGCTGCACGGCGAGGACAGTGCCGCCACGTACGCTGTTCGGCTTCTGCACGTCAATCACTTCGCCACTGATCGCGTCGAACAGGGCGGTGCCGCTGCTCCGGCCCACCAGCCGGTCGCTCTCGGCCTCGGCGTCGAACCGGCCGAAGATGCGCACCGATGCGCTGCGGTCACCGGGATGTTCGACGACGACGAAACCGGTTTCACGCGCGATCGCTGCCTCGCCGCGCAGCATCAGCGGCGCCAGCGGGGCGACGGCCGCCTCGATGAACTGCCGCGGACGCGCCGGCGGTCCGTCGGTCAGCGCGCTGAAGTAGCGTTCCTCGTCACCGTCGTAACGCGCCGCGATGCCGGCCGGCATGTAGGTCGCCCAGAAGACGATCAGGCCGGTGTAGGTGATCATGAACAGGAAAGGCAGGGTCAGCACGGCCAGCACGTTATGGCCGTCCAGCCAGGAGCGTTGCCCCTTGCCGGGCCGGAAGGTGAAGAAGTCGGCGAAGATCTTCTTGTGCACCACGATGCCGGACAGCAGCGCCACCAGCATCGCCATCGTCGCCGCGCCGACGATCCAGATGCCTGCCGTCCCGGCGTGCAACTCGAAATGCATATGCACGAAGTGATGGCCGCCTTCGCTTTCGCGCGCGCTGCCCGGTTTCAGCTGGCTGCCGCTTGCCGGGTCGAGAGTGCGTTTCTGGAAAGGGCTGGCCTCGGTTTCCCGCCAGAACACGCGCAGTGCCGGTTCGTCCTCATCGGGCAGGCCGATGCTCCAGAACTCGGCGCGCGGCGCCTGACGGACGAGGTAGTCCTGCGCCAGCGTGACGGCGCGGGCGCGCTCTTCGGCGCTCATCGCCGGCACTTCGCCGGCTTTCCCCTTTTCGCGCATCCAGTGTGAAATCGGATCGTCGAATACGCCGAGCGTTCCGGTCAGGAAAATGGCGAAGAGGATCCAGGTGAACCACAAACCTCCCCAGGTATGCAGCCAGGACATCGATTGCCGGAAAGTCTGCTTCATGCCGCACCTTTGGCCAGTTGCAGGCAGAACGAGGCAACGGCCAGGCCGGCGCCCGGCAGCAACAGACCGAGCCAGGCGCGCGTCGCGTTGCGCGCGGCGAACACCCAGATGATGGCGGCGGTATAGATGGCAAAGCTGAACAGCGTCGCACCGAGCACCGCCTCGGGCAGTGACGCGGGCACGATGAAACTCAGGAAGACGGTCGCGATGGACGCCAGCAGGTAGCCACCGACGATGGCGGCGACAATGCGGGAAAACAGCGGCAGGTGATTTCTGGGCGTGACGGGCCGGGCGTTCATGACAGATCTCGGCTGACGGGTTTTGCGGAAGGAAGCTGCGGGGGCGGCGGCGAAGTCCTGAGGTGCGGCACCGCATTTTTGCGGCTCTCACTAGACATGTCGTTTGAGCCGCGAAAAAGGGTCGTGCTGCTTACACATCGTTACAACAACGCCGGCGGGGCGCCTTCCGGTGACGCGAAGGCACCCCGCTGCCGGGATCAGAACCGGTAAGTGAGGTTCAGGCGGAAATTGCGCGGTTCCCCGTAGTAGGCCGCCGAAGAACTGGTCTGGTAAGTCTTGTCGAACACGTTGTAGGCGTTGAAAGCCGCACTCAGCTGCTGCGTGATTTCATAACGGGCCATCAGGTCGACCAGGCTGTAAGCCTCCTGGGTAACGCGCGGCGAGCCGCTCATCGAGGTGAAGTCCGACCACGTCCTGCTCTGCCAGCGGACACCGCCGCCGACGGTCAGGCCGTTGCCAACCCAGGGCATGCGATAGCTCGAAAACAGCTTGAGCGTGTTCTGCGGAACGTTCGTGTTGAGCAGATTGCCGCCCGCATCCTGCGAAAGATTGCGTGCGAAAGCGGCCGAAGCCTGCCAGTTGCGCGCAAGCTCTCCGCCGATTTCCAGTTCGAAGCCACGCGTCTTCGTGCCGTTCGCGGGACGGTAGGCCTGCGAGCCATCCGGAGCGAGTACCCCCGGAATGGCGACGGCGAGATTGTCCTGTTCGATCTGGTAGATCGCCCCGGCGAAGTTGAGCCTGCCGTTGAGGAGTTCAGCCTTGCTGCCAAGTTCGTAGGCCTTGCCGAGCAGCGGATCGAGATAGTTGCCGCTCGCATCCCTGCTGCTCTGCGGCTTGAAGATATCCGTGTAACTGGCGTAGACCGACCACTGCGGCGACAGGTCGAAGACCAGCCCGGCGTACGGCGTCACCTGGTTCGACCACTCGCGCTTGACGTTCGAGGAGACGCCGGTGGCGTAGCTGCGGTTGTAGGTTTCGTCTTCCCAGCTGGTCGCCCGCGCGCCGACGATCAGCGACAGCGGGTCGAAGGGCTTGAAACGGGCTGTGACATAGGCGCTGTTGGTCTTTTCCTTGTAATTGAAATCGCCCTTCGGCGAGGTGTCGGGCTGGCTCGGGCTGGCGCCGTTCCAGGTGTAGATGTTCGAGACGGGCAGGACATACCAGAGGTGGTAAGACTCGGCGTCCTGCTTGGTGCGTGCGACGGTGGCACCGAATACCAGGTCGTGTTTGCGCTCGAACAGGGTGAATGGGCCGCTCGCGTAGACGTCCAGGCTGTGCTGGGTCGGTGGGCCGCTCCAGCGCCCGGCATAGAGCGAGACGCCGGCGCCGGTGGTCTTGTCCGGATTGCCCCCGGCCGCGTAGCCGAGCTGTTCGTCGAATTTGCTCCGGTCGTAGGAGTAGGTGCCCTTGAGCTTCCAGTCGTTGGCGAAGCGGTGTTCCAATGACGCGAAGGCGGCCAGGTTTTCGCGCTCGGAATAGGCCCACGTGGCGGCGGCGGAGTCGGAGCGTTGCCAGCTGGTGCGTGTGCCGTCGCTGTTGAACAGCGGCAGCCCGCCCCGTGAGTGCCCCCGTGCGCGGTGCTGTTGCCAGCTCAGGCCGGTGGTCAGCAGCGTATTCGGGCTCAGGTCGGCTTCAATGATGCCGGAGACGATTTTTTTGTTTTCCGCCAGGCGGTCGATGTAGGAGTCGTTGTCCTGCCAGGCAATGACGCCGCGTCCGCGCAGCGTGCCGGCCTTGTTGAGTGATGACGAAACATCGGCTTCGACACGGGAACGGTCCCAGGAACCGGTTTCTGCCTTGACGTAGCCCTGGAACTCGCTCGTCGGTTTTTTACGGATCAGGTTGATCGTGGCACTGGGTGTACCGATGCCGTTCATCAGGCCGGTGGCGCCGCGTACGACTTCAACCCGGTCGTAAAGCACCATGTCGTTGCTCTGGAAGATGGCGGCATAGTTGCTGTTCAGGTGGCCGACTCCATCGACCTGATAATTTTCGACGGTGAAGCCGCGCGAATAGATCGGTGTCGAATCGGAACCCTGGTTGCCCGACTGGCTCATGCTCAGGCCGGCGACCTGCTGGATGATCTCGGGCAACTGCGTCAGCCCCTGATCTTCCATGCGCTGCCGGGTGATGACGCTGACCGATTGCGGCGTCTCGCGGATCGACAGCGGCAGGCGGGTGGCGGTCTGCATGCTGCCGGTGGTGTAGGAGCCGCTGCCTTCGCTGGTCGACCGATCGGCTTGGGCGGTAACCGTCAGCGGCGCGAGCATGGCGCCGCCGTCGCTGTTAGCGGCCGGGCGGATCGTCCACGCCGAACCGCTGGGTACGGCAAGCAGGCCGCTGCCGGTGAGCAGGCGCTGCAGCGCCTCGCGCAAGCTTGTCGCTCCTTCCAGTGCCGGCGCATTGCGATTCTCGAGCAGGGCGGCATCAGCCGAGATGGCGACGCCGGACTGGCGTGCCAGTGCGTTCAAGGCCTGGCCGAGCGGCTGGGCGGGCAGCGAGAAGGATTGTGGGGTGGCCGGAGCGGCCGTCTGCGCATGGGCGCCTGGCAGCATGGCCAGCGTGCCAAGTGCAGCGGCGCAGGCAATCGGCAGCAGACGTTGGCGAAATGGCCGCTGCGTGAAGGGCGAAACAGAGGGCATGGCGAAGGTCCTGTTGAGTGGTTTTCAACGTGAAGACGTTCGCGAAGCCAATAACCGGACAATTATTTTTCGTTGCGGGATGCAGTCGGCCGTTGGCGGATCAGGTAATGCCCGTCGCCTTGCGCCACGACTTCGACCGGATGGATGCGTGGCAGCGCTTCCAGGAAGGCTAGCGGATTGTCGATCGGGAAGCTGCCGGTCAGCCGCATGTTCGCCAGCGCCGAGCGCTGCTCGATCGCCAGTGGCGTGCTCAGGTAGTCGTTCCAGCGCTCGACGGCCTGGTCGAGGGGAATGCCATCGAAGACCAGCCAGCCCTGGCGCCAGGCGCCGATATCGTCTGGCGCGACGCGGCTGTGCTGGAGTTCGCCGGTGCTCGTGACAAATACCGCATCGCCGGCTCCGAGTTCGGTATCCGGCCGGGCGTCCGCCGGTTGCCCGGCCCGCCAGACGGCGACTCGCCCGTGCGCTACCGCGACGCGCAAGCCATCATCCAGTACGCGGACCGAAAACGCGGTGCCCAGCACGCGCGCGCGCCCGTGCCGGGTTTCTATCTCGAACGGCCGTTGCGCGTCGGGCGCGACGTCGAAACGGACTTCGCCGGCGAGCAGATTGGCCAGTCGCCGGTTGCGGTAATAGCTAATTGCCACGTCGGAGCGCGGTGCCAGGTCGAGACGGCTGTCGTCCGGGAGTACGTGCGTTTCGATCCGCGCCTGGCCGGTGCTGGCGCGCAGGGTGAAGGATGGTTCCAGCCAGAGGTGTCCGGTGAGCAAGGCCAGACCGCCGAAGCCGAGCAGGGCGGTCAGCCGGCGCCGGGTCTGCCGCTTGCGCTCGCCCGGCGAAGGCGGCAAGGCGAATTCGTCGCGCAGCATCCGTGCGTCGGTTTGTTGCCAGGCTGCCAAAGCCGCCTGGCACGCACTCTCATGCGCCGGGTCGCGTTGGCGCCAGGCGGCCAGCTCACGGGCGGCGTCAGCGGCGGCAGCGGGCGCCGCGCCGTGTTGCCGGACGACGAGCAAGAGTGCGTGCTTGAACAGGCGCTGACAGGATTGTTCACCGGCTGGCATCGCAGGCTCCGCGTTCCAGCAGGGTGCAAATCGCCCGGACAATGTGTTTTTCAATGGCAACGGGCGTCGTCTCGAGGTGTGCCGCTGCTTCGGCATGGGTAAAGCCGTAGATGCGGACCAGGATGAAGGCCTCGCGCCGCTTGCGTGGCATGGCCCCGAGGCGGTCGGCCAGTCGCTGCAATCCCTGCCGGGCGATGACCGCGCGCTCCAGACAGGGCGTTTCATTCGGGCTGATCAGCGTCAGCGTATCGAGCATGCGCAATTCGGCCTGGCGCGTCCGCGCCGCGTCGATCGCGATGTTCTTGCCGGTCCGGTAAAGCAGGGCGCGCATGTCGAGTACTGCCGTCTGGTTTCCCAGGGCCAGCACCCGGGCGTAGCTCTCCTGAACCACATCGTTCGCGGCATCGCGGTCGCGCAAGCTGCGGGAGAAGAAATTGACCAGTTCGGAATAGAAGTGCGTGGACATGAAAGTCGCGCGGCGAATCTGTCGGAAATAAGAATTGTTCGTATTGTCGTGAAATTCGAAGCCCTTGTCGAATGGAAACAGGAAAGCGCGATACGTTCACCAGAAACGGCGCCCGTTGCGGGGCGCCGTTGGCTGGGGAAAGCTGGCCGATCAGAACTTGTATTTCATCGTCAGCATGGCGTTGCGCCCTTCGCCCCAGGTGTAAGTGCTGTACCAGCTGAAGATGGTGTAGTACTTCTTGTCGAGCAGATTGTTTACGTTGAGGTTGACCGACAGGTTCTTGTCGATCTGGTAGCTGGCCATGGCATCGAACAGCCAGTAGCTGTCGACGGTATGTTTGACGGTACCCTGAGTCGGATGGCTGACGTCGCCCCAGGTCTTGTCCTGCCAGCGGGCGCCGCCGCCGATGCTTAGGCCGGGGACGAAGCCCGGTTTGTAGGTGGAGCTCAGGCTGAACTGGTTTTCCGGGGTCAGGGTTGCAACCTTGTCGCCTTGCCGGCGGGCGATCTTGTGGTTGAAGCCGGCGTGGATTTGCCATTGCGGCGTCAACTGACCGGAAACCTCGGCTTCGAAGCCCTTGGTGCGGACGCCGTCGATCGCCTCGTAAGCGGTGCCGCCGCTTGGCGTCAGAGCGCCGGTGGCATTGGCGTAGTTGTCCTGATCGAGCCGGAAGTAAGCCACACTGGCGTTGAGTCGCCCGCCGAAGAAACTGCCCTTGACGCCGGTTTCGTAATTGACGCCTGCGAGCGGGTCGAGCGTCTTGCCTTTGACATCCTGCGCGCTTTGCGGCTTGTAGATGCTGGTATAGCTGGCATAGACGGAATACTGATCATTCAGGTCGTAGACTGCGCCAAGATAGGGAACGACGACGCCGGACTTCTTCAGCGTCGCGTTTTCGTAATTCACCAGCCGGCTGCCGGCGATCAGCTTGAGATCGTCGCGCAGGTTGAAGCGGGCCGCCGCATAGACCCCGTTCTCGCGGGTTACTTCACGGCTGTGGGTTGCTTCAAGACTATTCCAGTCTGGCTGCGGAATGTTGCCATTCCAGGTGTAGTAATTAGTTACCGAATTGTTGCCGGCCCAGTAGCCCCGATTTGTCCATGTCCGTTTTGCCAGGCTGCCTCCGAGGACCAGTTCATGCTTTCGGCCAAGCAGTTCAAATGGCCCGCTGGCATAGACATCGAAGGCATTGGCTACTGTCTTGCCGACATCCTTGCCTTCCCAGGTTGAGACGCCGCTGCCGTCGGCGGGATTCGGATAGTCGGCGGCTGCGGAGCCGAGTGCATAGTTGTAACCGTTGATTTGGTGGTTGAACTGGGCCTTGAGCAGCCAGTCGTTGGCGAAGGTGTGTTCGAGCGTGGCGAAGGCGGTGCGTGTGTATTGTTTCCAGCTGCTCCAGCTGGCGCCGTTGTTGAAGGAGCGCGGCATGTCGTTGAAGTCGCCGTTCCTGTTGTAGATCGGGATGCCGCCCCACGTCGAACGGGTCGGCGTGTTGTCCTGGTAATCGGCGCCGACGGTGAGCAGGGTCGATGGACTGAGGTCGGCTTCGAGGATGCCGTAGAAGGTCGATGTCTTGCGTTCGTAGCCGTCGAGCTGTGAGTGCTTGTCCTGGTAGGCGGCTACGGCGCGGCCACGCAGGCTGCCGGCCGGGTTCAGCGCGCCGCTGACATCGAACTGGCTGCGGTAGTTGTTCCAGGTGCCGGCGCCCAGGCTCGCTTCGCCCTGGAATTCCTTGGTCGGCTTCTTGCGGATCAGGTTGATCGTCGCACCCGGGTCGCCGCTGCCGGTGAGCAGGCCGGTGGCACCCTTGAGCACTTCGACGCGGTCGTAGATGGCCATGTCAGTGAGCGTGTTGCCGGCCGAGTAGGACGAATCGCGCCGCATCGGAATGCCGTCGTACTGGAAATTCTGGATGGCGAAGCCGCGCGCGTAATACTCGGTGCGCTCGCTGTCGTAGGTGACGATGCTGACGCCCGGCGTGTGTTCCATGACCTTGTCGATCGAGGTCAAGGCGAAGTCGTCCATTTCCTGACGGGTGACGACGCTGATCGACTGCGGTGTCTCGCGCGGCGTCAGCACCAGGCGCGTCGCCGTGGCGATGGTGCCGGGCGTGTAGCTGCCAGTTCCTTCGGTAATCTCGCCCAGTTGGTTGGCGGTGACGCGGACGCTGCCGAGCATCTTTTCGTCGCCGTCGAGCGCACGCGCATCGGCTTTTGCAGCGGGGCGCAGCACATAATTACCTTGACCGCGATGCACGGCTTCCAGGCCGCTGCCGGCAAGCAGGCGGGCGAGGCCGCTTTCAGTCGTGTATTCGCCGTTAAGGCCGTCGGTGCGCAGCTCGCGCGCCTGCCCGGCAGCGAAGGACAGCGTGATGTTCGCTGCGGCGGCGAAGCTGGTCAGTGCGGTGTCGAGTGCGCCAGGCGCGATCTGGAAGCTGCGCAGCGGTGCGCTCTGTGCGTGGGCCGGCTGGGCCAGCGACAAGGCGAGCGGAGCGGCCAGTGTCAATCCGACCAGCGCGGCACGCAAGGCGCTGACAAGGGGTCGCGGACGCGACGGTAAAGGCTGTTTCATGACGAAGGTTCCTCTTTTTACTGGTTGACCGTAGAAAGACGCGGCGAGCCGCCTCTATCTGCTTGGCCGTTTTCAACAGAAAAAGAGCAACCCATTGATGAAAATAATTCTTATCTTTCCTCGGCGCGTACCCAGTAACGGGTGAGGTAGCGCAGTTTGACCGGCAGCGATGCAGCGATGTTGTCGAGTACGGCGTCGGTGTCGTGCAGGCGGAATACGCCGGACAGCCGCAATCCGCCGACCCCGGGCGCGCAGACGATCCGGCCCGGGCGATGGCGCTCCAGTTCGGCGAGAAAATCGTCGAGCCGGCGGTCGATGGCGATCAGCTTGCCGTCGCGCCAGGCACCTTCGCCGGGCGACACCGGATTCGCCGGCACCACGATCCCCTGCGCCGAGAAGATCGCTTGCTGTCCAGCCTCCAGGCGCAGCGCCGGGCCTTCATGCGGGCGAATCTCGACCGCGTGTTCGAGTACCGCCACATGCGTTTCGCCACCCAGGCTGTGCACGCTGAAGCGCGTGCCGAGGGCGCGGATTGCGCCGTGTCCGGAATGAACTTCGAAGGGGCGCGGATCGGCGGCGGTCTCGACCAGTATCTCTCCGGTCAACAGTTGCAACCGGCGCAAATCCGCGCCGTAATCGACGTTGACTGCCGACGCCGTGTTGATATCGAGCGTGCCGCCGTCGGCCAGTTTGACGCGGCGCCGCTCACCGGTGGCGGTGCGCAGGTCGGCGCGGGCGATCTGCCAGCCGGATTCGAGTTCCGGCAACATCGTGCCGACGGCACCGGCCGACAGCAGCAGCGTCAGCAGCTTGAGCGTGCGCCGACGGCTGGCGCGGGCGCTGGCCAGCGCCGGCCCGGCCAGTTCGCCGGGCACATCGTTCAGCCGGCGCTCCAGCGCCTGCATGCGCGCCCAGGCCTGGCGGTGGTCGTCATCGGCGGCCAGCCAGCGCTCCCAGGCGGCGCGGTGGCCGCGTCGTTCAACTGCACGTACCAGTGCGCGGCGGCTTCAAGTGCCTCGCGCGGCAGTTCGCGGCTGCCCATTTCAGCGCCGCCTTTTTGCTGGCCGGGGGCCGGGCACGCGATCGATCATGCCGTGTTTCATCTCAGCAGCCCTCGGCGAGAATGAGGCATTGCGCCAGCGCCCGGGCCAGGTGTTTTTTCACGGCGGTGACCGAGACGCCGAGCCGCTCGCCGATGACCGCGTAGCTCAGCCCTTCGAATTGGGCGAGCAGGAATATCTCGCGGGCGCGCGGACCGAGTGCGTCGAGCATGTGGTCGATGGCGAACAGGGTTTCCAGGATCAGCGCCCGCGTTTCCGGCGATACGGCCAGCGGTTCCGGCCGTGCCGCCAGAGTTTCCAGCCAGGCTTCCTCGATGCTCAGGCGACGGAAGCGATCGACGACCAGACCCTTGGCGATGGTCACCAGATACTTGCGAGGTTCCTCGATGGCCTGGGCATTGCGCGCCGCAAGGATGCGCAGGAAAGTGTCGTGGGCCAGATCGGCGGCGTCGTGGCCGTTGCCCAGTTTGCGCCGCAGCCAGCCGTTCAGCCAGCCGTGGTGATCGCGGTAGAGACTGGTCAGCGGGTCGGGCGAGACGGCGGTGTTCAACGCGAACTCCAGAGAACGGAAGCAGGCTGGCCCTACAGGGTTGGCCGGCCTTTGTTTTTGATAATTGTTCTCATTGTTGTGGATTTGGCGGGTGGCGTCAAATCGGATGAAAGGTGGCCTTGCCTTGCGGTTGACCGCAGGATTTGGTGAAAAACGGCATCTGGCGGCAGGTGCCGTTCGTGTTTGCTCTCGGGCTGGATCGACGTCCTCCCCGAATTGAGTGGCGGGCGGCTTTTGAGTCCAATCCCTCACGATAAGGAGATTGGACATGAAGAAGCGATTCAGCGAAGAACAGATCACTGGCTTGCTGCGGGAAGCGGAAGCGGGAAGTCCTGTAGCGGTGTTGTGCTGCAAGCCCCCTTCTCGGAAGCGAGCTGCTACCTCTGGCGGAACAAATTTGGCGGAATGAGCGTCTCGGACGCCAAGCGCCTCAAGGAACTCGAGGCCGAGAACGCCCGGCAGAGGAAACTTCTGGCCGAATCGCTTGTGGAGAACGAGCGACGTCCCCCCCGAATTGAGTAGCGCGTGACTTTAGAGTCCAATCCACGACGACAAGGAGATTGGACATGAAGAAGCGCTTTACCGAAGAA
>NZ_JACIGE010000006.1 GCF_014197755.1 Rhodocyclus tenuis | reverse complement strand
CTGTTCTTCGGTAAAGCGCTTCTTCATGTCCAATCTCCTTGTCGTCGTGGATTGGACTCTAAAGTCACGCGCTACTCAATTCGGGGGGGACGTCGCTCTGCTGATAGAGGTGCCGAGCCGCGATGACTATGCGATGCCTCGGGATTGCGTTAATTCGGAAGCCTGAACCTGGGGCGGCCTCTCTTTTTTTGCGCTGGCACTTCGGCCGCGGGAGATAAGGAACGGCGCCGATCTGCTGCTGCGGCGACCGCCAGTTCATTGACGCGAGCAATGAGCGCCGCAGCCGGAACAACCCATCCCCGTCCGAATTTCAGCCCGGGCAACTCGCCGCTGGTCAGATGCTCTGCGACGCTGTCTTTGTCGCAGCGCAAGAGGCTAGCGACCTGATCTATTGACAGGAATTCGGCTTCGATGCTCATGCAGGCACTCCTGAATGACGCTGCTGGCAATGAAGGGACGGAAGTCGAACTGAGCACTTGGCAGCCGCTCGTCGAGTAGTGGCGGTGGCGAGCGGCGGCAATGGCGAAACGTGAATACGGATAAACCGGCTGGACATCTTCTGCGACCATGGCTTTTGCTGGCGCTCTGTGGTCACTGAGCGCTGGTCTGTGACGGGCGGCCGGAAGTCCCTCCATTGCACCGATTGCCCTTGCGGGAAGACGGGCCGCATGGCATCTCCGAAAATTTCCATGCGTCGTCACAGACGCTCGGAAGTCTGAGCTCAACTTGCCTTCAGATCAAGGATGAAGGCATATTGTCGGCCGGTGGCCGGCTGTCCGCCGATGGGTAATGGTTAGGCCGTCGTCAAGACCGGAGAGGTGTCCGTCGTTCAAAGATAGGAGCGGCCACCACCTCCCCGCTGTGCTGATGGATGCAGGTTCGAGTCCTGCCACCGGCCTTTCTGTTTCCGCCCATTAAGTGCATGACGGCAGCCGGATCGCTTTCTGCCGTGGGGATCCCTCGCTGTTGCTGCAGCGCCTAGAAGGCAGGATCTAGGTCAGCGCATCACCTTCTGCGACAGCGTGCGTTCAAGCTCTTCCCGCCGCCGAGTTCGGCGTCAGTCTGACGCGCGCTCGTGGCGGTGCCAGCGTGAATTTGCCCTCCCTAGTGCCAAGGAAGAGCTGGCAATCATGCTGATTAGAGCGTGATAAAATCACATCGGCATCATCGTAGGCAATGGTCCAGATGTTCACCAGCCGGCTCGGCCGGGTGATCCGGGTGTGGTGCGGAGCTGACTTCTAGTTGTCGCGCGGATACACATTTACCCCTGTACAACAGCCCATCTTTCCGTATAATCCCACACGCAATTAACTTATAGGTTAATAATGCTTTACTTGTTGCCGATGGAGCATGAGGATGAGCCACCGCCTCCCGACTGCGCCTGGAGATTGCTGACAGTTTGCAGCGATCCGGAAGGCAACAATGGACCGCTGTTGAACGCCATCGATGCACTTGGCGACAACCTAATCACCGCCTTCGATCATCAGTTAAGAACCATCACTCGGTTGGCCGCCACGGGCAAGCCATGGAGGGAACTGATTCAAGACAGGGGCAGTCTCCACGATGTCGGAGACATCCAAATCACCTACCCAACGGGCGAGACCCGGACTGAAAAACTGTGGCAGTTCAGCCACGGGCAAATGCGCTTGTTATGGTGTTACGGCGGAGGGAAGAAGGTTCTGATCCTGTCGCATGCAATGCCGAAGACAAGCAGGAAGATCAAGGACTCTGACCGCGAAGCCGCGCGCCAAGTCATGCAGGAATTCGTAAACAGTCGGGAAGCCGGCAACCTAAAGATAATTGGGGATGACGATCATGAGCGAACGCTTGAAAAGCTTTTTCCGAAAGGCGCGGGAGAATCCCGAGTACAGAAAAAAAGCCAGGATGGCCGCCGTCTCTGCTGACCTGCGGATTCTCATTGCGGAAAAAGGCGTGAGCCAAAAAGAGGTAGCAAAGTCAATCGGCATGTCTCCGGCCGGACTCTCGCGCCAGCTCTCCGGGAGCGCCAATCTGACCTTGGAATCCATCGGAAAAATTTGCGACGCGCTGGGCAAGGAATTTGACATCGTTTTCCGCAATGCTGACGATCAGCGCGCATTGCAGGCTTGGGAGCGCCGCAGCTACTCGACAGACGTGCTGCGCTTGCGCAATGAAGCTCTTGGACAGGCCGCCCAAGCGAAGGCTCTTCTGGAAACGGCAATACTGGTGCACAGAAGGAGTTGGCATGCCGCTCAGGTCCAGAGAAAGCAAGTGACCTGCGGCGCCAATCTCAAGAAATCGACTTGGACCCTGAGCAATGACACTCTCGCCGCTGCAGCTTAAGCACTATCACTTCACTTCTGTTTCGGTGGCGTCGCGAGTCGGCGTTGACCTTTCCTCACTGGAAAGAGTGGAAGGCCTTTACCCCATCATCGATGACAAGGTGAACTTCCGTACCGACATCGAGCTGGGCGAAATGGAAGGTGACAAAAACTTCGCGCTGCGCGTTGGAGTATCGGGAGAGCCCAAAGAGGACTCGAATTTCCCCTATGAATTCTCGGCAACAACCGAGGGCGTCTTCGAGTATATCGGCGAAGAAGACGGGGATACGATGAAGCGAATCGTCGTGATAAATGGAGCAGGTTTGCTCTACGGCGCCATCCGTGACCAGTTGATGACTCTTACCGCTCGACTCAACTATGGTCCGATGCTCCTTCCCAGTCTGGACTTTCGGTCACTTGAGCCAGAATGCCAAGAGGCAACGGCTGCCGTGGCATCAGAACAGAAATAAGAACGCCGACATAATCAACACCATCGAGGGCAACAAGTCCACGAAACCCGCTTTCCCGGCGGGTTTTTTATTACCATGACATTTTCCAAAAAAGGGAGGTGCCATGGAGCTGCTACTCATTGTCGCGCTCGTCGCGGTGTTCGTGCTCTGGTTCAAGAAGCGCAAGGTCGAAGCCGCTCTCGCTGCGGCAAAGGAGGCGTCCGGCAAAGCTGCCCAGGAAAGCGCGGCCAAGCGCAATCAGGCGGAAGCCTTGCACAATCAGGTGCAGCGCCGCCTGTTCGAGCAAATAGAATCTCTTGAGAAGCGCATCGCCACCCTCTCCAAATACGAAGGCATCCTCGATGCCGACGCGAAGGCGCAGGACATCCTCGGCGAGGCCAACGACACGCTCGCACAGGCGAAGCTGGACGCCGAGCGCGAACGCAAGGAGGCCAACCAGGCAGCACGTGCCAAGCTCGAGCAGAGCGAAGCACGCCTGCAGGCCGCCGCCTTCGAAGCCGCGCGAATCATCGAAGCCGCGAAGCGGCGGGCAGAAGAAATCGCTGGCGAGGCCTACGGCGCCATGAACCGCGCCAAGGAGTTCGCCGACACTGCCCAGGCGATGAAGAACATCATCGAGGGCTACGGCGACGCCTACATCGTCCCCACCTACAACCTGCTCGACGACCTGGCGGAGGAGTTTGGCTACACCGAGGCAGGGCAACGGCTCAAGCAAGCCCGAGATACCAGCCGGGCCATGGTCAAAGCCAGTCGCGCCGCCACCTGCGAGTACGTCGAAGAGAACCGCAAGGAAACCGCCATCCGCTTCGCGGTCGACGCCTTCAATGGCAAGGTCGATTCGATCCTGTCGCGCAGCAAGGCCGACAACCACGGCAAGCTCGAGCAGGAGATCCGCGACGCCTACGCGCTCGTCAACTTCAACGGCGCCGCCTTCCGCAACGCGCGCATCACCGAGGAGTACCTCGATGTCCGCCTCGAAGAGCTGAAGTGGGCCGCCACCGCCAATGCGCTGAAGGAGCAGGAGCGCGAGGAGCAGCGTGCCCTGCGCGAACAGATGCGCGAGGAAGAAAAGGCCCGCCGCGAGTATGAGCGTGCCATCAAGGAGGCGGCGCGCGAGGAAGAAACCATCCGCAAGGCGATGGAGAAGCTGCAGCAGCAGGTCGCCATTGCAACCGACGCCCAGCGGGCCGAATTCGAGGCAAAGCTGCGCGACATGGAGGCAAAGCTGGCGGCGGCCGAGGAAAAGAACCAGCGCGCGCTATCGATGGCGCAGCAGACCCGCGCCGGCCACGTGTACATCATCTCCAACATCGGCTCCTTCGGCGAAGACGTTTTCAAGATCGGCATGACGCGCCGACTCGAACCCGTCGACCGGGTACGCGAGCTGGGCGATGCCAGCGTGCCGTTCGAGTTCGACATCCACGCCATGATCTACAGCGACGACGCGCCAGCGCTCGAACACGCCCTGCACCGCCATTTCCGTCGGCGCCAGATGAACAAGGTCAATCCACGCAAGGAGTTCTTCCGCGTGGATCTGGGCAAGATCCGCAGCGAAGTCACCACGCTCGGCGTCGAGGCGCAATGGACCATGGCGGCCGAGGTGCGGCAATACCGCGAGACGCTGCGCATTGAGCAGCAGATACTGGAGAACCCGCAGATCGCCGAAGAGTGGGAAGAGCGCCAGGAGAAGATCGAGACCGATACGCCAGAGGAAGAAGAAGTCACCGCGTAAGGAAACGTCCCAACCCACCCGACCCGCCGCCCGAAAAGCCGGCGGGTTTTTCTTCCCATCGCATTTTCAACAACCAAAAACGCACAGGGGCGAAAGGCCGACGGGTATCTCCATGCCAATCATGCAAGCGGCCATCGTTGCTGCCGTCACGAGCAGGAACCGTCAAAGCGCACACAGTACGAACTGGCCGAGCATGAGGCGCAGATTGCTCAGAGAGGACTGTGGCGCGATCCTAATCCGACGCCGCCATGGGCGTGGCGTGGAGCGAAGAAGGAATCGATTCGCTAGAAAGCCTAGAAGCGCACGGCCGCACTCCCGGGCGCTCGATGCAACTTGGGGCAGCTTCTAGGTGAGTGCCGGCCTGAACCAGAGCCTTGTTGTAGGCTGTATTGTAGGCCGGAGATGGTGACGCAAAAAAATCCCTTTTTATTCAAGGACTTTTTAGTGTTCTTGGCGGAGAGAGGGGGATTCGAACCCCCGTCAGGATATTATCCTGAACACGCTTTCCAGGCGTGCGACTTAAACCACTCATCCATCTCTCCGCGAGAGGCCGGATTCTAGCAGAACAGGTGCGGCCGTCAAAGCGCTTGCTGTCCCCGTTGTGGCTGACGGATGAGCTGATAGGCGCGTTTTCTCTGGCGGCCGGCAATCCTTGCGGATACGGCATTTGCCCGCTTTCCGGCTGGTCGCGAGCGTGGTTGAAAATTCGTCATGGGATATGTTTAAATCGTTCGGCGACGGGCGTTTGCGTCCGATCGGGACTAATAATTCATAACAGCCAGACAGAATCCCCAGGAGGAGTACCTTGAACAACAGAATTCTTGCATCCTTGCTGCTTGCCGCCGGTTTTGTCCTTGCCGGTTCGGCGATCGCGCAGACCGCCGTCGATCGCGTTTACGCGGTCGATAGCCGTAACGAAGTGGCCACCAGCGGTTTTGGTCTGTGCTGGCGTACCGGTTACTGGACGCCAGCGGCGGCCGCCAATGATCCGGCTGGCTGTGCCTGCGACCGCGACCTGACGCCGAAGGGCGTGTGTGAACCCGCCGCGGCCAAGGCGGCGCCGGCTGCGCCAGCCGTTGCCGCAGCGAAGAAGTGCGATTTCACCGTCGCGCTGAAGGATGACCAGTTGTTCGAGTTCAACAAGGCGGTGCTGCGTCCGGCGGCAATGGCAGCGTTGGACCGTGATGTCGTCGGCAAGCTCGCGACGTGTGCTGATGTGAGCCTGGTGGTGATCACCGGTCATACCGATCGCCTCGGCGACCAGACCTACAACCAGAAGCTCTCGGAAAAGCGTGCCGACGTGGTCAAGCGCTATCTGCTCAAGCAGGGCGTCAAGGAAGATGTCGTCGATACGATGGGCGCTGGCAAGACGCAGCCGGTTCCCGGCGTCTCGTGCAATGACAGTCTGCCGCGCAAGCAACTGATCGAATGCCTGGCGCCGAATCGGCGCACGGTGGTTGAGGTCAAGGGGCCGGCAAAGTAAGCGCTGCGTCGCAGCAACCCCGCTGCGGCGGGGTTTTTTGTTTTCCGATGAATGCTCATGAATATAGATCTGCTTATCGATGCGCGCTGGATCGTTCCCGTCGAACCGGTCGGAGTCGTCCTCGAAAACCATGCCGTCGCGATCGACGCCGGGAAAATCGTCGCGCTGATGCCGCGGGCCGCCGCTGCCGAAGCGTTTACGCCGCGTGTGCATCGCCGTCTTGACCGCCACGTGCTCATTCCCGGCTTGATCAATCTGCATACGCACGCGGCGATGAGTCTTTTGCGTGGCCTCGCCGACGATCTGCCCTTGCGCGAGTGGCTGGAAAACCACATCTGGCCGGCGGAGGGCAGGCACGTCTCGGCGCAGTTCGTGTACGACGGCACGCGCCTTGCCGCAGCCGAGATGTTGCGTGGCGGCATCACCTGCTTCAACGACATGTATTTCTATCCGAAGGCGGCAGCCGATGCGGCCGTCGCCGCGGGAATCCGTGCGGCGATCGGCATCGTCAGTTTCGATTTTCCGACCCCCTACGCCGCCGACCCGGACGATTATCTGCTCAAGGGTCTGGCGGCACGTGACGCCTTGCGCGACGAGCCGCTCATTTCTTTCTGTCTGGCACCGCACGCCCCCTACACCGTCGGTGATCGCAACTTCGCCCGCGTGCTGACGCTGGCCGAGCAGATCGACGCGCCGATCCACGTGCACATCCATGAAACCGCGCACGAGATCGAGGAGAGCATCAAGGTGCATGGCGTACGCCCGCTGGCGCGGCTGCATCGCTTGGGATTGCTCAGTCCCGGCCTGATCGGTGTGCATGCCGTTCACCTGACAGGCGACGAAATCGCGCTACTCGCGGCGCACGGCTGCTCGCTCGCGCATTGTCCGACGTCCAATCTGAAGCTGGCCAGCGGCATCGCGCCGGTCAGCGAGCTTCTGCACGCCGGCGTCAATGTCGGGCTGGGAACTGACGGTGCCGCCAGTAACAACCGCCTTGATCTCTTCCAGGAAATGCGGCTGGCGGCGCTGCTGGCCAAGGGCGTCAGCGGCCGTGCCGATGTTCTCGGCGCACATCAGGCCCTGCACATGGCGACGCTGGGCGGTGCGCGTGCGCTCGGACTCGATGCGAAAACCGGTTCGCTGCTGCCGGGCAAAGCCGCCGATCTGTGCGCTGTCGCTTTCGACGACCTTGCCCTTTCGCCGTGTTTCGATCCGGTATCCCATCTGGTTTATGTTGCGGGACGTGAGCATGTTTCCGATGTCTGGGTCGATGGTCAGGCACGCGTCGAACAGCGGCTATTGCTGGGAATTGACGAATCCGAATTGATCAAGCTTGCTGCTTTGTGGCAGAATAAAATTTGTCCGCGCGATGTAACGTGAAGGTGTAACGTAAAAGAAGCGCAAAAGTTTGCGCGGGTCGCTTCCGCTGACTACTAACAACGAGGATTCTCCAATGAACATGATTGCCAAACACACTCTGGTTGCTGCGATTAGCGCAGTGATCGGCCTGAGCGCTTCCGTTGCCCAGGCTCAAACCGCTGCTGACCGGGTCTATGTGATTGATTCCCGCAATGAAGTCGCCACCAGTGGCTTTGGCCTCTGCTGGCGTACCGGCTACTGGACGCCGGCCGCTGCCGCGACCGATCCCGCAGGCTGCGCTTGCGACAAGGATCTGCTGCCCGCTGAAAAGTGCGCACCGAAGAGCGCCACCGTCGCTGACAAGGCTGCTGGCGTGAAGCCGGCTGGCGAGAAGATCACCCTCTCCGCCGACGCGCTGTTCGACTTCGACAAGGCTGTTCTGCGTCCCGAAGGCAAGGCCAAGCTCGACGAACTCGCCGGCAAGGTTGGCAAGATCAAGCTGGAAGTGATCATCGCTGTCGGTCACGCCGACCGCTTCGGTTCCGACGCCTACAACCAGAAGCTGTCCGAGAAGCGCGCTGCCGCGGTCAAGGAATATCTGGTGAGCAAGGGTGTTGAAGCCAACCGTGTTTACACCGAAGGCAAGGGCAAGAAGCAGCCCGTCACCAAGGCCGATCAGTGCAAGGGCGGCAAGAGCGCGAAGGTTGTTGCTTGCCTGCAGCCTGACCGTCGCGTCGAAATCGAGGTTATCGGAACCAAGTAATACCGAAGCCGTCGAACTGAAAAGCCCTGCTTCGGCAGGGCTTTTTTGTTCCCCAGCCCATTGTCAGAAGATGCAGACGAAAATGATCAACGCCGACCCCAGTGAACTCGACAAATTCAGCCAGCTCGCGCACCGCTGGTGGGACCCCACCAGCGAATTCCGTCCGCTGCACGAGATCAATCCCTTGCGCCTTGAGTGGATTGACGGCCTTGCCGGCCTCGCCGGCAAGCGCGTTCTCGATATCGGCTGTGGTGGTGGCATCCTCTCCGAGGGGATGGCTGGCAAGGGCGCCCGCGTGACCGGTATCGACCTGTCGGACAAGGCACTCGCCGTCGCGCGCCTGCATCTGCTGGAAAGCGGCGCTGCCGTCGATTACCGCAAGGTTTCGGCCGAAGAACTCGCGGCCGAAGCGCCCGGCGAGTTCGACGTCGTCACCTGCATGGAAATGCTTGAGCACGTTCCCAATCCGGGCAGCGTCGTTGCCGCCTGTGTGGCGCTGGTCAAGCCGGGTGGTCACGTCTTTTTTTCGACGATCAACCGCAACCCGAAGGCCTATCTGTTCGCGGTGATCGGTGCCGAGTACGTGCTGAAGATGCTGCCGAAGGGCACGCACGATTACGCCAAGTTCATCAAGCCTTCCGATCTGGCGCGCTGGGCGAAGAGCGTCGGCCTGCCGCCGCAGGCGGTCATCGGCATGAGCTACAACCCGCTGTCGAAGCAGTACTGGCTGGGTAGCGACACGAGCGTCAATTACCTGATGCACACGCTGCGCGAGAGCTGAAACCGCCAATTGCCGTGCTGCTGCGAGGCGGCAGCGGCTGCTGGCAGGCGTTCATGACGGCTGCGCCGAGTGCTGTCCGTCCGGGCTGCCAGCTAGCCTCCTTCGCTTTCGTGACGGCCTCTGTCGAGCACTGGTGACAGGCTGGCGACTTCGCCGGCATAGTGGATCAGGTTGTGGCAGACCGCTGCCGTCGCGCCAAGGTTGCGATAGCCGTGCGCACGGTCGCCGGCAAAGCGCACGGCTTCGCCTTCGCGCAGCAACAGCCAGTCCCCGTCGACCAGCACTTCCATCGATCCGCTGATCAGTAATACATGCTCGGTGACGCCCGCTGCATGTGCTTCGGAATGGCGTACGTAGCCCGGCAGCAGCGTCAGTTCCAGCCATTCGAAGGCAAAGCGCGGCTCGTAGGGAAAAAGCGGCGCCACCAGCATGTCGTCGCTGGCGGGTTTCTCGCGCAAGGCATCGGCGCTGCGGAACAGCGCCGCGTCGGATTGCGTCGGCGGAGCAACGAGGAACGCCGACAGCGGACACTGCAAACCGCTGGCGATTTTCCACAGGGTAGCGACGGTCGGGCTTGATTCGCCGCGCTCGATCTGGCCGAGCATGGCCTTGCTGACGCCGGTTTCGCTGGCCGCGCGGTCGAGACTCCAGTTGCGCGCGCAGCGCAGCGCGCGCAACTGTGCCGCCAGATGCCGGTTCAAGGCCTGCGGGTCGGCGGCGGGAGAGGGAGAGGTCGGCGCTGCCATGGCGTTGACTCCGCTGAGGTTCTTGTGCGTTATGGCGCACGTCTGTTAAGGTTCGCTTTGTGCGCTAAAGCGCACGTCCGGATTACAACAGAAAGGTGCTGTGGTGAGCAAATCCCTGACAGCGTGGTTTTCTCTGTCGCACGTGCTCGCCGGCTTCGTCGCGGTGCTCGTCGGCTATACCAGTTCGGCAGCGATCATCTTCCAGGCAGCAGCGGCTGCCGGGGCGACACCGCAGGAGACCGCGTCGTGGTTCTGGGCGCTCGGCGTCGGCATGGGGCTGACCTGCATCGGCCTCTCGCTGCGCTTTCGCAGTCCGATCCTCACCGCCTGGTCGACGCCGGGCGCCGCGCTGCTGGTGACCGGCCTCGACGGCGTGCCGATGGCCGAGGCGATCGGTGCTTTCCTGTTTGCCTCGGTGCTGCTGGCGCTGGCCGGTTTCAGTGGCGCTTTCGAGCGCATCATGCGCCACGTGCCGAAAACGCTGGCCGCGGCGATGCTTGCCGGCGTGCTGCTGCGCTTCGGCATCGAGGTCTTTACGGCTTTGCCGGCGAACGCGGCATTGATCGCGCCGATGCTGCTCTGTTTCATCGTCGCGCGCCGTCTGCTGCCGCGCTACGCGGTGCCGCTGACCTTGTTGCTTGGCCTCTTCATCGCGGCCGGGCAGGGCGCCATCTACCTCGATCGTGTCAAGGTTGACTGGGCGGTGCCGGTCTTTACGACGCCGGTGTTTTCGCTGCCGGCGCTGATCGGCGTCGGCCTGCCGCTGTTCATCGTCACCATGGCTTCGCAGAACGTACCGGGCCTCGCCGTACTGCGCGTCAATGGCTATGCGACGCCGGCGTCGCCGCTGATCGGCTGGACCGGACTGACCGGCGTGCTGCTCGCGCCCTTCGGCGGTTTTTCCTTCAACCTGGCGGCGATCACCGCGGCGATCTGCATGAGCCGCGACGCTGACGCCGACCCGGCGCGGCGCTACCGGGCGGCGGTGTGGGCCGGCGTTTTCTACCTCGTCAGCGGCCTGTTCGGCGCCACCGTCGCCAGCCTGTTTGCCGCCTTCCCGCACGCGCTGGTGATGGCCATCGCCGGACTGGCGCTGCTCGGTACGATCGGCAACAGCCTGGCGGCGGCGTTGGCCGACGAAGGCGAGCGCGACGCGGCGCTGGTCACTTTCCTCGTCACTGCCTCAGGCATTGCGCTGTTCGGCGTCGGCAGCGCCTTCTGGGGCCTGCTCTTCGGTCTGCTGACGGCCTTCGTCAGCCGCCGCCGCGCAGCGGGCTGAAACGCACAGCAACAGCGCCGCCGTGCCTGCGGCCACGGGCAGTGGCGGCGCTTGCCGGTACAATCCGCGGATCAACTTTCCGGTAGATTTGTCCATGCAATATCGAATCATTCCCGTGACGCCTTTCCAGCAGAACTGCACGCTGCTTGTCTGCGAAAAAACGAAGCGGGCGGCGGTCGTCGATCCGGGCGGCGATATCGAGCAGATTCTCGCTGTCGCCGCCAAAGCCGGCGCGACGCTGGAGAAGATCCTCGTCACGCACGGCCATATCGACCATGCCGGCGGCGTCGCCGCGCTCGCCGAGCGCCTGTCGCTGCCGATCGAAGGGCCGCAGCGCGAGGACCAGTTCTGGATCGACGGCATGCCGCAGCAGAGCAAGATGTTCGGCTTTCCCGACGTGCGTGCCTTCACTCCGGACCGCTGGCTCGAGCAGGGTGACGTGGTCTGCTTCGGCGCTGTCTCGCTGGAAGTGCTGCACTGCCCCGGACACACGCCGGGCCATGTCGTCTTCTTTCACCGGCCGTCGCGGCTGGCACTGGTCGGTGACGTGCTCTTCGCCGGTTCAATCGGGCGCACCGATTTCCCGCGTGGCGATCTCGACACGCTGCTCGCGTCGATCCGCGAGCGCCTGTGGCCGCTCGGCGACGACGTCGCTTTCATCCCGGGGCACGGGCCGATGTCGACCTTCGGCGACGAGCGCGCCAGCAACCCCTACTGCGGCGACTGAGGTGGCGGGCGGCAAGGCGGAAAAGCCGCGCGCCGCTGCGGGGCGCCAGTTGTCACCGCAGCGGATGAAGCCCGGGCAGACAAAGCCGGCGTTGGCTAGGAAAACGGGCGCTGCGCACTCGCTGCCCGCAGCGTCGCCGGCCACGCCAGAGGCGACGCTGCCGGAGCAGGCTTTCTGCACCTACCAGATCATCTTCGACCTGCCAGCGCCGGCGCGCATCGCCGTCGGCCGTTTTGGCAGCTTCGATTTTCCGGCCGGCCGCTATTGCTATACCGGCAGCGCGCGGCGTGCCTTCGAGGCGCGTATCCGCCGCCACCTGTCGCGCGAGAAGCGGCTGCGCTGGCATATCGACTATCTGCTGTCGGCGCCGGGCGTGCGCATCGTCGACGTGCATCGGCTGACGCTGCCCGAGTGCGAGGTCAATCGGCAGACCGCCGGCGAGATCGTCGTCGCCGGCTTTGGCGCCAGCGACTGTCGCGCGGCTTGCGGCAGCCACCTCAAGCGCATCGGTGCCGCGGCCTTGCCTTAAACGCTGTGCCGGCGCAGCAGTGCGGCGAATTCGTCGGCGGGTAGCGGCCGGCTGAAGTAGAAGCCCTGGATCTCGTCGCAGCCGGCGGCTTCCAGAAAAGCCAGCTGCTCGACCGTCTCGACGCCCTCGGCGATCACCGTCAGACGCAGGTTCTTGGCCAGTCCGATGATGGCGCGGGCGATCGCCGAATTGTCGGCGTCGTCGGGAATGCCATGGACGAAGGAGCGGTCGATCTTCAGCGTGTCGATCGGCAGGCGCTTCAGGTAAGACAGGCTCGAGTAGCCGGTGCCGAAATCGTCGAGCGAGAGATGGATGCCGGCGTCGCCGAGTTCCTGCATCATCACCAGCACCTCTTCGGTGCCGCTCATCAGCATGCTTTCAGTGATTTCCAGTTCAAGCGCGTCGGCCGGCACCGCGTACCGCGCCAGTGTGTTGAGGATGGCCTGCGGCAGATTGGCGCTGAACTGGCGTGCCGAAAGATTGACCGCAAAGCGCACCTGCGGCAGACCGGCGGCGCGCCAGGCGGCGATCTGCCGGCAGGTGGCGTCGATCACCCATTCGCCGATGCTGGCGATCAGTCCCGTTTCTTCAGCGACCGGGATGAACTGCGCCGGCGACACCGGCCCGACGCCAGGACGGTTCCAGCGCAGCAGTACCTCGGCGCCGCGGATGCTGCCGTTTGCCAGCGCCAGCTGTGGCTGGAAATGCAGGCTGAGTTCGTTGCGTTCGACGGCACGACGCAGATCACTTTCCAGCTTGAGCAGTTCGAGCGAGCGCTGGTTCATCTCCTGCGAGTAGAAGACGTGAATGCCGTTGCCAGCGCGCTTGGCGCGATGCATCGCCACGTCGGCGCAGTTGAGCAGCGCTTCGCTGTCGCTCTCGTCTTCCGGGAAGATGCTGATGCCGATGCTCGCCGAGAGCAGAATTTCGTGTTGTTCGAGCTGAAAGGCTTCGCCAATGGCTGCCAGCAGTTTCTGTGCGACGTGGCCGGCGTGTTCGCGGCGCGCAATGCTCGGCAGCAGGATGACGAATTCGTCGCCACCGAGGCGCGCGACGACATCTTCCTCGCGCAGGCACACGCTCAGCCGGCGGCTGACTTTGCGCAACAGCGCATCGGCGGCGGCATGGCCGAACGAGTCGTTGATGTTCTTGAAACGATCGAGGTTGAGCAGCAGCACGGCGCCGTGCGCCTGGCCGCGTCTGGCATTGGCGAGCGTCTGCTGCAGCAGGGTGAAGAACAACGTGCGGTTGGGCAAGCCGGTGGTGGCATCGAAAAAGGCCAGACGCTCGATTTCGCGTGCCGCTGCGCGCCGCTCGCTGATGTCGGAAAAGACAACGCACAGGTGGCGGCTGTCCGGGTCGGCAGCGGCGGTCGAGCTGATCGAGACGCAGCCGGGAAAGCTGCTGCCATCGCTTTTGCGTATCTGCAACTCGCCACGCCAGACCTCGCCACCGCCGACGTGCCTCGCGATGGCGGCCGAACGGAGTGCGTCTTCGGCCGCCAGCAGCTCGGCGATCGGCCGGCCGCCAATGCGGTCCGCGGCGAAACCGGTCAGGCGCGTAAACGCCTGGTTGACCGAAACAACGGCGCCGACAGCGTCGGTGACAATGATCGCTTCGCTGTTCTGTTCGAAAATGCGCGCGTGCAGGCGCAATTCCTCTTCTGCGGCAAGTTGTCCAGATATATCAATAACATAGCCTATCATGCCGCAGGCGTTGCCGTTTTCATCGCGGGCCAGCGACAGCGAGACGCTGGCCCAGAAGATCTCGCCCGATTTCCGCCGGCGGCGGACGGTCATCTCGTGGCTGCCGTTTGCGAAGCACAGGTTGAAGGCATGGTCGTCTTCCGCTTCGTCGGCGTAGAGCAGCAGCAGGTGCTGACCAAGCACTTCGTCGGTGGCATAGCCGAACATGCGTTCGGCACCGGCGTTCCAGCCGGTGATATGACCGGCGCTGTCCATGGTGATTACCGAATCGCGGATCTGCGCCAGCATCTGCGACTGGCGGCGAAGCTCGATTTCGCTGTGCGTCAGCGCCGCGACGCGCTGGTCGTAGGCGCGCCGCGAGTGCAGCAGGCCAGCGAGCAGCGAGGCGAAGTCGGCAAAGCGGCGCAGTGCACCGGTGGCGTAAATTCCGTGTTGGCCGACGCCGATGAAGCCCAGCGTTTCCTCGCCGAAAACCAGCGCCAGCGCCAGATATTCGCTGTCGGCGGCGACGCCTCGTCGGCGCGTCAGCGTGCCGCAGCGCGCGGCGTCGGCGAACAGTTCAAACCAGGGCGCGGGCAGTGTGGCCGGCAGCCCGTCGGCGCAGAACAGCGCTTGCGGACTGCCGACGGCGCAGCGGAACAGGGCGGCGATCGAATCGGCGCAGACGCCGCTGTCGCGATAAAGCACCGCCGAATACAACTGCCCGGCCAGTTCGAAATCCCCGGGCCCGGCGTCGATACCCGGACTGAGGATGGCGCTGGACTCGGGTGACATGCCTCGATTATTCCAGCGGCTGACGCGCGATTTCTGCTGCCCAATGCACGGCCGTCGCCTGGGCGTCGAGATGCAGGGCCGGCGCAATGCCGAGGCGGTCGAGCGCTGCCGCGGCAAGCTGGTCATGGCCGGATTCGCTGGCGATCTGCGCGGCAAGCAGTTCACCGAGCATGCCGCGACGCTCGACCAGTGCTGCGCTGATCGATTCGTGCAGCGGCAGGGCAGCGGTGATTTCCGCCAGTGGCAGATTGAGCAGCACGTCGAGTAGCGAGAAGATGCCGACGGTGAAGGCTGCGTCGCTGAGGTTTTCGATGCCTTCGGGAGCCGGCAGCTTTTCGCACATCGCTTCGAGCGCGCGGCCGCGCGCCGCGGCCAGCGTCAGCAAGGGATTGGGTTCGCCGTTGCCGATCGGGTTGGCGTAAATGAGCAGTTGCAGCCAGCGCTTGAGTTGGCGCCGGCCGAGCACGTCGATCGCCTGGCGGAAACTGACGATCTTGGTCCGCGCGCCGACGGCGACCGAATTGACCAGACGCAGCAGGTTGTACGACAGGCGTGCTTCTTCGCGGAAGATTGCCTCGATCTCGCGCGTGTCGGCGTCGGCGATGACCAGACCGAGCAGCTTGACCAGCTTCAGGCGCGCGATGTCGGCCTCACGCCGGCGCTGCCGGTCGAGCAGCGCGACGAAACGTCCGTCATGCAGCGCGAAGTGCTTTTCCTTGAGCCACTCGGCCAGCGTGCGCGTGCCGACGCCGGTCGCCATCATCTGCAGGCCGGACTGGTGCGCGCGAATCAGTTCAAGCACCGGCAGTTCGGTGCGCGCAAAAGTGGCGTCGAGTTGCAGCCAGTCGAAGGCATCTACGGGAACTTGTGCGATCAGGTCCTTGCGGTCGATGCGCAGGCCGCAGTGATAGCCGCGTTGGCGTAGCGCGGCGCAACTGGCGATTGCTTTCGGCGACGACAGCGCTGCCGCGGGAAGGACGAAAACGCTTTGCTGCGCCGGCAGGCTACGGCTCAGTGCCGGGTCGCCGAGGTCTTCTGTGGTAACCGGCAAAAACAGCGGCATGGCTTTCGTCAGCGCCTTGATGCCGGTGGATCTGCCCAGCGAGTCGGCCAGTGCAGCGAGCGGCGCGGCAACTGCCGGCGGCGCGGACGACGCGTTGGCCGCGCCGCTTGCGGCGTTGCCGCCGTCTGGCCAGACGCGGCAAACGGCTGCCGCCCACGCGTGTTCGGGTGAAAGCAGCGCTTGCAGAAACAGTCGGGGTACGGGAGATAGTTCGTTCATCTGCTTAGCGGCGCTCCGAACCGTGGCCGGGTTCTGGCGCCGTCGTTCTGGTGAGAGCGCTGATACTACGCTGCCCGTAAGGGAATTCAAGCCCGTGATCAGCGCAGTTTATGCTCGCGTTTTATTTGCTGATCGGCGCTGCTGCATTATCGCGGTAACGCGAACCGTTCGCGAGGCCCGAGGTGGCCGGTGTGGCTCGTCAGATGCGCCTGCGCGCGGCCCTCGCCCCTACAATGCTGCAATCTCTTGTCGCAACCCAGGCTGGTACCCGGCGATGATCCCCAACTATTGGCAACAGGCGTCACAGGCTCTGGCAGAAAATGACGTGGTGATGGCGACGCTGGTCGAGCGCTACGCCGACGTTTCGCTGGCCACGCGCGGCGATGCTTTCGCGACGCTGGCGCGTTCGATCGTCGGTCAACAGATTTCGGTCAAGGCCGCCGACAGTGTCTGGTCGCGGGTGCTGGCCGCGCTGCCGGAGCTTTCGCCGGCGGCCGTGCTGGCCAGCGAGGTGCCGGTCTTGCGTGGCTGCGGGCTGTCGGCACGCAAGGTCGAATACCTGCTCGACCTCGCCGGGCATTTCCGCGACGGCTCGCTGGAAGTGGCGCGCTGGCCGACGATGAGCGACGCCGAGGTGATCGCCGAGCTCACAGCGGTGCGCGGCATCGGCGTGTGGACGGCCGAGATGTTCCTGATCTTCAACCTGCTGCGCCCCGACGTGCTGCCGCTTGACGACATCGGCTTGCAGCGCGCGGTGGCGCTGCACTACCACGCCGGCGAGCGGCCGACGCGGCGCGTGCTGGCCGAGCATGGCGAGCGCTGGCGGCCCTGGCGTTCGGTGGCGACCTGGTATCTCTGGCGCAGTCTGGACCCGGTGCCGGTCGAATACTGAGCCCCGGAAGCCGCGGCGTTTTCGGTTAAAATGCGCCACCTTGCACTTGGACCCGCGCCAGATGAAGACCACCTTTCTCGATTTCGAACAGCCGATCGCCGAACTCGAAGCCAAGATCGAAGAACTGCGTTTCGTCCAGGACGATTCGGCTGTCGATATCTCCGAAGAAATCGGCCGGCTCGAAAAGAAGAGCCAGTCGCTGACCAAGGACATCTACGGGAAGCTCACTTCCTGGCAGATCTGCCAGGTGGCGCGGCACCCGCAACGGCCGTACACGCTCGATTATCTCGGCCGCATCTTCACCGACTTTCACGAACTGCACGGCGACCGCTCCTTTGCCGACGACCGGGCCATCGTCGGCGGTCTGGCGCGCTTCAACGGCCAGACGGTGATGGTCATCGGCCACCAGAAGGGTCGCGACACCAAGGAAAAGATCCTGCGCAACTTCGGCATGCCGCGTCCCGAGGGCTACCGCAAGGCATTGCGCCTGATGAAGCTGGCCGAAAAGTTCGAGATTCCGGTGTTCACCTTCGTCGATACGCCGGGCGCCTATCCGGGCATCGACGCCGAGGAACGCGGCCAGTCCGAAGCCATCGGCCGCAACCTCTATGAACTCGCCGACCTGAAGACGCCGGTGATCGTCACCATCATCGGTGAGGGCGGTTCCGGCGGCGCGCTGGCGATCGCCGTCGGCGACGTCGTGCAGATGCTGCAGTACTCGACCTATTCGGTGATCTCGCCCGAGGGCTGTGCCTCGATCCTGTGGAAGAGCGCCGCGCGCGCGGCCGACGCGGCCGAGGCGATGGCGATCACCGCGGCGCGCCTGAAATCGTTTGGCCTGGTCGATCGCGTCATTCCCGAACCGCCCGGCGGCGCCCATCGCGACCACGCGGCGATGGCGCAGAGCCTCAAGAAAGCGCTGCAGGACGCGTTGCGCGAGGTGTCGGCGCTGTCGACCGAGGCGCTGCTGGAAACGCGTTTCAAGCGCCTGATGGCCTATGGCCGGACGAAAGAGCAGCCCGTCAGCTGATCAGCCCGCCGGCGTCGCCACGGCCGCCGGCTTGCAGCGTCGCGAGGCGGCCACGGCTGACGCTGGCGACGCCGCCGTGCAGGCTGTTCTTAGCAGTCTCTCCACTTTTTGCGTCGCCCGCGTGCCAGCGGGCGATCGTCTTTGCGTCGCCCTCTCGGGTGGCCGCGATTCGCTGGTGCTGCTCGACGCGCTGCAACGCCTGGCGCTGCCGAACGCGCTGTCGGCGCTGCACGTCAATCACGGTCTCTCGCCACACGCCGCCGACTGGGCTTGCTTCTGCGCCGATTTCTGCGCCGCACGCGCCATTCCGCTGCAGGTGATCGAACTGGCGCCGATCGCCAGCGATGGCGAAGGTCTCGAAGCGGCGGCACGTCGCCAGCGCTATGCCGCTTTTGCGCGCTGCGCGGCCGACTGGCTGGCGCTCGCGCATCACCGCGACGATCAGGCGGAAACCTTGTTGCTGCGCCTGCTGCGCGGCGCCGGCGTCGCTGGTGCCGGAGGCATGCCGGCCGAGCGGGCGCTGCACGCCGACCCCGCACCGGCAGGCGGATCGCCAGCGCGCGCGCCGCGGCTGATCCGGCCCTTGCTCGATCTGCCGCGGGCGACGCTGACCGCCTACGCCGGGCACTTCGGCTTGCGCTGGATCGAGGACGAGAGCAACGCCGATTGCCGGCATCGGCGCAATTTCATCCGCCACCGGATCCTGCCGCCCTTGTCGTCGGTCTTTCCCGGTGGCAGCGCTGCGCTGGCGCGCGCTACCGGCCATTTCGCCGAAGCGGCGCTGCTGCTCGACGAACTGGCGCAGCTTGACCGGGAACGACTGGCACCGGCCGGCGGGCGGCTGTCGCTGGCCGCGCTGAATTCACTGACGGATGCACGGGCACGCAATCTCCTGCGCCACGAGATGAGGTGCGCCGGGCTGCCGGCAGCGGACGCGCGCTGGCTGGAGGAAGCGCGCCGGCAACTGGCGAGTACGCGCGCGACGGCAGAAACCTGTGTCGCCCTGCCGGCCGGATCGCTGCGCGTGTTTCGCGGCGAGCTGTACGTGTTGCCCCGGCTGCCACCCTTGCCCTCAGCCTTGCCCTGGTCTTTTGACGGTGATGCGGTGCTCGACTGGGGAGGCAGGCGGCTGCTGCTTCGCCGGACGATCGGCGCCGGCATCAGCCTGGCGCGACTCGCTGAAGGCGCGGCGCACTTTGCGCTGCGCTGCGGTGGCGAACGTCTGCAGCCCGATGCGCGACGGCCGCGGCGCAGCCTGAAGAACCTGCTACAGGAGCAAGCCGTTCCGCCCTGGCAACGCGAGCGTTTGCCGCTCCTGTGGTGCGGCGGGCAACTGGTGTGGGCGGCCGGCATCGGCGTCGATGCGGCCTTTGCCTGCGCCGCCGGCGAAGCGGGCGTTCAGCTTGATTGGGAAGGGCTGTCGTCAGCCGCTGTGGTCGCGTCGCCTCTGGCGAGCAGTTCGGCAAACTGAGCGGCCGGCATCGGCTTGCCGAACAGGTAGCCCTGCGCCTCGTTGCAGCCCGCTGCGCGCAGGAAACTGGCGTGCTGCAATTCTTCGACCCCTTCGGCGATGGTCGTCAATTTGAGAATGCGGCCGAGCTGGACGATGGTGTCGACGATCGCGGCATCGTCGTTGTTGCGCGCAATATGGCGAACGAAGGACTGGTCGATCTTCAGCTTGTCGATCGGGAAGCGCTGCAGGTAGGACAGGCTCGAGTAGCCGGTGCCGAAGTCGTCGATGGCGAGGCGTACGCCGAGCGCTTTCAGGCGCTGCAGCATGCCGAGCACCTCGTCGGCCTCGCTGATCAGCATCGACTCGGTGATTTCGAGTTCCAGAAGTTCGCCGGGCAGGCCGCTGGCGGCGAGCGCACGCTTGATCAGTGCGACCGGGTCGCCGCGGCGGAACTGCTGCGCCGAGAGATTGACGGCGACGGTCAGTCCCGGCGGGTAGTGCTGCCGCCACAGTTCCGCCTGGTGGCAGGCGGCAAGGAGCACCCATTCGCCGATCGCGTGGATCAGGCCGCTCTGTTCAGCCAGCGGGATGAAGATGTTCGGGCCGATTTCGCCAAACTCGCGGCTGGTCCAGCGCAGCAGCGCTTCGGCGCCGGTGATGGCGCCGCTGGCGAGATCGATCTGCGGTTGATAGTGCACCGACAGTTCCTCGCGTTCGATCGCCAGCCGCAGCCCGTTCTGCAACTGCAGACGGCGCCTGCCGTCGGTATTCATGTGCTCGTTGAAGAAGCGGTAGGCGTTGCGGCCACTTTCCTTGGCCTTGTACATCGCGGTATCGGTCTTCAGCAGCAGGGTGTCGAAGTCCTTGCCGTCCTCGGGCCAGACGGCGATGCCGATCGAGAACGAGCAGGCCAGCGTCTGGTCGTCGACGGTGAAGGGCGCTTCCATCGCCTGCAGGATGTTGGCAGCAATGCTGGCAACGGCAGCGCTGTCCTTGACGCTGCTCAGCGCGATCAGGAATTCGTCACCTCCCTGCCGGCTGATGGTGTCGGTATCGCGTACGCAACTGCCCAGTCGTGCGGCGATGGCGATCAGCAGGCGGTCACCGATGGCGTGGCCGAGGCTGTCGTTGATTTCCTTGAAATGGTCGAGATCGAGCAGCAGCAGCGCGAGTCTGCGCCGTTCGCGGCTGGCGAAAGCGAGTGCCTGTTCGACGCGGTCGCGCAGCAGCAGGCGATTGGGCAGATTGGTCAGCGGGTCGTGATGCGTCAGGTGTTGCAGGCGCGCTTCGATCGCCTTGCGTTCCGACAGGTCGGCGAGGATCGCAATGAAATGCGTCGGCTGGCCGGCGTCGTCATGCACCGCGGTGATCGCCAGCCAGCCGGGAAATACCTCGCCGCTGCGCCTGCGGTTGGAGATTTCTCCCTGCCAGTGTCCCGTTCGCACCGCCTCTCGCCAGATATCCGCAACATAGTCCTTGCTCTGCAGCCCGGAAGCGAGAAAGTCCGGCGTCTTGCCGAGGATTTCGTCGCGCGCGAACCCGGTGATGCGGCTGAAGGCATCGTTGGCGGCGAGCACCAGCCGCTCGCAATCGGTGATGATGATGCCTTCGGCGCTGCTTTCGAAGACGCGCGCGGCAAGGCGCAATTCGCTCTCGGCCTGACGCAGCTTGCCCATGTCGACGTCGAGACAGAACATCTCGGGCTCGTCGCGGCTGTTGACGATCAGCGCGTGGCTGGAATAGACCGGTACCAGGCTGCCGTCGCTGCGGCACAGTGCGATTTCTCCGGCAGGAATCGGCACGCCTTCATCGAGCCAGCGCTGGTGCTGGTCGACAAGCACCGTGCGCAGCTCGGGCGGGATGATCGTGTCTTCGAGTTTTCGCCCGAGCACCTCGTCGCGCCGGAAGCCGTACAGTCTTTCGCTCGCCGGGTTCCAGAAGATGATGCGGCGTTCGCGGTCGTAACCCTGGACGGCGATATTGGGCAAGCCTTCGAGCAGGGTGCGGAAGGAAAGCTCGCTGTCGCGCAGTTTATCTTCGGCGCGGTGGCGCGCCGACACGTCGCGGGCAACTGCGGTGACGCCGGCGAAGGCGCCTTCGCCGTCAAGCAGTCGCGACAGGCGCGATTCAAACCAGTGACGACCCTGTGGCAGGTCGAGTGCGTAATCGATGCTGATGACTTCGGGCTTGCGCCGCAACTGTTCGATGGCGTCGAGCATCTTTGCGGCGACATCGGCCGGAAGTCCGACCGAGTCGAGGCGGCGGCCGAGAAACTGTTCCATCGGCAGCAGCAGCGTCGGCGCGTTGGGTTGCGCGCAGTCGATCAGCGTGCCGTCGGGGTCGATGACGAAAACGAGGTCGTCGATCGAGCTGAGGATCGACTGCAGCCGGCCCTCGTCTTCAAGGACCGTTTGCTGCGAGCTAGCCAGTTGCGTCAGCCGCCAGCGCATCAGGAAGAAGAGCAGAACCGCGGTGATGCCGACGAAAAGCCAGCCTTTGAGCATCTGCAACTGGACGAGCTGCTCGGTATTGCTGACCAGCGTTGCAAGCGCGCTGTCGGACAAGGCAATCCACAGCGCGGCGACCAGCGCATAGATGCCGGCGACGATCGCCGCCGAAGCATTGACGCTGATGGCCTGCGGGTGCTGGGGGCACATTTTCGTCGCTTTCCTTTCACGGGGGCTGCCGGATTCGCCTCGCTGTGCTGAGCGCTGTCGCTTGCGCCTGGAATGACCTATTCATTTTCCGCACCAGCGTCGCGCGAGGCGAGCGCGGCGAGCGAAAATTCAGCGTTCGCCGAGGGCAGAGAGCCGTTGCGCAAGCTCGACGGCGGTTTTCACGCCCATTTTTTCAAACAGGTTGGCACGATGGACTTCGACGGTGCGCATGCTGATGTTCAGTTCGTCGGCAATGACCTTATTGAACTTGCCGGCGAGAACGAGTTCCATGACCTGCCGTTCGCGCTGCGTCAGGCGCGCCAGCAGCGCCTGCGTCGAGCCGAGCGATGACGCGGCCGAACGCTGCCGGGTATCGGTTTCGATGGCGGCGACGACCCGGTCGACCAGTTCATTGTCGTTGAAAGGCTTCTCGACAAAGTCGAAGGCACCCTTCTTGATCGCGGCGACGGCCATCGGTACATCGCCGTGGCCGGTGAGAAAGATCACCGGCAGCTGGCTGCCACGCTGGCGCAACTGCTCGAACAGTTCCGGGCCGCTCATGCCGCCCATGCGGATGTCGAGGACGACACAACCGGCCAGTTCGCAAGTCCAGGCGGCGAGGAAGTCCTCGGCCGACGGATAGGCGAGGCAGGCGACGCCTTTCGATTCGAGCAGCCAGCCGAGCGAATCGCGGATCGCCTCGTCGTCGTCGACGAGATAGGCGCGGGCGCTCACGATGCCGGGCCGTCGGCTGCCGTTTCGGTCGAAATCGGCAGATTGATGACGAATACACAGCCGCCCTGCGGGTTCGCTTCAAGCCACAGGCGGCCGTGGTGGAATTCGATGATCGAACGGCAGATGTTGAGCCCCATTCCCATTCCCTCCGGCTTGCTCGAGAAAAACGGCGTGAACAGCTTGTCGCGGGTGTCTTCCGGAATTCCAGGGCCGGTGTCGATGACGCGGATCTGCATCTGCCGGTCGACGCGTGCCAGCGCGATGGTCAGGTTGCGCCGCTCCGGCGGCAAGTCTGCCATGGCTTCGACGGCGTTGCGCATCAGGTTGACCAGCACCTGCTCGAGCATCACGCGGTCGGCCTGGATCTCCGGCCGCATTCCCTGCACCTCGCGCAGGATGCGTACGTTGCGGCTCTTCGCCACCGCCTCGATGAAGCCGATGCTGTCGTCGACCATCTCGGCCAGATCGCAGGGCGCCAGCTTCGGTTCGCTCTTGCGCACGAAGTCATGCACGCGACGGATGATCTGGCCGGCGCGCTGCGCCTGCACGCCGAGCTTGCCGAGCGCGTCGCGCAGTTCGCCGACGGTGTAGGTGCCGGATTCGAGCTTGTTCAGACAGCCGGTGTTGTAGCTGGCGATCGCCGCAAGCGGCTGGTTGAGTTCGTGCGCCAGCATCGACGCCATTTCGCCCATGGTTACCAGGCGCGAGGTGACCTGCAGTTTTTCCTCCTGCTGGCGTGCCAGTTCGTCGGCGCGTTTGCGCGCGGTGATGTCGAGGATTGACGACATCCAGCCGGTGTGCTGGCCGTCGGCATTGATCAGTGGCGCGGTGCACACCAGCACATCGACGCGCTCGCCGTTCTTGTGCCGGAAGCGCAGCTCGAAGCCTTCGCCAGGGCCGCGGCCGGCGAGCGTGGCGTGGTAGAAGCCTTCGGACTTCTCCTTTTCTTCGGGCGCCCAGTACGGCATCGGCGGCGCGCAGCCGATCAGTTCCTCGGGAGTGAAGCCGACCATCTGGCAGAAGGCCGGGTTGACGTAGGTAATGCGGCCGTCGCGGTCACGCGCGCGCATGCCGACGGTGAGCGAATCCTCCATCGCCTTGCGGAACGCGTGCTCGGCGCGCAAGGCCTGTTCTGCCGCCAGGCGGCGCTGGATCAGGCCGTGCACCACCCACAGGCTGAGCAGGACGGCGCCGGCAAGGATCAGGATCAGCGTCGCGATCAGCGTCTGCGCGACGCTGCTGGCGACCTTGTAGGCGGTGACATGGAAGAGCAGACCGTAGCCCGGCGGGTCGAACGCCAGCTTGTAGCTGAGCAGCGGATCGGCGGCGTCGACGCGCGACTTGCTGGCGAGAACCTTGCCGTTGCCGTCGACGATGCGTACCTGATACTTCTCGGCCAGCCACCACGGCGTCAGGTGCTTGAGCAGCGCGTCGAGCGAATAGACGGCGACGATTTCGCCGCGCGCCCGGCCGGCGTTTCCGGCGCTGTCCGGTTCGCGCACCGGTAGGTGCAGCTCGAACGAGGCCTCGCCCGACTCGCCAAGGATGTCCGAATAGACTGGCTTGAGCAGTTTGTCGGCGCGCTCGCTGGCCAGCGTCGAAGTGTTGTTCTTCGCCGCTTTGGCGGGGGCGGCCGGCGTCGTACCGGCGGGGGGCAGCGCGTCGATCATCCTGCCCTGCGCGTCGAGCCAGAAGATCTGCGTCAGTTCCGGGCTGTTGCGCAGGATGTGCCGGGCACGCGTGGCAAACAGGCGGTTCGCGTCGCGCTCGAACGCGATGTCGAGCGCCAGTTGCTGCAGTGTTTCGGTATTGCCGTCAAGGTGGAAGCGGACGTTCTGCTCGAGCCACAGTACGTCGGCAATCAGGGTCGAACGCTGCTCCTCGACCTCGTTCTGGCGCAGCAACCAGAGCAGGGCGATGAGCAGCACCAGCAGCAACGTTACGGCGAGCTTCGGAATGGTCAGATACCAGCTCGACCAGGCCTGCGTGGCTGGCTCCTGGCGTGGGGATGCGGGACTCTGCGTCATGGCGGCGATGTTACCCAAGTTCTTCTCCGGGCGCCGTGCTTTGCCCTAGCCTGGTGGCGCTTGTTCCGTCGGCGCGGCGCGACTTGCGGTTATCCACAATAGGCGATTTTCCATACTTAAGTAACATCTGCGCGGTCGCCCCGGCGCGCCTTGCGGCGAGGCGTTTCCTTCGGTCACCGAGCGTCAATAACGAGAATAGAGGAGCCAACATGAGAATTTCCGCATTGCTGCTAGGCCTCGTCGCCTGTGCGCTATCCGCTACCGCGTCGGCGGATGCGCCGATCGTCATCAAGTTCAGCCACGTCGTTGCCGTCGACACGCCGAAGGGCATGGCCGCCGAGTTCTTCAAGAAGAAGGCCGAAGAGCTGAGCAAGGGCAAGGTCAAGGTCGAGGTGTACGCCAACTCGACGCTCTACAAGGACAAGGAAGAAATGGAAGCGCTGCAGCTCGGCGCGGTGCAGATGCTGGCACCGTCGCTGGCCAAGTTCGGCCCGCTCGGCGTCAAGGAATTCGAAGCCTTCGACCTGCCTTACATCTTCGACAACTACACTGAACTGCACAAGGTCACGCAAGGCCCGCTCGGTCAGAACCTGCTCAAGAAGCTCGAGCCCAAGGGCATCCTTGGTCTGGCTTTCTGGGACAACGGCTTCAAGTCCTTCTCGGCGAACACGCCGATCAAGTTGCCGGCCGACCTCAAGGGCAAGAAGATGCGCATCCAGTCGTCGAAGGTGCTCGAAGAGGAAATGCGCACGCTCGGCGCCTTGCCGCAGGTGATGGCCTTCTCCGAGGTCTATCAGGCGCTGCAGACCGGCGTCGTCGACGGCACGGAGAACCCGATCTCCAACCTGTACACGCAGAAGATGCACGAAGTGCAGAAGCACCTGACGCTGACCGACCACGGCTACCTCGGCTATGCGGTGATCGTGAACAAGAAGTTCTGGGAAGGCCTGCCCGCCGACGTCCGCGCCTCGCTGGAAACCGCGATGAAGGAATCGACCGTCTACGCCAACAAGATCGCCAAGGATCAGAACGACAAGGATCTCGAGTCGGTGAAGAAGAGCGGCAAGACCACCGTCTACTCGCCGACCAAGGAAGAACGTCTGGCCTTCAAGAAGGCGCTGGTGCCGGTGCATCAGAAGATGGAATCGCGCATCGGCAAAGAGCTGATCGAGGCGATCTACAAGGAAACCGAGTTCGACCCGAGCAAGCTGTAGGCTCGGTTGAGGTAACGACGCCCGTCCGGCCGCATGGCTTGACGGGCGTTTTTTTGCATCGCGGGAAGGACTGGCAATGAAGTGGCTTGATCATCTCGAGGAATGGATCATCACCTTCCTCATGGGCGCGGCGACGACGATCATCTTCGTCGCCGTCATGCACCGCTATCTGGCGGGCATGGCGATTCCGGGGCTGCAGGACTGGTTGCTCGGACTCAATTTCAGCTGGGCGCAGGAACTCACCATCATCATGTTTGTGTGGATGGCGAAGTTCGGCGCTGCCTATGGCGTGCGCACCGGCATCCACGTCGGCGTCGACGTGATGATCAACCGCCTCAACGAGAAGAACCGCCGTCTCTTCATCATCTTCGGCCTGTGTGCGGGCGCGCTGTTTACCGGCATCGTCGGCACGCTCGGTGCCAACTTCGTCTGGGAAAACGGCGCCCATTACGCATTCCTCAGTGCTCTCGGCAGCGATGTCGGCGATATCCCCGAGGGACCGACGACCCCCGACCTCGAGTGGCCGACCTGGATGGTCTACAGCGCGATTCCGCTCGGTTCTTCGCTGATGTGTTTCCGCTTTCTGCAGGTGCTGTGGAATTTCCTGGGCACGGGCGAATTGCCGCACCACGACCACGGCCACGTCGAAGGACTGGAAGAGGAAAAGGACAAGACGCCGGTCGATTTCAATCCCTTCGCAATGAACGACGACCTGCACATGCGCGACCTGAAACATCCACAGCCCGGTGACAATCCCGCTGTCGACGAGAGCGGCAAGGGAGAGCGCAAATGAACGCCGCCATCATCTTCGGTCTGCTGCTGGCGCTGATGCTTACCGGCATGCCGGTGTCGATCTCGCTCGGCCTGACCGTCCTCACCTTCCTGTTCACCATGACGCAGGTGCCGCTTGAGTCGGTGGCGCTGAAGCTGTTCACCGGCATCGAGAAGTTCGAGATCATGGCGATCCCGTTCTTCATCTTGGCCGGCAATTTCCTCACGCACGGTGGTGTGGCGCGAAGGATGATCAACTTCGCGACGGCGATGGTCGGTCACTGGTACGGCGGCCTCGGTCTGGCCGGCGTGCTCGCCTGTGCGCTGTTCGCCGCGGTGTCCGGTTCCAGCCCGGCGACTGTGGTGGCGATCGGCTCGATCCTGTTGCCGGCGATGGTCAAGGCCGGCTTCCCCAGTCGCTTCGGCGCCGGCGTCATCACCACCTCGGGCGCGCTCGGCATCCTGATTCCGCCGTCGATCGTCATGGTCATGTATTCGGTGGCGACCAATACCTCGGTCGGCGCGCTGTTCATGGCCGGCGTCATTCCCGGTCTGGCGCTGGCTGGCGTTCTCGGCGGCGTCACCTGGTACCGCGCGAAGAAGTTCAACTATCCGCGCATGACGAAGGCGAGCTGGGCGGAACGCGCGAAGGCTTTCCGCGAATCGATGTGGGGACTGCTGTTGATCGTCGTCGTCATGGGCGGCATCTATTCGGGAATGTTCACGCCGACCGAAGCCGCGGCGATGAGCGCCGTCTACGCCTTCTTCGTCGCTGTCTTCGTCTACAAGGACATGTCGTTGAAGGATGTGCCGAAGGTGCTGCTCAACTCGGCCAACATGTCGGCGATGCTGCTCTACATCATCACCAACGCCGTGCTCTTCTCGTTCATCATGACCAACGAGAACATCCCGCAGGCGCTGGCTGACTGGATGCTTGGCCACGGCCTCGGCATCATCGCCTTTCTGCTGGCGGTGAACATCATCCTGCTGCTCGCCGGTAACTTCATGGAGCCGTCGTCGATCGTGCTGATCTTCGCGCCGATCCTCTTCCCGGTGGCGATGAAGCTTGGCATTCACCCGGTGCACTTCGGCATCCTGATGGTGGTGAACATGGAAGTCGGCATGTGTCACCCGCCGGTCGGCCTCAATCTGTATGTCGCTTCGGGTATTACCAAGATGGGGATTACCGAGCTGACGGTGGCTGTCTGGCCGTGGCTGCTGTCGATGCTCGGCTTCCTGGCGCTGGTGACCTACTGGCCCGATCTCTCGCTCTGGCTGCCGCGCACGCTCGGCATGATCTAGCCAGTTGCCGCCGGCGTGCTGCCGGCGGCTCCTCGTTGCGAAGCCCGCGCCGCACTGGCGCGGGCTGCCTTGCGTCGGTCATTTCAGCAATCGGCGCGGACTCTTGGTAGAATCGCGAGTTCCTCGCCGACGCGGCGCGCCTGTGCGTGGCCGCTTGACGGCGCCGGCATTTCCCCTTTCTTGTCCTTTCCCCTGTGGAGAACTGATTCATGGCTATCGAACGCACCCTTTCCATCATCAAACCCGACGCCGTCGCCAAGAATGTCATCGGCCAGATCTACTCGCGCTTTGAAGGCGCCGGCCTGAAGGTCATCGCTGCGCGCATGGCCTGGTTGTCGGAGCAGGAAGCCGGCGCCTTCTACGCCGTGCACAAGGAACGTCCCTTCTTCAAGGATCTGGTCAAGTTCATGACCTCCGGCCCGGTGATGATCCAGGCGCTGGAAGGCGAAAACGCCATCCTGACGAATCGCGACCTGATGGGCGCCACCGATCCGAAGAAGGCCGCGCCGGGAACCATCCGCGCCGATTTCGCCGATTCGATCGACGCCAACGCCGTGCATGGCTCCGATGCCGCTGAAACGGCCGCCGTCGAGATCGCCTTCTTCTTCCCGACGCTCAACGTTTTCGCCGGTCGCTGAACCAGTGAAACGCGCGCTGCGTGTGCCGCGTAGCCGGCCCGCGCAGCGCGGCTACTGACCGATCCGCGATGTCAGCCAACCTGCTCGATTTCGACGCCGCCGGACTCACCGCCTTCTTCGCCGAGCGCGGCGAGAAGCCTTTCCGTGCGCGGCAGGTGCTGCGCTGGCTGCATCGCGGCGGTGTCGGCGATTTCGACGCGATGACCGACATCGCCAAAAGTCTGCGCGAAAAACTGAAGGAGGTGGCGACGGTGACGCCGCCGGCGATTGTCGCCGACCGCCTGTCCGGCGACGGTTCGCGCAAGTTCCTATTTGACGTCGGTGCCGGCAACGCCGTCGAGAGCGTCTTCATCCCCGAGGACGACCGCGGCACGCTGTGCATTTCGACGCAGGCCGGTTGTGCGCTTGATTGCGCTTTCTGCTCGACCGGCAAGCAGGGCTTCAACCGCAATCTGACGACCGCCGAGATCATCGGCCAGCTGTGGCAGGCCAATCGCGCGCTCGGCGCCGATCCCAAGGGCGAGCGCATCATCAGCAACGTGGTGCTGATGGGAATGGGCGAGCCGCTCGCCAATCTCGACAATTCGATCACTGCGCTGCGCCTGATGCTCGACGACAACGCCTACGGCCTGTCGCGGCGGCGTGTCACGGTATCGACCTCGGGCCTCGTGCCGGCGATGGACCGCCTGCGTGACGAGTGCCCGGTGGCGCTCGCTGTCTCGCTGCACGCGCCGGACGATGCGCTGCGCGACGAACTGGTGCCGATCAACCGCAAGTACCCGCTGCGCGAACTGCTCGCTGCCTGCCTGCGCTATCTTGAGCGTGCGCCGCGCGACTTCGTCACTTTCGAATACGTCATGCTCGACGGCATCAACGACAGCGACGCGCACGCGCGCGCGCTGCTGGCGATTGCCCGCCGCGTGCCGTGCAAGTTCAATCTGATTCCCTTCAATCCGTTTCCCGGTTCGCCCTACCGCCGTTCGCCGTCGCCGCGCATCCGCCGCTTCGCCGAAATCCTGCAGGAAGGCGGCTACGTCGCCACCACGCGCAAGACGCGCGGCGACGACATTGCTGCCGCCTGTGGCCAGTTGGCCGGGCAGGTGGACGACCGGACGCGGCGTAGCGAACGCCGGATCATCAATGTTCACAAGGTGGCCCCATGACCGACAGGCTTGCACAGCGTCAGCGCGCGGCATTGCGTCTGCCGCCTTCTCCGGCATCCGTCCGCTCCCGCGCAAGCTATCGCGGTGTTCTGGCACTGGTGGCGGCGTTTGCGGCGTTCCTTCCCGGCGTCGCGTTGGCGCAGGGTGCGACGCAGGCGACTTCGGAGCAGGTGACGCAAGGCGGCGTCGGCGATCCGCGTACGCGCGCCAAGCTGCACACGGAACTCGGTTCGCTGTACTTCCAGGATGGCAATATGGCGGTCGCGCTCGAAGAGCTGCGCATCGCCATCGCCGCCGATGCTTCCTACGCCCCGGCTTTCAACGTGCGCGGTCTGGTCCATGTCTATCTGCGCGAGATCGCGCTCGCCGAGGACGACTTCAAGGAAGCTTTGCGGCTTGCCAGCAACGATCCGGAAATCAACAATAACTACGGCTGGTTCCTGTGCCAGACCGGGCGCGAGAAGGAGGCGATCAGCTTCTTCATGCGCGCGCTGCAGAATCCGCTCTACCAGACGCCCGAGCGCGCGTGGCTGAATGCCGGCCAATGCTCGCTGAAAGCCGGCGATATCGCGTCCGCTGACGATTATTTCCAGAAATCGCTGCGCTTCTCGCCGAACAATGCACAGGCATTGTTGCAGCTCGCCAGCATCAGTTATCTGCGCGGCGATTTCAGCGGCGCGCAAACCCGTCTCGGCGAGCTTCTGCGTCGCGTCGAACCCAACGCTGAAGCGCTGTGGCTGGCGCTGCGCATCGAGCGCCGCCTCGGTGACCGCGCCGCCGAGGCGAGTTACGCCAGCCAGTTGCGTCGCCGCTTCCCGGCGTCTCCCGAATTCCAGAAGCTGTCCAAGGGCGAATACGAATGAGCGAAGAGACACCTGCACCGGCAGTCGCGCAAGCCGCTGCCGTTACCGAGCCTGATCTGGCAGGGCAGGCCACCGAGTCGTTGCCGGTGGCTGAAGTCGACTCCTTGCCCACCGGCCCGGCGGAGACGGCGCCTGCCCTGCCGGTCGAGCCGGCCGCAGTGCCTGTGCCCACTCCGGCTCCCGGCGTCGGCAGCATCCTGCGTACGGCGCGCGAAGCGAGAAACCTCGCCGTCGCCGATGTTGCCAAATCGCTCAAGCTGAGCACCCGACAAATCGAGGCGCTCGAGTCGGGCGACTGGTCGCGCTTGCCGGGAATGACTTTCGTCCGTGGTTTTGCGCGCAATTACGCGCGGCTCCTGCAGATTGACGCCAGCGTACTGCTCGCGGCCTTCGATGCCGAGAAGCCGGCGGCCGAACCGGTCAAGCTGGCGCTGCCGCCGAGCGAAGGGGCGACGCTGCCGCAGGCCGGGCGTCCCGAGCGGCGTGACCTGATGGTGGTGATCACCGGCGTGTTGCTGGTGGTCGCTGCGCTCGCCGTTTATTTCCTGATGCCGCAAGGTGTTCAGGGCGAGCCGGACAAGGCTGCGTCGGCTGGGGAAGAAGCCGCTGTCGAGCCGACGCCGGCCGACGTCGCGCCGGAGCCGGTGGTGCCGGCTTCGCCGGAAACGATCCCGGCGGCACCTGCCGCCACGACCGCGACGGCTCCTGTCGCTACCTCCGTGGCGACGCCGCCTGCCGTCGTCACGCCGCCTGCCGCTCCGGCGCTTGCTTCCGACGCACGCGCAAAACCGCTGGCAGACCTGCCGGCGAAGACTGCGGCCGCCGCTCCTCAAGCGAACGCGACAGTTGCCAACGCTGCCGTTCCTGTTCCCGCCCCGGCAACAACGCCCGTGCCCGGCGCGCCCGCAAAAGCGGCAAGCAGCGCGACGCCGGCGTCTGCGGCGCTCGCTGTCGAGAAGCCGAGCGCTGCCGCCGCACAGCCGGCGGCGGCAGCTGGCGGCGAGGCCTCGCTCGTCTTCAGCTTTGCCAAGCCGGCGTGGGTTGAAGTCCGCGACCGCAGCGGCCAGATCGTTTTCTCGCAGCTCAGCCCGGCGGGCAGCGAACGCCGCGTCGATGGCCGGCCGCCGTTCACGCTGGTCGTCGGCAACGCCACACATGTCGTTTTGCGCTACAAGGGCAAGCCGGTTGAAATGAGCACCCGCAGCAAGGACGATGTGGCGCGTCTCACTCTCGAATGACCAGGATTTTTCAATGAACGTGATTTCCCGCAAGCCGACGCGCGCTGTTCGCGTCGGCAAGACGGTCATCGGCGGCGGCGCTCCGGTCGTCGTGCAGTCGATGACCAATACCGATACTGCCGACTGGCTCGGCACCGCGATCCAGTGCGCCGAACTGGCGCGCGCCGGTTCCGAACTCGTCCGTATCACCGTCAATACGCCTGAAGCGGCGGCTGCCGTGCCGCGCATCCGCGAGCATCTGGCGAAGCTCAACCTCGAAGTGCCGCTGATCGGTGACTTCCACTACAACGGCCACCGTCTGCTCGCCGACTATCCCGAGTGCGCGCAGACGCTGGCCAAGTACCGCATCAATCCGGGCAACGTCGGTCACGGCAAGAAGCGCGACGAGCAGTTCGCGCAGATGATCGAGTTCGCCTGCCGCTACGACAAGGCGGTGCGCATCGGCGTGAACTGGGGCAGCCTCGATCAGGAACTACTGGCGCGCGTGCTTGACGAAAACTCGCGCCGCGCCGAACCGGCGCCGCTCGGCGCGGTGATGCGCGAGGCGATGATCAGCTCGGCGCTCGAATCGGCGGCGAAAGCCGAGGAGCTGGGCCTCGTGCGCGCGCGCATCGTGCTCTCGTGCAAGGTCTCGGGCGTGCAGGACCTGATCGCGCTCTATCGCGAACTCGCGGCGCGCGCCGACTATGCGCTGCATCTGGGACTCACCGAAGCCGGCATGGGCTCGAAGGGCATCGTCGCCTCGACCGCTGCGCTCTCCGTGCTGCTGCAGGAAGGCATCGGCGACACCATCCGCGTCTCGCTGACGCCCGAACCCGGCGGCAGCCGCACCCAGGAAGTGATCGTTGCGCAGGAAATCCTGCAGACGATGGGACTGCGCGCGTTCACGCCGATGGTTACCGCCTGTCCCGGTTGTGGCCGCACCACCAGTACAGTCTTCCAGGAACTGGCGCAGCACATCCAGAACCACGTCAGGAGCCGCATGCCCGACTGGCGCAACGAGTACGACGGCGTCGAGAACATGACGCTGGCGGTGATGGGCTGCGTCGTCAATGGCCCCGGCGAGAGCAAGCACGCCAACATCGGCATCAGCTTGCCGGGATCGGGCGAGGCGCCGGCGGCGCCGGTGTTCGAGGACGGCGTCAAGACCGTCACCCTGCGCGGCGAGCATATCGCCGAAGAATTCACCGCCATCGTCGAACGCTACGTGGCACGCACCTACACCAGAAAGAACCCGATTCACTCATGAGCCGAAACATCCAGTCCGTCCGCGGCATGAACGACATCCTGCCGGACGAGGCAGAACTCTGGGAACGCTTCGAAGAAATCGTCCGCAGCTGGCTGAAAGGCTACGGCTACCGGCCGATCCGCCTGCCCATCGTCGAGCCGACACCGCTCTTTTCGCGCGCCATCGGCGAGGTGACCGACATCGTCGAGAAGGAAATGTATTCCTTCGTCGACAGCCTCAACGGTGAGCCGCTGACGCTGCGCCCGGAAGGCACCGCCGGCTGCGTGCGTGCCGTCATCCAGCACAGCCTCGCCGGCGAGCGGCCGCAGCGCCTCTACTACACGGGCCCGATGTTCCGTCACGAGCGGCCGCAGAAGGGGCGCTACCGGCAGTTCCATCAGGTCGGCGTCGAGGCCTTCGGTTTTGCCGGCCCCGACGTCGATGCCGAGCACATCCTGATGGGCGCGCGCCTGTGGGACGATCTCGGCCTTGACGGGATCCGTCTCGAGATCAATACGCTCGGTCAGGCCGAAGAACGTGCGCGCCATCGTGCCGAACTGATCACCTACTTCGAGGCGAACGCCGAACTGCTCGACGAGGACGCCAGACGGCGGCTGCATAGCAACCCGCTGCGCATCCTCGACACCAAGAACCCGGCGATGCAGGAACTCGTTGCCGCCGCGCCGAAGCTGATCGATCACCTCGGGCCGGAATCGCTGGCGCACTTCGAGGGCGTGCAGCAGATCCTGCGCGACGTCGGCATTCCCTATACGATCAACCCGCGGCTGGTGCGCGGCCTCGACTATTACAACCTGACCGTGTTCGAATGGGTCACCGACCGCCTCGGCGCGCAGGGTACGGTCTGCGCCGGCGGCCGTTACGACGGTCTGGTCGGCCAGCTCGGCGGCAAGGCGACGCCGGCCTGCGGTTTCGCCATGGGCGTCGAGCGCCTGCTGGCGCTGATCAGCGATGCCGGCGGTGTGCCGGCGCCGGTGGCGGTCGATGCCTATATCGTGCACCAGGGCGACGCCGCGTCAAGGCTGGCGCCGCGCGTCGCCGAAGGTCTGCGCGACCAGGGGCTCGACGTGCTGCTGCACTGTGGCGGCGGCAGCTTCAAGTCGCAGATGAAGAAGGCCGATGCCAGCGCTGCGCCGTTTGCGATCATTATCGGCGACGACGAGGCCAATGCTGGCGAAGTCAGCCTGAAGCCCTTGCGCGACGGCGGCGAACAGAAACGTATTGGCGTCGATCTGCTGGCTGACGCCATCATCCAATGCTTACTCGACGATGAGGACGAATCCTGATGGCCACTTACGACCTCGAAGAGCAGGAACAGCTCGACGAAATCAAGACCTGGTGGAAGCAGCACGGCAATACCGTTACCGCGGTCGTCCTCGCCGCTTCGCTCGCCGTCGCCGGCTGGCAGGGCTGGAACTGGTACCAGCGCAATCAGGCGGCGCAGGCCGCGGCGATCTTCTCCGTGCTGCAGCAGGCGGCGGCCAGCGGTGACGCGCAGCGCGTCAAGACGGCCAGCGGCGAACTGCTGGAGAAATTCCCCTCGACGCCGGTGGCGGCGCTCGCTGCGCTGACCGCGGCCAAGTCGGCAGTTGATAGCGGCGATGCGAAGACCGCGCGCGCACAACTCGGCTGGGTGGTCAGCAACGGCCGCGACGAAGCGCGCGAACTGGCGCGCCTGCGTCTGGCGACGTTGCTGATCGACGACAAGGCCTACGACGAGGCGCTGCGCCTGCTCGACGGTGCGGTCAGCGAAGGTTTTGCCGCCCGCTTTGCCGACGTGCGCGGCGACGTGCTCAGCGCACAGGGCAAGAAGGCCGAAGCCGCCGCGGCCTGGCGGCAGGCCAGCGCTGCGCTCGACGCCAAGGACGCCGCTGCCGGGAAGGGGCGCAGCACGCTGCAGGATCGCGAGGCGAACGCGCCCTTTCGCGAACTGCTGCGCCTGAAGCTCGAGGCCAGCGGCGAGGCGGCACGATGAACCGGGCGCTGGCGCGGGCCGCCTGCGTTGCGCTGTTGCCGCTGCTCGGCGCCTGCTCGACGCTCGATTCGCTCAATCCGTTCGCGAGCAAGCCGGGCGGGCCGAAAATGGCCGAACTGAAGGCGATCACCGCCAGCGCCGATACGCGCGTCGTCTGGCGCGACAGCGTCGGCAAGGCAGGCGACTACGTGCTCGTGCCGGCCGTGGTCGGCAGCAGCGTCTATGCCGTCGGCCGTGACGGCGCGCTGACGCGTTTCGACAACGGTCGCCAGGTGTGGCGCGTCAAGATCGGTCAGACCGTCTCCGGCGGCGTCGGCGCCAGCGAGCGCATGGTCGTCGTCGGCACGCCCAAGGGCGAGATACTTGCCTTCAACGCCGCCGACGGTGCCGCCTTGTGGACTTCCCGCGCGACCAGCGAAGTGCTGTCGCCGCCGGTCATCGCCGAAGACGCGGTGGTCGTGCGCAGCGGCGACAACCGTCTGGCGGCTTTCGAACTCGCCGACGGCAAGCGCCGCTGGGTCTATCAGCGGCCGTCGACGCCGCTGTCGGTGCGCGTCACGGCGGCGCCGCTGGTCGCCGATCGCTTCGTTTTCGCCGGTTTCCCCGGCGGCAAGCTGGTTGCCGTCAGCCTCGGCAACGGCGCACCGATGTGGGAAGGCGCCGTTGCCGTGCCCAAGGGCGTCACCGAACTCGACCGCGTTGCCGACATCACCAGCGTCCCGGTGATCGACGGGCGCGAGATCTGCGCCGTCGCCTTCCAGGGCCGCGTCGCCTGCTTCGACCTCGGCAACGGCTCGCTGGTCTGGGCGCGCGAGCTGTCGAGCGCTGCCGGGCTGGCCATCGACAGCCGCTACGTCTATGTCAGCGACGACAAGGGCGCCGTGCACGCGCTCGACCGCAACAGCGGTGCCAGCATCTGGAAACAGGACCGCCTGTTCCTGCGTCGCCTGACGGCACCGCTGGCGCGGCGTGGCCTGATCGTCGTCGCCGATGTGCAGGGTGTGGTGCATTTCCTCAATCGTGAGGATGGCGCTTTTGCTGCCCGCCAGACCACCGACGGCAGCCCGGTGCTGGCGCCGCTGCAGGCCAACACTGACGGCGTCGTCGTGCAGACGAGCAACGGCAGTATTTACGCAATCGAGATGCAATGAAACCGACCGTAGTTCTGGTAGGACGGCCGAATGTCGGCAAGTCGACCCTGTTCAACCGCTTGACCAAGACGCGTGACGCGCTGGTGGCGGACATTCCGGGGCTGACGCGCGACCGTCACTACGGCCACGGCCGCATCGGCGACCGTCCTTTCCTGGTCGTCGATACCGGCGGCTTCGAGCCGCTGGCCAAGGACGGCATCATGCACGAAATGGCGCGGCAGACCGAGCAGGCGATCGCCGAGGCCGACGTCGTCGTCTTCGTCGTCGATGGCCGTGCCGGACTCGCCGCACTGGACAAGGAAATCGCCGTCAAGCTGCGCCGTGCCGGCCGGCCGGCGCTGGTCGCCGTGAACAAGGCTGAGGGGCTCAACCCCGGCGTCGTCGGTGCCGAATTCCATGAGCTCGGTCTTGGCGAACCGCATCCGATTTCGGCGACGCACGGCGAGGGCGTGCGTGCGCTGGTCGAAGCCGCGCTCGATACGCTCGGCCCGGCCCCGGCCGAAGACGAGGAAGGCGCCGCGGTTGCCGACGATGTGCTCAAGGTGGCGATCGTCGGCCGCCCCAATGTCGGCAAGAGCACGATGATCAATGCGCTACTCGGCGAGGAGCGCGTCATCGCCTTCGACCAGCCGGGAACGACGCGCGACGCCATCGACATCGATTTCGAGCGCGCCGGGCGCAAGTACCGCCTGACCGATACCGCCGGCCTGCGGCGCAAGGGCAAGGTCTTCGAGACGATCGAAAAGTTCTCGGTGATCAAGACCTTGCAGTCGATCGAAGAAGCCAATGCCGTCGTCCTCGTGCTCGACGCGCGGCAGGAGGTTTCCGACCAGGACGCGCACATCGCCGGCTTCATCGTCGAATCCGGGCGCGCGCTGACCATTGCCGTGAACAAATGGGACGGGCTTGATCCCTACGTGCGTGAGCGCGTCAAGGTCGATCTCGAGCGCAAGCTCAAGTTTCTCGACTTCGCGCGCTTCCACTACGTGTCGGCGCTCACCGGCCTCGGGCTCGAGCAGGTGTTCCGCTCGGTTGATGCCGCTTACAAGGCCGCGACGGCGAACCTGCCGACGCCGCAACTGACGCGTGCGCTGATCGACGCCGTGGCTCGCCAGCAGCCACCGCGGCACGGCGTCTTCCGCCCGAAGATGCGCTATGCGCACCAGGGCGGACGCAATCCGCCGCTGATCGTCATTCACGGAAATGCGCTCGAACACATCTCGGACAGCTACCGGCGCTACCTCGAGAGCTACTTCCGCGAGACTTTCCGCCTGCAGGGAACGCCCTTGCGCATCCAGTTCAATGTTTCGCACAATCCGTATGCCGATCGCAAGAAGCCTGCCGAAAAACCGGCACGCGGCGGGCATGCGGTGGCGACCGGTCGGAAAATCCATTAAGCTGTTCCACAGGGTCGCCGTCAGGCAGAAAAATCAGGGCACACCCAGCCACCCCACAAGATGGAGCTTCAAACATGAGCAATAAAGGGCAACTTCTACAAGACCCGTTCCTCAACACGCTGCGCCGCGAGCATGTGCCGGTGTCGATCTATCTGGTCAATGGCATCAAGCTGCAGGGCCAGGTCGAATCCTTCGACCAGTACGTCGTGCTGCTCAAGAACACCGTGACGCAGATGGTTTACAAGCACGCCATCTCGACCGTCGTGCCGGCGCGTCCGGTCAATATTCAGGTTGATTCGGGCAACGAAGCCTGAGCACCCGCCGACGCGTGTCACTCGTTCCGACTGCTCGTCTTTACCGGCGCTCCTGCCCGCCGGCGCAACAACAGCCCGGGATGCCTGTCCCGGGCTTCCGCCGGTTTCCGGCGTCAGGCCGCAGCCGGGGTGCATCCGTCAATGCCTCGCCGCTGAAGCCAGTGCATGCGTGAGGCTTCCCCCGCCGAACGCGCGGTGATCGTCCAGATCGATTTCGGCAGCGACGCTATCGCCGAGCAACTCGACGAAGTGCGTCTGCTGGCCTTGTCGGCCGGCGCCGAGATTGCCGGTGAGGTATGCGCCCGACGCAGCAGTCCCGATCCGGCGACCTTTGCCGGCAAGGGCAAGGTGCAGGAAATCGCTGCTTTCGTCGCCGCTTCGGCGGCGCAGCTGGTGATCTTCAACCACCAACTGTCGCCGGCGCAGGAGCGCAATCTCGAGCGCGCCATCGGCTGTCGCGTGCTCGACCGGACGCGGCTGATTCTCGACATCTTCGCGCAGCGCGCACAGAGCGCCGCCGGCAAGCTGCAGGTCGAACTGGCGCAGCTCGACCATCTGGCGACGCGCCTGGTGCGCGGCTGGACCCACCTCGAGCGGCAGAAGGGCGGCATCGGCCTGCGTGGACCAGGCGAAAAGCAGCTGGAAACCGACCGTCGCCTGCTCGGTGTGCGCGTCAAACTGCTGCGCGAGCGGCTGGCGCGGCTGGAACGGCAGCGTGGCGTGCAGCGCAAGGCACGGCTGCGTAGCGAGGTGCTCAGCGTGTCGCTGGTCGGCTACACCAACGCCGGCAAGTCGACACTGTTCAATGCGCTGACACACGCTGGCGCCTATGCCGCCGACCAGCTGTTCGCGACGCTGGATACCTCGTCGCGCCGCCTGTGGCTGCCGGAAGCCGGCAATATCGTCATTTCGGACACGGTCGGCTTCATTCGCGACCTGCCGCATACGCTCGTCGCCGCTTTCCATGCAACGCTCGAGGCGACGGCGCAGGCCGATCTGCTGCTGCATGTCGTCGACTCGGCGAGCCCGGCGCGCGAACTACAGATCGCCGAAGTTGACAAAACACTGGCGGCGATCGGTGCCGCCGCCGTGCCGCAGATTCTGCTCATGAACAAGGCCGACCTGACCGGGCTGCCGGCGGCGGTCGAGCGTGACGAGTATGGTAGAATCCGTCGCATTCGCGTCAGCGCAAGAAGTGGTGAAGGCCTGCCCCTGTTGCGCGACGCACTTGCCGAAACGGCGCTCGCGAAGGCCCGCGACGCCCGTCTTCCGTCATCCCGGACGGCCATGCCGGCAACTGCCGACAATGCCGGAACTGCATTGGATCCTGTCTCCTTCCTATGATCGCAAGCATCGGAGTACTCATGTCGCTTAACGACCCGCAATGGGGAGGTGGTGGCGGCAAGCGTCCCAATCAGGGGCCGCCCGACCTTGAAGAATTGTGGCGCGATTTCAACCGGCGCCTGTCCGGCATGATCGGCAAGAAAAGCGGTGGCAACGGCGGCGGTGGCAGCGAACGGCCGCCGACCAATTTCAGCCCGCGCTTTCTCGGCGGCGGCGCCGGCGTGCTGCTGGCGCTCGGCTTGGTGGTCTGGCTGGCGAGCGGTTTCTACATCGTCGACGCCTCGCAGCGCGGCGTTGTCCTGCGTTTCGGCAAGTACAAGGAAACGACCGAGTCGGGTCTGCGCTGGCGCCTGCCGTACCCGGTCGAGTCGCACGAGCTGGTGAATATTTCCGGCGTGCGTACGGTCGAGGTCGGCTATCGCGGCAGCGAGCGCAACAAGGTGCTCAAGGAAGCACTGATGCTGACCGACGACGAGAACATCATCAACATCCAGTTCGCCGTCCAGTACATCCTCAAGGATCCGGTCGAATACGTCTTCAACAACCGTTTCCCCGATGAATCGGTGATGCAGGTGGCCGAAACGGCGATCCGCCAGATCGTCGGCAAGAACCGCATGGACTTCGTGCTCTACGAAGGCCGCGAGCAGATCGCCGTCGATGCCGCCAAGCTGATGCAGGAAGTGCTCGACCGCTACCAGACCGGCATCCTCATCTCCAAGGTGACGATGCAGAACGCGCAGCCGCCGGAGCAGGTGCAGGCCGCTTTCGACGACGCGGTGAAAGCCGGTCAGGACCGCGAACGGCAGAAGAACGAAGGCCAGGCCTACGCCAACGACGTCATTCCGAAAGCGCAGGGCACCGCCGCACGGCTGACGCAGGAAGCCGAAGGCTATCGCCAGCGCATCGTCGCCACCGCCGAGGGCGACGCCAGCCGCTTCAGGCAGATCAACGTCGAATACGCGAAGGCGCCGGAAGTCACGCGCACGCGCATGTATCTGGAAACCATGCAGCAGATCTACTCGAATACCAGCAAGGTGATGATCGACGCCAAGGGGCAGGGCAACCTGCTCTACCTGCCGCTCGACAAGCTGATGCAGGCCTCCGGCGCGCTCGCGCCGGCCAACGCCGCCGCCGATCCGGCGCGTGCCGGCACCGCAACCACCTCGCCGGCCGATCCGGCGCCGGTGGTCGAGCGCGATACGCGTTCGCGTGAAGCGCTGCGCTCGCGTGATCGGGAGGTGCGCTGATGAAAAACGGACTCAATTTCCTCGTCGCTGGCGTCGCCGCGCTGTTCGCCGTGCTCGGCGCGTCGATCTTCACGGTCGATCAGCGGCAGTACGCGATCGTCTTCCAGCTTGGCGAAGTCAAGGACGTCATCGCCGAACCGGGGCTTTATTTCAAGTGGCCGATGATCCAGAACGTGCGCTTTTTCGAGAAGCGCATCCTGACGATGGACAGCGCCGAACCCGAGCGCTTCATCACCTCGGAAAAGAAGAACGTGCTGGTCGATTCCTACGTCAAGTGGCGCATCGTCGATCCCAAGCTCTACTACGTCTCGGTCAGCGGCGACGAGGCGCGCGCCAAGACGCGCCTGTCGCAGACGGTCAACGCCGGCCTGCGCGAAGAATTCGGCAAGCGCACGGTGCATGACGTCGTCTCCGGCGAGCGCGACCAGATCATGGAGCAGATGCGCGAAAAGGCCGATCAGGATGCGCGCAAGATCGGCGTGCAGATCGTCGACGTGCGCGTCAAGCGCGTCGATCTGCCGCTCGAAGTGAGCGAGTCGGTCTATCGGCGCATGGAAGCTGAACGCAAGCGCGTCGCCAACGAACTGCGCTCGCAAGGTTCGGCCGAAGGTGAAAAGATCCGCGCCGACGCCGACAAGCAGCGTGAGGTGATCGTCGCCGAAGCCTATCGTGACGCGCAGAAGATGAAGGGCGAGGGTGACGCCAAGGCGGCGGCGATCTACGCGCAGGCCTTCTCGGCCAATCCCGAGTTCTACGCCTTCTACCGCAGTCTCGAGGCCTATTCGGCATCGTTCCGCAACAAGAGCGATGTGCTCGTGGTCGAGCCCAATTCCGATTTCTTCAAGTATCTGAAGAGCTCCGGCCGTGGCGGCGAAAAAACAGGGAAATGAGTGACACGCTGTTGATGGCCTTCGCACTGATGCTGGTGCTTGAAGGCGTCGTTCCCTTTATCGCACCGACTGCCTGGCGCGACGCTTTCCGTCGCCTTACCGAGTTTTCCGACGGGCAGATCCGTTTCTTTGGCCTGACGGTCATGCTCGTCGGCCTCGTTTTGTTGATGGTGCTGAATTGAACTGGTTGCTTCCCGACTACCTCGCCGACGCGCTGCCGCAGGAGGCGGCGCAGGTCGAGCGTCTGCGCCGTCGCGCGCTCGATCTCTTTGCCGGCCACGGCTACGAACTGGTGATGCCGCCGCTGGTCGAGCATCTCGACTCGCTGCTCACCGGCTCGGGTCAGGATCTGACGCTGCGCACTTTCAAACTGGTCGACCAGTTGTCCGGGCGTACGCTCGGCGTGCGTGCCGACATCACGCCGCAGGTGGCGCGCATCGATGCGCACCTGCTCAACCGTGACGGCGTTGTCCGCCTGTGCTACTGCGACAGCGTTCTGCACACGCTGCCGGCGGCACAATCGGCCAACCGCGAGCCGATCCAGCTCGGCGCCGAGCTCTATGGTCATGCCGGCGTCGAAGCCGATCTGGAAACGATCCGCCTGCTGGCAGCGACGCTCGCCGATCTCGGCGCGCCGGCCGAACGCATCGACATCGGCCACGTCGGCGTCTTCGCCGCGCTCGCCGACGCGGCCGGTCTGGCTGATGCCGACGAGGCGGCGCTGCTGCAACTGCTGCAACAGAAGGACCTGCCGAGCCTGCGCTGCGCCTGCGCCGACATCGCCGAGCCCTGGCGCAGCGCGCTGCTGCGCCTGCCCGAACTCTATGGTGACGTGGCGATCCTCGACCGTGCCGAACGCGAACTGCCGGCCTTGCCGGCGCTGGCGGCGGCGCTTGACGCGCTGCGCCGGCTGAGCGCAGCGATGCCCGAACTGCCGCTCTCCTTCGATCTCGCCGATCTGCACGGCTACAACTATCACAATGGTGTCGTCTTCGCCGCCTACCGGCGCGGTTACGCTGGCGCCATCGCGCGCGGCGGCCGTTACGACGGCGCCGGCGCCGCCTTCGGCCGCGCCCGTCCGGCTACCGGTTTCTCGCTCGACCTGCGCGAACTGGCGCGCCTGGCTGCGCCGACAGCGCTGCCGATGGCCGTTGCTGCGCCCTTCGCCGAAGCTTCCGGCAGCGCGCTGGCGCAGGCGATCACCGCGCTGCGTGCGGCCGGTGCCGTCGTCATCGAACAGTTGCCCGGTTCGCCGGCAGACAGCCGCTGCGACCGTCGCCTGAGCGAGCGCGCCGACGGTAGCGGCCAATGGATTATCGAAACAATCAACAGGGATTGATCAACATCATGGCGAAGAACGTAGTCGTTGTCGGCACGCAGTGGGGCGACGAGGGTAAGGGCAAGATCGTCGATTGGCTGACCGATCATGCGCAAGGCGTCGTCCGTTTCCAGGGCGGACACAATGCCGGGCATACGCTGGTCATCGGTGAAACCGAATACAAGCTCAACCTCGTTCCTTCGGGAATCGTCCGCCGCGGCGTCAATTGCTATATCGGCAACGGCGTCGTCCTCGACATTCATCACCTGCTCACCGAGATCCGCGGTCTCGAAGCCGGCGGCATCGAAGTGCGCTCGCGCCTGAAGGTGAGCCCCGGCTGTCCGTTGATCCTGCCCTATCACTCGGCGCTTGACCGCGCGCGCGAAGCGAAGCGCTGCGCCGATACGCGCATCGGTACCACGGGCAAGGGAATCGGCCCGAGCTACGAAGACAAGGTGGCGCGGCGTGCGCTGCGCGTCTATGACCTCTTCCATCCCGAACGCTTCGCCGAAAAGCTGCGCGAGAACATGGAGTACCACAACTTCGTGCTCACCCAGTATCTCGGCGCCGAAGCGGTCGATTACGACGCGACGCTGGCGCAGGTGCTGGCCGATGCCAAGGAAGTGCTGCCGCTGGTGGTGGACGTCTCGGCGACACTGCACGCGGTCAATCGCGCCGGCGGCAATCTGCTCTTCGAAGGCGCGCAAGGCGCGCTGCTCGACATCGACCACGGTACCTATCCCTTCGTCACCTCGTCGAACTGCGTCGCCGGTCAGGCGGCGGCGGGTGCCGGCGTCGGTCCGGGAATGCTGCACTACGTTCTCGGCATCACCAAGGCCTACTGCACGCGCGTCGGCGGCGGCCCCTTCCCGAGCGAACTCGACATCGAGGGCGAAGGCCTGCCCGGTACGCAGATGTCGCAGAAGGGCCGCGAGTTCGGCACGGTCACCGGCCGCAAGCGTCGCTGCGGCTGGTTCGATGCCGCCGCGCTGAAGCGTTCGATCCAGATCAACGGCGTTACCGGCCTGTGCATCACCAAGCTCGACGTTCTCGACAAGCTGTCCGAATTGCACATCTGCACCGGCTACAGGATCGACGGCCGCGTCGTCGACCTGCTGCCGCTCAGCGCCGAAGAAGTTGCCGGCTGCGAGCCGATCCTCGAAACGCTGCCGGGCTGGAGCGAGAGCACCTACGGTGTGCGTACGCTCGAAGGCCTGCCGGCGGCGGCGCGCGCTTACCTCGCGCGCATCGAGCAGATCGTCGAAACGCCGATCGACATCATTTCGACCGGTCCGGAACGCGACGAAACCATCCTGCGCCGCCATCCGTTTCTGTAAACCCTGATTTGATTGCGGTTTTGATCAGTGTCGTGGCGCCGCAAGGCGCCACGCTGCGTTGCAGCAGTCCGCAACAGATCCTTCCGGGTAGAATCGGCGCATGAACCTGCTCGCCCTGGAAACTTCAACCGACGCCGGCTCGGTCGCGCTGTGGCGCGACGGCGAAGTCAGCGAACTCGCCTGTCCGTCGGGTGATCCGGTTGGTACAACGCATTCGCAGACCCTGCTGCCACAGGTGCGCGCTCTGCTCGACCAGAGCGGGCTCGGTTTCGCCGATCTCGATGGCATCGCCTTCGCCGCCGGCCCGGGTGCGTTCACCGGCCTGCGCGTCGCCTGTGCTGTCGCGCAGGGGCTGGCTTTCGCGCATTCTCTGCCGCTCTTCCCGGTCGCCACGCTGGAAGCGATGGCGCTGGCCAGCGGTGGCGAACGCGTTCTCGTCGCGCTCGATGCACGCATGGGCGAGGTGTACTTCGGCACCTATGTCGACGGCGTCGCGCAGTCGCCGGTCGTCGTGCTGCCGCCCGAGGATATCGTGCTGCCGGCCGGCAATGACTGGCTCGCCTGCGGCAATGCGCTGGCCGCCTACCCGCAGCTGGCGGAGCGCCTGCAGGGCAGGGTGGTCAAGCAGCTGCCGCAGCTGATGCCGTCAGCGGCGGCGGTTGCCCGTCTTGCCGCGCCGCGCCTGTTGCGCGGCGAGAACGTCGCCGCCGCCGACGCCGTTCCCGTCTATGTGCGCGACACGGTGGCGCTGACCGTTGCCGAACGCCTGGCGCAGGGCGGCCGCGCATGAACGGGCGCAGGCCGGGAGTTTGCGCGTGAGCGCCTGCCTGATGCCGGCAGTCGAACTGCTGCCGATGAACGAGCACGACCTCGACGAGGTGCTGCGCATCGAGATCGACGTCTACGCCTTTCCCTGGAGCCGCGGCAATTTCCTCGATTCGATCAACGCCGGCTACAGCTGCTGGGTGTGCCGCAGCGCCGGCGAACTGGTCGGCTACGCGGTGATCATGCACGCCGTCGACGACGCGCATCTGCTCAACGTCAGCGTCGCCGCGCGCCGCCAGGGCCGGGGTTTCGGCGCGCGTCTGCTCGCCCATGCGATGCAGGTCGGCCGTGAACTCGGCGCGACGACCTTGCTGCTCGAAGTGCGTCCGTCGAACGTCAAGGCGGTCGGCCTGTACAAGGCCTTCGGCTTCCAGCAGATCGGCGTGCGCCGTGGCTACTACCCGGCGCATGTCGGGCGAGAGGATGCGCTGGTGTTGACGCATGCGCTCGGCGAGGTGTCGGCGTGAATCTGTCGCGCGAGGAAATGCTGCTCGAAATGGGCCTCGGGCCGCTGTGGAAGCTGCGTGGTGCCGGCACCGCCGCTGGCGCGCCTGCGGCCGACGCCGCGACGCAAAGGGCTTCAGCGCCAGCCGACACGCCGGCTACGGAATCCGCGCGGCAGCTGTCTGATGCGCCGCGTGGTGTGTCGCCCATGCCGGCGGCTGAAGCAGTGCGCGCTACGCCAGCACACTCTGCACCGGCCGCCGTTGCGCCGGCTGCCAGCGACCCCGCCGTTGCCGGCGAGTGGGCAGCACTCAACCGGCAGATCATCGACTGCCGCGCGTGCGCGCTCTGCGCGCAACGGCAGCAGGCTGTGCCCGGTGTTGGTGATCAGTCGGCCGACTGGCTGTTCATCGGCGAAGGCCCCGGCGCCGAGGAGGATGCGCGCGGCGAACCTTTCGTCGGCGCCGCCGGCAAGCTGCTCGACGCGATGCTGGCGGCGATCGACCTGCAGCGCGGCGACGACGTCTATATCGCCAACGCCGTCAAATGCCGGCCACCGAACAACCGTACGCCGGAAGCCGGCGAGATTGCCGCCTGCCGGCCCTACCTCGAGCGGCAGGTGGCGCTGCTGCGGCCGCGCCTGATCGTTCTGCTCGGCCGTGCCGCGGTGCAGGCAACGCTCGGTCTCGATGGCTCGCTGGCCAGCCTGCGCGGCCGCGCGCATGCGTGGGAGGTCGGTGGCCGGAGCATCCCGGTGATCGTCACCTACCATCCGGCTTACCTGCTGCGCACGCCGCTCGACAAGGCGCGTGCCTGGGAAGACCTGTGCCGCGCGCGGGCGCTGATGCGCGCGGCCAAAGCCGCCGCTCTTGACAACGCGAGCACCGCCCCCAACTGATGTGCCACGGCGTCGTCGCCGGACCGCTCAATCTTGGTCTTCCCGGGAGAAACAGCATGCGCAGTCGCCTCGTTATCGTCCTCGCCTTCGTCGCCAGCCTGCTCTCGGGCTGCGGCTACAACCAGTTCCAGAGCGGCGACGAAGCCGCCAAGGCCGCCTGGTCGGAGGTGATCAACCAGTACCAGCGGCGCGCCGATCTGGTGCCCAATCTGGTCAGCACCGTGCAGGGCTACGCCAGCCACGAGAAGGAGGTGCTGACCGCGGTGACGCAGGCACGCGCCAGCGTCGGCGGCATCCAGGCGACGCCCGAGCTGCTCAACGACCCGGCCGCCTTTGCCCGCTTCCAGCAGGCGCAGGCCGGACTTACGAGCGCGCTGTCGCGCCTGCTGGTCGTTGCCGAAAACTATCCGCAGCTGAAGGCCGACACCGCATTCCGCGACCTGCAGGCGCAGCTCGAGGGCACCGAGAACCGCATCGCCGTGGCGCGCAACCGCTACATCAAGGCGGTCGAGGCCTACAATGTTTCGGTGCGCAGCTTCCCCAACAACCTGACGGCCAAGGCCTTCGGCTACGAGGTCAAGCCGGTATTCACGGTCGACAACGAAGCCGCCATCGCCAAACCGCCGAAGGTCGATTTCGGTAGCGCCCCTGCCGCCAATTCTGCTACTCCCGCCGAAGCTTCGCGCTGAGTTGGCATAGCGCCCGAAAAGTACAGCCGCCATGGCTGGTCTGAAACTCCTGACGGCACCGGCAGGCGGCATGGCGTCGCTGGTGCTGCTGCCTTCGCTGCTGCGCCAGTTTGCCGGCATCTTGCTGGCGGTCGTACTCGGCCTGAGTGCAGCAACGGTCTACGCGCAAAGCCTGCAGCCGCTGCCGACGCTGAGCGCGCGCGTTACCGACCGCGTCGGCGCGCTCAGCGCCGAACAGCGCGCGACGCTCGAACAGCGTCTCGCCGCCTTCGAGCAGGAGCGTGGCACACAGATCGCCGTACTGATCACCGACACGGTGCAGCCCGAGTCGATCGAGCAGTACGCGCTGCGCGTCGCCGAAGCCTGGCGCCTCGGCCGCAAGGGCGTCGACGACGGCGCCCTGCTGCTCATTGCCTTGCAAGACCGCAAGCTGCGCATCGAGGTCGGCTACGGACTGGAGGGATCGCTCAGCGACGTCGTCTCGCGCCGCATCATCGGCGACGTGATGGCGCCGCGCCTGAAAAACGGTGATGTCTACGGCGCCGTCGACGCCGGCGTCAGTGCGATGATCGCCGCTGCCTCCGGCGAGCAGCTGCCGGCGCCGAGCCGGCGCCCGACGGCCAAGCCGGCGGCGAGCGATGATGGTTCCTGGCAGACGCTGATCTTCGTCGGCTTCATCCTCGTCTTCTTTGTCGGCGGCATCTTGCGCGCGCTGTTCGGCCGTCTGCTCGCTTCGCTGCTGATCGGCGGCGCCGCTGCCGTGCTCGCCTGGTTTCTTGTCGGTGCGCTGCTGGTCGCTGCCGCTGCCGGCGTGCTCGCCTTCATTGTTTCGCTCGTCGTCGGCGTTGCCGGTTTCCGTTCAGGCGGTTTTCCCGGAGGTGGTTTTGGCGGTGGCGGCGGTGGCTTTGGCGGTGGTGGCGGCTTCTCGGGCGGCGGTGGCGGCTTCGGCGGCGGCGGCGCATCGGGCAGCTGGTGAGGGGCGAGGCAATGGACTGGTCAAGGTTTTTCCGGCACAGCGCGCAGCCGCACTGGTGGACACAGCGCGCATTTCCGCCGGCGGCACAGGAGGCGGTGCGCGAGGCGATCGCCGCTTCCGAGCGGAGCCATCGCGGCGAGCTGCGCTTTGTTGTCGAAGGCGGTTTGCCGGTCGCTGAGCTGCTGCAGGGCGTGATGCCGCGCCGGCGGGCGCTCGCTCTCTTTGCGCAACTCGGCGTCTGGGATACACAGGACAACAGTGGCGTGCTGATCTACGTGCAACTGGTCGACCGGCGCGTCGAGATCGTCGCCGACCGCGGTGTAGACGCCCGTCTCGGCGAGGCTTTCTGGCAGGCCGTCTGCCGACGCATGGAAGCGGCTTTTGCCAGCGGCGACTTCCAGTCCGGGGCGCTGGCGGCGATCGCCGAAATCAGCGCCGAACTGGCGCGCCACTACCCGCCGCTCGGCGACAATCCGAACGAGTTGCCGGATCGGCCGCTGCTGCTCTGATCTGCGCTCAGTGCAGTCCGCCGTCGTCGAGGTGGATCACGTCGTCGTGTTCGCGCTGATTGGCGTCATGTCTGCGCTTGACCAGATACATGGCGCTGCTGACAAACAGACCGAACAGCGTCAGTACCCAGTAAACCGACAGGTCAGCCTTGACCATCGCGTAGTAGAGACCGGTCATGATCAGGATCGACAGGTTCTCGTTGAAGTTCTGCACGGCGATCGAATGGCCGGCGCCCATCAGGATGTGGCCGCGGTGCTGCAGCAGCGCATTCATCGGCACGACGAAGAAGCCCGAGAGACCGCCGATCAGGATGAGCAGCGGCACCGCCAGCCAGACCTCGTGCACGAAATTCATCACCAGCACGATGATGCCCATGGCGATGCCAAGCGGAATGACGCGCACCGACTTGCGCAAGGTGATCATCTTCGCCGCTGCCGCCGCGCCGATGGCGACGCCGACGGCGACCACTCCCTGCAACATGCTCGAATGCGAAAGATCGAGCGCCAGCGCAGCTTCCGCCCACTTGATGACGATGAACTGCAGCGTCGCGCCGGCGCCCCAGAACAGCGTCGTCACCGCCAGCGAAACCTGCCCGAGCTTGTCGCGCCAGAGCAGCGCCAGGCAGTGGTTGAATTCATGGATCAGGTAGAGCGGATTGCGCCTGACCGGCTTGTGGTCGACGCCGGTATCGGGAATGTAGAGATTGAACAGCGACGCCAGCAGATAGAAGACGGCGACGACGCAGACCGCCATTTCGCCGGCGGTATCGACGCCGGTATCGATCAGCGGAAAGTCGAAACTGAGCATCGTCGCGGCGACGTCGGGCTTGATCAGCGTGCCGCCAATGACGACGCCGAGGATGATGGCGCCGACGGTCAGCCCCTCGATCCAGCCGTTGGCGACGACGAGCAGGCGGTGCGGCAGGTATTCGGTGAGGATGCCGTATTTGGCCGGCGAATACGCGGCGGCGCCGAGGCCGACGATGGCGTAGGCAACGAGCGGGTGCGCACCGAAGAACATCATTGAACAGCCAATGATCTTGATCGTGTTGCTGATGAACATCACCCGCCACTTCGGCATCGAGTCGGCGAAGGCGCCGACGAAGGCGGCGAGGACGACGTAGGAGACCGTGAAGAAGGTCTTCAGCAATGGCTCATACTCGCTCGGCGCTTGCATTTCACGCAGGGCGGCGATGGCGGCGATGAGCAGGGCATTGTCGGCCAGCGCGGAAAAAAACTGCGCGGCCATGATGATGTAGAAGCCGAAAGGCATCAGGAGGGGGACTCCCTTTTGTGTCGCCGGTTTATACCATGAATGCCTTTAACTTGTTAGCCGCCGCGGCCCCTGTCGATTGCCGGTAAAGCCCGTCCGGCGGGGCTTTCCGGCTCTTGCCAGCGCATTGGCATGAGCGCGAAGTGCGGCGAAACAGCCGCGAAAATGCAGCTTCGCGCCAAGGCGGGCGCAGCTGCCATCGGGCACCGTAGACGGGCCGGCAGCCGCGCCCGCGCTGTCGGCGGCGGGGGATTTGTGCTTGAATACTGCCTCGCGCAATAGCGGAGGCCAGCCCAGGCCGATCGCCGTCTGCAGGTCTTTGGCCGTCGTCACTGCTACCGGTTTCACCCGCGCAGACTGCCGGCTCAGGCTGCGCAATGCCGGTCGCGGCCGGTGGTGGCTGACCCGCATTCTTTCGGCGCCGATCTTGCGGTTTTGCCACTCAAGGAAAGCCATTTCTGATGTCCGCCTCGCCTGTTTCATCCATCGCCGCTTCACCCGCCACCGCCTCACCCGTCGCTGTTTCCCGTCTCGTCTCGAACTCCCGTCCCATCCACGCGCGCATCGATCTCGCGGCGCTGCGTCATAACTACCTCGTTGCCAAGCGCCATGCGCCGGCGGCGCGCGCTTTCGCCGTCGTCAAGGCCGACGCCTACGGCCACGGCCTGCAGCGCGCCGCGCGCGCGCTCGGCCCGGTCGCCGACGGCTTCGCGCTGCTCGACCTCGGCGAAGCCATCACCCTGCGCGACGCCGGCATCAGGCAGCCGATCGTCCTGCTCGAAGGTCTGTTTGCGCCCGGCGACGTTGCCGTCTGCGCCGATTACGATCTGCGCCCGGCGATCCACTGCCGCGAGCAGATTGCCATGCTGCGCGCGGCGCCGCCGGGCGTGCGCCTGGCGGTCGGCCTGAAGATCAACAGCGGCATGAACCGTCTGGGTTTCCTGCCGGCCGAAGCGCCAGCGGTGCTCGCCGAACTACAGTCGCTGCCGGCGGTGGCGTCGGTGATGCTGATGAGCCACTTCGCCAACGCTGACGACGCGCGCGGCGTCGACTGGCAGCTAGAGCGGCTGGCGCCGCTGGTTGCCGGCTTCCCCGGCGAGATTTCCTTCGCCAACTCGGCGGCGATCCTGCGCCACACCAAGGCCGCGCACGACTGGGTGCGGCCGGGAATCATGCTTTACGGCGGCAGCCCGTTCAGTGATGCCAGCGCGGCGAGTTTCGACCTGCGCCCGGCGATGACGCTGACGAGCCGCATCATCGGCGTGCAACAGATCGGTGCCGGCGAACGCGTCGGTTACGGCGGCCTGTTCGAGGCGACGCGGCCGACGCGCGTCGGCGTCGTCGCCTGCGGCTACGCCGACGGTTATCCGCGCCACGCGCCCGGTGGTACGCCAATCCTCGTCGATGGCGTGCGCACGGCGACGCTCGGCCGCGTGTCGATGGACATGCTCGCCTGCGACCTCAGCGCGCTGCCCGGCGCCGGCATCGGCAGCACGGTGACGCTGTGGGGCGAAGGCCTGCCCGCCGACGAGGTGGCGGCGGCGGCCGGCACCATCAGCTACGAGTTGTTCTGCGCGCTGGCGCGGCGCGTGCCGGTCAGCGATGTTGGCAGCGATTCCGCCGGCGGGGCCTGAGCGTGGCGCGCGACAAGACCGTCTATAGCTGCGGCGAGTGCGGCGCCACGTCGCCGAAGTGGCAGGGCCAGTGCCCCGGCTGCGGCGCGTGGAACACGCTGACCGAGACGCGTGCCGTCGGCAGCGGCCCCGGTGCGCCGCGCTTTGCCGGTCTGGCGCCAACGTCGGCGCCGCGTGTGCTCGCTGACATCGAGGCGCGCGAGGCCGACCGCGTGCCGACCGGCGTCGGCGAATTCGACCGCGCGCTCGGCGGCGGTCTGGTCGCCGGTGGCGTCACGCTGATCGGTGGCGACCCCGGCATCGGCAAGAGCACGCTGCTGCTGCAGGCGCTCGCCGGCCTGTCGGCGACGCGGCGTGTGCTTTATGTGTCGGGCGAGGAGTCGGGCGAGCAGGTGGCGATGCGCGCACGCCGGCTGGCGCTGGAAACGCGCGCGCTGCCCTTGTTCGCCGAGATCAACCTCGAACAGATCCTCGCCGTGCTGGCGCGCGAGCGCCCCGACGTGGCGGTGATCGACTCGATCCAGACCCTGTGGAGCGACGCGCTCGCCTCGGCGCCGGGGTCGGTGGCGCAGGTGCGCGAGTGCGCGGCGCAGCTCACCCGGCTGGCCAAACAGACCGGCATCAGCATCCTGCTCGTCGGCCATGTCACCAAGGAAGGTGCGCTCGCCGGGCCGCGCGTGCTCGAACACATCGTCGACACCGTGCTCTATTTCGAGGGCGACACGCACTCGGCTTTCCGCCTCATTCGCGCGGTGAAGAACCGTTTCGGTGCGGTCAACGAGATCGGCGTCTTCGCCATGACCGAGCGCGGGCTGAAGGGCGTTTCCAACCCGTCGGCGCTGTTCCTGCCGTCGCGCTCGCAGGCGGCACCGGGTGCTGCGGTGCTCGTCGCGCAGGAGGGAACACGCCCCTTGCTCGTCGAAATCCAGGCGCTGGTCGACCCGGCGCACGGCAATCCGCGCCGGCTTACCGTCGGTCTCGACGCGCAGCGTCTGGCCATGCTGCTCGCCGTGCTGCACCGCCACGCCGGCGTCGTCTGCTTCGACCAGGACGTTTTCGTCAATGCCGTCGGCGGCGTGCGCATCATCGAACCGGCGGCTGACCTCGCGGTGACGCTGGCGATCGTCTCCTCGCTCGCCAACCGGCCGCTGCCGCAGAAGCTCGTCGTCTTCGGCGAAATCGGCCTGACCGGCGAAATCCGCCCGGCGCCGCGCGGTCAGGAGCGCTTGCGCGAAGCGGCCAAGCTCGGCTTCACGCGCGCACTGATTCCGGCGGCGAACGCGCCGAAGCAGCCGATCGAGGGAATGGAGACGATCGCCGTCGCGCGCGTCGAGGAAGCCGTGGCGCGCTTGCGCGATCTCGACTGAGCGGCGCGCGCTGACGACGGAACGCCCGCTGCGAGTCTGGCGCCTGCGCTGTCCTTGGCTGTCTTGTTTGGCGCTTGATGGATCGTTTGCGGCCCCGGCCGGTCCGAACGATAGCGGGCGAACTCTTCAGCCCGGAATGGTCAGTTGCAGCTTGGGAGACGGCATGAGTTTTCGCGTGGTATGTGGGGCAACGCGGTGGTGAGCGCGGCGGCAGCTTCGGCAGGGCGCTCGCCGGCAGCGGCGAACTCGCTGCGCCTGGCCTGGCGCATGGTGTGGCGCGACGCGCGCGGCGGCGAGCTGCGCTTGCTGGCACTGGCGCTGGCCATCGCCGTCGCCGCGCTGTCGGCGGTCGGTTTCTCTGCCGACCGCGTGCGTCTGGCGCTCGAAGGTGAGGCGCGGCAGCTGCTCGCCGCCGATCTGCTGCTGGTTTCCGATCATCCGCCGGCGGCCGACATCGTCGCCGCCAGTGAGCGCGACGGCCTGCGCAGCGCGCAGACGCTGGTCTTTCCGAGCATGGTCACGCGCGCCGCTGGCGAAGCGCATTCGAGTCTGGCCGACATCAAGGCGGTGAGCGTCGGCTATCCCTTGCGCGGCAGCCTGCGTACCGCGCCGGCGCTCAATGCGCCCGACGCGCCGGTCGTCGGCGGGCCGCCGCCAGGCAGCGTCTGGCTCGACGAACGGCTGGCGGTGGCGCTCGCCGCCGCCCCCGGCGAACGCATCGCCGTCGGCCGCAGCACGCTCGTCGTCGGCGCCATCCTGACGCAGGAACCTGATCGCGGCGTCAGCTTCTTCTCGGTGGCGCCGCGCCTGCTGATGAACCTCGCCGACCTCGACGCCACCGGCCTCGTCCAGCCCGGCGCGCGCATCGGCTGGCGCCTGCTGCTCGCCGGCGACGAGGCGGCGCTCGCAGGCTTCCGCGCGACGGTGGCGCCGCTGCTCGAACGCGGCCAGCGTTTCGAGGACACGCAGGGCGCGCGCCCGGAAATCCGCGCGGCGCTCGACCGCGCCGGCAGCTTCCTCGGCCTCGCCGCGCTGCTCACCGCCATCGTCGCCGCCGTTGCCGTCGCGCTTGCCGCGCGCCGCTTCGTGCAGCGCCATCTCGATGCCTGCGCGGTGATGCGCTGCCTCGGCGCGACGCAGGGCGCGCTGCTGCGCCTCTACGGCGGCCAGTTCCTGCTGCTCGGTCTGGCGGCCTCGGCGGCTGGCTGCGCGCTCGGTTACGCCGCGCATTTCGTGCTGCACGGCGTCATCGCGCAGCTGGTGACGACGCCCTTGCCGCAACCGGGCTGGCGACCGGCTGCGCAGGGTTTCGCCGTCGGGCTGGTGCTGCTCTTCGCCTTTGCCGCGCCGCCGCTGCTGCAGCTGCGGCAGGTGCCGACGCTGCGCGTGTTACGCCGCGAACTCGGCCCGCCGGGCGCCGGCCAGATCGGCGGCTTCGTCGTTGGCGCGGCGGCGCTGGCCGGGCTGATGCTGTGGATCGCCGGCGACCTGCGTCTCGGCCTGTGGGTGGTCGGTGGCTTTGCCGTCGCGCTCGCCGCCTTTGCACTGGTCGCGCGTCTGGCGGTACGCGCGGCCGCCGCGCTGGTGCGGCGCTGGCCGGCGCGCGCCGGCAACAACCACGGCTGGCGGCATGGTGTCGCTGGTCTGGAGCGTCGTGCCGCCGGCAGCGTCGTGCAGATCAGCGCGCTGGCGATCGGCCTGATGGCGCTCCTGTTGCTTACCGCCATCCGCGGCGACCTGATCGCTGCCTGGCGCGGCTCGGCACCGCCCGACGCGCCCAACCGCTTCGTCATCAACATCCAGCCGGAACAGCTGGCGCCGGTACGCGATTTCTTCGCTGCCGCAGGTTACCGGCCCGAGCTTGCGCCGATGGTGCGTGGCCGCCTGACGCAGATCAACGAGCGTGCGGTCAGCGCCGACAGCTTTGTCGACGAGCAGGCGCGCCGGCTGATCGACCGCGAGTTCAATCTTTCCTGGCGCGATGCGCCGCCGGCCGGCAACACGCTTGCTGCCGGCCGCTGGTTTGCCGATGCCGATCGCGGCCGTGGCGTCGTCTCGGTCGAGGCCGGGTTGGCCAAGACGCTCGGCCTGGCGCTCGGCGACAAGCTCGTTTTCGACGTCGCCGGCGAGGCGCTGAGCGTCGAAGTGATCGCGCTGCGCAAGCTCGACTGGGATTCGATGCGCGTCAATTTCTTCGTGCTGGCGCCTTCGGGCGTACTCGAGCCGTACCCGGCGAGCTGGATCACCGCTTTCTACCTGCCGCCGGGCGACGCGGCTTTCGTCAACCGGCTGGTCGGCGAGTTTCCCAACCTGACGGTGATTGACGTCGGCGCGATTCTGCGCCAGCTGCAGTCGATCCTCGATCTGGTCGCCGGCGCCATCGAGTTCGTCTTCCTGTTCACGCTCGCCGCCGGGCTGGTCGTGCTCTGGGCGGCGCTGGTCTCGGCAATCGACGAGCGGCGCTACGAACTGGCGCTGTTGCGTGCGCTCGGCGCGCGCCGGGCGCAGCTGTCCGCGGCGCTGCTCGGCGAATACGCGGCGATCGGCGGTCTCGCCGGGCTGATCGCCAGCGCCGGCGCGATGGCCATCGGTCAGGTGCTCGCCGACAAGGTGTTCCGCGTTGCGCTGCCGCTCGATCCCTGGCTGCCGCTGCTGGCGACCGCTGGCGGCGCGCTGCTGGTCAGCGCCGCCGGCTGGCTGGCCGCGTCGCGCCTGCTGCGCACACCGCCGATGCTGGCGCTGCGCGCTGGCGTCTGAGCGAAGGCGGCGCGGCGGCCGCCGGCCGGCGTTTCTTTCGTCGCTGGCGGTACTGCGCGGCGCCAGGCGGGCGCCGCGCAGTACCGCTGTCGCTTTCACGACAAATTCCACGGCTTCTGTCGGCTTTGTTGTCGATTGAATGTCGCATGTCATCTTGCCCGGGCGCCAGGAGCAGGCCATCCGCCGCTCCACCGGCCATGCCCGGGCATTGGCCACCGGCGCGCAGCGCTTCGCCGGCTTTCCCGCCATTACTCTTGATGCGTCATCGGCAGCGGCAAAAGCAGCGCTGTTTTCCATCGCCGGGAAAGGCCGTTGCCGGATCTGGCAGTGCCCTCCTGGTCAGGACCATGCCATTACCACGTTCGCGGTATGGTTTTTGCTCTTCGCACGCAGCGCCAGTGCCATCTTGCAGGCACTTTCGCCGGAAAGTCGTCTCCTTTGCAGCATTCACAAAGCTCGTGCGCACGCGTTCAAGAAGAAGAATCAGGCGTGCAGCAACGGGCGCGATGAGGGCAAACACGCATGTTGTTGACCGAACAGGAAAAGGTCCGGGAGTTCGTCTCCCGCTTGGCAAAAAAGCATGACAACCAGCGCTCGGCGCTGATCCCGATTCTCCGCGCGATCCAGGACGAATACAGCTACGTCTCGGAATTCGCCATGCAGTACGTCGGCGACCTGCTCGGCGTGCACGCGGCGCAGGTCTATAGCGTCGCCACCTTCTATCACTTCTTCAATACCAAGCCGAAGGGCAAGTTCATCATCCGGCTGAGCCGCGACATGTCGTCGATCATGAAGGGCGCCAAGGTCATTGCCCGGCAGCTGGAGAACGATCTCGGCATCAAGTTCGGCGAAACGACGCCCGACGGCATGTTCACGCTCGGCTGGACCAGCTGCATCGGCATGAACTACCACGCGCCGGCAATGCTGGTGAACAACGAGATCTACTCGAGCCTGACGCCGCAGCGCGTGCACCTGATCCTCGAGGAATGTCGCGAGGGCCTGCGTTCGCGCCGCCCGGCGACCAGCCGCGTCGGTTCGACCTTCACCAACGAGCTGACCTACACCGAACACCAGGACGACGCCGGCTTGAAGAAGGCGCTGGCGATGAGTCCATCAGAGCTGATCAACGAGGTAATCGCCTCCGGCATCCGCGGTCGTGGCGGCGCCGGTTTCCCGACCGGCGTCAAATGGAAGCTGGCCGCCGAGGCGGCGAGCGACGTCAAGTACATCATCTGCAACGCCGACGAAGGCGAGCCCGGCACCTTCAAGGACCGCATCATCCTGACGCAGTACGCCAACCTGCTGTTCGAAGGCATGACCATCGCCGCCTACGCGGTCGGCGCGCGCGAAGGCATCGTCTATCTGCGCGCCGAATACACCTACATCAAGATGCTGCTCGAGGAAATCCTGCGCGGGCGGCGTACCGAGAAGCAGTTGGGTAGCGCGATTTTCGGCAAGGAAGGCTTCGATTTCGACATCCGCATCCACATGGGCGCCGGCGCCTACGTCTGCGGTGAGGAAACGGCGCTGATCGAGTCGCTCGAAGGGCACCGCGGCGAGCCGCGCAACCGGCCGCCGTATCCCGTCGTTTCGGGCTTTCATGGCAAGCCGACGGTGGTGAACAACGTCGAGACGCTGGCCTCGGTCAGCGTCATCCTCGACCGCGGCGCCAAGTGGTTTGCCAGCATCGGTACCGAGCGTTCCAAGGGTTTCAAACTGTTCAGCGTTTCCGGCGACTGCAGCCGGCCAGGCGTGTACGAGTTGCCCTGGGGAACGACGGTGAATGAGCTGCTTGATCTGGTCGGCGGTGAGGATGCCAAGGCGGTGCAGGTCGGCGGTTACTCCGGTGCGCTGCTGCCGGCCAGCGAATTCAACCGCAAGCTGGCCTACGAGGATCTCGGCATGGGCGGTTCGGTGATCGTCTATGGCGCGCAGCGCGACCTGCTCGAAGTTGCCGAGAACTATCTCGAGTTCTTCGTCGAGGAGTCCTGCGGCCAATGCACGCCCTGCCGCGACGGCAACGTCAAGCTGCTCGAAGGCGTGCGCACGCTGCTCGGCGGCCGTTGCTCGTCGCGCCATCTGAACGAGCTGATCAGCCTGTCGAAGACGATCCAGGTGGCCTCCAAGTGCGGCCTCGGACAATCGAGTCCGAAGGTGCTGCTGGCGGTCAACGAACATTTCAAGGACGAGATCATGGCGCGCCCCATTGCGGCGAGCCACTGATCCGGCACGCAGACGCCGTGCTTCCCGCTAGGAAAAGAAAAATGCCCAAAAGCTCCGCCCAAGTCGACAGCCTGTGCCGTCAGGCGCAGGACCCTGCGCATGCCGCCGGTGCAGCCGTCGCCAACCCGATCAATCTCACCATCGACGACATTCCGGTTGCCGTCCCCGAGGGCAGCACCATCCTGCAGGCGGCGAGCGTCGCCGGCCTGCGCATTCCGACCCTGTGCAACCACCCGGACCTGCGTGCCGGTGGCCACTGCCGCGTCTGCGTCGTCGAAATCGTCGGTCAGCGCGGCCTGCACGCCGCCTGCACCTATCCGGCGACGCCGGGCTTGAAGGTGGTGACCAGCAGTCCGTCGGTGCGCAAGGCGCGTCGTCACGTCATTGACCTGCTGCTCGCCAATCACTACGGCGAGTGCAACACCTGCTCGCGCAACCGCAACTGCGAGCTGCAGTCGCTGGCGCGCGAGTACGGCGTCGATGCTTTCCGCTTCGGCCAGCCGGCAGCGCCGCGCCACGCGATTGACCACACCAGCGCGTCGATCGTGCGCGACATGAACAAGTGCGTGCTCTGTCGCCGCTGCGTGCGCACCTGCAACGAACTGCAGGACGTCGGCTGTCTGGCGATCGAAGGTCGCGGTGCCAAGTCGCACATCACCACCTTCGGCGACAAGCCGCTGGCGTCGGTCGTCTGCATCAGCTGTGGTCAGTGCATCAACCGCTGCCCGACCGGCGCGCTCAGTGAGGCCGACCAGACCGACGAAATCTGGGCGATGCTCGACGACCCGTCGAAGCACGTCGTCATCCAGACGGCGCCGTCGCCGCGTGCGGCGATCGGCGAGTGCTTCGGTCTGCCGCCGGGCACCGCGCTGACTTTCGAGATGAACACGGCGATCAAGCGCATCGGTTTCGACGCGGTGTTCGACACCAATTTCTCGGCCGACCTGACGATCATCGAGGAAGGCACCGAGCTGCTGCAGCGGCTGCACGGTGCGCTGGTGCGCCAGGACCCCGAAGTCAGGCTGCCGCAGCTGACCAGCTGCTCGCCGGGCTGGATCAAGTACATCGAGCACTTCTACCCCGACCAGCTCGGCCTGCTCTCGTCGGCGAAGAGCCCGCAGCAGATGTTCGGCTCGGTGATCAAGACCTACTACGCCGAGCAGCACGGCATCGACGCCAAGGACATCGTTTCGGTGGCGCTGATGCCCTGTACCGCCAAGAAGTTCGAATGCGACCGCCCGGAGATGGCTGACAGCGGCCACAAGGACGTCGACTTCGCGCTGACCGCACGCGAGCTGGCGAAGATGGTGCGCGAGGCCGGCATCGACCTGCCGCACCTGCCGCAGAGCGATTTCGACGATCCCTTCGAAACGCCGACCGGTTCCGGCGTCATCTTCGGCGCCACCGGCGGCGTCATGGAAGCGGCGCTGCGTACCGTGATCGAGCTGGTTACCGGGCGCAAGGTCGAGGACTTCTACGAGAACGCCAACATCGTTCCGGTACGCGGCATCGAAGGCGTGCGCCTGATCGAACTGCCGATCCCTGAAGTCGGCCCGGTCCCCGATCTCCTCCGCCACCTGTTCGACGACTTCGAATGGTTGCGCGGTGCGACGCTGCGCGTCGGCGTCGCGCACGGCACGGCCAACGCCAGGAAGGTGATGGACGACATCAAGCAGGGCGGCGTGTTCAGCACCTGCCACTTCATCGAGGTGATGGCCTGCCCCGGCGGCTGTCTCGGTGGCGGCGGCCAGCCGATTCCGACCAGCCCGGAAATCCGCGCCGCGCGCGCGCGCGCCATCTACGGCGAGGACGCCAGCTACGAGGTCCGGAAGTCGCACGAGAACCCGCAGATCGCCAGGATCTATCAGGAATTCCTGAAGGAAGGGCCGGGCGGGCACAAGGCGCACGAACTGCTGCACACGACGTATACTCCGCGCGGCAAGTTCATCTCCTGACACCCCGGCCACTCACGCTTGGAGCTTCCGGCGCTGCCGATCCCGCCTGTTGCGGGGCGGCAGCGTGTTCACCTGCCCGAAAAGCCGCCAATGACCGCTAGCAGCAACTTCGATATCGACGAGACGCCGATTCTGGCGAGCCTCGCCGCCGGCGCAGCCAGTGCTGCGCCTGGCTCCGCGCAGGTGCGCGAGATACTGGCCAAAGCACGCGAACTGAAAGGCATCAGCGCCGACGAGATCGTGCCGCTGATGAACCTGCGTGACCCCGAACTCATCGACGAACTGTTCGCCAGCGCGCGTTTCGTCAAGGACGCCATCTACGGCAAGCGGCTGGTGATCTTCGCGCCGCTCTACGTCTCCAACCTGTGCGCCAACGAGTGCAGTTACTGCGCCTTCCGCAAGCGCAACAAGGAAGTCGTTCGCCGTGCGCTCGACCAGGACGAGATCGCACGCGAAACGCGCATGCTGATCGACCAGGGGCACAAGCGCATCCTGCTCGTCGCCGGCGAGTCCTATCCGACGCGCGGCCTCGACTACATTCTCGACGCCATCGACACCGTCTATTCGGTCAAGCATGGCAAGGGCGAAATCCGCCGCGTGAACGTCAATATCGCGCCGCTCTCGGTCGAGGAATTCGCGCGCCTGAAGGAAGCGAAGATCGGCACCTACCAGATCTTCCAGGAAACCTACCACCACGAAACCTACCGCCAGGTGCATACCAGCGGTGCCAAGACCAATTACCAGTGGCGCCTGCAGGCGATCGACCGCGCGATGAGCGCCGGCATCGACGACTGCGGCGTCGGCGTGCTCTTCGGGCTTGCCGACTGGCGCTTCGACCTGCTCGCGCTGATGCAGCACATTGGCCACCTCGAGGCGACTTTCGGCGTCGGCCCGCACACCATCAGCGTGCCGCGCATCGAACCGGCGACCGGTTCGTCTTTCGCGACGCTGCCGCCGCACGCGGTCAGCGACGAGGACTTTCGCAAGATCGTCGCCATCCTGCGCATCGCCGTTCCCTACACCGGCATCATCATGTCGACGCGTGAAAACGCCGAGATGCGCCGCGAAACCTTCGCGCTCGGCGTCTCGCAGATTTCCGGCGGCAGCCGCACCAACCCCGGCGGTTACGCCGAAGCGGCGCGCGAGGACATGAGCCAGTTCTCGCTCGGCGACCACCGCACGCTCGACGAGGTGGTGCAGGACGTCGCCCGGCTCGGCTACATCCCCTCGTTCTGCACCGGCTGCTACCGCCTCGGACGCACCGGCGCCGACTTCATGGACATCGCGCGCCCCGGCGAGATCAAGCAGCACTGCGACCCGAACGCCGCGTCGACCTTCCAGGAATACCTCTCCGACTACGCCTCGCCCGAGGCGCGCGCGCTCGGCGAGCAGGCGATCGCCGCCTTCATCGACGGCATGGAGCCGACGCCGGCGCGCTACTCGCGCGTGATGGTCGACAAGGTCAGGCAGGGCAAGCGTGACGTCTATCGCTGACGCGACAGCCGTGCCTGCCGGGCAGCGCCGCGAGAGCGACGCGCTCGGCAGCCGCCTGCTTCCTGCCGACTGCCTCTACGGCATCCACACGCTGCGCGCGCTGGAGAACTTCGCGCTCGCCGGCCGCCCGGTACGTCGGCCGCTGGTGCATGCCTACGGTCTGGTCAAGCTCGCCGCCGTGCGCACGATCGGCGCGCTCGACGGCTGGCGCGAGACTTCCGAGCGTGCCGACGCGATCGAACGCGCCTGCCACGAACTCGCCGCCGGCCTGCTCGATGAACACGTTCCGGTCGATGCGCTGCAGGGCGGCGCCGGTACCAGCCTGAACATGAACGTCAACGAAGTGATCGCCAACCGCGCGCTGCAGCTCGTCGGCGCCGCGCCCGGCGACTACGCGCTGATTTCGCCGCTTGACGACGTCAATCGCTGGCAGTCGACCAACGACACTTTTCCAACGGCGTTGCGGCTGGCGGCGATCCGCGAGATCGGCCGCCTCGAGAACGCGCTGGTACGCCTGCAGGAGAGCTTTCAGGCGCAGGAAAAACGCCTCGAGCCGGTGGTCAAGGTCGGCCGTACGCAGTTGCAGGACGCGGTGCTGATCACGCTCGGGCGCGAGATGGGCGCCTACGCCGAAGCGATTTCGCGCGACCGCTGGCGCGTCGCCAAATGCGTCGAGCGCCTGCGCACCGTCAATCTCGGCGGCACCGCCATCGGCACCGGCCTTGGCACGCCGCGCGCCTACATCTTCCGTGTCGTCGATACCTTGCGTGAGCTGTCGGGAATTGGCCTGGCGCGCGCCGACAATCTGGTCGAGGCGACGCAGAACGCCGACGCCTTCGTCGAGGTTTCGGGAATCCTCAAGGCCGGCGCGGTCAATCTGCTCAAGATCTGCGGCGACCTGCGCCTGCTCAGCTCGGGCCCCGACGCCGGCTTTGGCGAGATCCGCCTGCCGGCGCGGCAGGCCGGGTCGAGCATCATGCCGGGGAAGGTCAATCCGGTGATTCCCGAGGCGGTGACGCAGGCGGCGCTGCAGGTCTGCGCCAATGATCAGGCGATTACCAGCGCCGCGGCGATGGGATCGCTCGAACTCAACCCCTTCCTGCCGCTGATCGCCGACTGCCTGCTCGGCAGCATCGACCTGCTCGCCAGCGCCTGCGACATGCTGGCGCGCCTGTGCGTCGACGGCATTGACGCCGATGCCGAGCGCTGCCGGCAGAGCGTTCTTGGCGCGACGGCGAGCGCCACCGCGCTGCTGCCGCTCGTCGGCTACACCGCTGCCGGCGAGCTTGCTGCCGCTGCCAGCGCGAGCGGACGCAGCCTGCGCGACGTCGCCATCGCCTCAGGACTCGTTTCCGGCGAAGCCTACGATTCGCTCATCTCGCCCGAAGCGGTGTGCCGCCTCGGCTCTCCCGACATCACGCCATGAACCAGAACACCCCACGCGCGCTGCGCTTGCACATCGGCATCTTCGGCCGGCGCAACGTCGGCAAATCGAGCCTGCTAAACGCGATCACGCGGCAGCAGGTGGCGATCGTCTCCGCACTCGCCGGCACCACCACCGACCCGGTCGAGAAGCCGATGGAGCTGCTGCCGGTCGGGCCGGTGCTGTTCATCGACACCGCCGGCATCGACGACAGCGGCGTCGTCGGCGATCTGCGCGTCGCCAAGACGCGGGAGGTGTTCGAGCGCACCGATCTTGGCATCATCGTCAGCGACGGCGAATGGGGTGCTTACGAGGAATCGATCGCCGCCGCACTGGCCGAGCGCCAGACGCCGGTGATCGTCGTCCTCAACAAGAGCGACCTCGGCGCGCCGCCGGAAGCGACGCTGGCGCGGCTCGCCGAACTGCGCCTGCCGAGCGTGCGCACCGCGGCGGCGAAGCGGGACGACCCGCTCGGCGACGGCATTCTCGACCTGCGCCACGCCATCGTCGACCACGCGCCGGAAGACTTCATCAGCAACCCGGACATCGTCGCCGACCTCGTCGGGCCCGGACAGATGGCCGTGCTGGTGGTGCCGATCGACAAGGAGGCGCCGAAAGGCCGGCTGATCCTGCCGCAGGTGCAGTCGATCCGCGACCTGCTCGACAACGACGCCTGGTGCATGGTGGTCAAGGAACGCGAGCTGCGTACTGCGCTCGATCAGCTGAAGCGGCCGCCGAAGCTCGTCGTCACCGATTCGCAGGCCTTCCTCAAGGTCGCCGCCGACACGCCGCCGGAAGTGCCGCTGACCAGCTTCTCGATCCTCTTCTCGCGCTTCAAGGGCGATCTGGTCAGCCAGACGCTCGGCGCGCTGGCGATCGACACCCTCAAGGCCGGCGACCGCGTGCTCATCGCCGAAGCCTGCGCGCACCATCCGATCGCCGAGGACATCGGCCGCGTCAAGATTCCGCGCTGGCTGACGCAGTACGTCGGCGGCAAGCTCGAGTTCACCATCGTCGCCGGCCGCGACTATCCCGAGGATCTGTCGCCGTTCAAGCTGATCGTCCATTGCGGCGGCTGCACCTTCAACCGCAAGGAAATGCTCAACCGCATCCTCAAGGCGAAAGCCGCCGGCGTGCCGATCACCAACTACGGTCTGACCATCGCTTTCAGCCTCGGCATCTTCGAGCGCGCGCTGCAGCCCTTCCCGGCGGCGCTGGCGGCCTACGTCGAGGCGCGGCGCGAGCAGGGCAGGGCCGGGCGAGTGGTGGGCGAAGCGACGGGGGAAGCGAAGGGGAAGGAATTAACGGGAAAGGAGATGGCGTGAGCCAGCCGTCGCCGGCGCTGGCAGCGCTGCTCGCGCAGCGCGAGTTTTCCGACGCCGACATCGTCGCGCTGCTCGGACTCTCGGCCGCCGCCGACATCGAATGCCTGCGCCGCGCCGCCTTCGCGCTGACGACGCGCGAAGTCGGCGACCGCGTGCACTACCGCGGACTGGTCGAAATCTCCAACGTCTGCGTGCTCGACTGCCACTACTGCGGCATCCGCAAGGGCAACCGCGCGGTCGAGCGTTATACGCTGAGCCGCGAGCAGGTGATCGACGCCGCTCTGTGGGCTGCGCGCGCCGGCTACGGCTCCTGCGTGCTGCAGGCGGGTGAACGGCGCGACGAAGGTTTCATCAGCCTCATCGAGGACTGCGTTCACGAGATCCGGCAACGCTCGCAGTCCGCGTCTTTGCCGCAAGGGCTCGGCATCACGCTCTCGCTCGGCGAGCAGAGCGCCGAGACCTTCCGCCGCTGGCGCGCGGCCGGCGCGCACCGCTATCTGCTACGCATCGAGACGAGCAACCCGGAACTCTTCGCGCGCATCCATCCGCCGACGCAGCGCATCGAGACACGCTGGCAGGCGCTCGCCGACCTGCGCGACGCCGGTTTCCAGGTCGGCACCGGCGTCATGATCGGCCTGCCCGGACAGACGCTCGTCGACCTCGCCGCCGACATCCTCGCTTTCGCCGATCGCGACATCGACATGATCGGCATGGGGCCGTACCTGCCGGCACCGGGCAACGCCATGCCGGCGGCGGGGGCACTGGCCAGCGACGAGCTGCTGCAACTGGCGCTGAAGATGATCGCGGTGACGCGCCTCGTCCTGCGCGACGTCAATATCGCCGCGACGACGGCACTGCAGGCGCTCGTTGCCGACGGCCGCGAGCGTGGCGTCACTTTCGGCGCCAACGTCGTCATGCCCAGCCTGACGCCGCGCGAGGTGCGCAAGAATTACCAGCTGTACGAAGGCAAGCCCTGTCTCGACGAAGCGCGCGACGATTGCCGTTCGTGTCTGGCCAATCGCATCAGCAGCACTGGCCGCCAGGTCGGCTGGAACGACTGGGGCGATTCGCCACACTCGCGCCACTTCGCCCGCCACAGCGACGCCTAGCCGGCCGGCGGCGGCTGCTCGCCGCGCTTACGGTCGATAGAGCGTGCAGGCGGCGATGCGCCGCTCGATCTCGGCAAGCATCGCCTGGTAAGGGGGCGCGCCGACACCACCGAAACGGCGCTTGAACTCGGCTTCGGCCATGTCTTCCGGCAGACCGGCGATGTCGGGAATGATCGCGCTTTCACCGGCGAGTGCGGCGCCGCGGCGCTGCAGATCGGCGACGCGATCGCCACTGCCCAGCTGTCCGAAAAGCGTCCCCGAACGGTCGGCAGCGAGGTCGACGAAACTGAAGCCGCTGCCGCCGCGCGCGTCGTCGAGCTCCTTGTACAGGCCGATGGCGTCAGCCAGCGGCGTACCGGCGAAAGCGGCGATTGCCGCCGAGACGATGAAATGCTGGGCAAGGTCAGTGCGCCCGCGCAGCGTCACCTGATGCAGCGTCAGCGGCGGCCAGTTGCGCGCTTCGGGGATCAGCGTCGCCCAGTTCCTGCCATTGACGTAGAACGCTAGCACGGCAAGCAGCGCGCGCTGCTCGGCCTGCGCATCGGCACCCGCCGCCGAACGCTCGTGGGCGAGCCGCAGCAGCGGTGCCAGCAGGCGCGACAGCGAAACGCTGTGCGTCAGCTCCGGCGCTGCGCTGAGCAAGGCTAGGCGCTCGTGGTAGGCGCGCAGGCGTTCGCGTTCGGCCGCCGGCAACGTTGCCGCACGCAGGCGATCGGGCAGTTGCTCATCCCAGCGATAGCCGATCGACACACGGTCGTCGGCGATGCTGACGCTGCGGATGGTGTCGGCGAGCAGCCGGTATTCGGCTTTGTTTCCGAGCGCTTCCCGCGCCAGTGCCAGGACAACATGCGCCAGCGCCGCCGGAACGGGCAGCTGCCCTAGCTGCAGCGACTCGATTTGCGGAAAACCGGGAGCGTCGCGCAGCAGCGCGTGCACATTGACGAAATCGCCGAACGGGTTCTGCGGTAGGCGCAGGCTGGCATCGAGCGTCAGCTCTCCCTGCGCCAGCGCCAGCCGCGAACTGCCGCGCCCGAGGCGGTGCAGCGCGTAATTGACCGCCAGATCGACGTCAGCGGCCGAGAGGACGATCGTATGCAAGCCGTCCACCGGCACGCCGTAGCCCTGAAACTGCCGCGGGTCGTTCAAGGCGAGGATGTTCCTGGCGCGCGCGATGTCGTCGGCAGTGAATTCGATCTCGCGCTGCACCCGCGGCGCGTCTTCGCAGACAAGAGCCGCCGCCGCGATGAGCGCCAGCGGGGAGACGACGCCGACGAGGACGAACAGAATAATGAACAGGCGTTTCATCGCTTTCCTGCGGCAACAGATCCGGCGCGGCGAAATCCGGCCAAGCGAAGCGGGACTCGGCGAAGCGTGACCAGGCCAAGCGTGACCAGGCCAAGCGTGACCAGGCCAAGCGTGACCAGGCCAAGCGCGGCCGGTTGCGGTGTGGTCCGCCGCTGCATTCATAGGGGGCTCAGTTTAGCAGCGTCACCGACAATCCCCGGCAGCGGTGGGCGGCAGGCGGTAAAATCGCAGCCCAATGCCTGCCATCGTCCTCCCCCCATCGCCTTTCTCGCCGCCGAAAGGCCTCTTCTCGTGGCGTCCGTACTGGGCCAAGCGCTTCGGTCCGGCGCCTTTCCTGCCGATGTCGCGCGCCGAGATGGACAATCTCGGCTGGGATTCCTGCGACGTCATCCTCGTCACCGGCGACGCCTACATCGACCATCCGAGCTTCGGCATGGCGTTGATCGGCCGCCTGCTCGAGGCGCAGGGCTTTCGCGTCGGCATCATCAGCCAGCCCGACTGGCGCTCGGCCGAGGCCTTCCGCACCCTCGGCCGGCCGAACCTGTACTTCGGCGTCACCGCCGGCAACATGGATTCGATGGTCAACCGCTACACCGCCGACCGCCGCATCCGTACCGACGACGCCTACACGCCCGACGCCGAAGCCGGCCGCCGCCCCGACCACGCGGCGGTGGTCTATGCGCAGCGCTGCCGCGAGGCCTTTCCCGGCAGCGTCGTCGTCATGGGTTCGATCGAAGCGAGCCTGCGCCGCATCGCGCACTACGACTACTGGTCGGATACCGTGCGCCGCTCGGCGCTAGCCGACGCCAAGGCCGACCTGCTGGTCTATGGCAACGCCGAACGTGCGCTAGTCGAGATCACGCATCGGCTGGGGCTTGGCGAAGCGATCGACACGATCCGCGACCTGCGCGGCACCGCCTATCTGACGCCGCGCGGCGCGCTCGCCGGGCGCGGCTGGGTCGAGGTGGACTCGACCAGCTTCGACCTGCCGCGCACGGTCGAGCCGATCCAGAGCCCGTACGAGGATCTGGCGCCGGTACGCATCGATCCGCAAACGCGTCTGGCGCGTGCCGCCGGCCAGCAAAGAATCGAGCTGCGCCGCGCCGCACGCTCCCACTCGGTCGTCCGCCTGCCCTCGTACGAAGCGGTGCGCGAAGACCGCGTGCTCTATGCGCACGCCTCGCGCACGCTGCATCTTGAGTCGAATCCCGGCAACGCGCGCGCGCTGGTGCAGGCGCACGGCGAGCGCGATGTCTGGCTCAACCCGCCGCCGCTGCCGCTGAGCACACCGGAACTCGACGCGGTATACGCGCTGCCGTTCCAGCGCCAGCCGCACCCGGCCTACGCCAAGGCGCGCATCCCGGCCTACGAGATGATCCGTTTCTCGGTGTCGATCATGCGCGGCTGTTTCGGCGGCTGCACCTTCTGCTCGATCACCGAGCACGAGGGGCGCATCATCCAGAGCCGTTCGGAGGAGTCGATCCTGCGCGAGGTCGAGGAAATCCGCGACCGCACGCCGGGCTTCACCGGCATCATTTCCGACCTCGGCGGGCCGACCGCCAACATGTATCGCCTCGCCTGCCGCGACCGCACGATCGAGCAGAGCTGCCGGCGCCTCTCCTGCGTCTATCCCGGCGTCTGCGAGAACCTCAATACCGACCATTCGCCACTGGTGCAGCTCTACCGCAAGGCACGCGCGCTGCCCGGCATCAAGAAGGTGCTGATCGGATCAGGTCTGCGCTACGACCTCGCCGTGCTGGCGCCCGACTACGTACGCGAGCTGACCAAGCACCACGTCGGCGGCTACCTGAAGATCGCGCCGGAGCATACCGAGAAGGGGCCGCTGTCGGCGATGATGAAGCCGGGAATCGGCGACTACGAGAAGTTCAAGGCCTTGTTCGACCGCTTCTCGCAGGCGGCCGGCAAGGAGCAGTACCTGATCCCGTACTTCATCGCCGCGCATCCGGGAACCAGCATCGACGACATGGTGGCGCTGGCGCTATGGCTCAAGCGCAACAATTTCCGCCTCGATCAGGTGCAGACCTTCCTGCCGACGCCGATGGCGCTGGCGACGACGATGTACCACTCGCAGCGCAATCCGCTACGGCCGCTAAAGCGCGATTCGGCGCCGATCGCCACCGAGCGGACTGGCCGCGGCCGGCGTCTGCACAAGGCTTTCCTGCGCTACCACGATCCGGCCAACTGGCCGATGCTGCGCGACGCGCTGAAGAGCATCGGCCGCGCCGACCTGATCGGCCCGGGCAAGAAACATCTGATTCCGGCGCACCAGCCGGCCGGTTTCGTCGCTGCTGGCGGTGGCCAGCAGCGACGAAACGGCTTGCCGCGGTCCCGGCCGAGAGGCTAGCGGCAGCCTGCGAGGCTAGTGGTTGCCGTAGAGCAGGTTGATCGGTAAGGCGACGACGACGCCAACCGAGGTGCCGAAAAATATCCCGCTGTTGATCATGCTCCACAGCGGCGTTTTCGGCAGAAAGCGGCCACCGCCGAGAATGACGAAGGCCGATACGAGTAGTGCCGGCAGCATCCAGTTCAACCATAACCAGCCGACGGCTACGGCGCAGACGGTGCCGACGGCGAACGCCAGAACGATCGAGTTGGCTTGCTGTGTGACGGATGGGCTGGGGTTGGGTTCCATTGTCCTGCGACTCCTGGGGTTTCAGTAAATAGTGGGCAACCGGGAAAAGTTGCGTGATCAGGGTAATCCCGTCAATTGTCCATTGTTTCGCGTGTCGCGCGCCAGTGTACGAGTTCGTCTGCCGACATCGGCAGGGCAAAGAAGAATCCCTGGCCGAACTCGCAGCCAATCTCGCTGAGCAGTGCCAGCTGCTGGGCGTCCTCGATGCCTTCGGCGATGACCTTCAGGCGTAGGCGACGGCCCATGCTGACGATGGCGTCGGCGATGGCAAGATCGTCGTCGTCCTCGAACAGATCGCGAACGAAGGACTGGTCGATCTTCAGCTTGTCGATCGGGAACTGCTTGAGGTATTTGAGGCTGGAATAGCCGGTGCCGAAATCGTCGAGCGAGAAGCTGATGCCGAGCAGGCGCAAGGCGCTCATCTGTTCGAGCGTGCGTGGTGAGGCATCGATGAACAGGCTCTCGGTCACTTCAAGCTCGAGCAGGCTGGGCGGCAGCCCGCTGCTGGCCAGCGCCGCTTCGACCGCTGGCTGCAGGTTGCCGTGGTGCAGCTGGATCGCCGAGACATTGACCGCGACCGGGGTGACGGCGATGCCGGCGTCCATCCAGGCGCGATTCTGCCGACAAGCTTCACGCAACACCCATTCACCGATGTCGGTGATCAGGCCGCAGCCTTCGGCGATCGGGATGAATCGCGATGGCGGGATATTGCCGAACTGCGGATGCTGCCAGCGCAGCAGGGCTTCGAGTCCGATCAGCCGGCCGCTGGCGAGGTCCACCTGCGGCTGATAGTACAGGGTGAACTGGTTGTCGCTGAGTGCGTCGCGCAAGGCGGCTTCGAGGAACAGTTTTTCCTTGGCCGCTTCGTGCATCGTCGCTTCAAAAAACTGGAAGCCGTTGCGGCCTTCCGCTTTGGCGCGGAACAATGCGGCGTCGGCGCAACGCAGCAGGATATCGAAGCTTTCGCTGTCGCGGGGGTACATGCTCAGGCCCAGACTGGCCGAAACATGAAGCGTGTGGCCGTCGATCGTCATCGGCTGCGCGAGGTGTTCGATGACTTTTTCAGCGATGCGCGCGGCGCCGTCGGCGCCGGTTTCGCCGAGCAGCAGCACGAACTCGTCGCCGCCAAGCCGGGCGACGGTGTCGGTTTCGCGTAGCGTGCTGCGCAGGCGGTTGCCGATTTCGCGCAGCAGACGGTCACCGACCTCGTGACCGAGCGAATCGTTGACCGTCTTGAAATGGTCAAGATCGAGCATGATCACTGCCACCTCGCCCTGGCTGCGGTAGGCGGCAGCCAGACATTGATGCGCACGGTCCTTGAGCATCAGCCGGTTGGGCAGGGCGGTCAGTGCGTCGAAATAGGCGAGTTGCTGGATCGCCGCCTCGGCCTCCTTGCGCTCGCTGATGTCCTGGCCGACGCCGATGTAATGCGTTGTCTTGCCGCGGGCATCGCGGACGGAGCTGATCGTCACCAGGAAGGGGTAGACGGATCCGTCCTTGCGCCGGTTGCTGAATTCGCCCTGCCAGAAACCGTAGCGACTCAAGGACTGCCAGACACGGACATAGAACGCGTTGTCCTGTAGTCCCGACTTGAGGATCCTCGGGTTGGCGCCGATCAGCTCGCTTTCGGCGTAGCCGTTCAGTTCGACGAAAGCCTGATTGACGGCGAGGATGCGGCCATCGAGGTCGGTGACCAGCATCGACTCGCGGCTGACTTCGAAGACCTTGGCGGCGAGGCGCAACTGCAACTCGTTGGCAATGACGTCGCTGACGTCACGAACGACGGCGAAAATCCGGCGCGATGCCAGATCGGCATACGAGGTCCACGACAGCCAGCGCCATTCGTCCTGATTGGTGCGGTAGCGGTTGCGGAAGTCGATTACCGGCTCGCCGGTAAGCAATTGTGCGCCGCACTCGATCGTCGCGGCGACATCGTCGGGGTGCACGAAGTCAAGCCAGGGGCGGGTGCACAGCTCTTCCGCGCTCCAGCCGAGGCAGCGCGTCCACGCCGGATTGACCTGCGTCAGCTGGCCGTCCAGGTTGGCAATGCCGATGAGGTCGAGCGATTCGTTGAAAAACTGGTCGCGTTCGTCTTCGGCACGCCAGCGCTCGATGGCCTCGCTGAGCATTTCCGCTGCGGTGTGCAGCAGGGTCCGCTCCTCGTCGATGAACGGATCGGCAGTGGCTGCGGCAGGGTCACCGTCGAGGTTGACGATCTCGATCTCGCCGATCACTTCACCGGCGACCCTGAGCGTCTCGAGAAGGTAGTTCGTGCCGCTGCGGTAGCCGGGTGTGGTAAAGCTCAAGTCCCTGACACGGACGCGTGCGCGCGTTCTGTCGGGCTTTTGCCACCCGCTTGGCAGCAGCCGGGCGACGTCCTCGACGAATTCGGCCGACAAGGCGCGCGTTCCCTGGATCAGTGTCGATAGCGCGAAGAGGCAACTCAGTTCCTTGACGCGCTCTTTCAGTTCCTCCGACAGCCGCCTGTTTTCCGCCTCGGAAGAGATGAGGCGGCGCCTTTGTTCGACCAGCTGGCTTTGATCGACGATGGCGGCGACGAAGTGCCAGCGTTCATCGGCATCCCCCTCGGGAAAGCGCGCCAGATGCAGGTCGCCGACGAAATCGCGGCCGGCGGCACCGCGGAAATCCAGTTCGCGCAGAACCTGCGGCGTCGTTTCCGCCGATGAGAAGGCGCCCAGCGCTGCCGCCTGATGATGCTCGTCGACCAGGCGGCGAAAGAAGTGCTGACGCAGATGGCCACGGTCAAGGCCGAACATCAGCTCGGCCTGATCGTTGGTGTGGATGATCAGACCGTGCCGGTCGACGGTCATCAGCGCCATCGGGACATTGGCAAAGAGCGTCGAAAAGCGCGCCAGTGCGATCTCGGCCGCGTGCTGCGATCGCCCCAGCTCCTCGTTCTGGATGATCAGCTCGGCCTGGTAGATACGCAGGTTTTCGACCAGTTCGCCGAGGGTGAAGTCGCCGCGTTCGAGAATCCGCTCGGCTAGCGCGAAGTCGCCGCGACGCAGTGCGGCGAAGGCCCGGCGCCGCTCGTCTTCGCCAAAGTGGGCGAGAGTTTCGTCCTTGCTGTCAGCCATTGCATGGGCCCCAGGTGGAGACGTCGATATGGCTGACAATCGCGCCGCCTTCCGGGCTGTCAAGTGGCACCGCCTGCATCAGGAAGCGGCTGTTACCGCCGGGCGCGGTGTATTCGAGCGAGAACCTTGGCAGTTCGCCGGCGAGAACCGAGTCGAGGCCGGCGGCAATACGTTCGCCGGTGGCGCTGTCCGCATCGCGGCTGGCACGCAAGGACGCCGGGTAGCGCGAACCCGGACCCGAGCGGAGCAGACGCGGGTCGCCATTGTGCTTGGCAAAGTCACGCCACGAACTGTTAATCAGGCGAATCATGCCGTCGCGGTCGACTACCGCCACCTGCTGCGGCAGCGCGTCGAGGATTGCCTGCAGACGGCGCATGTCGTGCAGCGAGGTAACGTCGATGAAGGCGATCACGGCGCCGCGGCTGCGCGGCGCCAGCGCTGCGTAGGGAACGATCTTGACCAGATAGAGCTTGCCGCCGCCGCCGCGGACTTCCTTTTCGAGGGTGCGGGCGCTGGCGACGCAGGTATGCAGGTCGCTGGCCAGTGTCGGGTAGTCGAGTGTGTGCGTGAAATCGGCCAGCGGCCGGCCGATGTCGCCGTCGCGGATGTTGAAGATGTTCTTCACCTGCGGCGTGAAGCGTGTGATCTTGCGCTCGTCGTCGAGGAAAACGGTCGGAATGCCGCCGGCCATCGCCATGCTGTCGAGGTCGGCGTTAAGGCGGTTGAGAATCTGGATCTTCTCCTGGTTCTCGGCATTGACCGTGTACAGCTCCTCGTTGAGCGACTGCAGTTCCTCGTTTGAACTCTGCAATTCCTCGTTCGAGGCCATCAGCTCCTCGTTGGTTGCCTGCAGTTCCTCGTTCGAGGTTTCCAGTTCCTCGATTGCTGCCTGCAGGCCTTCGCGCGTCGCCGCCAGTTCGCGTTCCATGGCGCTGACGCGCTCGACAGTTTCGACGTCGAGATCGAGCGCGCGCATGCCCTCGGCCGAGCCGGGCGCCGGGCTCACCGGGACGACTTCGAAGGACAGCAGCAGGTAGGGGCCGAGCCCGTTTTCACGCGGCAAGGGGCGCACCAGCAGACGCAAGCGCTCGACGCTGTCGTCGGCGAGGCTGAAGTTGGCGGGCTCGGAGCAGATGCTCTTGCCGTCCTTCTGCGCGCGATGCACCAGCGCCTGCGCTACCGGTACCAGCTGCGCCGGCAACAGGCGCAAGGCGTCGAGCGAGACCTGTCCCTGCGGAAATTGCAGATAACGTTGCGCGCCGCCGAAGATGTGCGTCAGTTCGCGCTTTTCCGAGAGCAGCAGGCTGGGCGGCGCGTGCGCGCTGAGCAGCAGGTTCTGCGCGGCGTCGATCGCCTGCGAGTCACTTGACCGCCCCGGTATGCCGAGCAGCGGCCGACGCAGGTTGGCCGCGTCGGCGTTATGCCGTCCGCGCGTGCCGACATCGCCCAGTTCGATCGGCAGGCTGGCGTGACGCAGCACGCAGAACAGCTTGTGCTTGCTCGACGTTGCCGTGAAGTCCTGATTGAGTGCCGACAGCGACTCGCTGCTGCCAAGGAACAGGAAACCGCCCGGCGCCAGCGCATAGTGCATGCGCCGCAAGGCGCGTTCCTGCGCCGAGGGCAGGAAGTAGATCAGCATGTTGCGGCAGGTGATCAGATCCATGCGCGTGAACGGCGGATCCTCGAGCAGGTTGTGCCGGGCGAAGACGATGTTCTGGCGGATTTCGGGATTGACCGCGAAGTGTCCGCCCTTCTTGGTGAAGAAGCGCTCGAGACGCTGCGGCGACACTTCGGCGATGATCGCTTCCGAGAAAACGCCAGCGCTGGCGGCGTCGATATTCTGCTGGGCGACGTCGGTGGCGAAAATCTTGAAGTTCGGCCAGCGGCGCACGCGCTCGAATTCCTCGGCGAAGAGGATGGCGATCGAGTAGGCCTCTTCGCCGGTGGATACACCGGCGACCCAGATGCGGATCGCTTGTGTGTCGGCGTGGTCGGCGACGATGCGCGCCACGGCGGTGCGGGCAAGCTCCTCGAAAGACTCCGGGTCGCGGAAGAAGCTGGTCACCGGGATGAGGATTTCCCGTTGCAGCAACGCCGCCTCGCCGCGCTCGCCCTCAAGCAGGTGGAGGTATTGCTCGAAATCCGGCGTATGGCGCACCTGCATGCGCCGTTCGATGCGCCGCAACACGGTCGCCGGCTTGTATTCGTGGAAGTTGATGCCGCCGAAATTGCGCAGCAGGTGCAGGATTTCCTCGAGGGAGTTGCCGCGCTCGGCCGGCGGCGGCACGCGTGCGCTGTCGCGCGAACTCGGCGACAGCGGCTGGCGGATGTGTTCGAGAATGCGCTGGCCCATCTCCTCGGCGGCGAGGATTTCGTCGACCAGACCGGTGGCGATGACCGAGCGCGGCATGCCGTCGAACTTGGCGCTCTCTGGCGACTGCGCCAGCAGCAGGCCGCCGGCATCGTTGATCGCCACCGATCCGCGCGCGCCGTCAGAACCGGTGCCGGAAAGGATGACGCCGATGGCGCGCGCGCCGAAGCTGGCCGCCAGCGAGGAAAAGAAGAGGTCGATCGGCAACGACAACCCGTGCGGGCTTTTCGGCATCAGGCGCAAGCGCCCCTTTGCCGCAGTCATCATCGCGCCGGGCGGGATCAGGTAGACATTACCGGCGACGATGCGCATGTCGTCCTCGACCATGGTCACCGGCATGCGCGTATGCCGCGCCAGCAGACTGGCCATCAGGCTCTTGTGGTCGGGCGAGAGGTGCTGGACGACGACGAAGGCAGCATCGAGATCGGTGGGCATCGGCTCGAACATGCGTTCAAGCGCTTCCAGACCGCCGGCCGAGGCGCCGACGCCGATGACGTAGCCGGGGAACTCAATCTCACTCGCCGCCGTTGTCGCGTTTGGTGCGGCTTCCTGTGCCGGCGCGTCGAACAACTCCAGGTAAGCAGCGGCGTCTGCATCCCCGTCGGCCGGTGGCGAAAACGTCTGCTGCTGCCCGGCCTGCTCGCCTGCTGTCCCGTTATCCCGCACGATGCACTTCTCCCCTCAAGGCACTGCTTCAATTCCGCCGCGGTGAATAATTGTTGTGCGGCATCAGCTCGTGGGATTTTACTCGCAAGCCCTGCAATAGGTTGCATCCCTTACGCGCCTGCTGTTCGCGTGCATTGGCGCGCCGCCATGCCGCTGGGGCGGCGAAGGCCGCTGCGGCAGAAGTAGTTCTGGCCTGGCCCGTTTTGGCGGGGCGGTCAGCCTGCGCGCCACGAACATCAGCGGACGGGTGGTATGATGAAAACCGTTCCCGCACATCGGCGCAATGAATCTGGCGCCCGGGCGGGGCGGCGGCACCCGGAATTCTCGCGCTTGATCGTCGAGTTTGTGCGTTCGTCGCGCCGGCTTGCCGGAAATGCGCGGCATTGGTTCCGGGCGCTTTGCTGGTCGGGGTGTCGCGGCCTGCTCTTGTGCCGACTTGCAGCGCTGCGCGGCGTCCCGCCGTTATCAGCGCGGGCTGGAGCATGCCGCGCTTGTTGATTGCGCTGTGCCGGGCGACAGATGGTCGCAGGAAAGTCGCCGGAATGCGGCGGCTTCGGCAATTCGGGCACAATGCGGGCGGATTTCGGGCGGATTTCGGGCGGATTCGTGGCAGGATTCGCAGCAAATAAAAAAGCCGGCTCGAAAGCCGGCTTTTTCTGAATCTGTTGCTTGGTGCCCAGGAGAGGACTCGAACCTCCACAGTGTTGCCACCACCAGGACCTGAACCTGGCGCGTCTACCAATTTCGCCACCTGGGCAAGCGCGAAGAAGGCCGAATTTTAATGGAAACTTTTACGATGTCAATAAAGAAATTGTCGAAAATACGAAAGAATGATCCGCAACTCGCTCGCGAGATGGAGCGCTACGAGAATCCGCTGCCCTCACGCGAGTACATCCTGCAGTTGCTCGAAGAGGAGGGAAAGCCCGCCGGCTTCGAGCGTTTGTGTGAAATGCTCGATATCCGCGCGGAGGAGCTCGATTCCTTCCAGCGCCGTCTTGGCGCGATGGAGCGCGAAGCGCAGCTGATGCGCAACCGCAAGGGCGCCTACATCGTTCCCGAGCGCGCCAGCCTGATCGCCGGCCGCGTCGAAGGCCATCCCGATGGCTACGGCTTCCTGATTCCCGATGGCGACGGTGCCGATCTGTTCCTCGACTCGCGGCAGATGAGCAAGGTGCTGCACGGCGACCGCGCACTGGCGCGCGTCACCGGCGTCGACCGCAAGGGGCGTAGCGAGGGGACGATCGTCGAGGTGCTCGAACGCGCCAACCACAAGGTCGTCGGCCGCGTGCTGGTCGAGCACGGCATCACCGTCGTCGTTCCGGAAAATCGTCGCATCAGCCAGGACATCCTCGTTGCGCCGGACAAGAAGGCGAAGCCGCAGTCGGGGCAGGTGGTGATGGTCGAAATCATCGAGCAGCCGGGGCGGCACGCCAAGCCGATCGGCCGTATCGTCGAAGTACTCGGCAACTACGCCGATCCGGGAATGGAAATCGAAATCGCGCTGCGCAAGCACGAGATGCCCTGCGAGTTCGACAAGGCTTCGCTGGCCGAGGCCAAGGAGTTGCCAGCCAAGGTGAAGAAAAGTGACCACGTCGGTCGCGTCGATCTGCGCGCCTTGCCGCTGGTGACCATCGACGGCGAGACGGCGAAGGATTTCGACGACGCCGTCTATGCCGAACGGCGCGGCGAGGGCAAGAACGCCGGCTGGCGGCTGGTCGTTGCCATCGCCGACGTTTCACATTACGTGCGGCCGGGTTCGGCGCTCGATGCCGAAGCCAAGGAACGCGGCAATTCGGTCTATTTCCCGCGCCGCGTCATCCCGATGCTGCCGGAGAAGCTGTCCAACGGCCTCTGCTCGCTGAATCCAGAGGTCGAGCGTCTGGCGATGGTCTGCGACATGCAGATCGGCGCCAATGGTGCGATCGAGGACTACCGTTTCTACCCGGCGGTGTTTCGCTCGCAGGCGCGCCTCACTTACACGCAGGTGTGGAACTGGCTGTCCGGCGAGTCATTCCCCGAGGACAACGCGCAGGCCGCGCTGCTGCCGCATCTGCGCAATCTGGAGTCGCTCTACCGCGCGCTGGCGCAGGCGCGTACCGAACGCGGTGCGATCGATTTCGAGACGATCGAGACGATGATGCTGTTCGACGATCAGGGCAAGATCGCCAATATCGTTCCGGTGCATCGCAACGAGGCGCATCGCCTGATCGAGGAATGCATGCTGGCGGCCAACGTCTGTGCCTCGGCTTACCTCGAAAGCCACAAGCAGCCCTGCCTCTACCGCGTGCATGAAGGGCCGACGCCGGAAAAGCTCGAAGGCCTGCGCAATTTCCTCAAGGAATTCGGTCTCGGTCTTGGCGGTGGCGACAAGCCCTCCGCCAGTGACTACGCGACGCTGCTCGAACAGATCAAGCAGCGCCCGGACGCGCAACTGTTGCAGACGGTGATGCTGCGCTCGCTGCGCCAGGCGATGTACAGCCCGGACAACGTCGGCCATTTCGGCCTTGCCTACGAGCGCTACACGCACTTCACCTCGCCGATCCGCCGCTATCCCGATCTGCTGGTGCACCGCGCGATCAAGGCGACGCTGGCCGGTGAGCGTCTGCCGGCCAATGGCTGGGACGATATCGGCCTGCACTGTTCGATGACCGAACGCCGTGCCGACGAGGCGACACGCGATGTCAGCAACTGGCTGAAGTGTTACTACATGAAGGGGCGCATTGGCGAGGAGTTCGACGGCACCATTGCCAGCGTTACCGCCTTTGGCGTCTTCGTCGCACTCGATCAGGTGTATGTCGAAGGCCTGGTTCACGTCTCCGAGCTCGGTGAGGACTACTTCCGCTTTGATGCGCAGCGCCACCAGATGCTCGGCGAGCGCACGGCGCGTCGTTACCGTCTCGGCGATCGCCTGCGCGTCAAGCTGGTGCGCGCCGACCTTGAAACCGGGCGTATCGATTTCGTTCTCGGCACGACACCGCTGGCCGTTGCGCAGACGCCGGCTGCGGCCGAGGCTGGCGCCGAGACGAAGGCGAGGAAGCCGAGACGCGCGCGCAGCTGATTGCGCGCGTCTTCCTGCTGTCGGCCGGCAGGAAGACGCGCTGGTCGTGGCGGCGGATGCGGTGTCGGATGCCGCGTCCGCCGCGCTGCGCGTCTCCGCTGTTAAACTCGCGGCCTTTCCGCAGAAGGGGTTTCGCTCATGTCGCAGTTTCGCCCGATCCACGGCTTTCACGCCATCCTTGCCAAGCTTCGCCACGCGCCGGATTCGATCCGCGAAATCTATCTTGACGCCGGCCGGGCTGACGCGCGGGCGCGCGACCTGATCCGTCGTGCCGAGGTGGCTGGCGTACGCCTGCTGCCGGTCGATGCCGCGCGGCTGGCGGCGATGGCGCCGGGTGCCAGCCATCAGGGCGTCGTCGCCCACGTCGACGCCGCCACACCCTATGTGACGCTCGATGATGTGCTCGACACGCTGGAAGAGCCGCCGCTGTTGCTGGTGCTCGACGGCATCCAGGATCCGCACAACCTCGGCGCCTGCCTGCGCGTCGCCGACGCCGTCGGCGCGCACGCGGTGATCGCGCCGAAGGACCGCGCTGTCGGTCTGACGCAGACGGCGATCAAGGTCGCCAGCGGCGCCGCCGAAACCGTCCCCTACATCGCCGTCACCAATCTCGCGCGCACGCTGCGCGAGCTGAAGGAGCGCGACATCTGTGTCATCGGCACCGACGCCGCGGCGACGCAGGACCTTTACACGGCCGAGTGGCCGGTGGCGACGGCCTGGGTGCTGGGTGCCGAAGCCGACGGCATGCGCCGTCTGACGCGCGAGAATTGCGACCAGCTGGTGTCGATCCCGCTGCTCGGCTCGGTGGCGAGTCTCAACGTCTCGGTTGCTGCCGGTGTCTGTCTTTACGAGGCGCGGCGCCGGCGCAGCTGAATTGAGCAAGGAATCAGTCTCGCTTGCTTTGGCTCAAAAAAAGTTAAATGTGAGAAAATAGCCGATTCCGTGTAAGAGAGGCCGAGAATCATGTGGCTGAAGACCCTGCAGGCCCGCTTTGCCGTACCCGTTTCGGTTTTTGTCGGGGTGGCTGTACTCGGCAGCGCTTTTGTTTTCTCGGTCATCGAGCGTTCGCGCATCGAAGGCGACGTCGCCGCCAAGGCGATGCAGCAAAGCCGCAGCGTCAGTCAGTTGCTCGATGTCACCGACGCGCTGGTGATGGACCGCACGCGCAGCTCGATGCGCCTGCTGATCGAGCGCGGGCAGGCCTTGGGTGCGCCGTCGCTCGGCGGCGAGGTGCGCGTCGGCGAGAAGACGGTTCCCGATCTGCTGCTCGGCGGACGTGGCCAGGCCAACCGCTTCGAACTGGTTGACGGCGTCACCGCCATCGGCGGCGGCACGGCGACGCTCTTCGTCAGGAGTGGCGAAGATTTCGTACGCATCTCGACCAACGTCAAGAAGGACAACGAGCGCGCCACCGGTACGGTGCTCGACCCGAAAGGCAAGGCCATGGCGGCGATCCGCGAAGGCAAGGCTTTCTACGGCGAGGTCGACATCCTCGGCAATCCCTACCTGACCGGCTACGAGCCGATCCGCGATGCTGCCGGGCAGACGATCGGCATCTGGTACGTCGGTTACAAGCTCGATCTGGCGCCGCTGAAAGCGGTGGTCGAAAGCGGTCGGCTGCTCGAAACCGGCTTCATCGCGATCATCGACGGCAAGGGCAAGGTTCGCTTCCGTTCAGGCCATGTCACCGACGAATCGGTCGAAGCCCTGCTCAAGGACGGCGCCGGCTGGGTTGTAGAAAAAACCGAATTCGCGGCATGGGGATTCGTCATCGTCGCGGCGTATCCCGAGGCCGAAGTGGCGCGGATTGCCAACGGTCGCATGTTCGCGATCATCGGCGTCGGTGTCGCCGCCTGTCTGTTGCTGATCGGCCTGCTGATCTTCCTGCTGCGCCGACTGGTGCTCAAGCCGCTCGGTGGCGAGCCCGATGCGGCGAGCGCGGCGGCGGCGCGCATCGCTGCCGGCGACTTGCGCGAGGCGATTCCGCTGCAGCGCGGCGACGCCAGCAGCATGATGGCGGCAATTGCACGCATGCAGGACAGCCTGCGCGGCATCGTCGGCAGCATTCACGGCAGCGTCGGCGCGCTCGACGACGCTGCCGAAGCGCTGGTGCAGATGGCCGAGCGCGTGTCGCAGGGCAGCGCGCAGCAGAACGACGCGACGTCGACGATCGCGGCCACCCTTGAAGAAATCACCGTCAGCATCCGCCAGGTTTCCGACGGTGCGAATACGGTCGATCAGATGGCCGGCAGCGCCGGCACGCTGGCCGGCGAAGGCGACGTCATCGTCGGCGAGGCAGTGCGCGAGATGCGGCAGAGTGCCGAGGTCGTCAATCAGTCGGCAAAGACCGTCGAGCAACTCGGCCGCGATTCGCAACGCGTCACCGAGATCGTTCAGGTGATCAAGGAAATCGCCGACCAGACCAATCTGCTCGCGCTCAACGCGGCCATCGAAGCGGCGCGTGCCGGCGAACAGGGGCGCGGTTTTGCCGTCGTTGCCGACGAAGTGCGCAAACTGGCCGAGCGCACGGCACTATCGACGCAGGAGATCGCCGGCATGATCAGCGACATCCAGCGCAATACGCAGGCGGCGATCGTCGGTATCGAAGACGGTGCGGTTCGCGTCAACAGCAGCGTCGAGCGCGCGGAAGCCGCTGGCGTCGGCATGACGCGCATTCGCGAGGCGACCGAATCGGTCGTGCATGCGGTCGGCGAGATTTCGAGCTCGCTCAAGGAACAGAGCATGGCGGCCGAACTGATCGCGCGCAGCGTCGAACAGGTGGCGAACATGAACGACGAAAACACCGCGGCCGTGCACGGCGTCACCGAGGAAGTGCGTCGCCTGCATGAACTGGCGGGCGAACTGCGCGTCGCCGCTGATACTTTCCGCGTCTAGGGGGCAAGCTGCGCGTATCCCGCGGCGCAAGGAAAAAGCCCTCCCGGCCGGCAGCCGGGAGGGCGTTTCAGTTTGCAGGGCGGCTTGGCGACTGTCTGGGCGGCCGTCAGACGATCATGCCGGCGCCGACGGTGTTGTTGCTGGCTTCGTCAATGACGATGAAAGCGCCGGTGGCACGCTCGTCGGCGTAGGCGTCGACCGCCAGCGGCTGCGCCAGGCGGAAGGCGACGCGCGCGATGTCGTTCATCGCCAGCTGTTCGGCCGGCTGGTGTTCGAGGCTGTTGATGTCGACGCGGTAGTCGATGCCGTCGAGCAGCGCCTTGCTTTCGCGCGTGGTGTGCCGGATCAGGTACTTGCGTCGCGGATCGAGCGGCGATTCCGACAGCCAGCAGAGCATTGCTTCGATGCGCCGGGTGACGGTCGGCAATTGTTCGCTGCCGACGATGCTGTCACCGCGCGAGACGTCGATGTCGTCTTCGAGCAGCAGCGTCACCGACTGGCCGGTCACCGCGAATGGCAGCTTGCCGTCGCCGGCCGGGCCGGACTCGTGCAGGCGGATTTCGCGGACCCGCGTTTCGCGCTCCGACGGCAGCACCACCACCCGGTCGCCGACGGCGACGCGGCCGGCTTCGATGCGTCCCATGAAGCCGCGGAAATCGTGCAGTTCGGGGTTGGCCGAGTCCTGCGGCCGGCACACATACTGCACCGGGAAGCGTAGCGCTGCGTTCTCGCGGTCGCGCCGCAGGGCGCCGGCGGCGGGCGCGGCTTCGAGCAGTTCGAGCAGCGTCGGACCTTCGTACCAGCCGAGATTATCGCCGCGGTCGACGATCATGTCGCCGTTCAGCGCCGAGATCGGGATGAAGCGCACTTCGATGTCGAGCTGGCTGGCGAAAGCCTCGTAGTCAGCGCGGATCTCGTCGAAGCGCGCCTGCGCGTGATCGACGAGGTCCATCTTGTTCACCGCGACGACCAGCCGCGGAATGTTCATCAGCTTGGCCAGATACGAATGCCGGCGCGTCTGCGTCAGCACGCCACGACGCGCGTCGATGAGGATGATCGCCAGATCGGCGGTCGACGCGGCGGTGACCATGTTGCGCGTGTACTGCTCGTGCCCCGGCGCGTCGGCGATGATGTACTTGCGCGTGCCGGTGCTGAAGTAGCGGTAGGCGACGTCGATGGTGATTCCCTGTTCGCGCTCGGCCTGCAGGCCGTCGGTAAGCAGCGACAGGTCGACGGCCGACAGTCCGCGCTTCTGCGAGGTGCGCTCGATCGCGTGCAGCGTGTCGGCGAGGATGGTGCGCGAGTCGTAGAGCAGGCGGCCGATCAGCGTGCTCTTGCCGTCATCGACGCTGCCGCAGGTGAGAAAGCGCAGCAGGCCGTGGTCTTCGGGCGCCGCGGGCGTGCCGGCCGTAGGCAGATGTTCGATCGCTGACATCAGAAATAACCTTCCTTCTTGCGTTGTTCCATCGACGCTTCCGAGGTCTGATCGTCAAGGCGCGTTGCGCCGCGTTCGCTGACCGTGGTGATCGCCGTTTCCTCGATGATCTCGGCGATGCTGACGGCAGCCGATTCGACCGGCGCCGTGCAGGTGATGTCGCCGACGGTGCGGAAACGCACCTGCAGGTCCTCGACGACGTCGCCGGGCTGCACCGGCGTCACCGGTGTCACCGGCGCCAGCAGGCCGTTGCGGCGCACCACCGGGCGGCGGTGCGCGAAGTAGATCGAAGGCAGCTCAAGGCCTTCGCGTTCGATGTACTGCCAGACGTCGAGCTCTGTCCAGTTCGAGATCGGGAAGACGCGCATGTTCTCGCCGCGGGTGATACGCGCGTTGTACAGGTTCCATAGTTCCGGGCGCTGGTTCTTCGGATCCCACTGACCGAATTCGTCGCGGAAGGAAAAGATGCGCTCCTTGGCGCGCGCCTTTTCCTCGTCGCGCCGCGCGCCGCCGATGCAGGCGTCGAAGCCGTGCTCCTCGATCGCTTCGAGCAGCGTCACCGACTGGTGCTTGTTGCGCGATTCGCCTGGTGTGCGCAGCACGACGGTACCGCGCGCCATCGAATCCTCGACAGAACGCACGATCAGCCGTTCGCCGATCTCGGCGGCGCGGCGGTCGCGAAAGTCGATCACCTCGGGATAGTTGTGGCCGGTGTCGATATGCAGCAGCGGGAAGGGAAAGCGGCCGGGGCGGAACGCCTTTTCGGCGAGGCGCAACAGGCAGATCGAGTCCTTGCCGCCGGAGAAGAGCAGCGCCGGCCGGCTGCACTGGCCGGCAACCTCACGCATGATGTGGATGGCTTCGGCTTCGAGCCAGTCGAGGTGCGACAGCTCGCTGCCGGCGGCCGCGGTGGGCGATACAGGGGAATTCATCGGGTCTTGTTTCCTGGGCTGATCGGGGAGACGTCGGCTGAGCTGGCTGCATGCGAGCCGGGGTGCAGTCCGCACTCGCGCACCTCGGCATTTTCCCACCACCAGCGGCCGGCGCGAACGTCCTCGCCGGCGCTGACGGCGCGCGTGCATGGCGCACAGCCGATGCTCGGGTAAAAGCGGTCGTGCAGCGCGTTGTACGGCACTTCGTGCAGCTGCACGTAGGCCCACACCTCGCGCTCGCTCCACGCGGTGAGCGGGTTGAACTTGGCGATGCCGTGCGCGGCGTCTTCCTCACGCAGCGCGAGTCCGGCGCGCGTTACCGACTGTTCGGCGCGCTGGCCAGTGATCCACGCCTTGGCGCCGGCGAGCGCGCGGCCGAGCGGTTCGACCTTGCGCAGCCGGCAGCAGGCGCGGCGCTGCTCGACCGAGTCGTAGAAGGCGTTGATGCCATGCTCGTCGACCCAGGCTTCGAGTGCCTCGCGCTGCGGGAAATGCACCGCCACCGGCAGGCCGAAATGGCGGCGCGTGGTGTCGAGCAGGGTGTAGGTTTCCTCGGGCAGGCGGCCGGTGTCGAGCGTGAAGATGCCGATCGGCAGTTGCTCGCGCGCGATCAGGTCGGTCAGCACCATGTCCTCGACGCCGAGGCTGCTGGCGAAGACGGCAGGGGCGAAGTCATGCGCGATCTCGCGCAGCAGCGCGAGCGCTTCGGCACTGCGCTGGTCGACGCGGGCGACGAGTTCGGCGTCGCCGCGATAGTCGGGACGCTTCATACCGCTTCTCCCGGTTGCGCCGGGCGGCGGCGGAACAGCGGCAGCGGCTGCTCGACGGCGCCCTGATAGCTGTCGCTGAAGGCCGTCAGGCCTGCCAGCGCGCGCTCGGCATCCTTGTCGGCACGCAAGGCGAAAGCGTCGAAGCCGCAGCGACGCAGCAGGTACAGCTGGTCGTGCAACACGTCGCCGATGGCGCGCAGTTCGCCCCGATAGCCGTAACGTTCGCGCAGCGTGCGCGCGATGCTGTAGCCGCGGCCGTCGGTGAATTTCGGGAAGTTCACCGCGAGGAGTGTGAAGTGTTCGAGGTCGGCGGCGATTGCCGCCGGGTCGTCAGCGGCGTCGAGCCAGACGCCGAGCGCTTCCCCACGCGCCAGCAGTTGTTCGCGTTGCGCCAGCCATACGTCAAGCGGTAGCAGCAGCGGGCCGGCGGGCGGCGTTTGCGCTGCGTCGGCAGCGGCGTCGATCTTGGGCAGCAGTGTCCAGGCGTCGTCCTCGACGCGGGAATTACGAATGATCCGCGCCATCGGCGGCTTTCCTTTTCTCTGGGATGTGGCGACCGCGCCCGGCGTAGGCGCGCTCGCGGAAGGGGGTGCTACCGATGCGCGCGAGGCTGTCGGCGAAAAGCTCACCAGGGGCCGCGTTTTCCTGGTGCACCGCGACCAGCGCCTCGACCACTTCCGGCACCTCGTCGGCGCGGAAGGACGGGCCGATGACGCTGCCGATCGTCGCCGCATTGCCCTGGCGGCCACCGAGCGTGATCTGGTACCACTCCTCGCCGTTTTTGTCGACGCCGAGGATGCCGATGTCGGCAAGGTGGTGATGGCCGCAGGAGTTCATGCAGCCGGAGATGTTGAGCGACAGCTTGCCGAGCTTGTCGAGCGCGTCGGCATCGGCAAAGCGCTGCTGCACTGCCTCGGCAACCGGCACCGAGCGCGCGTTGGCGAGCGAGCAGAGGTCGCCGCCGGGGCAGCAGATGATGTCGGTGAGCAGGCCGATGTTCGGCGTCGCCAGCCCGGCGGCGGCGCTGATCCGCCAGACTTCGGGCAGATCGCTCAGGCGCACGTCGGCGAGAACCAGATTCTGTTCGTGGCTGCTGCGCAGTTCGCCGAAGCTGAAACGCTCGGCGAGATCGGCGACGGCATCCATCTGCTCGGCCGTGATGTCGCCGGGGGCGACACCGGTCTTCTTCAACGACAGGGTGACGGCGGCGTAGCCGGCAACCTTGTGCGCATGCACGTTACGCGACAACCAGCGTGCGAAACCGGGTTCGCTGGCGGCGAGCCGGTCGAGCGCGGCGCGTTCGCCAGCGACATCGCTGACCATGGCATAGGCCGGCGGCGCAAAGTCGGCGGCGACGCGCGCGAATTCCTCGTCGGTCAGCGTCAATGGCCCGTCGCGGTACAGCGCCCATTCGTCTTCGACCTGACGGCGGAATTCGTCGACACCCAGCGCCTGCACGAGAATCTTGATGCGCGCCTTGTACATGTTGTCGCGGCGGCCGTGGCGGTTATAGACGCGCAGCACCGCGTCGAGGTACGAAAGCAGGTGCCGGCGCGGCAGGAAATCAACGAGCAGTTTGCCGATGATCGGTGTCCGCCCGAGGCCGCCGCCGACGAAAACGCGCAGGCCGAACTCGCCATCTTCGCCGCGAACCACTTCAAGACCGATGTCGTGCGCGCGGATCAGCGCCCGGTCGGTGCCGGCGGCGTTGACGGCAATCTTGAACTTGCGCGGCAGGAAGGCGAACTCCGGGTGGATGGTCGACCACTGGCGGATGATCTCGCAGTAGGGGCGCGGGTCGGCGATCTCGTCCGGCGCGATGCCGGCAAAGTGATCTGAGGTGACGTTGCGCACGCAGTTGCCCGAGGTCTGGATGGCGTGCATCTGCACGCCGGCCAGTTCGCCGATAATCGCCGGCGTCTCCTCGAATTTCGGCCAATTGAGCTGCAGGTTCTGCCGCGTCGTGAAGTGGCCGTAGCCGCGATCGTAGCGGCGCGTGATGTCGGCGAGCTTGCGCAGCTGCGCCGCCGACAGCAAGCCGTACGGGATGGCGATGCGCAGCATCGGTCCGTGGCGCTGGATATACAGGCCGTTCTGCAGGCGCAGCGGGCGCAGCTCGTCGGCCGACAGTTCGCCGGCGGCATGGCGCGCCATCTGGTCGGCAAACTGGGCGGCGCGCTCGTCGATCAGGCGCTGGTCCTTGGTATCGTAGCGATACATCGTGGGTTTTCCGTTTCGGCCGGAGTCGCTGCCGGCACGATCTTCTGTGCGGGCGACGGCCGGAGTGTAAGGTGTGACGGGAAGGCGAAACTTACGGCAAGCTCCGAACTGGCGGCATCGTAGCAGTGCACTATTGATCCAAAAAGACTGTTCAGTTAGATTGTTATAACTCTCTGTTATTAATTCGCCGGATTTCCGCCGCTTCGCCGTTTGGCCTCTGCCCAGGTGCACCGATGAAACTTCAACAATTGCGTTACCTCGTCGAAGTCGCCCGTCGCGGGCTGCATGTTTCGGAAGCTGCCGAGGCACTCTATACCTCGCAGCCGGGCGTTTCCAAGCAGATCAAGCTACTTGAGGACGAACTGGGCATCATCATTTTCGAGCGCAGCGGCAAGCGTCTGACCGGGATTACCGAGCCTGGACGTGAGGTCGTCGAGATTGCCGGCCGCATGCTGCGCGAAGCCGAGAACATCAAGCGCGTCGGCGAGGAATATACCGGCGGCGGCAGCGGCAGCCTGGTCGTGGCGACGACGCATACGCAGGCGCGCTATGCCTTGCCGCTGGTGGTCAAGCAGTTCGTCGACCGGCATCCCTCAGTGCGCCTGTCGATGCGCCAGGGTAGCCCGACGCAGATCGCCGAATGGACCGAAAAGGGCGAGGCCGACATCGCCATCGCTACCGAAGCACTTGACCATTATCCGCAGCTGGTTGGCTTGCCCTGCCATCAGTGGTCGCACTGCGTGATCGCCCCGTCCGGCCACCCGCTGCTCGCCGAGGGCAGCCTGACGCTGGCGTCGCTGGCGCGCTGGCCGCTGATCACCTACGATCCGGCCTTCTCCGGTCGTTCGCGCATCAACCAGGCTTTTGAGCGCATGCAACTGACGCCGACGATCATGCTGACGGCGATCGACGCCGACGTGATCAAGACCTACGTCGGTCTTGGCCTCGGTATCGGCATCATCGCCAGCATGGCTTATGACCCGGTGCGCGATGCTGGAATCGGCGCGCTCGACGCCGAACACCTGTTCGGCGCCAATACCACGCGTCTCGGCTTGCGTCGTGGTGTCCGCCTGCGCCGCTATGACTATGATTTCATCGAGCTGTTTGCACCGCACCTGCCACGGCACGCGGTCGACATGGCGATGGCCGGCGGCGGCGAAGAGTACCAGCTGTAGCTTTTTCGCTGTTTGCCAGAGGTTTGCGCTACGCCCAGCAGACTTGCCGCGCACTTTGTTGAACAAGGGCGCGGTAAACCGCTATAATCGCCGGCTTTTCCACCTTGCCCCACCGTTCGCATGGCGGGGGGTTTTTGCCATAAGGAGTGTTCATGCGTCATTACGAAATCGTTTTCATCGTGCATCCGGACCAGAGCGAGCAGGTCCCGGCGATGGTCGAGCGTTATCGCTCGCTCGTCACCACTCGCAACGGCCAGATCCACCGCCTGGAAGACTGGGGCCGTCGTCAACTGGCCTACCCGATCCAGAAGCTGCACAAGGCGCACTACGTGCTGATGAACATCGAGTGCGACGGCGAAACGCTGGCCGAACTCGAGCATGCCTTCAAGTTCAACGACGCCGTTCTCCGCCACCTCACCATCAAGACGAAGAAGGCCATCAGCACGCCTTCGCCGATGATGAAGGAAGAAAAGGCGCGCTCGCTGCTCGAACCGAAGGCCGAGGCCAAGGTGGAAGCCACCGAGCAACCGGCAGCCTGAACTCGGGAGACTCGCTGAATCGCGTCGATCTGGCCGGCGTTCTCGTCGAACGCAAGGCCCTCCGCTTCACCCCGGCCGGTGTGCCGGTGAGTGAGTGCCTGATCAGGCATCAGTCGGAGCAGATCGAAGCGGACGTGCCACGGCGTGTCGAGTGTGAAGTCCAGGCCATCGGCCTGGGGCCCGTAGCGCGCTGGATACAGGCGGCGCCAACGGGAGCGACGGTCCGCCTGAGCGGATTTCTCGCCGCACGCAGCGCCAACGGCAAGCAGTTGAGATTGCACATACACACGATCGAATTTGTAGAAGGAAAGCAAAATGGCCAGGTTCTTCAAGAAGAAGGATGACAAAAACGGCAAGAAGCGTGGCGGCGGTCTGTTCAAGCGCCGCAAGTTCTGCCGCTTCACCGCAGAGAAGGTCGAGGAAATCGACTACAAGGATGTTGACCAGTTCAAGGAATACATCGCCGAAAACGCCAAGATCATGCCTGCACGTCTGACCGGCACCAAGGCCGGCTACCAGCGTCAGCTGTCGGTGGCGATCAAGCGTGCGCGCTTCCTGGCGCTGCTGCCCTACACCGACAACCATCAGTAACAGGGGGAAAGACGATGCAAATTATTCTGCTGGAGAAGGTCGTCAACCTCGGCGCCTTTGGCGATCTGGTCAAGGTCAAGGATGGCTACGCCCGTAATTTCCTGATTCCGACGGGCAAGGCCCGCCGCGCGACGCCGAAGGCGCTTGCCGAGTTTGAAGTCCGCCGCGCTGAACTCGAGCGTCTGGCTGGCGAAAAGCTGGCTGCGGCCCAGGCCGAAGGCGAGAAGCTCGAAGGCGCCATCGTCCGCATCGCCCGTAAGGCCGGTGTCGATGGCCGTCTGTTCGGCTCGGTGACCAACTACGACGTCGCCGATGGCCTGAAGGTGCTCGGCTTCACCGTCGAAAAGTCGGCGATCCGCATGCCGGCCGGCCCGATCAAGACGGTCAGCGAAACGCAACTGGAAGTCTCGCTGCATACCGACGTGATCGCCACCGTCACGGTTGCTGTCGTCGCCGAGTAAGTCGCGCTTTCGGTACCCAGCGTACTGAACGCCAGAAAAAGCCCTGCTTCGGCAGGGCTTTTTCATTGCCTGCTGCCAGCGCCGGCAGCGCACGTTAAACTGCGCTTTTCAATCTTCGCTGCCGTTGCGCCCGCTGCGCCCGGCACTGGCGTTTTTCTGTCCGGATGCTCATGGCCAAGTCGTTCAAGTCCTTCAATGCGCAGTCGCGGGATGCGGCTGTAGACCCTGCCATCGCCCAGTTGCGCGTGCCGCCGCACTCGCTCGAGGCCGAGCAGTCGGTGCTCGGCGGCCTGCTGCTCGACAATTCGGCGTGGGACCGCATCGCCGACCTGCTTTCCGAAGGCGATTTCTACCGCGACGAGCACCGCCGCATCTGGCGGCAGATCAGCAAGCTGTTCGAGCGCGGCAAGCCGGTCGACGCGGTGACCGTTGCCGAAGCACTCGAGACCGCCGGTCAGGGTGAGCAGACCGGCGGTCTCGCCTACCTTGGCGAACTGGCGGCGAACACGCCGTCGGCGTCGAACATCCGCCGCTACGCCGAAATCGTTCGCGAGCGCGCCATCCTGCGTCAACTGGTCACTGCCGGTGACGAGATCGCCGGCAGTGCGCTCAATCCGCTCGGCCGCGACCCGAAGACCCTGCTCGACGAGGCCGAGGCCAAGGTGTTTGCCATTGCCGAGAGCGGCTTCCGCCACCAGAGCGGCTTCCAGCACATCAATCCGCTGCTGACGCAGGTGGTCGAGCGCATCCAGGAACTGCACGACCGCGACAACGCCTCCGATATCACCGGCGTGCCGACCGGCTACCACGATCTCGACGGCAAGACCTCGGGCCTGCAGCCTGGCGATCTGTTGATCGTCGCCGGCCGGCCGTCGATGGGCAAGACTTCGCTGGCGCTGAACATGGCCGAGCACGTGGCGATCGAGGTCGGCCTGCCAGTCGCGGTCTTCTCGATGGAAATGGGCGGCGCGCAGCTGGCCATGCGCATGCTTGCCTCGGTCGGTCGTCTCGATTCGCATCGCGTGCGTACCGGGCGGCTGAATGACGACGAGTGGTCGCGCCTGTCACTGGCCATCGGCAAGATGCACGAAGCGCCGCTGTACATCGACGAGACGCCAGCCTTGAACCCGATCGACCTGCGCGCGCGCGCGCGCCGCCTGCACCGCCAGTGCGGCAGCCTCGGCCTGATCGTCATCGACTACCTGCAGCTGATGTCGTCTACCTCGGCCGGCGAGAATCGCGCCACCGAAATTTCCGAAATTTCGCGTTCGCTGAAAGGCCTGGCCAAGGAGCTTTCGGTACCGGTGATCGCGCTGTCGCAGCTCAACCGCTCACTCGAACAGCGCCCGAACAAGCGGCCAGTGATGTCGGACCTGCGCGAGTCCGGCGCCATCGAGCAGGATGCCGACGTGATCATGTTCATCTACCGCGACGAGGTGTACAACCAGGACACGCCGGACAAGGGCATCGCCGAGATCATCATCGCCAAGCAGCGGAATGGCCCGATCGGCACCGTCAATCTCGCCTTCCTTGGCGAGTACACGCGCTTCGAGAACCTCGCCCATCAGGGCGGCTACTAGTGCGTCGCAGCCGGCGCGAGGCGAACGCCGCAAGCGCCCGGCTGCGGGTTGCAGTTCCTAACCGTTGATCCGGCGCGTCGCGACGCGGTAGCCGAGGCGATCACCATCGAGGCTGGAGAAGCGCCCGTCGGCCGATTCGGCCTGCGGGTAGACGAGGAAGGGCAGTGAGGCGCCGGCACCGCGCGGCAGCGGTGTGTCACCGAAGGCATCGCGCAGGCTGACGTCCTGTGCGGCGTTGAAGCCGATCCAGTTCATTTCCCAGAAGCCGAAAAGCAGCTTGCGCAGCACTGCCAGCTTGGCGTCGGCCGGGCCGAGGTGTTCCTCGGCGATCGCCGTACGCACGTCGGACGGGTCGACCGGAATCCAGCCGTAGCCCGGTGCGTAGAACTCGGCGCGGCAGTGCTGTGCCTGCGCCAGTTCGCCGTTGCGGCCGAGACTGGAAAACAGCCGCGAACTGTCCACCCGCAAGCCGAAGACCGGCCGCGCCGGCATGCCGATCGAGCGACACAGGCCGACGAAGAGCAGTGCAATATCGGCGCTGCGGCCGGAGAAGCGGCCACCTTCGATCATCGCCGCGACGTTGCCGGAGCCACAGCCACTGCCCAGCGGATCGCGCACCGTGTTGTCGACGACCCAGTCGTAGATCGCCTTGCCTTGCGCCACCGGATCCTTGACGCGGCCGACGGCGCGCTCGGCGAGGTGGCGCAGCGCTTCCTCGCTGACGCCGTTGAGTGGCTGCAGACAGCTGCGCAGCACCGCGGTGCGTTCGGCAGCGACGTTGCGCCGCGTGATGTCGAAATGCCGGTCCTGCGTTGCTACCTGGCTGACCATGCGCAACTGCGGGTTGGCGACGCCTTCTTTCCATTCGGCGACGAAGACTTCCATTTCCGCGGTCGGGTCGCGGTAGATGCCGGCCGTCTCGAAGTTGCCGTCCCAGCGGTGGCCGAGCGAGCGCTGCCAGACCGAATCCTTGTACTGCGCGAGCGGCAGCCAGACGCGCACGCGTCCGCGCACTTTCTGCACGCTGATCTGCGAAGTGATTTCGTAAGTTCGCCACTGCTCGGGTGGCTCTTCGGGCAGCGTCAGCGCGGTACGTACGGGCTGCGCTTCACTGCCGGCGGCAAGCGGCTTGGCCGGTGACTTGCGCGCGTTGTTCTTGTAGGCAAGCTTCTGCCCGGGGCGGGCAGTCGTCTTTGGCGCGGTGCGTACTGCGGGTTTCCTGGCTGCTACCTTGTTGACAGCGACTGCCGGCGTCGAGGCCAGCAGCGAGAAAATCGCCGTTGCGGCGAGGAATCTGCGTCGTTTCATCAGCACTCCAGCGAGCGTCACGACCACCCGTACCGGCCGCTGCTGGCGACACCTTGCGCACGTTCAGCGCCGGCAGGTGCGGCGTTCGGCGTGGCAGAAGCTGAAGCGGAAAGCGTGGCAGAAAACCTGGCAAAAAGCGTGGTGGGCAGTCGTTCGCGATTGCCGGCCGGGGGAACCGGCCGGCCCGGATCATAGCACTTCGGCAGCGCGGTCGGCGAGGCGGGAACGCTCGCCGCGTTGCAGCGTGATATGGCCCGAATGCTCCCAGCCCTTGAAGCGATCGACGACGTAGGTCAGGCCGGAGCTGCCTTCGGTGAGGTAAGGCGTGTCGATCTGCGCGATGTTGCCGAGACAGACCACCTTGGTGCCGGGACCGGCGCGCGTGATCAGCGTTTTCATCTGCTTCGGCGTCAGGTTCTGCGCCTCGTCGATGATCAGGAACTTGTTGAGGAAGGTGCGCCCGCGCATGAAGTTGAGCGACTTGATCTTGATCCGGCTGCGAATCAGGTCGCGCGTCGCCGCACGCCCCCAGTCGCCGGCTTCGTCATCGGTCTTGTTGAGCACGTCGAGATTGTCTTCGAGCGCGCCCATCCACGGCCCCATCTTTTCTTCCTCGGTGCCGGGCAGAAAACCGATGTCCTCGCCGACCGGGACCGTCACCCGCGTCATGATGATTTCCGAGTAGAGCTTGCTTTCGAGCACCTGCGTCAGGCCGGCGGCGAGCGTCAGCAAGGTCTTGCCGGTACCGGCCTGGCCGAGCAGGGTGACGAAATCGACTTCCGGGTTCATCAGCAGGTTGAGCGCGAAATTCTGCTCGCGGTTGCGCGAGGTGATTCCCCAGACGTTGTTCTTCGGATGCGTGTAATCGGTCAGCGTTTCGAGCAGCGCACTCTTGCCCACCACCTCGCGCACGATCGCGTAGAGCGGATGTGAACCTTCCTGGAAGACGAATTCGTTGACCAGCAGTTGCGAACAGAGCGGACCTTTCAGCCGGTACAGCGTGTGTCCATCCTTTTTCCACGACTCCATCTCCGGGCCGTGCGCTTCCCAGAAATCGACGGGCAGCTCGCGCATGCCGGTGTACAGCAGGTCGGTGTCCTCGAGCACCTTGTCGTTGAAATAGTCCTGTGCCTCAAGGCCGAGCGCGCGTGCCTTGATGCGCATGTTGATGTCCTTGGACACCAGGATCACCGGGCGCCCGGGATGACGCTGCTGCAAGTGGATGACGACGGCGAGGATCTGGTTGTCGGCTTTGGCCGTCGGCAGGCCCGCCGGCAGCTCGCCGGCGATGGCTTCGGTCTGCACGAACAATCTGCCGCTGGCCAGCCCGCGCGAAGGGCCTGCGAGCGGAATGCCGAGTTCGATACCCTCTGCGGTGCTGCTGACGATTTCGTCGAGCGTGCGCGTGATCTGGCGAGCATTGCGCGCGATTTCCGACATGCCTTTCTTGTTGTTGTCGAGTTCTTCCAGCGTCATGATCGGCAGGAAGACATCGTGTTCCTCGAAGCGGTAGACGCTGGTCGGATCGTGCATCAGCACGTTGGTGTCGAGGACGAACAGCTTGACGGCAGGGACTTCGGAACGTGCGGCGCGTTTGCGGGCCATTCAGTATCTCCGGCAGGGTGGGCTCAGGTGCGGGTCAGCAGCGGACAGCGACGGGTTACGGGCAGGTCAGAGGCTTTTCACGAAATCGAGCACTTGCGCCGCATGGCCGGCGGTTTTCACGCCGCGCCACTCGCGCCGCAGGACGCCCTCGGCGTCGATGACGAAGGTACTACGCTCGATGCCACGGCATGCTTTACCGTACATGCTTTTCATCTTGATGACATCAAACTGGCCGCACAGCGACTCGTCGACGTCGGAGAGCAGCGGGAAGGGGAGTTCCAGCTTGGCCTTGAAGTTCTCGTGCGATTTCAGGCTGTCGCGCGAGACGCCGGCAATCCGGCAGCCAGCGCTGGCGAATTCGTCGTGCAGATCGCGAAAGTCCGAGGCTTCGGTGGTGCAGCCCGGCGTGCTGTCCTTCGGGTAGAAGTAGAGCACCAGCGCTGATCCGCGTTGTTCGGACAGGCGGAACTCCTGGCCGCCGGTGGCCGGGCGGCTGAAGTCGGTGACGGCTTGATCGATCATGGCTTCTCCTTGTCGAATGAGTGCTGTCGGCGTTCGCCATCGTGCGGGGATGGGCGCGCCCAGGACGGTCTGATTGTTGGGGCAAAGCGGCGGCCGGTCAAGCAAGCGCGGTTACGCGTCGTGGCCTGCTCCTTGCGGGCGCTGCATGCGGTCGTATCAAGCGCCGGCTTGCTTTCGCGCGTGTCGCGCCTATACTGGACCTTCATCGCAAGAGGTGCATCATGGAAACAGCTGCCGTCAGTTCTGCCACCAACAACCCGCTTGCCACGCGTGAATCGCTGCTGCAAACGGCTGCCGATCGCAGCAGCACGCGCGCCACCGGAAAAGGCGTTGCGACCGAGAGCAAGCAGGCGCTGGCGACGGACAATCCGGTCGCCACCAACCAGAGCACGCGCGTCAGCCTGTCGGCCGAATCGCTTGCTCGCGCAGCCGCCGAGACGCAGTCGGCAGATGCCACTGCACCGAACGCTGCCGGCACTGTAACGGACGCCCAGCCGGCCAGTGCGACGACGGCGGCAGGCACTGCGACGTCGACCACGCAGTCACCCGCCAACGGCGTCGCGCCGGCTGCCGATACGGGGGCTGCGGCTGCGTCGCGCAGCGAAGCGCGGGCCACCAGCGCACGCGCCGCCGAAGCCAGTGGCAATCAGACCGCTGCCGCCAATGACGAGAGCAGAGCGTCGGCGGCCAAGAGCGCGGCAAGTACGGCGAACCCGGCGGTCGCCGCGGGTGTCGTCGCTTATCAGCGCGTTTTCTCGCTCTGAGTCCTGCTTTTCCGGCGCCGCTTCGGCGCTGATCGGGCCGCGCTTGGTGGTCGTTTCGCGGCTGTAGCGCGTTTCTCCTGCCCGTCCCCTCAGGCTTTTGCCCCTCGCGGTCGCGGCGCGGACTCGACGCTTTGCGCCATTCCTTGCCCGCGCCCGTCGGCGCGGGCGGCGCCGGCTTCTGGTAGCATGCGGGCTGATTTTCGAAGAAGTGCGCATGTCCCTTTCCGTTGCCGATGTCTTCTCCGCGAGCGGGCCGCTGGCTGCCCGCATTGCCGGTTACCGTCCGCGTTCGCAGCAGGTCGAGATGGCGTCGCGCGTTGCCGCCGCCATCGAGGGTAATCGCGTCTTTGTCGCCGAGGCCGGCACCGGCACCGGCAAGACCTACGCCTACCTCGTTCCCGCGCTGCTTTCCGGCGGCAAGGTGATCGTCTCCACCGGCACCAAGACGCTGCAGGACCAGCTCTTCGCGCGCGACATACCGACCGTGCGCGACGCGCTCGGCTCGCCGGCGCAGGTGGCGCTGCTCAAGGGGCGCGCCAACTACGTCTGCCACTACCATCTTGAGCGAGCGCTTGCCGACGGACGCTTCGTCAGCCGTGAGGATGCGGCGCACGCGCAGCGTATCGCGCGCTTTGCCAAGCGCACGCAGACCGGCGACAAGGCCGAATGCAGCGACGTGCCGGAAAACTCGACCGTCTGGCCGCTGGTGACGTCGACGCGTGACAACTGCCTCGGCCAGGATTGCCCCAACCACAAGGAGTGCTTCGTGCTCGCCGCGCGCCGCGACGCGCTCGCCGCCGATCTGGTCGTGGTCAACCACCACCTGTTCTTCGCCGACGTGATGCTGCGCGACGAAGGCGCCGGCGAGCTGCTGCCGGCCTGCAACGCGGTGGTCTTCGACGAGGCGCATCTGCTGCCGGAAACCGCCAGCCTGTTCTTCGGCGACAGCATTTCGACTTCGCAGATTCTCGATCTGGTACGCGATGCGAAGAACGAAGCGCTCGCCGCGGCACGCGACTGCCTCGACCTGCCGCCGGCACTCGCCGCGCTGGACAAGGCGACGCGCGATCTGCGCCTGACGCTGCCGGTCGATCCGGCTCGCTTTGCTGTCGCGCAGCTGCTGGCGCGCGACGGTTTCGAGCTGGCGCTGGCCGAAGTCGGCCGCCGCCTCGACGCCGCGGCGAAAATCCTCGAAACGCAGGCCGGGCGTGCCGAAGGGCTGGAGAACTGCTGGCGGCGCGCTGGCGAGGTGCTCGCCGCGCTGCGTCGCTGGCAGGCCGGCGCCGACGCCGAAGTGGTGCGCTGGGGAGAAACCTATACGCATGCGCTGCAGCTCAACGCGACGCCGTTGGTCGTCGCCGGCATCATGCAGAAGCAGATGAGCGGTCATCCGCGCGCCTGGATCTTCACTTCGGCGACGCTGGCGGTGCAGGGCGATTTCGCGCATTACTGCGGCGAACTCGGCCTCGACGACGCCGACGCGGCGTGCTGGGAAAGCCCCTTCGACTACCCGCAGCAGGCGCTGCTTTACGCGCCGCGCGATCTGCCTGACCCGAACAGCCGCGACTATACCGAGGCGATCGTTGAAGCCGTTTTCCCGGTGCTGCAGGCGGCCGGCGGTCGCGCTTTCTTCCTGTGTACCTCGCTGCGCGCCATGCGCCGCACGCACGAGCTGCTCGCCGAACGGCTCGAGCGTGCCGGTCTCGACTGCCCGCTGCTGCTGCAGGGCGAGGGTGGCAAGACCGAACTGCTCGAGCGCTTCCGCCGCCTCGGCAACGCCGTGCTGGTCGGCAGCCAGAGTTTCTGGGAAGGCGTCGACGTGCGCGGCGAGGCGCTGTCGCTGGTGGTCATTGACAAGCTGCCCTTCGCGCCACCCGACGACCCGGTGCTCTCGGCGCGCATCGAGAAGATGCGCGGCGAAGGCAAGAACGCCTTCATGGAATACCAGCTGCCGCGCGCGGTGATCAGCGTCAAGCAGGGCGCCGGCCGACTGATCCGCGACGAGACCGATCGCGGTGTGCTCGTCATCTGCGACCCGCGCATGCTCAGCAAACCCTACGGCAAACGCGTCTGGCGCAGCCTGCCGCCGATGCGGCGCACGCGCGAGCTGGCCGACGCGGTCGCCTTCTTTTCTTCCTCGACCTCTACATGAATCAAATCCTCCCGGCGAAGCAGATCGCTCCTGACCAGGACTGTTTGCTCGCGGCGGCAACGCTCAACCACGAATGCCTGTGCCCGACGCTCGACCTCGAGCGGCTGCCGCAGGCACTCGCCTCACGTCTGCCCTTGGTGCCCGCCGGCAGCGCTGTAGAAGATCCATTGCCGGGACTACTGGCGACGCACGCGCATCTTTTCTCGCCGGCGAGCATCTACGTCGCCGAAGCCGATCTGCAGGCGATGCGCGCCGGGGTCGAAGCGATCGAGCGCGTCATCGCCACGCCGGCTTTCCGCCAACAGGCGCTGGCACAGGCACCGGCCATCGCGCAGCTACCGCAGGCCGCCGCCGGCGTCTTTCTCGGTTACGACTTCCACCTCGGTGACGACGGGCCGCGCCTGATCGAGATCAATACCAACGCCGGCGGCGCGCTGCTCAACGCGCTGGTGGCGGCGCTGCCGCGCGCCGCCTGCGCGCACCACGGTGCCCTGCTCGGACTGAGCGCGAGCGCCAGTGCCGGCACTGCCGATCATCCGTTGCCGGATGCTACAGCTGCCACGCCGTCAGTGACCGACGCGGTCTCGCCGGCAACGACCTACCGCGACCCGGCGAGCGCGCCGACGCGCTTTCTTGCCATGTTCCGCGAAGAGTGGCGGCGCGCGCGTGGCGCGCGGCCGCTGCGTCGCATCGCCATCGTCGACGCGGCGCCAGCGGGGCAGTTTCTCGCCGCCGAATTCGAGTGCTTCCGCCGCTTGTTCGAGAGCGACGGCATTGCCGCGCTGATCGCCGATCCTGACGAACTCGCTTTCGACGGCAGCGTTCTCTCGTGTCGCGGCGAGCCGGTCGACCTCGTCTACAACCGCCTGACCGATTTCGCGCTCAACGAGCCGGCGCAAGCCGCGCTGCGCGCCGCCTATCTTGCCGACGCCGTGCTGCTGACGCCGCACCCGCAGGCGCACGCGCTCTACGCCGACAAGCGCAATCTCTGCCTGCTCTCCGACGACGCCTGGCTGGCTGCTGCCGGTGTCGATGCCGCCGACCGTGCGCGGCTGGCGGCAATCGTTCCGCACACGGCGGTGGTGACGCCGGAAAACGCCGACACCTTCTGGAACGAGCGCCGGCAGTACTTCTTCAAGCCCTGGGGCGGCTATGGCGGCAAGGCGGCATATCGCGGCGACAAGCTGACGCGTCGCGTCTTCGGTGAAATCGCCGCCGGTGGCTACGTCGCGCAGCAGGTGGCGCCGCCGTCGCTGCGCCGCGTGCGCATCGACGGCGAGGCACGCGAACTAAAGCTCGACTTGCGTCTCTACGTTTACGCGGGCGAGGTGCAGTTGGTCGCTGCGCGCCTCTACCAGGGGCAGACGACCAACTTCCGCACGCATGGCGGCGGTTTCGCCACGGTCATCGAAGTTCTCTGCGCGGCGGCGATGGCTGCCAGCGCAGCGACGGGCGAAGCCGACGTCGTTCCCGCTTAGCCGGCGCCAGGCGGCTTCTCGCGGCTGCGGATTGTGGCTGCCGCCGACAAGCTTGTCCGCAGCGCGGCTGTGATCCCGTAAGGTCTCTTGCCGTCGTCGCTCGCTGGCGACAGCGAATACTTTTCCGCAAGCGGGGGTCCGCAGCATGGCTTTCATCTCGATCGACGAACTCACCGCCAAGCGCATTCCGCCCGAGACCTTCTCGCTGTTTGCGCTCGGTTTCCGGCCGTTTTTCCTGCTCGCGGCGCTGTTCGGCGCGCTGGCGGTGCCGGTGTGGGCGCTGGTGTGGGCGCTGGTGCTCGCCGGCGTCGTCAGCACGCCCCTGCCGGGTCTGTGGTGGCACGCGCACGAGATGATCTTCGGTTTTGCCGCAGCGGTCATCGTCGGCTTCCTGTTTACCGCCGGCAAGGCATGGACCGGGCAACAGACGCCGACCGGCCAGCTGCTGGCGGCGCTGGCCGCACTGTGGATCGCCGGTCGGCTGGCGATGGCACTCGGCGACGGCGTCTGGGTGGCGCTGGTCGATGCCGCCTTCCTGCCTGTCTGCGCGGCGATCTTCGTCGGCTTGCTGGTACGCTCCAGGAACAAGGTCAATTACTTCATCGGCGGCCTGCTCAGCGTGCTCGGGCTGCTCAATCTCGGTTTCCACCTGGCACGCCTGCACGTGCTGGCAGTCGATCCGCTGAGCGTTCTGCACTTCGCGCTTTGCCTGATCGTGCTGCTGGAAACGATCATCGCCGGTCGTGTCGTGCCGATGTTCACGCTCAGCGCCATTCGTGGCGTCCGGCAGTGGCGCAACAAGGCTTTCGACTACGCGGCCATCGCCTGCACCGGAGTGGCACTGGTGCTATGGGCCGGCGACGCCGGGCCATGGGCGGCTGCCGTCGCCGTTCTTGCCGCACTGCTGCAGATCGCGCGCACCCTCGGCTGGAATACCTGGGCCACACGGAAGAATCCGCTGCTGTGGGTGCTGCACGTCTCGCATCTGTGGATTCCGCTCGGTCTGCTGCTGCTCGCGGCGGCTCAGTGGCAGCTGCTGCCGCGCTCGGCCGGTATCCACGCGCTGGCCATCGGCGCCACCGGCGGCTTGATCATCGGCATGATCACGCGCACCGCGCTCGGTCATACCGGCCGCTGGCTGGTCGCCGGGCCAGTGGAAACGATCGCCTACGCGCTGGTGCATCTGGCGGCGCTGACGCGCGTGCTGACGATCGCGGCGATTCCGGCGGCGGCGAGTGGTGGTGTGCATCTCGCCGCGACCCTGTGGGCGCTTGCCTTCCTGCTTTATTTCTGGCGCTACCGGCCTTTCCTGACGCGCGCCCGGCTCGACGGCAAGCCCGGCTGATGTGCGCAAGCCGCGCGTGGCGCCGGCGTGCCCCCCCTTTGTCATTTGCGCCGGGCTCGTCGTACCATAAGCGCCCTCGCAACCGGGAGTTTTTCCGACCATGCATCGCCGCGTCAGCGCAGACCTGAAATCCGGCCAGTACTGGGACGCCATCGACAGCGCGCGTTCCTGGCTGGAGTGCACGAGTTACGGACAACTGGCGCGCGAACTGGCGCGCATCGACGATGACGAACGCGCGTCGCTGATCGCGCTGCTGCGCGATGTGCTGCTGATGGGCGGGCCGCTCGGCGGCCCCTTGTGGGGAACGCCGCTGCTCTTCCGCTACGATTCGCCGACGCGCGACGAAGTGGTGTTCATGCCGCCAAAACGCCTGCCGGCGGGCAGCGTGCTGGCGGGCTGGCTGCCCGTCTATCTGCTCGACAGCGAGGAGCCGCTCGGCTTTGCCTGCAAACCGGCGAGCATCGCCGTCGCCACCGGCGCCCTGTCGGCAGCGGTGCTGGTGCTGCAGAGCGCCGATACCGAACCGCCCGAACTCGCCGACGACTGGCTCGCCACCTCGGTCAGTCCGGCCGATGATGAGCGCGTCATGCTCTCCGCCGGCCCCCTGCTGCCGTGGATCGAAGCGCTGGAAGCGGCGCAGCTGATGCTCGACGAAATCGCCATCGCCGCGCTGCCCGAAAATTCGCCGCGGCGTGAGAGTGCCGGGCAGATTTCACCGCTCTTCCTCTCGCCCAAGGCGCAGGCGCTGGCCTCGGCGCGGGTGCTGCACCTCGCCGAATTCGCCGCCCCGGCGAAAAGGCCGAAAACGGGCAAGAAGGGGCGTCAGGAAAACTGAGCGACCCTCGCTGCCGGGTCTTCCTGCTCCGGCAGGTGGCCTTAATCCGCTGGCTTGCGTTTCATCAGGCTCGCGGCGAGCACGGCAAAGACGAAGACCACCGCCAGCAGCAGGAAGCTCTCCGAGAAAGCCTGTGCCATGCCGCCGGCGCCGTGCAGCGTTTGCCGCCATTCGACGAAGACCGCCGAAAAGGCGATGCCGAGCACGCCGCCCAACTGGCGGACGTAGCTGATCACCATCGATGACTGGCCGAGCTGGTGGATTTCCATGCCACGCAGCGCGGCAATACTCAGCGAAGGCAGGATCAGCGCCAGCCCGATGCGGCCGAGAATTGTCGCCGCCACCAGACCGGCGTAGTCGATATGGCCGCCGATGATCGCCAGCGCCAGAAAAGACAGGCCGAACAACACCAGTCCGACGATGGCGATCCACTGCGGCAGATAGCGGTCGGCGAGACGGCCGGCGAGCGGAATGCACAGCGCCAGCGCGATGCCCGCCGGCATCAGCGCGAAACCGGCGTCGGTCGCCGAATAACCGAGCACGCTCTGCAGAAAGACCGGGATCAGATAGGTCGAGGCATAGAGACCGAAGCCGTAGGAAAACGACACCAGCGTGCCCATCGCGAACGGCCGGTCGCGAAACAGCGACAGGCTGATGATCGGGCTGCTGGCACGGCTGCCGTGACGGATGAACAGCACCAGCGCCAGCAGCGCGATGCCGAACTGCAGCCAGGTCCAGGCATGCATGAGCCCGCTGTGGTGCAGCGCGGCGACGCCTTCGACCGTACACAGGGTCGCCAGTCCGAGCAGTCCGACGCCGAGCCAGTCGAAGTTCTTCTCGCGCCGCTCGTCGCTTTTCGGCAACAGAAAAAGCGCAGCGACGCCGGCACTCAGGCAGAAGGGCAGGTTGAGCAGGAAGATCGCCTGCCAGCCGAAATGGTCGAGCAGCATGCCGCCGAGCGCCGGCGCGACCGCCGGCGCGAGGACGATGCCGAAACCAAGCGTTCCCGAAGCGCGTCCCTGGCTGGCTGCGGGGAACAGACGCATCACCGTCAGGGTGCCGAGCGGCTGCAGCATGCCGGCGGCAGCGCCCTGGACGATGCGCGCGGCGACGACGAAGGGAAAACTCTCGGCCAGACTGCCGGCGACGCTCGACGCCGCCAGCACCGCGAGCGCGAACAGGAAACAGCGGCGAAAACCGAAGCGGTCGAGTAGCCACGGCGTCGGCAGCATGGCCAGCGTCATCGCGCCCATGAAGCCGGTGATCGCCCACTGCACGCGTTCCTGGCCAAGACCGAAGCGTTCGATCAGCGCCGGGATGGCGACGTTGAAGCTGGTCGTCGACAGCACGCCGGCAACGGTGCCGAGCGCCACTACCGTCAGCGCCAGCCACGGATAGCGGCCGCCGAAGCGGGCGCGCAACTGTTCGCGGCTGGGTGACAGTGAGGGAAGTGGCATTGGCTCCGGTCGATCAGTCCTGCAGCACGCTGGCCATGGCGCCGGCGACGTAGTCGATGTTGTGCTGGTTGAGGCCGGCGACGCACATGCGCCCCGATTGCACCAGATAGACGGCGAACTCCTCGCGCAGCCGGTCGACCTGCGCCGGCGTCAGCCCGGTGTAGCTGAACATGCCGCGCTGGCGGAGGAAGTAGCCAAAATCGCGTCCCGGCACTCTGGCAGTCAATACGTCGAATAGTTTCTGGCGCATCGTCTTGATGCGCGAACGCATGGCGGCGACTTCAGCGACCCACTGCGGGAAGAAGGTCGCGTCGTTCATTACCGTGGTGGCGACGCGCGCGCCGTGTACCGGTGGGCTCGAGTAGTTGCGGCGCACGGTGAATTTCAGCTGGCCGAGGACACGCGCGGCTTCGTCGGCGTCCTTGCATACCACCGACAGTCCGCCACAGCGTTCGCCGTAGAACGACAGGTTCTTCGAGAACGAATTGCCGACGAGGAAGCTGATTCCCGAATCGACCAGCGCGCGGATGGCGAAGACGTCGTCTTCGAGGCCGTCGCCGAAACCCTGGTAGGCGATGTCGAGGAAGGGAATCAGCTCGCGTTCGCCGAGCAGAGCGATCACCTGCCGCCATTGCTCGGGCGAGAGATCGATGCCGGTCGGGTTGTGACAGCACGGATGCAGCAGGACGATGCTCTCCGCCGGCAGCGTGGCGAGTTTTGCCAGCATGTCGGCAAAGCGCAGGCCGCCGGTCGCGGCGTCGTAATAGGGGTAGTCGTGCACCGCGAAGCCGGCACCTTCGAAGATCGAGCGGTGGTTGTCCCAGGTCGGGTCGCTGACCCAGATCGCGCTTTGCGGGAAGTAGCGTTTGAGCAGGTCGGCGCCAACCTTCAGTGCCCCCGAACCGCCGAGCGTCTGGATGGTGGCGACGCGCCCGTCACGCAGTGCCGCGCTGTCGGCACCGAAGAGCAGGCGCTGAATGGCGGCACGATAGTCGGCGGCGCCTTCCATCGGCAGATAGGTGCGCGGCAGCGGCTTGGCGGCAATGACCGCTTCGGCGGCGGCGACCGAGTCGAGCAGCGGCACGCGGCCGGCTTCGTCGTAGTAAAGGCCGATGCCGAGATTGACCTTCGGTGTGCGCGGGTCGTGCTGGAAGGTTTCGACGAGGGTGAGGATCGGATCGCCGGGGTAGGCGTCGACATGCTGGAACATGAAGTTTTCCTTTGGGCACTGAACGAAAGACGTGAGCACAGCGCCGACAACGGGTAGCCGCCGCCAGCGCTGGCGCAGAAGGCAGGCATTGTCGGCGAGACGGCCGGAATGCGCAAAGGTGCCGCCGCCGCGGATGACTGTCTGGCGCACGCGGACTGGCGCCTCTGCCGTCAATCGGCTGTCAGTGCGCCTGGCGCAGGCCGCTGCTGGCCTGCCACAGCATCAGCGCACTCGCGTGCTCCAGCCCTTGCCCCTGCAGCAGGGCCAGCGCCTCGGCATGGCTCTGCGCGCCATGCGCGGCAAGCGTCGCCAGCGCGCCGCTCAGCGAACAGACGCGGGTAATGCGGCCGAGCGCGCCCATCTGCGCCGGCGGCAAGCCTGACTCCTGTTCCGCCAGCGCGGCGAGCGAGGCCGGGCTGAGTTTCCACGAACTGGCGATAAGCCTGGCCATGCGTGCGCGATGCAGCTCGATCGCCGCGATGAAAACCCCGGCATGCGGCAGGGTGTCGGGCTGCTCGCGGTACTTTTCCATGGTCAGGCGAAAGATCACGATGTGCGCGAGCATCTTGAGCAACGCGAGAATCTGCGCGACGAAAGCATCGCTGCCGACCAGCTCTGTGCACTTCCCGGCAGCAGCCGAGCTGCGTTCCGCCCGCTCCCAGGTAATGGCGGCGAAGTTGTCGAAGTAGCCACGTGGCACCTGAAACACCGGTTGCAGGATGGTCGTCGCCAGCAGTCCGCGCAGGCCTTCGGTGCCGAGCAGCAGCACTGCGCCGTCGATGTTCTCGACCGGCGTTGGCGCGACGCGGTACGCCGGACTGTTGGCGCCTTGCAGGACGGCGCTGGTCAGCGCCGGATCCTCTGCAATCAGCTGCGCCAGTTCGCGGCGCGTCGCTTCGCTGTCGTTTAGCGTTTTCAGCAGCTTCGGCAGTTGCAGCGGCCGGCGCGGGAAGTAATCGCGCTCCTGCACCGACTGCTCAAGCGCTGCGGCAACGCTCCGCAGCACTCGCAAGTGCTTGCCGGAGAGCGTTTCGTCGCCGTGCACGACGCCGAAAGCCAGACGGAGGCAGGCGGCGGATGCGGCGGATGCGGCGGATGCGCCGCCATGGTCCGGCAGCGCGCCGATGCCCGCCGCATCAGGTCGTGCCGCCGGCGCGGCGTTTGCCGCCAGCCTTGCCGCAGCAGAGGGCGGCGATGCCTTCGGGCGTCGCGCCAGCATGGCGAAGGCCGCAAAACCGGCTAGCACCACTATGGCGATGATCGGGAGCTCGGACATTACTCGGTTTGTCAGGTTTCTCGTTCGCTGCTGCCGTTCCGCCTGGCTGCCAATACGCCAATGACGCGGTGCTTATGCGAAAGAACTCATGCTGACGGCAATTATCCGCCAGTTTGCCGTGCTTGCCGCAGTTTCAGCCGTAACGCCGTGCTGCTTCGACCGCAAGGCCGCTGCCGATGCTGCCGAACAGATCGCCTTCGACCGCGCGCGCCTGCGGCAGCAGCGCGGCGATGCGCTGGCGCAGGCGCGGCACACCGCTGGCACCGCCGGTGAAGAACACCGTGTCGATGCCGTCGGCGCTGACGCCGGCGTCGCGCAGCAGCGTGGCGACGGTGGTCTCGACCTTGTCGACCAGCGGCGCCGTGGCGTCGTCGAATTCCTGGCGCGTGATCGCCAGTTGCAGACCGCTTTCCAGCAGGTCGAGATCGAGCAGTGTGCGGTCGTGTTCGGAGAGCGCAATCTTGGCGTGCTCCATCTCGTTGGCCAGCCAGTGGCCGGCGCGCTTGTCGATCAACGTCAGCAGGCGTTCGGCCTTTTCCGGTTCCTGTGCGTCGATGGCGAGGCGCTTCTGCTCGGCGAGCACCTGGCGCGTATAGGCCGAGTTGATGGTGTGCCAGGTGGCGAGATTGAAGTAGATGCCCGAGGGCAGTTCGCGACCGTTGCGCAACTGGCTGCGGTAGCCGAGCAGCGGCATCGCGCTTGCCAGGTTGAGCAGGCGGTCGAAATCGGTGCCGCCGATGTGCACGCCGCCGTTGGCGAGCAGATCGTCGTGCCGGTCGGCGCGGCGTGCGCGCTGCGGCGACAGGCGAACGAGCGAGAAGTCCGAGGTGCCGCCGCCGATATCGGCAACCAGCACCAGTTCCTCGCGCGCAATCGTCGTTTCGTAATGGAAGGCCGCCGCGATCGGCTCGAACTGAAAGCTGACGTCCTTGAAGCCGACAGCGCGGGCGATCTCGGCGAGCGTCGTCTCGGCGGCCTGATCGGCCGCGGCGTCGTCGTCGACGAAGAAGACTGGCCGGCCAATCACCACCTGCTCGAAGTTGCGCCCGCCATGCAGGTCGGCGCGCCGTTTCAGCTCGCCGATGAAGCTGCCGAGCAGGTCGCGGAAAAGCAGCGAACGGCCATGCACCTCGGTCTTGCCGTCGATCAGGCGGCTGCCGAGCAGGCTCTTCAGCGAGCGCATCAGGCGTCCTTCGTAGCCCGCCAGATAGTCGGCAAGACCGGCGCGGCCAAAGTGCGTGCTGTCGTCCTCGGCGTTGAAGAAGACGACCGAAGGCAGGGTCACCTTGCCGTCTTCGAGCGGCAGCAGCGTCGGTTGTCCTGGACGCCAATGGCCGACGGTCGAGTTGGAGGTGCCGAAATCGATGCCGCAGGCGCGGGCGGGTGATGCTTCAGACATGGGTCAGGGCGCAGCGGCAGGGGCGGGGGCAGCGATGCTACGCCGCGCCCGAAATGATGTCCAGAAATGATCGGCAAGCGGCGCGGCAGAGGGCCGGCATTCGCGGCGAAGCTGCTGTCGTCACTGCCAAGGGCCGGATGCCGACGGGGGCGCTTGTTCCTGCCCCTGTGTGCGCCACAGTACAGACCCCCGCTTCCCTGCTGGCGATGCTGCGTTCTTGCCTTGATGCGCGGCGTGCTGCTTTGCCCGTCAATGGATCGCAAGGGGAACGCAATGGCTGCCACGGTAAGAAAGAGTCTGCGCCTGCTGGTCATCGCCGGACTGCTTGCCCTGGCCGCGGTGACCGCCACCGGCATCTTCAGCCTGAACTATGCGGCGGCGATGCTCGCCGAGCTTAGCGGCGTGAGCCTGCAGTCAATCATCGGCCTGTCGATCATCGATGAAGGCCAGACGGCAATCCGTTCCGAAAACCGGCGAGCCGGCGGCGCCATCGGTCAGTACGGCGAACTCGATGAGTTGCGGGCCGTCCTGCAGCGCAAGGAAGCGATCTGGCAGCGCATCGACAAAGGCTGGCAAATTTACGCGCCGCTGCCGCAAAGCCCCGAGGAAGCGGCGCTCTGGCAGCGGTTTGTCGCTGAGTGGGGCAGCTGGAAGGTGGCCGAGCAAAGGATCACGGCCGCGGTCGAAGCGACGAACCGCGCCGGCAGCGACGAACAGCGCGCAAGTGCCCGCCAGGATTATGCGACGGCGCTGGCCGCAGCATTGCAGCCCTTCGACAAGGCGGCAGCGACGCTCGACTCGGTTATCGAACTCAATGTGAGTATCGCCGGCGAATCGCGGGACAAGGCCGAACGCTTCGACCGGCTGGCGATGTTTGCCTTGCTTGGCATGGCGCTTGTGGCACTGGCCGTGCTCGGCGTTCTCGGCCTGCGCATCTCGCGCGGCATCCTGAAAACCCTCGGTGGTGAGCCAAACGATGCGCGCCTCATGGTGCAGCGCATTGCCGGCGGCGACCTGCGGCAGAACATGTTGGTCAGGCCCGGCGACACCGAAAGCCTGATCGCCAACCAGCAGAAGATGCAGGAGCAGTTGCGCAGCGTCGTCAGCGAGATCGTCACGACAGTTGCGCGCACCGAAGGCGCTGCGCAGGCGCTGGCCGGTGCCGCGCAGCAGATGGCCAGCTCGTCGCTCAGCGGCAGCGAGTCGGCGTCGTCGATGGCGGCGTCGGTCGAGCAGATGTCGGTCAGCGTCAGCCAGGTTTCCGGCAGCACGCGCTCGGCGCTGGCGATCGCCGAGCGCGCCGGGCAGCTGTCGGTCGATGGCGGGCGGGTCGTCGAGGAAGCCATCGCCGAAATCAATCACATCGCCGGCACGGTACGCTCGACGGCGACGAAGCTCGCCTTGCTCAGTGCAAGCTCGGAAAAGATCTCGATGGTGGTGCAGGTGATCAAGGAAGTGGCCGAGCAGACGAATCTGTTGTCGCTGAACGCCGCGATTGAGGCTGCACGGGCGGGCGAAAGCGGACGCGGCTTTGCCGTTGTTGCCGATGAAGTCCGCCAGCTGGCGGAACGCACGGCCAAAGCCACCACCGAGATCAGCGACATGATCGGCCAGATTCACGAGCAGACGCACGCCTCGGTAGACACCATGGCCGCAGCCGTCACCCAGGTGGGCCGCGGCGTCGAGCTGGCGAGCCAGGCGGGCGCGGCCATCGAGCGGATTCGCGACAGCGTCAAACAGGTGGTCGATGTGGTTCAGGACATCGGCGGCGCGATCAGCGAGCAGAGCATCGCCAGCCAGCAGATTGCGCAGCGCGTCGAACAGGTGGCGCAGGCGTCCGAGGAAAACAACTCGGCGGCGCAGCAGACGGCCGAGGCCGCGCGGGAACTGACGGCGCTGGCCAGCCAGCTGCGAACGACGGTCAGCCGCTTCGAAGTCTAGCGCGGCGTCGCGGGAAGCGTCGGAGTCTCGGTGCGCAACAGGCTGCGCAGATCGCCGATCAAGCGATCGATCAGCGTGCGCAGCATCTGCAGTTGCCGCGCAACTTCCGCGCGCTCGTCGCTATCCGGGTGCTGCTCAACTTCGACCGGTTCCACGGCCGCCCTGCGCACGCGCGCATGCGCCGCCAGCAGGGACTGAAAGCCGGCTTCTTGGCCGCGCGTCGATGCGGCCGTTTCCTGCCAGCGACAGAAATGGCGGTCGTGGACTTCAACCGGCAAACGGACGTCCTCCGGATTGGCGAGATGGTTGTCGATGGCGCGTCGCCAGTGCCCGAGTTCAACCTCGGCAAAAACCGCCTCGCGATCAGCGGCACAGGGCGAGCGCTTGTTCCAGACGGTCCACGCCGCGTCGGGGCGCCAGTTGGCAGCCCATTCCGGAAATTCGCCGCCCGGCATTGGCCGCGCGATGGCATAACCCTGGGCCTGCTGGCAACCCATCGACAGCAGCAGTTCGCCGTGGGCGACCGACTCGACGCCTTCGGCGATCACCCCGCGGCGGAAAGCGGCGGCGAGTCCAAGCACGCCTTCGACGATGGCCAGGTCGTCGAGGTCGTCGAGCATGCCGCGCACAAAGCTCTGGTCGATCTTGATCAGCTCGGCCGGCAGGCGTTTCAGGTAGCTGAGCGACGAATAGCCGGTGCCGAAGTCATCGAGCGCGAAGTCACAGCCGAGTTCGTGACAGCCGCGCATGACGCCGGATACATGTGTCACGTCTTCCAGCGCGCTGGTTTCGAGCACTTCCAGCTGCAGCCGCGACGCCGGAATCTGCGGATGCCGCGCCAGCAGTGCGCTCAGTCGCGGAACAAAGTCGTCCTGCTGCAACTGATGCGCGCTGATGTTGACGCTGACCGGAATATCCAGACCGGCAGCACGCCATTCGGCCATTTGCTGCAGTGCGCTGTCGATCACCCACTCGCCCATTTCCACCGCCAGCGGATGCCCTTCGACCACCGGCAGGAAGGCCGCCGGCAGCAGCAGGCCGCGCTCCGGGTGTTGCCAGCGGATCAAGGCTTCGGCACCGATCACCGCGCCGCTCTGCATGTTCACCTTGGGCTGGTAATAGAGGACGAGTTCGCCTCGTGCGAGTGCGCGCTCGATATGCTTGAGCGTTTCGCGTTGCGTCGTCACCGCCGCGTCCTGCTCGACATCGAAAAGATGGTAGCGGTTCTTGCCCGCCTCTTTGGCCACGTAGAGCGCCTGGTCGGCATGACGCAGCAGCAGGTCGGCGTCGGCACCGTCCTGCGGATAGAGGGTGACGCCGATACTGGCCGACACCTGCAGCGTCAGGTCGTCGAGCGCGATGCGTGACGCCGAGGCACGCAGCAGGCGTTCGAGTACCGGCTGACAATCCTGTGGCCGCTCCAGGTCGACCAGCACGGCGACGAATTCGTCGCCGCCAATGCGCGACAGGGTGTCGCCCTCGCGCAGCGCTTCCTTCATGCGCTGCGCGATCGCGATCAGCAGCTCATCGCCGACATCGTGGCCATGACGGTCGTTCACCGCCTTGAATCCGTCGAGGTCGAGATAGGCGACGGCCACCGACTGTCCGCGCCGCTGGCTCTGCGCAATCGCCTGCTGCAGCCGGTCGGCGAGCAGCACGCGGTTGGGCAGTCCGGTCAGGATGTCGTAGTGCGCGATGCGCTCAAGCTGCTTCTGGTGTTCCTTGATCGGCGTGATGTCGGTGAACAGCGCGATGTAGTTGCGCGTTTTGCCATTGCCGTCGAGCACCGCGCTGATGGTGAGGATTTCGGCGTAGATCTCGCCGTCCTTGCGCCGATTCCAGATTTCTCCGCTCCAGTGCCCCTGGCTGCTCAGTTCGCGCCACATGGCCTCGTAAAACTCGGGTGGCTGCCGGCCGGATTTGAGAATGCGCGGGTTCTGACCGATCACTTCTTCACGGCTGTAGCCGCTGATGCGCGTGAATGCGTCATTGACTTCGACGATGTTGCCGTCAGGGTCGGTGATGGTGATGCCCTCGCGGGCGTGCGTGAAAACGCCGGCGGCAAGTTGCAGCCGGGCTTCGGTGCGCTTGCGTTCGCTGATGTCCTGGATGATGCCGAAGACGATGCGCGTGCTCGCGTCGTAGATGGCGATCGAATGGATATCGCGGATTTCGCCGCTGTCGGCCACCCTGATCTTGAACTCGACGTCGTAGGGGATCTGCTGTTCGACCAGGTTTCTCAACGCAGCATCAAGTAACGGCCGGTACTCGGGCAGCGGTATCTTTTGCACGATCTCTAAGTCGAGACTGCCTTCTGGCACGCCATACAGCTTGCTCGCGCCCTCCGAAGCATGCATCGTCCGCGCGTCCAGGTGGAGTTCCCAGTTGCCGGATCCCGACGCCAGCTCAGCCCTTCTCAGGCGGGCCTCGCTGGTGCGGATGGCGTCTTCGGAGCGCCGTTGCTCGGTGATGTCCTGTACCGATCCCAACGCGGCCACCGCTCGTCCATCGTCGTCAAGTTCAAGCTCGGCGCGTCCGCGAACCCACTTGATCTGTCCATCGGCGATGATGCGGTGCTCAAGATCATACGGCGCCCTCTGCGCCAGCGCCGCCTGCCAGACCATCGATACCTTGGCGTGGTCGTCGGCGTGCACGCAGGTCAGGAAGCTCTTCATGCTCATCGCCGTGCCGGCCGGGATGCCGAAAATCCGGTAGGCCTCGTCAGAACATGTCAGTTCGTCTGCGGCGATGTCGAGGTGCCAGCCACCAAAACCACCGACGCTCTGCACGCGCAGATTGCGCTCCTCGCTGGCGAGCAGCTTGTTGTTGACGCGGGCCAGGCGCAATTCCTTTTCGGCTTGTTCCTGCTGCAGTTGCTGGGCAGGGCGACGCACGCCAGTGAGCACGATTGCTGCGTAGATCAGGATCACCGAAGCGAAGCGGCAGTAGTGTCCCAGTTCGGCGATGAAGTCGCCGGAAGTGTTGTGCCGGATCAGGCAGATGCCGGTGACGAGCGCCAGCAGCTGCGATGCGGCGAGGAGCGGGAAAACGCCGGGCGGCAAGGCACCGCGCACATACCAGAGCAGGGCATGCGCGCCGAGCAGCAGTACGATGATGAGTGTCTCATTTTCGTTGTTGATCGGCGTCAGGCCGCCACCCTCGGGAAGGGCTGCCGACCAGCCGCCGTAGCCGATGGCCAGGTAGATGGCCAGAGCAAGTGCGGCGAAAGCCGCCGCGGCACGGCCAAAGTCGACCTTGCGCGCGATCAGTAGCGGGGCGGCCAGCGCGGCGATGACTTCGATGCAGCGCGTCGTCAGCCAGAACCAGGTGGGCTGGCTGCTGGTCAGCGCCGGGATCAGCTGCAGTTCCCTGACCGTCAGGATGTGCAGCGCGTCGACCAGGCCGCTGCTTCCGTAGGCGGCGCCGAGAACAATCAGGTAGCTGCTGTTCAGGTTATGCCGGCACGCCCAGGTCAGCGAGAAGATCGAGAAACTGAGCGCGATGACGAACAGCTCGGCCAACGTGTGGAAGAGCAGGTCGTGTCCGGTTGCCGACGCCGTCAGCAGCGCCCCGATTCCGGCAAGGAATAGCCAGGCGTTGAGGTGGCCGAGTTTCGTCTCGCTCTTCATCTATCCACGCCGGTCCGGCGCCGCAAAATCGATGGGATTGCCTGTGGCTGCGCGCGATTTTAGCGGATTGTTCGCAGCCGGTAACAATGACATGCGCGCGGCGGCTGCGGCGCTGGAATCGCCTCGACGCCGGTTGCCGCAGCGGCAACCGCGCCGGCGCGATCGACTCGGCTACGCCGGCTTCGCAACGAGGACCTTGTCGACGCGGTTGCCGTCCATGTCCATGACCTCGAAGCGCCAGGCAAGCGCCTCGAAATGATCCGCGGGCGCCGGGACGCGCCCGAGCGCATGCATGATGAAGCCGCCGAGCGTGTGGAAATTGTGCTCGTCCTCGCCGGGCAGGTCGTCCTCGATATCGAGCACCGACTTCAGCCGTTCAATGCCGACATCGCCATCGACCAGCCAGGAGCCGTCTTCTCTTTGCACGATGTCCCGATCCTCCGGCGCCTCGGGCACCGACAGCTCGCCGACAATCGAGGCCAGCACGTCGGTCAGCGTGACCAGGCCCTGTACGTCGCCGTATTCATCGACGATCAGCGCAAACTGCAGGCGGGCGCGGCGGAAGCTCTCGAGCAGGCTGGTCGTCGTCACCGATTCCGGCACGTACAGCGGCGGATGCAGGACCGCCTCGACATCAGCCGAGGAAATGCAGTGGCCGGGCACCGCCTTCTTCAGCAGATCGCCGGTTTGCAGGATGCCGAGTATGTTCTCCAGGCCGTCGCGACAGACCACCAGACGCGAGAACTCGCTGTCGATGATGCGTTGCCGGACAGTCTCTTCGTCCTCGTCGAGATCAACGACGAACATCTCGCGGCGCGGCGTCATGATCGCCGCGATCCGCTGCTCGTCGAGACGCAGCACGTTGGAAACGAGTTCCTGTTCGCTCTCATGGAAAACGCCCGCCTCGGCGCCCTGTTCCATCAGCACGTTGATCTCGTCATCGGTGACCGGCGGCTCTTCTTTCTGTTTTGCGCCGAAGAGGCTGAGGATTGCCGAGCACGAGCTCGACAGCAGAAATACCAGCGGATGGCTGATGCGAGCCAGCAGCAGCATCGGCCGCGCCACCAGCGAGGCGATCCCCTCCGGCGCCAGCATGGCCAGGCGTTTCGGCACCAGCTCGCCGACCACCACCGAAAAGTAGGTCAGGCCGACCACGGTGATCGTCAGGGCTACGGTTCGCGCATGCGGCGTCAGCAGGGGAATCCCGGCGAACCACTCGGACAGCGGATCGGCGATGGCCGCTTCGCCAATGGCGCCGCTGAGAATGCCGACCGTCGTGATGCCGACCTGGATCGTCGAAAAAAAGCCCGCCGGCTCCTGATGCAAGCTGAGCGCCGCTCTGGCGCCAGCGCTGCCGTCGTCGGCCAGATTCTGCAGTCTGGCCTTGCGCGCGGAAACAACGGCAATCTCGGACATGGCAAAAACACCATTCACGAGGATGAGGAGAAACAGTAAGGCTATATCCATATGGGAAGCCGCCCGACGCCTGTGTGGCGTGCGACTTCGGTACCAAGACGCGCCGATTGTAGCAGGCGGGAGAAATGCCTCCGCCGCTCCCGGCCGGCAAGGCGCTGAACCGCTGCTAGCGGAACAGCCAGCGCTGCACCAGTCGCGTATAGCGCGGCATCACCACGTAGACCATCAGGAAGACCACCACGCCGGTGACGCACAGGGTGGTAAAAACGTTGCTGGCTGGCGCGCCGATCAGGCGCAGCAGCGGCACTACTACCAGCGGCACGCCAAGCGCCAGCGGAAAGATCGCCGACCAGGTAACGAGGTACTGCTTCCAGCGCACCGGCACCTTGGCCTTGGCGCCGCTTGGTGCAAACCAGAAATCGAGACCGCTGCTGACAAAGAAATCATCGCCGGTAACGAGCAGCGGCTGCACTTTCTCGATGAGGCGGCTGCGCTCGGCGGAGCCCATCCACTGCTGCAGATGTTCGCGGGTATCGAAGCGGATCACCACCGTGAAGGTCTCGGTCAGCCCGGCGATCGGCCGGACGAGATGCCAGTCCAGATGGCCGGGGGCTGCCTTGCATAGCGGCGCAATCTCATCAAGCCAGCTTTCATAGCCGGCATGGCTCTCGGCGCGCACCCGGTGGGTGATGACAACGGTGGCGCCATCGGCGCCAGGGTTGGCGGTAGATGCTTCGGTTTTCATGGGGGCGGCATTTCGTCGCTTGGCAAGGTCTGGCATCGTAGCCTACGGCAAGCTGCTTGCGGCGCCCTCGGAAGGGCTGCGGTTGCTTGTGCGTCAGCCCAGTGTCGCTTGGCCGGCCAGAGTGGACAGGCAAGACATCCTCGGTCCCCGACAGCTTCCGACCGAGGTTGTGTGGAAACGCCCCAAACGCTGAGGCTCTGGCGGCGGCTGAAGATGGCGTTGTCACTTTGAAGCGGCTTGTGTTCGAAATCTGAGCGGTAAAAGAGGTTGTTTTTGTCCTTGGCTGCTTCAAGTTGCAGCCATACACCTCCTGATGGCCGCTATTAGTTCATCGGCTCCCAGCAGATTGATGACCCTACGCAGGTTGTAGCCCAGGACATGCAAGCTCATCTCGGTTTTCACGTTCTTCAGCCGTCGCATCAGGAAGTGCGCGGAGCCCATCCAGAATTTCAGCGTGCCAAAGACATGTTCAACGGTGCAACGGCGTTGCTTCATCTTCCCGGGCGTAATGTTCATCCGGTGTTGCATGGCGTCGAGCACGCCTTCGTGCTCCCAGCGTCGGACGCGTCTCTCCTTTCCGGTCGTGCATTGCGCTTTCTGCGCACATTGTCGGCAAGTCAGGGAGGACGCGAAATAGTGGTCGATTTTCATCCCATCCTCTGACGAAGAGTATCGATATATCAAGCGCTCTCCAGCCGGGCAGCGATATTCATCGTCCGCTTCGATGTAGATGAAATCACGCTTGTCGAATAACCCCTTGGCCTTGTTATCGGAGGTCATCGTCTTCGGCACCCAGGGCGTGATGCCTGCCTCAACGCATTTGAGGATTTCGGGACCTTTGAAATAGCCCCGGTCTGCCAGGACGTCCAGTTGTTCTGTGCCGGTGGCATCCATCGATTTCAGAGCCATATTCGACAGTTGCCGGCGGTCGTGGCCTTCGTTGGTCACCTCGTGAGCAACAATGAGGTGGTGCTTCGTATCCACCGATGCCTGGACGTTGTAGCCAACCATCCCCGTGCCGCGACCGCTGGTTGCCATCGACCGGGCATCCGGGTCAGTCAGCGAGAGTTGTTCGTCAGGCTGCAGCTTCAGTTGCTCTTCCATTTGACGGAGATATTCCATCTGCTGGCGAAGCTTGCCCAGTTTCTCCTGAATGTGCTGGCCGCGTCGGCCGGCATCAGATGATTGCGTTCTGTCAGCGGTATCCAACTCCTGCAAATACCGCTCGATGCTCTCGTCGATTTGTTTCATCCGCTGTGCCAACTTGTGCGGCGTGAAGTTCTTGTCGCGGTTATTCACGGCCTTGAACTTGCTGCCATCAACGGCCACAGCCGCTTCGCTGAACAAATCAAGTTGGCGACAGAGGGCTACAAAGCGCCGGCAGACATTACGGATGCCTTTGCCGTTGTCCCGGCGAAAGTCCGCAATCGTTTTGAAGTCTGGGCATAAGCGGCCGGTCAGCCACATCAGTTCAACATTCCGCCCAGCCCCTCTCTCCAATCGCCGACTTGATTGGATGCGGTTCAGATAGCCGTAGATGTAGAGCTTGAGAAGAAGTCCGGGGTGGTAGCCGGGTCTTCCCGTTGCTGCCGCCGACGTGTCGAACCCCATTTCAGCCAAGTCGAGGGCTTCAACAAACGCGTCAACTACACGGACCGGATTGTCTGGGCCGATGTAATCTTCCAGGCATTCGGGCAACAAGCTCAGTTGACTGCGGGACTCGCCTTCGATGAATCGCTTCATTCCTGCACCTCCGTACAGGAATTAACGCACCACCGCTCCGTTTGGCGTACACAGCCGAGGGGTTTTCACACAGCCTCGACCCAATTCGGCCATGGGCGCTTGTGGAATGCTGTCGTTCAACGTCTGAATCCACCGGCCTGCGCGGCTTTTTGCGCAGGTCCGGTGGAATGAAAAGTTAGAGATTCGATGCGCCATTTTTGACAAGATCGTAATAGTTTTCAACGACGAACCCGCTGGTAAGTTCTCCTGACATGTTTAGCATCGGGTCAACGAGGACACCCACCCCATCATCCTTGACTTTTCGTACGAACTTATCAAATTCGTCGTCAGATCCGATTGTTGAAGTAACAAAAGCAGGCAAATCAATTCCTGCCCTCCTCCAGTTATCAACAAATCTTTCTAATCGAAGTGGGTTGGTAATAAGAAATATCGCGCTAGCAAACGAAATCGGGAGTCCCGACTCTTCTTCCAGAAGAATTACAAGAGGCGCATAGAAGTTCTCGGAAGACGAGTATGTATTTTCTATAGCCTGTGTGTAACGTACGGCTGTCGCGCTACTGCACATAATGCATGTTTCATCGGCTGTCATTACTTGAAGGGCGGTCGAGTAAGTTCCAAATGCCTCTTGTTCAGAGGTATAGCACCACGGGTCTTTCTTGCTTCTTGCGTCGTCGAATTGAACGTTGAAGTGATCTGCAATTGCGCAGGCTTCAGTTTCAGAATACCTAACGACCTTTCCACGCTCATGAACATACCTTGCACTTCCGTCTTCAAGCATGATTTTGACGCACCACGAGCCCTTAGATATTCGGTTGTAGTCTGACTTCCATGCTATTGGGAAAACACGATTGCTAATGTGAGCTGCTGCGGAAAATAGACCCTGGCCACGAGGGGCGTGAAGAAACCACCGGACATAGTCGAAATTCTTGAGAAGCTTATTTTCACGAAACAGATCGTGTGTTATTAGACCCAAAACCCGGTCGGTGGTGCGCATGCACTTTCTATGCACGATGCCGACTGCATGCTCCATACCATCCTCTTCAATCTCAATAACAGGGGAGGAGTCTTCGGATACTGGGTCTCCACAGTGAAGGCATTTAAGCGGGTCTTCCAACGACTCGGCTAGCCGAGCGGAATACTCTGCATGTGCCCTGGCATAGGGTTCATCTTCGGGGCTGGTCTCTGAGTTAATCGGGATGAGCGTTATTCGTGCCTCAGAAAACCTATCTACGTGTTCTTCGATAAAGCGTTCGATTCCAATGTATGTCGAGGCACGATGTATGACATCCAATGTTTCTCCGTTTAGGAGTTCAACCTTGCCGTCGAAAAACCTGACACGCTTTTGGCCGTCGTCTTCGAAGCGATAAAGCTCAACGATCAAATAATCAGCGTCGGGAAAGGGGGACTTAACAAGTAGTACTTCACGCCCGGCAGAAAACTTCCCCTTGCATTGAAGGCTGAAATACTCTCTAGCCGCCTCGTTAGCCATCGTACGGTTCTGAGGGCCAATAAACCGCCCCACTCTTTGCATTAGCGCGGCTTTGTCGATGGAAAGACGGTCTTTAGCTAAGGACAAGCAAAGTGCAATCAGACTTCCCCACAGTAGCACCGGGGAGATATTCGATTTTCCTGACAGCAAAGTCAGAACGGCTGCCTCTAAGGGAGCGCCATCTTCAATGTCAACTATTGCAACGCGGATTTTTTTGATGAGTTTTCTGAACTCGCTGCCTGGCATTGCTGAGCCAGTCTTTTCGAAAAAATGTGCTTCTAGCAGCCCCTTGGTCTTTTCAATAACATCCATTTCAGCGAGTGTTAATGGATTGTCGTCGCTCGATTCTTCATTGAGGCGAGCTGCTTCTGTTAGCTTTCGGAGCTCCTTCGTAATTCGTCGCGATGCTCCAGATGATGTGGTGATCACATAGGAATCGGAGTCCGAGCCACAAGCCAAATGCTGCGCAACAAATTGCTTTAACACCGATGAGTATTCTGAATCGACCTTTTCCGAAAGGCTAAGGGTGTGTTTTGCTTGAATATAGGCGCGACCCTGATCGGAAATTATAACCAAGTCGTCTATGCAATCGTTTGTCTCAAATCGCATTTCCCTTACATCAATGACACCTCCAAGACTCACAGAGGTGAAGTCCTTCACGCCAGCGATGACATGCGCCATTACCAAGGCTGCAACGCGCTGCTGAAAGTCAATGCCGGAATTGGCTGCTGCTCCCCCACTATTTCCCATAATCGCCAATTTCTCCTGGTGTGCGCGGTATCTCTAACGACGATGTATAAAAATAATATCCATCCGCGCATCGTGCCGTGAACCGATTGTCATATCAAGGGTCTGATCGGTAACTGGTTTGCGGAGATGGACATGGCGCGCTACAAAGCAATCGACACCAGCCCGAGATTCCTCGCGGTGGATCTGGAGAAACAGCTTCTCCCTGGCAGTTTCGAGCATGCGGTTAATCATCTGCTCGACCACGAATTCGACCTTACCCTTTTCGACAGTCGTTATCGCAACGACCAGAGCGGCGCCAGCGCCTATCCGCCGGGGATGCTGCTCAAAGTCATCCTTTGCGCCTACGCCCAAGGCGTCGTCAGCAGCCGAGGCATCGAGCGGCTGTGCCGCGAACACGTCACCTTCATCGCCCTCTCCGGCGATGCCGCTCCGCACTTCACCACACTGGCCGCCTTCGTCTCCAGCCTCGACGCTGAGTTTGCCCAACTGTTCGCCCAGGTGCTCTACCTCTGCAACCGGCAAGGCCTGATCGGCCGGGAAATGTTTGCCATCGATGGCGTCAAGCTGCCTAGCAATGCATCCAAAGCCAAGAGTGGCACGCGCGCCGACTTCGCCCACCAGGCTGACAAGCTTGAAGCTGCCGCAAGGAAGATGCTCGCACGCCACAGGGAGAACGACCGCCTGCCAGTCGAACCCGATCTCGCCGAAATATCCCGGCAACGCGCCGAAAGCCTGAAGAGAGAAGCCGCCGAACTACGTCAATGGCTGGCCGATCACCCCCAAGATCGCAAAGGCAGCAAGGGCACCATCCGCAAAAGCAATCGCACCGATCCGGAGAGTGCCAAGATGGCCACCGGCAAAGGCGTCATCCAGGGCTACACCGGTGTGGCAGCAGTCGATGCCAAACACCAAATCATCATCGAAGCCCAGGCCCACGGTACCGGTTCAGAACAGGAACTGCTGCTGCCTGTCGTGCGCGCTACGCAAGCACAGAGCACACCGGAAACCCTCTACACCGCCGATGCTGGCTACCACTCCGAAGCCAACCTCAAAGGCTTGGCCAACGAGAAGATCAATGCCTTGATCGCCGACAACGGCATGCGCCAGCGCGACGAACGCTTCAAGGATCAAGGCAAACACAAGGCAAAGCCTGAACCGCTCTACGACAAGGCGCATCCGAAGAAGACCGCCCAATGCTACCGCCCGCAGGACTTCACGCTCGACCCGGAAACCGGCATCTGCACCTGCCCGGCCGGCAAACAGCTCTACCGCAATGGTACCAACTGCATCCACAACGGCCACCTTGCCACCAAATACAGTGGCACCCAACGCGACTGCCTGCCCTGCGAGCAACGGGACAAATGCCTGCGCACGCCGGAGAAGACGAAGGTCCGGCAAGTTGCTTTCTTTCGCGGCAAAGCCGGAACAACCGAAGAAAGCCACAGCGACCGGATGAAGCGGGCCATCGACAGCGAAGAAGGCAAAGCCCGTTACGGGAGAAGATTTGCCACAGTTGAACCGGTGTTCGGGAACCTGCGGCACAACAAGCGACTGGATCGGTTCACGCTACGTGGGCGGAAGAAGGTCGACACGCAGTGGAAACTGTACTGCCTGGTGCATAACATCGAGAAACTGGCGCATCACGGGTATGGGCAGTAGGCGGAATGAAGCGAAATGCCATCACGGTGAGACCTGCCGGCCCCCTGGCCTGAGAGAACGACCACCGACCAGTTAAACGGCATGAAAAAGCAATTTGGCGCAGATCAAACCTGCGCTAAATTTTTTGCCGGAAATCGAGTTGGAAATGGGTTTTTCTACAGCGTCAACGCTTGACTTAAGCGGCCTGCCGTAGGCAGGTCCGCTTGAAGGAAGGGTTAGCCGTCTGCATGCTAGAAGAAAGGGGCCGCTTTCATTTGCGACCATGCTAGACGGGAGACTAGAGCGGGTGCCATTGATGAGAGAACAGCCTTCACTGCTTCGAAGTAGTAGCCGGGAGCGTATGGGTCAACGAAAATCTGCTCGGCAAAGGCTTCAATGTTCCACGGTATCGATAAGCTGGTTGGGGGGCTATCTGGCTCTGGCGGCGACCCCCGGTACCGAACCAGTCTCACCTCTCGCTCGTAGGCGAACGAAGCTCTCTTGTGCATGACTGGATAGAAGGCGTTCGCGTCAGGAAACGAGGCGGTGGAGTAATCGATGTAGCGAACAAGGCCGACATAGACTTCGCCCACTTGTTCAATCGACTTGACCAACTTAGCGTAGGTCGTTTGTACCGCGACCCCGCCGCTCAGGCCGCCATAGAGGCGCCACATTGCCTCGGACTCGTGCTCGTTCGCGTGCCAACACGACACGAAAGTGGACTCTCGCGCCTTGCGATAAAAGCCGCCGAGCTCCTTGTAGCCATTCGCTGAGCCGACGTTCTTGAGAAATGCGTCGATTCCGGCTGCCGTCAATTGAGTAGTAGATCCTTCGTACGGATCTGCCAACTGATCAAGCCGTGCCAGGTAGAGCGCTCGCAATTGAATGAGAGAAATGAGCTTGGCGAGGTCCATATACCGCCAGACCTTGACGTTCGCGTCTTGCGGCTGGGGGAAGCACGGATGCGACAGCCGTGCCGACAAAGCATGCGACTCAGGAACGGGTGGCGCCGATTCACTCATAGACGGCTAACGTAGAAGTGAGCGGCCTGCGCGGCTTTTTGCGGAGGTCCGCACGACTACTGGGTTATGCGCTCGTTTCCGATTTTGATGCGGGCAAAGACTTTCGAATTTTCTCGATGGTGTTTGCAACCTTCTCAAGAGCTGTGACATCCAGTTGGCTTTCATCAGGTGTAGAAAATGCGTTAGTACCAATGATGTTCCAGTTTTCAAAGGCCTCTTTGATCTGAGTCCACTCCGCAGCTGCTCCATATGACTCTAGATAGAACTTGCCAAAATTAATGGCGTGACGACGATCAGCATTTTTTAGGGCTTCGCGCATATAGGAGTTGCTGAATAGAAAGGCATATTTCGCTAAGGCGGCAAAAAGCGCTAGTGCGATCAAACCTTTGAAAATGGAAAACGTGATGAATTCCCAAGTAATCGGATTCGGAATGCTCGCGAAACTAGAGATAGTGACGTAACCAAAGAAACCTAAACCGCCAGCAAGCGACACAGCCCCAATTGCGCTCCATATCTTCGAAATTAGATGAAATTGAACTTCTTTCTTGTCTAGGGCGCTGAGCGTGTCAGAAACGTAGTCTTTCGATGTGCGTTCAATTTTCTTTCTGCTCTCTTCCGTGTATCGCTCTTTCTCTAGATTGAGTTGTTGCAATGCGTCTTGTAGTTGAGCTTCGCGGGAGCTCAGTTCATGTTCAAGCTTTGTTCTTAGGGCTTCTGCTTCTTCTTGACGCTTCATCAAGTGGTGCTCGATTTCTTTTTGGCGAGCAAAAAGCTTTCGTTCACGATCAGCAAAATATTTCTCGCGCGATTCCAATTCTTTTTGAAGCTCTTGCTCTCGCGCCATCTGCTCATGCTTAAGGCGGGTTCGGTACTCGTCCAACTGTTTTTCTTGTTTTTGAATTAACTCTCGATACTCAAGGAGTTCCCTCTCGCGCGCCTCAAATTGTTGAAAGGCCTTGGACGTAAAACGCTCCTTTTGACGACTTTCATCCATTCCTTCTTGCATGCTAAGAGCCTTTCAGTTGGAGGGCATAACGTTTGACGTGAGGGGCCGCCGTAGCGGCGAAGCCGCGAAGGGAACCTGCAAGCGCAGCTTGCAGGCGGTCCCTCTCGACGGAATTGTTGGGCGTCGCGGATTCACTCACGATTTGCCTTCCGAAAGCGTTGGGCATCCGGGTTACGAGCACCTTCGCTGCGCAGCCTGAGCTTTCTAACACCGGACTTTCATCGTACCCGAGGGGATTACAACATAGTGCGTATCCGTTTCTACTACATGCCAGTTCCTCGCAACAGCCTCTTTGATTAGCTCTTGGCCTGTATCGGCACATTGAGTGTGAACATCGGATATCGCGCGACGGGTCGGATTGCCGCCGCCCGTGGATGTTTGGCTAAACCAGTCATCAAGCCACTTCGTCATACAACCTCCTTGGTTAAGTGTGGCGAAAAGACGCCCAACGTCTGAGTTCGCCGGCCTGCGCGGCTTTTCGCGCAGGTCCGGTGGAATGATGGGTTAGACCTGCCATGGCTTACATAGACAGCAGGTCGTTCTTGAAATCGGCATAGGAACGCCAACCAAGCATGGAAACAACTTCGAAAGCCAGGTTCTTGGTTTTGTATTGGCCGAACTCAGGCCCCTTCTCAGCGGTAAGGGTATTGAAGCACTGCTCGACTTTTGGGAATGGGTTTCCTTCTTCCCAGTGTTCGGACTGATTGCGGGACTCAAGAATAATGGTCTTAAGGTATTGAGAGCCGACTAAACGACCGTCTGGCCAATTGACGGGCTTACCGAAGGAAGCCGAAAGACCTTGCTTTGCGTATTGAAGAAGCGTTCCGGCAAGAGACGAAAAAGAAAATTCTCTAGACGCTAGGCGCGCCTCAAGCGCATCGAGGTCTTTCGATTTGTAGTATTGCTCTTTGTCTTCACCGAAATACGTATCCCAATGTATTCCAACACCGAGCATTAAATCGTCTTCATCTTCCGCGTTTTGTTGGATGAATTGGGCTCGTTGATAGTTGTCCGCGACCACCTTCCTTAATTCTTCAATCTCCTTTCGGAGTCTTTCGGATTCGTCGTGCTCATGCCAAAGCGATTCGATGACGCGGGTAACCGCATATTCGATTTCGTTCAAGTAGTCGGTGAGAGTCATAGAAGGTCTAACGTGTAGTAGACGGCAAAACCGCCTTGTATGTAGGTGCCCGCTGACGTATACGTGGACTTGGGCGCCTGTAACTTTCTGTTTCACTTGGAACTGAGGTGTTTATCATGTCATCGGCGGCTGTATACACGGCCCCCCATGCTCCCATGTTGCTGGAAGTGGTCCGAGAGCGCATAAAAGCGAAGCACTACAGCAGGCGGACCGGGAAATCATACACAAATTGGATAAGCAGGTACGCCCACTTTCACCACATGAAGCACCCGAGGGTCATGGGAGTGGCTGAAGTTAAAGCGTTTTTGACCGACCTCGCCGTGAATGGCAAGGTTTCTGCTGCAACGCAGACCCAGGCGCTCTCAGCACTTCTCTTCCTCTACCGGGAAGTATTGGGCATGGATCTGCCGTGGTTGGACGGATTGGTGCGGGCGAAGCCCTCGCAGCGCATTCCAACCGTGTTATCGGTGGGCGAAGTGCAACGTTTGATGGCCTGCCTCGACGGCGTGCTCGCGCTCATGGCGCGGCTGCTTTACGGCACGGGCATGCGTCTCATGGAATGTATCCGCCTGCGGGTAAAGGATGTTGACTTCGATCGCCACGAGATCACCATCCGTCAGGGGAAGGGCGGCAAGGACCGGATTACCATGCTGCCGCAGGCGCTGGCCTTGCCCCTGCATGCTCAACTGGAGAAGGTTCGGGCGGTCTACGACATGGACCGGGAGAACCGTGTGCCAGGGGTCGAGATGCCGGATGCCATTGCCCGAAAATATCCCAAAGCCCCTGAAACATGGGCCTAGTTCTGGGTATTCCCGGCTCCGGCGCTCTCTGAGGATCCAGAAACCGGTATCCACCGCCGCCACCATCCATCTCTACGCGCAAAACCTGCAACGCGCTATCAAGGCCGCCGTGCGGAAGGCAGGAATCGCCAAGCCAGCTACCACCCATACGCTGCGTCATTCGTTCGCCACCCACCTGCTCGAATCGGGTTACGACATCCGCACGGTGCAGGAACTGCTCGGGCACGCCGACGTGTCGACCACGATGATCTACACCCACGTGCTGAACCGGGGCGGGCGCGGCGTGGTGCGTCCCCTGGACCGGCTTTAGCGTATTCGCCCATATTCCTTGCAAATGGCCGCTTACATGAATGTTGGCGAACTTCCGCTCTTGGCCGACTCCCGCCGTTTAGCCCGTCACAGTCTTCCCGATGCACCCGCCCGCCGCCGGGCGACGCTTGCAAGCGCCAGCAGCGCAATCGCCATCAGATAGAGCGTTTCCGGTTCCGGCACGGCGGCGAGCATGGCTTCGCCGAGGATGGCGTGCACGGCGCTGGTCGGGTGGATGCCGTCCCAGAAGAGGTAGCTGTCCGGGTTGGCGCAGACGCTGCCACCGCCGGTGAAGCTGAGATCGTCGCCGGTGTAGCAACGGTCGGTGGTGTTGCTGATGCCGTAGTCGGCGGGATTGGCGACCAGGCGGTTGAGCAGCGAATACACGTCAAAGCCGATGATGCGGATGTCCGGCGTGGCTGCCTGCAGCTTGGCCAGCGATACGGCGAGCAGACCGTCGTAGGCGAGGCTCAGTTGATGCGCGCCGGCGACGGCGGCGCTGCCATAGCCGCTCACCCGCGGCGTCAGCCCGAGGTCCGGCGCATTCGGCACGAGGAAGCTGCGGGCGCCTTCGGCGTAGAGGGCGCTGATGCCCTGAATGATGTCGGCAACGGTGGAAAAGAGGTCGGGCACCGGCTGGCCGAGCGCGTCGACCGTCTTGCCGACGATGATGTCCTGCAGGTTGTTCGATCCGCCCCAGACGACGTACAGCGCGCCGGCGTCGGCGCCGCCGGGCAGTGCCCGGTAGCTGCCGATCTGGCTGAGGATTCCCTGATAGTCGGGGCCCATGGTCTGGTAGCGCGTGCGCGCGCCGCTGTAAGCGTAGTCGTTGCCGCCGGTGGTGGAGGGCGTGGCGCTGAAGCCGAGTCCGCCAGCGAGCACGTCGGCGTAGATTGCGCCGTTGCTGGCGCGACCCTGCGCGTCGTAGGGTGCGCCGGGCACGGTGGTTGGCGCGCCGGGGGCATGTGGCAGGCCGGCGTAGACGTTCTGCACGTTGCCGACGTCGGTGAGACTGTCGCCAAAGAAGTAGACACCGCTGTACGGCAGGGCGAAAGCCGAAAGCGAACTGGAAAGCAGGATCAGGGCGGCAAGCAGGCGGCGCATGGAACGATCCTCCGGTGAGACCGGGGCCGGCGGCCCCGCGGTCAATGCCGGATCATTCTATCGGCATTTCTCCGCCATGCGCGGGGGATTTTTGCAGTGGCAACAGTGGCTTACAGCGGCAGCATCAGCTTGAGCAGCGTCAGCGCCAGCATGCCGCTGGCAATGGTGGCGATGACGTTGCGCGTGTGCCAGGCGACCAGCGCGGCGAGCAGCGCCGCCCAGGGTTTCGGCGCGTTGAGCGCCAGCACCACGTCGCCACCCTGGACAAACAGTGCCGTCGCGGTGAGCGCGGCGAAGCTCGCCGGCGCGATGTGGCGGCACAGCGCATGCAGCCAGCCGGGCAGCTTGCCGCTGGCAAAGAGGCCGATCATCGAGTAGCGGTAGAGAAAGGTGACGATGCCGACGGCAACGAAGAGGCCAAGCAGGGCGAGGTGGCTCATGGTTTTTCGTCCCTCGTCGGCTTGCGGTGCGCTGCCCACACGCCGGCAAATAGCCCGGCGACGATGGCGGCAACGAGCCCGAGCTTGTACGGCAGCGCCGCCAGCGCCAGCGCGGCCAGCCCCGCCATCAGCGCCGCCGCGCGGCCGGCGCGTTCGCGCGTGAGCATCGTCAGCAGCGCGATGAAGGTCAGCGGCACGGCGAAGTCGATGTCCCACTCGGGCGGGAGCGTGGCGCCGAAGACGATGCCGGCGGCGGTCGACAGTTGCCAGCAGGCCCACAGCGTGAAGCCGCAGCCGAGGAAGTACCAGTGACGCAGGTCCGGCGCCGCTTCGCCGGCCGTGGCGGGGGCAGAAAAGGCAGAGGCCGGGTCGCTGGTGGTGGCTGGGCCGGTGCTGTCATGAACGGGGGCGGGCCGCGCCGTCTGCTGGTAGCGCAGGATCGCCACCGCGTAGGCCTCGTCGGTGAGCAGGTAGGCGAGCAGCAGGCGCCAGCGGCGCGGCAGGTGGCGCACGTATTCGGCGACCGACATGCTGTAGAGCACGTGGCGCACGTTGAGCAGGCTGGCGGTGAGCGCCATCGGCAGCAGACCGGCGCCGGCGCTGAGCATCTGCACGATCACCAGCTGCGAAGCGCCGGCAAATAGCACGGCCGAGGCGGCCTGCGCCAGCCACGCCGGCATACCGGCCGCCAGCGCGGCGATGCCGTAGATCATGCCGAAGGGGATGACGCCGAGTTGCAGCGGCGCTTCGTCGCGGCAGCCGGCGAGGAATTCAGCGAGTTTCGGGTTCACGGCGAGAGGGTGACGAGGCGGCGAACAGGGGCGCCGAACAGGGGCGCCGAACAGGGATGGCGAAGCAGCAAGGAAAAGCCGCAAGGCGCCCTTTTCGGGCGGCCGAATGGCAGGGGCCGGCAGGGTAACGCAGGTGGCACCGGCTGGCGAGCCGGCGCCGGCCGTGCGCGTTGGTTGGCGCTTAAGGCTTCGTTGCGGGGCCGACGCCGAGCCGGGCGAGCGCTTCGTCGGCGCTGGCGTAGAGGTGCGGCGCCAGCTGCCGGCGTTCGAGCGCGTCGCCGAGCCAGGCGCGCATGAAGCTGGAAGTGGTGTAGCGGGTAACCTCGCTGTAGAAGCGCGCGACAACATCGCGCACCATGTCGACGTAGGCGTCGATCACTTCGCTGTCAATCTGGAAGTTGTCGTAATTGACGATCGCCGGCACACGCCGGCCGAGCGGCGAGAGACGCACTTCGACCAGCGCGCGGATCTCGTCGATCTGCGCCGCGCTCTTCACGTGCAGGCCCTCGAAGTTCACGAAGAACAGCCCGCGTGCGGCGTCGAAGACGAGCCGTTGCGCCAGCGGCACGGCGAGCAGGCGTTCGCGCAGGCCCATCGCCCCGGGCGCGAAGATCGCCGCGTCCATCGTCTTCAGCTCGGCGCTGATGCGTGGCACGAAGTCCATGTGCGCGAGGATGTCGCGCTCAAGCTCGATTCCCGGCGCGATCTCGATCAGTTCGAGGCCATCGCTGGTCAGCCGGAAGACGCAGCGTTCGGTGACGTAGAGTGCCGGCTGGCCGCGCTGCGCGGCGTAGGCGCCGGCGAAGGTGCGCTGCTCGACGGCAGCGACGAACTTGCGCGCGCGGCCTTCGCTGACGATCAGCAGACGGCCGTCGGCGATGGCAACTTCCAGCCCGCCGGCGGTGAAGGTGCCGACGAACACCACCTGCCGCGCGCTCTGGCTGATGTTGATGAAGCCGCCGGCGCCGGTCAGCCGCGGGCCGAATTTGCTGACGTTGATGTTGCCTTCGCCATCCACCTCGGCCATGCCGAGGCAGGCGAGGTCGATGCCGCCGCCGTCGTAGAAGTCGAACTGGCTCGGCTGGTCGATGATCGCGTCGGCGTTGATCGCCGCGCCGAAGTTGAGGCCGCCGGCGGGAATGCCGCCGATGACGCCGGGCTCGGCAGTGAGCGTCAGGAGGTCGAGCACGCGTTCCTCGGCGGCGACGCTGGCGACACCTTCGGGCATGCCGATGCCGAGGTTGACGATGGCGCCCGGATGCAGCGCCTGCGCCGCGCGGCGGGCGATGATCTTGCGCTCGCTCATGCCCATCGCCGGAATTGCCGACAGTGGCAGCCTCACCTCGCCGGAAAAGCCGGGGTTGTAGGCCTCGAGGAAGGTCTGCATGTGGTACTCGGGCTTTTCGGCGACGACCACACAGTCGACCAGCACACCGGGAATCTTCACCTGCCGCGGGTTGAGCGAGCCGCGCTCGGCGATGCGCTCGACCTGGACGATGACGACACCGCCCGAGTTGTGCGCGGCCATGGCGATGGCCTGCGCTTCGAGCGTCAGCGCCTCGCGCTCCATGGTGATGTTGCCGTCAAGGTCGGCGGTGGTGCCGCGGATGATGCCCACATGCACCGGAAAAGCCTTGTAGAAGAGGTATTCCTCGCCGTTCAGCTGCAGCAGCGAGACGAGTTCCTCGGTGGTGCGCGCGTTGATCCTGCCGCCGCCGTGGCGCGGGTCGACGAAAGTGCCGAGCCCGATGCGCGTGATCTGTCCTGGGCGGCCGGCGGCGATGTCGCGCAGCAGGTGCGTGATCACGCCTTGCGGCAGGTTGTAGGCCTCGACGAGGTTGTCGACGGCGAGCTTCTGCAGCTTCGGCGCCAGCCCCCAGTGGCCGCCGACGACGCGGCGCACCAGCCCTTCGTGGCCGAGGTGGTTGAGACCGCGTTCCTTGCCGTCGCCCTGGCCGGCGGCGTAGAAAAGGGTGAGATCGCGCGGTTCGGCGGTGTCGCGAAAGCGCTGTTCGAGTGCGACGGCGATGTTCTCGGCAAAGCCGATGCCGACAAAGCCGCCGGTGGCGACGGTGTCGCCGTTGCGGATCAGGCGCACCGCCTCGGCGGCGCTGACGATCTTGTTCTTTTTCGGCGGCTCGCCGCCTTCGAGCATGGGGTGGTGTGGCTGGCTGTTCATCGCGACTCCGGCAAGGCAGGACGGCAATTCATCGCCGCGAGTATGCCGGAAACGCGACTGCGGCGGACATCGGCGCACGCCTGCCCGCCCTTGAATTCGGCGCCGGCCGCCCCATGTGCACAGCATTCGAAATCACCACGGAGGCTGCACCATGCGTTCCGAAAAACTGACCACCAAGTTCCAGCAGGCGCTCGACGACGCGCAGAGCATCGCCAACGGCAATGATCAGCAGATGATCGAGCCGCTGCACCTCCTGGCCGCGCTGCTGCGTCAGGACGATGGCGGAACCGTCTCGCTGCTGTCGCGCGCCGCGGTCAACGTGACCGCCTTGCAGGCGGCTGTCGCGCAGGCCTTGCAGCGCCTGCCGAAAGTCGAGGGGCATGGCGGCGAGGTGCAGGTCAGCCGCGACTTGATGAATCTGCTCAACATCACCGACCGCGAGGCGCAGAAGCGCGGCGACGAGTTCATCGCCAGCGAACTCTTCCTGCTCGCGCTCGCCGACGACAAAGGCGAAGCCGGCCGGCTGGCGCGCCAGCACGGCCTGGCGCGGGCGCCGCTGGAACAGGCGATCGCCGCCGTGCGCGGCGGGCAGAGCGTCGACAACCAGGAAGCCGAAGGCAGCCGCGAGTCGCTGAAGAAGTACTGTATGGACCTCACCGAGCGCGCGCGTCAGGGCAAGCTCGACCCGGTGATCGGCCGCGACGACGAAATCCGCCGCACCATCCAGATCCTGCAGCGGCGCACCAAGAACAACCCGGTGCTGATCGGCGAGCCGGGCGTCGGCAAGACGGCGATCGTCGAAGGTCTGGCGCAGCGCATCGTCAATGACGAAGTGCCGGAAACGCTAAAGGGCAAGCGCGTGCTCTCGCTCGACATGGCGGCGCTGCTCGCCGGTGCCAAGTACCGCGGCGAGTTCGAGGAAAGGCTGAAGGCGGTGCTCAAGGAAATCGCGCAGGACGAAGGGCGCATCATCGTCTTCATCGACGAGCTGCACACCATGGTCGGCGCCGGCAAGGCCGAAGGCGCGATGGACGCCGGCAACATGCTCAAGCCGGCGCTGGCGCGCGGCGAGCTGCACTGCATCGGCGCGACGACGCTCGACGAATACCGCAAGTACATCGAGAAGGACGCTGCGCTCGAACGCCGCTTCCAGAAGGTGCTGGTCGACGAACCCTCGGTCGAATCGACCATCGCCATCCTGCGCGGCCTGCAGGAGAAGTACGAGCTGCACCACGGCGTGCAGATCACCGACCCGGCCATCGTTGCCGCCGCCGAACTCTCGCACCGCTACGTCACCGACCGCTTCCTGCCGGACAAGGCGATCGACCTGATCGACGAGGCCGCCGCGCGCATCCGCATGGAAATCGACTCCAAGCCGGAGGTGATGGACAAGCTCGACCGCCGGCTGATCCAGCTGAAGATCGAACGCGAGGCGGTGAAGAAGGAAAAGGACGAAGGCAGCCGCAAGCGCTTTGCGCTGATCGAGGAGGAAATCGCCCGGCTGTCGAAGGAGTATTCAGACCTCGAGGAGATCTGGAAGGCCGAGAAGGCGCAGGTGCAGGGCAGTGCTCACCTCAAGGAGGAAATCGACCGCCTGCGTGCCGAAATCGTCCGTCTGCAGCGCGAGGGCAAGCTCGACAAGGTGGCCGAGCTGCAATACGGCAAGCTGCCGCAGGTCGAAGCGCAGCTGAAGGCCGCCGAGAGCGCCGGCAAGGGCGACGGCGCGGTGAAGAACCGCCTGCTGCGCAACCAGGTCGGCGCCGAGGAAATTGCCGAAGTGGTGTCGCGTGCCACCGGCATTCCCGTCTCCAAGATGATGCAGGGCGAGCGTGAGAAGCTGCTCGGCATGGAAGACCGTCTGCACCGTCGTGTCGTCGGCCAGGACGAGGCGGTGCGGCTGGTGTCCGACGCGATCCGCCGCTCGCGCGCCGGCCTCGGCGACCCGAACCGGCCTTACGGTTCCTTCCTCTTCCTCGGCCCGACCGGCGTCGGCAAGACCGAGCTGTGCAAGGCGCTCGCCGAATTCCTGTTTGACTCGGAAGAGCACCTGATCCGCATCGACATGAGCGAGTTCATGGAAAAGCACTCGGTCGCCCGGCTGATCGGCGCGCCGCCCGGATACGTCGGCTACGAGGAAGGCGGCACCTTGACGGAGGCCGTACGCCGCAAGCCCTATTCGGTGATCCTGCTCGACGAGGTCGAGAAGGCGCACCCGGACGTGTTCAACGTGCTGCTGCAGGTACTCGACGACGGTCGCATGACCGACGGGCAGGGGCGCACCGTGGACTTCAAGAACACGGTGATCGTCATGACCTCGAACCTCGGCAGCCAGATGATCCAGCAGATGAGCGGCTCGGATTACAACGTCGTCAAGCTGGCGGTGATGGGCGAGGTGAAAACCTACTTCCGTCCCGAGTTCATCAACCGCATCGACGAGGTGATCGTCTTCCATTCGCTCGACGAGGCGAACATCAAGTCGATCGCGCGCGTACAGCTCGGCTATCTCGAAAAGCGGCTGGCGCAGCTCGACATGCAGCTGCAGGTCGACGACAGCGCGCTGGCCGAAATCGCTGCCGCCGGCTTCGACCCGGTCTACGGTGCGCGGCCGCTCAAGCGCGCGATCCAGTCGCAGCTGGAAAACCCGCTGGCCAAGGCAATCCTCGAAGGCCGCTTCGCGGCGAAGGATGCGATCAAGGTCAGTTGCGAGGGCGGGGTGATGCGCTTCGAGAAGTGATGCGCCGGGCGATCAGCTGCCGCTGGCGGTGGGCGCAGGACTCTCAGCCGGCGCCGCTGCGTCCTTGATCAGCTGGCGCTGCGCTGCTTCGAAGTCGGCGTAGCCGGCGGTGACGAGGCTGTAGGTCTTCTCGATGTCGCTGGCCAGGTCGCCCTGCAGCACGCCCAATCCCTGCAGGATTTTCTGCGCTTCGCCGTAGCCTGTCTCGAAGCCCTTGCGGATCGTCGCCATGAAGTTGGTCAGCGCCTCGTCGGCCGACTCGTCCGGGTGCTGCGCCTTGTACGCTTCGAAAAATCCCGTGGACAGCGACACGATCCGGCCAGCGGTGCCGGCGGCGCTGTTGTCCTGACCGCTTGCGCTGGCCGCCTCGATCGCGTTTTCGCCGAATTCCGGCTTCAGCTGATCGTTGATGCCGGCGATCGCTGTCTTCAGCAGCAGCGTCAGCGGCTGGTTCTTCGTGCTGATCGACACGTCGAGCGACATCTGAATGATCGCTGCGTTCTGCTCGATCCGGGCTTGTTTGATGGATGAGGTCGACGCGCTCGCAGCACCCGTTGCACTGCTGCCGTCGGTCGTCCGGCGCGGAAAGTCGGCGGCGGGATCGCTCGGGCGCGATCCGATCGCCGATGAACTGTTTTCTTGGGACATCGTAGTTTCCTCTCGATTTGTAGAAGGCGGCGCCTCCTGCCGCCTGCCGTCCCTTCGCGGGAGTCGCAGTGCGGGTTTCAGCGCCGGCCTGCACAAGGGCAGGCGACCTTGAGACTGCTATCGGCAATACCGGCCCGATCCTGAATAGCGTGGCAGCAATCAGTTTGTCGGCTGTGCGGCGAGGCCCCGACTCGGTGCCTGACGGCACGCCAGCTTTCCACTGACACCCTTGATAGAATGCACCCTGCCTGTCCGCGCTGCGCGCGGCCGTTTTTCTTAGGACATCCCGATGGCTGCTGGCTACGAATCCGAGCACACCCGTTTCATGCGCGAACTGCTGGCGCAGAATCCCGACTGGGTCGCGGAGCAACAGCGCGGCCGCGCGCTGTGGTGGGATCGCAAGACCACTGCCGACGTCGCCGACATTTTCAGCGAAGGGCGCAAGGCGCATCACGCCTACCCTTACGACGTCAATTTCAAGCAGCCCTGAACTTTTTCCCGGGCAAAGCATGAAGGGGCGACCGCTGCCGGTCGCCCCTTCATGCTTTGCGGTGCGCTGCGTGTGTTCTAGCTGAGCAGCGGCTTGACCACGCGCTTGACGGCCGGGTCTTCGGGGTGCGGGTGGATGGTGAAGCCGAGGCTGGTCATCAGGCGGAACATCTTGCTGTTCAGCGAGAGCACGTCGCCGACGACGGTGCGGTAGCCCTTGGCGCGCGCACAGTCGATCAGCGCCGTCATCAGCTTGCGGCCGATGCCGTGCTTCTGCCAGTCGTCGGCAATGGCCAGCGCGAACTCGACCGACTCACCGTCGGGGTTGGTGACGTAACGGGCGACGCCGATTTCGATGTCCTTGCCGTCGTCGCCGCGCATCGTCGCCACCAGCGCCATTTCGCGGTCGTAGTCGATCTGCGTGAAGCGCACCAGCATCGCCTGCGTCAGTTCGCGCAGCGTGTCCATGAAGCGGTAGTACTTGCTCTCGTCGGACATGCGTTTGACGAAATCCTGCTCCAGTTCGGCGTCTTCCGGGCGGATCGGGCGGATGGTGACGGTGCGTCCGTCGGGCAGCTGCCAGTCCTGGATGAGATGCACCGGGTAGGGGTGAATCGCCATGTGCGAATAGCGGTCGCCCGAGGGCGGCATGTAGTCGATGACGATGCGCGCGTCGGCGGCAATGGCGCCGTTCTCGTCGACGATCAGCGGGTTGAGGTCGAGCTCCTGCAGCCAAGGCAGTTCGCAGACCATCTCGGAGATGTTGAGCAGCACCTCCTCGAGCGCATCCATATTCACCGGCGGCATGTTGCGGAATTCGCCGAGCAGTTTCGAGGCGCGCGTCGAGCGGATCAGATCCTGCGCCAGAAAGCCGTTGAGCGGCGGCAGCGCGACGGCGCGGTCGCTGAAGATTTCGACTTCGGCGCCGCCGGCGCCGAAAGTGATCACCGGCCCGAAGATCGGGTCGCGCACGACGCCGACCATCAGTTCGCGGCCGTGCGGGCGGTCGAGGTAGGGTTCGATCGAGACGCCGTTGATGCGCGCGTGCGGGCGCTTCTTCTGCACCGTCTCGATGATGTCGTGATAGGCGTTGCGTACCGCCAGCGCGTTGGTCAGGTTGAGGCGCACACCGCCGGCGTCGGATTTGGTGACCAGATCGGGCGAGTCGACCTTCATCGCGATCGGGAAGCCGATCTGCTCGGCGAGCAGCAGCGCTTCGGTCGGCGTGCGTGCGACCATGGTCTGCGCCACCGGCACGCGGAAGGCGCGCAGGATGGCTTTCGATTCCATCTCGGAGAGCACCTTGCGCCGTTCCTGCAGCACCGCCTCGATCAGCATCTTGGCGCCTTCGGTTTCCTGGCGCTGCTTGCGCGAGGTCGGTTCCGGCGTCTGCAAGAGCAGCTTCTGGTTGCGGTAGTAGGTCGAGATGTGGTGGTAGAGCTCGACCGCGGTTTCCGGCATGCGGAAGGCCGGGATCGACGCTTCTTCGAGCGACAGGCGCGCTTCGGCGACCTGTTCTTCGCCCATCCAGCAGGTGAGCATGGCTTTCGACGTCTGGTCGCTGACGGCGATCACCGCCTTGGCGACTTCCATCGGCTGCGTCATCGCCTGCGGCGAGAGCATCACCAGCATGCCGTCGACTTCGGCGTCCTGGGCGACGGCGAGGATCGCGTCGCGGTAGCGTTCGGGCGTTGCGTCGCCGCCGATGTCGATCGGGTTGCTGTGCGACCAGTTCGCCGGCATCGCGGCGTTGAGTGCCTGCGTCGTCGCCAGCGACAGTTCGGCCAGCGGAATGTCGAGGTCACCGGCGCGGTCGGCGGCCATCGCACCCGGCCCGCCGCCGTTGGTGATGATCGCCAGCCGCTTGCCCTGCGGGCGGAACTTCGAGGCCAGTGCTTTCGAGGCGTAGAACAGTTGGCCGACGTTCTTGACGCGGACGACACCGGCGCGGCGCACTGCGGCGTCGAAAACGATGTCGGAGCCGGCAACCATTCCCGAGTGCGTCTGCACCGCCGCCGAACCGGCGGCATGGCGACCCGCCTTGAGCAGGATGATCGGCTTGATGCGCGCCGCCGAGCGCAGCGCGCTCATGAAGCGGCGGGCGTTACGGATGCCTTCGACGTAGAGCAGGATGTAGTGCGTGCGGTTGTCGTAGATCAGGTAATCGAGGATCTCGCCGAAGTCGACGTCGGCGGTGCCGCCGAGCGAAATGACGGTGGAGAAGCCGACACGGTTGCTCTTCGCCCAGTCGAGCACCGACGAACACATGGCGCCGGACTGCGACACCAGTGCCAGGTTGCCGGGCATTGCGTCCACGCGGGCGAAAGTCGCGTTGAGGCCGAGTTCCGGGCGGATGATGCCGAGACAGTTGGGGCCGAGCACGCGCACGTTGTAGCTGCGCGCAATTTCCAGCATCTTGCGTTCGAGCGCGGCGCCGGAGTGGCCGGATTCCGAGAAGCCCGAGGTGATGACGATGACGTTCTTGACGCCGCTGCGCCCGCATTGCTCGACGATCGCCGGCACCAGCTGCGGCCGGGTGGCGATCACCGCCAGTTCGACACGGGCGCCGATCTCCTCGATCGACTTGAACGCCGGCACGCCCAGCACGGTTTCGTGGCGCGGATTGATCGGGTACAGGCGCCCCTTGTAGCCGGATTCGAGGATGTTGTGAAAGAGGATTGCGCCGACAGAGTTTTCCCGTTCGGAAGCGCCAATGACCGCAACCGATTTTGGTTCGAAGAGACTGGTCAGATAGTGTTGCTCAAGCATGGCGTTTTACCTGGAGGCTGAGTCGGAATAAGTGTTTTGGGTGGCGGCAATCTAGCACAAATCAAGGCGCCGGTCTTTCGGCGCAAAGCGCCTTGTGGCGGGCGCTCGCGGCCTTTGTTGCAGCGCTGCATGCGCGTTGCAACAAGCCCCCGAAAAAAGCCGTTTGCCGGGTGTCGGAAGCCGTTGCCGGAGTGCTTGGCGGGAGCATTTTCCAGCGGGCGGTGGCAGGCGGAACGGCGCGGCGAAAGTGCTCAGCGCAACAGTGGCGCCAGACCGTTCCAGACGTTGTCGAGCAGTCGCGGCTGCGCGGCGGCGGTCGGGTGCAGGTTGTCGGCCTGGAACAGTTGCGGCTCGCTGGCGACGCCTTCGAGCAGAAAGTCGACCAGGCCCGTCTTGCGTTTGCGCGCCACCTCGCCGAAGACGGCGTGGAATTCTTCCGCATAGTTGCCGTAATTCGGCGGCAGGCGTTGTCCTACGATCAGCACGCGCGCCCTGCTGCGCTGCGCCGACTCGGTGATGGCAGCGAGGTTGTCGCGCAGCGTGGTGATTGGCAGGCCGCGCAGGCCGTCGTTGGCGCCGAGCGCGACGATGACGATCGCCGGCTGGTGCCGGGTGAGCAGGGCGGCGATGCGGGCGCGGCCGCCGCTGCTGGTCTCGCCCGAGATGCTGGCATTGACGACGCTATACTCCAGCTTGCGTTCGTCGAGCCGTTTCGCCAGCAGCGCCGGCCAGGCAGCGTCCTGACGGATGCCGTAGCCGGCCGAGAGCGAATCGCCGAAGATCAGGATGTTGCGCGGAATGTCGCGCGCCGCCTGCGCCGTCGGCGCGAGCAGCAGCAAGGTCGCAGAAAGCATGGCTGCCAGTAGTGGCAGCTTGCACGAGAGGAGCAGTCGCGAGATGAACATGATGAACGCAGGTGTCGAGGAGATTGACGAGGATGCTGGTGGCCGGGCCGAACAGGGCGCCGGTGGCGCAGCGGCGGCAGCGGGTCGGCCGCCGGCAATCGTCGCCAGTGCCTTGCACAAGGAAGTCGCAAGCAGTGCTGGCGAAACGCTGACCATTCTGCACGAGATTTCGTTCTCGGTCGCCGCCGGCGAGACGGTGGCCATCGTCGGCGCTTCCGGGTCGGGCAAATCGACCTTGCTCGGCTTGATCGCCGGACTCGACCTGCCGAGTTCGGGGTCGGTGCATCTTGCCGGCGAAGGTATCGGCGCACTTGACGAGGATGGTCGCGCCGTCCTGCGCGGGCGCCTGCTCGGCTTCGTCTTCCAGTCCTTCCAGTTGCTGCCGGCGCTGAGTGCGCTGGAGAACGTGATGTTGCCGCTGGAACTGGCCGGTGCCGCCGATGCCGAGCCCGAGGCGCGCCGCTGGCTCGAGCGCGTCGGCCTCGGGCAGCGTCTCGGCCATACGCCGCGCCAGTTGTCGGGCGGCGAGCAGCAGCGCGTTGCGCTGGCGCGTGCTTTCGCGCCGAAACCGCAACTGGTGCTCGCCGACGAGCCGACCGGCAATCTCGACGCCGCCACCGGCGCGCAGATCATCGACCTGATGTTCGAGATCAACGCCGAGCGCGGCACGACGCTGATCCTGGTGACGCACGACGAGGAGATCGCCGCGCGCTGCGGCCGCATCCTGCGCATGCACGCCGGCCGGCTCGAAGTCGTCAGCTGACAGCGGTTGGCTGAGGGCGCCGCGTTTCAGTCCGTGAGGATGGCGCGCGCCGCGGCGACGCCGCTGCGCACCGCGCCTTCGAGCGTCGCCGGATAACCGGCGCAGACGAAATCGCCGGCGAGCCACAGTCCGTGTTGCGCCGTCCGGCAGGCGGGTCGCGCCAGTCCTGGCAGGCAGTCGAAGGTGGCGCGGCGTTCGCTGATCAGTTGCCGCCACAAGGGCGGCGGCAGGCGTTCGCCGAGCGCCGTTTCCAGTTCGCGCTGCAGGCGCTGGCCGAGCGCTGCGGCGTCGAAAGCCTCCCATGCGCCGCTGCCGCTGAGGACGAAAGAGAGCACGCCCGGCGTTGCACAGAGTTGGCCGCGGTCGAAAACCCATTGCCCGAGCGGTGTCTGGTCGGCAGGCTGTCCGGCCAGCGCCGCCGCGCCACCGCCTTCGCCATCGAGACCGAGCAACGGGAAGGGCAGGCGGACCTCGGGCGGGTAGCCGAGGTAGAGCGTGCCGATCGGCGCCTGCGTCAGCGCCGCGAAAGGCGCCGCGATCGCCGGCCACGGCGCGAGCAGACGCGCGGCGGCCGGCGCGGCGGTGGCGACGATGATCTGCGCGAAGCGCTCGCCGCCACCGTCGTCGCCCGCCGCCGCGTGCGCGCCCCCGGCGTCGGCAGCGCCTGCCGCAGTGCTGCGCACGATGAAAGCGCCGCTGCTGTCGTCGACCTCGATGCTGCTGACCCGAGTGGAAACGCGTACCTCGCCGCGGTGAGCGGCGATGAACGCCGCTGCCGGTTCCGGGAAAATCCGGCCAAGATCGGCGGCGGGCAGCAGCAGATCGGTTGCCGCGCGCGTGCCGCCGAGGCTGTCGCGCAGAACGTTCACGAAGACCTGTGCCGACGCCTCGCACGCCGGGGTGTTCAGCGCCGACAGGCAGAGCGGTTCCCACAGGCGTCGGCGCAGGCGGCTGCCGCGTTTTCCCTGTCCTTCACGCTCAAGCAGGGCGGCAACGCTTTCGTCGGCGGGCAGCGTCCAGGCGCGCGTCTGCAGCGAGCGCATGAAGCGCACGGCGGCGAGCCTGTCGGCGAAAGTAAGCCCTTCTGCGGCAAGCAGTCCGACGGCGAGATGCAGCGGCGCCGGCAAGCGCGGCAAATGCAGGCGAAAAGGCGCTGCGCTGGCGCTGCCGGGGTAGCGCAGGTCGAGTGCTTGCCGGTGCAACAGGCGCTCAGGGTCGGCGCCGACGCGCTGCATCAGGCGCAGGGTTTCGCTGTAGGCACCGAGCAGGATGTGCTGGCCGTTGTCGAGCCGGCTGCCGTCGGCGCGGTCGACGCTGCGTGCACGGCCGCCGAGGCTGCGCGCGGCTTCAAAGACGACCACCGGCACGCCGGCAGCGGCGAGTTCGACGCCGGCGGCGAGCCCGGCCCAGCCGCCGCCGACGATGGCGACCCTGCCGGCGGCTTGTGCACCGGGAGTCTGGCTGTGATTCGGGCCGGGGTTCAGGCGGTGACCCACGTGCGCGCGGCGATCCACAGTTTGCGCAGCGGCGGCAGCGAGATGCGCTGCGTCAGCGTCCTGATGCCGTCGCTGCGGATTTCGTCGAGCACGGTGCGGTAGATCGCCGCCATGAGCAGGCCCGGGCGCTGCGCCTTGCGGTCGATCGCCGGCAGCGCGGCCAGCGCCTGCGCGTAGTAGTGCTCGGCGCGTTCGATCTGGAAGGACATCAGGCGGGTGAAGGCGTCCGAGTAGCGGCCGGCGGCGAGGTCGGATTCGGCGACGCCGAAGCGCGCCAGTTCGTCGCCGGGCAGGTAGATGCGGCCGCGTCGCGCGTCCTCGCCGACGTCGCGGATGATGTTCGTCAGCTGGAAGGCCATTCCCAGATCGTGCGCGTACTTCTGCGTCTGCCGGTCCCGGTAGCCGAAGATCTCGGCCGACAGCAGGCCGACGACGCTGGCGACGCGGTAGCAATAGAGCGACAGCGCGCTGAAATCGGCGTAGCGCGTGTTGGTGAGGTCCATCGCCATGCCGTCGATGATTTCCTCGAGCTGTTCCTGCGGCAGGCTGAAATCGGCGAGCAGTGGTTTCAGCGCCCGGGTGACCGGGTGCTGCGGCGTGCCGTGGTAGAGGCGCGTGACTTCGTCGCGCCACCAGGCGAGCTTGCTGGCGGCAATGGCCGGTTCGCGACATTCGTCGACGACATCGTCGACCTCGCGGCAGAAGGCATACAGCGCGGTGATCGCGCGCCGGCGCAGCGGCGGCAGGAAAAGGAAGCTGTAGTAAAAGCTCGAACCGCTGCCGGAGGCGCGTTGCTGGCAATACTGGTCGGGAGTCATGGGGCCGTGGCGATGGCTGGGCTGATTTGTGGGAGGCGTTGCGCGTCGGGCGTGAGTCGTTCTGCTGTCATGGTTGGGGCTCAGGGCTGCGCACCAGCTGGCAGGCTGCTTGTGCCGAGCCCGGTGAACGGCGCGCGCAAGCCCATGCGCAGCCAGTCGCTGACGCCCAGCGTCGGTCGCTGACGAAAAACGTCACCGCGCACACGCCGCGTCTTTTCGAGGATGCGCAAGCCACCCTGCACCGTCAGGCGGATTTCCCAGCCGAGACGACCGGGCAGGGCATGCACCAGCGGTGCGCCATAACGCAGCAGGTGTTCGGCACGGTCGATCTCGAAGTCGAGCAGCGCTGCCCAGGCCGGCGACCAGCGCGCTTCGGCGATCTGCGCTTCGTCGATGCCGAAACGCTCGAGATCGGTCTGCGGCAGGTAAACGCGGTCTTTCTGCCAGTCGATAGCGATGTCCTGCCAGAAGTTCGCGAGTTGCAACCCGCTGCAGATTGCGTCGGAGCGGCGCAGTTCGTTCTCGCCGCTACAGCCGGCCAGATGCAGCAGCAGGCGGCCGACCGGGTTGGCCGAGCGGCGGCAGTAGTCGAGCACCTCGGCATGGTCGGCGTAGCGCGCCTTGTCGATGTCCTGCGAGAAGGCGTCGAGCAGGTCGCGCAGCAGCTGCAGCGGCAGTTGCCATTCCTTGGCAATAGCAGCGAGTTCGGCGAATTCGGGCGCCGGGTGGGCGCCGGCAGCGATGGTGTCGAGTGCCGCGTAGTAGGCGCCGAGTTGCTCCCGCCGTTCGCTGGCCGACAGCTGGCCTTCGTCGGCGATGTCGTCGGCTGCGCGGGCGAAGCGGTAGATCGCTTCGATCGGGCGGCGCAGTCGCGCAGGCAGCAGCAGCGAGGCGACCGGAAAGTTCTCGTAATGGTCAACGGACATCGGCAGCGGCGCGTCGCGAATCGGGGAAAGTGTTGATGACGATGGCTTTAAACTGATGGCGGGCGGAGGAATCGTCAGCCGTCCTGCATGGTTCGCGGCTGCGCGGCTTGCCCGGTGAAGCTGGCTTGGCGCCTGATGCCGGAGGCGGACTGCCGGCAAGGACTGCGCGCGGGAAATTCCGCCCCAGCGCAGCGGCTGACAGTATAGGGCGATCTCGGTTAAAATTGCAGATCGTTCGCGAGAGTGGCGGAATTGGTAGACGCACTGGATTTAGGTTCCAGCGCCGCAAGGCGTGGGGGTTCGACTCCCTTCTCTCGCACCAGAATTTTACTCACCCTATGCCCCGTATCACTAAGGATCTTCAATGGAAACGACCGTCGCAAACACTCCTGAAACCGAACAGCCGGCGGTGAATCCGCTCGAGCGTCGCATTGATCTTTCGGTGGCGCTGGCCGACTTCGAAAAGGATGTCGCGCAGCGTTTGCAGCGTATGGGGCGCAAGCTCAAGCTGCCCGGTTTCCGTCCCGGCAAGGCGCCGATCTCGCTGGTGACGCGCCAGTATGGCGATGAAGCGCGCCACGAGGCGCTGACCGATGCGCTCGACCGCGCACTTGGCGAAGCCGTGCAGGCACAACAGCTGCGCGTCGCCGGCTATCCGAAGATCGAGGCCAAGGCGAGCGAAAGCACGACGCACCTCGAGTTTTCGGCGGTTTTCGAGGTTTATCCCGAAGTCAAGGTCGGCGCGTTCGACGACGTGGCGATTGATCGTGTCGTCTTTGAAGTGACCGACGCCGAAGTTGACAGCACGCTCGACATCCTGCGTCAGCAGCGCGTTCGCTACGAAGAGGCCGACCGTGCCGCCTCAGCGGGCGACCAGGTGGTCATCGATTTCCTCGGCCGCAAGGGCGACGAACCCTTCGCCGGCGGTCAGGCGACCGACTACGGTTTTGTGCTCGGCCGCGGCGCCATGCTCGCCGATTTCGAGGCGGCGGTTGTCGGCCTCAAGGCCGGCGAGTCGAAGACTTTCGAGATGACCTTCCCGGCCGACTATCCGGCGGCCGAGCTTGCCGGTCAGGCAGTCAGCTTCGACGTGACGGTGAAGAAGGTTTCGGCGCCGGTGCTGCCGGAGATCGACGCCGATTTCGCGCGCGCGCTGGGTGTTGACGATGGCGATCTGGTGCGCATGCGTAGCGAAATCGAGGGCAATCTGCGTCGCGAAGTGAAGAAGCGTCTGCGTTCGCGCGTCAAGGAACAGGTGCTTGACGCGCTGCTCAAGGTGACGCCGGTGCAGGCGCCGAAAGCACTGGTCGAAGACGAAATCAAGCGTCTGATGGACCAGGCGCGTCAGGAAATGGAACAACGCGGCGTCAAGGGCAAGGACTTCCCGGTGCAGCCCGAATGGTTTGTCGATCAGGCTGTCCGCCGCATCCAGCTCGGCTTGATTCTTGCTCAAGTTATCCGCGAGACCGAACTGAAGGCGGATCCGGCGGAAGTGCGTGCGATCATCGAAGAGGCTGCGCAAAGCTACGAAAATCCGGAGCAAGTGGTGCACTGGTACTATGGGCAGCCCGAGCGCCTCGCTGAAATCGAGGCCGTCGCGGTTGAAGCGGCGGTGGTCGACTGGGTACTCGCCAAGGCCAAGGTCAACGAGCATCCGATCGCTTTTGAAGAGCTGATGGGGCGCAAGTCCTGAAAAGGTTTGTTGCATCGTCGACGATTTCTTGTCAGAACTCAGCCAGAGGAGCAAGTATGAGCATGCATGAAAGCAGCTGGGAACCGCAGGCGCTGGGTATGGTGCCGATGGTGATCGAGCAGAGCGGTCGTGGCGAGCGCGCCTACGACATCTACTCGCGCCTGCTGCGTGAGCGGGTGATCTTCCTCGTCGGGCCGGTCAACGACGTCACCGCCAATCTGGTGGTGGCGCAGTTGCTGTTCCTCGAGGCCGACAATCCGGACAAGGACATCCATTTCTACATCAACTCGCCGGGCGGTTCGGTAACGGCGGGGATGTCGATCTACGACACCATGCAGTTCATCAAGCCCGACGTGTCCACGCTTTGTCTCGGACAGGCGGCGTCGATGGGCGCCTTCCTGCTGGCGGCTGGCGCCAAGGGCAAGCGTTTCGCCCTGCCCAATTCGCGCGTCATGATTCACCAGCCGATGGGCGGTTTCCAGGGGCAGGCGTCCGACATCGCGATTCATGCCAAGGAAATTCTTTCCTTGCGCGCAAAGCTCAATGAGATCATGGCCTTGCACACGGGTCAGCCGGTTGATCGCATCGAGCGCGATACCGATCGTGACAATTTCCTTTCGGCTCAGGAAGCAGCAGAATACGGCCTGGTCGACAAGGTGCTGGTCAGCCGGGAGACGGCGGCTTGAGCCTGCTGTCCCTCCAGCGGCTTGTTGCTCACACAGTGAAAAGGTAGACGGACATGTCAGAAAAGAAGAGTGGCAGCGAAAAGCTGCTTTACTGCTCGTTCTGCGGCAAGAGCCAGCACGAAGTGAAGAAGCTCATTGCCGGACCGTCGGTGTTCATCTGCGATGAGTGCATCGAACTGTGCAATGACATCGTCCGCGACGAAATCGCCGGCGAGCAGGGTGGCAAGGGCGCGCGCGCCGATCTGCCGACGCCGAAGGAAATCTGCGGCATCCTCGACCAGTACGTGATCGGTCAGGAACAGGCCAAGCGCATCCTGTCGGTGGCCGTTTACAACCACTACAAGCGCTTGCGTCACCACGGCCGCAATACCGAAGAGGTCGAACTGGCGAAGAGCAACATCCTGCTCATCGGCCCGACCGGCTCGGGCAAGACGCTGCTCGCGCAGACGCTGGCGCGCTTGCTCAACGTGCCTTTCGTGATGGCCGACGCGACGACCCTGACCGAAGCCGGTTATGTCGGTGAGGACGTCGAGAACATCATCCAGAAACTGCTGCAGAAGTGCGACTACGAGGTCGAGAAGGCCGAGCAGGGCATCGTCTACATCGACGAAATCGACAAGATTTCCAGGAAGTCCGACAACCCGTCGATCACCCGCGACGTTTCCGGCGAGGGCGTGCAGCAGGCGCTCTTGAAGCTGATCGAAGGCACCGTCGCCTCGGTGCCGCCGCAAGGCGGGCGCAAGCATCCGAACCAGGATTTCGTCCAGGTCGACACGACCAACATCCTGTTCGTTTGCGGCGGCGCTTTTGACGGTCTCGAAAAGGTCATCCGCAACCGTTCGGAAAAGGGCGGCATCGGCTTCGGTGCCGAGGTCAAGAGCAAGGACGACCGCAAGGCCGTCGGCGACGTGCTGCGCAGTGTCGAACCCGAAGACCTGATCAAGTTCGGCCTGATCCCCGAACTGATCGGCCGCCTGCCGGTGGTGGCGACGCTCGAGGAGCTGTCGTCGGAAGCGCTGGTGAAGATCCTGATCGAGCCGAAGAACGCGCTGATCAAGCAGTATCAGAAGCTGTTCGGCATGGAAGGCGTCGAGCTGGAGATCCGCCCCGCTGCGCTCATCGCGATCGCGCGCAAGGCGCTCGAGCGCAAGACCGGTGCGCGTGGCCTGCGCTCGATCCTCGAAGCCGTGCTGCTCGACACGATGTACGAACTCCCGGGCATGGAAAATGTCTCAAAGGTCGTCATCGACGAGAACATGATCAGCGGCGACGTGAAACCGATCCTGATCTACGCGGACCAGCCGAAGGTTTCCGGTTCCAACTGAAGTATCGCGCCGCTTCTTCCTGCAGCTTGTTATTTCCGTCGATGCCCCCAGTTGGGGGTATCGACGACTACCTGTAAGGCGCCCCTGATGTCATCCATTTCCCTTCTCCCCGCCGAGCCTGTCGATCTGCCGCTGTTGCCCTTGCGCGACGTGGTGGTGTTTCCGCACATGGTCATTCCGCTCTTCGTCGGCCGGCCGAAGTCGATCAAGGCCCTCGAAGTGGCAATGGAAGCCGGCAAGAGCATTCTGCTGGTTGCCCAGAAATCCGCTGCCAAGGACGACCCGGAAGCCGAGGATCTGTACTCGATCGGCTGCGTCGCCAACATCCTGCAGATGCTCAAGCTGCCCGACGGCACCGTCAAGGTTCTCGTCGAAGGCTCGCAGCGCGCAGTGGTCGAGGCGATTGATGCGCAAGCCGAGCTGTTTTACGCGCGTGCGCTGCCGGTCGAGGCCGAGGACGGCATCGAGCATGAGGTCGAGGCGCTGCGCCGCGCGGTGATCGCGCAGTTCGACCAGTACGTCAAACTGAACAAGAAGATACCTCCGGAAATCCTGACGTCGATCGCTGGCATTGAGGAGGCCGGCCGTCTCGCCGACACCATCGCCGCGCATCTGCCGCTGAAGCTCGAACAGAAGCAGGAAGTCCTTGAACTGTTCGACATCCGCGTGCGCATCGAGCGCCTGCTGTCGCAGCTCGAAACCGAAATCGACATCCTGCAGGTGGAAAAGCGCATCCGTGGCCGCGTCAAGCGGCAGATGGAGAAGAGCCAGCGCGAGTACTACCTGAACGAACAGGTCAAGGCGATCCAGAAGGAGCTCGGCGAAGGCGAAGAGGGCGCCGATCTCGAAGAGCTGGACAAGAAGATCAGTGCCGCCGGCATGACCAAGGAAGCGGCCGCCAAGGCGCAGTCGGAGCTGAAGAAGCTGCGCCTGATGTCGCCGATGTCGGCCGAAGCGACGGTCGTGCGCAACTACATCGAAACGCTGATCGGCCTGCCCTGGCGCAAGAAGACGCGCATCAGCAAGGATCTGCTTGAAGCCGAAAAGGTGCTCGACAAGGACCACTGGGGCCTCGAGAAGGTCAAGGAACGCATCCTTGAGTATCTCGCCGTGCAGCAGCGTGTCGACAAGCTGAAGGCGCCGATCCTCTGCCTCGTCGGCCCTCCGGGCGTCGGCAAGACTTCGCTCGGCCAGTCGATCGCGCGCGCGACGAACCGCAAGTTCGTGCGCATGAGCCTCGGTGGCGTGCGTGACGAAGCCGAGATTCGTGGTCACCGCCGCACCTATATCGGTTCGATGCCCGGCAAGATCCTGCAGAACATGACCAAGGTCGCGGTCAAGAACCCGTTGTTCCTGCTCGACGAAGTCGACAAGATGGGTCTCGACTTCCGTGGTGATCCGAGTTCGGCGCTGCTCGAGGTGCTCGATCCCGAACAGAACTCGACCTTCGTCGACCACTACGTCGAAGTCGAGTACGACCTCTCCGAGGTGATGTTCGTCGCCACCGCCAACACGCTCAACATCCCGGCGCCGCTGCTCGACCGCATGGAGGTGATCCGCCTCTCCGGTTACACCGAGGACGAGAAGGTCAGCATCGCGCAGCGTTACCTGCTGCCGAAGCAGATGAAGAACAACGGTCTGAAGAAGGCCGAACTGACGGTCGCCGAAAGTGCACTACGCGACATCCTGCGTTACTACACGCGGGAAGCCGGTGTGCGCTCGCTGGAACGCGAACTGTCGAAGATCTGTCGTAAGGTCGTGAAGACCTTGCTGCTGCGCAAGAGCCAGACCAAGGTGGCCGTCAGTGCGCGCAACCTCGACAAGTTCCTCGGCGTGCGCCGTTACAACTACGGCCTTGCCGAACGCGAAAACCAGGTCGGGCAGGTGACCGGTCTGGCGTGGACCGAGGTCGGCGGCGAACTGCTCACCATCGAATCGGTGGTGCTGCCCGGCAAGGGCAAGACGACGACCACCGGCAAGCTCGGCGACGTCATGCAGGAGTCGATCCAGGCGGCGCTCTCGGTCGTACGCAAGCGTTCGCGTTCGCTCGGTATCCAGGACGATTTCTACCAGAAGAGCGACATCCACATCCACTTGCCGGAAGGTGCCATTCCCAAGGACGGTCCGTCGGCGGGTATCGCCATCTGCACCGCGCTGGTGTCGGTGCTCACCGAGATACCGGTGCGTTGCGACGTCGCGATGACCGGCGAAATCACCCTGCGCGGCGAGGTGTTGCCGATCGGTGGTCTCAAGGAAAAGCTCCTCGCGGCGGTTCGCGGCGGACTGCGCAAGGCCCTGATTCCGGAAGAGAACGTCAAGGACCTCGCGGAGATTCCCGATAGCGTCAAGGGACGTATCGAGATCATTCCGGTGCGCTGGATTGATCAGGTGTTCGAGCACGCGCTGGAGCGCTTGCCCGAGGCACTGCCCGACGTTCCGGTCGCGGCGGTTGCTGCCGCCGTAGATCCAGCGGCGGCGACGGCGGTGGTCACGCATTGACACGGCACGCGTGCAGGGCGGAGGTTTCCGGCCTGCACGCATCGCTGTCCCGGCGATGCCGCCGGACTTCATTTTCTTGACATTGTCTTTTTCTGCTTGCTATAAACGCCCTCCGGAGTTTGCCGTATTCAATTTCCAGATCAGGGGGCTTCTGTGAACAAATCTGAACTCATCGACCACGTCGCCGAAGCGGCGGATATTTCCAAGGCATCGGCACGGCGCGCCGTCGATGCGGCGATCGCCGCGGTCAAGACGGCCTTGCAGAACGGTGACAGCGTAACGCTGGTCGGCTTCGGTACCTTCTACGTTGGCCAGCGCGCTTCGCGCAGCGGACGCAATCCGCGAACCGGCAAGGAAATCACGATCAAGTCGGCGACGACGCCCAAGTTCCGTGCTGGCAAAGCCTTGAAGGATGCGCTAAACTAGCAGACCTTTCGCGGCAGGGTGCTTAGCTCAGTTGGTAGAGCGCTAGCCTTACAAGCTGGATGTCGGCGGTTCGAGCCCGTCAGCACCCACCAGCAATCGCGAAATTGTTTCAGCCGCGCATATCCTGCCGGTGCATGGAGTGGTAGTTCAGTTGGTTAGAATACCGGCCTGTCACGCCGGGGGTCGCGGGTTCGAGTCCCGTCCACTCCGCCAAGAATACGCTGACGCCCTGTCGATTCATTGAATCGGCAGGGCGTTTTGCTTTACTGGCAAGTGCTGCACTGCTATCAGTGCAGCTTCACATGCGGCTCGGTGCGGCGGGTGATCAGGCGGATCAGCGAATCCAGCGTGACTTTCGGCCAGCCGTGCAGCGCCAGTTCGTGCATCTTGTACAGCGAGATGTACATCAGCTTGGCGAAGCTGCCCTCGATGAACAGGCTGCCCTTCATCAGACCGCCCATCATGCTGCCGACGGTGCTGAACTTGCCGAGCGAGACCATCGAGCCGTAGTCGTGGTAGTGAAAGTCCTGCAACGGTTTTCCCTTGATGCGCCGCTGCAGTTGGCGGAAGAGGTGTGAGGCCTGCTGATGCGCGGCCTGCGCGCGTGGCGGGACGAATCCGTTCTTCTCCGGCCACGGGCAGCAGGCACAGTCGCCCATGGCGATGATGTTCTCGTCAAGCGTGGTCTGCAGCGTCTGCCGGACCAGCAGCTGATTGATGCGGTTGCTTTCAAGGCCGTCGAGATGCGCCAGAAAGTCCGCAGCCTTGACGCCAGCGGCCCATACCACCAGTTCGGCCGGAAGTTCGCGGCCGTCGGCCAGACGAACGGCATTCGGCAGGACCTCGGAGACCTTGGCGTTGGTCAGAACTTCGACACCCAGCTTGCGCAGCAGCCCCTCGGTGGCGCTCGACAGACGCTCGGGCAGCGCCGGCAGTACGCGTGGTGCCGCCTCGATGACGACGAGCTTGATGTCCTTTTCGGCGTCGACGCGATCAAGGCCGTAAGCGACGACCTCACGGGTGGTGTGGTGCAGTTCGGCGGCGAGCTCGATTCCCGTCGCGCCGGCGCCGATGATCGCCACGTGCAGTTGCTCTGGGCGCAAGGGGCCGGCTTGCGCGTGGGCGCGTACGCAGGCGTTGATCATGCGTGCGTGGAAACGGCGTGCGTCCTTGGCGGTTTCCAGCTTCAGCGCGTATTCCCGGACGCCAGGCGTGCCGAAATCGTTGCACTGGCTGCCAACGGATATCACCAGCGTGTCGTAAGCGAAAGAACGCTTCGGGGTGACTTCCTTGCTTTCGGCGTCGACGAAGGAGGCGACGTGGACTTCGCGTCTGGCGCGGTCGATGCCGGTCATCTCGCCGATGCGGAAGCGGAAGCCATGCCAGTGCGCTTGCGCTAGGTAGCCGACCTCGTGGTCGCCCATATCCATGCTGCCAGCGGCGATCTCGTGCAGCGTCGGCTTCCAGATGTGCGTCCAGTTGCGGTCGATTAGCGTGATATGGGCCTTGCCCCGGCGGCCAAGTGCCTCGCCCAGTCGTGTTGCAAGTTCCAGACCGCCGGCGCCACCGCCAACGATAACGATCTTGTGCAAAGAGTTTTCGGGGGTCTCATTCATGGCTTTTATTTTCGCGAAGCACAGAGAACTGCCAAGCTGCAGCCGACTACATGCAGCCGGCGAGCTGGCCTGCAAACCAGGCGCAGCCAGCTGAAGTCCGCGCTGAGCCTGTGGCTGGCGTCGGTCGGCCTGATACGTATCTGTTTCCCTGCAAGGCCGAAGCGAAGCCACGCTCAAGACCGCGATTTCAGCGCTTCGTTCCAGTGCGCTGAGAGGGGGGGGCTGAAATCCCCCCGGATTTCTGACCGCGGCCATCGCCGGAGCGCGAATGCTCTGCACTCGCTGACGCTTGCGCAATTTTTCGCCGGTCAAGCGCAGAGGTGCATCGCCGCGGTATGGCGACCGCATGCCTCGTCTCGCCGCACTGCTGCGGTCAAGGCATGCGCTGGAGCCAGCTGTTCGGCGGGCTGGAGTGCCGGCGGTGCATCGGCAGCAAATTTGCCCGCCAAAAGCCTTTACACACCGGGAGGCCCTCCCTATAATGCCGCTTCTTTCGGACGGGGGTATAGCTCAGCTGGGAGAGCGCTTGCATGGCATGCAAGAGGTCAGCGGTTCGATCCCGCTTACCTCCACCAGCCGGAAGAAGATTCAAAACATCCAGGTCCCCATCGTCTAGAGGCCTAGGACACCGCCCTTTCACGGCGATAACCGGGGTTCGAATCCCCGTGGGGACGCCAGCTCTTTCGGCTCATGCCGGGTCTGGCCAGCAGCACGCAGTTCTTGCGATCCGGCCCTCCCGGATCGGCCACGCGGAGTGGTAGTTCAGTTGGTTAGAATACCGGCCTGTCACGCCGGGGGTCGCGGGTTCGAGTCCCGTCCACTCCGCCACCTCATCCAGGTTTTTGTTTTTCCCAATGGAATCAATATATTGGGATTTTTCTATTGGCACGGCGCAACGGGTCAAGCAGTGACGACAGGCCGTTGTGGTCGATCTCGTGCATCAGGGCCAGCAACTGGCCGAGTTTTCCGGGCGGAAAACCTTCGCGCGCAAACCAGTTGAGGTAGTTGCCGGGCAGGTCGGCGATACGGCGTCCTTGGTACTTGCCGTAGGGCATCTCCGTCGTCAGCAGCAGCTGCAGGCTCTCCGCGTTCATGCAGGCTGCCGGTGGTCGCTCGCCTCCGTACCCTCGCCGACAGCGGCAAGTACGGCTTTGAGCAGTTGCCAGCAGCGCGCCACCGAGTCGATGTCGACGCTTTCGCCGGGCGCGTGCGCGCCGCGAATGGTCGGCCCGAAGGAAACGATGTCGATTCCCGGATGCTTGGCGGCGATGATGCCGCATTCGAGTCCCGCGTGGATTACCTGCACCCGCGATTCGGCGGCGAATTCGCGGCGATAGACCGACTGGCACAGCGCCAGCAGCGGCGATGCCGGGTTCGGCGCCCAGCCCGGATAGTGGCCTGATTGCTCGACCAGCGTTCCCGACAGCGCGAACAGGCTGACGATCTCGTCGGCCAGCGCGCGACTGCCGCTATCGAGCAGCGAACGCAGCATGAAGTTGCAACTGCCGCCGTTTGTATCGATTGCCACCATGCCGAGATTGTTCGAGGTTTCGACGACGCCGGGAACGCTCTGGCTCCAGCGCCTGACACCATGCGGTGCGGCGTGCAGCGAGGCCAGCCAGACCGCCTGCTCGGCAGCGCTCAGGACGGCATCGGCGCTGGCCGGCAAAAAGCGCAGCGTGACGCCGGCATCGACCTCGCGCAACTCCTGCCGCAACAGTTCCTGCCAACTGGCCAGTGCGGCTGTGACCGCGTCGCCAGCGATGCTGTCAGGCAGCGCGATGCTCGCCTGCGCCTCGCGCGGCAGGGCGTTGCGTGCGCTGCCGCCGTGCAGCGACACGAGGCGCAGCGGCCAGCGGCGCTCCAGATCGCGCAGCACGCGCACCAGGAGCTTGATCGCGTTGCCGCGCTCGCGGTGGATATCGACGCCGGAATGTCCGCCGCGCAAACCGGCGACTTCGATCTGCCAGCAGACGTGAGCTTCGGGCAGTGCTTCGGCGCTTCGCGGGCGGCTGACGTTGACGTCGAGCCCACCGGCGCAGCCCAGGTAAAATTCGCCCCATTCTTCGGTGTCGAGGTTGAGCAGCAACCAGCCTTGCAGCGCGCCCTCGGTCAGACCGCGCGCGCCGCCCATGCCGGCTTCTTCGTCGACCGTGAGCAGCACTTTCAGCGGTCCGTGCGCCAGCGATTCGTCTTCGAGCGCGGCTAGCGCCAGTGCGACGCCAATGCCGTTGTCGGCGCCCAGCGTCGTGTCATTGGCGATCAGCCAGCCATCGCGCAGCTCTGGCTGGATCGGATCGCGCGTGAAGTCATGCGCTGTGCCGCTGTTCTTCTGGCAGACCATGTCCAGATGTGCCTGCAGAACAACGCCGGGCGCGTCTTCGTGACCGCGGCTGGCTGGTTTGCTGATGAGCAGATTGCCGGCTGCGTCAACGCTTGCCTGCAGACCTTTGCTCGCAGCCCATTGCCGCAGATGTTCGCGCAAGGGGCTTTCGCCCTTGGACGGGCGCGGGATGCGGCAGAGGGTGGCGAAATGTGCCCAGACGAGGGCGGGTTCGAGACGGCAGAGGACAGAGTCGGTCGGGAGCATGGCGGTGGAAGTCGTTGCGGAAGCTCGGGAAAGTCGCGCGTCCGGCACTTTTCGTCAAGTTGCATGGCGCCTCGGCGGCGCCGGGAGTCCCGGTAGCACGACGTGGGCATTTATGCTCTGCGTGAGAAATGCTGCCTAAGCCCCTAGCCGATATACGGTTTTTTTGTTGTCCACAAAAGCTGTGGATAAGTCTGTGGATTAGCTGTCAGAGAGCGCGCTAAGTGGCCGTCAGCAAAGGATTTGCCTTACTTTGCCAAAACTCTGAGCGTGCTTTTAACTCATTGATTTAATGGGGAGGCAAAAAAAACGCCAGCGTCGGCGTGGCGAGTGGCAGTGCGTCGCATGCGTCGCCGTGCCAAAGGCCTTGTTGTGCATAAGTCAAGTGCCCGGAGGCGTTTTTTGTGCAGGCGCGGTGTTTTCGATGGCGCTCAATTGCGCGCGCGACCGCCTGGGAATATGGGGAGTGCATGCTGCAGAGCATCGCGCGTGAAATGCGCTGGCGGTACGTGCCGCTACTCTGCGTGGCTTCAGCTCTGGTGCAGGGCAGTCCAGAAGCTCGGGGTATTGGCAAGCGGCGGTGCGCTCGCCAGGACACTGAACAGATCGTTGAAGTACTCGACGAAAGCGTCGGCGTGAAAAATCTTCAACTTGACGTCGCGTTCGGTCTGCACCAGCGCCCAGCGGTTGTTGCCGGATGGTCTGAGCGATCCGGCGTTGTAGGCGATACCGACCAGCGGCGGGTCGAAATTGGTGGGCGCCCGTGCCGTCACTGCCTGCTGCTTGATGTAGCAAGCGCCGGCCCGAACCGAGGCTTCCGGCGTCAGCAAGGCGGCGCGGTCGAGCGATTTGTCGCCCGTCGCCGCACGTGCGGTCGAGATCAGCGTCTGCATCAGCCCGGCCGAGATGCGTGCAGGTGTTGCCTCGTCGCTTTCGTAGCCCGGTTCAAGTCGAACCACTTGCGGATTGCCACCGCTTTCGGTGCAGGCGACGGCGACGAGCAGTTCGACCGGCACGCCGTAGGCCGCTGCGCACTTCTCGAACACCGTGCGATAGGCCGACCAGGTGTTCGATACCGTTGTCGGCTTGCCCTTCGAGCGCGGCAAGACATCGTCGACCCTTACGCCATCGGCGTCGAGGCACCAGCGCAGTCCGCTGCTGCCAACGGGCGAACCGTGCGGCTGACCGAGACGGTCAACGTAGGGTTGCAGCTGCCTTCCCCAGGATCCACCAATGACCGACGCGGCGGGCCCGCGCTGCTGGTCATTCGCCGGAACGACCGCTGCCTGCTCGGAGAAGAGCAGGCTCCAGGTGTCGCGACCGACAATGCCGTCCGGGCGCAGCTGGTGCATCTGCTGGAAGTTCAGCACCGCATTGCGCGTGGCTGGCCCGAAGATGCCGTCGGCGGGTGCCTGCAGCAGCCTGGCGCGCGCCAGCGCTTGCTGTACGGCGCGCACTTCGAGGCCGCGCTGCAGCGGGAAGCGGAAAGAGAGATCGCCGCTCAGCTCCATGTTTCAGCCTCCGCAATCGTTGATGCTCGCCTTGAGCGAAGCGCTATCGCGCGCGATGCGCACCAGCAAGGCGCTACTTTCGCTGTCGGCAGCGAGCGCTTGCGCTTCGCTGGCCCTGGCGGCTGCCGCCTTGACCGACTGACAGCGCTGGCTGTCGTTGCCGGCACCGGGTCGCGCCAGATAGAGCTGCGTCATCGCCTGCCACAACAGCGCCTTGGGGCGCGGCAACGCGGCCGCTTCGCTATTAGCCGCATTGGCCAGACGCACGCCGTCGCCGATCGTTGCCGCGTTTTCGGCGAGGCAATAGAGCGCATGTGTGCGCAGTTCGTGCAATTTGCTCCGCTCGGCGGCATCAAGCGAGCTGTCTGCGGTCTTCAGGCTGCGCGCGAATTCGTCGGCGGCAAGCCGCAGCTGCGGAACCGTGCTGCTCGGTGGGCAAACGGCCTTGTTGGCGCGGCCGTCGAAGGCCAGCCGGTGATTGGCTTCGGCATGAATCGCATAGAGTCGGGCGCAGCCGTTTTCCTCGGCCTTGCAGTCGCGCGGCGTGGCATCGGCGATCTCCTGCCAGCGGCCGGCCGCGCGCCCTTTCTGGAAGTCGTCAAGCTGGTCGACGACCGGGGTGACGACGCAGCCGGTCAGCGTGGCGGCGCAGAGGGCCAGCAGCAATCCGGGCCGCTGGCACCGGCGCAGCAAAAAGCTTGCGGGCCGCGAGGCATCACGGTGCGGGGAAGGTGCCGGGATTCCGGCCGGCAAGAAGCGGGACGGGGTCATGATTTCCAGCCCTCGGCAATGAGTTTCAGGGGGTCGAGCTTGGCCTGGCGCAGACTGCCGACGAGCAGGACCAGCGCTTGCAGAGCGCTGCGCTGTTCGTCGCTGGCATTGCTGTTGGTGGCAATTTCGCGCAGCGCTGCGTTGACCTGCTCGGGCGCCGGTTCACCTCCGGCGAGCGGCGTGCCGGCGAGCACCGCCTGCGCTTCGCGGATCTGCGTCGGGTTGATATCGCTCGCCGACTGATCCCAGAGCAGAGCGCCGCGGAACTCGTTCAGGCCCTGCTCAAGTTCGCCCCGGCTGGCGAAACACTCGCTCTTCGCGCCGTAAGCGGCCCACAGCCGGTCGGCCGCGTCATCGCGCAGCACCGCGTCCAGCAGATCACTGATGAAGGCGGGCTGCTGGAGCCTGTCAGCGAAGGCCTTCTTGAAGATCGGGCAGTCCTTGAAGGCGATTTCGGCCGAGGTCGGCGTGATCAGTCCGAGGCTGATCAACTGTGGATCGTAGGGGGCGTCGAGCACGCGTGCCACCCAGCGCCGGTACTGGTCGGAGCCGAGCCGCCAGGCAACGCCGAGCAGCAGCGCAACGCCGGCCGCCGGCGTCAGATTGGCCAGTGCCGGCATCGCGCCGGCGGCTGTCTTGAGCAGCGCGGTCAGTGGCGACTTGCCGATCAGCGTTTCGGCGGCGCTGGCGACCTGCGTTACCGTTTCGCCGGTGATTTCGCCGGCTTTCAGCTGGCGTGCGCTTGCGAGCACCTGTTGCGCTGTTTTCAGCGCGTCGCCGGCACCATCGGGAATCAGCCCCTTGGGCAGCGCCGGACCGAGCACGTCGATCAGCACCTCGGCCTGCGTCAGCTGTTCCTGCAGGCGGGTCGTCTGGCGGTCGAAGTCGCTGGCCTGCAGCGAGGTCTTCAGGCCGTCGACCTGCTCAACCTCGCCGTTGAGTTCGTTGACCTTCTGTTCGAGGGTGGCGTTGGTCGCTTGCGCCGTGTCGAGCATCTTCACTGTCTGGCGCGTCGTCTGCGCGTCGCCGGCGTTGGCGCGGGTGCCGAAATAGTAGGAAAACACACCGATAATGATGCCGTTGACGTAGCCGGCGATGGCGTCGCTGAGCCCGAGCTCTTTGCTGAAAACGAGCAGCGGCAGGCCGACCACGCCGATGATCAGCGCGATGATGGCGCGCACCGTGCCTTCGGGCAGCGCCATCGGCAGGTCTTTCAGCGAGGTCAGCAGGTTCTCGCCGGGGTTGGCCTCGCGCAGCAGCTGGAAGTAGCGCGCGCATAGCCACCACAGGAAGGCCGCAAAGCCGAGGCCGACGAGGAAAACCAGCGTCGCGATGCGCTCGGCGCTCTTGCCGAAAGTGAGAAAGCCGGCGACATCCTGGAAAAGCCCGGTGGCCTTGATCGCCAGCACGACGATGACGCCGGCGATGCCATAGAGGATCAGCGTCAGCGGCCCCTTGAACACCTCCCAGAGCGCCGTTTTCTCCTTGTCGCTGATGCCGCGAGCGTTCTGTCCCATCGCTGCTCCCATTGCGCCAGTGCGTTGCGGGTGCCGTAATGCCATAGGTATCTTCCCGGCAGAATTTATCGGCAAAAACTCGTTCGCGATATACACACTTTCATGTAGCACGGCGCGTCGGCTGGAACTGCGCGGCGCGCAATTGCAGCGCGAAAAATGACGTTCCCCGGCGCGCATGTTAGGATTGCGCCCTGTCCGCAGGGGCTTTGCGCGCGAGTTCCAGAGAGTGTGCCAATCTCCTGATTGAACTGGCGCAAGCGCTGCCGGCAAAGGCGCCGGGCGCGCCGCCAGCGAAGCGGAAGGCGAACGCGAGTTCGCCTTTTTTCTTGCGGCAATTTTCTGTCATCAAACGATTCACGGGCCCACATCATGTTCGACGCAGTCCGCAACAACCGGAAGATCGTCCAGATTTTTCTCGTCCTGATCTGCCTGCCGTTTGCCCTCTGGGGGGTCGATTCCTACGTGCATGGTGGCGGCGCGGGCGAAGATCCGGCGAGTGTCGGCGATACCAAGATTACCGCCCAGCAGTTCCAGCAGGCCTGGCGGCAGCAGCAGGACCGCCTGCGTCAGGCGCTCGGAGCAAACTACAAGAGCGAAGAGGCGAATACGCCGGAAGCGCGGCTGGCGGTGCTCAACTCGCTGATTGATCAGCGTCTGCTGGCGCTTGAAGCCAATCAGGCGCGACTCGGCGTCAGTGACGAAGCGCTGCGCAACTTCATCGCCCGCATTCCCTCGCTGCAGGAAAACGGTGCCTTCTCGATGGCGCGCTACGAAGCGGCCTTGAGTGCGCAGGGCCTCAGCCAGCCGCAGTTCGAGGCGCAACTGCGCCAGGACCTGACGCTGCAGCAACTCGTCGGCGCCGTCGGCGAAAGCAGCCTGGTGGCCAAGTCTTCGACCGACGCGATCATGCGCATCGAGGCTGAAGAGCGGCAGGCCAGCGAGTTCCGTTTCCCGGCGGCACAGTACTCGGCGCAGGCGAGCGTCGATGCGGCGGCGGTGAAGAAGTTCTACGACGAAAACGCGCGTCTCTTCCAGACGCCCGAACGGGCGCGCGCCGAGTACGTGGTGCTCTCGCAGGAGGCGTTGCTGGCGCAGGTCAAGGTCGCCGACGAGGAAGTGAAGGCCTGGTACGACGGCCACAAGGACCGCTACCAGTCGGCCGAAGAGCGTCGTGCCAGCCACATCCTGCTGCTCGACAAGGACAAGGATCCGGCGAAGACAAAAGCGGCAGCAGAAGCCATTCTCAGGGAAGTGCAGGCGCAGCCGGCGAAGTTCGCCGAGATCGCGCGCAGCCGGTCGCAGGATCCCGGTTCGGCCAACAAGGGCGGCGACCTCGGTTTCTTCGCCCGCGGCATGATGGTCAAGGCTTTCGACGATGCCGCGTTCAAGCTCAAGGACGGCGAAGTTTCCGGCGTGGTGCAGTCGGAATTCGGTTACCACATCATCAAGCTGACGGGAATTCACCCCGGCAAGCAGCGCTCGCTCGAAGAAGTCCGTCCGGAAATCGTCGCCGAACTCAAGCGGCAGGCTTCGGCGAAGCGCTTCGCCGAAGCCGCCGAAGCGTTCAGCAACATGGTCTACGAGCAGGCCGACAGCCTCAAGCCGGCGGCCGAACGCTTTGGTCTGAAGGTCGAAACGAGCGGCTGGCTGGCGAAGGCGCCGAAGCCGCAAGACCTTCCCGCTTACGGCGTCCTTGGCGAGCCGAAGCTGTTGAAGGCACTGTTTGCCGACGACGCAGTGAAGAACAAGCGCAACACCGATGCCATCGAGATTGCGCCGAACACGCTCGTCGCCGCGCGCGTCGTCGAGTATCAACCGGCGGCTGCGCGGCCCTTGACCGAGGTCAGCGCGCAGATCGAGTCCGGCCTCAAGTTGCGCGAGGCCGCAGCGCAGGCGAAGAAGGCCGGTGAAGCGAAGCTCGCTGAACTGCAGAAGGGTGGCGAAGACAAGCTCGCCTGGAGTGCAACGAAGACCTTCTCGCGTCTGCAGCCCTTGCCGGCGCCGCCGGCGGCGGCGCGTGCCGTGTTCCAGGCGCCGGTCGGCAAGCTGCCGGCCTTCGTCGGCGTCACGCTCGACAACGGCGACTACGCGCTCTATCGCGTCGCCAAAGTCAGCCAGCCCGAAGCGATTGACGAGGCTCGGCGCAAGGCGGTCGAGCGGGAGTATTCGACCTTGCTGGCGCAGGAGGACTTTGCCGCCTACCTCGCCGCGCTGCGTGCGCGCACCAAGGTTGAAATCAACCAGAAGGCGCTGGAAGCCAGCGATCGCTAGACGCGCTGCCGGCGCTGCAAAAGAAAACGGCCGCAGCGCGGCCGTTTTTCTTTTCAGTCGGGCTACTCTCAGCCGGGCAGCGGCGCCGGGTTGCCGAGCGCGGTGGTGTTGAGGCCGCCGTCGACGTACATGATCTCGCCGGTGACGCCGCTGGCCAGATCGGAGAGCAGGAAGGCGGCGGCGTTGCCGACTTCGTCGATGGTGATGTTGCGGCGCAGCGGCGCGTTGTGCGCGTTGTAGGCGAGCAGCTTGCTGAAGCTGCCGATGCCCGACGCCGCCAGCGTCTTGATCGGCCCGGCCGAGACGGCGTTGGCGCGGATGCCTTGCGGGCCGAGGCAGAAGGCCAGGTAACGCGTCGCCGCCTCGAGGCTGGCCTTGGCCAGACCCATGGTGTTGTAGTTGGGCATGGTGCGCTCGGCGCCGAGGTAGGACAGCGCGAGCAATGCCGGGTTGTTGCCCTTCAGCAGCAGCGGGCGCGCCGCCTTGGCCAGCGCCGGGTAGCTGTAGGACGAAATGTCGTGCGCGATGCGGAAGGATTCGCGCGAAATGCCTTCGAGGAAGTCGCCCTCGATGGCTTCGCCCGGAGCGAAGGCGATCGAATGCACCAGGCCGTCGAGACCTTCCCAGTGCGTCGCCAGCGAGGCGAACAATGCGTCGATCTGCGCGTCTTCGGCAACGTCGCAGGGGAAGATCAGCGTGCTGTCGAATTCGGCGGCAAACTTGGCGATCCGTTCCTGGAAGCGTTCGTTCTGATAGGTGAACGCCAGTTGCGCGCCCTCGCGGTGGCAGGCCTTGGCGATGCCGTAGGCGATCGAGTGCTTGGATAACAGGCCAGTGATCAGGATGCGCTTGTCTGCGAGGAATCCCATGTGTTCTCCCGGATGTCGGTCAGTAGGGTGGGCGGACCCCGCGCGCGCTTGTGGACGACGGGGCTGGCGAAAGGCCGCAATTATAAGTGAATTCTTTCATCGTGCAGGGCGTGGCCCGGCGCCGGCCAAGGCCACGGTCCGCGGATGACGCCCGTCTGGGCATCCGTTACACTTTCGCGCATGCGTTTTCCCCTCCTTGCCCGGCTGTTGCCGCTGTTGCTCCTGACCGCCTGCGGCAGCGAGTGGAACGATCCCTATCCGGCGGCCGAGCGCGGCCAGAACGTTCTCCATTCGGCCTTCACCGAACGGCCCAAACACCTCGATCCGGCGCAGTCCTACGTCGAGGACGAGATCGTGTTCACCGGGCAGATCTACGAGCCGCCGCTGCAGTACCACTACCTGAGGCGCCCGTATACGCTGATTCCGGCGAGCGCCGAGGCGGTGCCGGTGGCACGCCTGTACGACGCTGCCGGCCGCGTCCTGCCGGCCGACGCGCCGGCCGAGAAGGTGGCGAAGAGCGTCTACGAAATCCGCATCAAGCCGGGAATCCGCTATCAGCCGCACCCGGCCTTCGCCGTCGACGCTGCCGGCCAGCCGCGTTATGCGTCGCTCGAGCGCAGCACGCTCGCCGGCATCGAGCGCCTTGCCGATTTCAGCGAGAGCGGCACGCGCGAAGTCACCGCCGACGACTTCATCTACCAGATCAAGCGGCTGGCGCATCCGCGCCTGCACTCGCCGATCTTCGGCATGATGGCCGAGCGCATCGTCGGCCTCGGCGAACTCGGCGCGCAATTGCAGGCAGCCGCCAAAACCTTGCCCAAGGACGGCTGGCTCGACCTCGATGCCTATCCGCTCCGCGGCGTCGAACGCGTCGACCGGCACACCTATCGCGTCACGATCAAGGGCAAGTACCCGCAATTCCTCTACTGGCTGGCGATGCCCTTCTTTGCGCCGGTGCCACGTGAGGCTGACCGCTTCTATAGCCAGCCGGGAATGGCCGAGAAGAACCTGACGCTCGACTGGTACCCGGTCGGCAGCGGTCCCTACATGCTCACCGAGAACAACCCGAACAGCCGCATGGTGCTCTCGCGCAACCCGAACTTCCACGGCGAAACCTACCCCTGCGAAGGCGAGGCCGAAGACGAGGCCTTGGGCCGGCTTGCCGACTGCGGCCGCGCGCTGCCGATCATCGACCGCGCCATCTTCACGCGCGAAAAGGAAAGCGTTCCCTACTGGAACAAGTTCCTGCAGGGCTATTACGACGCCTCGGGCATTTCGTCCGACAGCTTCGACCAGGCAGTGCGTTTCGGTGCCGGCGGCGACGTACAGCTCACCGACGAAATGCGCGACAAGGGAATCCACCTGCTGACCAGCGTGCGCGCGTCGATCTTCTACATGGGCTTCAACCTGGCCGATCCGGTGGTCGGTGGTCTCGGCGAAGCGGCCAGGAAGCTCCGCCAGGCGATCTCGATCGCCATCGACCAGGAAGAGTTCATCTCGATCTTCATGAACGGCCGCGGCGTGCCGGCGATGAGCCCGCTGCCGCCCGGCATCTTCGGCTACGAGGAAGGCGAGGCCGGCATCAACCCGGTGGTCTATACGTGGCGTGACGGCCAGCAGAAACGGCGCAGCATCGACGAGGCGAAGAAACTGCTCGCTGCCGCCGGCTGGCCGAACGGGCGCAACGCCAGAACCGGTGAGCCGCTGGTCCTCAACCTCGATACCACCGGCGGCGGCATGGGCGACAAGTCGCGCCTCGACTGGCTGACACGCCAGTTCGCCGCGATCGGCATCCAGCTGGTGGTGCGCTCGACCGACTTCAACCGTTTCCAGGAAAAGCTGCGCAAGAGCGCGGTGCAGATGTACTACCTCGGCTGGAACGCCGACTACCCCGACCCGGAGAACTTCCTGTTCCTGCTGCACGGTGCCGAAGCCAAGGTGCTCAAGGGCGGCGAGAACGCTGCCAACTACCAGAACGCCGAGTTCGACCGCCTGTTCCGCGAAATGAAGGACATGGACAACGGTCCGCAGCGCCTCGCCCTCATCCGGCGCATGCTCAGCATCCTGCGCGACGATGCGCCGTGGGTGTTCGGCTTCCACCCGAAAACCTACACCCTCGGCCACGCCTGGCTGCTCAACCGCAAACCGAGCGATGTCGGCAACAACATCCTCAAGTACCAGCGCATCGACGTTGCCGCGCGTGAGCGCCTGCGCCACGAGTGGAACCACCCGGTACTGTGGCCACTGCTCGCCGGCGCTGTCGGCCTGCTGGCGCTGATCCTGCCCGGTCTCGCCGGCTACCGCCGTCGCGAGCGCGCCGCCGCGCTGCGCTGACCGGGGCGCTGACCCCCTCAGCGCCTGCCTCGCGCCTTGCAGAGCGGCACGCCACCTTGCTGGCGTGCGCTTCTGCCGCTTCCCGTTATAAGCAACGCATATTTTCTTCGTTCTTGCACGCAGGGCCGGGGGCTAAGTTTATGCCCTCAAGCTGACGACACCCCGACGCCAGCCGGTTTTCCACCATCAGGAGATGACCGTGGCTCACGCTCAAGCACTTTCCAGTTCCGCATCACGTTCGATCCCGAACAGCGTTTCCCCTGCGCTTGCCGAAGCGTCTCACGCCGCGGCCACCGGCACAGACTCCGGCGAGCGCCAGCTCGACCCGCTGCTCGTCGCCGCCCGCGAGCGCGCCGCCCGCGAGGGACTTCCCTACGCCGGCAGCGTTTCGCCGCAGGAGGCCTGGGCGCTCGCCTCGGCCGGCGCGGCGCTGATCGTCGATGTGCGCACCGCCGAGGAATACAAGTACGTCGGCCACGTTCCCGGCTCGCCGCTGGTGCAGTGGCAGTCGGGCGCGGCGCTGCTCAAGAACCCGCGCTTTGCCAAGGAACTCGCCGCCAAGGCGGGCAAGGACGAGCCGATCCTGCTGCTCTGCCGCAGCGGCAAGCGTTCTGCCGCTGCCGCCGAGGCGGCGACGCGCGCCGGCTTCCGCAAGGTCTTCAACATCCGCGAAGGCTTCGAGGGTGACATTTCGCCCGATGGTCAGCGTGGCACACAAGGTGGCTGGCGGCGTTATGGCCTGCCGTGGACGCAGGACTGAGAGGGCGCTATGAACGCACCGCTTCGCCCCGACCCGCTTCCCGCAACGGCGCCAGACTGGGGCCTCGACGACATCGTGCGCGGCCTGCACGCCGCCCGCGAACAATGGCGCCTGGCGCACGACCGCAAGCTGGAAACGAGCGGTCGCGAGTTTCCTTCGCGCTCGGCGCTGCACGACATCATCGAACGCCTGTGCAGCGCACTCTTTCCGATGCGCCTCGGTCCGGTCGACCTGCGTCAGGGTTGCAGCGAGGACTTCTACGTCGGCCATACGCTCGACGTGGCGCTGCGTTCGCTGCTCGAGCAGGTGCGTCTCGAGCTGAGACACGTTTCGAGGCACGTTTCGCGGCAGAACCCGGTCGATCCGCAGCAGCTGGAAGAGCGCGCCGTCGACATCGTGCGCCGCTTTGCCGCACAGCTGCCCGACATCCGTGTCCTGCTTGATACCGACGTCGAGGCGGCTTACCGCGGCGACCCGGCGGCGCACAGCGTCGACGAAATCGTTCTCTGTTATCCGGGAACGCTGGCGATCATCCACCACCGGCTGGCGCACACGCTGTACACGCTCGGCGTGCCGCTGCTGGCGCGCATCGTTGCCGAACTGGCGCATTCGACCACCGGCATCGACATCCATCCCGGCGCGCGCATCGGCAAGAGCTTCTTCATCGACCACGGCACCGGCGTCGTCATCGGCGAAACGGCGGTGATCGGCGAGCGCGTCCGCCTCTACCAGGCGGTGACGCTCGGTGCCAAGCGCTTCACCGTCAGCGCCGATGGCACGCTCGAAAAAGGCGCGCCACGGCATCCGATCGTCGAGGACGACGTTGTCGTCTACGCCGGCGCGACCATCCTCGGTCGCGTCACCATCGGCCGCGGCTCGTCGATCGGCGGCAACGTCTGGCTGACGCACAGCGTCTCGGCCGGCAGTGTCGTCACGCAGGCCTTCGCGCGCAACGAGATGATGGAGAACGGCGGCGGCATATGAGCAGCGTGCACGATCGTTTTCCGCGCCTGGTCCGGCAGTTGCGCAAGGCGCGCGGCTGGTCGCAGGAGCAGCTCGCCGAACAGGCCGACCTCAATCGCTCGTACGTCGGCGAGATCGAGCGCGGCACCGCCGCGCCCTCGCTGCAAACCGCCGAAAAACTGGCGCAGGCGCTCGACCTCCAGCTCTCGGCACTGCTCGCGCAATGCGAACGCAGCGCGCAAGGCGCTGCGGCCGCGCATGCGCGGCGCGGGGTTTTTGATGGCTATAGCCTGTTGAGCCGCGCTGAGAGCAAAGAGTAATTTGCATATGCGTTTTTTCTATAACCACCGCAGCATTTGTCCGGAGTAAGTCATGGCAGAACACGCCCCACAACTCGCCCTCAGCGACGTCGCCGCACGGCAGCTGGCCAACGCGACGAAGACCGCCCCGCAGCTTTCGACCATTTCGCCGCGCTGGCTGGTGCATCTGCTGCAGTGGCTGCCGGTCGAGGCCGGCATTTACCGGCTGAACCAGGTGAAGAACCCGCGCGACGTGCGCGTCGCCTGCGCCAAGCGCGACGAATCGGTGCTGCCGCAGACTTTCGTCGACTACGACGAGAAGCCCCGTGAGTACTTCCTCAACGCCGTCACCACCATCCTTGACGTGCATACGCGCGTTTCCGACCTGTACAGCAGCCCGCACGACCAGATCAAGGAACAGCTGCGCCTGACGATCGAGACGATCAAGGAAAAACAGGAAAGCGAGCTGATCAACAACAGCGACTACGGCCTGCTGGCCAATGTCGCCGACAGCCAGCGCATTTCGACGCTGACCGGCGCGCCAACGCCCGATGACCTCGACGACCTGCTCACCAAGGTGTGGAAGGAACCGGCTTTCTTCCTGACGCACCCGCTGGCCATCGCCGCCTTCGGCCGCGAATGCACGCGTCGTGGCGTGCCGCCGCCGACCGTTTCGCTGTTCGGTTCGCAGTTCATCACCTGGCGTGGCATCCCGCTGATTCCGTCGGACAAGGTACCAGTCGAGGAAGGCAAGACCAAGATCCTGCTCGTTCGCGTCGGCGACAAGCGCCAGGGCGTCGTCGGTCTCTATCAGCCGGGACTGCCGGGCGAACAGAGCCCGGGCCTGTCGGTGCGCTTCATGGGCATCGACCGCAACGCCATCGCTTCCTACCTGATTTCGCTCTACTGCTCGCTGGCGGTGCATGCGGAAGACGCGCTGGCCGTTCTCGATGACGTGGAGATCGACAAGTACCATGACTATTCCGACACCTACCGCTAGCCAGACGCCGGCGGCCGGCGGAGGCATCCCGGAGTTTGCCGGGTTGCCCGACACGGCGGTGCTCGAGCAGTTGGCCGGCGAGTTTTTCCGCTCGCTGCCGGGCGGCGGCGCTTCACCCGCGTTCGCTGCCCCGGCGTTCGCCGCGCCGCCAGCCACCCCATCGTCGACGCCATCTCCCGGCGTCAGCGGGCTGACGATCGGCGAACCGGGGCCGGCGCTGCAGCCGCTGGCTGCTGCCAACACCGGCCAGGCGCCGGTCGAATCCGGCCCGGCGGCGCCTGAGTTCGGCGTTCCCGAGGCCTACGCGGCGGCACTGCCGCTCAGTTCGCCGATCAGTGGTCCGTCCGGCGTTCCGGCTTCGCCCTACTACTTCCTCGGCGAGGCGACAGCGCTGCCGTCGGCGCACACGGCGCCGACGGCAGCATCACGTCCGGCCGAGAACCACGTCGTTGCGCATCCGTTCGAACTGCCCGGTGACGTGGCGCTACGGCGCGTGCTCAACGAGCTGGCGGGTGAGCGCACGCAGCCGGCGGCGCAGGCGCCGGGAGCCGGCAGCGGCTATTACTTCATCGAACCGGCGGTACCGGCCGCGGCGGCGCTGCCGAAGGCTGATGCCATGCGCTTTCCCGCGTTCGACGTCAATGCCGTGCGCCGCGACTTTCCCATCCTGGCCGAGCGCGTTCATGGCAAGCCATTGATCTGGTTTGACAATGCGGCGACGACGCAGAAGCCGCAGGCGGTGATCGACCGCCTGGCGCAGTTCTACGCGCACGAAAACTCCAACATCCATCGCGCTGCGCACGAACTCGCGGCACGCGCCACCGACGCCTACGAAGGCGCGCGCAGCAAGGTGGCGCGCTTCATCGGCGCCGCCTCGCCGGACGAGGTGATTTTCGTGCGCGGCGCCACCGAGGCGATCAATCTCGTTGCCAAGACCTGGGGCAGGCAGAACATCGGCGAGGGCGACGAAATCATCGTTTCGCTGCTCGAACACCACGCCAACATCGTTCCCTGGCAGCAGCTGGCGGCCGAAACCGGCGCGAAAATCCGCGCCATCCCGGTCGACGACAAGGGGCAGTTGCTGCTTGGCGAATACCAGCGTCTGCTCAACGACCGGACCAAGCTGGTGGCGGTGACGCAGGTGTCGAACGCCCTCGGCACGGTGACGCCGGTGGCGGAAATCGTCGAGCTGGCGCACCGTGCCGGCGCGAAAGCGCTGGTCGATGGCGCGCAGTCGGTATCGCACATGCGCGTCAACGTGCAGGCGATCGACGCCGACTTCTTCGTCTTCTCCGGTCACAAGGTGTTTGCGCCGACCGGCATCGGCGTGGTTTACGGCAAGCGCGACATCCTCGAAGCGACGCCGCCCTGGCAGGGCGGCGGCAACATGATCGCCGACGTCACCTTCGAACGCACCCTTTACCAGGGCGTGCCGAACAAGTTCGAGGCGGGCACCGGCAACATCGCCGACGCCGTCGGCCTCGGGGCGGCGATCGACTACGTCGAGCGCGTCGGCATCGAGGCCATCGCGCGCTACGAGCACGATCTGCTGGCCTACGCCACGCAAGGCCTGCTCACCGTTCCCGGACTGCGCCTGATCGGCACGGCGGACCACAAGGCGAGCGTCGCTTCCTTCGTCCTCGACGGCTACCGCACCGAAGACGTCGGCCGTGCGCTGAACGAAGAGGGCATCGCCGTGCGCTCCGGCCACCACTGCGCGCAGCCGATCCTGCGCCGCTTTGGTCTCGAAGCCACGGTGCGCCCGTCGCTGGCCTTCTACAACACCTGCGAGGAAGTCGACGCGCTGATCCGCGTGCTGCACCGTCTCGCGCGGGGCAAGGGCGTGGTGAGATAAGCGTCGCTGCAGCGCAAGCAACAGCAAAAGGGGCAGCCACTGGCTGCCCCTTTTGCTTGGGTGGCCGGACCTCGCTCCGGCGCGTGCCTCAACCCTTCTTGTCAGCCCGCCGCGCGGCCAGGTCGCCGAGCGCCTGCACGGCCTGCACCAGGATCACCAGCGCAATCACGGTGACGATCATCACGTCGGTCTGGTAACGGTAGTAGCCGAAGCGGATCGCCAGATCGCCGACGCCACCACCGCCGACGATGCCGGCCATCGCCGAATAGCCGATCAGGCTGATCAGCGTCACCGTCAGACCACGCAGCAGGCCGGGCAGCGCTTCGCGCAGCAGCACGCTGCCGACGATGCGCAGCGGGCTGGCGCCGAAGGCCTGCGCCGCTTCGACGATTCCCGGATCGACCTCGCACAGCGCACCTTCAACGAGGCGCGCGTAGAAGGCGATGGCGGCCACCGACAGCGGCACGGCGGCGGCGGCCGGGCCGATGGTCGTGCCGAGTACCCATTGCGTGAACGGCAGGAGCAGCACCAGCAGGATGACGAAGGGCAGCGAGCGGATGACGTTCACCAGCACGTTGCCGATCGCGTGGGCGGCCTGGTTTTCCCAGAACAGTCGCCGTTCGGTGATGTAGAGCAGAAAGCCCAGCGGCAGGCCGCCGGCGATGGCGAAGAAGCTCGAAATGCCGACCATCAGGAAGGTTTCGCCAAACGCCGGCTTGAGGTCGTCGAGCAGGGGGAGCAGAAGCTCAAGCATGCAGCACCTCCACGTGCGCAGTGTTCTGGCGGATGAATTCGATCGCTTCGCCGAGGCGGGAAGCGCCGTCTTCGCTGCGGTCGTGATCGAGCAGGGCAACGAGGATGCCGAGCGCGCGGCTGTTGATGTACTCGATCTTGCCGTGCAGGATGTTGATCGAGACGCCGAAGCGCAGCGCCACTTCCGAGAGCAGCGGCTGTTCGGCCCGCTCGCCAAGGAACAGTATCTTCAGCAGCGTGCCGCGCAGATCTTCGGTCAGGCGTGCCGGCAGATCGAGGTTGAGCGTGTGCTCGACCAGTTGCCGCGTGAATTCCTCGCGCGGCGTGGCGAAGATGTCATAGACCTCGCCTTCCTCGATGATCTGGCCGGCGTTCATCACCGCCACGCGCGTACAGATCTTCTTGATCACGCTCATCTCGTGCGAGATCAGCACGATGGTGATGCCCAGCCGCTCGTTGATTTCCTTGAGCAGTTCGAGGATCGCCGCCGAGGTTTCGAGGTCGAGCGCCGAGGTCGGTTCGTCGCAGAGCAGCACTTGCGGGTGGTTGGCGATGGCGCGGGCGATGCCGACGCGCTGCTTCTGGCCGCCGGAGAGCTGCGCCGGATAGGCGTCGGCCTTGTCGGAGAGGCCGACGAGGCCGAGCAGTTCGGGAACGCGCTCGCTGATTTCCTGCCGGCTCTTGCCGGCGATGTGCAGGGTGAAGGCGACGTTGTCGTAAACCGTGCGCGTCAGCATCAGGTTGAAGTGCTGGAAGATCATGCCGATCTTCTGCCGCTCGCGGCGCAGGGCAGCGCCTTTCAGCCCGGTGATGTCGCGGCCGTCGAGCAGCACGAGGCCGCTGTCCGGCGGTTCCAGCAGGTTGATGGCGCGCAGCAGCGTGCTCTTACCTGCGCCGCTGGTGCCGACGATGCCGAAGATCTGTCCGCTGGCGATGGACAGCGAGGCATTGCGTACCGCGCGCACGGTGCGGTCCTTCGCCGTGAAGGCGATGGAAATGTCTTGCAGTTCGATCATGGGAGGCTCAAATGCGGAACGGGCGCCGGGCGCCCGTTCCTTGGCTGGAAATGATGACGACGCCGGGGATTACTTCGCGGGCTTGCTGTTGGCCTTGGCCGCCAGACGGTTGACGATCCACTCGGGGCGCTGGAAGGAATAGAACTGGCGTTTCGGATCGTTGATCACCGCGAGGAACTCGTCGGACTCGACCACCGCCTTGATGTCGGCAACGAAAGGCTTGTTCAGGTCGGCGGTCTTGACGGCGATCAGGTTCTTGATGCTCTCGTCGAGCACTTCGAGTTTCAGCGCCTTGTTGAGATCGAGGCCGGCGGCGATGGCAAAGTTGCCGCTGATGACTGCTGCCGTCGCCGTATCCAGTGTGCGCGGCAACTGCGCCGCTTCCAGCGGCTTGAAGACGATGCCGCGTGGGTTGTGCTCGATGTCCTTCTCGGAAGCCTTGGTCGGATCAATGTCCTTCTTGAAGGTCAGCAGGTCGAGCTTGGCGAGGAAGCGCAGGGCACGGGCGAGATTGGTCGGATCGTTCGGCAGCGTGACGACGTCACCCTTCTTCAGTTCGTCGAGCGACTTGATCTTGTTCGAGTAGAAGCCCAGACCGGCGGTCGGCACCTTGATCAGCGGCGACAGCTTTAGGCCCTTGTCGGCCGAGAACTTCTCGAGATAGATGCCGTGCTGGAAGAGGTTTGCATCCGTCGCGCCGTTGTCGAGCGCGATGTTCGGCTGCACCCAGTCGCTGAATTCCTTGAGGACGACCTTGTAGCCCTTCTTTTCCAGGCCGGGCTGGATGCCCTGCTTGATCAGGTCGCCATAGGGCCCAGGGGCGACGCCGAAGATGATGGTCTTGGGCTCGGCCTGGGCGAAAGCGGTGCTGACGCCGAGGCTGAGGACGAGGGCGGCAGCGGTGCGGACAATGCCGGCCAGCAGTCGGGAAAGAGTCATGACGGATTTCCTGTCGGGTGGTTTTGACGGACTGAGTATCCCGACGCCTCCCGATTCGCGGAACGAAGAAAAACGTCTTCGCTTATCACCCGGCGAAGCATAAGGAAATCGCCGCCGGGCCTTAGACTGCCGCCAGCGCCTGGCGCAGGTCGGTTTTCAGGTCTTCGACATCCTCAATGCCGACCGACAGACGGATCAGCGAATCGCCGATGCCGTGCGCGGCGCGTTGCGCGGCCGGGATGCTGGCGTGCGTCATGATCGCCGGATGCTCGATCAGGCTCTCGACGCCGCCGAGGCTTTCGGCCAGCGAGAAGATCTCGCAGCGTTCGAGAAAGCGCCGCGCGCCGGCAAGGTCGCTGGCGAGATCGAGCGAGATCATGCCGCCGAAGCCGCGCATCTGCCGCCGCGCGAGTGCGTGCTGCGGGTGCGAGGCGAGGCCGGGGTAGCGCACGCGGCTGACCTTGGGCTCGGCTTCGAGCCAGCGCGCCAGTTCGAGCGCGTTCTGGCAGTGCCGCTCCATGCGCACGTTGAGCGTTTTCACGCCGCGCAGCGCGAGGAAGCTGTCGAAGGGGCCGGCGATCGAGCCGACGGCGTTCTGCAGGAAGCCCAGGCGTTCGCGCCATTCGGCGCTGCGCTCGTCGCCGCTGACGATGGCGACACCGCCGATCACGTCGGAGTGGCCATTGAGATACTTGGTCGTCGAATGCACGACGATGTCGAAGCCGAGTTCGAGCGGGCGCTGGATCCACGGGCTGGCGAAGGTGTTGTCGACAACGCCGATCAGGCCGCGCGCGCGGCAGACGGCGGCGATTTCGCGCAGATCGACGAGCTTGAGCAGCGGATTGGTCGGCGTTTCGACCAGCACCATGCGCGTTTCCGGGCGGATCGCCGCGGCGAGTGCCGCCGGATCGGTGAGGTCGACGAAGCTGAAATCGAGCTTGGCGCTGCGCCGGCGCACGCGTTCGAGCAGACGGTAGGTGCCGCCGTAGAGGTCGTCGCCGGCGATGATGTGCGCGCCGCCGTCGAGCAGTTCGAGCACGGTGGCGATGGCGGCGAGTCCGGAGGCGAAGGCGAAGGCCTGCGCGCCGCTTTCCAGATCGGCGATGCAGCGCTCGAAGGCCCAGCGCGTCGGGTTGTGCGAGCGGCCGTAGTCGAGGCCCTTGTGCACGCCGGGGCTGTCCTGCACGTAGGTCGAGTTGGCGTAGATCGGCGGCATGATCGCGCCGGTCGACGGGTCGGGCGATTGTCCGGCGTGGATGACGCGCGTGCCGAAGCCCTGACGCTTCGGTGCGTCCGCAGTAGTGGATGGGTGGGCGCTGGCGGCTTTGGCGCTCATGCAAGTTTCTTTCGCAGATGGTTGATGAAGTCGAAGCGGGTGACGAGGCCGTAGAAGCGCTCGTCGTCGGCGATGATCGCCACCAGACCGCGTTCGAGCACGGCGTTGAGCGCGGCGAGGCCGGCGTCGGGGCGCAGCGTGCCAAGCGTGGTGCTCATCGCCGCGGCGACTTCGCTGCGGAAGCTGGCGGCATGCGCTTCGACGCGCAGCAGCAGGTCGGATTCGTCGATCAGGCCGACGATGCGGCCGTCGTCGATCACCGGCAGTTGCGAGACTTCGGCGTAGCGCATGCGCTGGAAGGCCGTCTGCAGGTTGTCGTGCGGCGAGACGCTGATCACCGAGCCGTCCTCGAAACGGCGTGCGACGATGTCGCGCAGGTCGCCATAGACCGGGCGCTGCAACAGACCCTGGTCGATCATCCAGTTGTCGTTGTAGATCTTCGACAGATAGCGCGTGCCGGTATCGCAGACGAAAGAGACGACACGCTTGGGCGTCGTCTGCTCGCGGCAGTAACGCAGCGCCGCGGCGAGCAGCGTGCCGGTCGACGAGCCGCCGAGGATGCCTTCGGCGCGCAGCAGTTCGCGTGCCGCATCGAGGCTTTCGCCGTCGGAAATCGAGTAGGCGTGACGCACCGCCGACAGGTCGGCGATCGGCGGCACGAAGTCTTCGCCGATGCCTTCGACCACCCACGAGCCGGCTTCGCCGAAGCTGCCGCTGCGCACGTAATCGCAGAGGATCGAACCGACCGGATCGGCGAGGACGAATTCGGTCGATGGACTGGCTTCACGGAAGAACTGCGTCAGACCGGTGAGCGTTCCCGACGAGCCGACGCCGCAGACGATGGCGTCGACGGCGTGGCCGGTCTGTGCCCAGATTTCCGGCCCGGTCGACTGGCGGTGCGCCGCCGGATTGGCCGGGTTGTTGAACTGGTCGGCAAAGAAGGCGCCGGGGATGTCGGCAGCGATCCGCGCCGCGTAGTCCTGGTAATACTCGGGATGGCCCTTGCCGACGTCGGAACGGGTGATGCGCACGTCGGCGCCGAGCGCCTTCAGGTGCAGGATTTTCTCGGTCGACATCTTGTCGGGGACGACGAGGACGATGCGATAGCCCTTGGCGCGGGCGACCAGCGCCAAGCCGAGGCCGGTATTGCCGGCGGTGGCTTCGACGATGGTGCCGCCCGGTTGCAGGCGACCGTCGCGCTCGGCAGCTTCGATCATCCACAGACCGACGCGGTCTTTGATCGAGCCGCCGGGATTCTGCGATTCGAGTTTGAGAAAGAGGCGACAGGGGCCGGTGTCGAAACGGGTGACTTCGATCAGCGGCGTATTGCCGATCAGGCCGAGCACGGCGGGACCGGAATCAGGGTGCGGTTTGGGCATGGGGTGGCAAGCAGGGAAGGGGTGAGCGGTGGGTGCGGTGCGAAATGTGCGAAATGCGTTTGCGAAATGCGCTTCGACGGGCCGGGCGCGGTGGCCGCAGTGATGGCGAGCGGCAGGCAGCAGAGAGCAGGCAGAGAGCAGGAAAAGAGGCGGGTGGCGGGCCTCAGCAGCTGAACTGCAGCAGGGAAGCGAGTCCGCTGAGCTGTGGCTCGTCGTTGGCTGCGCAATCGTGAGCGGCCGGCGTTGCCTGCCGCGCCGGCAGTTGCTCGATGAAGCGGCGGATTGCCGGCTCGAAGTTTTCGGCATCGATCAGAAAACCGTCGTGACCGTGCGCCGAGTCGATTTCGAGCAGTTCTGCGTGCGGCAGCTGCGCCGCCAAAAAGCGCTGATCCGCCGGTACATAGAGCGCGTCGCTGCTGATCGAACCGATCAGCGCTGGCTGTCTGATCTGGCTGAGTACGCTGGCGTGGTCGCCGCGGCCGAGCGCGACGTCGTGCGTATCCATGGCGTCGATCAGTCGCAGATAGGTGTTGGCGTCGAAACGCTCGACCAGACCGTGCGCGTGGTGGCGCAGCCAGCACTGCGCGGCAAAGTCGTCGGGCGAGCGCGAGCGATCGCCAAACACCTCGCCACCGGAACAGCGGCCGAAACGCTCGTCGAGCGACTGCGCGCTGCGGTAGCTGACCATGGCAATGGCGCGTGCGGCGGCGAGGCCGTCGCGCGGCGGCTCATCGGGTGCATAGTCGCCGTCGCGAAAGCGCGGATCGGCGCGCAGCGCCAGCCGTTGCGCCTCGCTCCAGACGATGCACCAGGGCGAATGCTTCGCCGCGGCGGCAATGCTGACGACGGCGCCGGTGCGTTCGGGGTCGAGCAGGGCCCATTCGAGCGCCTGCAGTCCGCCCATCGAACCGCCGATGACGCAGCGGATATGGGCGATGCCGAGCGCGTCGGCGAGCGCGATCTGCGCGCGCACCTGATCGCGGATGCTGATGCGCGGGAAGCGCTTGCCCCAGGGGCGGCCGTCGGGCGCGATGCTGGTCGGCCCGGTGGTGCCGTAGCAGCCGCCGAGCGTGTTGCTGCAGACGATGAAGTGCTTTTCCGGATCGAGTGCACGGCCGGCGCCGAACAGCGGCGACCACCAGCAATCGGCGTCGGCGTTGCCGGTCAGCGCATGGCAGACGACGATCGCGTTGTCGCCTTGCGGCGACAGGCGTCCCCAGCTGCGGTAGGCGATTTCCAGTCCGGGAATGCTCTCGCCGGACTCGAGCGCGAACGGCTGGCTCAGCGCCAGCCGTCGCAGACTGCCTTCGGAAGCGACTGCGGTCACGCAGCGGCCTCAAGTGCCGAACGGCGCAGTGCGTGGTCGAAGTCGGCCTTGATGTCTTCGATGTGCTCGATGCCGACCGAAACGCGGATCAGGTCGGGACGAACGCCGGCGGAGAGCTGCTCGGCATCGGAGAGCTGCTGGTGCGTGGTCGAGGCCGGGTTGATGACCAGCGTCTTGGCGTCGCCGACGTTGGCCAGATGGCTGGCGAGTTCGACGTTGTCGATGAACTTGCGCGCCGCCGCGGCGCCGCCCTTGATGCCGAAGTTGAGCACGCCGCCGAAGCCGTTGCGCAGGTACTTCTTCGCCAGTTCGTGGTAGGGGCTGTCCTCGAGGCCGTTGTATTCGACCCACGCCACCTGCGGATGCGCCTTCAGCCACTGCGCCAGTTCGAGCGCGTTGTCGACGTGGCGTTGCGCACGCAACGACAGGGTTTCGACGCCCTGGATCAACTGGAAAGCATTGAACGGCGAGAGAGCCGGACCGACGTCGCGCAGACCTTCGACGCGCACGCGAATGGCGAAAGCGATGTTGCCGAAGGGGCCGCCGGAGCCGAAGACTTCCCAGAACTTCAGCCCGTGGTAGGCGGGGGACGGCTCGGTGAACAGCGGGAACTTGCCGTTGCCCCAATCGAACTTGCCCGAGTCGACGATGACGCCGCCGATCGAAGTGCCGTGACCACCGATCCACTTGGTCGCCGATTCGACGACGATGTCGGCACCAAAGTCGATCGGACGCGCGATGTAGCCACCGGCGCCGAAGGTGTTGTCGACGATCAGCGGGATGCCGGCATCGTGCGCGATCTTCGCCAGTGCTTCGAAATCGGGGACGTTGAAGCGCGGGTTGCCGATCGTTTCGACGTAGATCGCCTTGGTGTTCTCGTCGATCGCCGCCTTGTAGTCCTCGGGGTTGTCGCCCTCGACGAACTTCACGTGGATGCCAAGGCGCGGCAGCGTCACCTTGAACTGGTTGTAAGTACCGCCATAGACGTAGCTGGTCGATACGATGTTGTCGCCGGCCTGCGCGATCGTCGTGATGGCGAGGAACTGCGCCGCTTGGCCCGAGGCCGTGGCGACCGCGGCGACACCACCTTCGAGCGCGGCAATGCGCTGCTCGAAGACATCGGTGGTCGGATTCATGATGCGCGTGTAGATGTTGCCGAATTCCTTCAGCGCGAACAGGTTGGCGCCGTGTTCGGCGTTGTTGAAGGTGTAGGAAGTGGTCTGGTAGATCGGCACGGCGCGCGAGTTGGTGCCGGGGGCGGGCGTCTGGCCGGCATGGACCTGCAGCGTTTCGTAACGGTAGTTGGCTTTCAGATTGCTCACGACGGGACTCCTTGCGAGGGTGTTGGGGTGTTGGGGTGTTGGGGTGTTGGGGTGTTGGGGTGTTGGGAGGTGCGGCTTGGGGCGACGGCGGGTGTGTCGATGAGCGACAAAGTAGCAGTCGCGAAATCGCGCGCGAAATACGAAAAATGCACTTCGATATGCAAAAGCGCTGCCGACTCAGCGCGCGCTTCGCGCAAGGCGGACGAGCAGTCCGCGGGGCGGCTGCGTGCGCTCGCCGGGTGGCTGCCCTTGCGCCGTTTCGGCAAGGGCCCGGCGCAGGGCGCTGATGAAGGCGTGCACGGCGCTTTCGCTGGTGCTCCAGGAAGTCATCAGGCGGACGCCGCCAGCGCCGATGAAGGTGTAGAAGCGCCAGCCCTGCTGGCGTAGCGCGGCGATCACGCTTTCCGGCAGGGTGATGAAGACGGAATTGGCTTCGACCGGAAAGAGCTGCTGCACGCCGGGCAGGTCTTCCAGGCCCTCGACGAGCTGCCGCGCGAGCGCGTTGGCGTGCCTGGCGTTGCGCAGCCAGGTGCCGTTGGCGAGCAGACCCAGCCAGGGCGCGCTGACAAAGCGCATCTTTGAGGCCAGCTGACCGGCCTGTTTGCAGCGATAGGCAAAGTCGCGCGCCAGTTCGCGATTGAAGAATACGACCGCTTCGCCGATGGCCAGTCCGTTCTTGGTACCGCCGAAGCAGAGCACGTCGATACCGGCCTGCCAGCTGATCTCGCGCGGGCGGACGCCGAGCGCGGCGACGGCGTTGGCAAAGCGGGCGCCGTCCATGTGCAGGTGCAGATCGAGGCGGCGCGCGCAGGCGCCGAGCGCGGCCAGTTCGTCGGGCGTATAGACGGTGCCGACCTCGGTCGCTTGCGTGATGCTCACCGCCTGCGGCTTCGGATAGTGGATGTCGCTGCGCCGGCCGAAGATGGCTTCGACCGAGGCCGGCGTCAGCTTGCCGTCGGCGCCTTCGCCCAGTAGCAGCTTGGAGCCGTTGGAAAAGAATTCGGGGCCACCGCACTCGTCGGTTTCGATGTGTGCCAGCTCGTGGCAGATCACGCTGTGATACGACTGGCAGATCGCCGACAGCGCCAGCGAATTCGCCGCCGTGCCGTTGAAGACGAAATGCACTTCGCAGTCGGTCTCGAAGATGTCGCGCAGCGCCTGTTTTGCCTGCTGGCTCCACGCGTCCTGACCGTAGGCGACGGCGTGTCCTTCGTTCGCCAGCAGCAGGCTGTCGAAAGCCTCCGGGCAGATGCCGGCGTAGTTGTCGCTGGCCAGCTGTTGGGTATCGATGCGCGCGTCCATGTCGGCCCTGGAAGTTCGCAGCGAGCTTAATGGCGCCGGCGTCCCCGGCTAAGGATGTATTTGCTTGTTGCTTATGAAGATTTCTGCACTCGTCCAATATCCTGACGCGATTTCCGCTATAGCGGAATAAATATTAATAAAAACAAGTATTTAGGTATTTGTTTCGGGCGCAGGCGGGCTATAGTGAGAAGCAAGAAAGCAGCACCTCTTCCACGACGACTCAGGAGAAAATCATGAAAGCCACGATGCGAATGCCGACCGCGATGCAAATGCCGATGCCCATGCCGCAAATGCCGATGTCGATGCCCATGCCGATGATGGGGATGACGCCAGCCATGATGTGTCACATGACTTGCGAAATGAACGAAAAGGGAATGATGTGCATGATGATGCCGGCCGAAGGCATGACCATGGACATGATGAAGGACTGCTGCATGATGATGCAGGCCATGATGGACAACGGTATGCCGATGATGATGACCTGCAATGGCATGCCGATGATGATGATGTGTGGCATGCCGATGATGCCGGCGATGACCATGGAAATGACGCCGAAGGGCATGATGCTCATGATGATGCCGACTGCCGCAATGCCGATGGCGATGATGTCCATGTGCTGCGACATGATGAAGCGGATGATGATGTGCGGCACGCCGATGATGATGACGGCCGGCGGCATGCCGATGATGATGTGCATGCACTGAGCAGGCATCCGGGCGGGAAGGACACTTGTCTGGCGCTTCCTTCCCCTGCCGGTCAGCGGTATTCGGCCTCGTCCGGGTAGCTGATCACCACGTAGGCCAGCGTTTCGACGTCGCCCGTATTCCGGTAGGAATGGGCGACGTCTGCTTCGAAGTGGATGGCATCGCCGGTCGCTAGCCGGTAGTCGGTGCCGGCCACCTGCAGTTCCAGAACGCCACTGGCAACGACCAGGTTTTCCGTCGTTGCCGGTGGGTGCGGATCGGAGCTTTCGAGAATTCCCGGCGCAAAACGCATTTCGTAGAACTCGACCTGCCGGCTACCGTGGAAGGGAAACAACGCGCGCGAGGTGACCTTGCCATCGTGCGAGGCGAGGATGCGCGCTTCCTGCCGGGTCAGCACGACCGCCGACTCGTTCTCGCCGTCGTCGAGGAAAGCCGATACCGGTACCTCGAAAGCCTGGGCGATGCGCCAGAGCAGACGGATCGTCGGCACGCTGCGTCCGAGTTCGATCTGCCCGAGCATGGCGCGTGAGACACCCGAGCGCTGTGCCAGCCGGTCGAGCGAGAAACGGCGGTGCTTGCGCAGCTTCTTCAGATTGCGGCCAACGAGTTGCGGCAGTTCGTCGCCTTCTTCTGCCGGCAGCGCGGTGTGCGATTCGCGGACTTTTTTCGTGGCGCGGCCGGTCACTCGGGCAGAAGAGTCACGCTCCGAGTCGAGCGCATCCTGCCGGAAAGAGCCTTCGTCGAGCACGCTAACCCAGCCTCCGGTACGGCTGGAATGCGGGGTTGCAGGCGTATTGCGCGGCGGGGCGATAGACGCCGGCGCCGAGCACGAGCGGGCGGAACAGGCCGAAAACGGGGAAATACGGCAACAGGAAGCTGCCGGCATCGCGTGCCCGCGCCAGCTCGGCGCGACGCTGCTGGCGGCGGCGTTCGTTGCGCGCGGCGAGAAAATCGATGATCTGGGCTGAGTTCTCGTTCATCTGCGGGCTCCTCGAGGGATGGCCGGGCGTGCTGTCTGGATGCACACTCTAGTCAGCACCTGCACGGCGGAAAACGACCGATTGTTTATATTGATATTGCTGCGGAGTGCTATGTGCGCTGCCGCCGAATGCGCAGGCGGCGTTCACCGGCGGCCTGGCGTCGCCGCAATCACCACCGCCGCCGCGCGCGCTTGCCGCCAGCCTTGCGCTGCTGCGGCCGGGCAGGGAGAATCCCGCCTTTCGCGATGCGCCGCAGGATTGCTCCCTGCGACCGTTCAGCCCTGGATCATTGGCCGCCTGCAGGCGAGGATTTGCATACAACGATGACTGACCGCGACGCGCCAGCCGGCATGGCTTTCGCAGTCCGGCACGCGAGTGCTGGCTGAGGCCGATGCTCGCCTACATCCTGCGCCGCCTGCTCTACGCCATCCCGATCCTGATCGGGGTGAACCTGATCACCTTCGCGCTGTTCTTCATCGTCAACACGCCCGACGACATGGCGCGCATGCAGTTGGGCGTCAAGCGCGTGACGCCCGAGGCGATCGCCGCGTGGAAGGCCGAGCGCGGCTACGACAAGCCGCTGTTTCTCAATGCCGAGGCCAGCGGCGCCGCGGTCGTCAGCGACACGATCTTCTTCGCGCAGTCGGCGCGCATGTTCGTCGGCGATTTCGGCCGTGCCGAGGACGGCCGCGACATCGCGCGTGAAATCAGCTCGCGCATGGGGCCGTCGCTGGCGATCGCCTTGCCGACCTTTGTCCTCGGCCTGCTGGTGACGATCAGTCTGGCGCTGCTGCTTGCCTTCTTCCGCGCCACCGCGCTCGACTTCTGGGGCGTCGTGCTGTGCGTGGCGTTGATGTCGGTGTCAGGGTTGTTCTACATCATCGGCGGCCAGTTCCTGATCAGCAAACTGTGGAAGCTGGTGCCGATCTCGGGCTACGCCGGCGGACTCGACGCGTGGAAGTTCCTGATCCTGCCGGTGCTCATCGGCGTTGTTTCCGGCATCGGCTCGTCGACGCGCTGGTACCGCACGATCTTCCTCGAGGAGATCGGCAAGGACTACGTGCGCACGGCGCGCGCCAAGGGGCTGGCGGAAACGGTGATCCTGTTCCGCCACGTGCTGCGCAATGCGCTGATCCCGATCCTGACCGGCGTCGTCGCGGTGATTCCGCTGCTGTTCATGGGTTCGCTGCTGACCGAATCGTTCTTCGGTGTTCCCGGACTCGGCAGCTACACCATCGACGCGATCAACGCGCAGGACTTCGCCGTCGTGCGCGCGATGGTGTTCATCGGCTCGGTGCTGTACATCGTCGGCCTCTTGCTCACCGACCTTTCCTACGCGCTGGTCGACCCGCGCATCCGCTTCGACCGATGAGCGCGCTGCCTTTCCTCCCGGTACTGCTGTGGTCGGACGTACTCGTCTGGCTGATGGCGATTGCCGCGCTGTTGCTCGGCATCGCGTCGACGCGACAACCGCAGCTGGCGGCGGCGTGGCGGCGCGTCGGCCGCAGCCGGCCGGGGATGGCGTCGGCGACGCTGGTGCTGGTCTTTGTCGTCGTCGGCCTGCTCGATTCGCTGCACTACCGGCCGCTGCTGCCCGCCGCGCCGGATGCGCCAGCGGCGCCGGCAGCCTATGCGGTGGAAACGCTGTCCTTGCTCGACAGCATTGCCGAACCGCTGCGCACGCGCAACGAGAAGACCTACTCGGCGCCGCTGGCGACGCGCGCCTTCGCCAAGGAGACGCGCGAGGAGCGCGCCGCCGACGGCAGCGTCCGCCAGGTGCGCGATTTTCCGCGCCTGCGCTACGGCGGCGCGCATCTCGGCGACGCGGACGGTACCAGCGATGCGTCGTCAGCCAGCGCCGGCCCGGCTGCTGACGACGGCACGCAAACGGCAACAGCCCGGCCACGCCTGAGCGAAGCCGATCGCGACATCGACATCACCCGCCGCGCGGGCAGTGCGCTGGCGGCGGCGCTCGCACTGTGGGCGCTGCTGCTGCTCGCCGCGACCTCGTTGCTGGCGCGCAGGGAAGCGGTGCCGCTGGCCGAGGCGAGCCGCCGCCTCTGGCGCGGCGAGACGGTCTTTGCCTGGAAAGCGGTGCTGCTGACGCTGGCGGCGGTGTTCATCGTCGCCGCGCCGCTGCTCGCACTGTGCGCCGACTATCACGTCTTCGGCACCGACAAGGTCGGCCAGGACGTTTTTTACCAAGTGCTGAAAAGCGTGCGCACGGCGCTGGTGATCGGGCTGGTGACGACGCTCACCACCTTGCCGCTGGCGATCTTCTTCGGCCTTGCCGCCGGTTATTTCCGAGGCTGGGTCGACGACCTGATCCAGTACCTGTACACCACGCTCAACTCGATTCCCGGCGTGCTGCTGATCGCCGCCGCCGTGCTGATGATGCAGGTGCTGATCGACACCCACCCGCAGTGGTTTTCGACCGCCGCCGAGCGCGCCGACATGCGGCTGCTGGCCTTGTGCTTCATCCTCGGCATGACCAGCTGGACCGGCCTGTGCCGCGTGCTGCGCGGTGAGACGCTGAAACTGCGCGAGCTCGAGTTCGTGCAGGCGGCGCAGTCCTTCGGCGTGGCCGACCTGCGCATCATCGCCCGCCACATCCTGCCCAACGTCATGCACATCGTCGTCATTGCGCTGGTGATGGATTTTTCCAGCCTGGTGCTCGCCGAGGCGGTGCTGTCCTACGTCGGCATCGGTGTCGATCCGACGATGATCAGCTTCGGCACGATGATCAACAACGCGCGTCTCGAACTGGCGCGCGAGCCGATGGTGTGGTGGTCGCTGGCCGCCGCCTTCACTTTCATGTTCGCGCTGGTGCTCGCCGCCAACCTGCTCGCCGACGCGGTGCGCGATGCCTTCGACGCCAGACTGGCGGGGTCTTCATGAGCGCGGAACAAGACATGCAGCACGCGCCGCAGAGGCCGGGCGCGGCGCGGGCCGGCGAGGGTGCCGACGGCGTTGCCCGCGCTGCCACTCCGGCGGCAGCCGGCAGCGTCGTCGCCGGGTCGCCGCTGCTCAGCGTGCGCGGCCTGCGCACCGGCTTTGTTTCCGGCCGGACGACGCTGACCGCCGTCGCCGGCATCGACCTTGACCTCGCGGCCGGCGAAACCTTCGCGCTGCTCGGCGAATCGGGCTGCGGCAAGTCGGTCGCCGCGCTGTCGCTGATGCGCCTGCTGCCGCCGGCCGGGCGCATCCTCGGTGGCGAGGTGCGTCTGGCGACTGGCGCGCTAACCAGTGGCGCGGCGCTTGGCGGGATGCCGGAGGCGGCGGTGTCGGCCGCTGGTAACGCCGCTGCCGGCATCGATCTGCTGCGCCTGCCCGAGGCCGAAATGCGCAGCGTGCGTGGCCGCGGCATGGCGATGATCTTCCAGGAGCCGGCGACCTCGCTCAATCCGGTGCTCACCGTCGGCCGGCAGATCACCGAAGCCTTGCCCGATCTGCGCGGCGGTAGCGCTGAAGCACGCGAGCGCGCGACGGCGCTGCTGGCCGCTGCCGGCATCGCCGATCCGGCGCGCCGGCTCGACGAGTATCCGTTCCAGATGTCGGGCGGCATGAAGCAGCGCGTGATGATCGCTGCGGCGCTGGCCGGCGAACCGCGCCTGCTGATTGCCGACGAGCCGACGACGGCGCTCGACGTCACCATCCAGGCGCAGATTCTCGATCTGCTGGCGCGTCTGCAGGCCGAGCGCGGCATGGGCATCCTGCTGATCACGCACGATCTCGGCGTCGTCGCGCGCATGGCGCAGCGCATCGGTGTCATGTACGCCGGCGAGATCGTCGAGGAGGCGCCGCGCGCGACCTTCTTCGCCGCGCCGCGCCATCCCTACACGCAGAAACTGTTCGCCGCGCTGCCCGACAGCGCCCGGCGCGGGCGCGTGCTGGAGACGATTCCCGGCCAGGTGCCGTCGCTGGCGGCGATGCCCGCCGGCTGCCGCTTTGCGCCGCGCTGCGCCTTTGCCTTCGATCGCTGCCGCGTCGATTCGCCGCAGTGGCGCGAAGTCGCGCCGGGGCATCGCGTGCGCTGCCACCTGCTCGAAGTGACGGCCGGTAGTTCAGCGTCGGCGGCGGTGGAGGTCAGCGAGTTCGTCGCCCAGGGAGCGCTTGCCGCGGCCGGCGACGCGGCTGCTGCCGCTGCTACGCCACAGGCAGCTCTTGCCGCTCCGCAAGCAACGGAGCTTTCCGCGCCAGATGCTCCTGTTACCGAGCCCTTGCTCGCGGTCAGCGATCTCGCCGTGCATTTTCCGATCCGCCAGGGCTTGTTGCGCCGTCAGGTCGGTGCCGTGCGCGCCGTCGACGGGGTGTCGCTGACACTGACGCGCGGGCGCACGCTGGCGCTGGTCGGCGAGTCCGGGTGCGGCAAGACGACGGTCGGCAAGGCTATCCTGCAGCTGATCGCACCGACTGGCGGCAGCGTGCGTCTCGACGGACAGGAACTCGTCGGGCTGTCGCGCAATGCGTTGCGGCCCTTGCGCCGGCGCATGCAGATGGTTTTTCAGGATCCCTTCGCTTCGCTCAATCCGCGCCTGTCGGTCGGCGAGATCATCGGCGAAGGCATGCAGGCGCTCGGCGTCGCTGCAGCGGACGGGCAGGGTGGCGAGGTGGGCAATAATCGTGCGGCGGCGATCGGCGCGCTGCTGCGTCAGGTCGGCCTCGACCCGGCGGCGGCAACGCGCTATCCGCACGAGTTTTCCGGCGGCCAGCGCCAGCGCATCGCCATCGCGCGAGCGCTCGCCGTGCAGCCCGAGCTGATCGTCTGCGACGAACCGACCTCGGCGCTCGACGTCTCGGTGCAGGCGCAGATACTCAACCTGCTCGGCAGCCTGCAGGCCGAACTGGGCCTCGCCTATCTGTTCATCACGCACAACTTCGCTGTTGTCGAGCATCTGGCGCACGAGGTGGCGGTGATGTACCTCGGCCGCATCGTCGAGCGCGGCACGGTCGAGGAAGTGCTCGGCGCGGCGCGTCATCCCTACACGCAGGCGCTGCTGGCAGCGGTGCCCAATCCGCGCCTCGACGCTCAGGCCGCTGGGCCGGGCAGTGCCCAGGCAGCAGCGGGCGCACCGCGACTCGCGGGCGAAATGCCTTCGCCGGCGAAACCGCCTGCCGGTTGCCACTTCCATCCGCGTTGCCCTTTGGCGGGTGAGGATTGCCGAGCGGGCTATCCGCCGGCGGTCAGGCTGTCGGCAACGCACGTCGTGCATTGCCTGCGTTACGTCTAGACCGATTGCGGGGCGGCATGGCCGGCACGTGGCCGCCAGTGCCGGCGAGGCTTGCCGTTCAGTTGCTGCTGGCCAGTTCGATGGTCAGCGTGTGGCCGGGCTGCAGGGACTTCGCCGAAACCTTGTTCCAGCGCAGCACGTCGTCGGCGTCGACCTTGAAGCGGCGGGCGATCGACGCCAGCGTGTCGCCGCGCTGGATCGTGTAACGCGTCAGCTTCGGCGCTTTTTTCTGCGCGGCGAGCTTGGTCGCTTTGCCGTCGGCGCGCGCCGGTGTCGCGCTGGCGCGCGCGGGCAGCGTCGTCCGCGAGCGTTCGCTGGCGGCGATGCGGCTGACGCCGGGTTTGGCAGCGCTTGCCGTGGCGACCCTGCGTGCCGCATTCCCGACGCCGGGTCGAGCGGGTTCAGGGGCGCCGAGTGCGAGTTTTGTTCCCGGTGCCGGGCGCTCGCCGAGCTTGCGATTGAGTTTCTTCAGCGCGGCAAGGCTCAGACCGTTCTGGCGGGCGATGCCGGCCAGCGTATCGCCCTTGCGCACGACGTAGGTCCGCGCCTTGGCCGGCGGCGTCGGGTCGGCTTCGGGCAGTCGCGGTTGCTCCGCCAGCGCGGTGGTTTCGAGTGTGCCGGCACCGTCGGGTGCGGCGACCAGAACGGTGAATCCCGGCGACAGCTTGAGCCGGCCGCGGATGCCGTTGACCTCTTTCAGGTTGGCCAGCGACATGCCGAAACGCGGCGCCAGGTTTTCCAGCTTTTCGCCGGGACGCAGCGTGTAGGTCTGCCAGAAGGAGAGCGGCTTTTCGCTGTTCTGCCGTTGATCGAGATTGTGCATGAAGGTGGCGACCTTCTCGGCCGGCAGCACCAGCGGCGTGTCGGCGGCGATCACCGGGCGGTTGTGTGCCGGGTTGAGCGCGACGAAGTCATCAACCGGCATCTCGGCGAGTTTGGCGGCGACTTCGATGTCGATGTTTGCCGGCCAGGCAACCGTCGTGAAGTAGGGCTGATTCGGTACGGGCGACAGGCCCAGCCGCGCGATCAGTTCCGGGTTGCCGAAAATGTTCTTCAATGCCTGCAGCTTGGGCACGTAATGGCGCGTTTCCGGCGGCATGGTCAGGCTGAGGTAGTCGGTCGGCAGGCCTTTGGCGCGGTTCTTGGCGATGGCGCGACCAACGGCACCTTCGCCCCAGTTGTACGAGGCCAGCGCCAGTTGCCAGTCGCCGTGCATTTCGTAGATCGCCTGCAGGTAGTCGAGTGCGGCGCTGGTCGAGGCGATGACGTCGCGCCGCTGATCAACCCACCAGTCCTGCTTGAGCTTGAAATTCTTGCCGGTCGAGGGGATGAACTGCCAGAGACCGGCGGCTTTGGCGCGCGAGTAGGCCATCGGGTTGTAGGCGCTTTCGACCATCGGCAGCAGCGCCAGCTCGGTCGGCATGCCGCGCTGTTCGAGTTCCTCGACTACATGATGCAGGTAGCGCCGGCTACGTTCGACCATGCGTCGCAGATAGTCGGGGCGGTTCAGATACCACTGCTGGTGGTAGAGCACCAGATCGTTGTTGATGTCCGGTATCGAGAAACCGCTGCGCAGGCGGACGAAAAGGTCTTCGTGTTCGGCGGTGAGGTCGATCGGACTGGCTGCGAGCGCAACGGGCGGTAGTTCGAAGACGGGAAGGGCGTCGCCGACATCGAGACGTGGGCCGGGGGCGCCGCTGATCCCCCCTTCGGGTGCGCGCAGACCGGGCAGTGAACTGGTGGGGGGGGGAGATGCGTCTCCGTCGACCGGGCTGTTGGTCTGGGCTTGCGCCGTGGCGTCAAGGAAGACGCAGGCGAGAGCCAGAGCGAGCACGAGTCGAGACGTCATCAACAATCCTGTCTATCCAGTGCGCACGCGAGTTGCACGCTGCCGGTATCGGCAGACGTTGACGCGGCGTTTCCGGAGGGCCGAAACAATCTTGGGAGTATATCCCAAGTCCGTGATCCCGTTGGGGTTTTGCCTGCGGTCAAGCGGTGCGGGTGTTCCCGGCAGGGAAGATTTGCTGGCGACCGGCGCGCAGGCGCTGGCAGCGACTGCGCCATCAGCCTGCTGGATGGATTGGCGGAGTGGACGGGACTCGAACCCGCGACCCCCGGCGTGACAGGCCGGTATTCTAACCAACTGAACTACCACTCCGCGTGGCCGATCCGGGAGGGCCGGATCGCAAGAACTGCGTGCTGCTGGCCAGACTCGGCATGAGCCGAAAGTGCTGGCGTCCCCACGGGGATTCGAACCCCGGTTATCGCCGTGAAAGGGCGGTGTCCTAGGCCTCTAGACGATGGGGACCTGGATGTTTTGAATCTTCTTCCGGCTGGTGGAGGTAAGCGGGATCGAACCGCTGACCTCTTGCATGCCATGCAAGCGCTCTCCCAGCTGAGCTATACCCCCGTCCGAAGAAGGGCGCATTGTAGGGAGGGCGTCTGCCGCTGTAAAGCGCGAATGCCCTGAAAATTGATCCTTGGCGTACTGCTGGCTGCCCGCCCCGTCGGGCGGGCGAGCCGCATCAGGCGAGCGCCTTTTCCAGGCGGGCGATCACCGTCGCGCGCGGGAACAGCGCGACGACCGCGTCGACCGACGGCGTCTGCGTCTGCCCGGTGAGCAGCACGCGCAGCGGCATTGCCAGCTTGGGCATCTTCAGCCCGTGCTTGGCGACCGTCGCCTTGATCAGCGCACCGATCGCCGGCGCTTCCCATGCAACCTCGCGTGCGCCGGCGAGAAAGTCGGCGAGCACCGGCAGCGTTTCGGCGGTGAGATGCTGCGCCAGCAGTTCGGCGGCCGGGTGCAGTTCCTTCAGATAGAACACCTCGGCGGCGTCGGCCAGCTCGTTGAGCGTCGCCACGCGTTCCTTGTACAGCGCGATGATCGCGCCAAACGCCGGTTCGGCGCCGATGGTCACGCCGCGCGCTTCGAGGCGCGGCCGGACCAGCGCTTCGAGGCGCTCGGGGTCGGTCTGGCGCAGGTAGTGCGCGTTCAGCCAGTTGAGCTTTTCGGTGTTGAACTGCGCCGCCGACGGCGTGATGTGGTCGAGCTCGAACCACTCGCAGAACTGCGCCATCGAGAAAACTTCCTCGTCGCCGTGCGACCAGCCGAGGCGGGCGAGGTAGTTGAGCACGGCTTCGGGCAGGTAGCCATCCTCGTCGTACTGCATGACGCTGACCGCGCCGTGGCGCTTCGACAGCTTCTGCCCGTCGTCGCCGAGGATCATCGACAGATGCGCGTATTGCGGCGGTGTCGCGCCGAGCGCCTTGAGGATATTGATCTGACGCGGCGTGTTGTTCACGTGGTCGTCACCGCGGATCACCTGCGTGATGCCCATGTCCCAGTCGTCGACGACGACACAGAAGTTGTAGGTCGGCGTGCCGTCGGCGCGGGCGATGATCAGGTCGTCGAGTTCGGCGTTGGCGATCTCGATGCTGCCCTTGACCTGGTCATCCCAGGCGACGACGCCGCCGGTCGGGTTGCGGAAACGCACCACCGGCTTGACGTCGGCCGGCGGCGTCGGCAGCGTCTTGCCGGCTTCCGGCCGCCAGTGGCCGTCGTAACGCGGTTTCAGTCCGAGCGCGCGCTGCTTTTCGCGCATCTTGTCGAGTTCGTCCGGCGTCGTGTAACAGTAGTAGGCGTTGCCGGTGTCGAGCATCTGCTGGATGACTTCCTTGTAGCGATCCATCCGCTGCATCTGGTAGAACGGACCCTCGTCCCAGTCGAGACCCAGCCAGCGCATGCCGTCGAGAATCGCCTGCACGGCTTCCGGCGTCGAACGCGCAACGTCGGTATCTTCGACGCGCAGGATGAACTTGCCGTGATGATGGCGGGCATAAGCCCAGGAAAACAGCGCAGTGCGGGCGCCACCGATGTGCAGGTAGCCGGTGGGACTGGGGGCAAAACGGGTGCGGATCATGGCAGGGGGGCCGGGAACGGAAAGGCAGCATTGTAAAGGATGCCCGTATAATTGGCTGTTTTCCCCGGCTCTCGCCCATGTCCACGCTCGCCTGGATCCTGCTGATGAGCTTTGGCGGCGGCCTTCTCAGCGTCCTCGGTGCCGCGCTCGTTGCCCGCCAGCTGTCGCCCTCAGCGGTTACGCTGCTCGTCTCCTACGCCATCGGCGCACTGCTCGGCGCGGCCTTTCTCGAGCTCCTGCCGCATGCGCTCGAGCACGGCGACCCGGCGCGAACGACGGGAACCGTGCTGGTCGGCATCCTGCTGTTTTTTGTCCTTGAGAAGCTGGTGCTGTGGCGGCATTGCCACCATGAGCACTGCGAGACGCACTCGCCGGAGGCCGGGCAGCACGACCACGATCACGGCCGCTCCGGGCTGATGATCCTGGTCGGCGACTCGTTCCACAACTTCGTCGATGGCGTGCTCATCGCCGCGGCTTTCATGGAAAGCACCGAGCTTGGCATCGTCACCGGGCTGGCGATCATCGCCCATGAGATTCCGCAGGAACTCGGCGATTTCATCGTGCTGATCAATTCCGGCTTCAGCCGCGCGCGCGCGCTCGTCTTCAACCTGTTGTCGAGTCTGGCGACCTTCGTCGGCGCGCTGCTCGCGTATTTCATGCTCAGCAGCTTGCAGGAATGGACGCCGATGCTGCTGGCGCTGGCGGCGGCGAGCATGATCTACGTTGCCGTCGCCGACCTCATTCCCGGCCTGCACCGGCGTGCCGAACTGCGTGCGACGGTGCAGCAGGTATCACTGATCGCGCTCGGCGTCGCCTCGATTTTCTTCATGGGCATGCTCCTCGGCGACGCGGCGTAACCGACGCCGGCGCGTCGGGCCGCCGGTGATGAAGACGAGCAGGGCGACCGGCGCCAGACCGTAGAAGACGAAAGTCAGGATGCCGGCGATGACGCTGCGCTCGGACAGCGCCATCAGCAGCGTCACATAAAGCCAGCCGATCGCGATTACATACATCGGCGCATTATCGCCGATGGCGCGCCAGCGCGGCAGCTGTTCGCCGCTGGCTGACCGTCGGCGCCTTGCCGCTGGATCTGCGACGACAGCGGCTGCAGCGCTTGCCTGCGGCCATCGTCCGGGCAATTATGTCGCCGGCGTGCAGCGCGGCTTGCGTCCGGGCGGCGCAGCTGCATTGCTTTCGCGCATTGACAGCATGTATGCTGCAATGCAAAATCGATTGCATATTGCGCTCGCGCCTTCCCTTGTCATTGCGTTCCCGCGCCATGCAATCCGGGTCCGGCCTTGCCTCCGTCGCTGTCAGGCTCACTCGCAGTTCCGTTCCAGCAAGGAAGCCTCCATGTCGTTCCCGCCGGATTCCCTGCTTCCCGCGATGCAGAACTTTGTCCAGGCCGGACAGGCACTGGCATCGGGCTTTCTCCAGATGCTCGAGAAGGCGGCGACTCCCGGCAACGCCGGCAAAGCGTTCGCGTCAGACGGTGCTGCCGCTGCCGCCACAGCCGCTGGTGAAACGCCAGCGATCGATGCGCAGGCGCTGGTCGATCTGCAGCGGCGCCATTGCGAACGCCAGCAGGAGCTGTGGACTTCGCTGCTGCAAGGCGGCCAGGGCGAGCCGGCCGCGCCGCTGGTCAAGCCGCAGCCCGGCGACCGGCGTTTCGACGCGCCGGCGTGGCACAACAGCCCGCTCTTCGACTACGTCCGTCAGAGCTACCTGCTCAACGCCGACTATCTGCGCCAACTGGTCGAGCTGGTGCCGGCCACCGACGACAAGACGCGCGAACGTCAGCGCTTTTTCGCCCGCCAGTACATCGATGCGCTGTCGCCGGCCAATTACGCGGTGACCAATCCCGAGTTTATCGAGCGCGCCATCGAGACCAAGGGGCGCAGCATCACCGACGGCATCAACAACCTGATCCGCGATGTCGGCCGCGGCCGCATTTCGATGAGCGACGAGTCGGCTTTTGCGCTTGGCGAGAATCTGGCGACGACGCCCGGTTCGGTCGTTTTCGAGAACGACGTGATGCAGCTGATCCAGTACGCGCCGCTGACGCCGCGCGTCGCGCGGCGGCCGCTGCTGATCGTTCCGCCGTGCATCAACAAGTTCTACATCCTCGATCTGCAGGAGCAGAACTCCTTCGTCCGCCACGCACTGCTGCAGGGCAACACCGTTTTTCTCGTTTCCTGGCGCAATCCGCAGGTCGAGCATGGACATCTCGGCTGGGACGACTATCTCGAACGCGGTCCGCTGGCGGCGATCGCGCGCGTGCGCAGCATCTGCCGGGTCGATACCCTCAATCTGCTCGGTTTCTGTGTCGGCGGTACCTTGCTGGTCAGTGCGCTGGCGGTGCTCGCGGCACGCGGCGAAAAGCCGGTGGCGAGCCTGACGCTGCTGACGACACTGCTCGACTTTGCCGAAGCCGGCGAAATTTCGCTGTTCATCGACGAGGCCGGACTCGCCGCACGCGAAGCCGCCATCGGCCAGGGCGGCCTGCTGCCGGCGCGCGACCTGTCGGGCATGTTCTCGGCGCTGCGCGCCAACGACCTCGTCTGGAACTACGTCGCCGGCAACTACCTGCTCGGGCAGACGCCACCGGCCTTCGACCTGCTCTACTGGAACGCCGACAGCACCAATCTGCCCGGCCCTTTCGCCTGCTGGTACATGCGCCACCTCTACCACGAGAACGCCTTGCGCGAGCCGGGCCGGCTGTCGATGTGCGGCGTCAGCGTCGATCTCGGCGGCGTCGATGCGCCGGCCTACGTGCTGGCGGCACGCGAGGACCACATCGTTCCCTGGCAGGGCGCCTATCGCAGCGCGCGCCTGCTTGGTGGCGACAAGCGTTTCGTTCTCGGCGCCAGCGGCCACATCGCCGGCGTTGTCAATCCGGCCAGCCGCAACCGGCGCAGCTACTGGACCCATGCCACGCCGGCGGTGTTACCGACCACGGCGCAAAGCTGGCTTGAAGGCGCCGAAGAACATGCCGGCAGCTGGTGGAACGACTGGAGCCAGTGGTTGCGGCAGTACGCCGACGGCGAGCGCGCCGCGCGCGTGCGCCTTGGCAGCACCCGTTATCCGCCGCTCGAGCCGGCTCCCGGGCGCTACGTCCGCGAGAAGGCCTGAGCAGTTTTTTTTCATCAACAGCACAGAAAGGTAATACCAACATGACGCAACGCATCGCTCTCGTGACCGGCGCCGTCGGCGGCCTTGGCACCGCCATCTGCAAGGAACTGCTCAAGGCGGGTCATCGCGTCGTCGGCAATTTCTATCCGGGCGACCCGGCCGTCGAACCGTGGATCGCAGCACGCAAGGCCGAAGGCATCGACATTCCGCTGTTCGGTGCCGACGTTTCGGATTACGACGCCTGTGTGGCGATGGCCGAACAGATCGAGAAGGAAGTCGGCGCGATCGACATCCTGGTCAACAACGCCGGCATCACGCGCGACCGCTTCTTCCCGAAGATGGAAAAGGGCCAGTGGAATGCGGTGATCGAGACCAACCTGAACAGCCTGTTCAACGTCACGCACAAGATCTCGCCGAAGATGGCCGAGCGTGGCTGGGGACGCATCATCAACATCTCGTCGGTCAATGGCGTCAAGGGTCAGGCTGGTCAGACCAACTACTCGGCGGCCAAGGCCGGCTGCATCGGCTTCACCAAGGCGCTGGCGCAGGAGCTGGCGAACAAGGGCGTCACCGTCAACGCCATCGCGCCGGGCTATATCGGCACCGACATGGTGATGGCGATCCGCGAAGATGTGCGTCAGGCGATCATCGACACCATCCCGATGAAGCGTCTGGGCAAGCCGGAAGAAATCGGCGCCCTGGTCGCTTACCTTGCTTCCGAACCGGCCGGTTTCATGACTGGCGCGACGCTGAACATCAACGGCGGTCTGCACATGAGCTGATTCCTGCCTGCCGGGCGGCGATCTGTCAAGGCTTCGCCGCCGGCGCGCTATAATCATCAGCCACTTCCGGCGGCGCCTGCGGGCGCCGTCTGACCATCCAAAGCCAGAGGGAACGTCGTCATGCCCCAGCCGTCGCGACTGATCAAGAAGTACCCGAATCGCCGTCTTTACGATACCAAGACCAGTGCTTACATCACGCTTTGCGACGTCAAGGACATGGTCCTCAACTGTGAGGTCTTCAGCGTCGTCGACGCCAAGACCGGCGACGACCTGACGCGCAGCATCCTCCTGCAGATCATCCTCGAAGCCGAAAGCGGCGGCATGCCGCTGTTCTCGACCGATCTGCTGGCGCAGATGATCCGTTTCTACGGTCACGCCACGCAGGGAATGTTTGGTAAATACCTCGAAACCAACATCAAGGCATTTACCGATTTTCAACACAAACTGCAGGAGCAGTCGCGCGGTTTCTATGGCGACAACCAACCAGCGCACAGCGATCTCTGGTCGCAGTTCCTCAATTTCCAGGGGCCGGCGATGCAGACCATGATGGGCGCCTACGTTGAGCAGAGCCGCAAGATGTTCCAGCAGATGCAGGACCAGCTGCAGCAGCAGACGCGCACCATGTTTTCCGGCATGCCGTTTCCGGGGCAGCCGGCCGAAGGCGTGAAGAAGCCGGGCGTCGACGAAAAGTAAGGCCTTTCCGCGACACTTGAAGTTGCGGCGGTGCCCGCTACCGCGCAGATTTGGTTCGCCAGCGCACCGCCTGTGCTGTTGGTAGCCTCGATGCACTGCGCTGGCAGCAGTTGCGCTGCGTTTGTCTGCTCTTGCCTGTGCAGCGTTGCTGCCAGGCAAGGGCGTTCCCGGCGGCTGGGGATTTCCTTGAACGGTGCTTGGTCACCCACCTTGTTACAATGGCGCGCTGACAGTTCGCGCGCCGTTTCCGGCCAACAAGGTTGAATTCCCCATGAAGAGTACAAAGTCCAAGGTCGGCACCGTCGGCGTCGTATCACTCGGTTGCCCGAAGGCCACCGTCGACTCCGAACACATCCTCACCAAGCTGCGCGCCGAAGGCTATGTGCTGACGCCTTCCTACGCCGAAGCCGACCTTGTCGTCGTCAATACCTGCGGCTTCATCGACGCCGCCGTCGAGGAATCGCTGGCCGCGATCGGCGAGGCGCTGTCCGAAAACGGCAAGGTGATCGTCACCGGCTGTCTCGGCAAGCGCGATTCGCTGGTGCGCAACGCGCATCCGTCGGTGCTGGCGATCACCGGCCCGAACGCGGCCGACGAGGTGCTGTCGCTGGTGCATGAACATCTGCCGCGGCCGCACGATCCTTTCGATCATCTGGTGCCGCCGCAGGGCGTGCGCCTGACGCCGCAGCATTACGCATACCTGAAGATTTCCGAAGGCTGCAACCATCACTGCACCTTCTGCATCATCCCCAGCCTGCGTGGGCCGCTGGTCAGCCGGCCGGTCGGCGACGTTCTTGCCGAGGCCGAGCGCTTGGTCGAGTCGGGTGTGCGCGAACTGCTGATCATCTCGCAGGACACCGGCGCCTACGGCCTCGACACCAAGTACCGTACCGGCTTCCACGGTGGCCGGCCGGTGAAGACGCGGCTGAAGGAGTTGTGCACGGCGCTCTCCGAGCTCGACGTCTGGGTGCGCCTGCACTACGTCTATCCCTATCCGGCAATGGACGAACTGTTGCCGCTGATGGCCGAGGGCAAGATCCTGCCTTACCTCGACGTTCCCTTCCAGCACGCCAGCCCGCGCATCCTCAAGGCGATGCAGCGGCCGGCGAGCGCCGAGAACAATCTCGAACGCATCCGCGCCTGGCGCAAGATCTGCCCCGATCTGACCATCCGCAGCACCTTCATCACCGGCTTCCCCGGCGAAACCGAGGCCGAGTTCGAGGAACTGCTGGCTTTCATCGAAGAGGCGCGCATCGACCGCGTCGGCTGTTTCCCGTATTCGCCGGTCGACGGCGCGGCGGCCAACGCGCTGCCCGGCGCCGTTCCCGCTGAAGTGCGCGAGGAGCGCCGCCGGCAGCTGATGACGCTGCAGGAAGACATCTCGGCCGAAATCCTCGCCGCCAAGATCGGTAGCGAAATCGTCGTCATGGTCGACGAGGTCGACGACGAGGGCATCGTCGCGCGCTCGACCGCCGACGCGCCGGAAATCGACGGGCTGGTCTACATCGACGGCGAATACGAGGCGACGCCGGGCGATTTCGTCCGCGTTCGCGTCGTCGACGCCGACGAGCACGACCTCTACGCCGAACCGGCTTGAGTTTCCGCGCCGACTGAGCGAAACGAGCCTCCCGTGTCCTTGCGCGAGACACTCGCTGCCATCGTCGGCGAACCGCAGCTGCTGACCGCCGCCGCCGACATGGCGCCGTATCTGCGCGACTGGCGCGGCCGTTACCAGGGTTCGGCGCGCTGCGTCGTGCGCCCGGGCAACGCCGGCGAAGTCGCCGCTGTCGTGCGCGCCTGCGTCGACGCGCGCGTGCCGATCGTGCCGCAGGGCGGCAACACCGGCCTGTGCGGCGCAGCAACGCCCGACGCCAGCGGCGAAGCGGTCGTCCTCAGCCTGCAGCGCCTCAATCGCGTGCGCGCGGTCGATCCGGCGAACAACACCATCACCGTCGAGGCCGGCTGCACGCTGGTGGCAGTGCAGGAAGCCGCGGCGGCGGTGGGGCGGCTGTTTCCGCTGTCGCTGGCGGCCGAAGGCAGCTGCCTGATCGGCGGCAACCTGTCGACCAACGCCGGCGGCGTGCAGGTGCTGCGCTACGGCAACACGCGCGCGCTGACGCTCGGGCTGGAAGTCGTGCTGCCGTCGGGCGATCTGTGGGACGGCCTGCGCGGGCTGCGCAAAGACAACACCGGCTACGACCTGAAACAGCTGTTCATCGGCGCCGAAGGCACGCTCGGCATCATCACCGCCGCCGTGCTGCGTCTGTTTGCGCAGCCGCGCGCGACGGCAACGGCCTGGCTGGCGATTCCCTCACCGGCAGCGGCGCTGGCGGTGCTGACGCGTCTGCAGGCGGCTTTCGGCGAACTGGTTTCGGCCTGCGAACTCGTTTCCGACGTCGCCTTGCAGCTGGTGCTGCAGCACATCGCCGGCAGCAACGCGCCGCTGGCCGAGGCCAGCGACTGGTATCTGCTCGTCGAACTGTCCGGTGGCGGCGACGACGCGATGCTGCAGGCCGGGCTCGCCGATTGTCTCGGTGAAGCCATCGCGGCCGGCGAGGTCAGCGATGCGGCGCTGGCACAGAGCGGCGAACAGGCGAAAAAGCTGTGGGCCTTGCGCGAGAACATCGCCGAAGCGCAGAAGCGCGAGGGCTTCAGCATCAAGCACGACATCTCGCTGCCGATCTCGGGTATCCCCGATTTCGTCGCAGCTGCCGACGCGGCGCTGGCAGAGGCGTTTCCGGGGATCCGTTGCGTCACCTTCGGCCACGTCGGCGACGGCAACCTGCACTACAACCAGTCGATGGTCGATCAGGCCGACAACGCGCGCCTAATCGCCGGGCAGGGCGCCGTCGACCGGCTGGTGCATGACCTCGTTACCGCTGCCGGCGGCAGCATCAGCGCCGAGCATGGCATCGGCCAGCTCAAGCGCGACGATCTGGCGCGCTACCGCAGCCCGGTCGAACTGGCGACGATGCGCGCGCTCAAGCAGGCGCTTGATCCGCTCGGGCTGATGAATCCGGGCAAGCTGCTCTGAGCCCGGCATCGCTCACAAGGGCCGGCGTCCCTGAATGATGTTGAGCAATACGACGATGATGGCGATGACCAGCAATATGTGGATCAGGCCGCCCATGGTGTAGGAACTGACCATGCCGAGCAGCCACAGGATAATCATGACAATCGCGATGGTGTAGAGCACGATGCTTCTCCTCGGGTAATACGGAACACGACCTTTGCTGCCGTCGCGTCGTGCACTGTGGCCCATGCCGCCACGGTGATCTGTGCGCCCGCACACACTTCCTTACCAATTGCCCCGCACCGAATCCGTGCCAGTGCGTTGTTTGCTGAATGGCTGCAGCGACGCAGCCTGAGCGCGTGCGCCAGGTCCGGCGAGCACGGCATCACCTCGGAGAGAGAATCATGCGCAATCTGTTCGTCGCCCTGGCGATACTGCTCGGCTCAACGACGGCCGCAATGGCTCAGTTCAGCGCCGGCGTCGTCTTCTCCGGCGTCAGTATCGGCATCAACCTGACGGTCTATCCGCAGTTGCTGCGGGTGCCGGGCTACCCGGTTTACTACGCACCGCGGGCGAATTCGAACTACTTCTTCTACGACGGCTATTACTGGGTTTTCGCCCGCAACAACTGGTACTTCAGCGAGTGGTACAACGGTCCGTGGCAGTGGGTCGGTCCCGAACAGGTGCCGCTGTTCGTATTGCGCGTGCCAGTCGGCTATTACCGCATGCCGCCACCGTATTTCCGCGGCTGGAACATCGGCGAGCCGCCGCGCTGGGGCGAGCACTGGGGGCGTGACTGGGAGGCCCGCCATGGCGACTGGCAGCGCTGGGATCGCCGTTCGGCGCCGCCGCCGGCGCCCCTGCCGCTCTATCAGCAGCAGTTTTCGGGCGAGCGCTATCCGCATCGCCCTGATGAGCAGCACGCCATTCACTCGGACAACTACCGCTATCAGCCGCGCGAGCGCGCGCGGCCGCAATATCCTGGACAGCCGGGGCCGCGCCAGTTCGCGCTGCCCGAGCGGCACGACGACCCCTACGCGCGGCGCGACGGGCGCAACGACGGGCGGGAAGAGGGTCCGTCGGCAGTGTGGCAGCGGCCGCCACAAGCGCCGCAGTATGCCCCGCCGCCGCGGCAGGAGCCGCAAGCTGCGCCGCCCGCATGGCAGATGCAGCCGCCATCCCAGGCGCAGCCACAGCCGCTGCCGTCGCAGAATATGCCGCCGCAGCGACAGCAGCTGCACGACGGGCCATTTCCCGGAGCGCGCGGCGACGCGAACGAGCGGCCGCAGGCGGAAGGTTTTGCGCCGCGCGAAACGCCTCGCGTCGAACGCGGCAACGATGCAGGGCGCGAAGCCGGTCGCGAAAAGGGCAGCGAAGCAGGCCGAGATGCAGGCCGCGACAACCGTAACGAAGCGCGCAGAGGCGAAGAGCGCCGGCCGGACGAGCGCAGAAGCATGGATCGTCGCAGCGAGGAGCGCTGAGCCGACGAGCGTTTAAGCGGCGGGTGAGGCAGTGGCGGGTGAGGCAGCTGGCGTCCTCAGGGCGACAAATCCGCCAGTCAGGCGGCTGCCCGAACGCCTCAGCCAATGCCGGTGCGTTGCGGGCAGGCGGCGGGGTTTCTTACTTCTTGACGCTCATTTCATTGACGACTCCGGTGACGCCGGAGACCGAGCGGGTGACTTCGATCGCACGGTCGATCTGCGCCTGATTGTTGACGTAGCCGCTGAGCTGGACTTCGCCCTTGCGCGTGACGACGCCGATATCGAAGCTCTTCACGTTCTGTTCGGCGAGCAGCGCGGATTTGACGTTGGCGGTGATGACGCCGTCGTCGATCTGGTTGCCGGCGGTCAGCTTGCCGTTCTTGAGCGTCATGCTGCTCTCGACGCTCTTGACGCCCTCGACACCGCGGGTGACGGCGGTCGCGCGATCGATCTGCAACTGGTTATCGACAAAGCCACTGAGCTGAACCATGCCCTTGCGCGTTTCGACCTTGATGTCGAGACCTTTGACGTCGGCATCGCCGAGCAAGGCCGACTTCACTTTCGTGGTGACGACGCTGTCGTCGACTTCGACTCCCATCGTCGTTGCCGGTGCGGCGGACGTGGTGGACGGGTTTGCCATATTCGGCGGCGGCGTTTCGGTACGGTTACAGCCGCTGAGCAGAACGAGCATGCCGGTGCTGATCGCCAGCGCGACCTTGAAATTGTCTGAGTGCGAATTCATTGATTCTTCTCCTGTCCGGATTACTTGCCGACCTGATTGCCGATGACGCCGCCAACGACGGCACCGCCGACCGTGCCGACGCCACTGCCGCCGGTCAGAATGGCACCACCAACCGCACCGGCACCGGCACCGATGGCCGTGTCCCGCTCGCGATTGCTCATGCCGCTGCAGCCGCCAAGGCCAAGCAATAGCGCGACGGCCAGGGTGCTGGCGGCAAAACTGTTCTTCGTAATCATTGGTTTTCCTCTTTCTCGAAAGTACGACTCCTGGCTGTGGTCTCCGCATTGCCTGCCGGAAAACGCACCGCCAGTGGGCGACAGCTGCCTGGCAAAAAACCAAGGCCGGGGCGGCAACTGTCTTGTTGCGTGCTCGCGCCATGTGCGGGGCGATGCAGCAAGGATGGTGCTGTCGCCTGTTGGCGTCTGTGCGCTGGCGTACTCAAACCGGCGCTCTGCGGCCGCAGCGTTGGCTACCCCTATCCGGGTAAGGACGACTCATTGATGCGCGTATAGCCGCGGCGCCGGAATGGGGTTACATTGGGCGCGGGCATGTCATTGAAATTTCAGCCGGTCCAACGCCCCGGAAAACCCGCCTCGGGATCCACAGCCGGGAGCAGTCCCAGGAGTCAGCCTATGCCAAACCGCCCACAAGCGCAGACGGACCTTCCCCCGCCGCAGCGGAATCATCTGCTCGCTGCTTTGCCCGCGATAGAGTTCGAGCGTCTGTCACCGCATCTGGAGGTCTTGCCGATGCCGCTCGGTGCGGTGCTCTACGAGTCAGGCTGTGCCCAGCAGTACGTGTATTTCCCGACCACCGCGATCATTTCGCTGCTCTACGTCATGGAGGACGGCGCCTCGGCCGAGATCGCCGTTGTCGGTAATGAGGGGGTGCTCGGCGTTGCTGTTTTCATGGGCGGCAACACCATGCCCAATCGCGCCGTCGTGCAAAGCGGCGGCTACGGCTATCGCCTCAAGGCCACTCTGCTCAAGGACGAAATCGAGCGCGGCGGCGGACGACGGGCGGCCACGCTGCAGCAATTGCTGCTGCGCTACAGTCAGGCGCTGATCACGCAGATGGCGCAGACCGCCGTCTGCAACCGGCACCATTCGGTCGAGCAGCAGCTGTGCCGCTGGTTGCTGCTCAGTCTCGACCGGCTCGAATCGAACGAGCTGGTGATGACGCAGGAGTTGATCGCCAACATGCTCGGCGTGCGCCGCGAGGGCGTCACGGTGGCAGCCGGCAACCTGCAGCGCGCCGGACTGATCCGTTACAGCCGCGGCCACATCGTCGTGCTCGACCGTCCCGGACTCGAAAAGGCCGCCTGCGAGTGCTACGCGGTGGTCAAGCTCGAATGCGACCGCCTGCTTTCCGACATGTCGCAAGTGGGCAAGCATCAGGCCAACGTCCAGCAGTACCTGCGCATCAACTGAGCGTTGCCGCGGCCGCCGGCGGATTGCCAGCGGCCCTGCTTGGCAGGCGCACTTCGACACGATGTTCGCGCTGGTCGTCGACCAGCGTCAGGTCGGCGTCGGCCTGCCTGAGGCCGTCAAGGCTGACCGAGATGCTGCGCCCCTCGCCGAGCGCCGCCTGCTCGATGATGATGAGGTAGCGGCTCTCGCCGTAGCGATAGCTGAGCGTGTAGCCGCTCCAGTCGGCCGGCAGGCAGGGCGCGAAGCGGAGTTTTCCCGCCACCAGCTCGATGCCAAGCAGCGATTCGACGATCAGCCGGTACATCCAGCCGGCCGATCCGGTGTACCAGGTCCAGCCGCCTCGGCCGATATGCGGCGCGACGAAATACACATCGGCGGCCATCACGTAGGGTTCGACCTTGTAGGTGGCGATCGCCGCGGCCGAGTCGCCGTGACGCAGCGGATTGATCATGTCGAACAGCTCCCAGGCCCGCTGCCGGTCGCCAAGTGCAGCGAAAGCCATCGACGCCCAGATGGCGGCGTGCGTGTATTGACCGCCGTTCTCGCGCACGCCGGGAACGTAACCCTTGATGTAGCCGGGATTGAGCGTCGCCTTGTCGAAGGGCGGATCGAGCAGTTGCACCAGCGCGTGTTCGCGGCGCACCAGATGCGCGTCGAGCGCAGCCATCGCCGTGCGTGAACGGGCCTTGCTGCCGGCACCCGAGAGCACCGACCAGCTTTGCGCGATCGAGTCGATGCGGCATTCGCTGTTGCCGGCCGAGCCGAGCCGCGAACCGTCGTCGAACCAGGCGCGGCGGTACCAGCCGCCGTCCCAGGCGTGCTTGTCGATGTTGCGGCGCAACTGCACGGCTTCAGTGCGGCAGCGTTCGGCGAAAGTCTCGTCGCCGTATGCCTGCGCCAGATCGGCGAAGCGCAGCAGCGTGTCGTAAAGGAAAAAGCCGAGCCAGACGCTCTCGCCACGGCCCTTGATGCCGACGAGATTCATGCCGTCGTTCCAGTCGCCCGAGCCCATCAGCGGCAGGCCGTGCTTGCCGAAGTTCAGGCCATGCTCGATCGCCCGTACGCAGTGCTGGTAAAGGCTGGCGCTGCTGTCCGCATGTCCCGGCAGGTCGTAATACGAATCTTCCTCGGGATTGAGTGCCCGTCCCTCGAGGAATTGTGCGCTTTCGTCGAGCACGCCCAGGTCGCCGCTGGCACGCACGTAACGGCAGGTCGCCTGCGCCAGCCACAGATAGTCGTCGGAGCAATGCGTGCGCACGCCGCGACCTGAGGGTGGATGCCACCAGTGCTGCACGTCACCGGCGGAGAACTGCCGTCCGGCACAGCTCAGCACCTGCTGGCGCAGCAGTTGCGGCTGCGTATGCACTAGCGCCATCGTGTCCTGCAACTGGTCGCGGAAGCCGAAGGCGCCCCCCGACTGGTAGTAGCCGCTGCGTGCCCACAGGCGGCAGGCAATGGTCTGGTAGAGCAGCCAGCCGTTGGCGAGCAGGTCGAGCGCCGGGTCGGGCGTGGTCACCTCCACGGCACCGAGCGCCTTCGCCCAGTAGGCGTGCACGCGGTTGAGCGAGAGTTTTGCCGCTTCCGGACCGCGCAGGCGCTGCATCAGGTCGCGCGCGTCGGCGGCGCGCCGCCCTCCGGCAGCACCCAGACGGAAGATGATCTGGCGCGACTGACCGTCGGCCAGCGTGAACGGCACCTGCATCGCTGCGCAGGGGTCGAGGCCGGCGCCAAGCTTGTTCGAGAGGCGCGAGCGCGCCATCGCCGCCGGCTGGCGCAGTGTGCCGTTGCGGCCGAGAAACTCGTTGCGGTCGGCAGTGAAGCTGACGTTTTCGCCGCGCGTGGCCGAGTCGGCGTCGAAGAAGGCGATACGGTCGGCAAACTCGCCGCTGTAGCGGTTGCGCGCGCACAGCGCGCCGCTGTCGGCGTCGATTTCGCTGACAATGTGCATCGCCGATTTCGGGCGCAGATCGCCGAGCACCCATTCGACGTAGCCGGTGGCGGAAAGCCGCCGTGTCCGGCCCGAGCGATTGAGCAGCGTCAGTTCCGAAAACTTCACCGAGGCTTCGCTATCGACGTGCACCGTCAGCTGGCTGACGATGCCGTCCTCCTCGTGCTCGAAGATGCTGTAGCCGAAGCCGTGCCGCGTCCGGTAAGGCGCTTCGCCGCCGCAGGGCAGCGCGGTCGGTGACCAGAAGGCGCCGCTTTCTTCGTCGCGCAGGTAGATCGCTTCGCCGCTGACATCGCTGACCGGATCGTCACCCCAGGGCGTGAAGCGGAATTCGTGTGCGTTTTCGCTCCAGGTATAGGACGCGCCCGATTCGGAAATCACCGTGCCGAAGCGGGCGTTGGCGATCACGTTGACCCACGGCGCCGGTGTCACCCGTGGCGAGGCCTGCGCCTGCGTGGTGCTGATCACGTACTCGCGACCGTTGGCCGAGAAACCGCCGAGACCGTTGAAGAAGCGCAACGCGTCGGCGGGCGCATGGGGTGCAGCGAGGCGGTGCGGTGAGAGCGTGCCGGTGCGGCGTGGCACCAGCCGCGGAATGCGCGCCAGACGCGTGTTCTGCAGACTGCGCCGGTTCATCTGCTCGGCCAGCGTGCCGGAGCTGTCGGTGATGATCGCGCGGGCAACGGTCTGGAAGAGCGTGCGGTCTTCTACCGATATCTGCTCGGCGGCCCGCACGAAGATGCCGCCGGGACGGTCGCTCAGGTTGGCGCCGACGCTGGCGATCAGCCCCATGATCTGCTCCTGCAGGACCTGGCGGTAGCCGGCGTGGTCCTCGTTCCAGATCACCAGATCGACGATCAGCCCCTTCTGCCGCCAGTAGGTGTGGGCCTGTACCAGTTGGCGCACCAGTTCGATGTTGGCGAGATCACCGATCTGCAGCAGCACGATCGGCAGGTCGCCCGACACCGCGTAAGCCCACAGACCCGACTGGCCGCGGCGGTTGCGCGCGAGCACGGTGGCGTCGGCGCGCAGGGCAGCACTGGCGTAGATCACCGAGCCGGCGAGCTGACTGTAGAGCTGCGCGTCGGCTTCGCTGGCGTTGATCTGCTGCAGATTGACCCAGCTGTGCGTGCACGCCAGATCGAAGACGCGGCCGGCGAGATGCCGGTCGCGGTATTTGCCGACCAGTTCCAGCGCTGCCTCGCGTGTTTCGCCGATGCCGCAGACGAGATCGACGGTCGCTGTCTCGTTGGCGCCGAGACGGATGCTGGTGCGGATCGCCACCACCGGGTCGAGCACCGCACCCTGGCTGCCCGAGAGCGGTCTGCTGTCCTGCATCGCCTGCGGCGCGCCGACGTCGCGGGTGCGGCCGATGAAGCGCATGCGGTCGGTTTCGTACGAGAAGCTGCCGGCCTCGGCACCATGCACCGCCAGCAGATGAAACATCCACGGCATCTTTTCGTCGGCCGAACGCGGCCGCCGGGTGCACAGGATGGCGTGCCGGTCGGCGAGGATTTCGCTCTGCACGAAAAGATTGCTGAAAGCCGGATGCAGCGCGTCGGCGGCCGACGAGGTCAGCACCACCTCGGCATAGCTCGTCACCTCGATCATGCGTGTCTTGTCCGAGCGGTTGGTGATGCGCATGCGGCGCAGCTCGATGTCGTCTTCGGGCGAGACGACGATTTCGGTATGCGTTTCAAACGCGTGGTCGAGGCGGCGGAACTCGGCACGCGATTCGGAAAAGATCGCCTCGTAGGTGTCGGCGCGAACGCGCGTCGGCTGATGCGCCGACGACCAGTAGGCACCGCTGGCCGGGTCGCGCAGGTAACAGAAACTGCCCCAGTGGTCGCAGGTGGCATCCTCACGCCAGCGCGTGACCGCAAAGTCCTTCCAGCGGCTGTAGCCGCCGCCGGCGTTGCTGACCATGACGTGGTAGCGGCCGTTCGACAGCAGCTGCACTTCCGGCGTCGGCGTATCGGCGGTGTGCAGGACGCGCATCGGCATTTCGCCGATCGAGGTGATGCGCAGGTCGGCCAGTTCGGCGGTCTGAAAGTGGAAGGCTGCCGCCGCCGGGATGCGTTCCTGCAACAGCAGCGTCGTTGCCTGGAACAGCGGGTCGGACTCGAAGCGCTTCTGCATCGGTTGCCCGAGCAGCAGATAGGCGAAGGAGAGCAGGCTCATTCCCTGGTGGTGCGCCATGAACGAGCGGACGATGGCGCTGGTTTGCCCGCGCGGTACGCGCGAGGGCGTGAAATCGAGCGCTTCGTACATGCCGTAGTGCCCCTGCAGGCCGTCCTCAGTCAGGCGCTGCAGGTTTGCGCAGGCTTCTTCGGGCATGACCATCAGCGCCAGCGCCGAGGCGTAGGGGGCGATGACGAGGTCTTCGGCAAGTCCGCGCTTCAGCCCCAGACCCGGCACCCCGAAGGCGCGGTACTGGTAGTTGAGCGCCGCGTCGACGGTGTTGTAACCCGATTCGGAGATACCCCAGGGAACGCCGCGCTGTTTGCCGTAGGCGATCTGGCGCTGCACCGCCGCGCGGCAGGTCTGGTCGAGCAGGGTGTTTTCGTAGCTCGGCATGACCAGCATCGGCATCAGGTACTCGAACATCGATCCGCTCCACGAGAGCAGGATCGGGTCGCCGCCGGGAACGGTGGTGAGCATGCGCCCGAGCGCAAACCAGCTTTCCTGCGGCACCGCGCCCTGGGCGATGGCGACGAAGCTCGACAGGCGCGCCTCCGAGGCAAGCAGGTCGTAGTTGCCCTTGTCGCGCAGCCGTTGTTCGACCTTGAAACCGAGCGCCATCAGATGCCGGCCGTTGTCGTAGAGCAGGCCGTTGTCGACGGCAGCCAGTTCGCCGGAGAGGCGCGCCAGTTCCTCGAGGGTGGTGAGGCGTTCGCCAGCGCGCAGGCTGGCCAGTGCGACCAGCGGCCGGAACTCGGCCAGCCAGGCGCGTTGTTGCGGCTGCATGCGCGCGTAGAGGTCGGCGTCGAGTATTTCGGCCAGCGTGTCTTCAAGCATCGCGAGCTCGCGCAGTGTCGGCAGGGCACTCAGCGCGTCGATGCGGCGCAAGGCCTCATCGAGTGCCGTCTTGCCGTCGCCGGGAGCGTTGACCATCTGGATCCACGGTGCGAGGAAACGCAGTTCGTCGAGCGCTTCCTGGCACTGGCGATGCAGGGCATCGGCCCAGCTGCCGCGCTCCTCGTGTTTCTGTTGTTCCGGCCCGGCGTTGCTGCCGGCGTCGAGCCGTTCGGCGATCAGTGCGGCGGCTGCCGTCAGCCGTTCCAGGCAGTGCTGCGCTTCCTGCAGCGTTGCCGGTGCGACGGCGCAGGCCTGCTCGATTTCCTGCTGCAGGCGCGTCAGTTCGGGCAAGCCGCTGCCCGTGCAGTCGCTGAGTACCGCCAGCGTGTCGCGCAGACCGGGGAATGTGCGCGTGCCGAGAATTTTCCTGTCGGCGAGTTCGAGCAGACCGGGACGCAGGGTGAGCAGATGCCCAGACAGATTGCCGCTGTCGACCGACGAGACGTAGAGCGGCGACAGCGGGCGCAGCGTAAGCGTGTCGTACCAGTTGTAGAAATGGCTCTGGTAGCGCTCGAGCCTGAGCATCGTCTGTAGCGTGTTGCGGCTGCGCTCGAGCAGTTTGCCGGCGGTGATGTAGCCGAAATCGTAAGCCGACAGGTTGGCGAGCAGCGCCAGCCCCATGTTGGTCGGCGAGGTGCGGTGGGCAATGACGGCAAGCGGCTGCTCCTGATAGTTGTCGGGCGGCAGCCAGTGCTCCATGGCATTGACGAAGGTCTCGAAATAGCGCCAGGTCTTGCGCGCCAGCTTGTACAGGAACAGCGTCTGTTCGGGACGCAGGCTGCTGGCATGGCGCACCGTCGGCCGGCTGAGCCACCAGGCGATGGCCGGTGCGCCCAGCCACAGCGTCAGCAGGGGGGCAAGGACGAGCAGCGCCAGCGGCGGCAGCGGCGGCGTCGCCAGCACGCAGACGACGGCGAGCAGCGGTGCCGGCCACATCCGCCGGTAGCTGCCGGCGAGTGCGCCGATGCCCTCGCCGGCATCATTGCCGCAGCCGGACTGCAGATCGTGCGACGGCCGCCATTCGAGCATGCGCCGCCGTGAGACCAGGCGAGTCGCCGTGCGCACGATGGCGTCAAGGCTGTACCACGCTTCGTAGGGCAGGCAGGCGAGCGCGAAAGCCGCTTGCGCGAACTGCCGGCCGGCCGAGCGCAGGGCGCCGGAGAAGTGCGCGCCTAGCAGCACATCCGGCTGTTTGTTGAGCAGTTCGCGTCCCGCATTCAGTGCCAGCGGCAGGAAGAGGATGCCGAGTACCGCCAGCGTCCACGCCAGAACGGACGGCACCAGGATCCAGCCGAGCAGGAAAAGCAGGCACACCGCCGCCGGTACCAGGCTGCGCCGCAGGTTGTCGAAGAGCTTCCATTGCGACAGCGTGGACAAGGGATTCTGCCGCCGCTGGCCAGCCGGAGCGGGGACCAGCGAGAGCAGCCAGGAGGCGATCTGCCAGTCGCCGCGAATCCAGCGATGGCGGCGGCTGACATCGTCGCAGTAGCGCGCCGGTGTGTCTTCGTACAGTTGCACGTCGCTGAGCAGCCCGGCGCGCGCGTAGCAGCCTTCGAGCAGGTCGTGGCTGAGGATGCGGTTGTCGGGGAAGCGCTCCTTGACGGCGCCCTCGAAGGCATCGACGTCGTAGATTCCCTTGCCGATGAACGAGCCTTCGTGGAACAGATCCTGATAGACGTCGGAGATGGCGCGCGTGTACGGGTCGATGCCGGCGTCGGCGCCACTCAGCCCGGCGTAGCGCGAGCGGTTGGTGCTCGGCAGATTGACCGCCATGCGCGGCTGCAGGATGCCGTAGCCGGCGGTGACCAGCCGGCTTGCCGGATCAAGGCAGGGGCGGTTGAGCGGATGCGCCATGGCGCCGGCCAGCGCCCGTGCGCAGTCGCGCGGCAGTTGCGTGTCGGTGTCGAGGGTGATGACGTAACGGACTTCACCGAGAATCGCCGTCGCGCCGACGATCAGCGAAAACGCCGTGCTGTCCGCCCCGCTGCGCAGCAGGGCATTGAGATCGCCGAGCTTGCCGCGTTTGCGCTCGTAGCCCATCCAGATTATTTCGCTGGCGTTCCAGCGCCGCGGACGATGAAAGAGGAAGAAGGTGTCGCCGTCCACGCAGTCGTACTTGGCGTTCAGCGCCGCAACGCGTTCGCCGGCGGCCTGCAGCAGCGCGTCGTCTTCAGGCTGCAGTTCGCTTGCGGCATCGCCAAAATCGGTGAGCAGGCCGAAGTGCAGGCGGGCATCGCGGTTGGCAAGAAAACGCACCTCCAGCGCCTCGACCAGATCGTCCACACCCTGCAGGCTGACAAGCATGGTCGGCACGACGACCAGCGTGCGCGATTGCGCCGGAATGCCGAGTGAGTAGTCCATGCGCGGCAGCGGCAGCGGTGTCGCCAGCAGCGTCACCAGCCAGTTCACCAGCGTCACCGCGAGCTGGCTCGAGGCGAGCAGCGCCGGAACGAAAATCAGCGCTTGCACCCAGAGCGCTGCAGCACTGGCCGCGGCGATGGCGAGGAAGCCGCCGGTGCAGGCCGCGCTGAGCAGCGCGATGGCGCCGAGGTAAAGCAGCAGCGGCCGCCGTGCGGCCAGCCGGCGGACGCGTTCGCCAAACGCCAGGCGTGCGCCGGTGAGCTGCTCGAGTTGCGGCAGTCCGGCGCCAATGAGGTAGTAGCCGACGTGCCCGCGGCGCGGGTCGATCTTGTCGCCGAGCGCGGCCGGCATGCTGTCTTCGGCAGGTGTCGTCGGCATCGCTTCTGCAGCCAGCCGGATGGCGTCGCGGGCAACTTCGCTCTCCGCACAGCGGCTGTGGCGGGCAACATGCTCGATCACGTGGCGATAGCGGTCGCGGCTGGCGAAGTCCATGCCGGCGTAGAGACCGTCGCGATCGCGGCGCAACTCGCGTTCGACGGCGCTCATCGTCTCGACGAACTCGCGCCAGTCCGTCGCGCCGAGTGCGCGCAGGCTGCCGATGCTGTGGCTGATCGATACCTGGTGTGAGGCCTGGCTCTGCGTCTCGGACTGCACCATCTGCTCGATCGTCGTCGCCGCCTCGGAGAGGCGCTGTTCGATCCAGGTGAGCGGCAGCGCCAGCGCCGAGCTTTGTCCCTGCAGGCGGCGCGCCAGCTCGGCGACGAAGGAATTGCGCAAGGGTGGATTCGAACGCGCCATGTCGGAAATGACGAGGATCAGGCTCTTCGGATCTTTCTCGGCGACCTCGATCATCTGGTCGGCCCAGGCGTCGGCCCGGCGGCGGTCGATCATGCCGGCGACGACGCGGCTGCCGACGCGGCGCAGATTCTCGATCAGCGCCAGACGCAACATGATCGGAATGGCCCACAACTCGCCGAGTCTGAGTTCGTCGATCGTCTGGTAGGCGGCGACAAAGCGGTTGAGGCTTTCCGGATCGACGCGGCCGTCGCCATGCGCCACCGACTCGAGTGCGATGTCGTAGACGCGCGGCAGACCCTGCGAGGGGCCGTTGCCGAGGAGCGGCAGTTCGCGGCTGTAGCCCTTGGGGAAATGCTTGCGCGCGATGCGGATCTGCTCTTCGACCAGGTAGAAATTGTCGAGCAGCCATTCACCGGCCGGCGTGATCCGCTCGCCGGCCTTGGCCGCCTCGGTGAGCATGCTGAAGATGCCGACGAGAATCGATTCGTTATCGACCAGACGCGCCAGCAGCTTGTCCGGGCCGTGTTGCGGTGCCGTCTGATGCTGCTCGGCCAGCGTCTTGCCGTGTCGCTCCATCTGGTCGGCGCTGAACAGCTCGGCACGCAACGGCGGCTCGGCACTGATGTACTTGTGCGCCAGCGCGTCGCGCTGCAGTCGTCCGAGCAGGCGATACAGCAGCGTTTGCAGGGTCTTCATCGCTGGCTTCAAGGTGCGTGTCCCGATTTCTTGCGCGGAAAAAGCGGGTTCCGCGTTGCCCGGGCAAGCTGCCGACCAGGGGTCGGCTGACGTGCTGGCAGTAGTGGTGGCAATGCGCCGGCCACCGCCAAAAGCACGAAACGAGCTTAGTCGCAAGGCCGCAGGGGGTATGTGCGCGAACGTACAGACCCTTGCCGGGCGAACACGGAAGCTGCGCCAATCGCGAACGATTCCGTTCGTTGCTCACTGGAGAACGCGCATGAACCGCCCACTGAAGACATCACTTTCCCGTTCCTTCCTGCTCGCCAGCCTTGCCGCCGGCATCGGCGTCGGCTCGACCCTGACGTTCGCCGCCGATGAAGCCGCGCCCGTCGCCCGCAGCAACGGCATTGGCGCTGCCGTGAGCGATACCGCCACCACCGCCAAAGTGAAGGCAAAACTGGTTGGCGAGGCCAGCCTGAAAGACTCCGACATCAGCGTCACCACGACCAATGGCGTTGTCACGCTTGAGGGCAAGGCGAGCAGCGGCGACGCAAAGTCCTTCGCCGAATCGGCGGCACGCGCTGTCGATGGCGTGCGCAGCGTCGACAACAACCTGAAGACCCCGTCGGGCAGTAGCGCTACTGCCAAGACGAAAGCGGTGGTCGCCAAAACCGGACAGGCTGTTTCCGATAGCTGGATCACCACCAAGGTGAAGACCGAAATCCTTGCCGGCAGCGTCAGCGAAGGTTTTGACGTCAGTGTCGAGACCACCGATGGCGTCGTCGTGCTCAAGGGCCATCTGCCCGATCAGGGCGCCCTCGACCATGTGCGGCAGATGACGCTGCAAGTGAAAGGCGTGAAGAGCGTCAGCAGTTCGGCGGTCAGCGTCGGTCCGAACGTCGCCGCCAAGTGAATGTGCGGGCCGGCTCGCGCCGGTCAGGCAGGTGGCCGCGTCGCCCGCCGCCGACTTGCCGATTGTTCAGGCTATGTGGGCGAACGTACTGAAAGCGGACGCCGCGACGCCGACACTGCCGTCAACGATTCTGCGGCACCGCTGCATCCCGCAGCGCCGACAGTCTCGTTGCTGATCGAAGGAGACCATCATGTTGGGAACAATTCTGCTGATCATCCTGCTGCTCGCGGTGATCGGTGCCATCCCGGTATGGCCGCACAGCCGCGCCTGGGGTTACGCGCCGAGCGGCGGTCTGGGGCTGGTGGTGCTCATTCTCATCATCCTTCTGCTGCTTGGGCGGATCTGAGCGTTTTCCCGTCGTATTCCGGCTTTTCCCGGCCTTGCCGGCCAACGGCAAGCTTCGGCCAGCCATGGCCGACGTCTGCCCGTATCAATTTCTCAACCATGAGGATCAACCATGAACAATTTGCCTGTCTCCCTGATCGCCGCAGCCTTCTGTCTGGCGCTCAGCGGCGGCGCCTACGCCGCTCCCGCTACCGCCACCATGTCGGATTACGTTGCCGCCACAACCAGCATCGATGCGAAGTACAAGACAGAAAAGAAGGATTGCAAGGCGCAGTCGGGTAATGCCAGAGACATCTGTCTGGAAGAAGCCAAGGGGCGCGCCAGGATCGCTCGCGCCGAGTACGAGGAAAGCTACGGACCTTCGGCCGAACACCGCTACGAGTTGCGCATCGCCAAGGCAGAGGCCGCATATGCCGTGGCCAAGGAGAAGTGCGACGACTTTGCCGGCAATGCCAAGGACGTCTGCCGTAAGGAAGCGAAGGCCGCTTTCATCGGCGCCAAGGCCGACGCCAAGCTGGCTGACGCCACCGCCGATGCCAACGCGACGGCGCGCGAAAAAGCCAACGACGCCAATGCCGTCGCCTTGAGGGCGACGAACGAAGCGCGCCAGGAGGCGGTTGCCGAAAAGCGCGAAGGTGCCTACGGCGTTGCCCAGGAAAAATGTGACGCGCTCGCCGGCGACGCCAAGGACAAGTGTGTCAATGATGCCAAGACACGTTACGGCCAGTAAGCAGCAGTTTTGACGGGCTTGGCATTGCCCGTTTCTCAGCAGCAGTCATCTACAGACAAGGAGTTCACCATGAACAAGGATCAAGTCAAGGGCGCCGCCAAGGATCTCGGCGGCAAGATTCAGGAAGAAACCGGCAAGCTGATCGGCAGTCGCGAGCAGCAGCTCAAAGGCCTGAAGAACCAGGCTGAAGGCAAGGTGCAGGAGCACATCGGCAACCTCAAGGAAGACATCAAGGACGCCCGCAAGAGTTGAAACCATCCGCCGGGCGGCCCCTCATCCGCTGAGCGAACAGGCCGCGAATTGCTGAAAGGCGGTTCGCGGCCGTTTTGCGCCGGGCAAGCTCCGGCCGAGGAGAAACAGCATGTCGAATTCCATCGCCAGCACGCCGTCGGCGCCACGCCTGCCTGCGGCTACGCCCGCCGCCGCCGCCGAGGCAAAGCGCAACAGCGCCGGCACTGCCGACGCTGCCACGGCGCAGGCGTCCGCACGCGCGCAGCTGAACCAGTCGATCATGCAGGCCTCGCTTGAGGTCTCGATCAGCGTGCAGAACTCGCCGCTCAGCCTGCTGTTCAGAAGCGCCATTGACAGCCTGAACGAGGCGCTGGCGCCGGAACTCGGCGCCGACGCGATCCAGAATGCAGCCAGTCAGGACAATACGCCGGCCGCTACCGCCGGCCGCATCGTCTCGCTGTCGACCGGATTTTTCGCGGCGTTCAAGCAGAACCATCCGGGCGAGGACGATGCCAGCGTGTTGAAGAACTTCATGGACACCATTCGCGGCGGCTTCGAGAAGGGCTTCAAGGAAGCCACCGACATTCTCACTGGCCTGCAGGTGTTCAACGGCGATATTGCCAGCAACATCGGCAAGACCTACGCGCTGGTGCAACAGGGCTACGCCGATTTCGAGGCGGCGCAGGGTGCGGCACCGGGAACGCCGGCGTCTGCGACGGCGCGCGCCGCGTAAGTGCGCGTCGAAATACGGGCAATGCGCAGGCGGCGCGCGCCTTGCGCGTCTGCCGGCAGTCCGCTGCGAAAGGCCGACGGCGGGCGCCGCTCCGGGGGCGCCCGTCTCAGTGCAGCGTCGGCGGCGCTTCGCTGAACAAGGCCTCGACTGCTGCCGCGTCGAAGCGGTAGTCGCGGTTGGCGAGGTCGTCGCGGATCAGCACTTCGCCGTGCTCGCGCAGCACCGCCTCGACTTCCTGGCGGCCGAGCGAGCGCAGCATGGTGCGCACCTTGTCCCAGTCTTCCGGGCAGTCGTGCAGCACCTTGCGTGCATCGAAAACACGCACGGTTTCCTCGTGGAAGAGCCGCGTCAGCAGCTCGTCGGCCGGTAGCGCCAGCAACTCGTCGGCGGTGACGGTGGCGGCCAGTCCGGTGATGCGGTTCCAGCCGTCGGCGTCGCGCGCGTCGGCGTTCGGCAGCTTCTGCAGGAAGAGGCCGGCAGCGCCCTCGGGCGACGCGGCAAGGAACAGGCGCGAGGGCAGCTGTTCGGACAGGCCGAGGTAATGCTCGAACACCTCGGCAATGTTGTCGCCCTGCATCGGCACGACGCTCTGCCAGGGCTGGCGCATGTTCGGCACATCGAGCGAAAGCAGCAGCTGGCCGCCGCCGAGCAGTTCGGGCATCGGCGCCGGCGCAGTATCGGCGACGGCATGTGCCATTGCGCGCAGGTTGAGGCGTTCGTCGCAATCGACGACAAGCAGCGATACCGGCCCGTCGCCACGCAACTGGAAGGTGATGCGGCCCGGATGTTTCAGCGCGTCGGCGATGAACAGCGCGGTGGCGCACATTTCGCCGAGCAGCGCGTTGGCCGGCGCCGGATAGTGACGACGCGCGGTGATCTCCTGCCACACCGGACCGAGGCGGACGACGGCGCCGCGAATGTCGAGATCGTCGAGCAAAAAGCGCTGCAGCGTATCGATGCTCATGCCTTTTCCTCCTGTGAGTTGGCCCAGGCGCGATAGCGTTCGGCGTCGAAGCCGACGAGCAGGGCGTCGCCGCTGTCGAGCACCGGGCGCTTGATCAGCGTCGGCTGCGCGGCCATCAGCGCCAGCGCGCGCGCCTCGTCGACGTCGGCGCGCTGTTCCTCGGACAGCTTCTTCCAGGTCAGTCCCTGGCGGTTGAGCAGCGTCTGCCAGCCGGCGCGCGCTGCCCAGTCGGCGAGATGCGCGGCGGCCACGCCGGCCTTCTTGTAGTCGATGAATTCACAGGCGACACCGTTGGCGTCGAGCCAAGCGAAGGCTTTCTTCATCGTGTCGCAATTCTTGATGCCGTAGATGCGGCAGCTGCGGTGTTGTTCTGGAGCGGACATTGTGCGCTGAGGTCCCGGTTGACGATGCGGATGCCGCGCATTTTACCGGCGCCGCGCGGCAGCCGGGAAACTCATCGGCGGCTTGCGCCGGCGCTGACGATGTTCCAGGAATTGGCGCCTTTCACGTCCTTGCCGCGATCATCATGCAAGCGCCGATGCCGACAACACCGGCGACGGTTGAAGCGCAACGCGTTAGTCAGGCGGTGGCAGCGGCGAGAAGGTCGATGGCTGCGCGTGAACAAGGCCGCTTCACCGGAATTTACCGGCGCGATCGTTCCGGTTTTACTGCTTTCGACAAAGAATGTGCGCTTTGCCAGACGCGGAATGCCAGATGCCGGACGGGGGAACTGCAGGGGTTGTCGCAACTGATGAAATCCTGCGATTGCTGCTCGCGGCGATCGAACTGCGCCAGCGTGACGACTGGCCGGGTGCGCTCGACTGCCTCGATGCCGCGTTGAACATCAACCCGGGCTTTCTTCCTTTGCAGGTCGAACGCGGCCTGGTGCTGGCACACTTGCGGCGCTACGAAGAAGCGCTCGACGCACTTGATTGCTTTCTCCGGCAGGTGCCCGCTTCGGCCGTAATCGCGGCGCAGCGTGACGAGATCGTGCAGCAGGCGTGTGCCGCGCTCGATGCGCAACTGCACGAGCAGCCTGCCGATCTACCGGCAAGGCTGCGTCGCGCCGGAATCTTCTGCCGGAGCGATCGTTACGCACACGCGCTGCGTGACTTCGCGGCCGTGCTGCGTGTCGACCGCGAGCATGTCGACGCGCTCAACGGCATGGGCGGTGTCCTGCTGGCGCTCGACCGCCACGACGAGGCCGCCGCTACCTATGCGCGCGCGCTCTCGCTGGCGCCGGAACGTGCCGAGATTGCCTACAACCTCGGCAATGTGCTGCAGCAGCAGGGACACTTTGCCGAAGCGCGAGTCGCCTACGTGCGAGCGATCGAGCAGCTTCCCGATTTTGCCGAAGCGCATCTCGAGATTGCGCACTGCTGGCTGGCACAGGGCAGCCCGCGAGCCCTGGCTGATCTCGAATGGCGCTGGCTGACGCAGCAACTCAGCGGCGAACGACTCGCTAGCGGTCGGCCGCTGTGGCTTGGCTGCGCCGCCACGGCGGCACCCGCGATGGCCGATGCCGGCGCTGGCGGCGCCGATCTGTCGGGAAAGACCTTGCTGGTCTGGGCCGAACAGGGATTCGGCGACACGCTGCAGTTCGTTCGCTTCGTCCCGCTCGTGCTGCAGCTGACGCGTGCCGCGCGGGTGATCCTGCGCGTGCAGCAGGCGCTGTGCCGGCTGCTGGCCGGACTCGACCCGCGCCTGCAAGTGATCGGTGACGAAGAAGCGCTGCCCGCGCATGAGCTGCAATGTCCCTTGCTGAGCCTGCCGCTGGCCCTGGGATTCAACGCGCAGCCCGCGCTGGCTTTCATTCCCGTCCTTGGCGACGCGTCGGCGTATCTGCGCGCCGATCCCGGCGCGGTCGCGCGCTGGGGCGCCATCCTGCGGCAGAAGCGCCGCTTGCGCGTCGGCCTTGCCTGGGCCGGGCGTCAGCGCGCTCCGCGCAACCGCACGCGCGATCTGCCTTTGGCCGAACTGCTGCCGCTGGCCGGCATCGACGTCGAGCTGATCAGCCTGCAAAAGGAAATCCCTCTTGCCGACACGGCAACGCTCGCCAGCTTTCCCAGGCTGCGCTGTCTGGCCGATGCGCACGCGTCAGCGTTCGAAGACTTTGCCTCGACGGCGGCGCTGATCGAAAACCTCGATCTGGTGATCAGTGTCGATAGCGCCGTCGCGCATCTGGCAGGTGGCCTCGGCAAGCCTTGCTGCCTGCTGCTGCGCTACGGCAGCGAGTGGCGCTGGCAACGCGGGCGCAGCGATTCGCCCTGGTACCCCTCGCTGCGGATTTTCCGCCAGCAGCGCGCTGGCGACTGGCGCGGAGTGGTGGCCGAACTGCGCGTGGCGCTGGTTGCCCTGCTCGCCGGGCAGAGCCTCGCCGCCTGAGCCGCAGTGTCTTTCCGGCTATTGCAGGCCGATTGCCTGGCGCAACTGGGCGGCGTCTTTTGCGTAATCGACCGCTGTCAGCTTTCCGTCCTGCAGGTGGAGGACCGTCGCCGCGTCAGTCTGCCTCGGCAGGTCGGCGAGTTGCGCTGCTTCGCGTCCGAGACCGATCGGGAAGGGCAGTTCGCGCAGCTTAGGCAGCGCGATCATGCGCGTGATCAGCGCCGGCATGGCACTGATGTCCGAGAGATATACCGCGTGCAGGCGTTCGAGCGTCCCGGCCGGCTCGCCGCGCAGAACCTCCTTGACCAGATCGCTCGCCGCCATGCCGGCGCTGAAAATGACGATGCGCGTCTCGGCGTCTATCTGCACCGGTTTGCCGTTCTGGTCTTCGAGCAGCAGCGCGGGAAGCGCCGTTCCCGGCGCCAGCGGTTCCGCGCCGGCAGTCAGCGGCAGCGCGCTGGCAGTGCCGAGCAGTAGCGCGACGCTGGCGGAAGCAAGTTTGCGGCGAAGATCGACGATCGGTTTCACGGTTGTTTCCTTGCGCTGGCAGGCTCTGCTCGACTTGCCGACCGGCGGTCCGGGCGATCAGGCCGGGATCAGGTCAAGCAGCGGTCAGCGCCCGCCTTTCAGTATGAGTCGTAGTACCCAGCCCGCGGGTGCTTGCGCTGCTCCAGCCGGTGCAGGATGCGCTGCGCAATCGAACTCATCGAGAACGGATGCTGCGCGTCGCATCGCTGCGCCTTCGCCAGCAACTGCGGGCGCGAGGGCGGGAACTGTTCGCTCTTGCAGGCGAAGACGACCTTGTTGCTGCCGCCCTCGCAGGCGATGCTGACCACCTTGTCGAGAAAGCTGTCACGAATCCGCGCGGCAAAGACGCCAAACTTGTCGTCGCTGCCAAAGAGGTTCACGACCATCACGCCGCCCGGCGCGAGGCGTTCATAACAGTAGTCGTAAAAGCCCGGCGAGCAGAGCTGGGGTGGCTGTCCCTGGTGGTCGAAGCCATCGACCAGCAGCACATCGGGACGGCCCTCGTGCTGACGAATGAAATCGGCACCGTCGGCACAAAGCACCGTGAAGCGCTCGTCGTCGGCGGGGATCCGGAAACGTTCGCGCAGCGCGATCACCTCGGGGCTGATCTCGGCGACGGTGATGCGTGTGTCGGGCAGCGCGTGGTAACAATATTTGGCCAGCGATCCGCCGCCCAGACCGATCATCTCGATCTGTTCCGGCGCCTCCTTGAAGAGCAGAAAGCCCATCATCGCGTGCGTGTAGTCGGACAGCAGCAGCCTCGGGTCGGCGAGGCTCATTTCGCTTTGCACGGCGCCCTCACTGAAGTGCAGGCTCTGAAAGCCGCCGATCTCTTCGACGTAAGGCATGCTGCGGCCGGCTGCCGGCGCCTGGCATTCGGGGTGACGGTTTTCCGGCATCCCTTCGCCGGGATCGGCAGCGCCTTCTGCGGAGAGCACGGCCTGTTTGTCGCTGTTCGGCCTGCCTGCCGCGGCAAGCAGCATCGCTAGATAGAACTGGTCTGACATGCGCTGAGGCGTGCGTGCGGTGGGTTGAAACGGCGATTCTACCCGAGTGCGCGCATGCCTCTTTCCGCTGCCGCTGCCCGGGCTCGCGCTGCTTGTCGGCACAATGTCGGTTAGCCAGCAAAAGCGCTTTTTTCAAGTCATTGAATATGTTGTTTTTTGCAATGGCGTCGCTCTTGCTTGCAACCGTGGCATGAAAACCCATCTCGACTGGTCGGCCTACGACACCTACGGCGCCGGCGACGCCTACGCCGGCATTCCTGCCACCGGCGGCAATTACGCCAAGGCGGTCGCCGTGTGCATGAACAACCACCAGTGCCAGCGCGAGGGCCGCGGCGTGATGTGCCCGAGCTACCGCATCACGCACGACCCGGCGCACTCGACCGGCGCGCGCGTGAAGGCCTTCAAGGCGGCGCTCAATGGCGAGCTCGGCGACGATCCCTTCGTCCATCCCGATCTGGTCGCGGCGATGGAGCTGTGCGTTTCGTGCAAGGGTTGCAAGAAGGAATGCCCGAGCGCCGTCGACATGACGCTGATCAAGACCGAGTACCTGGCGCAGAAGAACGAGCGCTACGGCGTGCCGCTGCGCTCGCGGCTGTTCGGCTCGCTACCGGCGCTGTTGCATCGCTGGCGCGGTCCGCTGGACTTGCTGGTGCGCTGGCGCAATGCCTCGCCGTGGCTGGCGCAGCGCGTCGAGCGCTGGCTCGGCATTTCGGCCAAGCGGCCGATTCCGACGATCGTCGGCGGCCGGCTGGCGCCGGCGCAGCCGGTGGGCGAGGGCGAACGTGGCAAGGTGCTGCTCTTCGTCGACACCTTCACGCACTACTACACGCCGGAAGTCGCCGTCGCCGCGACCGCGGTGCTGCGCGCCGCCGGCTACGTGATCGAGGAACTGCGCCCGGCCGCCGACGACAGTGAAGCCGAGCGGCCGCTCTGTTGCGGCCGCACCTATCTGTCGCAGGGCATGGTCGAGGCGGCCAAGCTTGAAGGCAGACGCGTGATGGCGGCGGTGGCCCCGGCGCTCGCCGCCGGTACGCCGATCGTCGGCCTCGAGCCGTCGTGCCTGCTGGCGCTGCGCGACGAGTTCTACAGCCTGTCGCTCGGCCCGGACGTTGCGCAACTCGGCAAGCAGGCCTTCCTCTTCGAGGAATTCCTGATGCGCGAAGCGAACAAGGGGATGACGCTCAAGCTGCGCCCGCTTCCCGGCGGCCGCGCGCTGGTGCACGGCCATTGCCACCAGAAGGCTTTCGCCGCGATGAAGGCGCTCAGGAAAGTGCTGGCCTGGATTCCGGAATTCGAATTCGAGATCGTCGACGCCAGCTGCTGCGGCATGTCCGGCAGCTTCGGGCTGGAAGCCGAGCATTACGATGCATCGCAGGCGATGGGCGAACTCGCGCTGCTGCCGGCCGTGCGCGCGGCTGCCGACGACACACTGATCGTCGCCGACGGCTTTTCCTGCCGCCACCAGATCGCCGACGGCAGCGGCCGGCAGGCGATTCACGTCGCGGTGCTGCTGCAAAGGGCGCTGGCTTGAATGGCGGGACTCGGCTTGAGCGCGGGTGTGCCGGTGATCCAGTCGGTCTGACTGCCGATCAACCGACGCCGTCCTGTCCGGATGCAACTGGCGACTCCGTCACGAAACGGTAGCCAAGCCCCGATTCGGTGAGGATATGGCGCGGCCGGCTCGGGTCGTCCTCGAGCTTCTTGCGCAGGAAACCCATATACACGCGCACGTAATGACTGTCTTCGACGTGTGAGGGTCCCCACACCGCGAGCAGCAGCTGGCGGTGCGTCAGTACCGAGTCCGGATGCGCCAGCAGGTAAGCGAGCAGGCGAAATTCGATCGGCGTCAGATGCAGCGGCGCGCCATCCTTGTCGACGATCCGTTTGCCGAGGTCGACTTTCAGATTGCCGAACGAGAATACGCTGCTGACTGCGCCGCCGGCCAGTTGCTGCCGCCGCAAATGCGCGCGCACGCGCGCCAGCAGTTCGGCAACGCCGAAAGGCTTCATCAGATAGTCGTCGGCACCGGCGTCGAGCGCAGCCACCTTGTCGGCCTCGGCGGTTCGTGCCGAGAGGACGATCACCGGAATCGCCGACCAGCTGCGGAAATCGCGCAGGAAATCGATGCCGTCGCCGTCGGGCAAGCCGAGATCGAGGATGATCAGGTCAGGCTGCCGGGTGCCGGCTTCGATCAGCCCGCGCTGCAGCGAATCGGCCTCGAATACCGTAATTTGCGCTTCTTCCAGCGCCCGGCGGACGAAACGCCGGATATGCGCTTCATCCTCGATGATGACGATGACCGGTTCGTTTGCCGCCATTCAGCGCTCTTCCTAGGCGAAGTTGTCTTCGGCAGCAGCGAGATCGGGCGGAGTGCCGCGCGGCAGCGAAAAGACGAAACGGGCACCGCCCTGCGCGCCATGTTCAGCGTGGATTTCGCCGCCATGCGCCTCGATGATCGCACGACAGATGGCCAGCCCGAGTCCGACGCCGCAGGTGCTGCCCTCGCTCTGCCCGCGTTCGAACTTGCGGAAGATCAGCTCCTCCTTGCCCGCCGGGATCCCCGGACCATTGTCCTCGATCCGGACATTCACCGTCGTGGCCGTCACCTCGGCGCTTGCATCGATGCTTGTTCCGGCCGGCGTGTATTTGCCGGCGTTCTCGAGCAGATTGCAGAAAACGCGTTCCATCAATACGAAATCGATCTCCAGCAGCGGCAAGCCGACGTCCAGCGACAGGCGGACGTGATGGCCGGACAGACTGCGCTCGACGCAGCGCAAGGCGCTGACCGCCACTTCCTCGATCGGCTGCCACTGCCGGTTGAGCGTCACGCGGCCGGCCTGCAGCCGGGCCATGTCAAGCAGATTGGTCACCTGTCCGTTGACGCGCAAGGCTTCTTCCTTGAGCGAGCGGGCGATTTCCGCCTGCTCGCTGCTCGGCGCCGGGTGCGTCATCTGCAGCGACTCGGCGAGTCCGACCAGCACGCTCATCGGCGTGCGCAGGTCATGCGAAATGGCCGAAAGCAGCGAGTTGCGCAAGCGTTCCGATTCCATCTGCACGGTGCTGTCGCGCGCCACATCGACATAGTGCACGCGTTCGAAGGCGATGGCGATCAGCGAGGCGAAGGTGTCGAGCAGACGGCGTTGCTCGGGAACGAGCAGGCGCTCGGCGTTGCGCAGTTCGAGCGCGAGAACGCCACGCAGACGCATCGGTGCTTTCAGCGGCAGGTAGAAAGCCGGGCTGGCCGGCAGCGTGCTGGTTCCGCGCCCGGCCTGTTCGCCATGGTCGAAGGCCCACTGCGCGATTCCCGTATCGATCAGCGGCAGGCCGTTGGCCGAGGGGAGCGGCGCAGACAGGCGGTCGTTTTCGTCGGCGAGCAGGAAGGCAACGCGGGCGCCGAACTCTGCGCTGATGAAGCGCTCGCCGATCTCGGCAATCTGCTCGGGGAGCAGCGCGGCCGAAAGATCGCGCGACATTTCGTAGAGTGCGCGCACGCGCTGCTCTCGCCGCGTCGCCACCTTCGCCTGGTACTTGTAACCGGCGGTCAGCTGGCCGGTGATCAGGCCGACGACCAGCATCACGGCGAAGGTCATCAGGTACTGCACGTCGGTCACGGCAAACGAGATGCGCGGCGCGACGAAAAAGAAGTCGAAGGTCGCCACCGACAGGAAGGAGGCCAATACCGAGGGGCCGCGCCCGTAGCGCACGCCGACCAGCACCACCGCCAGCAGGAAGAGCATGACGATGTTGGCAAGGTCGAAGAAAGGAAACAGCGCGGCGCCGATGATACCGGCCAGCGCACAGGCGAGCGCCGCCATGGCGTAAGACTGCCAGGGGGTGCCCGAGGCTTCGGCAAGCGTCTGCTCGTCGTGCGCGCGGTTCCTCGCGTCGGGCTCGCCGGCGGCGACCTCGATGATGTCGAGATCGCCGGCGAGACGACCGATGCGCTCGGTGAACGATCGTCGCCACGGGCGCCAGCCAGCGGCGACATTGCGCCCGACGACGATGCGCGCGAGATTGTGGTCGCGCGCGTACTTGACCGCCACCTCCTCGACACTGCTCCCCGACAGGGTCGCCGTCTGCGCGCCGAGATCCTCGGCCAGCTTGAGATTGCGCAGGATGTGCTGGCGCGTTCGCTCGGGAACGCGCTGCAGCTGCGGCGTCTCGACATAGATGGCGTGCCACGGCACCTCTAGCCGGCTGGCAATGCGGGCGGTGGTGCGTACCAGTTTTTCGCCGCCGTCACCCGGCCCGACGCAGGCGAGCAGCGAGTCGCGCGTCTGCCAGACCGAGGAAACCGACTTTTCGCGCCGGTACTGCTGCATTTCGTCGTCGACCCGGTCGGCCGTGCGGCGCAATGCCAGTTCGCGCAGCGCGATCAGGTTGCCCTTGCGGAAGAAGTTGCGCACCGCGCGTTCGGCCTGATTGGGCAGGTACACCTTGCCGTCCTTGAGCCGCTGCAGCAGCTCGTCCGGCGTCAGGTCGACCAGCGCCACCTCGTCGGCGGCGTCGAAAACGTGATCCGGCACGGTTTCCCAGACGCGGATGCCGGTGATGCCGCTGACCACATCGTTGAGCGTTTCCAGATGCTGGACATTGACCGTCGAGTAAACATCGATGCCGGCGGCGAGCAATTCCTCGACGTCCATCCAGCGCTTCGGGTGGCGCGAGCCGGCGACGTTGGTGTGCGCCAGCTCGTCCATCAGGATCAGGCTCGGCCGCCGCGCCAGCGCAGCGTCCAGATCGAATTCTTCGAGCCGGCGTTCGCGGTAGGCGATGCTGCGTAGCGGCAGCGTCTCCAGCCCCTCGCGCATGGCTTCGGTTTCGCTGCGCCCGTGTGTTTCGAGTACGCCGATCAGCACGTCGACACCCAGCTGGCGCTGCTGGCGCGCGGCGCCGAGCATGGCGAAGGTCTTGCCGACACCGGCCGAGGCGCCGAAGAATATTTTCAGCTTGCCGCGGCGGGCGCGCGCTTCCTGCTCGCGGACACGTGCAAGCAATTGATCGGGGTCGGGGCGTGATGAGGGCAGCACGTCGGGCATGGCTTCAGTGGGCGCGCCGGGCGTAGCGCGCCAGCGCCTCGGCGCTGGCTGCGGACGGTGGCGGCGAGACGATGAAGGTCTCCGCTCCCGATGCGTTCTCCAGCGCCAGCGCGAGGCCTGGCGCACCAATACCGGCGACGGCGAGACGCGCCGAATTGCCATAGGCGGCGAGAAACAGCCGCAAACCCGCCAGTCCGAGCACGCCGGCGGGAAAGTGCGAGGACATCGCTCTGCCGTCCGGTGCCAGTGCTGCAATATCGAATCCGTCGCGGCAAGCGGCGACGCCGATGCATAACTCTGCCTGCATGTTATCTCCCTGCGGGTGGCGATATCCGGGATGGCTGTCGCCATTGCGCCAGCGAGCGGATGATCTCGCCAGCGTTACAGCATAAACGCAGGCGCTCGCGTAAGCGTTGATCGGCGAACACTTGCGTTGCTTCGCTGAGCAGGTGCAGATGTGCTTCCGTCGCCTGTTTCGGCACCAGCAGGACGAACGCCTCGGAAACCGGCCTGCCGTCCGGCGCGGCAAACTCGATCGGCCGGCGCAGGCGCACGTAGAGCACATGGACGACGGAAGACTCCTTGATGCGCGCACAAGGAATGGCGACACCGTGACCGAGCGCCGTCGAGCCGATCTGCTCGCGGCGCTGTAGCGCCGACGTCACGCAGTCCTGGTGCAAGCCGTGGGCTTCGGCAAGGTATCTGCCGATCGCAGCGAACAGCTGCGCACGATCGGCGACATCAAGATCGAGCAGGATGTCGCTGGCGCGCAGGTGCGCAAGCAAACCGGCGGCGGCGCTGCGCGGCGGCGCGGAGTCGCCCTGACTCAGCGCGAGTTGGCGCGGAAACGAAGATTTCGTGCGCGGGAACAGTGCTGTCAGTAGCGGGGCCACACTCAGAAAGCCGAGAAAGAGGTGTTTCATCGGGGCTTTGCCGGATCACTTGAGCGCATCGAGGGCGAGGTTGAGCGCAAGCACATTGACGCGCGCCTCGCCGAGGAATCCCCACTGCCGCCCCTCGCTGTTCTGCTCGACGAGCGCGGCGACGGCCTGCGCATCGAGCCCGCGGACGCGCGCGACGCGTGCCAGCTGGTAGGCGGCCGCCGCCGGGCTGATGTGCGGATCGAGGCCGCTGCCCGAGGCGCTGACGAGGTCGGCTGGAATCGGCAGCGCGTTGTCCGGGTCGGCCGCTTTGAGCGCCGCGATTCGTGCCTGCACCGCATCGACCAGCGCCGGGTTGAGCGGCCCCTGGTTGGAGCCGCCCGACGCGGCGGCGTTGTACGGCTGCGGCGCGGTCGCCGACGGCCGTCCCCAGAAGTACTTCGCGTCGGTGAAGGACTGGCCGATCAGGCGCGAGCCGACCGGCTGGCCGTCGCGCACGATCAGGCTGCCCGCCGCTTCATCGGGCAGCAACGCGCTGACGACGCCGGTGACTGCCAGCGGGTAGGCGACGCCGGCGATCAGGGTGAGCAGGACAAAGAGGCTGAGGCCGGGGCGAAACGTATCTTGCAACAGGGTTTTCATGAACGATTCCTTTCTCAGCTATGTCAGATTAGGCCGCTGGCGGCGATGCCCATATCGATCAGCTTGATGCCGACGAAAGGCACGACGATGCCGCCGAGACCGTAAATGGCGAGATTACGGCGCAGGATCGTCGCCGCGCCGAGTGCGCGGTAGCGGATTCCCTTCAAGGCAAGCGGGATCAGTGCGACGATGACCAGCGCGTTGAAGATCACCGCCGAGAGGATTGCCGAGGCCGGGCTCGCCAGTTGCATGACGTTCAGCGCCGACAGCGCCGGGTAGGTGCCGACGAAGGCCGCCGGGATGATCGCGAAGTACTTGGCGACATCGTTGGCGATGCTGAAGGTGGTCAGCGAACCGCGCGTCATCAGCATCTGCTTGCCGGTTTCGACGACCTCGATCAGCTTGGTCGGGTTGGAGTCGAGGTCGACCATGTTGCCGGCCTCCTTGGCCGCCTGCGTGCCGGTGTTCATGGCCACGGCGACGTCGGCCTGCGCCAGCGCCGGCGCATCGTTGGTGCCGTCGCCGGTCATCGCCACCAGCCGGCCCTCGGCCTGGTACTGGCGGATCAGTGCCAGCTTGGCTTCCGGTGTCGCTTCGGCAAGGAAATCGTCGACGCCAGCTTCAGCGGCGATCGCCGCTGCCGTCAGCCGGTTGTCGCCGGTGACCATGATCGTCTTGATGCCCATCTTGCGCAGGTCGGCGAAGCGCTCCTTGATGCCGCCCTTGACGATGTCCTTCAGCTCGATGACGCCGAGGACGCGCGTGCCGTCGGCGACGACCAGCGGCGTGCTGCCGAGCCGGGCAACGGCATCGACCTGCTCGGCGACCGAGCGCGGAAAACTCGCGCCCAGCGCCTCGACGTGGCGGCGGATGGCGTCGGCGGCGCCCTTGCGGATTTCCCGGTCGCCGAGATCGACGCCGCTCATCCGCGTCTGCGCCGAGAAATGCACGAAGCGCGCGTCGATGCCGGCGAGTTCGCGCTCGCGCAGCTGGAAGCGCTGCTTGGCGAGGACGACGATGCTGCGCCCTTCCGGCGTTTCGTCGGCGAGCGAGGCGAGTTGCGCGGCGTCGGCGAGTTCGGCCTCGGAGACGCCGTCGGCGGGCAGGAAGGCGGCAGCCTGTCGGTTGCCGAGCGTGATCGTTCCGGTCTTGTCGAGCAGCAGCACGTCGACGTCGCCGGCCGCTTCGACGGCGCGCCCGGAGGTAGCGATGACGTTCGCCTGCAGCATGCGGCTCATGCCGGCGACGCCGATCGCCGAGAGCAGACCGGCGATGGTCGTCGGAATCAGGCAGACGAGCAGCGCGACCAGCACGGTCAGGCTGACCGGGCTGCCGCCGCCGGCGACGTCCACCGCAAACAGCGAGTACGGCAGCAGCGTGACGGTGACGCCGAGGAAAACGATCGACAGCGCCACCAGCAGGATGGTCAGCGCGATCTCGTTCGGCGTCTTCTGCCGCTTGGCGTTCTCGACCATGGCGATCATGCGGTCGACGAAGGTTTCGCCGGGATTGACGGTAACGCGCACGACGATCCAGTCGGAGAGCACGCGCGTGCCGCCGGTCACCGCCGAGAAGTCACCGCCCGATTCGCGGATCACCGGTGCCGATTCGCCGGTGATTGCCGACTCGTCGACCGAGGCGACGCCTTCGATCACCTCGCCGTCGGCCGGGATGACGTCCTGCGCCTGCACCAGGATCACGTCGCCGCGGCGCAGGTCGTTGGCCGGCAGCAGCTGCCAAGAGGCGCCGAAGTGCGGCGCGGCGAGGCGGCGCGCCCAGGTTTCCTTCTTCAGGCCGCGCAACGACGCCGCCTGCGCCTTGCTGCGCCCCTCGGCGAGCGCTTCGGCAAAGTTGGCGAAGAGCACGGTAAACCACAGCCAGACGCTGATGGCGAGGATGAAGCCGGCCGGCGCGTCGCCCGCACCGAACAGCGCCTGCGCGCAGAGCAGGCTGGTCAGCAGGCTGCCGACATAAACCACGAACATCACCGGATTGCGCCACTGCACGGCCGGGTTGAGTTTGCGGAAAGCTTCGCCGACGGCCGGAACGACGAGCGCCGGATCGAGCAGTGAAAAGGTCTTGTGTGTCATCAATGATCTCCCGTCGCTCAGCGCGCGACCCACAGCTGCAGGTGCTCGACGATGGGCCCCAGCGCCAGCGCCGGTATGTAGTTGAGCAGGCCGACCAGCAGCACGACGCCGACGAGCAGGCCGACGAACAGCGGACCGTGCGTTGGCAGCGTGCCGCTGCCGGCGGTAAGGCGTTTCTTTGCCGCCAGCGAGCCGGCCATCGCCAGCACCGGAACGATCACGCCGAAGCGGCCGAACCACATGGCGATGCCGAGCATGACGTTGTAGAAAGGCGTGTTGGCCGACAGCCCGGCGAAGGCGCTGCCGTTGTTGTTGGCCGCCGAGGTGAAGGCGTAGAGAATTTCGGAGAAGCCGTGCGCCCCCGGATTGGCGACGCCGACGCGACCGGCGTCGACGCTGGCGGCGACGGCGGTGCCGAGCAGCACCAGCAGCGGCGTCACCAGAATGGCCAGCGAGGTCATCTTCATCTCGTGCGCCTCGATCTTCTTGCCGAGGTATTCGGGCGTGCGGCCGACCATCAGCCCGGCGATGAACACCGCCAGCACGGCAAAGGCGAGCATGCCGTAGAGGCCGGTGCCGGTGCCGCCGAAAACGACTTCGCCGAGCTGCATCGCCACCAGCGGCACCATGCCACCGAGCGGCGAGAACGAGTCGTGCATGGCATTGACGGCGCCGCATGAGGCCGCAGTGGTGATCGCCGCGAACAGCGCCGAATCGGCAATGCCGAAGCGCGCCTCCTTGCCTTCCATGTTGCCGCCGGCCGGATCGACGCCGAGCGCCGTGAGCAGCGGATTGGCCTGCTGCTCGAAGCTCATTGCGGCGACGGCAAGTGTGACGAAGAGCAGCGTCATCGCTGCCAGCACCGCCCAGCCCTGGCGCCGGTCGCCGACCATTTCGCCGAAAACGAAACACAGCGCGCAGGGGATCAGGAAGATCGCCAGCATCTCGATGAAGTTGGCGAGCGGCGTCGGGTTCTCGAAGGGGTGCGCCGAGTTGGCGTTGAAGAAACCGCCGCCGTTGGTGCCGAGCATCTTGATCGCCTCCTGCGAGGCAACCGGCCCCATCGCCAGCGTCTGTGTCTGCGTGCTGACGCTGTCGCTCAGAGCCTGCCCGGCGGCATCGACGGCCGGCTGGCCGGCGGCGTCGAGCTTGGGCTGCACGTAGTGCACCGTATCGAGCGTCGCCACTTCCTTGTAGGCGCTGAAGTTCTGGATCACCCCCTGGCTGGCGAGCCCGATTGCGATCGCGAAAGACAGCGGCAGCAGGATGAACAGGGTGACGCGAGTCAGATCGACCCAGGCGTTGCCGATGGTCTTTGCCGAATGGCGGACGAAGCCGCGGATCAATGCAATGGCGACGACGATGCCGGTCGCCGCCGAGAGGAAGTTCTGCACCGTCAGCCCGAGCATCTGCGTCAGGTAGCTCATCGTCGTTTCGCCGCCGTAGCCCTGCCAGTTGGTATTGGCGACGAAGCTGATGGCGGTATTTAACGCGGAATCGGGGCTGACGCCGGCGAAGCCCTGCGGATTGAGCGGCAGGAAAACCTGCAGACGCTGCAAGGCGTACACCGCGAGCAGACCGAGCAGGTTGAAGAGCAGCAGCGCCGCGGCGTAGGCGAGCCAGCCGCTTTCCTCGCCGGCGCGGATGCCGCACCAGCGAAAGAGCGGCCGCTCGATGGCACCGCAGACGCGCAAGCGGCCGTCCATGACGCGGACGATGTACATTGCCAGTGCTTTGCCGGCAACGAAGAGCACCAGCAGGAAGGCGGCCAGCAGCAGCCAGGCGTGGTCGCTCATGAGAAATCCTCCGGCGCCAGCAGGGCCGCCAGCAGATAGATCATGAGCGCGCCGGCGATGACGGCGCCAAGAAGGTAAAGCCAGTTCATTGGCGGCCTCCGAGCCGGGCACAGCCGACGGCGAGGCCGAGCATCAGGGCATAGCAGAGCCCGAAAGCGGCGATAAATACGACATCCATGGGAAAGCTCCGTGAGGTTTTTTCAGCACGGACATCCTAGGAAAATCGCTGTGTAATTCCTGATAAAAGAGAGCTGCGCGGTATAAAAAACCGGTAAAAATGGACCGGAAATCACCCGCGGCCGGCGAGGCGACAGCGAGTGGCCGGTTTGCCAGCGGATTTTTACTCTTTCGCGTCGGCCGGCAGCACGAGATTGAGCACTACGGCGAGTACGCCGCACAGGCTGATTCCCTGCAGCGAGAAGCTGCCGATATGGATGCCGAGTCCGCCGATGCCGGTAACCAGCGTCACCGAGACGATGCACAGGTTGCGCGCGCTGGCGAGGTTTACGCGCGCGTCCATCAGCGTCTTCAGGCCGATACCGGCGATCGAGCCGAACAGCAGCACCATGATGCCGCCCATCACCGGCATCGGGATCGTCTGCAGCAGCGCGCCGAACTTGCCGACGAAAGCCATCAGGATGGCTAAGCAGGCCGCCCAGGTCATCACCACCGGGTTGTAGTTCCTGGTCAGCATGACCGCGCCGGTGACTTCGCCGTAGGTGGTCACCGGCGGACCGCCGAACAGGCCGACCACATTCACCGCCAGGCCGTCGCCAAGCAGCGTGCGGTGCAGGCCGGGGTTTTGCGTGTAGTCCTTGCCGCTGACCGAGCCGATGGCAAGAACGCCGCCGACGTGTTCGACGATCGGCGCGATCGCCACCGGGATCATGAACAGGATTGCGGCGAGGTTGAACTCGGGCGTGCCGAAGGCCGGCAGCGCGATCCACGCTGCGTCGTGCAGCTTGCTGAAGTCGACAATGCCGAGCAGCAGCGAGACGACGTAACCGACGACGACGCCTACGAGGATCGGCACCAGCTTCAACAGCCCGCGCGCGCGGATGGCGGTGAGCATCGTCGCCAGCAGCGAAATGGCGGCGACGGCGATGGCCGTATCGTAAGGCACCACCTGCTGCTCGCCGGCCTTGCCGGTGGCCATGCTGACCGCCACCTGCGCGAGGCCCAGGCCGATCACCATCACCACCGGGCCGATCACCACCGGTGGCAGCAGGTGGTGGATGAAGCCGACGCCGCGCCATTTCACCAGCGCGGCGGCGACATAGTAGAAAAGGCTGGCAGAGGCGAGCGCGCCGAGCGTCGCCGGCATTCCCCAGGTTTGCACCGAGTAGATGATCGGCGCGATGAAGGCGAAGCTGGAGCCGAGGTAGATCGGCACCTGCCGCCTGGTGCAGATCTGGAAAATCAGCGTGCCGACGCCGGCGCCGAGCAGCGCAAGGCTTGGATTGAGGCCGGTGAGCAGCGGCACCAGCACCGTCGCGCCGAAGGCGACGAAAAGGATCTGCGCACCCGAGAGTGCGGTTCTCCAGACGGGGTCTGGCGTCGCGTTCATGCTTCCTTGGTTCCGAAAATCTTGTCGCCGGCGTCGCCCAGTCCGGGAATGATGTAGCCCTGCGCGTCGAGGTGGCTGTCGATGGCAGCGGTGAAGATTTCCACTTCGGGATGCGCCGCGTTGAGCGCCGCGATGCCCTCGGGCGCGGCGACGAGCACCAGCGCCTTGATGTGCTGACAGCCCTTGCGCTTCAACATGTCGATGGTGGCGATCAGCGAGCCGCCGGTGGCCAGCATCGGGTCGATGATGATCGCCAGACGCTCGTCGAGCTTGCCGACGAAGCGTTCGAAGTAGGGTTCGGGGATCAGCGTTTCATGGTTGCGGGCAATGCCGACGACGCTGACGCGGGCGCTCGGGATCAGGTCGAGCACGCCGTCGAGCATGCCGATGCCGGCGCGCAGGATCGGCACGACGGTGACCTTCTTGCCCTTGATCTGCTCGATTTCGACCTCGCCGCACCAGCCCTTGATGCGACAGCTTTCGAGTTCGAAGTCGCGGCAGGCTTCGTAGCTGAGCAGGCGCGCCAGTTCGGCGGTCAGCTCGCGGAATTTCTTGGTGCTGATCTCGCCTTCGCGCATCAGCCCAATCTTGTGTTTGACCAGAGGGTGGCGGACTTCGATCACCGGCATGAGCTTCCTCGCGTGCGTTTGCGTAAAAGCGCGAAGGGTAATCGATTCGCCGGCTGCACGCACTTCGGGCAAGCGATGAACCTTGCAGCCGGGATCTGTCGATGCAAAATCCTCATGTTCGTGAGGTTTATGGCCCGGTGATTGGCTCTTTGGATATAATCCTCACGATCGAAAGGATTTCTTGCCAAGGCGCCGGCTTTGGTCCAGAATCCTCATAAACGTGAGGATTCATCATGAAGATCGCCATCGACAATGCAGCCGCCATCGGCAAGGTCGTTCGCGCCAGTCGCAAGACCCAGAAGATCCGCCAGGACGACGCAGCTGGCAGCATCGGCGTCAGTGAAAATTTTCTGGGCAAGATCGAGCGCGGTAGCGATTCCGTGCACTGGGGAAAACTGTTTCAGGTGCTTGAAGGCCTTGGTATCCGGGTGATGGTCGACGTGCCGGAGAACGTTGCCAACTATATGGCCGAACACCCAGAGGGCAGGGACAAGCCATGAATGGCCGCTCCTTGCGCGCCTCCATTAATCAGATCGAGGTCGGCAGCCTGCAGGAAGTGGGTGGCCTTTGGAGCTTTCAGTACGCTCGCGCGTGGCTGGACAACCCGCAATGCTTTGCGCTCAGCCCGCATCTGCCGCTCGCAGCCGAGCCCTTGCTGGATGGCGCCAGCCGCCGCCCGGTGCAATGGTATTTCGACAATCTGCTGCCCGAAGAAGGGCAACGCGCTTTGCTTGCCAGCGACGCCAGGCTTGAGGCGGCAGATGCCTTCGGCCTGCTCGCCTGGTATGGCGCCGAATCGGCAGGATCGCTGACGCTCCTGTCGCCGCTGGCGGGGGCACAATCCGCCAACGCCTTGCGCGCCTTGCCCGATGAGCTTCTCGAACAGCGTATTCGCCAGTTACCCACGGCGCCGCTGACGCACGCGGCCAGCAAACGCATGTCGCTCGCTGGCGCCCAGCACAAGCTGGCGGTCGTCTTGCAGGAAGGGGCGCTGTTTGAACCCGCCGGCGCCAGCCCATCGACGCATATCCTGAAGCCCGACCACCCGGATGCGGACTACCGCCATTCCGTGATCAACGAGTGGTTCGTGATGCGTCTCGCGCGGCGGCTTGGCCTCGACGTGCCTGATGTTCATCGGCGCTATGTGCCGTCACCGGTGTATCTGATCAATCGATTTGACCGGTTTGCGGATGCACAGGGCTGGCAACGCCGGCACGTTATCGATGCTTGCCAGCTGCTCGGGCTTGATCGCAGCTTCAAGTACAGCCAAGGCAGCATGGCAAGTCTCGCCGCACTGGCGAACGCTTGCCGCAGTCCGGCGGTCGCTCGCGCCCGGCTCTTTGGCTGGCTGGTTTTCAACGTGCTCGTCGGCAACAGCGATGCCCATCTGAAGAACCTGAGCTTTCTGGTCTCGCACGAAGGGATTCAGCTGGCGCCGTTCTATGACCTGCTCAGTGTTGCCGCTTACGATACCGCCGCGTTCGACAAGAAGGCGTGGCCAACGCAGAGCGAACTGGCGTGGCCGATCCAGGGTGTGCGTCACTTTTCGGATATTGGCCGTTCGCTGCTGCTTGAGGCCGGCACAGCGCTGAATCTGGCAAGAGGCACGGCCGGGCGCCTGCTGGAGAATCTGCGCGCTCGCGTCATGCGCGAGGCGGAAGCGCTTTTCGCCGAGGTCGAGGCCGAGAATGCGCGCATTGCGCAGGCGCGCCCGGAACTCTCGCTTACCATGGCGGCCGAGGCGCGCTGTCTCAGGACAATTCTCTACGCCGTCATCAAGGATATGGCGCGGCAGCTTGAATAGCCGCTGAAGAAACGGAGTGTTTTCGTCATGGGCGCGCGCAAGGGTTTCAGGCATGAGTGACGATACCGGGTCGGGCATGGTCGGCAAGACGGCGCGCAGCGGCAGCGCAGCCGAAGTCTTCGGCGCTTTCCTCAAACTGGGACTCACCTCGTTTGGCGGTCCGATCGCGCATCTGGGCTATTTCCGTTCCGAGTTTGTCGAGCGCCGGCAGTGGCTCGACGACCGCAGCTACTCCGATCTGGTGGCCCTGTGCCAGTTTCTGCCCGGCCCAGCGAGCAGTCAGGTGGGCATGGCGCTGGGGCTCGGGCGGGCCGGCTGGCTGGGCGCCTTGGCCGCCTGGCTTGGCTTTACGCTGCCGTCGGCGATCGCGCTCATGCTCTTCGCCTTCGGCGTGCTTGGCGCTTCCGGGCTGGCGCAATCCGGCGCCGTTCATGGCCTGATGGTGATGGCCGTTGCCGTCGTCGCACAAGCCGTCCAGGGCATGGCCAGATCGCTGTGTCCCGACCGCCTGCGCGCGGCGATTGCCATCGGCGCGGCGCTGCTGGTACTGGCGCTCGCCTCGGCCTTCGGCCAGATTCTGGCCATCGTCCTCGGTGGGCTGATCGGCTGGCGATGGGTGTCGCTGCCGCCGCCAGCCGCTGGTGAATCTGCCAGCTACGGCGTCAGCCGCCGGGTGAGCGCCGTCCTGCTTGCGATCTTTGCGGTGCTGCTGTTCGGCCTGCCACTCGTCGCGGCGCTGAGCGGTTTGCCGGCGCTGTCGGCGATCACGGGCTTCTATCAGGCTGGCGCGCTGGTTTTCGGTGGCGGCCATGTCGTCCTGCCGCTGTTGCAGGCGACTGTCGTTCCGCCCGGATGGGTCGGCAACGATACCTTCCTTGCCGGCTACGGCGCCGCGCAGGCCGTACCCGGCCCCTTGCCGCCTTCCTCGGCGCCGTGATGCCTGCTCCTCTGGGCGGCTGGCTGGGCGGAATCGTTCTGCTGCTGGCGATCTTTCTTCCCGCTTTCCTGCTGATGGCCGGGACCTTGCCGTTCTGGGATGCCCTGCGCCAGCGGGCGGGCATCCGTCAGGCGATGGGCGGCGTCAACGCCGCCGTCGTCGGCATTCTCGCGGCGGCGCTCTACGATCCGGTGTGCACCAGTGCCCTCCATTCGCCCGCCGATTTCGCTCTGGCGCTGGCCGCCTATGGCCTGCTCGTTTTCGCCCGACTGCCGCCGGTGCTGGTCGTTGGTCTGGCGGCGCTGGCGGGTGCGCTGGGCATCCCCCGAAATTTCGTCGGCCAAGGGTGACCTAAAACTGAGTCACTTTTGATAACCCTGACGATCAGGCACTGGTCGAGAGCATCATCGCGATGGCGCATAGTCTCGGGCGATAAGTAATTGCAGATGGCATCGAGACGGCCGAGCACGAAGCCTTGCTGATCCAATGTGGTTGCGACTGCGCTCAGGGATACGGTATTGCATCGTACGATGCCGATGCATAACTGGTCGAGTGGGCCGCGCACTGGGTAATCCGGGCCGAATGGGATGCCGCCATGCGTAAACGGCAAGGAGGTTTGGCAGGAACGGCGGCAGGCTAAGGCGTCGATTGGTCGCGTTCGCAAGCCTGGAAAACTGACGCGAGTGCCTTTCGTTGCTGCTGTTCCGCCAGAAATGATTCCCGGTGAGGTCGCCCCAGCACCTGTGCCTTGATGTGCTGACAGCTCTTGCGCTTTCAGCGTGCCGATGCCGGCGCGGCGTCAACAACCGGCTCTGCCGTTGCAGATTTATGGTCAACTTTACGGCGTTCGCGCCGATAACCCGTGTATTGCCGCTCAGTGAGCCTTGCCATGTCCATTGCCGCCGTATCCCTTGCCAGTCTCAGCCAGTCGTTGAGCAGCGCGACGATCAACACTGCGACGACTTCGCCAAGCGCGGCGAGCAGCACTGACGGAACGGTCGCCGCGTCGAATGTCTCGCTGCAGGCCACTTCGGCGGCGGTAGATCCCACCTATTCGTTTCCGCAAATGCGCTACTCCTGGGCTTCGTCGGCAAACGACGACATCAGCGAGGTGATGCGCGGCAATCTTCGTGCGAGCGCCGGTAACGGTGGTATTTCCGCATTGCTCAAAGGGCTCGGGAGCTCGCTGCTCGGACGTTTTTCGAGCACGCAGACTGCTTACAGTCAGGTGGGTACGAACTATATTTCGGGCGGCACAGCCGGCGTCAGCGCCGCCGATGCCGTATGGAAAGCGCAGTACGCCGAAAACACGATCAGCCTCACGCTCACGACCACCTCAAACAAGCAAGTGACGGTTGCCATCGCTTTTGATCAGACCCATCAGGAAGTCAACAACAGCCTGTCGGTGCAGATCAGCAGCACGGCGACGCTGACGCAGGAAGAAAGCGCGGCGATTGCCGCCCTTGCCACAGGTTTCGAAACCGCGCTGCAGGGAATCGGGCGCAACTCGACGACCAGCCAGCAGACGACGCTGTCGACCATCGACGTTTCCGGGCTGATGGATTTTGACCCGGCCGTGCTCGCTTCCGTCGACCTGAAAGTGAGCGAAGCGGCACGCTACGTCGGGCTGAAATCGCTTGATTTTCACGCCGACAGTAGCAGCCGACGCTTTGCCATGAAAGGCATCGACGGCGACGTTTCGGTCAAGGTCGACCTCTCGCAGCCATTGGCCATCGGTTCAAAAGCACAGCAGCAAGCGTCGATCGAGCGTTACCTCAAGCAATTCGATGCAGCCAACGCGCGCGCCCAGGGCGAGGCACAACTGGTCGGCCAGTTCAAGAGCATCTTCAGCCAGCTACACTCCAGCTATCCGACGCCGAGCGGCACCGCCAAGCCGCTGCCCTCGGCCTTCACCGCGGCGCGCGAGCAGTGGCTGAGCGGACTCGCCGATTTTCAGGCGAGCATGAGCGGCGAGTTTTCCAACGGCCTCAGCGGCAAATTGACGAAGAGTGGCGAGCTCGACTATCTGGTCTCGCAGAAAACCACCGTGATCAGCGGCAACACGCGTATCCGGGCAGCGCAGAGCGAAAGCGCCGCGCTGACCGCGACGATCATGAAGAGCCGCAACAACGCTACCCTTGATATCGGCCTCGGCAACTACGATGTCTTCAAGATCAGCGACAGCAGCAGTTTCAGCAGCGGCTTCTCGATCAACGTGCGCGACGACTATGTAGAAACGGCGACGCTCAAGCGAATCGTCAGCCAGTTGATGCACTACGAGAAGATCGTCAATTACAAAGCCGAAGATACGCGCGAAACGGCCAAAAGCCTTTCCGACGAGAAGGATCTGCTGGCGCCGGAGACTCAAGGAATCGACTGGCGCCAGCTGGGCAGTGGTTTCGCCTGAACAGGCAGCCCGAGCATTTCCTACGGCAAGGCCCTGCGCGGCGATGCGGGCAGGGCGACGTCCCCCCGTTTTCAGTAGCAGCGAGCTTTAGAGTCCGAGGCTAATGTAGCCGATTTCCGGATGAGTGATTCGGCATAGGCGGCAGGCGT
>NZ_JACIGE010000005.1 GCF_014197755.1 Rhodocyclus tenuis | reverse complement strand
GTCCCCTCGAAATGATCAAGATGGTGCAGGATCTCCGGCGCCACACTGTTGAGCAGGAAGGCAAGCAGAAACAGGCCGAGGATTTTGGCGTAATTGATCATATAACTTTTTGATTATATTTCGTTTTTCTGCACGACGGGCAGCCTTGCCGAAACAGTTGGGCAAAGCTAGGTCCGGCCAGCGGCAATGCTACCGCCAGGCACGGCCGACGAAGCGGACGACCAGTCAGACGACGCTGCGGATGGCGGGCGATTGTACGCACCCCGCTGGCGATCCGGAAGGTGGCCCGGTGCGACGGGCGCCGGTCGACCTCGCTATCCGGCAGCGAATAGCTGCGCTTGCCTTGCAGCCGTGACCCGAAGTTCTACAATGGAAAATATTCCCTTCAGCTTCGAGGTATTCGTCCCATGCGCCATTGATGCCGCCGTCAGCATGACGGCCAGTCTCCACCCCCCAAGAGTCGGGGGAGTTCCTGGCATCCCTGGAGTAAGGCATGACGAATCCGCTTCTCGCGCTGGCTGGCGTGTCCTTTGTTCTGCCCTCCGGCAGAACGCTTTTCTCGAATCTCGACGTACAGTTCGACCAGCGGCACGCCGGTCTGGTCGGACGCAACGGCGTCGGCAAGAGCGTGCTCGCGGCGATTCTGGCCGGCAGCCTGCGCGCGTCGACCGGGCGCAGAGTGTGTTCCGGCAGCGTGCATTACCTGCCACAGCAGATCGCGCCTACGGCAGACGCCGGCGTCGCTGATCTGGCAAGTGTGAACGGCGCACTGGCGGCACTTGCACGCATCGAGGCGGGCAGTGCCGCGGCAGAAGACTTTGCTGCCGTTGGCGATCGCTGGGATATCCGCCAGCGTTTTGAATTGGCGCTTGCGCGTAACGGCCTCGCTCATCTTGCGGCAGCGACGCCCGCCGCTCGCTTGAGTGGCGGTGAAGCCAGGCGCGTTGCCCTGATCGGCGCCATGCTCGCGGACGCTGACTTCCTGATTCTCGACGAACCCAGCAACCACCTGGATCGGCCGAACCGGCTGGCGCTGATCGAACAACTGCAGCGCTGGCCGCGCGGACTGCTGGTGATCAGCCACGACCGGCAGCTGCTCGATGGCATGCAACGCATCCTGGAATTATCTTCCCGGGGACTGTTCAGTTATGGCGGCAACCATGCGTTCTATTCCCGCTGCAAAGCACAGGAGCAGCAGAACGCGCTCCAGACGCTCGAACAATGCCGCGACGAATACCGGCGCGAAGAAAAATCGATGCGCGAACAGCGCGAGCGCCAGGAGCAAAGACAGGCCAGAGGCAACAGGGTTGCTCATGTCGCCAATCAGGCCAGCATCCTGTTGGGCGGTCAGAAAGAGCGCAGCGAAAACTCGACCGGCAAGCTGCGCCAGCAGCATGACAGCAAGCGACAGCAACTCGCCCTGCGCGTGCACGAAGCCGCGCAAAGGGTGGACCGCGAAGCACCGATCAAGCTGCACGCGCCGCCGGTCAGCCCGGCAGCACAACGCCGTGTGGCGTACCTGGACGCAGTGGAGCTGCCCTTCGTTGCGGGCGCTACGCACGGCATCAGCCTGATTCTGACTGGTCAGCAGCGGCTCGGTGTGGTCGGCGCCAATGGCTGCGGCAAATCGACGCTGCTCAAATTGCTCGCCGGCCGGCTAGAGCCGCTGGCCGGAAGCCGCCACGTCACGGCCAGGAGCGTCTACCTCGACCAGCGGCTCGACAATCTGGACCTGCAGCGGCCGCTACTGGAACAGATGCTGGCAACCACGCGCGGCGCCAGCGAAGCTCAGTTGCGCATGCGCCTCGCACAACTCGGACTCGATGCGCAGAAGATCATGCTTCCCGCCGGCGTGCTCAGTGGCGGCGAACGCCTGATGGCGACGCTGGCCAGCGCGCTCTATATCGACCCGCCCGCAGAGCTGCTCTTGTTCGACGAGCCGGATAATCACCTCGATCTACCCTCGCTGCAGGCGCTGGCGAGCCAGTTGCGCGAGTACCACGGCGCCCTGGTCGTGGTGTCACACGACCAGGCTTTTCTCGACAGCCTTGGCCTGACGCATCGACTGCTGGCAAGCGGACAGGGCTGGCTGATCGAGTCGTGGTGAATGCAGACATGGCTGCCAAGCGCGGCGGGTGGACAACTGACGCTAGGGCCGCTCGAGAATGCGCGCGCCCGCCCCCTTCGTTCCGAGCACGTCGCCCGGATTGCGCAGCGGACACTCCTCCAGCGACAGGCAGCCGCAGCCGATGCACTGGTTCAGCTCATCGCGCAGCCGGGTCAGCTTGTTGATGCGCTCGTCGAGACCGTCGCGCCAGCCGGACGCCAGCGTTTTCCACTGGCTCGCGGAAAGCTTGCTGCCGGGTGGGAAACGACTCAGCGCGGCGCCGATGTCTTCGAGCGGGATGCCGGTGCGCTGCGCCACCTTGATCACGGCGATATAGCGCAGCACGACCGGCGCGTAGCGGCGCTGGTTGCCTTCGCTGCGCACGCTGCTGATCAGGCCTTTCGACTCGTAGAAGTGGATGGTCGACACCGGCACGCCACTGCGCCGGGCGATGACGCCGATCGGGAGAAGCGGCGTGGCGCCGGTCGAAATTGCTTTGCGCATGCCTATTGACCTCAAGTTAAGTTGAGGTTTTATAGTCTATCCCATCCGACCCGGCCTTAGAGAAGAGACCTTCAGTTTTGGTTCCGGCGAGGAAAACACATCAGGGTGTTTTCGGGAGCAAAGCATGAACGACCCTCTGCAGGAAAAATCGCCGGGAACGGCCGGCGCGTGGCGTCCGCTGCTCGTCGCTGCCGCGCTCCTCGCCCTCATCGCCGGCGCGCTGTGGGCGTGGCGCAGCGCGCACAACAGCGGAAATGGCTATCGCCCGCCCGGCGCCATCGACGTCGTCGTGGTGCCAATGGTCGCCGAATCGGCGCCGGACACGCTGGCTGCGCTGGGCGAGCTGCGCGCGCTGCGGCAGGTAAGCGTCGCCAACGAAATCCCCGGCCGCATCGCCCGCATCGCGTTCACGCCCGGCCAGAGCGTCAAGGCCGGCACCCTCCTCGTCCAGCTCGACGATTCGACCGAACAGGCCAATCTGCTGGCCGCGCAGGCCAGCACGCGCTTCGCGCAGCAGCAGTGGCAACGCGCCAGCGAACTGGCGGATTCGGGCGCCATCGCCCGGGAACTGCTCGAGCAACGCCGCGCCGAGCGCGACCAGAGCGCGGCGCAAGTGCTGCAACTGGAAACGCGCATCCGCAAGATGCACGTCAGGGCGCCTTTCGCCGGCGAACTCGGGCTGCGCCAAGTCGATATCGGTCAGTACCTCAACGCCGGCGACACGCTCGTCACGCTGACCGACCTCGACTCGCTGTACGTGAACTTCGACGTGCCGCAGCAGGCGCTCGACCGTCTGCGCGTCGGCCAGCACGTCGCGGTGCGCAGCGATACGCCGGGTGCCACGCCGCTACCGGCGCGCATCAGCGCGATCGAACCGCAGGTCGGCCGCGACACGCGCAACGCCACGGTGCAGGCAACGCTCGCCAATCCGCAGCGCGCGCTGCGCCCCGGCATGTACGTCACGGTCGCCGTCGAACTGCCGGCCGAGCCCGACGCGCTGCTGATCCCGGCAACGGCAGTGCTCACTTCGGCGATCGGCGACGCCGCCGTCGTCGTGCGCGATCTCGACGCGCAGGAAACCGGCAAGGCCGAAATCGTTCCGCTCACGCTCGGCCGGCGCATCGGCGACCGCGTGCTCGTCAAACAGGGGCTCAAGGCCGGCGATCTCGTCGTCAGCGAAGGCCAGTTGCGCATCCAGCCCGGCGCCGCCGTGCATCGGGTGCAAAAGCCGGCAGCCGATGCTGCTGTCCATGCGGGGAGCGGCCAATGAGCTTCACCGACCTGTTCATCCGCCGGCCGATCCTGTCGCTGACGCTGAGCCTGCTGATCCTGCTCACCGGCATCGCCGCGCTGTTCGCGCTGCCGATGCGCCAGTACCCGAAGATGGAAAGCGCCACCATCGTCGTCAACACGCGCTATCCCGGCGCGACACAGGAGGTGATGCAGGGCTTCGTGACGACGCCGATCGCGCAGGCGATCGCCACCGCCAACGGCATCGAGTACCTGAGTTCGACCTCGACCACCGGCAACAGCCAGATCAAGGCCAAGCTCGTTCTCAACGCCAACGCCGACCGCGCGATGACCGAGATCCTCGCCAAGGTGCAGCAGGTGAAATACCGGCTGCCGGATGGCGCCTACGACCCGGTGATCGAGAAGATCACCGATGGCGTTTCCGCCGTGCAGTATCTGGCCTTCGTCGGCGAGCAGCAGAGCATCGCGCAGATCACCGATTTCGTCTCCCGCGTCGCGCAGCCGCTGATCACCTCGGTGCCGGGAGTCGCTTCGACCGAACTGCACGGCGGCCAGACCTTCGCCATGCGCCTGTGGGTCGATCCGCTCAAGCTGGCGGCGCACGGCCTTGCCGCCAGCGACCTGCTCACCGCGCTGCGCAGCAACAACGTGCAGGCGGCGCCGGGCGCGCTGAAGGGCGCCGAGACGCTGATCCCGATCACCGCCGCCACCGATCTGCGCAGCGTGCAGGCCTTCCGCGACATGGTGATCAAGCGCGCCGACAACAGCGTCGTGCGCCTGTCGGATGTGGCGACGGTCGAACTCGGCGGCCAGAACTACGACAGCAGCTTCCTCAACGACGGCAAGCTTGCCGTCTCGCTGTCGGTAGCGCCAACGCCCGACGGCAATCCGCTGACCATCGTCGCCGGCGTCAACGCGCTGCTGCCCGAGCTGCAACGCGCCGCGCCGCCGGGGTTGCAGGTGGTCAATTCATTCGACACCGCGCGCTTCGTGCACGCGTCGATCGACGAAGTGATCCGCACGCTGCTCGAAGCGATCGTCATCGTCGTGCTGGCGATCTTCCTGTTTCTCGGTTCGCTGCGCGCGGTGCTGATCCCGATCGTCACCATTCCGCTGTCGCTGGTGGGCACGGCGGCACTGATGCTGGTCTGCGGCTTTTCGCTCAACCTGCTGACGCTGCTGGCGATGGTGCTGGCGATCGGGCTGGTCGTCGACGACGCCATCGTCGTCGTCGAGAACATCCATCGCCACATCGAGGACGGGCTGTCGCCGCCGCGCGCGGCGCTGGTCGGCGCGCGCGAGATCGTCACGCCGGTGATCGCCATGACGATCACGCTAGCCGCCGTCTATGCGCCGATCGGCCTGATGGGTGGGCTGACCGGCGCGCTCTTCCGCGAGTTCGCGTTCACGCTGGCCGGTTCGGTGATCGTCTCCGGTCTGATCGCGCTGACGCTCTCGCCGATGATGAGCAGCTACCTGCTCGGCGCACGCGTCGCCGAAGGGCGCTTCGCGCAGCGCGTCGAACAGGCGATGCACGGGCTGGCGCAGGGCTACGGTCGCCTGCTCGAACACACGCTGCACGCGCGCTCGGGCGTGCTGCTGGTCTGCGCCGCGGTGCTGGTCGGCATCGTCGTGCTCTTCCTCGGCGTCAAGCGCGAACTGGCGCCGCGCGAGGACCAGGGCTACGTCTTCATCCAGACCAAGGCGCCGCAGTACGCCAACCTCGCCTATACGGAACGTTTCGCGCAGGACGTGCAAGGCTTTTTCCGCGCGCTGCCCGACTACGCGACGAGCTTCATGGTCAACGGCGCCGGCAGCCAGAACATCGGCTTCGGCGGCGTCGTGCTCAGCCCATGGGCCGAGCGCCGGCAGAGCGCCGATCAGGTGCAGAACACGCTGAACGGCCGCGCGCCGGGAATCACCGGCGTGTCGCTGACGGCTTTCCAGCCGGCGCCCTTGCCGGCGGGCAGCGGCGGTCTGCCGGTGCAGATGGTGCTGCGCGCGCCCGACGATTTCCCAGCGCTCTACCGGACAATGGAAGAGATCAAGAGCGCGGCGAGGAAAAGCGGCCTCTTCGCCTTCGTCGAGAGCGACCTCGCCTTCGACAGCCCGCAGGCGCGGCTGTCGATCAACGCCGCCAAGGCCGGCGAGATGGGCGTGTCGATGAGCGCCATCGCTGACACGCTGGCGACGCTGGTCGGCGAGGCGACGATCAACCGCTTCAACTGGTTCGACCGTTCCTACGACGTCATCGCGCAGGTGCCGCAAGGCAAGCGCCGCGCGCCCGACGACCTGACCGGCTACTACGTGCGCGCGCAGTCGGGAGCACTGGTGCCGCTGGCGACGCTGGTAGACGTGCAGGTCAGGCCGGCGCCGAACCGCCTGCCGCAGTTCAACCAGATGAACGCAGCGACGCTGTCGGGCGTACTGCTGCCCGGTGTCACCATGGGCCAGGCCGTCGACTACCTCGAACAATTGCCGCTGCCGGCCGGCGCGCGCATCGACTGGCTGTCCGACAGCCGCCAGTACGTGCACGAAGGCAATCGTCTGACGCTCTCCTTCGCTTTCGCGCTGGTGGTGATCTTCCTCGTGCTGGCGGCACAGTTCGAGAGCCTGCGCGACCCGCTGGTGATCCTGGTGACGGTGCCGCTGGCAATCTGCGGCGCGCTGACGCCGCTCTGGCTCGGCTACACCACGCTCAACATCTACACGCAGATCGGCCTGGTGACGCTGATCGGGCTGATCTCCAAACACGGCATCCTGATGGTCTCGTTCGCCAACGACATCCAGAAAAACGAGGCACTGCCACCGCTCGAGGCGATCCGCAAGGCCGCCGTGATCCGCATGCGGCCGGTGCTGATGACGACGACGGCGATGATCGTCGGCCTGGTGCCACTGCTCTTCGCCAGTGGCGCCGGCGCCGGCAGCCGTTTCGCAATCGGCATCGTCGTCGTCAGCGGCATGATGATCGGCACCTTGTTCACGCTGTTCGTGCTGCCGACGATCTACAGCCTCTTGGCGCGCGATCACCACGCGCACGCCAACTCGATGCGCGCGCGCGAACTCACCGATATGCCAGCGACCAGCGGGGAACTGCGCCATGTGTAATCGCCGACTCGTTCCGCTGGCCGCATTCGTGCCAACGCTGCTGCTCGGCGCCTGCGCCGTCGGCCCGCACTATGTCGCGCCGCCGCTGCCGGAAACCGCCGCGCAGCCCTTCATCAGCGCCGGTGCTACGGCAAGCGCCGCCCCACTGCCCGCGCGCTGGTGGCGGCTGTACGAAGACCCCGTGCTCGACGCACTGGTGCAACGCGCCTTCGCCGCCAACACCGACCTGCGCGTCGCCACCGCCAACCTCGAACGCGAGCGCGCTGTGCTGTCCGCAGCCGAAGTCGCCCGCCTGCCGTCGACGCAGATCAGCGCCGCGCGCAGCGACGGCGACAACACGTCCTCAACCGGTAACGGCAGCCTGTTGCCGCAGCGGCAATGGACGACGAGCGGTGGCATCGCGGTGGCCTGGGAAGTCGACCTGCCGGGCCGCGTACGGCGTCTGGTCGAAGCGGCGAACGCCGATGTCGAGGCCGTCGCGGCGGCACGCGACGGCGTTCGCGTCGCCGTCGCCGCCGACACCACGCGCCAGTACGTTCTCGCCTGCACGCTCGCCGAATCGCTGGCGGCAGCGCAGGAGTCGATTGCCGTCGCCCGGCAGACGCTCGCGCTGAGCGAACAGCGCGAGCACGCCGGCGCGGCCGCGCGTCTCGAGGTCGAGCGCGCCGCCGTGACACGCGCCAATGCCGAGGCGGCGTTGCCGCCGCTTGAGGCGCGTCGGCGCAACGCGCTGCTGGCGCTGGCGGCGCTGCTCGGCGGCACGCCGGCCGACATTCCGCCGGCCGCGGCGGCCTGCGCCAGGGCGCCGACGCTGGCCGCGCCGATTCCGGCAGGCGACGGTGCCGCGCTGCTGCGTCGCCGACCAGACATCCGCCAGGCCGAACGCCGGCTGGCGGCGGACACGGCGCGCATCGGCGTCGCCACCGCCGACCTCTATCCGCGCATCTCGCTCGCCGGCGCCAGCAGCTATGCGCACACCGCTGGCCAGAGCAGCGACAGCTGGAGCTTCGCCGTCGGCCCACTGCTCGCGTGGAGCTTCCCCAACATCAGCGCCGCGCGGGCACGCATCGGGCAGTCCGAGGCGCAGAGTCGGGCGTCGCTGGCGGCCTTCGACGGCAGCGTGGTGAACGCGCTGCGCGAGGCCGAGCAGGCGCTTTCCAGCCTCGACGCCGAACAGCAACGCCAGACCCGGCTCGCCGAGGCCGAACGGCACGCGCGTAGCGCCTACGCTCTGGCCGAAGCGCGCTATCGCGCCGGCAGCGCCTCGCAGCTCGAACTGCTCGACGCCAGCCGCGAGGAGATCGCTGCCCGCTCGACGCGCCTGGAATCGGCGGTCGCGCTCAACGGCGCGCGCATCGACGTCTTCCGCGCGCTCGGCGGCGGCTGGGAAAGCGACAGCGCAGCCCCCTCAATTCATCCATCGACGCCCTGAAAGACCGCCATGCCGAACGCTGTTTCCCGTTTGCTCAATTTCCTCCGGACCACCCTGCTGCGCCCGTCGGTGCGCTATTCGCTGCTGGCACTGCTTGGCACCGGTTTCATCGCCGGCATCGCCTTCATCGGCGGCACGCATTACACCTTCGAGGCGACGAGTTCGCCGGGATTCTGCGCCGATGCCTGCCACGAAATGGCGACGGTAAGCACGGAGTACAAGCAGAGCGCGCACTACAACAACCGCAGCGGCGTCCGCGCCGACTGCGCCGACTGCCATATCCCCAAGCCGCTCGGACCGAAAGTGGAAAAGAAGCTCCTCTCGGCCAAGGAACTGTGGGGCAAGCTCAGCGGCAGCATCAGCACGCCCGAGAAATTCGCCGCCAAACGCCTCGAACTGGCGCAGCACGAATGGGCGCGCATGAAGGCGACCGACTCGCGCGAATGCCGCAGCTGCCATCAGGTGCAGGGCATGGCGGCCGACAAGCAGACGCCGCGCGCCAGTGCCATGCACGCGATGATCGGTCAGGACGGTCAGACCTGCATCGACTGCCACAAGGGAATCGCCCACCAGCTGCCCGAGAACATTCCCGACGGTGAATGACGCCCACGCCGCTCACCGCCACCCCTTGCCAATCTTGTGAAAGGAAGCCTCATGCAGCCATCGACCCGCCTCGCCCTCGTTCTCCCGCTCGCGCTCGCCTGCAGCGCCGCGTTTGCCGCGCCCGACTGGAGCAAGATTCCGGCGCGCGCGATCACGGTGTTCCACGCCGGTGCAACCTCGTTCGAGTGGATCGGCAGCGAGCACCCCGGCGCCAGCATCGTCAAGGCCGGGCAGCCGTGCATCATCTGTCACGAAACGAAGAAGGGCCTCGACTACACCGCCAAGAAACTGGTGCCGCGCGAACCCGACGCGCAGGCAATGCCGAAAACGGTGAGCTTCCCGGTGAGCGTGCAGGCCGCAGTGGAAAAGGGAACGCTCAACGTGCGCCTGTCGTTCAAACCGCCGGCCGACAGCAAGCCCGGCAGCGACGCCGACAACGAACTCAAGGCGGCGATCATGCTGCTCGACGACAAGGTGCCGCAGGCCAAGCTCGCCGGCTGCTGGACGAGCTGCCACAAGGACATGCGCGGGATGCCCGGCGGCGATGCGAAGAAGGGCAAGTACGTCAGCGCCGGCAGCTTCGAGCTGCTGCAATGGAAGAGCGGCAAGACGCCGGCGGCGCTGCCGGCCGGCGTCAAGGTCGAGAGCGGCAAGGACGGTGACAGGACTACCGTCACCTTCTCGCGCAAGCTCGGCGGCGCCGTCGTCGAGGGGCGCAGCGTTCCCTTCGGCATCGCCATCCACGCCAACCGTGCGGCCGGCCGCATGCACTACGTCTCGCTCGGCTACCGCCTCGGCATCGGCGGCGCGGCGGGTGAGGTGCAGGCGCTGGCTCGCTGAAACCGCAATGCGGGCGCAAGCGCTGTCTGAGCAAAAACCCGCACCGCGCGGTGTGGCGACGAAGCCGAAACGGCGTGGCAAAACTGTCTGCGTGCCCCGGAACCGGGCTCCGGCAGGCAGTTCACGAACAATTTGCCGACCCGCTCCCCGTCGCCACATCCATTGGCTCAGGGCTGCCCGATGGCTTTCAACTGGCTTGGCGGCATGCCGAACTGGCGGCGAAATGCGGCGGCGAAATGACTGGTGTTGGTATAGCCCAGGTCTGTCGCAATCACGCTGATTGGCGCCTGTTCAAGCTGCAGTCTGGTCCGCGCCGCGTGCATGCGTTCCCGCTGGAAGAGCGCGTAAGGACTTGACCCGAACAGACGCCGGAAGCCTCGCGTCAAAGTCGGCTCACTCATCCCCGCCAGTTCGGCCAGTTCGGCCAGGGTCGGCGCATGGCTGAGGTCTGACAGGAGCCGATCGCGTGCGCGCAGCAATCGGGCATCGCTTGAAGCTTGGTCGCGGTTGCCGAACTCCAGGGTCCGCGCCTCAAAAAACAGTCCGATCAGTGTGAGCGCCTGGCCTTGCAGCCAGAGGGAATGGTTGGAGTTCGCCTGCAGCCCGGCGACGAGCGCCCGGTTGAGCCATTTCGCGGTAACCAGCAGTTCAGCGCCGCGATAGCCGGTGGCGACACCGCCGCCGGCGATCAGTCGCTGCATCCCTGGATCAAGCCTCGGCTCCCAGGCAAGCAGGATGTCGGGCCGGACCATGACCGACAGGCTCTCCACGGTCCCCTGCTGGCGATAACGCCCGCAGCGCCCGGGTCCATAGCTGATGTTGCCTGCTCCGGCCTCAATCGCGTAGGCGCGCGGCTCGCCTGCCTCGAAGGCGCAGCTGGCGCCCCCCTGAAGACCGCAGATGAAACTGAAGCTGATGCGATCGCTGTCATCGCGCAAGCATATGTCCAGCGGCTCCTCGAAGTGACCGTGCCAGTGCAGCAGCTCCATGCCGTCTCTCAGCGGCAATTGAAGCACACGACAACACGCGCCCTGCCCCAGCTTCGTCACTGAGGCGTCAGCAACCAGTCGGGATACCGGAATACCGGATCTGATGCGCTGCGGATCACGGTCAGACATGAAGAGGAGGGCTTCCTTGACGTATTCGGGGTGAAACTTGAGCGGCTTCGGGCGGCGATTAATTTGCGAACGATTATCATCTAGAAACACTGTATTGGCAAACCCGGACGCCGACAGGCCCTCCGGGGAATGCCACCCCGATGCTTTCCACAATCAGGAGTCGCCATGCCCAACCGCCCCGATCCCGAAGCCGCCGACACGCAGCCATGTACCACGCGCGGCAATATCCGTCCGCTGGCCGTTTATTGCTTGCTGGCCATGCTCTCGCCTCTGTGCGCCGCGCAGGAGCACGCCCAAGACCACGCGCAAAAGGCTGGCGCAACGCGGCAAGATAGCAAGCTCGATACAGCTGCCGTTACGCCGCTATCGCCCGTCGTCATCACTGAGCGCAGGTCTGAGTTCGTTCCCGGTGAGCAGCCCTTCAGTGTCAGCACGATCGAAGCGGAAGAACTGACGACCCGCCGTCTGGAAAGCGTCGAGCAGGTGTTGCGGTCCACACCGGGCATCAACGTCAATTCCTCAGGCGGAATGCTGGACAACAATGTGTACATCCGTGGCGTCGGTTCGCTTTACCAGAGCAGCAGCGACGATCTCATCCACGGATTGAGCATTGACGGTGTGCAGGTACCGTCGCGCTATCTCTCGCTCGGCACCCTCGATGTCGAGCGCATCGACATCCTGAAGGGGCCGCAGGGAACGCAAACCTCGGCCAGCGGCGCAGCAGGTCTGATCGATGTCCACACCCGGCGCCCCGGTGCGCACACTGAAGCTTCCGTACGTGCCGAACTCGGGCAGCAGGGCAAGAACCTCGAAGAGGCGGCAATCGGCGGCGCGCTGACAGATCGCCTCAGCGGCCGGCTTGCGGTGCGCCACAGCGGCGAGGATATGTGGGTCACCAACAGACGGAACGGCGAGCCGGTGAGCCAGCCGGACGACCTTGCATTCCGCGGCAGTCTGCTGGGCGAGTTGTCGGCGCGGACTTCCTTCGAGTTGAGCGCTTCGCAGCAACGCGTCAAGGAATCGCCCAACCTGCTGGTGCTGCGGCCCTATGGCAGTTCCCCGTCGCAGAATCTTCCGGCGGATACCTATCGGCCGAACAAGCAGACGCTGGGACTCTATTCGCTGCGCTTCAACCACGACTTCGAAAGCAGCCGGTTCAGCGCGACGACGGGTTACACAACGCAGGACTTCACGCGCGTGCTGCCCTATGACCAGGATCTGTTCCAGGCCTTGTTCGGCGCGCCGATGTCTTACGCCCAGACCTACCACGGCCGCGAGCATGTGTTCAGCCAGGACCTGCGCTGGGCCTCGCTTCCGGACATGCCTATGGCGTGGAACTTCGGCCTGTTTTTTTCCGACGGAAAGCGCTCGAACAACACCCTCCATCAGGCGCCTGCCAGCGGCGACGTGTTCGCCCGCAACTATGAAACCCGCCGCTATGCGCTGTATGGCGATGTGAGCTATCCACTGTCGGACAGGCTCAAGCTCAACACCGGACTGCGCCATGAGTGGTCGCGACGTGACTATGACGCCAGCTACAGCAACTCCGGAACGCCGGTGACGGACAAGCGCCGCATGAACGATGCCTACAACACCGGGCGAATCGGCTTGAGCTACGCATGGACCCGGCAAACCACCTTGTACAGCTCGCTGGCGCGTGGCTACAACGCGGCGTCTTTCCAGGACTTTGCCGGACAAATCTCGGACAGTGCCCCGTACAAGGCGGCCAAGGTCAACTCGGCGGAGCTGGGCTTCAAGTCGCAGCTGCCGGATCAGCGTTTAGCGATCAACGGCGCGCTCTTCTACAACGACGTCAAGGACAACCAGACACTGGTCTATGACACGAACACCTTCGTCAGCAGCGTCGAAAACGTGGACACGCGCAGCAAGGGCCTCGAACTGGGAGGCACGTGGCGAGTAGACGACCGCCTGACCGTGAAAGGCGGAGTCACCTACATGGATGCGCGGATTCTCAGCAACCTCGCCACCTCGGTAGGCAGCATCTCCAGCGGCAATCGCATGCCCGATGTCGCCCGGTGGTCCGCTGCGCTGGGCATTCAATACCGTAAGCCGCTCCCCGAATTCTGGGGAATGTCCTCGCCGGTCCTGAATACGCAGGCCGACTACGTTTATGTTGGCAAGCGCTCGGTTGACCCGCAAAACCATTTCGACATGAACAGCTACGGCAAGCTCGATCTGCGCGTTGGCGTACAGCAGGGGGGCACCGAGTTCTATGTCTGGGCTGACAACCTGCTGGACAAGCAGTACGAGCTTTACGGGTACTGGGGCTCGCCGACGGTGACCTATGGTGCGCCCTCACGGGGCCGCCTGGTGGGCCTGGGCTTCCGCCACCAGCTTTAAGGAAGGACTGTCGCATGAGCACCGAGGCAGTGCGCCACAAGATCGCGCCAGCAGCGCCGCTGGAAAAGCGCGTCTGGTGGCTGCTGGGCAGCCTGTACACGACACAGTCGGTGGCGCTGATGTTCTTCATGGGGGCCTTCGTCGCCATCCTGCTTGAACAGGGCGCCGCGATGGAGCGGATCAGCATGATCTATCTGGTGGGTATGGTCTGGCCCCTGAAGTTCCTCTGGTCACCTCTGGTGGACCGCTTTCAGCTCAGCCGGCACGGCCACTACCGGGGCTGGCTGATCCTGATGCAGGCCGGCATGGTGCTGACGCTGCTCGTGCTCGCGACACTCGATGTGGCGCGAGACTTTGACACCATCTATGCGCTTTGCCTGCTGATCGCAGTGCTCTCGGCGACGCAGGACATCGCCGTCGACGGGCTGGCGTGCCGGGTGCTGCCCGAGGCCCAGCGTGGCGTCGGCAATGGGCTGCAGATCAGCGGCGGACTGTTGGGCAACCTGCTTGGCGCAGGCGCCGTACTGATCGTCTATCGCCATGTCGGCTGGGCTGGCAGCATGGGCATCCTGGCTGCCGTGACCAGCGTCTCGCTGCTGCAATTGCTTGCCTACCGGGAACCACGCTGGCCGGTTTCGGAAAGCTCGACGCTGGCCTTCGTGGCGCGGCTATGGACATTCTGGCGACAGCCCGGAGCAAGGCGCTGGCTGGCGCTGGTCCTGCTCTATACCGTGAGCAGCAGCCTCGCCTACGCACTGATCACGCCGATGCTGCTGGCGCAGGGCTCCTCACTGGCGCGTATCGGCTGGGTCGTCAACGTGTTCGGTTCGATCGTCGGCGGCGTGGCGGCGATGCTCAGCGGCTGGTTTATCTACCGCCTGGGTCGGCGGCGGGCCTTGATCTGGGCCGCGATGATCCAGGTTCTGGGCATCGGCGCCATCGCGCTACCGCTGCTGGCAAGCGCAAGCGAAAGCACCCCGGTCGTCGCCGTCGGCCTGTACTTCTTTTGCTACAACCCGGCTGCAGTCGTACTCGCCACGCTGATGATGGACCATGTTTCACCTGACAGTCCGGCCACCGACTATAGCGTCCAGTTCAGCCTCAACCAGTTCTTCGCGCTCGGCATGATCGCCGCCGGCGCGGCACTGCTCGTGCCTTTGGGCCACGCCGGCGTGCTCGTACTCGCCGCCTTGCTGGCGCTGCTTGCCGTCGGGCTGGCCGTGAGCTACCGCGAACCGGCAAAACACCCTGGCAGTGCCGCGCTCAAGCCGACACTGGCGCGAGGTGCTGCATGAAGACAGCAGCGAAGCAAAGCCGGCAGCAGACACCGCTGACGCGGCCGCAGACCTTCCTCGCCCTCGCCTTGCGCGGTGCCCGCCCGCTCGGCTGGGCCTGCGTCGCCGCGGTCGGCTCAGCCGCATTGAGCATTGCGCCATTCTGGTGCCTGTACCTCATCGCACTTGAGCTGTTCGCCGCCAGTCCTGATCTGTCCGAAGTCAGGTATCTGGCGTTCTGGGCGCTGGGACTGCTGGCAATGCGCTGGGCGCTGATGGCGATCAGCCACGTGCTGGCGCACACCGGCGCCTTTGCCGTGCAACACCGGCTGCGGCTCGGCATGGCACAGCGAATGGGAGAGGTAGCACTGTCCTTCTTTGCCGGGCGCGGCTCAGGCAGCCTGCGGCGGACGATGACCGACGACGTGATCAATCTGGAGGGCTTTCTTGCCCACTTGCTGCCCGACGCGGTTGCCTCCGCCACCGTACCGCTGGTCACTCTGGTCCTGCTGTTCGCGCTTGACTGGCGGCTGGCGCTGGCCGCGCTGGTACCGCTGCCGCTGGCATTCGTCGCGCAAACGGTGCTGATGCGCCGCGCCGCTAGGCGCATGCGCGAATGGAGCGAGCTGCAAAAGCGCATCGCCGACCAGATCGGCGAATACGTACGCGGGATCACGGTCATCAAGTCCTTCGGCAGCGATGCACAGTCCTTTGGCGAGCTGTCACTGGCGATACACAAGGCGGTGGCCTGGGTCGAGGACTACGCGCGCGGCAGTTCAGCGGGCTGGGTACTGTTCACCGGCCTGCTCTCGGCCAATCTGGTCATTGTCGCACCGCTCGGTGCCTGGCTGCATGCGGGCGGCACGCTGGACCTGCCGACCTACATCCTGTTCCTGCTGCTTGCGCCGGTGGTGCTGCTGCCGCTGCTGCGACTGACGTTTGCGCTCGGCGAGCAGTTGCAGCGTGTCGAGGCGCTGACACGGATCAACGCGGTGCTCGCCGCCCCGAAGCTTGCGCAGACGGGACACGCCGCTCCTCCGCAAGGACCGCTGGCCATCGAATTCGAGAACGTACGGCATAGTTACGGCGACAAGACATCGCTGCGCGGGGTGAGCTTCAAGGCCGACGCCTGCCGCCTGACCGCGCTGGTCGGCGCCAGCGGCTCGGGAAAAAGCACGCTGATCAAGCTGGTGCCGAGACTGTACGAATACGACGCCGGCAGTGTCCGCGTCGGCGGTCTCGACGTGCGGCAATGGCCGCTGGATGCGCTCCTTGAGCGCATCGGCATCGTCTTCCAGGACGTATTCCTCTTTCATGGATCGGTAGCAGACAACCTGCGTCTGGCACAACCCGACGCCAGCGACGCGCAGCTGGAGGCGGCGGCACGCGCAGCGCGCGCGCACGAGTTCATCATGGCCTTGCCGCAGGGCTATGCCACCCCGCTCGGCGAACGCGGCGCCCGCCTCTCCGGCGGAGAGCGTCAACGCCTGTCGATCGCCCGGGCTCTGCTCAAGGACGCCCCGATCCTGCTGCTCGACGAAGCCACGGCCAGTGTCGATGCCGAGAACGAGGCTCTGATCCAGCAGGCACTCGACGTGCTGTGCCGCGACCGCAGCGTGCTGATGATCGCCCACCGCCTGCACACGGTGATGCACGCCGACCGCATCGTCGTGATGGAAGGTGGACGAATCGTCGGCCAGGGCCGGCACGCGGCACTACTGCGCGACTGCCCCGCTTACCAGCGACTCTGGCACGACCACGAGGCCGCGCGTCACTGGTCACTGGACGTCAGCGAGGCCGTTGCTCTCACGGAAGACCACTCATGATCGGCAATCTCATCTCCGTCGGCCAACGCCTCTCCGGCCGCAACGATCCGCGGCTGGCTTACGGAATCGCGTGCTCAGCGGCCGAAGGCCTGTTCGCCGCCGCACTGTATCCGCTCATCTATCTGCTGTTGCGCGAGGTCGAGGCCGGCGCGGTGACAACGCACAGTGCCGGCCTCTATGCACTGGCGATGTTCGCGTGCGTGATGTTGCGCATTGCTGCCGGCCGTATTGCCATGCCGATGCTGTTTTCCGCCGCCTATGCGTTGATGGGTGAAGCCCGCCTGCGTGTTGCCAATCACCTGCGGCGCCTGCCGATGGGCTGGTTCGCCCGCCAGCGCGGTGGCGATCTGAGCGCGCGCCTGACTTCCGATCTGGAGCTGGTCGAACACCTGTGGTCGCACTTTCTCGGCGTATTCGTCACCGGGCTGACGATGCCCATCTGCCTGATGGCCTTCCTGTTCTGGATTGACGTGCGCATGGCGCTGGCCGCACTGGCAGGCCTGCCCCCGGCGCTGCTGGCCCTGTGGTGGACGCAGCGCGTTGTCGGCCAGCCCGGCGAACGCCTGATCGCCGCCAGCGCATCGGTGCAGTCGGAACTGCTGGAGTACGTGCAAGGCATCGCCGTCATCCGCAGCTTCGGCCGCTTCGGCGACGCCTGGCAGCGGCTGTTGCGCAAGCTCGACGAACAGCATGCGGCACTGGTCGCCGTCGAGTCCAAGCCGACGCCGTGGCTGGTCTCTTACGGCTTCTTGCTCGAAGCCGGCTACGTCGGTCTGGTATTCGCCGGCGTCTGGTGGCTGTCGGCCGGGACTTTGTCGGCTCTGGTACTGGTCAGTTTCATGGTGCTGGTGTTGCCGGTGTATCGGCAACTGTTCGACGTCGGTCAGGCCATGCTGATGCTGCGCTTCTCCCGGCGCGCGATGTCCCGCATCGAGGAACTGCTGACTGAGCCCGTGCTACCGGAGCCGGCGAGTGCATTGCCGCCGCAAGGTCACGACATCGTCGTCGACGCGGTGCACTTCGCTTACGAAGGCGCTGCAGAGGTGGCGCTGCGTAGCGTCAGCTGCACTTTCCCGGCCCGGGGCCTGACGGCAATCGTCGGCCCGAGCGGCGCCGGCAAGACGACCCTGGTCCATCTGATTGCCCGCTTGTGGGACGTACAAGCGGGCGCCATCCGAATTGGCGGCGTAGACGTGCGCGACATCGGCAGCCATCTGCTGCACCGGCATGTGGCAATGGTCTTCCAGGACGTGGTGCTGTTCTCCGGCAGCGTCCGCGACAACCTGCGCATCGGTTGCCCTGACGCCAGCGACGACCAGATCGTCGCCGCCGCACGCCGGGCCTGCGCGCATGACTTCATCGAGGCCTTGCCGCAGGGCTACGACACCGTGCTCGACGAGGGCGGCGCTTCGCTCTCGGGCGGAGAACGTCAGCGCCTGTCGATCGCCCGGGCGCTGCTGCGCGATGCGCCGATACTTCTGCTCGACGAAGCGACGGCCAGCGTCGATCCGTCTGGCGAAGCCGAAATTCAACGCGCGCTGGCCGAACTGGCGCGGGGCCGGACGGTGATTGCCATCGCCCACCGGCTGCACAGCGTGCGCCACGCCGAGCAGATTCTGGTTCTCGATGGCGGGCGCCTCGTCGAACGGGGACGCCATGAAGAACTCGTGCAGCAGGCGGGAGTGTACGCCCGGCTGTGGGAACGGCAGATGCAGGCGCGCAGGTGGACGCTGGCGGCGTCAGGCGCACACTGAGACGCCCGCCAGTCGCAGCGTCAGCGCTGCACACCCAGCTTCTGCAGCAGCGACTCAGCCGGGCAGAAGCCGGTGAAGGCGCTCTGCAGCAGGTTGGCGCCGACGAAGGCAGTGAACCAGAGGAAATAGGCGGAAACGAAAAGCGGGCTCGCCGGTACGCCGAGCGCGAGCGAAATCAGCACGAAGCTGCCGGCCATCGCGCGGATGGCTTTGTCGATGGTCACGAGGTTCTCCTTGCCATGATTACTCCTTGATCAGTTGCCGGCGCAGCGCGGCGTAGTAGAGCACCGGGATGACGACCAGCGTCAGCAGCGTCGACACCAGGATGCCGAAGATCAGGCTGATCGCCAGCCCGTTGAAGATCGGGTCGTCGAGGATGAACAGCGCGCCGAGCATCGCCGCCAGCGCGGTCAGCGCAATCGGCTTGGCGCGCACCGCCGCCGCCTGGACGATCGCCTGCCGCGGCGCGACGCCCGCGTCGATCTGCTGGCGGATGAAGTCGACGAGCAGGATCGAGTTGCGCACGATGATGCCGGCGAGCGCGATCATGCCGATCATCGAGGTGGCGGTGAATTGCGCGCCGAGCAGCGCGTGGCCGGGCATGACGCCGATGATCGTCAGCGGGATCGGCGCCATGATGATCAGCGGCAGCAGGTAGCTGCGGAAGTGCGCGACAACGAGCAGATAGATCAGGATCAGGCCGACGCCGTAGGCCGCGCCCATGTCGCGGAAGGTTTCATAGGTGATCTGCCACTCGCCGTCCCATTTGAGCGTATAGCCGGCAAGCGTGTCCTCGGGCGGCGTGATGAATCGCTCGGCGAGGACGCCGCCGGCCTTTTCGATGCCGTCGAGCGGGTGGCCGACGAGATCGCCGCGCGTCGCGAACATGCCGTAGAGCGGCGAGTCGAGCTTGCCGGCCATGTCGGCGAAGACATAGACCACCGGCAGCAGGTCCTTGTGGAAGATCGCCTTCTCGCGCGGCAATTCGCGCACGTCCACCAGCTCGGACACCGGTACCAGCGCACCTTCGCGCGATCCGGGCAGCAGCGCACCATCTCCGCCGCGCACGCGCAGCTTGAACAGCGAATCGAGCGAACCGCGCTGCGTCGGCGGCAGCATCAGGCGTACCGGCACCTCGAACTTGGAATCGGCGTTATGTACCGGCGTCACGTCCTCGCCAGAGAGACCGATGCGCACGACGTCGACGACGTCGCTCTGCGCCACACCCAGCTGCGCCGCCTTGCCCTGGCGTACCTGCAGCACGGTCTTGTCGGTATCGGCCTGCACCGAATCGTCGATCGAGACGAGGTCGGGCGTCCTCGCAAAAACCTCATGCACGTAGCGCGCGACGGCGATCTGCCCCTGCTGGTCGGGACCGTAGATCTCGGCGACGATCGGCGAGATCACCGGCGGCCCCGGCGGCACTTCGACCACCTTGGCGACGCCGCCGGCGGCGGCGGCAATCGCCTCGATCTTGCTGCGCAGGCCGGCGGCGATCTCGTGGCTCTGCCGCGAGCGGTGTTTCTTGTCGACCAGATTGACCTGCAGGTCGCCGAGTTCGGGCGCGGCACGCAGGTAATACTGGCGCACCAGGCCATTGAAGTTGATCGGCCCGGCGGTGCCGGCGTAGGCCTGATAGTTGAGCACCTCGGGCGAAGCCGCCACCTCGCGGCCGATCTCGCCGAGCACGCGCGCCGTTTCCTCGAGCGGCGTGCCGACCGGCATGTCGACGACCACCTGGAACTCGCTCTTGTTGTCGAAGGGCAGCATCTTCAGCACGACCAGCTGGACGAGCGCCAGCGCCACCGAACCGGCGATCAGCAGGACGATGGCGAGTCCGAGCTTGCTGCGCGCGGCGCCGCCCTTCGCCTCGTCGAGGAAGGGTTCGAGCAGGCGGCGGAAAGTGCGGTCGAGGCGTGCGTCGAGCTTGCCCGGCGCATGTGCGCCGGCAGCGGCGTGTCCCTTGCCCTTGCCGCCGAGCAGGCGCGCCGACAGCCAGGGCGTGACGACGAAGGCCACCGCCAGCGAGATGGCCATGCCAAGCGAGGCGTTGATCGGGATCGGGCTCATGTACGGGCCCATCAGCCCGCCGACGAAGGCCATCGGCAGGAGCGCGGCGATCACCGTCAGCGTCGCCAGGATGGTGGGCCCGCCGACCTCGTCGACGGCACCCGGTATCAGCTCGGCGAGCGGCTTGTCCGGATGCAGTCCGCGCCAGCGGTGGATGTTCTCGATGACGACGATGGCGTCGTCGACGAGGATGCCGATCGAAAAGATCAGCGCGAACAGCGAGATGCGGTTGAGTGTGAAGCCCCAGGCCCACGAGGCGAACAGCGTTGCGGCCAGCGTCAGCGTGACGGCGACGCCGACGATCAGCGCCTCGCGTCGGCCGAGCGCGAAGATGACGAGCAGGACGACGAAAGCGGTGGCGAAGGCGAGCTTGCCGATCAGCTTCTGCGCCTTTTCGCTCGCCGTTTCGCCGTAGTTGCGCGTCACCGTCACTTCGACGCCGTCGGGAATCAGCGTTCCGCGCATGCCTTCGATGCGGCTGATCGCGGCGCGCGTGACGTCGGCGGCGTTGGTGCCGGGTTTCTTCGACAGCTGCAGCGTCACCGCCGGGTGTTCGCCGGGCGGAATGCCTGAAAATGCGCCGCCGGAATCATTGGCCGATTGGCCGCCCTCGCCAGCGGCCGTCGCCGCGCCGGCGCCGCTGCCGATCCAGACGCTGCGCTGCGGCTGATCGGCGCCATCATCGACGCGCGCGACGTCGGCGAGGAACACCGGCTTGCGCGCGCCGGCAGCGCCGCGCACGGCGACCACCAGACGGCGCACGTCGTCAGCCGACTGCAGCGTCGTTCCGGTCTGCACCAGCGTTTCGCGACCGCCGGCGACAAGGCTGCCCGAAGACTGCAAGGCGTTGCCGACTTTCAGCGCGGCGCTGATGTCCTGCGCGGTGACGGCGAAGGCGTTCATGCGCTCGACGTCCATCTCGACGCGAACGACGTGATCGGGTCCGCCGATCGTCGCCACGTCGCGCGCGCCGGGGATGCGCTTCAATTCGATCTCGGCGGCGCGCGCCACCTGTTGCAGATCGAAGGCCGAGCGCGCCGGATCGGCGGTCCACAGCGTCAGCGCCAGGATCGGCACGTCGTCGATTCCCTTCGGCTTGACCACCGGCTCGGCGACGCCGAGGTTAGGCGGCAGCCAGTCGCGGTTCGAATGCACCGTGTCGTAGAGGCGCACCACCGCTTCGCGGTAAGGAACGCCGACCTTGAACTGGACGGTGAGCACCGCGCCGCCCGGGCGCGACACCGAATAGACGTGCTCGACGCCGGACATGCGCGACAGCACCTGCTCGCCCGGTGTGGCGACGAGGTTCTCGACGTCCTTGGCCGACGCACCGGGGAAGGCGACGATGACGTCGGCCATGGTCACGTCGATCTGTGGCTCTTCTTCGCGCGGCGTCACCAGCGCCGCGAAGATGCCGAGCAGCAGCGCCACCAGCGCCAGCAGCGGCGTCATCGGCGAATTCTGGAAGGCGCGCGCGATGCGCCCGGAAATTCCCAGCGAGTGTTCCGGCACGTTTCCCTGCGCGTTTTCCTGCACTTCGTTCATCGCCTCAGCGCCCCGCCGGGGCGGAATTCTTCGCCGTCGCTTTCAGCGCGATCGCCGCCTTGACCGCATCGACGGCGACGACTTCGCCGTCGCGCAGGCCGGCGAGCACTTCGATGCTGCCGTCGGCAAGCGTTTCGCCGAGACGCAGCTGGCGCAGCGCCAGCCGGCTGTCGGCGCCTTCGCCACTCTGCACATAGACTGCCGCCACCTCGCCGCGGCGTACCAGCGCCGAGGCCGGTATGGTCAGCCGGCGTTCGTTGCCGAGAACGAAGCGCACGCGCGCCGCCATTCCCGGAATCACGTTGCGCAGATCGTCGGGCAGGTTGATGCGCACTTCGCTGACGTGCGTCGACGCATCGGCTGTCGGCAGGACGATGAACGAGGGCGCGTCGATGGTGCGCCCGAGCTCAGGGAATTCGATCTGCGCGCCGCGTGCCGCTTTCAGCTGCGGCAACAGGCGCTGCGGCACGCTCGCCGTCACGCGCAGGCCCTGCGGATCGTAGATGAGCAGCAGCGGCGTTCCCGGCGACGCCATTTCGCCGGCTTCGATCAGGCGGCGGGCGACGATGCCGCTGATCGGCGCCGTCACCGCGGCGTGGCCGACGACGACGCCGGCCTGCCCGGCCGCCGCCTCGGCGGCCGCCAGATCGGCACGGGCGCGGTCGAGCGCTGCCTGACTGACGAAGTTGCGCTGGCGCAGGTTCTCGCTGCGTGCGTAGCTGGCGCGCGCGTTGGCCAGTTGCGCCGAAGCGCTGCTCGCCGCCTGCGCCGCTTCGCGTGCGTCGATGCGCAGCAGCAGATCACCCTTCTTCACCACTTGGCCGGCGTCGACGCGCATGTCGACAACGCGGCCGCTGACCTGCGCCGCCAGCGTCGCCTGACGCACGGCCTCGACCGTCGCTTCGGCCGGCAGCGACACGCCGACCGCGTGCGTGGCGACGACCAGCGTCGCCAGCGGCGGCGGACTGCCCGCTTCCGCCGCCCGCGCTGCCGGCAGGCTGCCGCCAAAGATGGTGGCCAGCAGCATGCCCAGCAGCAAGCGGTGCAGGCGACGCGGCGAAGCGGCCTGCGCGCGCGAACTGCCAGCAGCCGGAGCGAACTGCAGCGAGCGAATGGAAGTCGGGGGGAAAGCGGCTGCATTCATAAATATAAGAATATACTTATATGAAAGACGGCACAAGAATCCGGAGCCAGTTTTTGCCACGTCGGCACGCGTGTGCCTGCGACGGGAAAGACCAGTGCGTGGATCAGCCGCGACCGTCGCGCAGCCGCCGCTGCGCTTGTTCGAGGTGCGCGGGCGAGCCGATCAGCACCAGCACGTCGCCGGCGAGCAGGCGCGTCGCCGGATCGGGTTCGTCACCACGCACACCGCCGCGGCGCAAGGCGTCGACGCTGACGCCATGCGCCGCGAGATCGAGTTCGGCGATGGTCTTGCCGACGGCCGGCGACTGCGCCTCGATCACGGTTGCCAGGCGTTCCGGCGTCTGCCGGCGCAGGTCGTCGCGGCCGCGGTCGTTCTCGCCGCGATAGAAGGCGCGCAGCGAGGCGTAGCGTTCGGCGCGCGTCGCGCGCACCTGCTCGATCGCCCGCCCGACCGGAACGCCGAGTTCGGCGAGCGTCTGCGCCGCCAGCATCAGGCTGCCTTCGAGCACTTCCGGCACCACCTCGCTGGCGCCGAGCGCTTTCAGGCGCTCGATCTGGCTGTCGTCCTGCGCGCGCACGATCACCGGCATTCCCGGACGCAGGGCGCGCAAGGTGGCGAGCACATGTTCGGTCGCCGGCGGATCGGCGTAGGTGATGACGACCGCACGGGCGCGCTCGATCCCCGCCGCCATCAGTACTTCGCGCCGGTCGGCGGCGCCGAAGACGACGTTTTCGCCGGCATCCTGCGCCTGGCGGATGCGCTGCGCGTCGATGTCGAGCGCGATGAAGGGAATGTGCTCGTTGTCGAGAAAGCGCGCCAGACTCTGCCCGGTGCGCCCGAAGCCGCAGACGATGACGTGATCGCGGATGTCCATCGTATGCACGGCGATGCTCTGGATCACCTCGGCGCGGTGCGCGAACTCGCTGCCGGACAGGCGCTGGCCGACTTTTGCCGCGCGCGCGATGAGGAAAGGCGCGATGAACATCGACAGCAGCATCGCCGCGATCGTCACCTGGAAAATGTCGTCGGGCAGCAGGCGGCGGTCGCTCGCCAGCTGCAGCAGCACCAGCCCGAACTCGCCGGCCTGCGCCAGTTGCGCCGCCGTGCGCAGGCCGATGTCGAGCGGATTGCGCAGCAGCAGCGTCAGCACCAGCATCAGCCCGCCCTTGGCGCCGATGAAGAGCAGCAGCGCCAGCGCCACCTGCGGCAGGTGCGCGAGCACGAAACCGATGTCGAGCATCATGCCGATGGTGACGAAGAACAGTCCGAGCAGCACGTCGCGGAACGGCCGGATGTCGGCCTCGACCTGATGCCGGTAAGGTGTCTCGGCGATGAGCATGCCGCCGATGAAAGCGCCGAGCGCCAGCGACAGGCCGGCGGCGGCGGTCGCGCACGACAACCCGACGACGATCAGCAGCACGTTGAGCATGAACAGCTCGGACGACTTGCGGCCGGCGACGATGTCGAACCAGCGGCGCATGAAACGGTCGCCGATAACGATCATCAGCACCAGCACCACTACGGTCTGCGCGAAAGCCAGCGTCAGCGTTCCGGCCAGGTCTTCGGGCGCGCGCGCCAGCGCGGCGAGCACGATCAGCAGCGGCGCCACCGCCAGATCCTGGAAGAGCAGCACGGCCATCGTCTGCCGCCCCGGCTGCGAATGCAGTTCGAGGCGCTCGGAGAGCAGCTTGGCAACGATCGCCGTCGACGACATCGCACACGCCGCGCCGATGGCGAAGCCGACGCGCCATTCCTGGCCGTAGAAAAAGACGGTCATCGCCATGGCGCCGACCAGCGTCACCAGCAGTTGCGCCGCACCCAGGCCGAAAACAAGTCGGCGCATCGATTTCAGCCGCGACAGGCTGAATTCGAGGCCGATCGAAAACATCAGGAAAACGACGCCGAACTCGGCGACCGCCGAAACCTGCTCGCTTTTGGCAAAGAAAGCCGCGCCATGTGGGCCGAGCGTAATGCCGACGGCAAGATAGGCGAGCATCGACGGCAGGCGCAGCACGCGCGCCAGCGCCACCGAACCGACTGCGGCGGCAAGAAGAACGAGCAAGGCGGTGAGCGCAGTCGGCATGGAGGGAACCCGGCGCAGCGCGACCGCGATCAGCGCGCTCGCACGCTTTCTGCCAACGGAGAATAAGGGGAACAGCGCAAGGCCGAGGGCACAAGCCATTCCGCAAGCGCCGCGCAGCCAGGCAACGATCGCTGCAGTGTGTCAGGGGAGATCACGCTCGGATGACGGCTCGGCGAAAACATCGGATTTCCCGCGGATTTTGGGCAAATCCTAGCATAGGCGGGGAAAGCCGGGGCCGGCAGAAAAGCCGCCGGCAGCGGCGCCGCAACTTGCCGCCGGCGCTCGCACCAACACCCGGACTGGAAGACGCGCCGCGGCGCGACGCAGACTCGCGCGGTGGACGCGGCACCGCCGCGTCTGCGCTCAGTCGCCGCTGACGATCAGCAGATGCACGCGATACGGCCCGTGCGCGCCGAGAACGATGGTCTGCTCGATGTCGCCGGTGCGCGACGGACCAGAAACGAAATTGACGGCGCGCGGCAGGCTGCCATGCTCGGCGCGCAGCAGCGCGAAAGCGGCTTCCATGTCGGCGACGACGCGCGCAGCGGGGACGACGGCGATATGCGTTTCCGGCAGCAGGCTGGTCGTCGCCGCCGTTTCCGGGCCGGAGAGCAGCATCAGCGTGCCGGTTTCGGCGATGGCGCAGAAGACGCCGGTAATGCCGACGAGATCCTGGCCGGTGGCCGCGCGCGCCGCCACTTCGAGCCCGGCGCCAGCCCAGTCGAGCGCAGCCAGCGACGGCCAGCAGACAGCAGTGCTGCCGAGAGCGCCGTCGGCGAGATAGCGGGCAACGGCCGCCGGCACCTCGTTCGTCGTCGCCAGCGTGTCGATGGTCGAAGACATGCTGCGCGAACGTTCGGCGAAACGTTGCACGAGATCGCCGACCGGTTGCGGACGCGGTCCGCAGTTCGGGCTGGCCAAGCTTGCCGTCAGCGCCTGCCGGCGTGCGGCAACGGTAGCCGGATCGCGGCCGAGCGCGCCGCGCACGCGGCCCAGGATGTCGTCTCTCGCTTCACTCATGGAAAGCTCCGCAAATCAGGTTCAATGATGCCGACCGGCAGTTCGCAGCGCCGGCGCTCAGGCCAGCAGGCTGCGCCCGTGGCGTGCCGCGATCGCGGCAACGCGCTCGCGGAAGCCGGCTTCGCCGACGCAGGCGATGGCGTCGATTCCCGCGGCGCTGCACAGGCCGGCCACCGCCGCCTCGTCGCCATGGACGACGTTGAAGACGCCGCCGGGCAGTCCGGCCTCGGCCAGCACCTCGGCCAGCGCGAACAGCGCCGACGGTTCGTGCGGACTCGGCCTGAACACCAGCGCCGAACCGGCCAGCAAGGCCGGCAGCGCGCGCGCCAGCGGCGCCGCCAGCGGCGACCCACGGCCGGCGACCAGTGCCAGCACGCCAGGTGCAGTCACGGCATCGGTAGCCGCGCTGGCGCCGTACAAAGCGGCAACAGCGGCGGCGATTTCGGCGCTCGCCGTCGCCGCGTCGAAACCACTCTCGGCGCCGATCAGCCCGGCGAAGTGTTCGGCGTAGCCGGCGAGAACCTCGGCAGCCGCGACGCAATGCGCCGCGCGTTCATTGGCCGCGAGCGCCGCCCACGCCGGTTTTGCCTGCAGCGCCGCGTCGGCGGCGGCCTGCGCCTCGCTGGCGCCGGCCAGCGGCGTGCGCCGCAGCACTTCGCCGCTGGCGGCGTCGCGCACCTCGCAAAATTCCTGCACCATCGTCAGATAGGCGTGGCCGCCGATCCAGAGCGGGATGACGAGGGCGTCGTGACTGCCTGACATGCCTTTCCTTTCTCTACTGTACTTGCCTGATGCCGCAGCCAGCGCGGCGACGTCCGAATGTGTGAGGAATGCGCGCGAATTGTATGCGCTCAGCGGCCGCGCTCGGCGGCCCAGCGTTCGCGGAAGGTCTTGCCCTGCGGCGCCGGCAGGTCGCGGCCGGCGGTCCATTGCGGCGCCAGCGCGAAGACGCGGATGCGGTCTTCACCACCGGCCAGCCAGCCGAGGTAGCGCGCGAAGTAACTCGCGGCACGCGCGTACAGCGCTGGCCGCTGCGCCAGCCAGGCCCAGACCTTCAGTCCGAAACGCTCGGAACGCGGCCGCAGCTGGCGCGTCACCTGCCGCTCGCGCAGCGTGCGCAGCAGTTGCGGCAAGGGAATCTTCACCGGACAGACCGAGCCGCACTGATTGCACAGCGTCGACGCCTGCGGCAGGTCGAGCGCGCGCTCGATGCCGGTGAACAGCGGCGTCAGCACCGAGCCCATCGGCCCCGGATAGACCCAGCCGTAGGCATGGCCGCCGATGGTCTGATAGACCGGACAGTGGTTCATGCAGGCGCCGCAGCGGATGCAGCGCAACATGGCGCGGAAGTCGTCTTCAAGCAGGCTGCTGCGGCCGTTGTCGACGAGGATGAAGTACAGATGCTCGGGACCGTCCGGGTCGGCTGCGCCCTTGGTGCCAGTCAGCAGCGAGACGTAGTTGGAGATGGTCTGCCCGGTGGCCGAGCGCGGCAACAAGCGCAGCAGCGTTGCCAGATCCTCGAGCGTCGGCAGGATCTTCTCGATGCCGGTGATGACCACGTGCACGTTCGGCAGCGTCGTCACCATGCGGCCGTTGCCTTCGTTGGTAACCAGCGCGACGCCGCCGGTTTCGGCAATCAGGAAATTGCCGCCGGAGATGCCCATGCCGGCCGAGAGGAAGTGCGCGCGCAGGGCCTCGCGCGCCTCGCGCGTCAGTGCCGGGATGTCGGTCTTGCGCGGCTTGCCGTGTTCGCGCGCGAACAGGTCGGCGACCTCGTCGAGCGTCTTGTGGATCACCGGCGCGATGATGTGCGAGGGCGGCTCGTTGCCGGCGATCTGCAGGATGTATTCGCCAAGATCGGTCTCGACCGGCTGCACGCCGGCAGCGCTGAGCGCGGCGTTGAGATCGGCCTCTTCCGAGAGCATCGACTTCGACTTGATCGCCTTGCTGATGCCGTGGCGGCGCGCGATCTCGATGGTATGCGCGCAGACTTCCTCGCCGTTGCGCGCCCACAGCACCGTCGCGCCACTGGCTTTCGCCTTGGCTTCGAAAATTTCCAGCCACAGGTCGAGGTCGTCGATCACCTTGCTGCGGATCGCCGCGCCGGCGTCGCGCAGCGCGGCGAAAGTCACCGCGTCGTCGCGTCCGGCCGCAGCGGCACAGGCCGCAGCGTCGGCGTCGAACTCGCGCACGGCGGCGGCGCGCATGTCGACGAACTTGCCCTTGGCCTTCTTCAGGTTGGCCTGCAGCTTGACATCGGCCAGACGGTCGCCGACGCGCGCAGCGAAATGCATGGACTGCTGGCGCATCAGTTCGCCCCTCCGGCATGCGGCGCTTCGCCGTCGCCATCGACGCCGGCGAGCACTTCGGCAACGTGCAGCACGCGTGTTTTCAGGTCGCCCTCGCGCCGTAGCCGCCCTTCGATGTTGAGCAGACAACCGAGATCGCCGCCAACCACCGCGTCGGCGCCGCTGGCGCGCAAGTTACCGCACTTGCGCGCGGCAATCGCCGCCGACAATTCGCCGAACTTGACCGAGAAAGCGCCGCCGAAACCGCAGCACTCCTCGGCGCCGGCCATCTCGCGCAGCTCAAGGCCGGGAACCTGCGCCAGCAAGGCACGCGGCTGTTCGCGAATACCGAGTCCGCGCAGGCCGCTACAGGAATCGTGATAGGTGACGCTGCCGGCGAAGCGTCCGGGAACCTTGTCCACGTGCAGCACGTTGACCAGGAAATCGGTCAGCTCGAAAGTGCGCGCCGCCAGCTCCTGCGCGCGCGGCAGCCAGTCGGCCTCGTCGGCAAGCAGCAGCGGATAGGCGTTGCGGATGTGCTCGGCGCACGAGCCCGAGGGCGCGACGACGTAGTCGAAACCGGCGAATTCGCCGATCACCTTCTTCGCCAGTTGCCGCGCCGCCGCACGGTTGCCGGACGAGTAAGCCGGCTGGCCGCAGCAGGTCTGCGTCTCCGGGACGACCAGCTCGCAGCCGGCCTCCTCGAGCAGACGCGCGGTGGCAAAACCGATGCTCGGACGCATCAGGTCGACAAGACAGGTGACGAACAGGGCAACGCGCATGGTGGTAAGCTAGTGCGCCGCACAAAAGCGGCGAAAATTGGAAGCAAAGTGGCGTTTGCGCGGAAACTTCGGGCAAACTGCTGCGAAACGGCCGGTCGGTCAGCGCAGCGGCGGTCGGCACGAACTTGGCGCGGCAGGCGGCACGGAGGCGCTATGGTAGTCCGCCGACCGCAAAAACAAAAGCCGGAACCGGGCGCCGGACAGAAGCCTGGCGCGGCCGCGGACACCGGCGGATCGCGCGCTACAAGAACACTCATTCACGATGCAAGCAGGGAAAGCAGGACAAATGGCAGAGCTGGCAGCGGAAAAATCTTCGATCCAGGTCATCGGACGCATGTCGGACTTACTCGACGCGCTGGCAGCGATGCCAACACCGGCCAGCCTGAAAGCGCTCGCCGCCCGGGCGAAACTGCATCCGTCGACCGCGCATCGCATTCTCGCCGCGCTGGCCAGCGCGCGTCTCGTCGAACGCCACGAGGGCGGCACCTATGCGCTCGGCATCCGTCTGCTCGAACTCGGCGCCGTCGTCAAGGCAAACCTGTCGATTCGCGACGTGGCGCGGCCGTTCATGGAGAAGCTGCATGGGCTCACCGGCGAGGCGATCAATCTCGGCCTGCGCGACGGCGACGAGATCATCTACATCGAGCGCACCTCGGGTGGCCGTTCGCTGGTCCGCGTCGTCTATCTGGTCGGAGGTCGCGCGCCGCTGCATCTGACTTCGCTCGGCAAGCTGTTCCTCGCCGCCGACAGCAGCGAGGAAGTTGCCGACTACGCGCGGCGCACCGGCCTGCCGGGAAAGACGCCGCACTCGCTGACCAGCCTCGCCGCGCTGGAACGCGAACTCGACTGGATCCGCCGGCACGAGGTCGCTTTCGACAACGAAGAAGCCGAAATCGGCCTGCGCTGCGTTGCCGCGGCGATCCGCGACGAAGAGGGGAAAGTGGTGGCCGGGCTGTCGGTATCGGCGCCCTGCGAACGCCACGACGCGCAGTGGGCGCCGCAGATCCGCAGTTGTGCCGCCGAGATTTCGCAGGCGCTCGGCTATCGCCCGGCGCTCAACCGGCGTTAATTCACGGCGAGCACTGGCCCAGCGTGCCTGCCGGGCAGAAGAAAATCAGGCGCGGGTCATCGGACGGCGCGTCGCCGTCGAGCTTTCCATCCAGCGCTTGATGCGGTTGGCGTCGCCGATGCGCGTCAGCTTGCCTGCCGAATCGAGCAGAACGATCACCACCGGCTTGTCGGCAACGCGCGCCTGCATCACCAGGCACTTGCCGGCCTCCTGGATGTAGCCGGTCTTCGACAGATGGATATCCCAGTTATTGCTCTTCACCAGCTGGTTGGTGTTGTTGAAATCGAGCTTGCGGCCGCTGACTTCGACGCTCGAACCCGCCGTCGTCGAAAACTCGCGAATCAGCGGGTAATGCGCAGCGGCTTCGACCATGCGCGACAGATCGCGCGCCGTCGACACGTTCTCGCTGGTCAGCCCGGTCGGATCGGAAAAGTGCGTGTGCGTCATGCCCAGCGCAGCGGCCTTGTGGTTCATCGCCGCGATGAAGGCATGGATTCCGCCCGGATAGTGCCGCGCCAGCGCGTGCGCCGCGCGGTTCTCCGACGACATCAGCGCCAGCAGCAGCGCCGTTTCGCGGTTGAGCGTCACTCCCGGCGCCAACCGCGAACGGCTGCCGCGCAGCGTGTCGACATCCTCGCTGCTGATGGTGATCGTTTCCTGCAGATCGGGAATGCTGTCGAGGACGACCATTGCCGTCATCAGCTTGGTGATCGAAGCGATCGGCGCGACGACGTCGGCGTTCTTCTGGTAAATCGCCGCCCCGTTCTGATCGATGACCAGTGCCGCGCCCGACTGGACGGCAAGCTGCGCAGGCGATTGCGGACGCAGCGTTTCGGCAGGTGCTGCCGAAACCTTGCGCAGGTGCTTGCCGCTTTTGCTCTCGGTCTTGACAGCGACTGGCCGCGGCTTCTTCTTTGTCGCCGCCTGCGCCGTATCGATTGCGACGAGATTGACGCCAAGCAGCGACGCCAGCAAGACGGCCGTCCCGAGCTTGTTCCGCATGCGATTCTCCTGCACTCATAAAACGATAGCGGATTTTACCCGAGTTTCCGAAGGAGAATGATAATTCATAAAAATCAGTCAATTACAAAGCCCACTTTAGATACAGCTTGAATTTCTCCGCGGCCAACGCAAAAGCGCGGACGAGCGCCAGCCTTCCCCCCGGAAAACCGCGCCCGACGATGCGCAAGGAGCAGCGGCAAGGACATGGCCATGCCGGCGATCCGGGGATGAATACCCGATAACTGGTAACGCCAGCGAGCATGTCAATTTGCTAGCATCGCCCAGGAAGCACTGAGCAAGGGGCGACCGAGGCAGCACACCATCGCCGCCACCCCGGAATCCGGTAATGGCAGCGGCCGATGCCGGCGACGAACGCGGCAGCAGATGCGCTTCCGCGCTGGCCGGGCGAGATTCATCACGCCGCCAGCGCAGCAGGGAACAGAAGAAAGCTCGTCGCGCCGCGGCGGCTGCATATCTGGCGAGGCCGAGCAGATCGCGCAGGAGACAAAGCAAGGATGAGCTCACCCGACCCACAGCTGCGAGGCGAAAACCAGCGACTGCGCGCCTGCATCGCCGGCCTTGAGGCCGAGAACGAGCGCCTGCGTCGCCTGTTCAGCAACGACCATGTGGTCATGCTGCAACTCGATCACGGACTGCGCGTCCGCGCGGTCTCGCCGGCAGCCAGCCAACTGTGCGAGCTGCTGCCCGCCGATTGCGCCCGGCCGATCGGCGATTTCTCCGAAGACAGGATCGGCCTCGCTGCCGCCGATGATGCGGCCGAAGTTCTCGCCACGGCGCGAGCGCGCATGCGCGAAATGCGTCTGGCCGACGGCCGCTGGTGGCTGCGCCAGATGTTCGCCTCGCGCGATGCCGCCGGCGCCATCGACGGCATCGTCATCAACTACCTCGACATCAACGACAGCAAGGAAAAGGTCGAGATTGCCGCGGCCGCGCAGCGACGCATGGCCGAGACGCTCGAGGAGCGGGTCGAGGCGCGCACCGCGCAACTGCGCGCGCTGTCGGCCGAGTTGTCGCTGGCCGAAGAGCGCGAGCGGCGCGTACTGGCGACGGATCTGCACGACGACCTGGGCCAGGTCCTCGCTATCGCCAAGATCAAGCTCAGCTCGATGGACGACCACGAAAGGCGCGGCGCCTTGAAGGCGGCGCTCAAGGAAGTCGAGTCGCTGGTCGACCACGCAAACCGCTCGGTGCGTTCGCTGATGATGCAACTCAGTCCGCCGCTGCTGCAGACACTCGGCCTGCCCGCCGCGCTCGAATGGCTGGCCGAGGAGATGGAACGCATCTACGGCATCAGCGTACGCATTGACGACGACGGCCAGCCAAAGCCGCTGGCCGAAGCAGCGCGCACCAGCATCTTCCGCGCCGTGCGCGAACTGCTGATCAACGTCGCCAAGCACTCCGGCGCGCGCCAGGCCGAAGTCAATTGTCTGCGCAGCAACGAGCGCATCACCGTTGCCGTCACCGACCACGGCAGCGGCTTCGACTATCTGGCCGAAATCGCCAAGCCTCTGGGTGAAGCGCGCTTCGGGCTGCTCAGTGTTCGCGAACGCATCGAGTTCCTCGGCGGCGAAATGAATGTCGACAGCACACTGAACGACGGTGCGACGATCACGCTCACCGTACCCGTCACCGATAACCGCGAGGAGTTTGCGCCATGAGCATCCGCGTCATGCTGGTCGACGACCACAAGATCCTGCGCGAAGCACTGCACAGCGTTCTCGAACGCGAAAAAGACATCCAGCTGCTCGAAGACGCCAACGACGGCAGCGAGGCGCAGCGGCTGGCGCGCGCGCTGAAACCCGACGTCGTCGTCATGGACATCGGCCTGCCCAGTGTCTCGGGTATCGAGGTGACGCGCCGGCTGTTGCGCGAGCAGCCGGAAATCCGCGTGCTCGCGCTGTCGACCTTTTCCGACCGGCGCATGGTGCTGCAGATGCTCGACGCCGGCGCCAGCGGCTACATCGTCAAGTCGGCCGGTCGCGACGAACTGCTGCGCGGCATCCGCGCGCTCGCGCAGGGCCGCACCTACCTCTGCCCGGAAGTCTCGGCGGTTGTCGTCGACAGCGTGCGCAGCAAGCGCTGCGACGACAAGCCAGAAGGCGAGCGCCTCGGCCGGCGCGAACGCGAGGTACTGCGCCTGCTCGCCGACGGCAGTACCTCACCCGAAATCGCCGGCACCCTGCACATCGCCACCAGCACGGTCGAGGTACACCGCCGCAACATCATGCGCAAACTCGATCTGCACAGCGTCGCCGAACTGACCAAGTACGCCATCCGCAACGGTCTGACCTCGGCATGAGCATGACCCGGCAGCCGCAGGCGGAATGCCCCGGCGCCGCGCATCCGGCCCCGTCGCCCAGGCCATCGAGGCCTTGCCGCTGCTGCAATGCAGCATCCGGCAGCCGCTCGGCGGCCGCTGCGGGGCCCCTTTTTTATGGGATAATTCTGCCTCTTTCAGTTTGCCGACCCGGTACCTCACGCGCAGAACACGCTTGCCGTCAACGCCGTGCAAATCCCTTCCGCTTCCGCCGGGCCGATTCCAACGCCCGCCGCGACCGACGCCTTTCTCCGACCGGAGCCCGCCGGAACTCTCCGACGCCCCCCGGCCGCGCCTTGCTGTGCGCCGCCCGCGACGATTCCCGCTTTCCGTTCTGTCATTGAGAGTGTATTGCCATGAGTACAGCCGTTCCGCTTAATACCCCGGACTACGTCAAACACGCCGGCCTGATCGCCTGGGTCGCTGAAATTGCCGCCCTGACCCAGCCCGCCCGCGTCGTCTGGGCCGACGGATCGCAGGAAGAATACGACCGCCTGTGCAACGAAATGGTCGAGGCCGGCATGTTCATCCGCCTCAACCCGGAAAAGCGCCCGAACTCCTTCCTCGCCTGGTCCGACCCATCCGATGTCGCCCGCGTTGAAGACCGCACCTTCATCTGCTCCGACAAGAAGGAAGACGCCGGCCCGACCAACAACTGGGAAGAACCGGCAAAGATGCGCGCGACGCTGAACGGCCTGTTCAGCGGCTCGATGCAGGGCCGCACGCTGTACGTGATCCCCTTCTCGATGGGTCCGCTCGGTTCGCCGATCGCGCACATCGGTGTTGAAATCACCGACAGCCCCTACGTCGTCACCAACATGCGCACGATGACCCGCATGGGCCGCGCAGTGTTCGACGTGCTCGGTGCCGACGGCGAGTTCGTTCCCTGCGTGCACTCGGTCGGCGCGCCGCTGGCCGAAGGCCAGAAGGACTCGCGCTGGCCGTGCAACCCGGAAACCAAGTACATCGTGCACTTCCCGAAGACGCGCGAAATCTGGTCCTACGGCTCAGGTTACGGCGGCAACGCGCTGCTCGGCAAGAAGTGCTTCGCGCTGCGCATCGCCTCGACGATGGCGCGCGACGAAGGCTGGCTGGCCGAACACATGCTGATCCTCGGCGTCGAATCGCCCACCGGCGAGAAGACCTACGTCGGCGCCGCCTTCCCGTCGGCCTGCGGCAAGACGAACTTCGCCATGCTGATCCCGCCGAAGACTTTTGAAGGCTGGAAGATCACGACGATCGGCGACGACATCGCCTGGATCAAACCGCAAACCGGCGCCGACGGCGTCACCCGCTTTCACGCGATCAACCCGGAAGCCGGCTTCTTCGGCGTCGCCCCGGGCACCTCCGAGAAGACCAACTTCAACGCCATGGCGACGCTGAAGAAGGACATCATCTTCACCAACGTTGCGCTGACCGACGATGGCGACGTGTGGTGGGAAGGCATGACCAAGGAAGCGCCGGCGCACCTGATCGACTGGCAGGGCAAGGACTGGACGCCGGCGATCGGCAAGGAAACCGGGCGCAAGGCAGCGCACGCCAACTCGCGCTTCACGGCGCCGGCGGCGCAGTGCCCGTCGATCGACCCCGCCTGGGAAAGCCCGCAAGGCGTGCCGATTTCGGCGTTCATGTTCGGCGGCCGGCGCGCGACCACGGCGCCGCTGGTGCAGCAATCGTTCAACTGGGACTTCGGCGTCTATATGGCCGCCACGCTCGGTTCGGAAACGACCGCCGCCGCTTTCGGCGCGCAGGGCGTCGTCCGTCGCGACCCCTTCGCCATGCTGCCCTTCTGTGGCTACAGCATGGGCGACTACTTCGCGCACTGGATCAAGATGGGCCGCGAGGTCGACGAAGCACCCGGCATCTTCGGCGTTAACTGGTTCCGTACCAACGACAAGGGCGAGTTCCTGTGGCCGGGCTTCGGCGACAACATGCGCGTCCTCAAGTGGATCGTCGACCGCGTGCGCGGCCGTGCTGGCGCCCACCAGGGACCGCTCGGCCTGCTGCCGCACTACGCCGACATCGACTGGACCGGTCTCGACATCAGCGAAGAACAGTTCGCCGCGCTGACGAAGATCGACCCGGCCGAATGGACGACCGAACTTGCCGGCCACGCCGAATGGTTCGCCAAGCTCGGTGAAAAGACGCCGCAACAGCTGCGTCTGATCCGCGAGTACTTCGCGCTGGCATTTCCCAAGGCTTAAGTCCGGCGTAACAACGCCCGACTGAAAAGCCGGATCGCGCCACGCCGTCATTGTGACGCCGTGGCGCGATTGCTTTGGGCCTCGCGGCCAGCCTCTGAACTCTTTCTGGCAAGGACAAGCATGCCCCGTTTTCCCGCTCCGCGCGTTGCCGACATCGCGCCTTTCCACGTCATGGAACTGCTGGCGCGCGCACAGGCTCTGGAAGCGTCCGGCCGCGACATCGTGCACCTCGAAGTCGGCGAACCGGATTTCCCGACGCCGGCGCCGATCGTCGCCGCCGCGCAGGCGAGCATCGCCGACGGCCGCGTCTTCTACACGCCGGCGCTCGGCCTGCCGGCGCTGCGCCAGGCGATCGCCGACTTCTACCGCACGCGCCACGGTGTCGAGGTAGGCGCTTCGCGCATCGTCGTCACCGCCGGCGCCTCGGGCGCGCTGCTGCTGGCGCTCGCCTGTCTGGCCAGCCCCGGCGGCGAGTGGCTGCTCACCGACCCCGGCTATCCGTGCAACCGCCATTTCGTGCGCAGCTTCGAGGGCGTGCCGGTGGGCATTCCGGTCGGCGCCGAAAACAGCTTCCAGCCGACGCTCGATGATCTCGCCGCGCACTGGAACGAGCGCAGTGTCGGCGCGCTGCTCGCCACACCGGCCAACCCGACCGGCACACTGATCGAGCCCGAACGGCTCGCCGCCATCGCCGACTTCATCCGTGCGCGGCAGGGCGCGCTGATCGTCGACGAGATCTACCTTGGCCTGACTTTCGACAGCGACGCGCAGACGGCGCTGGCGCTCGGCGACGACCTTTTTGTCGTCAACAGCTTCTCCAAGTATTTCGGCATGACCGGCTGGCGCCTCGGCTGGCTGGTCGTTCCCGAGGCTTTCGTGCGCGCCATCGAGAAGCTGGCGCAAAACCTGTTCATCGCGCCGTCGACGCCGGCGCAACACGCCGCGCTGGCGGCCTTCGCACCGGATACCATTGCACTGCTCGAAGAACGCCGCGCCGAATTCCGCCGCCGCCGCGACTTCATGGCGCCGGCACTGGAAAGCCTCGGTTTCCGCATCACCGCCCGTCCCGACGGCGCCTTCTACCTTTACGCCGACTGCAGCGCGCTGACCGCCGACAGCGAGCGTTTCGCGCACGAACTACTGGAAGAGGCCGGCGTCGCGCTGACGCCGGGGCTCGACTTCGGCAGCCACCGGCCGCAGCAGCACGTACGCATCGCGCTGACCACCTCGGTCGAACGCCTTGGCGAAGCGGTCGAGCGCATCCGCGCCTTCGTCGGCCGCCGCTGAGCGGACGCGGCGCGTCCCCGGCGGTCAGCGCAGCGGCGCGCCGGCAACAACGCCGCAGCCACCTCAGAAACGGCGCGGCGGCTGGCCGGCGACAGCCAGCTGACTCCAGTCGAAATGCGGCCCCGGATCGGTCTTGCGCCCCGGCGCAATGTCGGCGTGGCCGGCCACTGCCGTGATCGGGTAACGCGCGCAGAGCGCGGCGAGCACTCGCCGCAGCGTCGCGTATTGCGCCGCAGTGAAGGGATGCGCGTCGCCGCCTTCGAGCTCGATGCCGACCGAGAAATCGTTGCAGCGCTCGCGCCCGCACCAGCGCGACACACCGGCGTGCCAGGCGCGGCGGCCGGCGGCGACGAACTGGATCGCCTCGCCGTCGCGGCGGATCAGGAAGTGCGCCGAGACGCGCAGCGCGGCGATGCCGGCAAAATAGGGATGCGCGTCAGGATCGAGCGTGTTGGTGAACAGGCGCAGGATGTCGTCGCCGCCGAACTCGTCGGGCGGCAGGCTGATCGCGTGGATCACCGCCAGACACGGCGGCTCGCCCTCCGGCCGCGCGTCGGCGTTCGGTGATTCGACGCGCCGCAGGCCGGCGATCCAGCCTTCCGCGTCGATGCTGAACGTTACGTCGGCCGACACAGCCTCACTGCTCGCGGCTACCGGCCCTTCCACGGCAGCGTCCGCTGCCATGCCATTGGCGACCTTTCCCGCCACGCCCTACTCCTCGATACCCAGTCGCTCGATGCGGTAGCGCAGCGAACGGAAGGTCACACCGAGCAGGCGCGCCGCCGCGGTGCGGTTGAAACCGGTCTTGGCCAGTGCCTCGAGAATCGCCTGCCGCTCGACACGGTCCATGTGCTGATCGAGCGTCTCGCCGCGGCGCCCGCCCTCCACGGCTTCGTCGCAGTGGCCCGTCGGCGCCAGATGCAGATCTTCGGGGCGGATGAGCGCGTCGGCACACAGCGCCGATGCGCGTTCGAGGATGTTCTCGAGCTCGCGCACGTTACCGGGAAACGAGTAAGTCGACAGCGCGTGCAGCGCTTCCGGCGCGACGCGCGGCGGATTACCGTCGCCGATCCGCTCAACCAGCGCCGCGACCAGCAACGGAATGTCCTCGTGCCGTTCGCGCAAGGGCGGCATCTTCAGTTCGATGACGTTGAGACGCCAGTACAGATCCTCGCGAAAAGCGCCCTTATCGACGCAGTCCTTGAGGTTGCGGTGCGTCGCCGAGATGATGCGCACATCGATCGGCTCCTCGACGGTGGCGCCGACGCGGCGCACCTTCTTTTCCTGGATCACGCGCAACAATTTCACCTGCATCAGCAGCGGCAGGTCGGCCACCTCGTCGAGGAACAGGGTGCCGCCGTGCGCGGCGTGGAAGAAGCCTTCGCGGTCGCTGTCGGCGCCGGTGAAGGCACCCTTGCGATAGCCGAAGAACTCGCTCTCCATCAGGTTTTCGGGAATGGCGCCGCAATTGACCGGAACGAATGGCGCCGCGCTACGCGCGCTGTGGCGGTGAATCAGCCGCGCCGCGAGTTCCTTGCCGCTGCCCGATTCGCCCGACACATAAACCGGCGCCTGACTGCGTGCCAGGCGGCCAACCATGTCGCGTACCTGCGTGATCGCCGGCGATTCGCCGAGCAGGTTGCCGCTGCGTGCTGCGGCGTCGAGCGTTTGCCGCGACTGCGGCAGACTCAGCGCCGATTTGACCAGGCCGCGCAGCTGTTCGAGGGCGACCGGTTTGGCCAGGTAGTCGAATGCGCCGGCCTTGAGCGCCGCCACTGCGTTCTCGGTACTGCCGAAAGCGGTGATGACCGCCACCGGCGTTTCCGGGTAGCGCTCGCCGATCAGGCGAACGATCTCGATGCCCTCGCCGTCGGGCAGGCGCATGTCGGTCAGGCATAACTGATAGCGCTCAGCCGCGAGAAAACCCTTCGCCTCGGCGACGGTCCCCGCACAGTCGGCGGTCAGACCCATGCGCAGCAGGGTCAGATCGAGCAACTCACGAATATCGGCCTCGTCATCGACGACCAGCACGCGCGGCAGCTCGCCACGCGGACGGCGCTCGACCCGGTTCACGCTCATGTTTCCGGCCCTCCGCTCAGTCTGAAATGGGCACCCGGCTCAGCGGCAAGCAGCACCAGCCGCGCGCCGTTGGCTTCGGCCAGTTCGCGCGCGATATAGAGGCCGAGTCCGGTGCCGTGGTGATGGGTGGTGAAGAAAGGTTCGAAGATCTGTTCGCGCAGCTCGGCCGGCACGCCTTCGCCGTCGTCGCTGACCAGTATTTCGCCGCAACCTTCAGCAAGGCGGCCCTGCAGGCGCAGGCTGCCGGGCAGGCGCTGCGAGTGACGCAGGGCATTGGCGATCAGGTTCCAGAGTACCTGATGCAGATGCGAACGGTCGAAACTGATCAGCGCGTCGGCATCGACCTCGACCTGCAGAATCGCAGCGTCGATCTTCTCGCTGGCGATGAACTCCTCGGCAAAACGCGGCAGCTCGTCAGCCAGGCGGATCGACTCGCGCTGCGCACGGTCGCGCCGGCCGAGTTCGAGCACTTCCTTGACGATGCGGTCGAGGCGCAAGGTGTTGTCGCGCAGGATGCGCAAGAGCCGATCCTGCATCGCGCCGCGCCGTTCTTCGACGAGCAGTTCGCCGGCGTAGCTGATCGCCGACAACGGGTTGCGGATCTCGTGCGCGATGTTCGCCGTCAACCGCCCGAGCGCCGCGAGTTTGAGTTGCTGCGCCTGCGCCTGCAGTTTGCCCATGTCTTCGAGGAAGACGGCGACGTCGGCGTCCGAACTGCCGGTGGCGGCGAAACGCGCGCGCAACTCCTTGCCGCTGGCGCTCAGGCGCACAGTCAGTGCGTCGGCACTGGCGTCGAGCCGCCAGCGCGCAAAACCGTCGGCCAGCTCGGGCGAGTAATCCGACAGCAGGCTCTCCGGCGCGGCCGAAAGACCGAGCAGGCGCTCGGCGCCCGGGTTGTGCTGCTTGACCCAGCCGTTCTGGCTGACGACGAGGACGCCATCCTGCATTTCCTCGATCACGCGCTGGCTGATCAGCATCTGGTTCTCGAGATCGACGCCGCGCTGATGCGCCAGCTCCTCGTTGGCGCTGACACGTCGTGCCAGCAGCAGCGCCGACAGCGAGACACCGAAAAAGCCGGCGCTGAACAGGCCGGCTTCAAAGAAGGCCGAGGCGGTGAACTCGCTGCCAAGACCGCGCAGGAATTGCGCGAAGAACGCGGCCATGGTCGCCGTCGCCGCGTAGAACAGCACCAGCCGGCCCTGTCCGACCAGCCCGGCGGCGGCGAGGCTGACCAGCAGCAGCGCGGAGAGTCCGCTGCGCAGACCGCCACCGAGATGCATGAGCAGGGTCAGCACGAAGATGTCGGCGAGCACCTGCACGCTCAGTTGCAGGTTGAACTGCTCGCGATAGCGTTCCGCCGTCGCCAGCGAGACGATCGCCGTTAGCAGGTAGGCGCCGGTCAGCAACAGCGCCAGATGGCCGCGCTCGGGCAGCATGAACGAGAACAGGTCCGGCTGCAGCGCAGCCGATGCCAGCAGCAGACCGGCGACGATCAGCCGGTACAGGCAGAAATAGCGGAGCGTCTTCCAGTGCGTTTCGGAACTGCCGCCAGCAGCAAAATCGAGGCCGCTCAGCATACCGCGCTATCCCTGTTCGCGCTCGGCCTCGGCCGCGCGCTGATGCTCGGCGCAGCAGAAATGGCGGGAGCCGAGGCGCAGGCTTTCGCCTTCGGGAATATTCACCCCGCAACGGGCGCAGGCGACCATGCGCTCGGCCTGACGCTGCGCCGGAGCCGGTGGCGCCGGTGGCCGCGGCAAGCGCAGGCGACGCCAGAAATACCAGCCGAGGCAGGCGAGAAAGATCAGCAGAAGGAGTTTGGACATCGCCTGAACGGGGAAGAGCAGAGACGCAGGATAGCAGAACGCAACAGGTGACGGATTACCAGCAGCGGCAAGGGCATCGAGCGCTTGACGAAGGACGGTTGGATACGATTTACTTCGCCACTTTTTCCGCTCTGCCCGACGAGTCTTACACCACCCTTACAGAATTACGCTAAACGCAATCGGTTTCTTCGAATCCGTCATTCCGCCACCCTCTCGCAAGGAATTCCAGCAATGTCTCAAGCATCCCGTGTCCTGAATGCAACGCTGCGCAACAAGATCATGTCGGCCGACGAAGCGGCGGCGCTGATCCCGTCGGGGGTCAATGTCGGCATGAGCGGCTTCACCGGTTCGGGTTATCCGAAACTGGTGCCGGCAGCGCTGGCCCGCCACATCAACAAGCACAATCAGGCGGGCGAGAAGTTCAGGATCGGCGTATGGACCGGCGCCTCGACGGCGCCGGAACTCGACGGCGCGCTGGCCAGCGTCGACGGCGTCGAAATGCGCCTGCCCTACCAGTCCGACCCGACCTGCCGGCGGCGCATCAACGCCGGCGAGATGGAGTACATCGATATCCATCTGTCGCACGTCGCGCAGTTCGTCTGGTTCGGTTTCCTCGGCAAGCTCGACATCGCCGTCGTTGAAGTCGCCGGCATCCGCGAAGACGGCAGCCTGATTCCCTGTTCGTCAATCGGCAACAACAAGACCTGGCTCGACCAGGCCGACAAGATCATCCTCGAGGTCAACTCCTGGCAGAACCCGGAGCTCGAAGGCATGCACGACATCTACTACGGCACGCAACTGCCGCCGAACCGCATGCCGATTCCGATCGTCCGTCCGGGCGACCGCATCGGCGAGCAGTACTTCCGCTGCGATCCGGACAAGGTCATCGCCGTCGTCGAAACGCACTCGCCCGACCGCAACACGCCATTCACGCCGCCCGACAACGACTCGCGCCGCATCGCCGGCCACGTCATCGAATTCCTCGAGCACGAGGTGAAGAAGGGCCGCCTGCCGGCCAACCTGCTGCCGCTGCAGTCGGGCGTCGGCAACATCGCCAACGCGGTGATGGCCGGCCTCAACGACAGCAAGTTCGAACACCTGACCGCCTACACCGAGGTGTTGCAGGACGGCATGCTCGACCTGATCAAGTCGGGCAAGCTCGACTTCGCTTCGGCGACCGCCTTCTCGCTCAGCCCGGACGCGCTCGCCAACCTCAACGCCAACATGCGCCAGTACCGCGACAAGATCCTGCTGCGCCCGCAGGAAATCAGCAATCACCCGGAAGTGATCCGTCGCCTCGGCATCATCTCGATGAACGGCATGATCGAAGCCGACATCTACGGCAACGTCAATTCGACGCACATCATGGGCAGCGCGATCATGAACGGCATCGGCGGCTCGGGCGACTTCGCGCGCAACGCCTACCTTTCGATGTTCGTGACGCCGTCGCAGGCCAAGGGTGGCGCCATTTCGTGCATCGTGCCGATGGTTTCGCACGTCGATCACACCGAGCACGACGTGCAGGTACTGGTCACCGAACAGGGCCTCGCCGACCTGCGCGGACTGTCGCCGAAGCAGCGCGCCAAGGTGGTGATCGAGAACTGTGCGCACCCGGACTTCCGCCCGGCGCTGCGCGAGTACTACGAACGCGCGCTGCACAGCGGCAACGGCCGGCAGACGCCGCACATCCTCGACGAAGCACTGTCCTGGCACAGCCGCTACCAGAAGACCGGCAGCATGCGCTGAGCGCCTGCCGAACGAGAAGCGGCGGGCAAGACCGCCAGACGTTTGCCCGCCACTCTCCTCAGCAAGTCCCGAAAACCGCCCGATGGGCGGTTTTTTCCTGCCTGAACGCCCGGAAAGGCTCAGAGCTGGGACCTGAAGTAGTTGAACGAATGAACAAAGGCGTCGCGCACCTTTTCTACTTCGGCGACCATGCCGCCCCACGACTCCTCGCCACTGGCCTTGAGTTCGTCGAGCTTGGCGAGGGCCTGTCGGTATTGCAGGCGCAGATTGCTCACTTCGGCCTTGTACTTGTCGCGCGCCTCGGCCTTGGCACCGGCAACCTTGCTTTCGAGTTCGTCGATCTTGACGTTCAGATCGTCGAGCTGCAGCTTGATTTTCCTGGTGTATTCGTCGCGGGATTTTGTCATGATCATTGTTCCTTTCATTGAGTAAGCGGCTAGACCCGCTTCAGGTTCGCGCTCAGTGTGCGCTGCAGACACCGTTCCGACCCGACTCGAACAGAAACCAGGTGCGTCGTTCGCTTTCGTCGATCCAGCCTTCGATCAGACTGGCGCTGGCGATGTCGTGGTATTCGGCACACAGCTCGTGCACCTCGCGCAAACGCTCGGCCAGCACCTCGTTGTCGTCGCGCAGTTCGGCCAGCATGTCCTGCGGTTCGACGTAATCGGCATCGTTGTCGAGCACGCGCTGGTTGCGCGCGATATGCCCGATCGAGCGCAGCGTGGTGCCGCCGAGCTTGCGCACGCGCTCGGCAAGCGGATCGGTCATCGCAAAGAGCTGCAGCGCCTGCTCGTCGAACAGCAGGTGATAGTCGCGAAAATGCGGCCCGCTCATGTGCCAGTGGAAGTTCTTGGTTTTCAGATAGAGCGCAAATACATCCGCGAGGATGGCGTTCAGTGCTGCGCCAACATCGCGGGTGGCCCTGACTTTCAGGTCGCTCGGCGTCGCCAGTGGCGACTTGCGCAGCTGCTTCAGATCATGCGTCTTGTCTTCGGCTGATTTCTTCATGCTCTCCATCCTGGTGAGGGTGACGTGAGTCGGCGTAGCGGTCGCTGCGCAAGCTGTCGCGCACTGCTGATGCGGACGATGCGCCGGCCGCAGCGACTGCGTCTGTGCTCTGGCGCACGCAGCGCCCCTCGCCGGGAACAGCGAGGCCGGAATTGCCGGCCTTCTGTGCGCTGCCAGACAGACGTCTGTACGGGCAAACACCGACACTGCGGCGGGCATGAACGCATCGTCATGCCGCGCCCGGACCTGCGGGCTCCGAACCTGAACCCGAAAGGAAGTCAAATGAAAACTGTGCCCATGATTCCGCACCTGCCCCGCGGGCTGGTGCTGGCGTCGTCGCTGCTCGTCGTCCTGGCCGGATGCGCCAGCACGCCGGCGCCCACCCAGCAGATGGCGGTCGCCGAAGCCGCCGTGCAGCACGCCAGTACCAACAGCACCAACGAGAACGCCGCCGCTGAACTGCGCATTGCGGTCGACAAGCTGACCAGCGCCCGGCAGGCGGTACTCAACAACGAATACGAGCGTGCCCAGCAGCTGGCCGAACAGGCCGAAGTCGACGCACAGGTCGCCGAACTGCACGCGCAGTCCGAACGCTCACGCAAGGCGGCGCAGGAATCGCAGGAAGCCGCCCGTGCCCTGCGCGAAGAAATCAATCGCAAGACGCCCCGCTAAGCAGAACTGGAGACTTACATGAACATGCGCTTTTATCGTCCGGTCTATGGGCCGATCGGCCTCATCACTCTTGCTGCCGCCTTGTCGGCGTGCGGCACGGTACCCGACCGCAACTACGCGCTGGACCAGGCGCGTACCCGCTATGTCATGGCGCAGAACGACCCGCAAGTGCTCAAGCTGGCGCCCGGCGAACTGAAACGCGCTGAAGAAACGCTGCGCCTGGCCGAGCAATCGAGCGTCAATGGCGCGCCGCCGGCCACCGTCGACCACCTTGCCTACATGACCAAGCAGCGCGTCACCATCGCGCAGGAAACCGCCTCCAGCCGCTACGCGCAGTCGATCACCGCGGCAGCGGCCGGCGAACGTGATCGCACCCGTCTGGGCATGCGCACGCGTGAAGCCGATCAGGCCAATGCCGACGCCCGCCGCAGCGAAGCGCGCGTTGAACGCAGCGATGCCCGCGCCAACGATCTGGCAGCACAACTGCAGGAGCTGAAGGCCAAAAAGACCGATCGCGGTCTGGTCGTGACGCTTGGCGACGTACTGTTCGACAACGCCAGTTCCAGCCTGACCTCGGCCTCGTCGGGAGACATGGCCAAGCTGGCGGCAGTGTTCAGGCAGAACCCGCTGCTGAAGGCATCGATCGAGGGCTATACCGACAGCGTCGGTAGCGCCAATGCCAACTACGCGCTGTCGGAACGGCGCGCCAACGCGGTGCTGGTGGCGCTGGTCAAGCTTGGCGTCCCGGCCGACCGGCTGAGCACGCAAGCGCACGGCCAGGAAAGCCCGGTCGCCAATAACGCGACCGCGGCCGGACGGCAGTTGAACCGTCGTGTCGAGATCGTTTTTGCGCAGGACGCGCCTGCGCGCTGAGGAGGATCGGCAGACGCCGCGCGTCTGCCGGCCGGCAAGCGGACGAGTGATCGGCACGCCGCATCGCACGTCCGCCTGCCGGCGGCGTAATGCTCCGGGATGGCCCGGAAGCGCCGGCTGGCGCGACCGTCGCACGGCACGCTCCTTGCGCAGGACAGGCAGGAACCACTTTTCTGTCGGTCTTGCGACATGCATGCTCTCCCGCATCTTTCCGCCGCGCATCCCTCTGCCGCCACCCGGCTGCCCCCCGCCCTGCTTGAGCGCTTTGCCCGCCAACGACTGGCGCGCGGCCATCTGCTCAGCACCCCGGGCGCGGCGCACAACCGCATCCTTTATCTGCAGGAAGGGCGCATCCGCGTCTTTGTCGCCAGCGAAGACAAGGAACTGACGCTCGCCTACCTGAGTGCAGGCGAGCTGTTCAGCACGCACACGCGCGCCTACCTGCGCTGCGAAAGCGCGTGCACGCTGCTCTCCATGCCGACCGGCGAGTTCGCGCGCAGCATGGCCAACGAACCGGGAATGCTCGGGCTGGTGATGCCGGTGCTCGGGCGCATCCTCGACAACAGCATCGCGCTGATCGAAGACCTTGCCTTCCGCGACGTCGCCGGACGGCTTGCGCGCTTCATGCTGGTCAGCGCGCGGCAGCAGGGCGTGGCGCTGGCGCCGGGAATGCGCTTCACCCTCGACCTTGCCGCCAGCGAGATCGCGCTGCTGCTCGGCTGCACGCGGCAGACCGTCTCCAGTCTGTTCAAGCGCATGGAGCGCGAAGCGATCATCACGCGCTCGGCGCGGCGCCAGTTCGTCGTGCTGCAGCCTGATCTGCTGCTGCGCTGGCAAGAGGGCGGTGCGGCCGCAGACAGCGCAGAAACTGTCGGCTAGCCGACATCACGCCGCCGCCGGACTGGCTAGGATGGAGTTCTCTCAATCACTGCCATGACCGCCATGACCTGCCCTTGCCGCAACAAGCCCGCCGAAGAGGCGGTAACTGACGCCAAACGCGACCGCTACGTCAGCTTCATCGGCCTCGAGTGCGATGCCAAAGCCGCGACGCTGATGCAGCGCATCCGCGACTACATCGACGATCCGCAGCACAGCAACGTGTTCTGGGAGTACTTCAAGAAGAAGGCTGCCGGCGGCAGCGGCCCGCGTCCGGACCCGCTCTTCCTGATCCACAGCAATCTGAACCAGATCCGCGAGCTGTTCGAAGACAAGGGCGACGAGGACGCGCTGCGCCTGCTCGACAACATTGAAGAGGAATGCTGCTGAACCGGCTTTCGCTGGCGCCTTCTGCCGGCAGTGCGCTTGGCTGCGCCGTCGTCAGCCGCTTCCAGACAGCGATCTCAGCAGACATCGACCCATTCGCCGTCGGTCAGCTCCGCCAGCAGTGCCGGTGACAGGCGCACGGCGCTGTGCGTCGCGCCGGCCGCCGGCAGCACCTCGTCGTAGGCACGCAATGACTGATCGAGGTAGACCGGCAGCGGACTGGCCAGACCGAAGGGACAGACGCCACCCACCGGATGACCGGTCAGCTCGACCACTTCGTCCTGCGCCAGCATCTTGCCCTTGCCGAAGCGCGCCTTGAATTTCTGGTGACTGACGCGCGCATCGCCGCTGGCGACGAGCAGGATCACCCGCCCGTCGGACAGACGGAAAGCCAGCGTCTTGGCAATACGCCCGGGCTCGACGCCATGCGCCGCCGCGGCCAGCGCGACGGTCGCGGTGCTGACGTCGAGCTCGATGATCGGGATGTCGAGATTCCTCTCCCGGAAAAAAGCGCTGACAGATTCAAGACTCATCGATTTCCGCGCCGCAATGGTCAATAAATGGTCGGTTATTGACGTTCAACGCCCGAGTGCGCGCAGATCGAGGCGGCCGTCGAGCAGCGGCGGGCACCAGTAGTAGCCGCCGCTGATCGGACGACTGATGCGGAACATGCCGTCGACGATACCGTCGACGAGCCCGCTCATGCGTGTCAGTTGCGCCTCGAAGGCATCGAGGCTGTGGCCGAAGGCGAGAAAGGCGAGCCCGCAGCTGTCACCCTCGCTCCAAGGCATCGAGCGACGCAGAACGAAGGCTTCCGGTGTGAAGCTCTCCTGCGCCGTGCGCTTGACGTGCGCCGATTCGGGCGCGTCCGCAAGCTCCTCGTTGTCGCTGCGCCGGCGGCCGATGATGTGGTCGCGCTCGCCTTCCGGCAGCTTATCGAAAGCGGCGAGATCGTGTTGCCAGTTCTGCACGGCGGCGAAGCTGCTGCCGGCCAGTCCGGGCGCATCGCCGCTGACCAGTGCGGCAGCGTCGGCGTCTTCGCCGCTCGGGTTCTCGGTGCCATCCTCGTAGCCGGTGAGGTCGTGACCGGTCTGGTACACGAAGGCCTCATTGATCTGCAGCAGACGCAGCGCCGGGGCAAGCGCCGCAGCCAGCTCCCGCGTGCGGTGCAGCAGTTCGCCGCGATCGTCGCCGCGCAACCAGCACCACAGCGCGTACTGGGTCGACGGCACGTCAACGCCGGCACCGGCGAGCGCAGGAAAGATGCGCAATCCGTCGACCTTGCCGCCGAGCGCCTGTACCAGCGAAGCGCCGAAACCGACGACCAGCGCGTCGCCGTCAGCCAGACGCCGCAGCGCGGCCAGCGCGGCATCAAGCCCGGCGGCAGATTCGAGCGTGAAGTAAAGATGCCTCGCCTGACTTGGCAAGGGAGCGAGAATACCGTTCTGGTGCTGGGACATGCGAGGATCCGTCAGTCAAAAAAAGACGGATTCTACCCGGCGCATTGCCGCGTTGTACGCCGTGGCGGCAAGTCGACAACGGAAGCATCGACGGCGCTGGCACCGCACAAATGTGGCCGATGTCGGTGTTCTTCGCCACAAGGAGTGAAAGTAGCTGAAACAGCGAAGAAAACCGACGGCAGAAATGAAAAAACCGCCCGGAAGGCGGTTTGTTCATTGTGTCTTTTGGTCGGGGTGAGAGGATTCGAACCTCCGACTCCTGCGTCCCGAACGCAGTACTCTACCAGGCTGAGCTACACCCCGACGGTGCTTTTTGCGCTAAAAGTTACGCGCAACTGCAAAGGACGGCAATTCTAGCAGCGAATCCTTGTAATGGGAAGCGGGAAGCGAATCAAGTGCGCGAATTGCCAGTTCGGCTTCGGCGTGAGCGGCCTTTTCGGCGTATTCCAGCGCGCCCGTTGCACGAATCGCCGCCATCACTTGCGGGAACGCCTCGCGACCACCGTTTTCGATGGCAGCGCGCACACAGTCCGCCTGCTCGGATGTTCCGTGCTGCATGACGTAGATCAGCGGCAGCGTCGGCTTGCCCTCGGCCAGATCGTCGCCGAGGTGCTTGCCGGTTTCGGCTTCGCTGCCCGAGTAATCGAGAATGTCGTCGACCAGCTGGAAAGCCGTTCCCAGATGCATGCCAAACTTGCCGAGACCGTTTTCGATCTCGGGCGAGGCGCCGCCGATGATGCCGCCCAGGCGGGCGGCGGCGTCGAACAGCTTTGCCGTCTTCGAGCGGATCACGTGCAGGTAGCGTGCCTCGTCGACGTCGCTGTCGTGACAGTTCATCAACTGCATCACCTCGCCTTCGGAGATGATCGTCGTCGCTTCGCACATCACGCTCATCACGCGCATGTCGCCGATATCGACCATCATCTGGAAAGCGCGCGAGTAGAGGAAATCGCCAACGAGAATGCTCGCCGCGTTGCCGAAGGTCGAGTTGGCGGTTTCGCGGCCACGACGGAGTTCCGACTCGTCAACGACATCGTCGTGCAGCAAGGTCGCCGTATGGATGAACTCGATGACGGCCGCCAGCTGATGGTGGCGATCGCCCTGGTAGCCGAGCGCGCCGGCAGCGAGCAGAACGAGCGCCGGACGCATGCGCTTGCCACCGCTCTGGACGATGTACTCGGCGACCTGACGCACGAGGACTACGTCCGAATACAGCCGCGCACGGATGACCGCGTCGACGGCCTGCATGTCCGTCTTGATCAGACTGTATAACTGAGGTTCCAGCTTCACCGGGGGAACGCCTTGGCGAAAAAACGGCAAATCTTAGGCGCCACCGCCGATAGCGTCAAGCTGAAAGACACTCTGCCGGGCCTGCCACCCGGCCGGCTCATTGAGAACGGAGTGCAGGCACGGCCCGCAAATGCAAGGCATGCAGCGCGTCCGCCGGCGGCGGCTTGGCAAAGCGCGGGAAACCTTTGACGCACCGGGAGAAATCCGTATAATGCGCGGTTCGTTTCACTTCGTTTCCGTTCCTTGGAGTCCAACATGTACGCGGTCATAAAAACCGGTGGCAAGCAATATCGCGTTGTCGCTGGCGAAAAATTGAAAATAGAACAGATACCGGCAGAAGTTGGCGCAGAAATCACGATCGACCAGATCCTCATGGTAGGTGAAGGTGAATCGGTGAAGATCGGCGCTCCGCTCGTCGCTGGCGCCACCGTCAAGGCAACCGTCCTCGCGCAGGGCCGCCACGACAAGATCAAGATCTTCAAGATGCGTCGCCGCAAGCACTATCGGAAGAATCAGGGCCATCGCCAGAACTACACCGAGATCCGCATCGACGGCATCGCGGCGTAATCCTTGGCCTGTTAGAGAGGAATCTGAAAAATGGCACACAAAAAAGCAGGCGGCAGTTCGCGTAACGGCCGCGACTCAGAATCGAAGCGCCTTGGCGTAAAGCGCTACGGTGGCCAGCTGGTCGCTGCCGGCAACATCATCGTTCGCCAGCGCGGCACCGAGTTCCACCCGGGTGAAAACGTCGGCATCGGCAAGGACCATACGCTGTTCGCGCTGGTCGAAGGCCGCGTCGCTTTCACCATCAAGGGTGAACGCCGTCGTCGCACGGTCAGCATCGTCCCGGCAGCCTGATCGCCCCTGACGACACCTACCGTCGCCGAAAAGCCCTATCCTCGCGATAGGGCTTTTTAGTTTTCGGCGACGCAAAAACCACGGAGACCGACCCATGAAATTCATTGACGAAGCGAAAATTTTCGTCGCCGCCGGCGATGGCGGCAACGGCATCGCCTCGTTCCGGCGCGAGAAGTATGTGCCGATGGGCGGACCCGACGGTGGCGACGGTGGCCGCGGCGGCAGCGTGTACGCGGTCGCCGACCGCAACATCAACACCCTGGTCGAATATCGCTTCACGCGCAAGCTGCTCGCGCAGCGCGGCGAGAACGGCGGTTCGGCCGACTGTTACGGCAAGGGCGGCGACGATATCGTGCTGCACATGCCGGTCGGCTCGGTGATTACCGACCTGACCACCGGCGAAGTGATCGCCGACCTCGACGTCGACGGCAAGCGCGTCCTCATCGCCAAGGGCGGCAAGGGCGGTCTCGGCAACATCCACTTCAAGTCGAGCGTCAATCGCGCGCCGCGCCAATGCACCAAGGGCGAACCGGGCGAGGAGCGCGACCTGAAGATCGAACTGCGCGTTCTCGCCGACGTCGGTCTGCTCGGCCTGCCCAACGCCGGCAAGAGCACCTTCATCCGCGCCGTTTCGGCGGCCAAGCCGAAAGTCGCCGACTACCCGTTCACCACGCTGCATCCGAATCTCGGCGTCGTCCGCGTCGCTGAGAACAAGAGCTTCGTCATCGCCGACATTCCGGGCCTGATCGAAGGCGCGGCCGACGGTGCCGGCCTCGGCGTGCGCTTCCTCAAGCATCTGGCGCGCACGCGCGTGCTGCTGCACATCGTCGATCTGGCGCCGCCCGATCCCGAAGCTGACCCGGTGCACGACGCAAAGAGCATCGTCGCCGAACTCGAAAAATACAGCCCCGAGCTTGCGACGCGTCCGCGCTGGCTGATCCTCAACAAGATCGACCTGATCCCCGAAGATGAACGCGAAGACCGTATTCGCGCGTTCCGCGAGGCCTACGGCGACACCGAGGCACCGTGCTTCTGCATCAGCGCGATCAGTGGCGATGGTTGCCGGCCGTTGATTTTCGCGCTGCACGAAGCGCTGCAAAAACTCGCACCGCCGGCTGCGCCCGTCGTCGCCAGGACGGATGCCTTCGCCGATGACGACGAAACGGCCGACACTAATCCTCAGGCTGCCAGCGGAGGCGAGGGAGAAGCCGAGGCATGAGCGAGCAACTGACGGCAGCGCGCCGGCTGGTGGTCAAGGTCGGCTCGGCACTGGTCACCAACAACGGCGCCGGACTCGATCTCGGCGCGATCAACGAGTGGGCGCGACAGATCGCCGTATTGCGCGCCGCCGGCCGCGAAGTGGTGCTGGTGTCCTCGGGCGCCATCGCCTGCGGCATGCAGCGTCTGGGTTGGAGCCGCAGGCCGAGCGCCGTGCATGAGCTGCAGGCCGCCGCCGCCGTCGGTCAGATGGGACTGGCGCAGGTCTATGAAAGCGCCTTTGCCGCGCATCAGCTGCAGACGGCGCAGGTGCTGCTGACGCACGAGGATCTGGCCGACCGCAAGCGCTACCTGAACGCGCGCTCGACGCTGACCACGCTGCTCGGCCTCGGCGTGGTGCCGATCATCAACGAGAACGACACGGTGGTCACCGACGAAATCAAGTTCGGCGACAACGATACGCTCGGCGCGCTGGTCGCCAATCTGGTCGAAGCCGACTGCCTGATCATCCTCACCGACCAGCTCGGCCTGTTCACCGCCGACCCGCGCAAGGATGCGTCGGCGACGCTGATCGGCGAAGCCCGCGCCGGCGACGCTGCGCTGGAAACGATGGCCGGTGGCGCCGGTACACAATACGGCCGCGGCGGCATGATCACCAAGGTGCTTGCCGCCAAGCGCGCAGCACGCAGCGGCGCACACACGGTCATCGCCAGCGGCCGTGAAGCCGAAGTGCTGCCGCGTCTGGCGCGCGGCGAGTCGGTCGGCACGCTGCTCGTCGCCGACACGCAACCGCTGACGGCACGCAAGCAATGGCTTGCCGATCACCTGCAACTGGCGGGAAGCCTGACGCTCGACGCCGGCGCGGTCGACGCGCTGCGCGCCGGCAGCAGCCTGTTGCCAGTGGGTGTGAGCCGAGTGGACGGCGATTTCGAGCGCGGCGCCGCCGTCGCCTGCCTCACGCCGGAGGGTCGCGAAATCGCGCGCGGGCTCGCCAACTACAGCAGCAGCGACGCCCGCCGCATCGCCCGTCATGGCAGCCATGAGCTGGAAGCCATCCTTGGCTATGTTGACGAGCCTGAGCTGATCCACCGCGACAATCTGATCCTGCTCGACTGCTAGGCAGGCGGGAAGTCACGCGGGGTTCCGGCTCCCCCGCTGGCTGGTTGGTTGCCTTAGAGCAAGAGCGGATTCTGGGAGACCTACCGGTGGCACTTGCGGCCGGACGGGCGCCGGGCGCTCCTCATGGCTGCACAAATCGTCGCACCCGGCACCCGCCCGGCCGCTTGATGCAGCGTGGGTGCTGATGCTGAAAAGCGGCACCGTGACCCGGGAGTCCTGGTTTTCTCACCGCACACCACAAATTCCAGCCACAAGCTCGTCGGGGCTGGGGCAACGATTTGTGCAGCCATGAGGCGCCCCGGCCCCAACGACACTGTGCGCGCAAGAGCTTAGAGGCGACTCAGCGGCAGCTGAAGCTCGCGCAACCGACGCTAGAAGAAGAGTTCTGCCAGAGCCCGACCCGGCGACGGGTGGCGCATGAAGCCTTCGCCGACGAGGAAGGCATTGACCGCATGGCCGCGCATGCGCTCGAGGTCGGCCTTGCCGAGAATGCCGCTCTCGGTGACCACGATGCGCCCGGCCGGAATCTGCGGCAGCAGATCGATGGTCGTCTGCAGACTCACCTCGAAGGTACGCAGATTGCGGTTGTTGATGCCGAGCAACGGCGTCTTCAGCTGCAGCGCGAGCTCAAGCTCGGCGGCATCGTGCACCTCGACCAGCACGCCCATTCCCAGCTCGCCGGCGATCGCTTCGAAATCGCGCATCGTCGGCAGGTCGAGTTCGGCAGCGATGAGCAGGATCGCGTCGGCGCCCATCGCCCGCGCTTCATAGACCTGATACGCGTCCACAAGGAAATCCTTGCGTAGCGCCGGCAAGGCGCAGGCCGCGCGTGCCGCCTGCAGGTATTCCGGCGCGCCCTGGAAGAACTGGCGGTCGGTGAGCACCGACAGGCAGGCGGCGCCGTTGCGCTCGTAATCGGCGGCAATTTCGGCCGGGTGGAAGTCAGCGCGGATGACGCCCTTCGACGGACTCGCCTTCTTGATTTCGGCGATCACCGCTGGCTGACCGGCGCTGACGCGGCTGCGGATCGCGCCGACGAAATCGCGCGCCGGCGTCCTGCGGGCGGCGTCCTCCGCCGCGGCACGCACGACGCTCAATGGTCTGGCCGCGACCGCGGCGGCAACTTCTTCGCGCTTGACCGCGCAGATGCGTTTGAGGATGTCGCTCATGCCGCAAAACGCCGCGTGCAGGCGACGAAATCGTCGAGCTTCTGCCGCGCCGCGCCGCTGGCGATCAGCTCGAAGGCGCGCTCGACGCCATCGGCAACGCTCGCTGCGACGCCGGTCACGTACAGGCTGGCGCCGGCGTTGAGCGCAACGATGTCGCGTGCCGGCCCCGGCCGGTTTTCGAGTGCGGCCAGCAGCACCTGCTTCGATTCTTCGACGCTGCCGACGCGCAGCACGCGCGGGTCGTGCACGGCAAGATTGAAATGCTCCGGATGCACGGTGTATTCGCTGACGCGCCCGTCCTTCAGCTCGCCAACACAGGTTTCGCCCGAGATCGAAATCTCGTCGAGCCCGTCGCGGCCATGCACGACCAGCGCCCGCTCGCTGCCCAGGCGCTGCAGCACGCGCACGAGGATGCCGACCAGATCGACGTGAAAGACGCCAAGCAGCTGGTTCGGCGCCGTCGCCGGATTGGTCAGCGGGCCGAGGATGTTGAAGATGGTGCGGATGCCGAGTTCGCGGCGCACCGGACCGGCGTGTTTCATCGCGCTGTGGTGGCTCGGAGCGAACATGAAACCGACGCCGACCGCTTGCAGACAATCGCCGACCTGCTCGGGCGTCAGCATGATGTTGGCGCCGAGCGCCTCAAGCACGTCGGCGCTGCCCGACGACGACGACACCGAACGGCCGCCGTGCTTGGCGACGCGCGCACCGCCGGCAGCGGCGACGAACATCGCTGCCGTCGAGATGTTGAAGGTATGCGCACCGTCGCCACCGGTGCCGCAGGTATCGACCAGCCGCGTCGTGTCGGCCACCGGCACCTTGGTCGACAGCTCGCGCATCACCGACGCCGCGGCGGCGATCTCGCCGATGGTTTCCTTCTTCACGCGCAGGCCGATGATGATCGCGGCGATCAGCACCGGCGATACCTCGCCGCTCATGATCTGCCGCATCAGCGACACCATCTCGTCGTGGAAGATTTCGCGGTGTTCGACGACCCGCGTCAGCGCGTCCTGCGGCTTCATGCAGCGTGCTCCTCAAGGAAGTTCTTCAGCAGATCGTGACCGCGCTCGGAGAGGATCGACTCGGGGTGAAACTGCACGCCCTCGACCGCCAGCGTCTTGTGACGCAATCCCATGATCTCGCCGTCTTCGGTCCACGCCGTCACCTCAAGACAATCGGGCAGGCTGGCGCGCTCGACGGCGAGCGAGTGATAGCGTGTGCAGGAGAGCGGATTGGGCAGACCGCGGAAGACGCCGACATCCTTGTGCTGCACCGGCGACACCTTGCCGTGCATCAGCTTCTGCGCATGCACGACGCGGCCGCCGAAAGCCTCGCCGATCGCCTGATGACCGAGACAGACGCCGAGAATCGGGATCTTGCCGGCGAACTCGCGAATCGCCGCCAGCGACACCCCGGCCTGCGCCGGCGCACACGGCCCGGGCGAAATCACCAGATACTCCGGCGCCGCCGCGGCAATGCCGGCCAGGCTGATGGCGTCGTTGCGCACCACCTGCACCTCCTGCCCCAACTCGCCGAAATACTGGACGATGTTGTAGGTAAAGGAGTCATAGTTGTCGATCATCAGCAGCATAATCAGCCTATCATATTGATTATATTATATATTATCGACGCGCTTTGCTGGCTTGACGCGGTCGCTCATGCGCTTTTGCGTTTGCAGCCCATGCCGCCGACACACCGCGGCGGGAGTCCGGCATTATCCGGCCTCGTCATGCGTCGGGCAAGGAAACGGAACGTGATTCCTCAAGGGTTTCGCGCGGGTCAATGACGGCTCGGCTGCCAATGCCATCGCCACTACCGTAGCACCACACTGGTTGGACATGCGGCCGACGGCTCCTTATGCTGGCGCTCCGGAAACCTTAGTGGAGCAGATGCCGTGGAACCGCCAGAGGCGCTTGCAAGACTTCGCCAGCGCGAAAGCGCCGGCGATTGCATGCGCTTCATTTTCTTCTGGGGACATGAAGAGCCTGATGCCGCCTCCGGCGTGACGAGTGCCTGTCTGAGCCCCTGGTACCCGGCACCTTTTGTCATCGGATCGCAGCTCTACGCAACCGCCGAGCACTTCCTCATGGCGCAGAAGGCGCTCCTCTTCGGCGACACGCACTCGTCGCCTGCATCGTCGATGATCCGGACCCGGCAGTTGCGCAGATCCTCGGTCGCAGGGTCGCCAACTTCGAGCAAGCTGTCTGGAAGCGGCAGCGCTACGAAATCGCCGTTCGCGCGTCGGTCGCCAAGTTCCAGCAGAATCCGCTGCTGGCTCGCTATCTCGATGGCACCGCTGAGCACATCCTCGCCCAGGCAACTGCGCTCGAGGCCGCGTGGGGAATCGGCCTGTCGGCCGATCACCCCGATGCGGTCTGGCCATCGCGCTGGCGCGGGTCGAATCTCCTCGGCTTGGCACTGATGCAGGCACGTCAGCTGCTGCGCAGTCAGGCCTGAGTATTCGCCGGGAAACACCGGCAACGCCTTGATCCATCCCGGATATTGGTCGGGCAGGCGCCCGGGAAAACGATTGACAGCCAGAAAGGCATTCTTATAATGCGAACCGCTCGCAACAACAAGTCGTCGCACCGCCTCTTTTCATGGCCGCGACGGAAATCTTGTTGCGACAGTACCGACGCCCGACCCGGCGTCGCATGACAATCCGTTTTCGTACCACGCTTCGCCCGCCAGCCACCGAAGGAACTCCCGAGGAAGCCAGCTTCCGGCGCCACCAGGAGTTCCCATGCCCGTTTGCCACCGACTGCCGGCCGCGCTGCGCCGTCGCCCGCTCGCCCTTGCCCTCGCCGCGCTGTGCGCCACGCCCGTCTACGCGGCTGAGCCCACCACATCCAGCGAAGAAAAAGTCCTCGGCGCCGTCACCGTCAGCGAGGTCGCCGATGCCGGCGACAATACCGAACGCTCGGGCCTGTACACGGCACGCAAGAGCAGTTCCGCCACCGGCCTCAAACTGTCGCTGCGCGAAACGCCGCAGACGGTGTCGGTGATTTCGCGCAGCCAGCTCAGCGACTTCCGTCTAGACAGCGTCAACGACGCGCTCGCCGCCTCGTCGGGAATCAACGTCGAGCGCGTCGAAACCGACCGCACCTACTACACTGCGCGCGGCTTCGACATCACCAACTTCCAGGCCGACGGCATCGGCCAGCCCTTCGCCTACGGCAACGTCAACGGCGACATCGACACCGTGCTCTACGAGCGAATTGAAGCGGTCTATGGCGCCAACGGGCTGATGTCCGGCACCGGCAATCCCTCGGCGACGGTGAACTTCCTGCGCAAGCGGCCGACCAGCCAGTTCGCGGCTGCGGCCAGCGCCAGCATCGGCTCATGGGGCAAGCAGCGCGTCGAGGGCGACATTTCCGGCAGCCTCGTCGAATCCGGTCGTATACGCGGCCGGCTGATCGCTGCACACGAGGACACGGATTCATACCTCGACCGCTACTCCCGCGAAAAGACGGTCTTCGGCGCCATCGTCGACGTCGATCTCGACGATGTCAGCACGCTCAGCATCGGCCACAGCGAACAACGCAACAAGGCCAGGAGCCCGATGTGGGGCGCGCTGCCGATGCTCTACAGCAACGGCCAGCAGACCAATTACGATGTATCGACCAGCACCGCGAGCGACTGGTCGTACTGGAACTCCAGCGTGCGCAACACCTTTGTCGAACTCAACCGCGAACTCTCCGCAGACTGGCGCCTGCGCGCCGTGCTCACGCGCAACGATTACCGCAACGACGGCGCCCTCTTCTATGCCTACGGCACGCCGGACGCGACGACCGGGCTCGGGCTGCTGGCCTATCCCTCGCGCTACGCGATGAGCAACCGGCAGACGCAGGCCGACGTGTCGGCAAGCGGGCGCGTCAAGCTGTTCGGGCGCACGCATGAACTGGCCTTCGGTGCCAGTTCGGCCGAATCGGTGCTCGACGACATCTCACACTACGGCCAGGGCATCGGCACCGCGCTGCCGTCGCTCGACGACTGGAACGGCAGCTACCCGATGCCGAGCTTCGACGCATCGGTCAACGGCAGCCACTTCGTCTACAAGCAGAAGAGCGCGTACGCCGTCGCCCGGCTGAGCCTTGCCGATCCGCTGACGCTCATCGCCGGCGCCAAACTGACACGGGCGCAAAGCAACGGCACTTCCTACGGCGTTGCCCATGACAGCCAGGCCGATGACGTCACGCCCTACGCCGGCATCGTGTACGCGCTGACCTCACAGCTCAGCACCTACGCCAGCTATACCGACATCTTCACGCCGCAATACCAGACCGACCTCGCCGGTAACACGCTGGCGCCGGTCACCGGCAGCAATCGCGAAATCGGTCTCAAGGGCGAGTTTTTCGCGCGCAAGCTGAACGCTTCGCTGGCGCTGTTCCGCAGCGAGCAACGCAATCTCGCCGAGGCCGCCGGCTACGTCGGCGCGCGCCCCTACCACCGTGCCGTCGACGCGCAGTCGGAAGGCGTGCAGATCGACATCGCCGGTCAGGTCACACCACGCCTGCAACTGAGCATCGGCTATACGCAACTGGCGATCGACGACGACGCCGGCAACGCCGTACGCACCTACATGCCGCGCCGCCTGCTGCGCAGCGCGCTGACCTACCGCGTGCCCGGCATCGAGGGACTGAAGGTCGGCGGCAGCCTGCACTGGCAGGACGACATCTCGCGCACGACCAGCGGTGGCGAGATCAGGCAGAAAGCCTACGCCGTCACCAACCTGATGGCCCGCTACGACTTCGACCGGCAGTGGAGCGTCTCGGCCAACCTCAACAACGTCACCAACGAGAAGTACCTCACCAGCCTGTACTGGGATCAGTCCTACTACGCGGCGCCGCGCAACCTGAGCGTGTCGCTCAACTGGAAGTACTGAGCCGGCGATGCGCGCCTGGCTCGTCATCGCGCATCGCTGGTTCGGGCTGTCCTGCGCGCTGTTCCTGACGGTCGCCGGCCTGACCGGCGCCGTCATCGCCTGGGACCACGAACTCGATGCCTGGCTCAACCCGGCCTTCTACCGGACGGGCAGCACGGCGGCGCCGCTGCCGGCGGCTGAACTCGCCGCCCGGCTGGAGCGCGCCGAGCCGGCGCTGCAGATCCGCTACCTGCCGCTCGCCGTGGCGCCGGGCGAGACGCTCACCGTCTTCGTCGAGCCGCGTCCGGAACCGGCGACCGGCGTGCTCGCCGAACTCGGCTACTCGCAGGTAGCGATCGACCCAGCCAGCGGCGAGGTGCTGGCGCGCCGCGAGTGGGGCCGCGCTGCACTCGATCGCAAGCATCTGCTGCCCTTCCTCTACAAGCTGCACTACAGCCTGCACCTGCCCGACGCCTTCGGCCTGCCGCTCGGCACGCTGTTCATGGGCGGCATCGCCATCGTCTGGCTGATCGACACGCTGCTGGCGCTCGTTATCGCCTTTCCCAGCCGGGGCAGCTGGCGGCAGTCCTTCGCCTTCCGCTGGCGCGCTGGCGGCTATCGCCTCAACTTCGACCTGCACCGCTCGGGCGGCGTCTGGCTGTTCCCGCTGCTACTGACTCTGGCGCTCACCTCGGTGTCGATGAACCTGAAGAACGAGGTGATGCGGCCGCTGGTCGCTGCCGTCTCGCCACTGACGCCGTCTCCGGCGACGCTGCGGACCGAACCGCCGGCGCCCGGCGAACGCGTTCTCGCCTTTACCGACATCGTCGACATCGCCGAGCGCGAGGCGCTGGCGCACGGCATCACTGCGCCGCCCGGCGGCGTCTGGCGCGACAGCCTCCATGGCGTGTATGGCGTCGGCTTCTTCGCCGCCGGCGCCAGTCATGGCGACGGCGGGCTCGGCAATCCATGGCTGTACTTCGACGCCCGCGACGGGCGCGTACTCGGCGCCGACGTACCCGGCACTGGTACGGCCGGAGACATCTTCCTGCAGGCGATGTTTCCGCTGCACTCGGGACGCATCGCCGGGCTTGCCGGGCGCATCGTCGTTTCGGCCTGCGGACTGCTGATCGCCGCTCTGTGCGTCACCGGGCTGGTGATCTGGGCGCGCAAGCGGCGGGCCCGCCGACACGCCGAACGCGTGCGCGCGCCACTGACATCAGTGCGGGAATTCAGTACGTGAGCAAGGTGCTGCAACGAACACCCCACCGGCAAGGCCCGGCGCGCAGGCCAGCCTGCGCCGGGCGCCCGCTTTCAGCGCATGCCGGGCATCATGCCTTTCATGCTGCGCATCATCTTGCCGATGCCGCCGCGCGAGAACTGCTTCATCATCTTGCGCGTCTGCTCGAACTGGTTGAGCAGCCGGTTGACCTCCTGCACCTGCACGCCGGCGCCAGTGGCAATACGCCGTTTGCGCGAGGCCTTGATCAGGTCGGGATTGGCGCGCTCGTGCGGCGTCATCGAGTTGATGATGCCTTCGATGCGCAGTATCGACTTGTCGGCGGCACCCGCCGGCATCTGCCCCGCGGCCTTGGCAAACTGCGCCGGCAGCTTGTCGAGCATGCCGCCGACGCCGCCCATCTTGCGCATCTGCACGATCTGCTCGCGAAAGTCGGCAAGGTCGAAATCCTTGCCCGACTTGAGCTTCTTGGCCAGCGCGACGGCCTTTTCCTGGTCGACGCCCTTCTGTGCCTCCTCGATCAGCGACAGCACGTCGCCCATGCCGAGGATGCGCGAAGCCATGCGCTCAGGATGGAAAGGCTCGAGGCCGCCGAGCTTTTCGCCGATACCGGCAAACTTGATCGGCCGGCCGGTAACGTGGCGCACCGACAGTGCCGCGCCGCCGCGCGCGTCGCCGTCGAGCTTGGTCAGCACGACGCCGGTCAGCGGCAAGGCCTCGTTGAAGGCGCGCGCGGTATTGACCGCGTCCTGGCCGAGCATGGCGTCGACGACGAACAGCGTTTCGATCGGTTTCAGCGCCGCGTGCAGTTCGGCGATCTCGCGCATCATCGCTTCGTCGATCGCCAGCCGGCCGGCGGTATCGACGAGCAGCACCTCGTGGTGATGGCGCTTCGCCCAGTCGACCGCACCGCGCGCGATGTCGAGCGGCTTGTCGTCGACCGTCGACGGGAAGAAGTCGACGCCGGCCTGACCGGCAACGGTCTTCAGCTGCGCGATGGCCGCAGGACGATAGACGTCGCAGGAAACGACCAGTACCTTCTTCTTCTGCGTCTCGCGCAAAAGCTTGGCCAGCTTGCCAACGGTGGTCGTCTTGCCGGCGCCCTGCAGACCGGCCATCAGGATGATCGCCGGCGGCTGCGTCGCCAGATTCAGGCCGACGTGCGCTTCGCCCATCAGCCGCGTCAGTTCGCGATGGACGACACCGATCAGCGCCTGCCCCGGCGACAGCGAGCCGACCACTTCCTCGCCGATCGCCTTCTCGCGCACGGCGGCAATGAAGTCCTTGACGACCGGCAGGGCAACGTCCGCCTCAAGCAGCGCCATGCGCACTTCGCGCAGCGCGTCGGCGATATTGTCTTCAGTCAGTCGTGCCTCGCCTCGCAGCGTCTTGACGACACGACCGAGGCGCTGGGAAAGGTTCTCGAGCATTTGGCTTCCGGCTTGGTGTAAACTTGAGCAATGAGCGATATTCTACTGCAACTTCCCTACCCCATCGTCGCGGCACTCCTCTACGCCGCGCTTGGCTACCACTTCTGGAACACGCGCTGGCGCGAAACCGACAAGCCACACATCGCGCTACCGATGCAGACGTGGGAACGCGCGTCGATTTTCGCTGCGTTGCTGGTCCACGGCACCGGTCTTTACCTCGAACTTTTTGGCTATGGCGGCATGCGCTTCTCGTTCAGCCTGGCGCTTTCGTTGATGCTCTGGCTGGCGGTACTGATCCACCTGCTGGAAAGCTTTCATGCGCGCATGGACGGCCTGCAGCCGATGGTGATGCCGCTGGCCGCTATCTGCGCCTTCCTGCCGGCGGCATTCTCGGATGCGCATGAATTGATGCACGCCCGCGAACTCGGCTTCAAGCTGCACTTCCTCGCCGCCATGCTCGCTTACAGCCTGTTCACGCTGGCGGCGCTGCACGCCGTATTCATCGGCTTTGCCGAACGTCAGCTGCACCGGCGTGCGATGACGCGCGGCCTCGGCAGTCTGCCGCCGATCCTGACCATGGAAGCGATTCTCTTCCACATGATGGCGGTGGCTTTCGTGCTGCTCAGCTTCGCGCTGGGTAGCGGCCTGTTCTTCTCGGAAGAAATCTTCGGCAAGGCCTTTGCGTTCGACCACAAGACCGTATTTGCCTTCGCCTCCTGGGGCATTTTCGCGCTGCTGCTGATCGGCCGTCACTTCTATGGCTGGCGCGGACGTCTGACCTTGCGCTGGACGCTGATCGGCTTCGGCATGCTGCTGCTGACCTACGTCGGCAGCCAGTTCGTCGTCGACGTACTGATCGACCGCAGCTGACCCTCGGTGTAACGGAAGCGGCCCGCGCCGCTTCCGTTACACGCTTGACAGGCGCCGCTGCCTGTCGCGATACTCGGCGCGTCGATTTCGACAGCCAGTCAAGGACTTACCCGCTCCGTGGAAGACGACTTACCACTGCCGGCACTGTTCGCCGCGCTCGGCGTCCTGCTGGTCCTTTCCGGCTTCTTCTCGATGTCGGAAACGGCGATGATGGCGGCCAACCGCTATCGCTTGCGCCATCTGGCGCAAAAAGGCCATCGCGGCGCAATCCAGGCACTCGGCCTGCTGGAAAACCTCGATCGCCTGCTCGGCGTCATCCTGCTCGGCAACAATCTGATCAACGCGGCATCGGCAACGCTGGTCAGCGTCATCACGATCCAGTTGTTCGGCGATGAAAAATGGGTGCTCGGCGTCAGCACGCTGTTCGTCACCTTCGCCATCCTTGTCGTCTCCGAGATTTCGCCGAAAGTCATCGGCGCGCGCTATGCCGACCGGCTGGCGATCTTTGTCGGCTATGTGCTCAAGCCGCTGCTGCGCTATGCCTACCCGGTCGTCTGGTTCGTCAATCTGTTCGTCAAGGCGCTGTTGCGCCTGCTGCGCCTTCCCACCGGCCCGGACACCAACGCCGGCCGGCTGAGCACTGAGGAGCTGCGCACGCTGGTGCTCGAATCGGGCAATTTCATCCCGCCCAAGCACAAGAGCCTGCTCGTCAATCTGTTCGAGCTCGAAGAAATCACCGTCGAGGACGTGATGACACCACGCGCCTCGATCGAGGCGCTTGACCTTGATGCGCCCTGGGAAGAAGTTACCGCGCGCATGGCGACGAGCTATCACACGCGTCTGGCGGTCTATCGCGGCGATCCCGACAACATCGTCGGCGTTGTCCACCTGCGCCGGCTGCTTGGCCCGATCCAACGCGGCGAGCTGACGCAGGAAGCACTCGCCGGTTACGTGCAGGAGCCCTACTTCATCCCCGCCGGCACGCCGGTGGTCGCGCAGCTGCAATTCTTCCAGGACAACCGCCGGCGCACCGGCCTCGTCGTCGACGAATATGGTGACGTGCTCGGGCTGGTGACGATGGAAGACATCGTCGAGGAGATCATCGGCGAGTTCACTACCTCGCTGCCCGGCGGCTCCGGCTCGCTCAAATGGGGCGAAGACGGCAGTGTGCTCGTCGAGGGGCGGCGCCCCCTGCGCGAAATCAACCGCAAGCTCGGGCTGAAGCTGCCGCTCGACGGGCCGAAAACGCTGAACGGCCTGATTGTCGAGTACTTCCGTGACATCCCGGAAGCCGGCATCGGCATCAAGATCGCCGGCGTGCCGATCGAAATCGTGCAGACCGAGAACCGCAGCATCCGCGTCGCGCGCATCTTCCGGCCGAAGAAATGAGGGCTGCGGCGCGCTTTCCCGGCGCGCCGCCACGACTTTTCCCCGCCGCGGAAAATGCCGGCGGCAGCGAGTCCACGCGCTGGCGGCGTCTTTACAAACACCGGCGCGCAATGCATCATCAGCCGATTCATGCAGCATGGCCGGCGTCCCCGCGCCCTTTGCCCCCTCAAGGCTCCCCGACTAGCGAAAGATGGCCGCCAATCCGCAATCCGCGCCGCTCAGCGGCCTAGCCCGCGCGCTCGTACAGGCCGGCCGGCTCAAGGAGGCCGAGGCCGAGTCTTTGCTGACGCAGGCGGCGGCGAGCCGGACCAGCTTCATCGAGCAGATGATCGCGGCGAAGAAAGCGAGCGCCCTTGAAATCGCCCGCTTTGCCGCAGACACTTTCGGCTTCCCGCTGCTCGACCTCGCCGCGTTCGACGAAGCACATCTGCAACAGAATGCGATCGACCGCAAGCTGATCGCCACGCATCGGGTCATCCCGCTGTACAAGCGCGGCAACCGGCTGGCGGTCGCCACCGCCGACCCGACCAACCTGCGCGCACTCGACGAGATCCGCTTTCAGACCGGGATGGCCGTCGACCCGGTGGTGGTCGAGGAAAACAAGCTGGCGCCGGTCGTTGCCAAACTGTCGGAATCGACCGAAGACACGCTGAAAAGCCTCGCCAGCGACGACATCAACCTCGAATTCACCGACGATGACGCGCAGGCCAAGGCCGACGAAGCATCGACCGTCGAGGTCGACGATGCACCGGTCGTGCGCTTCATCCAGAAAATGCTGCTCGACGCGATCAACGACGGCGCTTCCGACATCCACTTCGAGCCCTACGAGAAGAGCTATCGCATCCGCTTCCGCGTCGATGGCGTGCTGCGTGAAATCGCCTCGCCGCCGCTGGTGATCAAGGAAAAGATCGCCTCGCGCATCAAGGTCATCTCGCGCCTGAACATCGCCGAGAAACGCGTGCCGCAGGATGGCCGCATGAAGCTGGTACTGTCGAAGAGCCGCACCATCGACTTCCGCGTCAGCACGCTACCGACGCTTTACGGCGAAAAGATCGTGCTGCGCATCCTTGACCCGAGCAGCGCGCAGCTCGGCATCGAGGCGCTCGGCTACGATCCGGACCAGAAAGCCCTGTTGCTCGACGCCATACAGCGCCCCTACGGCATGGTGCTGGTGACCGGACCGACCGGCTCGGGCAAGACGGTGTCGCTGTACACCTGCATCAACATCCTCAACGAGCCGGGGATCAACATTTCGACGGCCGAAGACCCGGCCGAAATTCCGCTGCCCGGCATCAACCAGGTAAACATCGACGACCGCAGCGGGCTGAGCTTCCCGGTGGCGCTGAAAGCCTTCCTGCGCCAGGACCCGGACATCATCATGGTCGGTGAAATCCGCGACCTCGAAACCGCCGAAATCTCGATCAAGGCGGCGCAGACAGGGCACATGGTACTGTCGACGCTGCACACCAACGACGCGCCGTCGACCTTGACACGCTTGATGAACATGGGCATCCCCACGTTCAACATTGCCTCGAGCATTCTGCTGATCACGGCGCAGCGCCTGGCGCGCCGCCTGTGCAACTGCAAGCAGCCGATCGACGTGCCGGTGGAAACCCTGCTCAATGCCGGCTTCAGCGAAGCCGACCTCGACGGTGGCTGGACGCTCTACGGACCGGGCGCCTGTGATCGTTGCAAGGGCAGCGGCTACAAGGGACGCGTCGGCATCTATCAGGTCATGCCGGTGACCGAGGATATCCAGCGCATCATCATGGCCAACGGATCAGAAATCGATATCGCTGAACAGGCCGCCAAAAACGGCGTACGCGACCTGCGCCAGTCCGGATTGATCAAAGTAAAACAAGGACTTACCTCTCTAGAGGAAGTTCTGGCAACGACCAACCTGTAGGCGGAGAGCACGGGGAAACCATGGCGACGGCAGCGAAAAGCGTAAAGAAGGCCGCTGGCCCGAAGGAATACGTCTTCGCCTGGGAAGGCAAGGGCAAGGAGGGCAAGATGGTGCGCGGCGAATTGCGCACCACCAGCGAAGCCGTCGCGCAGGCGACGCTGCGCCGCCAGGGCGTTGTCGTCACCAAGCTGAGCAAGCAGCGCTTCAAGCGCGGCAGCCAGATCACCGACAAGGACATTTCGCTGTTTACACGCCAGCTGGCGACGATGATGAAGGCCGGCGTGCCGCTGCTGCAATCCTTCGACATCGTCGGCCGCGGCCACAGCAACCCGGCGGTGAGCAAGCTGCTGCTCGACATCAAGTCCGACGTCGAAACCGGTAGTTCGCTGTCGCAGGCCTTCCGCAAGCATCCGCTCTACTTCGACCAGCTCTATTGCAACCTGATCGCCGCCGGCGAACAGGCCGGCATTCTGGAAACCCTGCTCGAACGGCTGGCGAGCTACAAGGAAAAGATCCTCGGCATCAAGTCGAAGATCAAAGCGGCGCTGTTCTACCCGATCACCATCCTCGTCGTCGCTTTCGTCATCACCGCGGTGATCATGATTTTCGTCATCCCGGCATTCAAGGAAGTATTCAAGAGCTTCGGTGCCGACCTGCCGGCACCAACGATGATCGTCATCGGCATTTCCGACTTCTTCATCGCCTGGTGGTGGGCGATCTTCGGCAGCATCGGCGGTGCGGTCTTCGGTTTCTTCTATGCCTGGAAGCGCTCGGAAAAGATGCAGATGGCGCTTGACCGCATCTTCCTGCGCCTGCCTATCTTCGGCGACATCATCCGCAAGGCGGTCATCGCGCGCTGGACGCGCACCCTGGCAACGATGTTCTCGGCCGGCGTGCCACTGGTCGAGTCGCTCGAGTCGGTCGGCGGCGCCGCCGGCAACTACGTCTACAAGACGGCGACGCGGCAGATCCAGAGCGAGGTGAGCACCGGCACCAGCCTCACCGCGGCGATGCAGAACTGCAACCTGTTCCCGAACATGGTCATCCAGATGGTCGCCATCGGCGAAGAATCGGGTGCGCTCGACGCCATGCTCTCCAAGGTCGCCGACTTTTTCGAGGCCGAGGTCGATGACTCGGTCGAGGCGCTGTCGAGCCTGATGGAACCGATCATCATGGTTGTCCTCGGCACGCTGATCGGCGGCATGGTCATCGCCATGTACCTGCCGATCTTCAAGCTCGGCGCCGTGGTCGGATGACGGCTGCACTCGCCGGCTTTTCCGACCCGGCTTTCTTCGCGTTCTGTTGCGGTATTCTCGGACTTCTCGTCGGCAGCTTCCTCAACGTCGTCATCCATCGTCTGCCACTGATGATGGAGCGCGACTGGCGCGCGCAGTGTGCCGAACTGCACGGCGAAGCAACGGCTGATGCAGGCGAAGAGCCGCCGCTCAGCCTGTCGCGACCGCGCTCGCGCTGTCCGCACTGCGGCCACGCGATCAGCGCACTGGAAAACATCCCGCTGCTGAGCTGGCTCGTTCTGCGCGGCCGCTGCTCCGCGTGCCGCGCACCGATCTCGATTCGCTACCCGCTGGTCGAGGTGGCCAGCGGCGCCCTCTCGCTGCTCGCAGCGCTGCACTTCGGTCCAGGCCTCGCTGCTTTCGCCGCAATTGGCCTGATCTGGTGCCTGCTGGCACTGGCGCTGATCGACCTCGACACACAACTATTGCCCGATTCGATCACGCTGCCGCTGCTCTGGGGCGGCCTGCTGTTCAACCTGATCGGCGGCTTCACCGACCTGCGCTCGGCGGTGATCGGCGCCATCGCCGGCTATCTTGCGTTGTGGTCGGTCTACTGGGCGTTCAAGCTCGCCACCGGCAAGGAAGGCATGGGCTACGGCGACTTCAAGCTGCTCGCCGCGCTCGGCGCCTGGTTCGGCTGGCTCTTGCTGCCACTGATCATCCTGCTGTCGTCGGCGGTCGGCGCCACAGTCGGCATCGCGCTGATCGTCTTCGCCCGCCACCGTCGTGAAACGCCAATCCCCTTCGGCCCTTATCTCGCCGCCGCCGGCCTGATCGCCTTGTTCTGGGGCAAGGAACTGACGCAGCTGTGGTTACGCCTGCTATGAACCGCTCCCCGACTTGAAAAATGACGCCACCGCCGCCATCTGCCAACAGCAGACGGCTCCCGGGCGGCCGACGCATCTATCCCTTCAGGTATAATTCGCCTCATTTGGAGGACTCCCATGCCGATTTACCCGTATCGCTGCGAATCCTGCGGGTTCGAGAAAGACCACCTGCAGAAGCTGAGCGATCCGCCGCTTGACAGCTGCCCGGAATGCGGCAGCCACGCGTACAGGAAGCAGCTGACTGCCGCCGGTTTCCAGCTCAAGGGCAACGGCTGGTACGCCACCGATTTCAAGGGCGGCTGCCAGCCTGCTGCAGCCGCTGCCGCCGCTGAAAAACCCTCGGAAAGCCTGCCACCTTGCGCTGGCGGCACCGCTCCTTGTCCGTGCGCAGCCAGTTGATCAAACGCTACTTCATCACCGGATTGCTGATCTGGGTACCCTTGGCAATCACGTTCTGGGTACTGTCGCTGATCATCAGCACCATGGATCAGTCGCTGCGGCTGTTGCCGGAGACGATCCATCCGCACGCGCTGTTCGGCTTTGACATCCCGGGCGCCGGTGCGCTGCTGACGCTGGCGGTGATTCTGCTCACTGGTCTGGTCACCGCCAATTTCGTCGGCCAGAAACTGGTGTCCTGGTGGGAGCTGCTGCTCGCGCGCATTCCGGTGGTGAATTCGGTTTACAACAGCGTCAAGCAGGTTTCCGACACGCTGTTCTCGTCGAACGGCCAGGCCTTCCGCAAGGCGCTGCTGGTGCAATACCCGCGCGAGGGTTCCTGGACCATTGCCTTCATGACCGGGCATCCGGGCGGCGACGTTGCCAATCACCTCTCCGGCGACTGGGTCAGCGTTTATGTGCCGACGACGCCAAATCCGACCTCCGGCTTCTTCCTGATGATCCGGCGCGACGAAACCGTAGAACTCGACATGAGCGTCGACGAAGCCCTGAAGTACATCATTTCAATGGGCGTTGTTGCGCCACCACTGCGACAACGCAACAAGGTCGCCGGCGTGCTCGGCGAGCCGACCGCCTGATCGTGCCGCCCGCCGCCCGGCAAAGCCGCCGGCAGCCAGACCCGGCGCACCAAGCAGCAAGTTAGTATTCTCGAACCCGACCATTTCCGCGCCACGACGGCGCCCAATGAAACCAGCACATCATGCGAACTCACTACTGCGGACAACTCGATTCCCGACTCATCGGCCAGGAGGTCACCCTATGCGGCTGGGTGCATCGCCGGCGCGACCACGGCGGCGTGATCTTTCTCGATCTGCGCGACCGCGATGGGCTGGCGCAGATCGTCTGCGACCCGGATCGTCCGGAGATGTTCGCCATCGCCGAATCGCTGCGCAACGAGTTCTGCCTGAAGATCACCGGCCGCGTGCGCGCCCGCCCGGCCGGCACACAGAACACCAATCTCGCCTCGGGCGAGATCGAAGTGCTCTGCCTGCAGATCGAAGTGCTCAACGCATCGGTGACGCCACCGTTCCAGCTCGACGAGGAAAACCTCTCGGAAAACGTTCGCCTGACGCACCGCGTCATCGACCTGCGCCGCCCGCAGATGCAGAAGAACCTGCAGCTGCGTTACAAGGTGGCGCGCGCCTTCCGCCGCTTCCTCGACGACGCCGGCTTCATCGATATCGAAACGCCGATGCTGACCAAGAGCACGCCCGAAGGCGCGCGCGACTATCTCGTTCCCTCGCGCGTGCATCCGGGGCAGTTCTTCGCCCTGCCGCAGTCGCCGCAGCTGTTCAAGCAGCTGTTGATGGTCGCCGGCTTCGACCGCTACTACCAGATCGTCAAGTGCTTCCGTGACGAAGATCTGCGCGCCGACCGCCAGCCCGAATTCACGCAGGTCGATATGGAAACCTCGTTCATGAGCGAGGACGAGATCACCGCGCTGATGGAAAAGCTGATCCGCACGGTATTCAAAGAAGCGATCAACGCCGACCTGCCCTCCCCCTTCCCGCGCCTCACCTACGCCGAAGCCATGCACCGCTACGGCTCGGACAAACCCGACCTGCGCGTCACGCTTGAACTCACCGAAGTCACCGATCTGGTGCGTGACGTGTCCTTCAAGGTCTTTGCCGGCGTCGCCAACAGCGACGGCGGGCGTGTCGCCGCGCTGCGCATTCCCGGCGGTGCCACGCTGACACGCGGCGAGATCGACGAATACACCAAGTTCGTCGCCATCTACGGCGCGCGCGGACTGGCCTACATCAAGGTCAACGACGCCAGCCAGCCGAACGAGGCCGGACTGCAGTCGCCGATCGTCAAGAACCTGCATGAGGCAGCGCTACGCGGCATCATCGAACGTACCGGCGCACAGTCGGGCGACCTGATCTTCTTCGGCGCCGACAAGGCAAAGGTGGTCAACGACGCGCTCGGCGCACTGCGTGTCAAACTCGGCCACGAGAAGGGCTTCGTCAACGGCAAAGCCTGGGAGCCGCTGTGGGTCGTTGACTTCCCGATGTTCGACTACGACGACGACGCCAAGCGCTGGGTCGCCTGCCACCACCCCTTCACCAGCCCGAAGGACGAGCATCTCGAGCTGCTCGCCAGCGATCCGGGCAAGTGCCTGGCCAAGGCCTACGACCTCGCCCTCAACGGCTGGGAACTCGGCGGCGGCTCGGTCCGTATCCACCGCGCCGACGTGCAGGAGAAGGTGTTTGCCGCGCTCGGCATCGGCGAAGAAGAAGCACAGGCCAAGTTCGGCTTCCTGCTCGACGCGCTCAAGTACGGCGCACCGCCGCACGGCGGCCTCGCTTTCGGCCTCGACCGCATCGTCACCATGATGACCGGCGCCGAATCGATCCGCGACGTGATTGCCTTCCCGAAGACGCAGCGTGCGCAATGCCTGCTCACCGACGCACCCTCGGGCGTCGACGAGAAGCAGTTGCGCGAACTGCACATCCGCCTGCGTCAGAAGCTCGAGACGCAGGTCGACGTCAGCGGCGCCTGAGGCTGAGGCAGCGGCACCGCCGCTGCCGCTTCGCTGATCCTGGCCATGCAGCTGCTGCGCGTGCCCCTGCTCTCGCGGATGCTGGCGGAGCACTCCCGCCCGGCCGGAAAGCGCCTCGGCGGATTCTTCGCCGCCTGGCTCGCCATTGTTTTTATTGCGATTCTTTCGCTCGCACCGGCACAGGCCCGCAACTGGTACGAAGCTGACGAAGGCGGCGCGCGCAAGGCCGTCAGCGGCGAGATTGCCAGCGTTGCGCTCGCCGATCTGCCGCGCCAGGCCGGCGAAACACTGGCGCTGATCAAGCAAGGCGGTCCCTTCCCCTATCCGCGCAAGGACGGCAGCGTTTTCGGCAACTTCGAGCGGGCGCTGCCGCAACAGCCGCGCGGCTACTATCGGGAATTCACCGTGCCGACGCCCGGCGCGCGCGACCGCGGCGCGCGGCGCATCATCGCCGGCAGCGGCCGCGGCAATGACGTCGCCCGCTCCGGCGAGTATTACTACACCGACGACCACTACCGCAGCTTCCGCCGGATACGCGAATGACGCCTGAGCCGAAACCTTGCGCACAGACCGCCGCCGCTGGCGATAGCGCCGTCAGCCCCGTCGTCGTGCCCACCGTCGCCCTCACCTCCATCCTCGAGCAATCAGGCAGCGGCGGCGTCCATCGCTTGCCGTTGGCCAGTCAGGCGGAATTGCGCACGGCAGCGTCCGGGCGCGCTCTGCTTTTCGGCGAAGTCGATCTGGGTACAAGCCGCAGCGCGGCCGAAGCGCTCGCTGCCATCGGTCGCACACTCGACTTTCCGGACTGGTACGGCGCCAACTTCGACGCGCTCGCCGATTGTCTCGACGACTATGGCGACGAACCCGCCAGCGGCGGCGTCGTTCTGCTGCGCGGCAGCGAGGCGCTGCGGGCCAGCGATCCGGCTACGCTCGAGACGCTCATCGCGGTCCTCGCCGAAGTCAGCGCCAAGCGCCGCGACAGCGCGGCGCCGCTGTGGATATTCCTTGCCGAAGCGCCAGCAAGCGGCGCGCCAAAGACGCAGCCGTGAGCGATCATCCCGGCGCTGACACGGCGCCACTTCAGTGGAAACGGCCGGTCTCGGTGCTGGTCGTCATCCACACCCGCGACCTGCAGGTTCTGCTAATTGAGCGCGCCTCGCACCCCGGCTACTGGCAATCCGTCACCGGCAGTTTGGAAGACGGCGAAGCACTGGCGCAGACGGCCTGCCGTGAAGTCGCCGAGGAAACGGGAATCGACTGCGCGCAGGGAATCCTGCGCGACTGGGGAATCACCAACCGCTTCGAGATCTTCGCCGAATGGCGGCATCGTTATGCGCCGGGAGTGACGCACAACGACGAACACGTCTTCTCGCTTGAACTGCCGGCGCCCTGCGCCGTCACCGTCGCGCCGGACGAACACCTCGCCAGCCGCTGGCTGCCCTGGCAGGAAGCGGCCGCGGAATGTTTTTCCTGGAGCAACCGCGACGCCATCCTGCTGCTGCCGCAGCGCCCGGGAATTCAGGTGGCGGCGGGCAGTCTCGCTTCGAGACACTGGGGACAGTAGCAGGCGGCGTCCGCGTCCTGCGGCATGGCGATTCGCGCCGGCTCGTCCATGCACCAGCAGGTCTTGCCGCCGGCTTCGAGGCCGCAGGAAAAAACGCGTCCGCAGCCCAGACAGCGGTGCTCGGTTGCGCCGGCACTGGCACTGGTTGATGTCTTCGCTTGCTCCATGATCTCTTCTCCTGTCGATTGCCGGCGCCGGAACTGGCGCCGGGGATACTTCACGGGCTCTTGAAGCGGCAGACCAGCCACCCCATATCGGTGGTGTGAGCAGAGCAAGGCCCACAACGTTCATTCTGCCCGATACAGGCACACTGACCAGGAGAAAATCATGAGCAATCTGAACCGCTTCGATCCTCTTGACGATATTTTCCGCGGCTTTTTCCTGCGCCCGGTCGACCTCAGTGCGAACAGCGCCAACACGCCGTCGATCCGCATGGATGTCAGCGAAAACTCCGACGCTTTTCTCGTGCACGCCGAACTGCCGGGAGTGAAGAAGGAAGACATCCACGTCAGCATCGACGGTGCGCAAGTGTCGATCAGCGCCGAGATGAAGGAAGAACGCAGCATCCGCGAAGGCAATGGCAAGGACGCCAGCGGCAAGGAAGGCAGTCGCCTCCTGCGCGCCGAGCGCTATTACGGCAAGGTGTCGCGCTCCTTCCAACTGGCGCAGGAAATCGACGACACGCAGGCTGTGGCCCGCTTCAACGACGGCGTTCTTGAGCTGACGCTGCCCAAGCGCGTTGCCGCCGCCAGCAAGCGACTGACGATCCAGTAAGCGCGCCGGCGGGCGGAGCCTGTGCTGCGCTGCGACCGCGTTGCGCAGCGTCTCCGGGCTCCGCTTTCGCCCCTCTCCTGCCGACGCTTTTTCATTCGCGGCCGGGGCGGTTAGAATCCCGCGTCCACTTCGGAATTTCCGCCATGACCGACCGTACTGCCGCCCCCGCCGACTCCTCCTACCCGCCGGCTGCCGAAGCAAGCATCCTCGCCGCCGCGCTGCCCTACATCAAGCGTTTCCACGGCAAGACGATCGTCGTCAAATACGGCGGCAACGCCATGACCGACGAGCGCCTGAAGCAGTTCTTCGCGCGTGACGTCGTGCTGCTGTCGCTGGTCGGCATGAATGTCGTCGTCGTGCACGGCGGCGGTCCGCAGATCGAACAATTGCTCAGCCGCGTCGGCAAGAAGGGCGAGTTCATCCAGGGAATGCGCGTCACCGACGCCGAGACAATGGAAGTCGTCGAGATGGTGCTCGGCGGCCAGGTGAACAAGGACGTGGTGAACCTGATCAACCAGGCCGGCGGCCACGCGGTCGGTCTGACCGGCAAGGACGGCGGACTGATCCGGGCGAAGAAGCTGCTGCTCGCCGACCGCCAGCACCCGGAGGAGTTGATCGACGTCGGCCAGGTCGGCGACATCACGCAGATCGCCCCCTCGCTGATCCGCCATCTGCAGGGCGGCGGCTTCATTCCGGTGATCGCGCCGATCGGTGTCGGCCCGGCCGGCGAGACCTACAACATCAACGCCGACGTCGTCGCCGGCAAGATCGCCGAAGTGCTCAAGGCCGAAAAGCTGGTGCTGCTGACCAACACGCCGGGCGTGCTCGACGAGAATGGCGAACTGATCACCGGCATCACGCCGCGCCAGATCGACGAGATGGTCGCCGACGGCACACTTTCCGGCGGCATGCTGCCGAAGATCGGCTCGGCGCTCGATGCGGCGAGGAACGGTGTGAAGAGCGTGCACATCATCGACGGCCGCGTCGAGCACGCGCTGCTGCTCGAAATCCTCACCGATCACGGCGTCGGCACGATGATCCGCTCGCATTGAGTCGCGCCACTCCCCTGCGCCTGCCACGGGCGACGCGCGCGCTGTTGCGTCGCCTGCGCCAGCGCGCGTCCGGCAAGGCGGCAGCGCCGGCACAGCCGCCGCGCACCTGGCTGTTCGATCTCGACGACACGCTGCACAACGCCAGCGCACACATCTTCCCGCACATCAACCGCGCGATGACGGCGTACATCCGCGAGCTGCTGTCGCTCGACGAGGCCGGCGCCGGCAAGCTGCGCCAGCACTACTGGCGACGCTACGGCGCGACCTTGCAGGGGCTGGTGCGCCATCACGGCGTCGAGCCGCAGCATTTTCTCGCGCGCACGCACGATTTTCCCGATCTGGCAGGCATGGTCGTCGCCGAGCCGGGGCTGCGCGCCATGCTGCACCGCCTCCCCGGGCGCAAGATCGTCTTTTCCAACGCGCCGCGCGCCTACGCCGAAGCGGTATTGCGCATCATCGGCGTACGCGACTGCTTTGACGCGCTCTACACAATCGAAAGTCTGCGCTACCGGCCGAAGCCGGCGCGTGCCGCTTTCCGCCGCCTGCTGCACGCCGAGAAGCTCGACCCGCGCCGCTGCATCATGGTCGAGGACAGCCCGGCCAACCTGCTCACCGCCAAACGGCTCGGCATGAAGACCGTGTTGGTAAGCGCCTGCCTGCGCCGAGCACCGCATGTAGACGTGCTTGTCGCGTCGGCGATGGATTTGCCGCTGCGTAGCGGCCGGCTATAATCGCGCATCAAAAAAGGGAGCGAGACGATGGCAAAACCGGGCGAACGCCGTCTGCAGATCCTGCAGACACTGGCCGAAATGCTGGAAACGCCGAAAGGCGAGAAGATCACCACGGCCGCCCTCGCCGCCCGCCTGGAGTGCTCCGAGGCCGCGCTCTACCGCCACTTTGCCAGCAAGGCGCAGATGTTCGAGGGGCTGATCGAGTTCATCGAGTCGAGCCTCTTCGGCGTCATCAACCAGATTGCCGGTGAAGAAACGCAGGGCATGCGCCAGGTCGAACATACCTTGTCGCTGCTGCTCGGCTTCGCGCAGCGCAACCGCGGCATGACGCGCGTGCTCATCGGTGACGCGCTGGTCAATGAGAACGAACGCCTGCAAGCGCGCATCAACCAGTTGCTCGATCGACTCGAAGCCGCGCTCAAGCAGTCGCTGCGCGTCGCCGCGACCCAGGAGCATCTGGCGGCAGACGCCGACTTCAGCGGACTCGCCAACGTTCTACTCTGCTATGTCATCGGCCGCTGGCACCTCTATGCGAAGAGCGGCTTCGTCCGCGAACCGCTCGCCGGCTGGCCGCAACAGTGGCCGATGCTCTACTTCGCCTGCCTCAGCCAGCGCCCGGAAGCGCTGCCCGCCAGCGGCAACTGAAGCGGCGCTGCCGGCACGCTCGCGCGCCGGCGAACTCCCGCAGGGCCGACCGGGGCTCCGCCCGATGTGCCGGCGCGTCCTGCGCGAACCCGGATATATCCCTGTCACCATCGCGGTGAGCGTACAATATCGCCCTTTCGCCGTCGGCGCGCCGCGCGCCCATCTCACTCCCGATGTCGAACTCGAATACCGCGGTCATAGCGGATCGCGCCGGAGCGCTCCCGGCCGCTGGCTTGCAGCAAGAGCAGGCGTCGTTTTCTGAAAATTCCGTTGCCATAGGCTTGCCCGCTACACCCTCGCGCACCAAGGCCGAAGCCGTGCCTTCGGCGGAACGTCCGGCGAAGCAGACCGAGCAGCGCCTGCCCTTCATCGACGCACTCAAGGCCATCGGTTCGCAGCTGATCGTGCTGCACCATCTGGCCTTCTACGGACCGATGTCCGATTACGCGCACGAGCTGGCTCCGACGCTGATCGACTGGCTGTATGACTACGCGCGCATCGCCGTGCAGATGTTCCTCGTCGTCGGCGGTTTCCTCGCCGCGCGCAGCCTGGCGCCGGAAGGCCGTCTGCGCACCAGTACGCCGCTGACGCTGATCAGCCGGCGCTATCTGAAACTGGTCATTCCCTACTTGGCGGCGATTGGTATCGCCATCGTCTGCGCAGCGATCGCGCGCACGCTGATGGACCACGACTCGATCCCCGATGCGCCGAGGCCGCTGCAGTTCGCCGCGCACGCGCTGCTGCTGCACGGCATTCTCGATATCGATTCGCTGTCGGCCGGCGTCTGGTACGTCGCCATCGACTTCCAGCTGTTTGCGCTGCTGCTCGGATTGCTCTGGCTGGCGCAGCATCTCGCCGGCGGGCGCCAGCAGGCACAGGAAAACAGCCGCAGCATGCTGATCGGCGCCTTGCTGGTCGTCGCACTGGCCAGCGCCTCGCTCTATTTTTTCAACCGCGACGCCGGCTGGGACGACTGGGGTCTGTACTTCTTCGGCGCCTACGGTCTCGGTGTGCTCACCTACTGGGCTTCCGGCCGGCCGCGCGCGCTGCGCTGGCTGGCGGCGCTGGCGGTACTGGTGGTGCTGGCACTCGCCGTTGATTTCCGCTCGCGCATCGCCGTCGCACTTGCCGTCGCGCTGGCGCTCGGTCTGGCGCGGCATACCGGAGGGCTCGAGAACTGGCCGCTACGTGGCCTTGGCGGCGCGCTCGCCGCCTATTTCGGCAAGATTTCTTACTCGGTCTTCCTGCTCAATTTCCCGGTCGCGCTGCTGGTGAACTCGCTGTTCTCGCACATGGGCGTCGAAGATCCGGCACTCAACGCCTGCGGCATGTTCCTGGCGTGGATCGCCTGCAATATCGCGGGCGCGGTCTTCTTCCATCTGGTCGAAAACCGCACCCGCGAGTGGCAGGATCGCCTGGCGCAGCCGTTTACCGCCGCAGCCCGTCTGCTCGGCCGCTGAACCAGCCACCGCGAACCGCGCAGATACAAAAAAGGCCCGGGAATCTTCTCCCGGGCCTTTTTCATTGCGCGGCGTGACAGATGCAACGACCAGCGCAGCGCCGATTGCTCAGCGATCCTTGAGCCAGGCCGCCGCGTCGAGCGCGAAGTAGGTCAGCACGCCGTCGGCGCCGGCACGCTTGAAGCCGAGCAGGGCCTCAAGAACCACGGCCTTCTCGTCGAGCCAGCCGTTCTGCGTGGCGGCCTTGAGCATGGCGTATTCGCCGCTCACCTGATAGGCGTAGGTCGGCACCTTGAACTCGTCCTTGACGCGACGGACGATGTCCAGATAAGGCATTCCCGGCTTGACCATAACCATGTCGGCGCCTTCGGCGAGGTCAAGCTCGACTTCACGCAGCGCCTCGTCACTGTTGCCCGGATCCATCTGGTAGGTATTCTTGTTGCCCTTGCCGAGATTGCCGGAAGAGCCGAGCGCATCGCGGAACGGGCCGTAGAAAGCCGACGCGTACTTCGCCGAGTAAGCGAGGATGCGCGTGTGGATGCGGTAGTCGCTGTCGAGCTCGGCGCGGATGCGGCCGATGCGGCCGTCCATCATGTCCGACGGCGCGACCACGTCGGCACCGGCCTGCGCGTGGCAGAGCGCCTGCTTGGCCAGCACTTCGAGCGTTTCGTCGTTGAGCACGTAGCGCTTCGGGTCGTCTTCATTGACCAGACCGTCCTGGCCGTGGCTGGTGTAGGGATCGAGCGCGACGTCGGTGATGACACCGAGTTCGGGAAACTCCTTCTTCAGCGCAGCAACGGCGCGCGGCACCAGACCGTCCGGGTTGTAGGCTTCTTCGGCGCCGAGCGACTTCAGCGACGTATCGATCACCGGAAACAGCGCCAGCGCCGGCACACCCAAGGTCTGCGCGCGCTCAGCGGTCTTCAGCAGGCGATCGATGCTCTGCCGCTCGACGCCGGGCATCGAGGACACCGTCTCGACACGGTCCTTGCCATCGAGGACGAAGACCGGATAAATGAAATCGTCGGGCGTAAGCACCGACTCGCGCATCAGGCGGCGCGAAAAATCGTCGCGGCGCATGCGGCGCATGCGGATCGCGGGAAAGCTGCCATTGGTAACGCTCTTGCTCATGGACTGATCTTCCAATCTGTTTGCCTAGGTTGAACACACCGGCAGCAACAAATTTTCCGTTTCTGCCGGAACTTTCTTGACGCCGGAAAACTCTCAGCAGGCAGATGGCTCGCGCCGTCTCCCGCTTCACCTCCCTGAGCGGGTGCCTTAACCCCATTAAGGCTGTTTCGCCCCCGGCCTCCCTTTTTGCCGGGGGCTTTTTATTGCTCGCGCGCAAGTCATCGTTGTTTGTTCGCCACGCGCCCATCCTCGCTGCATGCCGAAAATTCCCCTAAACCTGATCGGCGGCAGGTGCCTGAGGAACTTCCCCGCCAGCCTCTTCCTCAGTGCGCGCAATCGTGTCGCCCGCAAGCCGCTCCGCCGCGGTGCGCTTGGCGCGCACCACCGGCTGTGGAATGGCTGCGCTACGCGCACTCCAGCCCTGCGCCGCGCGCTTGCGCGGACGCGCTTTCTTTTCCGTACGCAAAGCCACCGGCGGCGCTTTCGCTGAGACCGGCTCGATCCCATACCAGCCGGCGAGCACCGCTTCCGCAGTCTCGACGCCGGTTTTCTTCAGGCTCGAGAACAACTGCACCGTACAACGCCCGGCAAATTCGCTGTCGCCGATGTGACGCAAGGATTCCTTCATGCCGGCCAGCGCCCGCGCCTGCTCCATGCGTGTGAGCTTGTCCACCTTGCTGAGCAGGATGTGCACCGGCTTGCCGGTCGGCGCGAACCAGGCGAGCATCTGTTCGTCGAGTTCGGTGAGCAGCTGCCGGCTATCGACGATCAATACCATGCCCAGCAGCGGCAGACGAAAGCGCAGGTAAGGCGCGAGCAGGCCATCCCACTGCGCGCGGATTTCTCCGGGCGCCTTGGCGAAGCCGTAACCTGGCAGATCAACCAGATAGCGGCCTTCGTCGAGCAGAAAGAAGTTGAGATGCTGCGTGCGCCCCGGCGTCTTCGAAACGAAGGCGAGGCGCGAATGATTGGCGAGCGTGTTGATCGCCGACGACTTGCCGGCATTGGAGCGACCGGCAAAAGCGACCTCACCTTGCGAATCGACAGGGAGGTCGCTGAGACGCGCGACGGTCGTATGAAAAACCGCCTTCTGGAACAGGGGCATGGTCTAAGGCGCAGTTCGCCCGGAAAGCAAAGTGTTATAGAATACCAGCTTTGTTGATTCCGTTCTCTGGCCTCTGTTCCGTCATTAGGAGTTTGGACATGATCCGTACCACGGCGCTCGCGGTTCTCCTCGCCGCCAGTTTTTCCGCCTTCGCAAACGAAACTGCCAAACCCGCGGTCGATCTGGCGAAAGCCAAGCAGATCGCCGGCAGCGTCTGTATCGCCTGCCATGGCGCCGACGGCAACAGCCCGACGCCGGCATATCCGATCCTCGCGGGTCAGGGCGCTGACTACATCACCAAGCAACTCGGCAACTTCAAGACCATGGTGCGCAACAACCCGATCATGTTCGGCATGTCCGCCACGCTCACCGATGAAGACATGAAGAGTCTGGGCGTCTATTTCAACCGCCAGGAACACAAGGCCAACGCCTCGACCGACCCGGCACTCGTCGCCGAAGGCCGCAAGCTGTGGCAGCGCGGCGATTTCGCCAAGGGTGTCCCGGCCTGCTCCGGCTGTCACGGCCCGGCAGGCGCCGGCCTGCCCGCCCAGTTCCCGCGCCTCGCCGGTCAGTACGCCGAGTACACGGAACTGCAACTGAAGACCTTCCGCAGCGGCGAACGCGCCAATGATCCGGAAAAGATGATGCGCACCATCGCCGCCAAGCTTTCCGACGACCAGATCAAGGCGGTCGCCGACTATGTCGCCGGCCTGCACTGAGCGCGACAGCAAGCGACAGCAAAGGGCGGCCACGGCCGCCCTTTTTCTATGGCGCCATGACAAACGGGAGCGGCGCAATTCCGGGCAGCACCATCCCGTACATGCACTGCGTCGCTGACCGGGCCGTCGTCTTGCGCCGTCTGCTCCCGCTACTGCTTCTCTGTCTGACGCCGGTATCAACGCCAGCGCTGGCGGAGCAGGCGGTACGCCTGCAACTGCACTGGCAGCACCAGTTCCAGTTCGCCGGCTACTACATGGCGCTGGCCAAGGGCTTCTATCGCGACGCCGGGCTGGACGTAACGATCGTCGAGGCGCAAGCGGCAACACCCGCGGAAGAGGAAGTGCTGGCGGGGCGCGCCGATTTCGGCATCGCCGGCAGCGGGCTCATCCTCGAACACCAGAAGGGGCGGCCGGTCGTTGCGCTGGCGGCGATCATGCAGACCTCGCCGCAGATGTGGCTGGTGCGCGCCGATTCAGGCATTTTCACGCCGCGCGACCTGGCCGGGCGCAGCGTCATGCTATCGACGTCGGCGGGTGCTGAACTGATGACCGTACTCCGCCAGGAAGGCGTCGAACTGGGCCGCATCAAGCTGCCGCCGCTGACGCGGAACGGCATCGACGACCTGATCGCGCGCCGCATCGACGCACTCGGTGCCTATGTCTCAAGCGAACCGTTCACGCTGCGCCAGCGCGGCGTCAACTACCGGATCATCAGCCCGCGCGATTACGGCGTGCACTTCTACAGCGACGTGCTGATGACGCGCGCCGACCTCGCCCGGCGCGACCCCGAGATGGTGCGCGCATTCACGGCGGCCAGCCTGCGTGGCTGGCAGGCGGCGCTCGCCGATCCCGAAACCGCGATCGCGCTGATCCGCGAACGCTACGCGCCGCAGCTTTCGGCCGAGCACCTGCGCTTCGAGGCCGAAACGCTGCACAAACTGATCATGCCGGAGCTGATGCCGATCGGCGAAATGAACCGCAGCCGCTGGGAGTTCATCGCCAACAGTTATATCAAACTCGGCATGACGCAAGGACCGGTCAAACTCGACGACTTCCTGCTGCCGGAGGACAACGGTGCCGCCGAACGCCAGCGCATCGTGCAGATTGCCGTCGGCGCGCTGCTGCTGATCCTGCTCGTCAGCGCTGCGGCGCTGCGCTACGCACGACTGTCACGCGCGCTGCGTCGTGAAATCGAGTTGCGCAGCGCGCGCGAACGCGAACTGCGCGCCGCCAATGCCGAACTCGAGCAGCTGGCGATGATCGACCAGCTGACCGGCTGCTGGAACCGGCACAAGATGGAAGAATTCGCCGCTGCCGAAATCGTCCGGGCCAGGCGCTATCAGCAGCCGCTGGCGCTGATCATCTTCGACGTGGACCACTTCAAGCGCATCAACGACCGGCACGGACACCCGCAAGGCGATGCGATCCTCGACGACATTGCGCGCCGGGTACAGGGGCGCCTGCGCGACGGCGATGGTTTCGCGCGCTGGGGCGGCGAGGAATTCCTGATCATGCTGCCATGCACCGGACTCGACGAAGCCTCCTTGCTCGCCGAGCAGTTGCGCCTGCTGATCGGCAGCGTGCGTTCACTGGAAGTGGGCGCCGTCAGCGCCAGCTTCGGTGTTGCCAGCCTGCATGCCGACGATACGCTGGAAAAACTCGTCAAACGCGCTGACGCCGCGCTCTACCGCGCCAAGGCATCGGGTCGCAACCAGGTCGAGCGCGAAGACGCGCGCTCTGCCGGCGGGCCACTGTTCCGGCTGTCCTGGAACGAAAATTTCGCCTTCGGCGTCAGCGAACTCGAGCATGAGCACCGGCAACTGTTCACCTTGTCGAATGCCGTCGTCGACGCCATCGAAGAAAATCGGCCGACAGAAGAAATACAGAACATCATCAATAACTTGCTGACCGAAACCGCCAGTCACTTCGCCACCGAAGAACGCGACATGGCGGCAGCCTGCTATCCGCGCCGCGAAGAACACGCGGCAACGCACCAGTTGCTGCTCGAAGAAGCACAACAGCGCTTCGCCGCCTGGCAGGCCGGCAGCCTCTCGGCGGAGGATCTGGCAAACTACCTGTTGCGCAGCCTGCTCGCCCGCCACATCGTCAGCGCCGACCGCCACTACGCGCAATACCGTCTGGGATTGCCGGAGAGCTGAAGCCGGCGAGCGTGCAGTGCCGCTCGTTTGCGTCAATCTGTTAGCCAGCCGTATCCGGCGCCAGCGCCGTCGCCGGGCAACCGACGCTCAGCCGGTCTTGCGTGAGAGCGGCATGCGCACGATCGCACTGCCGTCAGCGCTTCGCTTCGGCTCGGCGCGCCAGGCGTGACCGTAAATCACTTCGAGGCTGGCCGGCAGGCGTCCAGCCGATGCCTGCTGCTGATAAGCGGCAGCAAAGCGCTCGCCCTGCGCCCGGCCGAGCAGGCCGCGCCGCCGTCCGCGCAGCGCGCAACCGCCGCCGCCGCGCAGATCGCGCAGCAATTCGTCGAGCGACGGATAGGTCAGTGTCAGCATCTCCATGTCCATCACCGGATCGGCAAAACCGCCGGCGACGAGCATGTCGCCAAGATCGTGCATGTCGATGAAGCGATGCGTGTGCGGCTGCGTATCGCCGGGTAGCGCGGCAAACGCCGAACGCAGTTCCTTCAAGGTGTCCGGGCCGAAGGTCGCGAACATCAGCAGGCCGCCGTTCTCGAGCACGCGGTGCGCTTCGGCGAAGACTGGCCGCGGATCTTCCAGCCAGTGCAGCATCAGGTTTGACCAGACGAAACCGACCGAGGCAGCGGGCAAGGGCAGCGCACAAGCGTCGGCGGCGATCAGCGGCGCCCGCGCGCGGCGCAGGAAGGGCAGCAGCCAGCTGTGCCGCGTTTGCGCCCGCCGTCCGGCAGCGAGCATTGGCGGCGAAATGTCGGCGCCAATGAGCTCGGCGCGCGGATAGCGCTCGTGCAAGGCACTGAGGCAGGCGCCGTTGCCGCAACCAAGATCGAGGATGCGGCGCGGCTCGATCCGCACCGGGTCGAGCCGCTCGAACATGCGCCGCGCAATCTCGCGCTGCGCGACGTCGATCCCGTCATAGCTGGCGGCTACCCGTGCGAAATTCTGCCGCACGCGCTGGCGGTCGATCGCCGCAGCGCCGACGCGCGCTGACTGCGGCGAAGCAGGAGGCAACACAGGAGGCGGCACGGACGGCATGGTTTTCAGCGCCAGCGTCCGCGCCGGGACGACTCAGATGGCGCGCAGCTGCAGCTTGGCAAACAGCGCCTGATCGCGCTCGGCATCAGCGTTTTCGGTGGTGAGCAGATTCTCGCCGTAGAAAATCGAATTGGCACCGGCGAAGAAGCACATCGCCTGCAGCTCTTCCGACATGTTCTGACGACCGGCCGACAGGCGCACGAAGCTCTTCGGCATGGCGATACGCGCCGCGGCGATGGTGCGCACGAACTCGAAGGGGTCGAGCGGCGGCGCGTTTTCCAGCGGCGTACCGGGAATCGGCGTCAGGTGGTTGATCGGCACCGACTCGGGCGGCGGTTCCATTGCTGCCAACTGCGCGATCAGCGCGGCGCGGTCACGGCGCGATTCGCCCATGCCGACGATGCCGCCGGAACAGACCTTGAGGCCGGCTTCGCGAACGCGGCCGAGCGTCTCGACTCGATCGGTCTGCTTGTGCGTGGTGACGATGTTCGTATAGTGCTCGGCCGAGGTATCGAGGTTGTGGTTGTAGTAGTCGAGACCGGCTTCCTTCAGCGCCTCGGCCTGGCCGTCCTTGAGCATGCCGAGCGTGACGCAGGTTTCCAGACCGAGCGCCTTCACCGCGCTGACCATTTCGGCGACCTTGACCAGATCCGAGTCCTTCGGGCCACGCCAGGCGGCGCCCATGCAGAAGCGCGACGCGCCCTGCTCCTTGGCGGCGGTCGCGGCGGCGACGACCTGGTCGACCGAGAGCAGCGACTCGCGCGGCGTCTCGCCTTCGTGATGCGCCGACTGCGAACAGTAGCCGCAGTTCTCGCCGCAACCGCCGGTCTTCACCGAGAGCAGCGCCGAACGCTGCACTTCGTTGGCGTCGAAATTGGCGCGGTGCACGCTTGCGGCGCGATAGAGCAAGTCCATCAGCGGCAGTTCGTAGAGCGCCTCGATCTCGGCAGTGGTCAGCGGAGCCGATGCAGTCGCGGCAAGGGCGCTGGAGCCGGCCTCGGCAGCAAGCACGGCAGCGGGAGTGTGGTCATTCATGGCAGGAACCTGGACAGATAAGTGGCCGGCAAGCGGGGCTGCCACCGGCAGGCGGAAGGAGCGAAAACCGGGAGAGGGCGAATTATGAACCATTCGGCAGTGCCATGGCGACCACCATGCACCGCCAAGCGTGTCGGCCGTCAAGCCGAGGCCGGCTTGTCTTGATCGCGAAGCGCAGCAGCCGCCGCCAGGAAGACTGGCGCGCAAGACGAGGCAGGCGAAGAATCAGCTGCTGGCCAGCCCGTTCAACTGTGCGAGCAGACAGCGATCGCCCTGCAGCACCCGCTTGCGCTCGCGACAGTGCCGGTTCTTTTCCGCCACCGTCAGTTTGGCCGGCTTCGGCGCATCGCTTCCCGGCGCCAGCGCGTACACCGCCTGCATCGGCCCGTTGCGCGAACGCCGCCAGGCACTGATGAAGATCCGCTGCTGTGCGCGCAAGGCTTGCAGGTAGCCCGAGTTCTTCAAGGTATGCCGCGACAGGCCGCTGATCTTCGCCAGTTCGGGATACGTCGCCGGCCCGTAATGCAGCAAGGCCTCGACGATCCGGTCCATCCCCGGACAGTCGCGTTCCTGATCGCTGTACTCGGGCCGCGGCAGATCGGCCTGATTACCGAGACTGTACAGCGGCGTCGAGAAACCGCGGCGCGTCTTGCGCCAGCCGCTGATATGAATCAGCCCGGCCGCTTTCAGTTGCCGCAGATAGCCGCCGCAGGCCAGCGTCGTGACGCCGACGAAAGCCTCGGCCGAAATGTCGGCCACCGACATTTCCGATTTGCGCTGAATCACGGCGACGATGCGCTGCATGGCCGGGCTGTGCGCCAGGGCCGGCACGCGGCGTGAACGTTTCGCGGCTGCGGTATTTGCCGGCCCGGCGCTCGCCTCGCGCGAGTCGCCGCCGGCTAACTCACACGGCGGCGCAGAAATCTGGTCTTTGCTCATCCCCATTGTGCACCTCGTCGAAAAGATTGCATTCAGGAAACGCTCGCCCGCTGCAAAACGTAATCGGGTATATCTTCCGCCGGCAACGGACGGCTGAACAGATACCCCTGTGCCTGATTACATCCGAAGCTGCGCAGAAACGCCAGTTGCCGGTCGGTCTCGACTCCTTCGGCGATCACCGACAGCTGCAGGGTGTGGCCAAGCTGGATGATCGCCCTGACGATGGCCGAATCGTCGGCACTCTCTCCGAGATCGCGGACGAATGACTGATCGATCTTGAGCTTATCGACGGCCAGGCGTTTCAGGTAGGACAGGCTCGAATAACCGGTACCGAAATCGTCGATCGACAGTTTGACACCCATGAGCTTGAGTTCCCCGAGGGTCTGCATGACCAGTTCCGTATCCTGCAACAAAATCGATTCGGTCAGTTCAAGTTCGAGCAATCCAGCGGGAAAACCCGTACTCGTCAGAACTTCAGCCACCGTTTCGAGAATGCCGCCATGTTTGAACTGCTGCGCCGACATATTCACCGCCACCGAAAACTGTGGCAAACCGGCGTCCAGCCATTCCCGCCCTTGCCGACAGGCTTCGCCCAGAACCCACTTGCCCAGCGGCACGATCAAACCGCTTTCCTCTGCTGCTGCTATGAAACTTCCCGGTGGAACAAGTTCGCCATTTTCGTCAATCCAGCGCACCAACGCCTCAAAACCGACAACTTTATTGGCGATCACATCAATTTGCGGCTGAAAATGCAATATGAACTTTTCCTGCGCCAGCGCCTGGCGCAGGCGGCTCTGGATCTGCATCAGCGCCAGCGCATCACGGCTCATCCGCGATTCGAAAAAGCGACTGACGCCGGGCGCGCTGTCCTTGGCATGGCACAGCGCCGCGTCGGCCTTGCGCAGCAGCGTATCGAAATCGGTCCCGTCGTCCGGATAACGGCTGATTCCGGCACAACATGAGATGTGCAGTGTGTGTCCGGCAATCTCCAGCGGTGCAGCGACCGCATCGAGCAGCGTGTTCATCTGGCGGTCGATGATCGCCGGATCGCCAGCGTCGATGAGCACGCCGACAAAGGCATCGCTGTCGTAGCGCCCGACGAGATCGCCGTGGCGCAGACAACTCTGCAGGCGGGCGACCAGCGCGACCAGCAGGCGGTCGCCGACATCATGACCAAAACTGTCGTTGACCTGCTTGAAGCTGTCGAGATCGAGATAGAACAGCGCCATTCCCGAGCCCGCGATTTCCGCGGCAGCGAGCGACTCGGCAAAACGCTGGCGCAAGAGAACGCGATTGGGCAGCCCGGTCAGCGGATCGTGATGTGCCAGAAAAGCGAGCTGTCGCTCGGCAGCGTCGCGCCGTGCGCGACTGCGCAGGCTCTGGATGCCATACGCCAGATTGCTCGCCAGATCGTTGAGCAGCGCGACCTCGTCGCCGGCAAACGAGTCCGGATCGGAGGAATAGATGCCCAGAGAGCCGAATGCCCGCTGCTCGGCGAGCAAGGGAATGGCGACGGTTGCCACATAGTCGCGCTGCCTGGCGGCTTCCAGCCAGGGCGCGCAGGCCGGGTTCTGCGCGATCGAGCGGCACACCTGGGCGACCCCGGAACGGATCGCCGTACCGGTCGGACCACGCCCCAGTTCCGAGTCTTCCCAGAGAATGCGTACGCCGTCGAGGAATCCATCGTTGCTGCCGGCGAAGCTGACCGGGCAGACATTCCTGTTCTCGTCACTCTCGGCGTAGCCCACCCAGGCCATGCGATAGCCACCGGTGCTGACGATCAACTGGCACACCTCGTCGATCAGCGCCTGCTCGGTTTCCGCACGCAACAGCGCGGCATTGCACTCGCCAAGCAGGCGTAGCGCGCGCGTGAGTTTGTCGCGCAGTGCCTCGGCCTGCTTGCGCTCGGCGATGTTCAGACCAATGCCGACCTTCAAGCCGCCATCCGCTCCCGGTACGCAACGCACCGTAAACAGGTAGGGAATCCGCTCGCCCTGGCGCGTGAGGAACTGGGCTTCCGTACGCGCATCGCTGCTGCCCGCGGAGGCCGCGAGCGAGGCAGCCAGGAAGCCAAAGCCGTCGTCGGCGATGAACTCGCGCAAGGGCTTCAGCGCCAGTTCTTCCTCGGCGTACCCGGAAACCTCGCGAAAGGTACGGTTCCAGCCGCGCAGACGCCCCTGCTCGTCAAAGGAATAGACGATGCACGGCAGGCCGTCGATGATCTCTGCACCATGCCGGACATCGGCCTCGAGCGCCGCGATCCTAGTGCTTTCCCGCGCACGCACCAGCGCCTTTGGCGGTCTTGCCTGACCGCCCGCGAGCAGATCGCGAGCGGCCGCCCGCGCAGCGAGGCGCAGCAGTTCTGTGAGCTGGCGCGAATCGCAGCGCAGGCATCCGTTTTCGGCGAGAGTGCGGGCGATGTCGGCGGCAAAAGCCAGTATCGCCGGCAGGTCTTCGCCGCAAAGCAGCGGCAGCCGCTCGTCATCGTTGGCCGCCGGCGGCTGCGCCGCGAAGGCGTCCGCCGCCGCGCCAGCCCGGCGCGCGACCAGATCGGCGACGGGCGCGCCAGCCCGGCTCACCCGGGCGACAAGGCAGCCGGCGTTCGCCGCAGGCGCCGCTGAGCGGCACTCAGCGGGCGAACGCTCGCCGTCAAGCAGCTGCGCGCCGCTGGCAACGCGCTGCACCGCCGCCTCAACGATGTCGAGATCGATGCCGGTCAGACGCCCCAGCCGTTCCAGCCCCCAGAGAATGGTGAGCAGATCATCGGCCGCAAATGTCCTGCGCCTCATGTGGAATCTCGCCGATCGATCGTCAGCAACATGTGTGCGGCGTGCTCAGACAATGCGGAAATACTCGACCGCGTGACCAAGGTCCGCCGAGAGCCGGTCGAGCGCTTTCGCCGACGCCGCATTGTTCTGGATCGTCGCGTTGGTTTCCTCGGTCATCGAGGAAATGCTTTCGACGTTGCGCGCGATATCGGCGGCAACCGTCGCCTGCTCCTGGGTCGCCGACGCGACTTCGCGCGCCCGGTCGCGCGAATCGGTGGTCTGCGCCAGGATCGATTCGAGCAGTTCGCCGGCCTGGCGAGCCTTGTCGAGCCCGGTCTCGACCTGCGGTACCGACGCTTCCATCGCGCCGACGGCGCTGTGCGTTCCGGCCTGCACCGCAGCGATCATCACCGTGATTTCGCCGGTCGCCTTGCTCGTCCGCTCGGCCAGTTTGCGCACCTCATCGGCAACGACGGCGAAGCCGCGCCCTTGCTCTCCCGCGCGGGCGGCTTCGATCGCGGCGTTGAGCGCCAGCAGATTGGTCTGCTCGGCGATCTCGCGGATAACGCCGGCGATGCTGCCGATCTCCTGCGAACGCGCCTCAAGCTGGCGGATCTCTTCCGCAGAAGAAGCCACCGTTCCCAGCGCCTTGGCAATCTGCTCGGCAGAGGCATTGACCAGCATCTTTCCTTGTTCGGCAAGGTGTGCCGCCTTGCTTGAGTTCTCTTCGGTAACACGGGCGATCTGTGATACCTCGTGGATGCTCACTGTCATTTCCTCGATTGACGCCGCCGTCGCCGACGTTGAATTCGACTGAACCTCGGACGCCTGACGGATTTCTTCGGAAGCGACCGACAGCTGATTGGCGTCGACCGCAAGGCGCGCCGCCAGCGTGTTGATCTGCGCGAAGACGCCTTTCAGGCGCTCCTGCATGGTCGCCATCGAATGGATCAGGCTGTCATCCGGCGCCGACGCATCGCCGACCGGCGAAGCAAGATCACCGTCGGCGATGCGCGCGGCGACAGCCGACGCCAGCGACGGCTCGCCCCCCAGCTGGCGCATCAGCGACTTCCCCTCGAAGTAAGCAAAGGCACTCAGCAGGAACAAGGCGACGACGATCATCGCGCCGATCTTGCCGCCCTGCGACCAGAAAGCGGCATCGACGTCGTCGACGTAGATGCCGGTGCCGTAGATCCAGCCCCAGGGCTTGAACTCAACCGCCACCGAGGTTTTGGGAACCGCCGCCGAGTCGCCGGGGCGGGCAATGCGGTAATTGACAAAGCCCCCTTCCGGCCTGGCCAGCGCCGCGGCAACGAGGTCGCGGATCAGGACGTTGTCGGCACCCGACTTGCCTTCCATTTGCGCCTGGCCGGCGTTCATCAGGACGTTGTGATCGCGGTCGAAGATGAAGAAGTAGTCGCCGGCACCGAATTTCATCGCGCGCAGATTTTCGATCGCCTGCTTTTTGGCATCGGCTTCGCTCAGCACACCCGTGCGCGCCAGTTCATGAGCACGCTCGACGACGCCGCCGGCGGCGGCGCTCAGGGACTGGATCTGCACATTGCGATCCTCGAGCATGCTCGTGCGCAGATCGAAGAGCGAATAGACACCAACCGCCAGCAGGCCGACCAAGGCGACCGCGGTGATCAGGCCAAGGCGGGCCTTCACCCCCATAGTGCCAAATTGCATTTTCTTCCCCCGTGATTCGCAGCCATGAAACATTCGCCGGGCGATTCCCGTGCCTGACGCGAAATATGCACACGAATTATTGGGGGCCGACAAGAAGCGGAGCAATCAGGAAAACCCTGATTGTCCGGGAGAAATTACCGGCCTTCGTATCAGACCGACAGCACGCTCACAAAGGAACCATGCCTTGGCGAATCGCATAACGCACCAGACCGGCAAGGTCGTGAATGTCGAGCTTGTCCATGATTTGCGCGCGATGCGTTTCAACCGTCTTGACGCTCAGGTGGAGTTCGCTGCCGATGGCGCGCGTGCTTTTCCCCGACGCGATCAGTTTCAGCACCTGCTGCTGGCGGCTGGTAAGCGCCGGATTTCGTTCCAGGCTGCCTCCGGGCGCCAGCAGGCCGTTCACCACCAGCTTCGATATTGCGGCGGAAAGCCAGATGTCGCCGCGCATCACGGCAGTGACGGCAAGCAGCAGTTCCTCGGGCGCCGAATCCTTCAGCAGGTAGCCGGCGGCGCCCTGGAGAAAGGCGCGCAGCACGTATTCCTCGCTGGCGAACATCGACAGCAGGATGACGCGCAAGCCGGGCTGCTCGGGGTTGAGCAGCGCCAGCGCCTCGAGCCCGGACATGCCGGGCATGGCGATATCGAGCAGCAGCAGATCCGGCTTCAGCTCGCGCACCAGGCTGATGGCCTCTTCGGCATTGGCGGCCTCGCCGACAACGTCGACCTTGCCGCTTTCACGCAGCAGCGCGGCGACGCCGGCACGCACCAGTTGATGATCGTCTGCCAGAACGGCCCGGATGTTCATGAAGAGGCTCCAGCAATGGGCACGCCGGTGAAAAAGCGGATGGGAAAACGGGCCAGGATTTCGGTGCCCAGCCGCGGACAGGAATTGATCACCAGCTTGCCACCGACCGCCTTGACCCGCTCACGCATGCCGATCAGGCCGAGCGATCCGCTGTCTTTCTGCGCGGCAAGATCGAAACCGGCGCCGTCGTCGCGAATCGTCAAGCACAGGCGTTCTGACTCGAGCCGCAGCTCGACTTCGAAGCGCCGCGCTGCGGCATGACGCAAACAATTGGTCGCCGCCTCCTGCGTGACGCGGAAACAGCACAATTCGATATCGGGCGAAAAACGCGCGTCGCCGACGTCCGAGGTGAAGGAAATCTTGACATCGCCGGCCCTGAGCGTCTTTTCCAGGTAGGTCCGCAAGGTCGCGGTCAGGCCGAGTTGGTCGAGTTCCGGCGGGCGCAGGCGATGCGCGATTCCACGAATCTCGTTCATCAGACTACTGATGATCCATTGCGCGTGGTCGAGCGATTCCTGCGCAGAGGGTTCGCTGACCACTTTCCGCGCTCTGCCGAGGGTAATCTTCAGCGCCGTCAGCGACTGGCCGATTTCGTCGTGCAGTTCGTGCGCAATCCGCTTGCGTTCTGCTTCCTGGGCAGCGACCAGGCTGCGCGAAAAGGCCGCCGACTGGGCTTCCTTGAGCCCGGAAATATCCTCGATCTGGCCGATGAGCTTCACCGGGCGCGCCAGCGCGTTGCGCACTACCGACAGATTCTTGCGCACGACCAGCCGCAAACCGTCGCGACAGATCAGCGTTTTCTAGAAGCTGACGCTGCTCAGTTCACCGCGTAGAAGCTGGCCGTGCAAACTGAGTTCGCGGGCCAGGTCGGCGGGAGGCGTGCATTGCTCGGGAGAGAGGGTCCGCAATTCCGCCTCGCTGTAGCCCATCATCCGGCAAAGCCATGGATTGACGCTGAGCAAACGACCATCCGGCGAGTAAATGGCCATGCCCACCGGCGCATTATCGAAAGCCTGGCGGAAGCGCTGTTCGCTCTCGAGCAACGACTCGGTCGCCAGTTTCTGCTCCGTAATGTCGAGAAGCGTTGCCACGACGCCGGCCATCGTCGGCGAATCGTCAAGCGCCCACGGAGCGGTACTGACCGACAGCCAGGCGATGCCGCCGTCGCCACGCTGCAAGCCGATGACGACACCGGTCAGCACCTGCCCGGTCTGCAAGCTCACCCGGTCGGGCCGTTTGGCAGGTGGCAGCGGCGCGCCGTCTTCGCCGAGCAGGCGCCAACAACTGCCGTCGACGTGCCGGCCGAGCATCTGCTCCTCGGTCATGCCGAGCATTGCCTCGGCGCGCGCATTGCACGCCAGAACGTCACCACCGGCGTCAAAGACGACGACGCCCTCGGCCAGCGAATCGCCGATGGCGCGATAGCGCGCGGCCGCAATGGCCGGATCGACATTGACGAACATCAGCGGCTGTCGCTTATGTCATCAGCCGGCGATTCCGGTGGCTCGGGCAGCCGACAGAACGGTGCCCGCGAACGGGCGCCCACCACTGTCGCGGCGAGCCCGCCGGCTCCGGCAAGCCGGTGAGCGGAGGCGCCACATGGAGTCACGGAGAACTCCTTACGCATTGCGCGTTTTTGCCACAAGAAAGTTGAGCATCTGCGCTGCGCGCGGCCGAATACGCCAGCAACGCTACGCGGAAAGTAATATCGAACCGTGAATTTTAGCGAGCGGGACGCACGAAAGCCAACTTTCATTGCCGCAGGCAAGCAGCGAATGACGCTGTCTCGACGCCGAAAGCCCCCTCAGCATGTGCCCGAAGATCGGCCGGTACTGGCTTGCCGGCGATCAGCACTGCGCAGTGCCGCCGCGCCCACGCGGCGACTGCACCGGGTTATGCTTGGGCCTCAAACGAGCGGAGGCACAGGATGATGAAATGGACTTTGGGCTTCATTGCGGCCACAGTATTCGCGGCTTCGGCAGCGGCCGGGACGGCGGAAATTGTTTCGGGCAGCGCCGACCGCGAGAGCACCGCGATCACCGTCTACAACGACGATCTGGCGCTGATCAAGGAAAGACGCCGGATCACCCTGCCCGCCGGCCTGTCGCGTCTGAGCCTGCGCGAGGTATCGGCGCAGTTGCGGCCGGAAACGGCGATGCTGCGCGCCATTTACGGCCGTCCGCTGACGCTGCTCGAACAGAACTTCGATTTCGATCTGCTGACGCCCGAGAAACTGCTCGAGAAATACGTCGGCCGCGAAGTCAGCGTCCTGCGCGTGCATCCGACCACCGGCGAAGAGCGGCGCGAAAAAGCCACCGTCCTCGCCGCCAGCAACGGCACCGTGCTGCGCTTTGCCGACCGCATTGAAACCGGCGCTCCCGGGCGCATCGTCTTCGACAGTGTTCCGGCCACGCTGCGCGACCGGCCGACGCTCTCGCTCCTGCTCGAAGCTGCCGGCGGCAGCCAGTCGCTGGAACTCTCGTACCTGAGCGGCGGGCTGTCGTGGCAGGCCGATTATGTGGCGAACCTCGCAGCCGACGGCAAGTCGATGGACCTCTCCGCCTGGGTGACGCTGAACAATCACAGCGGCGCCAGCTACGAGGAAGCCAGCCTGCAACTGGTCGCCGGCAAGCTCAACCGGGCGGCGCCGGCGCGACCGCTGCTGGCCTACGCCGCATCGGCGCTGCGCGCCAAGGCGGCTGAGGTGGCCGAGGAATCGCTGCTCGACTACCACCTGTACAGCTTCGAGCGGCCGACGACCATCGCCGACAACCAGAGCAAGCAACTTGCGCTGCTTTCGGCCGCCGGCATTCCGGTGCGCCGCGACTACGTACTGGCCGGCGCCGATTATTACTACCGCGAGCGTTCCGGGCAAATCGCCGAGAAGATCAAGCCGGCGGTCTTCATCGAGTTCGCCAACAAAGGGGGCCAGCTCGGCAAGCCGCTGCCGGCCGGCGTCATCCGCGTTTATGCGCGCGACAGCAAGGGCGGCGCGCAATTCGTCGGCGAGGACCGCATCGGGCATACCGCGAAGAACGAGAACGTCCGCCTGAAACTCGGCGAAGCCTTCGACATCAGCGTCGAGCGCAAGCAGACGAGCTACCGCAAGCTCGGCGAAACATCGGCCGAAAGCGCCTTCCACCTCGAACTGCGCAATGCGCGCGACGAGGCGGTCAGCGTGCGCATCGAGGAAGCTCTGCCCGGCGACTGGGAAATCGTCCAGGAAACGCAGAAAAGCACGAAAGAAAGTGCACTCCTTGCCGTCTGGAACCTGAGCGTTCCGGCCAATGGCTCCGCCACGCTCGACTACACGGCACGGGTGCGCTGGTGATCAGCCACCCGGCGCAGACGATGCGGCGGCGGCGCAATCCGCTCGCCGGAAGTCGTCGGACGACTGAGCGCCGGCCACCAGACTGATGGACCAGCCGGCGCACAGTCACGGGGAAGGCAGCCCGAAAGGCACGGCCAGACGGCTGTTGCGCGAGTTGTCAGACCTGCTGCTGGCGCAGGACTGCCTGCTCTGCGGTGCCGGCAGCGGCAATTCGCTGCTCTGTCACGCCTGTGCCGCCGACCTGCCGCAGTTGTCGGAGCAGTGCTGTCCGCAATGCGCGCTGCCGACGCCCTTTGGCGAGCGCTGCGGGCGCTGCATCGCGCAGCCACCGCATTTCGACGCCACACTCGCGCTGCACCCCTACGCCTTTCCGGTCGACGTACTGATCCAGTCGTTCAAGTACGGCCACCGACTGGCGCCCGGCGCCTACTTCGGCGCGGCGCTGGCGCAGAAGGCGGCAGCGATCGAGGCCGATCTGGTCGTGCCGCTGCCGCTGCACGCCGCGCGACTGCGCGAACGCGGCTTCAATCAGGCACTCGAACTGGCCCGAACACTCGCATCGGCACGGGGCTGGCCGCTCGACACTCGCGTGTGCACGCGCCAGCACCCGACCTCGACACAGGCGAACCTGCCCTGGCGCGAACGCGCCGCCAACGTGCGCAACGCCTTTCACTGCACGCGCGACCTTGCCGGCCTGCGCATCGTGCTGGTCGACGACGTGATGACCACCGGCGCCTCGCTCAGCGAGTGCGCGCGCACGCTCAAGCTGCATGGCGCGGCGCAGGTCAGCGCGCTGGTCGTCGCCCGCGCGCTGCCGCCCGACGGCGCTGCCGATACCCGCGGAAACACTTGAAGGACGATACCGGCGCATGCCGCCGGTCGCCAAGGCCGGCGCTCGGTCCGCACATCCGCCGCGCCACGCCGATGCTTCGTCCGCGCCGCATCTGCACCGCCTCTGCGCCGCCTCCGCGCTCGGCTAAACTTGCAGCCTCGCCATCACCGCCAAGGAGCAAGGATTGCTCGCCGTCGTTCTCTACCAACCCGAAATCCCGCCGAATACCGGCAACGTCATCCGTCTGTGCGCCAACACCGGTGCCGAACTGCACCTCGTCGAGCCACTCGGTTTTCGCTGGGAAGACAAGGCGCTGAAGCGCGCCGGCCTCGACTACCACGAGTTCGCGCGCGTCTTCCGCCACGCCGACTGGGCAGCGGCGAAGGCAGCGCTCGCCGGACGCCGTCTCTTTGCGCTGAGCACCAAGGGCGGCGAACGTCCCGACCGGATTCCCCTGCTGCCCGACGACGTCTTTGTTTTCGGCTGTGAAACGAGCGGCCTGCCGGAAGCGGTGCTGGCCGAATTCGCCGCCGAACGGCGCCTGCGCCTGCCAATGCGCGAAGGACAGCGCAGCCTCAACCTCTCCAACGCCGTCGCCGTGACGGTGTTTGAAGCCTGGCGGCAACAGGGTTTTGCCGGCAGCGTCTAGCTGCCCGCGCCAGCTCAGGCGCTCTCGTCCTTCGGGTCGCGATGCAGCAGCTGCTCGACGGCCATCGCCGCCGGCACGCCCTGATGCAGGATCGCATCGACCGCCTGGGTGATCGGCATTTCGATGCCGAGGTCGATGGCGCGGCGGGCCACTTCGCGCGCCGTGCCGACGCCTTCGGCGACGTGGCCAAGGTCGGCGAGAATCTGCGACAGAGTCTTGCCCTCGGCCAGCGCCAGCCCGACGCGGCGATTGCGCGAGAGGTCGCCGGTACAGGTGAGGATCAGGTCGCCCATGCCGGCCAGCCCCATGAAGGTCTGTCGCGCACCTCCGACGACGAGGCCGAAGCGCGCCATCTCGGCCAGCCCGCGCGTGATCAGCGCGGCGCGCGCGTTGTGTCCAAGTCCCAGGCCGTCGCAGATGCCGGCGGCGATGGCCATGACGTTCTTGACGGCGCCGCCGATTTCAACGCCAACCAGATCGTCGCTGGCATAGACGCGCAGCCGCGGCGCGTGCAGCGCGTGCGCGATGCGGCGCGCGAACTCAAGCTCGGTCGCCGCCAGCGTCACCGCCGTCGGCAATCCCTGCGCCACTTCCTCGGCAAAGCTGGGGCCCGACAGCGCACCACAGACAAAATCCTCGCCGAGTTCCTCGGCAACGATGCGATGCGGCAGCTTGCCGCTGTCGCCTTCGAGGCCCTTGCACACCCACACCAGTGGCGCCACCGGGCCGAGCGCTTTCAGCGCGCGCAAGCTCGCGCGGAAACCGGCAAGCGGCGCGGCGACGACAAGCAGTTCGGCGCCGCCGACCGCCGCCGCGAGATCGCCACTGATCAGCAGAGAATCCGGCAGGCGATGCCCGGGCAGGAAGCGGCGGTTCTCGCGCAGTTCCTGCATGTCGCTGACGACTTCGGCCTCGCGCGCCCACAGGGTGACGCGATGGCGGGCGGCAAAAGCCACCGCCAGCGCGGTTCCCCAGGCGCCGGCAGATACAACGGTAATGTTCATGTGCAGCAAAAACCCCTGATTACAGGCCCCAGACCTGATTGGCGCGGACGAAACCGCTCTGGCCGTCGGCATGGCGGACTCTGGCCCAGCCGGCGGCGGCCGCTTCAACAAACTCGAGCGCGACGCCCTTCTCGGCCTCGAAAACGAGCGGCGCCGACTCGTCGGCGCTCTGCCGCACCGACGCGCGCGCGGCAGTGACGATCAGCGTGCGCCGCTCGACCAGATTCTTCTTCTCGATCCACGCCAGTCCGCCGTCGGCATCACGCACCTTGGCCCAGCCTTCGAGACTGACGACGAGCTCGACCGGCGTGCCGCGGCGGATGACGAACAGCCGCGTTCCCTTCTGCGACGGCGCGTCGTAGAGGATCGACGCCGTGTCGACACTGCGGAATTCGAGCGCCTGCGCCGGCACGGTGACTGCAACACCGAACACGGCGCCGGCAAGAAGGCTCAGCTGGCGCAGTCGCATGGTCGCGCTCCTTGCGGGTTTGCTACTGGAGGGTGGTTTCAGCCGTACCTGCCGCAGCGGCATTTTCCTGCTCGAGGCGCTGGAAGTAGAGCGTCTCGAAGTTGACCGGCTGCAGCAGCACCGGCGCGAAACCGGCGCGGATGACCGCGTCGGAAATTACTTCGCGCGCGTACGGGAAGAGGATGTTCGGGCAGCCGATCGACAGCAGCGGCGCCATGTCTTCCTGCGGCACGTTGCGCACGCGGAAGATACCGGCCTGGCCGGCTTCGACCAGGAAAGCGACCTTTTCGCCGATGCGCGCGGTGACGGTGACGGTCAGCAACACCTCGAACACTTCCTCGTTCAGCGGCTGCGCGCCACTCTGCATCTGGATGGTGATTTCCGGCGCGGACTGCTCAAGAAAGATCGCCGGCGCGTTCGGCACTTCGACCGAAAGATCCTTGACGTACAGCTTTTCGATCGAAAAAACCGGGGCTTCCTGTTCGCTCATGATGGGTCTCGTAATGAAAGGGGATGAAGAATTCGGAAAGATAAGGGAGAAATGCGAAAGCCTGATGACTCAGTCGCCGGCGAGCAGCGGCACAAGGCCACCGGCGCGGTCGAGCGCCACCAGCTCGTCGCAGCCGCCAACATGCGTGTCGCCGATGAAAATCTGCGGCACCGTACGCCGACCGCCACTGCGCTCGAGCATCTCGTCGCGGCGTTCAGGATCGAGATCGACACGCACCTTCTCGATCTCGGTGACACCACGCTGACGCAGCAAGGCTTCGGCGCGAATACAGTAGGGGCAGACGGCGGTGGCGTACATCAGTACCTTGGCCTGGACGCTCATTTCTTGCCGCCCTTCTTGATCGGCAGGCCGGCCTCGACCCACTTGGCAATGCCGCCTTCGAGATTGTGCACCTGGGTAAAGCCGGCCTTGCCCAGTTGCGCCGAAGCCGAGGCCGAACGGGCGCCGCTCTGGCAGACGACGATCAGCGCGCGCTCCTTGAACTTCTCCAGTTCGCCGATGCGCTCGGCAAGCTTTGCCGCCGGGATGTTGCGCGAATCGGGCAGATGGCCGGCGGCGTACTCGTTAGGCTCGCGCACGTCGATGGTCAGCGCATCTTCGCGGTTGATGAGCAGGGTCGCCTGCGTCGGCGTGACGCTCTTGCCACTGCCGGGACGGCGAATGAAGGAGGCGAGCAGCATGACGCCGCTGGTCACGGCAACAGCGACGAGAAGAATGTTTTGCTGAATGAATTCCAAGCGGAGCTCCAGAAACAACGGTCAATCGGGGGAAGAAAGCGAATACTCGGAAGGACTGATGATCATGCCCGTTCAGAGAAACAGTCTTGCGAAGGTGGCAGATCAGCCCGGCATCTGAGCATGCAAGGCTCACGCCCGCTGCGGAATGCCGCAGAACACCTCGCGCATCATGCCGATCAGCTGCAGGGTACGCGCGTCGCCGACACGATAATAGACGCGGTTGGCGTCCTTGCGCGTCAGCAGCACGCCCTTGTCGCGCAGGATGGCCAGATGCTGCGAGATGTTGCTCTGCGAGGTACCGACCGCATCGACGATTTCCTGCACGCAGGCCTCCTGATCGCCGACAACGCACAGAATTTTCAGGCGCAAGGGATGCGACATCGACTTGAGTGCCCGCGCCGCCTGCTCGATATGCTCTTGTTTTTCGATGAGGCTGATTTGCATGGCCACGGACGGAAGTCTCGTTAAAGGGGTTTGATCCATTATAAAATAATTCCTCTGCGCGAAGTGCGCGCTCCGGAATGGCGGTACCGACGCCCTGACATGCGCTTTCCGGTCCGTTTTTGCGGACTCGAGAGTGCCTGCGCCGCCGGCCAAGCAGCTTCGCCACTACGGGCAAGTGCGGTCGGCAAGCCTGCTGGCCGGCCCCGCGCACCCCGCCCTGAAACCGCCCGTGCCTGACAAGATTACCGCTCCAACCAGGCCCCCTCTTTCCGCACCTCTCTGCCGACCCGATCCCATGAACAAAATCGTATTGCTGCGCCACGGTGAATCCACCTGGAACAAGGAAAACCGCTTCACCGGCTGGACCGACGTCGACCTCACCGAGCGCGGCCTCGCCGAGGCCAAGGCCGCCGGCCAGTTGATGAAGGATGCCGGTTTCGCTTTCGATCTCGCCTTCAGCTCGGTCTTGAAGCGCGCCATGCGCACGCTGTGGATCGCGCTCGACGAGATGGACCGCCTGTGGATTCCGGTGCATCGCTCGTGGCGGCTGAACGAGCGCCATTACGGCGCGCTGCAGGGCCTGAACAAGGCCGAAACCGCGGCCAAGTACGGCGACGCGCAGGTGCTCGAATGGCGCCGCAGCTACGACGTGCCGCCGCCGGCACTCGCTTTCGACGACGTGCGCCACCCGCATTTCGACGAGCGTTACGCGCCCGCCTACAGCGGCCTCGCCGGTGAAGCGCTGCCGCCAACCGAATGCCTGAAGGACACCGTCGCACGCTTCGTCCCCTACTGGGAAGAAACGATCGCGCCGGCGGTCAAGGCCGGCCGTAGCGTGATCGTCGCCGCACACGGCAACAGCATCCGCGCGCTGGTCAAGTATCTCGACAACATCTCCGATGCCGATATCGTCAATCTGAACATTCCGACCGGTATCCCGCTGGTCTATGAACTCGACGACGATCTCAAGCCGATCCGCAGCTACTACCTCGGCGATCAGGAAGCGGCACAAGCTGCCGCAGCTGCCGTTGCCAATCAGGCGCGCCAGCAGTAATCGCGTCACCCGCCGCCGGCACCCGCCGGCGGCCGGGAACGACGGAGTTGCAAGCTGCGCCGCCAGCGGCCGCGCTGGCCGCCCGGGCGATCGTTTCGTGCGCCGCTGCTGCGCCGTCGCCGGCGTGCTGGCGACGCTGTGCGGCGTGCTGCTGTCGGGCGACGTACAGGCGGCGCGCAGCAAGGAGGCCGCACCGCCTGCCGCCGAGGTCGCCGACAAGCGCAATGACCTCAAGGATTTGCGCGGGCAGATCGAAGCCATGCGCAAGGACGTCGCCGCTGCCGAAGGCACGCGCGCCGACGCCGCCGACCAGTTGAAGGATGCCGAGCGCGAAATCTCGCTGCTGCAGCGCGAACTGCACGATCTGGCGACGCAGCGCGGCGAGCTGCAAGCAACGCTGGCGCGTCTGGCAACGCAATCGCGCGACATGGAAGCGCGCATTTCCGGCCAGCAGGGGCAGCTTGAGCAACTGATCCGCCGTCAATATCTGCAGGGAGAACCCGATCTGCTGCGTCTGCTGCTCAACGGCGACGACCCCAACCAGATCGCCCGCGACCTGCACTACCTGACCGCCATCGGCCGCGCCCGCGGCGAACTGCTGCAGGAAATCAGCAGCGCGCTTGAACAGAAAACAGCGCTGGCTGCCGACACGCGCGAACGCGCCGCCGAACTGGCCACCGTCGAGGAGCGACAGAAGGAACGGCGCGAAGCGCTGGTGCAGCGCCGCGAACAACGCAAGGCGGCGCTGGAAAAAATTTCGGCGCGCATCAGCGCACAGCGCAAGGAAATCGGCGCCAAGGAGCGCGACGAACGGCGCTTGAGCCAGCTGGTCGAGCGCCTGGCGAAGATCATCGCCGCGCGCCCGGCACCGAAGCGCGAGAGCGCGCCGGCAGAAAGCAAGCCGCAACGCCCCGGGCGTGAGGACAAGGCGCGCGGCAGCGAACGCCGCGAAGCGACGCGCACGCCGGAAATCGTCAACGAACACACACCGGATGCGCGCGCGGGCGGCAGTTTCGCGCGCCTCAAAGGCGAACTGCGCCTGCCGGTGAAAGGCGTCGTCAGCGGCCGCTTCGGCGCCAGCCGCCCCGAAGGCGGCACCTGGAAGGGGCTGTTCATCCGCGCCGCCGCCGGCACCGAGGTGCGCTCGATCGCCGCCGGCCGCGTCGTCTTTGCCGACTGGATGCGCGGTTTCGGCAATCTGCTGATCGTCGACCACAGCGACGGCTTCCTGTCGATCTACGGCAACAATGACGCACTGCTGAAACAGGTCGGCGATAACGTGCGCGGTGGCGACGCCATTGCCGCCGTCGGCGACAGCGGTGGCAATCCGGAATCGGGTTTATACTTCGAGCTCCGCCAGCAAGGGCAAGCGCTGGACCCGATGAAATGGGTCAGCGTCAGATAAGCATTGGAGAACATACGGATGGGCAACTGGAAAAAGGCGGGATTGATTTGTGCCGGTTTTGTCGGCGGCGCGGCGATCAGCCTGACGCTGACGGTTTTCGCCGACAAGGACGTACGCACCGGTCTGCCGATCGAGGAACTGCGCACCTTTGCCGAAGTCTTCAATGCGATCAAACAGGGCTACGTCGAGCCGGTCGACGACAAGACGCTGATCAGCAACGCGATCAGCGGCATGGTTTCCAACCTCGACCCGCACTCGGCCTACCTCGACGTCGACGCCTACAAGGAACTGCAGGTCGGCACGCAGGGTGAATTCGGCGGACTCGGCATCGAAGTCGGCATGGAAGACGGTCTGGTCAAGGTTGTGTCGCCGATCGAGGACACGCCGGCCTACCGCGGCGGCATCAAGAGTGGCGACCTGATCTACAAGCTCGACGACACGCTGGTCAAGGGACTGACCTTGTCCGACGCGGTCAAGCGCATGCGCGGCAAGCCGAAAACGCCGATCAAGCTGGGCGTCCTGCGCAAGGGCGAGAGCAAGCCGCTGGAAATCACGCTGGTGCGTGAAGTGATCAAGGTGCAGAGCGTCAAGTCGAAGCTGGTCGAACCGGGCTTCGGCTACCTGCGCATCACCTCCTTCCAGGAAAACACCGTCGCCTCGCTGGCCAAGCACATCGGCGACCTGTACAAGGACGGTGCGCTCAAGGGCCTCGTGCTCGACCTGCGCAACGACCCGGGCGGTCTGCTCAACGGCGCCGTCGGCGTCTCCGCTGCTTTCCTGCCGCCAAAGACGCTGGTCACCTCGACTGACGGCCGCACCGAAGATGCCAAACGCCAGTTCTTCACCACCGCCGAAGACTACCTGCGCGGCAGCGGCGGCGCCGATCCCTTGCGCGACCTGCCGCCGGAAGTGCGCAAGACGCCGATGGTCGTGCTGGTCAACGGCGGCTCGGCTTCTGCCTCGGAAATCGTCGCCGGCGCACTGCAGGATCACAAGCGCGCCGTCGTCCTCGGCACGCAGACCTTCGGCAAGGGCTCGGTACAGACGGTCATGCCGCTGCCCGGCAACACCGCGATCAAGCTGACCACGGCGCGCTACTACACGCCGTCGGGACGCTCGATCCAGGCCAAGGGCATCGTTCCCGACATCGTCGTCGACGATCCGGCCAACGGCGACAGCTCGCAGCGTCTGCGCGAAGCCAACCTTGATCGCCACTTGATGAACGACAAGGAAAAGGACAGCGGCGCCACGGCCAAGGAAGCGCCGAAGCTGCAGGCACCGGGCCAGACACCGGGCAAATCGCCGGCCAAGCCGAAGGGCGGCAAGGAGGATGCCGACGAAGGCGAACTGCCGACGCGCGAACTGGCGTCGAAGAACGATTTCGTTCTCAACCAGGCGATCAACCTGCTCAAGGGCCTGCAGATCCTGCAGACCCGCCAGTAGGCTGACAGGACGGCATTCGCCCGCATGCGCCGGACGCAGCAGCCCAACACCCGCTCGCCGGCACCGATCCGCAAGGAGCGCAGCATCTCCTTCGCGCGCTTCCCGCCGGATCAGGTGGCGCAGGCCGGTGTCTGTCTGGCCGACCTGCCGCGACTCGACGTGGCGCCGCTCCCCGAGCGGCGCGCCGTCGATGTCGCCTACGATCTGCGCGAGTACACGCTGCGCAGCATTGAAGCATCGGTCGAAGACCACGGTTTCCATCTCGACAACACCCTGCTCAGCAAGATGAAGCGGGCCCTGATCCACTACGTCGAAGAAACCGAGTTACACAATCTCGGCGCGCCCGAACTGAAAACCAAGCGCTCGCAGAACGAGGTTTATACGCAGGCCTGGGATCGGCAGCCGCACGGCGACAGCGACGAAACACCGCCCGAGTGGCGCGACTACCGCTGAACGCCGCACTCGTCAGCGGCGCCGGATACCCTGCGCACCGCTGCCCCGCTGCGGCGCCAGCCTTCCTTTTCACGGCCCGGCGCCTTCTGGCCGACTGCCTTCTGACCGACTCTTTCCCGGCCCACTGCCTCCCGGCCCATTTTTTCGCAACGAATTTCCCGGATGTGCTCAGCAATGCGTGACGACGAACTGCTGCGTTACAGCCGGCATCTGCTGCTCGACGAGATCGGCGTCGAGGGCCAGCAGCGCATCCGCGCGGCGCGCGTCCTGATCGTCGGTGCCGGCGGACTGGGCTCGCCGGCAGCGCTCTATCTCGCCTCGGCCGGTGTCGGTCAGCTCACCCTCGCCGATGGCGACGAGGTCGATCTGTCCAATCTGCAGCGGCAGATACTGCATCGCGCCGGGAGCGTCGGCACGGCCAAAGCGCTTTCGGGCAAGGCCGAGCTGGCTACGCTAAACCCGGACGTCGTCGTTGCCGCGCTGACGCAACGCCTGCAGGGCGAGGCGCTCACCTCCGCCGTCGCCGCCGCTGACGTGATCCTCGACTGCTGCGACAACTTCGCCACACGTCAGGCGATCAACCGCGCCTGCGTGCAGCTGAAAAAACCGCTGGTTTCGGGCGCCGCGATCCGCTTTTCCGGGCAGCTCGCCGTTTTCGACCTGCGCCGCAATGACGTGCCGTGCTACGAATGCCTGTTCCCCGAGGGCGACGAGGTCAATCCGCCGCGCTGCGCGACGACCGGCGTCTTCGCGCCGCTCACCGGCGTCATCGGCGCGCTGCAGGCAGCCGAGGCGCTACGCCTGATCGTCGGCTGCGGCGCATCCGCAGAGCCCGGCTTCGGCCGCCTGCTGCGCTACGACGCACTCAATCTGGAATGGAAGAGCTCGCGCTTCGCGCGCGACCCGCACTGCCCGGTCTGCGGCGACTGAAGCCCGAGCAGACTAGCGCAATCGGCGCCCTTCCCGCGGCGCCGCAGCAGGCGTCGGCGAGCCAGTCCGGCAGTCCAAGCTCCGGCAGCACCCGCCAACCAGAGACTGCGCAGCTCCGGCTGCCAGGCTCAGCGTTCCGCCGCTAGGCGCAGCGGGCAATCACCCGCAGGTCGTCGCCGATGATCCGCCAGTCGCGAATCTTCAGCGCCTGCCGTTGCGCCAGCGATACGAGCGGCGGCAGCGCGAACATGCCCTGGGCGCTGTCACCGAGCAGGCAGGGGGCAAAGTACATCAGCAATTCATCGACGAGGCCGGCAGCGAGCAGCGACCCGATGAGCACGCGCCCGGCTTCGACGTGGACTTCGTTGACGCCGCGCCGCGCCAGTTCGCCAAGCAGCGCTGGCAGATCGACGCGGCCATCGCTGCCCGGCAGGTCGAGCACTTCCGCGCCACGCGCGGCGAGCGCCGCAGCGCGCGCCGGATCACCACCGGCGCCGACGATCAGGACCCGCCCCTGCTCGAACAACCGGGCGGCCGGCGGCGTGCGCAGGCGGCTATCGACGATCACCTTGAGCGGCTGGCGCTGGCCAGTCTGGCCGGCATCGCCCAGACGCACGCTCAATTGCGGGTCGTCGCGCAGCACCGTGCCGCTGGCGCTGAGGATCGCGCAGGCACGCGCCCGCCAGTGCTGGCCGTCAGCGCGCGCCGCGGCGCCGGTAATCCACTGGCTGGCACCATCGGCCAGCGCCGTACGGCCGTCGAGGCTGGCGGCGAGCTTGGCGCGCAGCCAGGGCCGGCCGCAGGTCAGGCGCGAGACGAAACCGATATTGAGTTCGCGTGCTGCATCGGCGAGCAGTCCGCACTCGGTACGGATGCCGGCGGCAGCGAGGCGTTCGAGGCCACGACCGGCGACACGCGGATCGGGGTCCTGCATCGCGGCGACGACGCGCGCGACGCCGGCGGCGACCAGCGCATCGGCGCAGGGTGGCGTCCGCCCGTAATGCGCGCAGGGTTCCAGCGTCACATAGACGTCGGCGCCACGCGCCGCTTCCGGGTCGCCAGCTGCTGCTGCAGCGAGCGCATGCACCTCGGCGTGCGGTTCGCCGGCACGCTCGTGCCAGCCTTCGCCGACGACGCGGCCGTTGCGGGCGATGACGCAACCGACGCGCGGATTCGGGCTGGTGCTGTTCAACCCGCGCTCGGCCAGTTGCAGCGCACGCGCCATGAAGGCGTGGTCGGCGGCGGAAAAACCCGGGACTGAAGTCATCGCGGCACTCTCGGCGGGTGCATTTGGCTGCTGGCGAAGAGCGGGAGAACCGTCAGCAAGGGGCAGTCCGCGTGCCTAGGCGCGCGGCCCCGAGACTTCGCGAATGAGTTCGGAAAACTCGTCGACATCCTCGAAGTTGCGATAGACCGAGGCGAAGCGCACGTAAGCGACCTTGTCGAGCTTCTTCAGCTCGCGCATCACCATTTCGCCGATCTTTTCCGAGGGCAGTTCGCGCTCGCCGAGCGCCAGCAGCTTTTCCTCGATGCGCGCGATCGCCGCGTCGACCGCCTCGGTTGTCACCGGCCGCTTGCGCAGCGACAGCCAGAGGCTGGCGGCGAGCTTGTCGCGGCTGTAATCGACGCGCGAGCCGTTCTTCTTGACCACCTGCGGCAGGCGGATTTCGGCGCGCTCGTAAGTGGTGAAGCGCTTGTCGCAGGCAAGACAGCGACGGCGGCGACGGACGATATCGCCGTCCTCGTTGATACGCGTATCGAGGACGGTCGTTTCGCTGGCGCTGCAAAAGGGGCACTTCATCGCTGCTCAGCAGCCATGGGCAGCGGCGCCGCAAGCGACGCCGGACTGCGCCGTGCCCCGACAGCCGCCTCAGGCCCCATAGACCGGGAACTTGCGGCAGAGCACCGACACTTCTTCACGCACACGCGCCAGCACGGCTTCGTCGGCCGGCGCTTCGAGCACGTCGGCAATCAGGTGCGCGACGCGCTCGGCCTCGATCTCGGTGAAGCCGCGCGTGGTCATCGCCGGCGAACCGATGCGGATTCCCGAAGTAACGAAGGGTTTCTGCGGATCGTTCGGGATGCTGTTCTTGTTGACCGTGATGTGCGCCTTGCCGAGCGCCGCTTCGGCTTCCTTGCCGGTGATGTTCTTGGCGCGCAGATCGACCAGGAAGACGTGCGACTCGGTACGTCCGGAGACGATGCGCAAGCCGCGCTCTTCGGCGAGCACGCGCGACAGCACGCGCGCGTTGGCAACCACCTGTTCCTGGTAGTGACGGAACTGCGGCGTCGCCGCTTCCTTGAAGGCGACCGCCTTGGCGGCGATGACGTGTTCCAGCGGACCGCCCTGCAGGCCAGGGAAGATCGCCGAGTTGAGCGCCTTCTCGTGCTCGGCCTTCATCAGGATGACGCCACCGCGCGGACCGCGCAGCGTCTTGTGCGTGGTCGAGGTGACGACGTCGGCGTGCGGCACCGGACTCGGGTAGCAGCCAGCGGCAATCAGGCCGGCGTAGTGCGCCATGTCGACCCAGAAGATGGCGCCGACTTCCTTCGCGACCTTGGCGAAGCGTTCGAAGTCGATGCGCAGCGAGTAGGCCGAGGCGCCGGCGATGATGATCTTCGGCTTGTGTTCGCGCGCCAGCGCTTCCATGCGCGCGTAATCGATCGCTTCATCAGCATCGAGGCCGTAGGAAACGACGTTGAACCACTTGCCGGACATGTTCAGCGGCATGCCGTGCGTCAGGTGGCCGCCTTCGGCAAGGCTCATGCCCATGATCGTGTCGCCGGGCTTGGCAAAAGCCATCAGCACGGCCTGGTTGGCCTGCGAACCCGAGTTCGGCTGCACGTTGGCGGCTTCGGCGCCAAACAGCTTCTTCAGGCGATCGATCGCCAGCTGCTCGACCACATCGACGTACTCACAGCCACCGTAGTAGCGCTTGCCCGGATAGCCTTCGGCGTACTTGTTGGTCAGCTGCGAGCCCTGCGCCTGCATGACCGCGGCGCTGACATAGTTCTCGGAGGCGATCAGCTCGATGTGGTCTTCCTGACGCTTGTTCTCGTTCTCGATCTCGCGCCACAGTTCGGGATCAACTTTTGCCAGCGTGTCTTTTGCGGAAAACATCGTTTGCCTCTCAAGCCCTTGAAAAAGGGCGCAATTGTATCATGCGGCCGCAGCCGCGAGCACGCGCGAACGCGCGGGTAAGGGTGATCGACAGGGGAAGGCCGGCGACACCGCCATCAGCGCAACTCGTCGCGGCCGACCGCAGCGAGATGGCAGGAGTCCGCCCAGCACTCGATGCTCCAGCCAGCAGGCGCACAGACGATGCGATTGATGCCGGCATTGGGAATGGTGAAATCGCGCGCAGCCTGCACGGGCCAGCCGCGCACCAAACGGTTGACCAGATCGAGCACCCCGCCGTGGGTGACGATCAGCACGGAGCTCCCGAGGTGCGCTGCGGCAACGCGCTGCAAAGCTGCGGTCACGCGCGATGAGTGTTGCGCCAGACTCTCGCCTTTTCCGGGAGGAACGCAGTCGGCATCACGGCGAACGATTGCCGCGTACTCCTGCGGGTACTGCTGACTTGCCTCGGTGCGTGTTAGACCTTCGAACACCCCGTAACGGCGTTCGCGGAATTCGGGATCGAGGATCGGGGCAAGGCCGATCGCAGTGGCGATGGCGTCGGCAGTCTGCCGCGCGCGCGTCAGGTCGCTGGTGTAGAACGCGTCGAAATGCTCGCCAGCCAGACGTGCGCCGGTCGCCCTCGCCTGCGCTAGGCCGACATCGTTGAGCGGGATGTCCATGCTGCCCTGGATGCGATCGCCGGCGTTCCAGTCGGTCTCGCCATGGCGAATGAGGCAGATGCGGGTCACTGCAAGCGCGGGAGAAACCTCGCCAAGCGCAGCGCCGGGAAAAGAATCAGCAGACAGCGGGAACCTCATGAGTCGGGACGTGACGAAAACGAAGCACTGCAGAAAGCGTGGTGTCAGCTAAGCCAGGAACAATGAAGCTCGCCGAAGAAAAGACGAAACGAAACAAGCGGCTTTTTTGCAATAATCGCAAGCTGGCGGCAAGCAGCAGCCGGCGCGAAAAGACCGGCATGTTACAGGAAAAACGGAGACATCTTCAGTGAATGCCCTGCTCAAGCTCTCGCGTCTGATTGACGCGCTCACCGAGCGAATTGGCCGACTGACCACCTGGGTCGTGCTGATCGTTGCCCTTATCAGTGCCGGTAACGCGACCATGCGTTACACGATCAACTGGAGTTCGAACGGACTACTCGAAATCCAGTGGTATCTGTTCTCGGCGCTGTTCCTGCTCTGTGCCGGTTACACCTTGCTGAAGAACGAGCACGTGCGCATCGACATCATCAACGGCCGCTTTTCCGCACGCACCCGGGCCTGGATCGACGTCTTCGGCTTCATCTTCTTTTTCTTCCCGATGGTGTATCTGTTCGTCAGCCTCGGCTGGCCGTTCTTCATGATGTCGTTTTCGGGCGATGAAATGTCGTCCAACGCCGGCGGCCTGATCCGCTGGCCGGTCAAGCTCCTGCTGCCGGTCGGCTTTGCCCTGCTGGCGCTGCAGGGACTATCGGAACTGATCAAGCGTTTCGCCTTCCTCAGCGGACTGATCGGCGACCCGACCGAAAAGGGCGGCATCAGCGCCGAAGAGGAACTTGCCGCGGCCATTGCCGCCAACGCGACCGCCGCGCGGGGGGCCGACAAGTGAACGAGTTCCTCATCGCCAACATGGCGCCGATCATGTTCGGCGCCCTTGTCGTCTTCATGCTGGTCGGCTTCCCGGTCGCCTTCGCGCTCGCCGCCAACGGCATCTTCTTCGGCCTGCTCGGCATCCATCTCGGCCTGCTCAACGAATCGCTGTTCATGGCGCTGCCCGAGCGCGTGTTCGGCATCATGAACAACGACACGCTGCTCGCCGTTCCCTTCTTCACCTTCATGGGCCTCGTTCTCGAACGCTCGGGACTGGCCGAGGAACTGCTCGACACCATCGGCCAGCTGTTCGGTCCGATCCGCGGCGGGCTCGCTTACGCGGTGATCTTCGTCGGCGCGCTGCTGGCAGCGACCACCGGCGTCGTTGCCGCGTCGGTGATCTCGATGGGCCTCATCTCGCTACCGATCATGATGCGCTACGGCTACGACCGGAAGATCGCCTCTGGCGTCATCGCCGCCTCGGGCACACTGGCGCAGATCATCCCGCCGTCGCTGGTGCTGATCATCATGGCCGACCAGCTTGGCCGTTCGGTCGGCGACATGTACGAGGGCGCGCTACTGCCCGGTCTGGTACTCACCAGCCTCTACGTCGGCTTCATCTTTCTGGTCAGCATCATCCGCCCGGCGGCGATGCCGGCGCTGCCGCTCGAAGCGCGTTCGCTGCGCGGCATGAAACTGCTGACGCGCACGCTGACCTCGTTGCTGCCGCCGCTGCTGCTCATCTTCCTGGTTCTTGGCACCATCTTCATCGGCGTCGCAACACCGACCGAAGGCGGCGCCATGGGCGCTACCGGTGCGCTGGCACTGGCGCTGGCCAAGAAGCGGCTGTCGTGGAAGCTGCTCAAACAGGCGATGGACTCGACCGCCAAGCTGACCACCTTCGTCGTCTTCATCCTCATCGGCGCGCGCGTCTTCTCGCTGACTTTTTACGGAGTCGACGGCCACGTCTGGGTTGAACATCTGCTCACCGCCCTGCCCGGCGGCGAGGTCGGCTTCCTGATCGTCGTCAACATCCTGATTTTCTTCCTCGCCTTCTTCCTCGACTTCTTCGAACTGGCGTTCATCATTGTGCCGCTGCTGGCGCCGGTGGCGGACAAGCTCGGCATCGATCTCGTCTGGTTCGGCGTGCTGCTGGCGGTGAACATGCAGACCTCGTTCATGCACCCGCCTTTCGGCTTTGCGCTCTTCTACCTGCGCTCGGTGGCGCCGAAGGAAGTGAAGACTTCGGAAATCTACTGGGGCGCGATTCCCTTTGTGATCATCCAGCTGATCATGGTGTCGTTGATCATCGCCTTCCCCAATATCGTCAGCTATGGCGATAGCGGCCACGGCGATACGCAGAAACCCGAGATCGAGCTCAACCTCGACCAGATTCGCGAGGGCGGAGCATCGGGACCCGCTGCAAGCGACGCCGCAGGTGGAGAAGACGACCTCGCCCGCTCGCTGCGCGGCGACAAGTAAGGCGCACTCAGCCCGACAGACTGGTCAGCAACTGCTCAAGGGCTACCGGTTTGAAGAGAACCGGCAGTCCTGAGCGGTGCGCGGCCTCGATGAACCCGGTCGAGGTATCGCCGGTGACCAGCACACAGGGCGCCGCGCGCCGCATGCGGATATCGTTCAGGAAGTCGATGCCGGAAACCGAACCGGGCAGGCGGAAATCGGAAACGTAGTAGTCGCCTTCGTAAACCCGGTCCCGGTCGGCCAGCGCGATCTCTGCAGAAGGATAGGCAATAACCTCGGCGCCGATCGCCTGCAGGGAACACAACAATCCGTTCGCCGCCAGCAGATCGTCTTCGACCACGACAAAAGTCTTACCGGCAAAAGACGCCAGATCGATCTTTGCCGGCGGCGTGCAGCCCGGCGCCGGCAGTTCAGAAGAATTGCCAACCGGGGCCACGATTTCGAACAGCGTGCCGCGTCCGAGGCGCGAGCGACAGACAATCGGCAGTTTGAGCAAGGCGAGGATGCGCTTGACGATCGACAAGCCGAGGCCGAGACCCTTGGCGCGATCGCGCTGCGGATTGGCAACCTGGTAGAACTCCTCGAAAATCCTGCCGCGCTCGCTGTCGCTGATACCGATTCCGGTATCCCACACCTGGATGCAGACCTTGCCCTGGCGCAGACGCGCGGCAAACAGCAAACCGCCGCGCTCGGTGTAATTGATGGCGTTGGCGATCAGGTTGCGCAACACCATCTTGAGCAGTTGCGGATCGCTGTTCAGCATGATTTCGCGCTGCGGGCAGAACAGCTTGAAGCGCAAGCCCTTGTCGAGTGCCAGCGGACTCAGATCAAGCGTGATCTCTTCCATCAGGCGATGCAGCGAGAACGACGCACAGAGCGGAGTGATCACCCCGGCATCGAGCTTGGAGACATCGAGCAGCGCATCAAGCAAGCCGCGCAGTGCCTCGACCGCCGCTTCCAGACGCCCGACCAGACTCGACTGCCCTTCCTGCAGGCCGCCATGACGCAAAGCGCCGATGAACAGCGTGATCGCCTGGATCGGCTGGCGCAAGTCATGGCTGGCCGAGGCCAGGAAGCGCGTCTTGGCGCGCTCCTTGTCGACCAGTTGCCGGGTGCGCTCTTCAACCAGCGCCTCGAGATGCGCCTGGTCGGCGGTCAGTTGGCGCACCCGCCAGCGGTAGAGGAAGACAACGAGCAACAGCGCAAGGAGCAGCAGCGCCACCCGGAACAGATTGGTACTCCAAAACGGCGGCGTGATGGTGATCGGCAAGCGGATCTCGTTCTCGCTCCAGATCCCGTTACTGTTGGCGGCCTTGACGCGAAAGACGTACTCGCCCGGATCGAGGTTGGTGTAGGAGGCAACCCGGTTGTCGGCGCTCGTCTCCTGCCAGTCCTTGTCGAACCCGTCGAGGCGATAGACAAAACGGTTGCGCGCCGGATCGGCGAAGTGCAAGGCCGAAAACTCCAGCGAAAAGACCGACGACTTCCACGACAACTGCAGGTGCTGCGGCTCGGTGACCGAGCCGGCGAGTTTGATGTCTTCGCTTTCTGGCCACTCCAGCAAGGACTTGTTGAAGACGCTGATGTTGGTGATGGCGATCTGCGGCGGAATGGTGTTCTGCCTCACCTCGTCCGGGCGCACGACAGTGACTCCGTGCAGGCTGCCGAAATACAGTGTCCCGTCCTTGCCGCGGAAATTAGCCCCCTCATCGCGCAAGCCCTCCGACATCCCTCTGAATATCGTGAAACTCGCCGTTTCTCCACGGACCGGATCCAGTCTGGACAAACCCTTGGCGTTGCGCGTCCAGATGTTGTTGGCGAGGTCGGTCAGTACGGACACCACCCGGGCGTGTGGCTCAAAGCGCTCGAAACGGACAGTTCCGTCCGGCGCCCAGTTTGCCCGGCTCAGACCGGCTGATGTACCAAGCCAGATATCACCATGCACGTCTTCGCGGATACTGCTGACAATGTCACTACGCAAGCTGGAACTGTCGCCGGAATTGTGGCGCAAGTGCACGAAATCGCGGCTTCCCGCACGCAGAAGGTACAGTCCGCGCGCACCGGCTTGATATCCGCCGCCCACCCAGAGATTGCCGGCACGATCTTCCAGCACGCATGAATTTGCCCCTGGCCCCAGACTGCCGGGATGCATAGGGTCGTGACTGAAATACTGCGTTGCGCCGCTACTGATTGAATAGCGGATCAGGCCACCCGCGGTAGCGAGCCAGAGCACACCGTCGCGCCCCGGAGCGATGGCATTGATCGAATTATTGCCCGACCCGGCGAAATATCGGGTTTGCAGACGACCTGAAACAGGATCAAGCCGCCCCAATCCATTGCCGGTAGCGATCCAGAGCGGTCCGCCAGGCTGCTGATAGAGATGCTGAATCTTGTTGCTGCCGAGGCCCGTATCCAGGCCTGGTCTGTTCTGGATGCTGCGCAACAGCTTGCGTTCCGCCAGATTGACCAGCGCCAGTCCGCCTGAACCACCGAGCCAGATATTGCCTTGGCCGTCTTCGGCAAAACTCGAGACAAAGTTCCACGCCTTGAAGTTTTCCGGAGCGATGATCTCCGGTTTGATCTGCTCGATTCCGTGGTCGGCGAGATCGCTGCGGCTGACGCCGGCACCGTTGGTGCCAACCCACAGTGTCCGACTGCGATCAACCAGAACGGTCGAGACGATGTTAGCCGGCAGACTGTGCGCATCACCGACTTGATGCGAGTAAGCCAGAAGTTTCTGGCGCGTCTCATCCCAACGCAGTAAGCCGACATCGCTGCAAACCCATACTTGCCCGAACGGGTCCTCGTAGATGTTGTAAACACGAACTTCTGCACGCTCAGACGGTAAAGAAACGCGCCTGCGCTCTGCCCAGGGCGTCCCGTCATGCCAGAGGAAGACGCTGGTGTCGGTTCCGACCCACAGTCGCTGCCGGCTATCGAAAAGCAGGGCGCGCGGATTGCTCGGGTTCCGTTTTGCGTCGGTATCGGAATCAAGCTGATAGTGCCGAAAAGTCTTGCTGCCATTGGCCAGGTAAGACAGTCCCGTGGGCCAGTTACCCACCCACAAGCCTCCTCGCGAGTCTCGCGCCAACACGGAAACATTATCGCTACCGAGGCTATCCGGCCTGCTCTCGTCGTGCCGGTAAGCGCGGAACTCGCTGGTTTCAAGGTCGAAGTGCCACAAACCGCCACGCGTCGCGAGCCAAAGGCCACCGCCGCCATCACCAACGATGGCTTTGGTAAGCAGGTTTTGCCTGCTTCCGTCGGCATCCGGCGGCGGCGCAAGACGGCTGAAACGCCCGGTCTGCTTGTCAAAACGGGCGATACCGTTATGCGTTGCGGCCCAAACGTGGCCATCCCTATCCTCGAACAGTGCCGTAACCCAGTCATCAGGAAGGCTGCCCGGTACCGATGCATCGTTTTGGTAGAGGACTGAACGATAACCATCGTGACGGAAAACACCGGTGCTTCCCGCCAACCAGATGAAACCCTGTCGGTCCTGCAAAAATGCCAGGGGAGCCTCACCACTCAGGCTGGCAACGGCATCGAAATACAAGCGAGGAGGCTGCTCTGCCGACACCGTAGCGGAGTGAAAGAGCGTGCCGAAACCGAGCAAGACACAGGCAAGAAGACACTGGCACATGCTGTGCCCGCGGTGCATTGCTGCCGGCACGACGCGCGCGGGGATCGAGGGCCACCGTGGCGGCTTTGCGAAGCGTTGGCCATGCAGCCTGGCAGTGCCGGACTCCCGCATGCGTTCAGAAATCCGAGGCAATCGTGAGGCCGAGCGTTCGCGGCGCGCCAACGTAATAGACGGGAGACTGACCGCCCGCGCCCTCGGCGCGTGTGGTGAAAGTCGAGCCGCTGCTCGCGTTCAGATACAGCGCATCGGTATTGAACAGGTTGTAGATGTTCAGGCGCAGCGACGGCTTGCGGAAGAAGGCGGTCGGCGGCAGACGGTAGCTGGCATCGACGTTGACCAGCGTAAAGCCGCCGATCGACTGGTCATTGACCAGCGTGGCGTAGCGGGCGCCGGTGTACTTGGCCGAGATGCCGGCGGTCCACGGCCCTTGCTGGTATCGCAGCGAGATGCCGGCCAGCCAGTTGGGTGTATCCGGAAACTCCTTGCCGGCAGTCGCTTCCCAGGTACTGGCTGCCGTGCGCAGGTCGTCGTTCATGCGGCTGCGCGTATAGCTCAGCGAACCGTAGAGGCTCCAGCTCGGCATAACGCGCCAGGCTGACTCCACTTCAACGCCGCGCGTCGTCGAATCGCCGACGTTGTACTCGGTCCCGGGAAGTCCGGCGACCGGATCATAGGAAGAAGCGATGCGGTTGCGGTAATCGATGAAAAACAGCGATCCCGAAGCGCTGAATTTCTCGCCGGCGTAGCGATAGCCGAGATCCCAGTTGGTCGAACTCTCGGCCGTGACGTTCACCGGCTTGAGTCCGCTGCCATTGAACAAATCACTGTAGATACGGTAGCTCGGCGCGCTGAAATTCCCGGCAACGTTGAAGAAGAGCTGTTGCGCCTGATCCAGCTTGTACAGGACCGACAAGCTGGGCAGCGTCTTCGCAAAGGAGCCGCCGGTATCGTAATCGACAGCGCCGCTCGACGAGGCGTTGGCATAGTTGTGAAAATCGCGCCGGATGCTCAGCCGGCGGATTCCCAGCTGCACATTCAGCCGGTCGTCGAGCAGGGCGATGTTGTCCTGCAGGAAGACCGACTGGCTGGTGCTCACCGTCAGCCAGTCGCGCCCCTGATAAGTGCTCCCGTCCTGGTTTTTCAGGAAGTCCGAGGAATCCTTCAGCCACGGGTCGGCAACATTGCCGGCGCTGTCGAAAGCCATTGCCGGGCGCGTCCTGCGTTCGCGTGCACGGTCATACCAGTAACCGCTCATCAGTCGGTGATTGTTTAACTGCGCGCTGAGACGCAGCGTCACTCCCGGTCGCTTGGTCTCGATCACATCGCTGCTGAAAACCAGCAGCTTGTCGTTTCGATCTCCGTCACCGTTGATGTCAGCAACGCCGCCATGCAAGGCATTCCCGCTCAGGCCTTCGCTCAGTGTCCGCAGCTGGTTGCCACCATAACCGCGCCCGTACCAGAAATAAGGCTCGACATCGAGACGCAGTGCCGGCGCCAGCTGGAACGAGCCCTTCAGCGAGGCGAGGCTGTTTTCGAAGCGGTTCTTGTTGAAACCGTAATAGCCATCGCTCGGAGCGCTTTCCTCTTGGGGGGGGAGGCCATTGACCGGCGGCAGATGCTGCGGCAGCGTCGTGCCGAAATCGGCATTGCGGCCGAGGCTGTCGATCTGCGCCAGCGTCAGGCTGCGCAGATTATGGTTGTCGATCCTGTTCCACAGAAAGCCGGCGGTGACGCTGTTGCCCGGCGCGAGATTGAGAACGCCCTTGAAGTCGACGTGTTCGCGCCTTGCCTGGCCGTCACCCTTCCACTTGTCGGCTTCGGCCAACGAATACGAGATGAAAGCCTTGGCGCGGCCGTCGGCGAACAAGCCGGTATCGGCGCGGACGAAGGTCTTGTGCGCGTTGTACGAGCCGAACGTCTGCTGCACACGCAAGCGCGACTGATCGGCCGGCGGCGCCGTGATCATGCCGACGCTGCCGCCGAGCGCATTGACGATCGGCGAGTCGGTGGCCGACGAGCCCTGGTTGATGAAAATTTCCTGCAGGTTTTCCGGGTCGGTCATCTCATGCGGATAAACCGCGAAGTTGCCCGGATCATTCATCGGCACACCGTCGAGGGTGACGCCCAACTGCTCGCCACTGAAGCCGCGCACGCGCAAATTACTGCCGAAGAGGCCGCCGGCGTCCGGGCTGAAGGTGTTGACGCCAGGCAACAGATCGAGCAACTGGAAGGGATTGCTGAGCGAGCTGCGCTGCTCGATCGCCGCCCGGCCGATCGAACTATGCGCCACCGGGCTGTCGTCGGGATGGAAAAGCCCCTCGCCGTCAGCACTTGCGCGCACCTCGATGACATCGGACGGAGACGCATCCTGCGCGCTGGCGAGCGCAGCAAAACCGCCCGCCAGCACGCCGTAGACGAGCGCAGGCAGAACACGTACCCGAAACACGGCGTGCGCCGACCGCAGGTGCCGACGGCACCGAGCCCCGCCGGGAAGGTTGCTTTGTAAATCCACGTCTTGCAAACCATTACCTCCCAGAGCGCCTCTTGCCGGGCGCCCAATTTTATTCTTGTCCGGCAGGCACGCTGACGCGCTGCATGCAACAGCCAAAGCAATGAGTTTTTACATTTTTTGGCTTGCTACTGCCGACAGCGAGCATTGTGAATGCGCGGAGCGGTCGCCGTCCAGCAAGAAAAAAGGCCACGGATTGCTCCGTGGCCTATTACCTTTCGCCTATCGAGGTTTCATCAGTCGCGGCGCGTGTGCGCAGCGACCGACGATGCTTCGGTCCGGCTATTTTGCTGCGTGCAGATACTGCGCCATCGACGCCTCGGCGACGCTGAACCAGGCGTTCTGCACCTTGGCGTACTTGAAGTAGTCCTCCGATATCTTCTTGAACGCCGGGCTCTTCGCCGACTCCTCGGCATAGACCTCGAACGCCGCCTTGCGCGCCGCGTCGAGGATTTCCGGACTGAACTTGCGCACCTTGACGTCGTTGCCGAGCAGGCGCGACAGTGCGGCCGGGTTCTTGTGGTCGTACTCGGCCATCATGTTCACGTTGGCCTCGGCCGCCGCCGCCTCGAACGCTGCCTTGTACTCGGGGGGCAACTTGTCCCATTCCTTCTTGGCGACGAAGAAGTGGATCACCGGACCCGGCTCCCACCAGCCCGGGTAGTAGTAGTTTTTGGCCACCTTGTAGAAGCCGAGCTTTTCGTCGTCGTAGGGGCCGACCCATTCGGCGGCGTCAATCGTGCCTTTTTCCAGAGACGGATAGATGTCGCCGCCGGGGATCTGCTGCGGCACCGCACCGAGCTTCGCCCACACCTTGCCGGCCAGACCGGCAACGCGGAACTTGAGTCCGTTGATATCGGCCAGTGTTTTGATTTCCTTGCGATACCAGCCACCCATCTGGACGCCGGTATTGCCACCGGGGAAGGACTGAACGCCGTAATTGGCATAGAACTCGTCGAGCAGCTTCTGGCCGTTGCCGTAATAGAGCCAGGCGTTGGTCTGCCGGAAGTCCATGCCGAACGGCAGCGCCGTGCCGATGGCGAAAGTCGGCTCCTTGCCGAACGAGTAATAGGAACAGGTGTGGCAGCACTCGACGGTGCCGGCCTGCACCGCGTCGAAAGCGGCGCCGCCACCGGGGACGAGTTCGCCCGCGGCAAAAACCTGGATCTGGAACTTGCCGCCGGTGAGCTCCTTGACCCTCTTGGCCAGCACTTCGGCGCCGCCGTAAATGGTGTCGAGGCTCTTCGGGAAGCCTGAGGTCAAACGCCATTTGATGCTCGGCGCGGTTTGCGCAATCGCCGGCATTGCCATCGCGCCGGCCGCCAGCCCGACACCGGTCTTTTTCAGAAAGGAACGTCTTTCCATGCTTTGTCTCCTCGTGGGTTGATCAAACAGACAGCTGGATGATTATACGAAGGAAAACATGCAGAAAGCGTCACTGACAGCAGCGCGCAAGTGCCTTTTTTCATGCCGGGAACGCAAGCCTAAACCAAGGTGTCGAAGGCCCCTGTTTTGGCCGGTGGAAGCTCACCACCGGCGACGCGGAAATGCCGCACGGCGCAGCGCATGCGGCGATGCCCCTCCCGTCGCGAATGACGGGAGCCGAGCGCCAGCTCAGTCGCCGGCGATCTTCATTTCCTCGATCAGCAGCGAGCCGACCTGCTTCGATCCGCGCACGACGACGTCGTTACCGACGGCGGCGATGTTGCGGAAGATGTCGCGCAGATTGCCGGCGATGGTGATCTCGTCGACGGCGTGCACGATCTCGCCGTTTTCGACCCAGTAACCGGCGGCGCCGCGCGAGTAGTCGCCGGTGACGTAGTTGATCCCCTGGCCGAGCAGTTCGGTGACGAGCAGGCCGCGATCCATCTTGCGCAGCAGTCCCTTGAAGTCGCGCTTGCCGGGAACGACGATCAGATTGTGGCTGCCGCCAGCGTTGCCGGTGGTGACGAGGCCAAGCTTGCGCGCCGAGTAGGTGCTGAGGAACCAGCCCTGCAGCACGCCATCGACCACCAGATCGCGCGCGCGCGTCGCCACGCCCTCGTTGTCGAACGGCGAACTCGCCAGCGCGCCGCGCAGATGCGGCTGCTCGCTGATGTTCACCTTCTTAGAGAAAACGCGCTTGCCGAGGCGGTCGAGCAGGAAGGTCGAGCGGCGATAGAGGCTGCTGCCGCTTGCCGCATGGACAAAACTGTTGAGCAACGAAGCGGCGACCGGCGCCTCGAACAGCACCGGCGCCGAACACGTGGCGATGCGCCGCGAGCCGAGCCGCGACAGCGCGCGTCGCGCAGCGGTGGCACCGATATCTTCGGGCGAAGCCAGCGCGCTCGCATCGCGCGCCGTCGAATACCAGTCGTCGCGCTGCATCGCGCTGCCCTTGCCGGCGATCACCGAACACGACAGCGAATGCCGCGAAGTCGGGTAACCGCCCATGAAACCGAGGCTGTTGGCGTGAACGAACTGCGCTTCCTGCGTCGCCACGCTGGCGCCCTCCGAGTTGCTGATCTTCTTGCTGACGGCGAAGGCGGCGTCCTCGCAGCGCCGCGCCTGCGCGATGGCGTCTTCGATCGGCAGCGCCCAGGGATGATGCAGGTCAAGGTCGAAGCCGGCGCCGGCGCGCGCCAGCAGTTCGGCGTCGGGCAGCCCGGAAAACTCGTCCTCGGCGGTGAAGCGGGCGATGTCGAGTGCCGCCTCGACGGTCTGGCGCAGTGCTTCCGGCGAGAAGTCCGAAGTGCTCGCCGAGCCGCGCCGCTTGCCGACGTAGACGGTGACGCCGATGCCCTTGTCGCGGTTGTATTCGATCGTCTCGACCTCGCCGCGACGCACCGTTGCCGACTGGCCGAAACCTTCCGAGACCTCGACTTCGCAGGCGCTACTGCCCTTTGCCTTGGCGTGCGCCAGTGCATCGGCGGCAAGCTGCTGCAGCGTCGCGAAGCTTTGCGCAAAGCGCGCGGGTGCGGCGGGGCTCGGAGACTGGGCAAGGGCGGACGGGGGAGCGGAACGGGGCATGGTAGGGAGCGGCCGGCGGGGAAAGTCGCTATCATAGCAGCAGCCCCGGCCAGCTCCCTTCGCCACCCCGGCAGCGCAGTCTGCCTTCCTCCGCGGCGCGGTGCGCGCCTTCTCTCCGCCAACTGCCGGCGCCCCGCTCCGCCATCGTGCCGCCCTTACGCGAAACGGCACTCCACACAGAAACCGCTCCACGCTCATGACCACTGCCGACAACGACACCGATCTGCCCCTCTCGAAAACGCGCCGCAAGCAGGCGATGGCCGAGTTGCAGTCGCTTGGCGAAGAACTCGCCGGCCTGTCTGCCGACCGGCTGAAGAAGATCGACCTGCCGGAAAGCCTGGCTGACGCGTTGCGCCAGGTTCAGCGCATGACGCGCACCGACGAGGCGCGGCGCCGGCAGATGCAGTACATCGGTCGGCTGATGCGCGACATCGATCCGGCGCCGATCCGCGAAGTGCTCGCTGCCGCGCGCGGCGATTCGGCGGTGGAAACGGCGCGCATGCACCGGCTGGAACGACTGCGCGAAGCCATCCTTGCCGACGAACGTGCGCTCGGCGAGATCGCCAGCGAATTCCCCGGCGCCGACCTGCAGCATCTGCGTGCGCTGCGTCGCGCGGCGCTGAAGGAACAGGCCACCGGCAAGCCGCCGCGCAGCTATCGCGCACTGTTCCGCGCGCTACGCGAACTGGCAGGCGAAAATGCTTCAGAAACCGCAGATACGGACAGCGACGCGCCGGACGACGACGCTGACGAACACTCCGCCTGAACGCTTGCGCAGCTTGGCGATGGCGAGGCCGATCACCAACCGGGTCACCCGCTGAAGCCTGGCCGTTTCGTGCACACCGGCAGCGCCCGCTGGATCTGCGTTCAGGCACGCACCGGCAGTTCAGGCGTCGTAGCGCAGGCGGTAACGCGCCAGCTCGAAATCCTCGCCGCTTTCCTCGAGCTCGACCGGACTGAGCAACCAGCGCCCGCCGTTGCTGAAGAATTCGAGCGTTTCGCGCAGATTGAAAGTCGCCGGCGGTAACAGGAAGCGCGCCTCGTCCTCGTTGCCGCCTTCACGCAGCCAGATTCCGGGAATGCCGTTGATCGCCGCCAGCCCGCTGGCGCGCGGCCGCAACTGCACGCTGAGCGGATAGCGCGCCAGGGTACGGATGCCGACCAGTGGCCGCTCGCTCGCATCGCGCGCGCAACGACCGACGACACCAAGCAGCCAGTTGTCGCCGCCGGCCGGCTGCAGCGCGAGCAGCGCCCCGACTTTCAACCATTCACCGCGGGCTGCGTCGACCACGGCGCCGAAACCGCCGAGGCTGACATTTTCGATCACCCAGCTCTCGGCTTCGTTCTCGCGCCCCAGACGCGCCAGTTCGCCGGCAAAGATCGAAAAGCCATTGTCGAATCCGTTGAGCACGGCCACGCGCGTACGCACCGCATGCCGCGGATGCTCGCGCATCGGCGGCTTCGGCGCCCAGTACAAGGCCAGATGCTGCAGCACCGGCAAGAGCACGCGCGGCGGAAACTGCGCACCGAGCTTGAGGTCGGCCGGCAAATCGCCGCGCTCGACCTGGCTGATCAAGGCTTCGATCGTTGGCGCCGAAGCGCCACCGGAAAAGAAACGCAGTGTCGGCATGAGCGCCTGCGGGTCGCGCGCCAGACGCATCGGCGCTCCGCCATTGCCGGCGTCGACCCAGTAAACGCTATCGGCGCGGGGCGTCGGCGAGAAGTCGAAACCGGCCAGGAAACGTCCGAGCAAGCGATCGGCCAGTTCGATCTCGAGCGGCGACAGGCTATCGGCCGACGAGGAATACAGCGCCAGCGACTGCAGATAGAGCGCGCTGACCGTCGTCGTCGCCGGTTCCTGCGGATAGAGCTGGACGGGTTTCTGCGCGACGCCCGCCGCTTCCGCGGCGAGATACGTGCCGCCCAACTCGCGCCACACTGCGGCCGGAACTGCCGCGTAGCGGAACTGGAACCATTTGGCCTGCATGCCACGCGCGGCGACCAGCCGCGCCGACGCCAGCGTCGCCGAATTGCGGAAGGCCTCGGCGCCGCTCGAGCGCGCGTCGGCGGCGGCAATGCGCAGGCAGCGCGCGTAGAGCGAGCCGGCTGCCTCCCAGTAAGCGTGGTTGGCCGACCACAGGCGACGCTCGTCGTTCTTCGAAAGCCGGGACGACTGCAGGTAATCGCGGGCGAGCCGGCGCAGATGCGGCTGCGCTGCGTCGTCAAGCGCACGAACCGCCTCGAAACGCCGGTCGACACGCACGTCGTCGGCCTGCTGCAAGGACTCCAGCCAGCCGAAAACCTCATCGACCGCCTTGAACGGATTGTCGGGCGGCAGTGCCGCGATGACACGCCGGAGTTCGGCGGGGTCGTCGAGCGGATGGGCAGAGCGCGAGGCGAAAAAGTCGAGAATCATGGCCCTGGACATACTGAAACGATCGGCACGGGATCGCTGCTTGCTGAGCGCATGAGTATAAACGCTGGTCCCCGCCTCGCAATACGCATTACCGGGGATACGCGGCTGCCTCGCTCATCCGGCCGGCGGGCATGCAACAGCGCGCTGCGGCCGGGCAGACAAGCGGCCCGGCGTGTTCTTGAGCGTGCATGCGCTGGCGCCGGTGAATCCGATTTACAATCGACCGCCTTATCCCGACGAATCTACTTCCCCGCATGCAGCAGTATCTCGACCTGATGCGCCACGTCATCGACCACGGCGCGACCAAGGGCGACCGCACCGGCACCGGTACGCGCTCGGTTTTCGGCTGGCAAATGCGTTTCGACCTCGCCGCCGGCTTCCCCGTACTGACGACCAAGAAGTTGCACCTGCGCTCGATCATCCACGAACTGCTGTGGTTCCTGCGCGGCGAAACCAATATCGCCTACCTGCGCGAGAACGGCGTGCGCATCTGGGACGAATGGGCCGACGCCGACGGCGAGCTCGGTCCGGTGTACGGCCACCAGTGGCGCCACTGGCAGACGCCCGACGGGCGCGAAATCGACCAGATCGCGCAACTCGTCGCCAGCCTGAAAAACAACCCGGACTCGCGCCGGCACATCGTCAGCGCCTGGAACCCGGCCGACGTCGAACGCATGGCGCTGCCGCCCTGCCACGCGCTGGTGCAGTTCTACGTCGCCGACGGCCGCCTGTCGTGCCAGCTCTACCAGCGCAGCGCCGACATCTTCCTCGGCGTTCCCTTCAACATCGCCTCGTACGCGCTGCTGACGCTGATGCTGGCGCAGGTCTGCGGCTACCGGCCGGGCGATTTCGTGCACACCTTCGGCGACGCGCACCTCTACAGCAACCACCTCGAACAGGCGCAACTGCAGCTGTCGCGCACGCCGCGCGCGCTGCCATTGATGCGCCTGAACCCGGCGGTGACTGACTTGTTCGCCTTCCGCTTCGAGGATTTCACGCTCGAAGCCTACGATCCGCATCCCCACATCCCGGCGCCGGTCGCCGTCTAAACCATGAACCCACCCCTCGCTGCCGCCTGGCAGGCACTCGACGCCCACGCGCAAGCGCTGCGTGGACAAAGCCTGCGCGACCTGTTCGCCGCCGATGCAACGCGTTTTTCGCGCCATTCGCTGCACGTCGGCGAGTTGCTTTTCGATTACTCGAAACAGTGGGTCACCGACGAAACGCTGGTACTGCTCGACAATCTGGCGCAGGCCGCCGACGTTGCCGGCTGGCGCGAGCGCATGTTCGCTGGCGAGAAGATCAATGAAAGCGAAGGCCGCGCCGTGCTGCACGTCGCGCTACGCCAGCGTGGCGACGCGCCGGTGCTGGTCGACGGCGTCGACGTCATCCCGGAAGTGCGCGCGACGCGCGCGCGCATGCGCAAGTTCTGCGAAGCGGTACGCAGCGGCCAGTGGCGCGGCTACAGCGGCGAGCCGATCCGCACCGTCGTCAATCTCGGCATCGGCGGCTCCGACCTCGGCCCGCGCATGGTCACTGCCGCGCTCAACGCCATCGGCCACCCGACGCTCGCCATCCACTACGTCGCCAACCTCGACGCCGCCGACATCGCACCGACGCTCGAAGCGCTCGATCCGCGCACGACGCTGTTCATCGTTGCCAGCAAGACCTTCACCACCATCGAGACGCTGACCAACGCCGCCACCGCGCGCGAATGGCTGCTGGCCAACGCCGACGCCACCGGCGACAACCCCAAGCTGCGCCAGCTGGCGCTGGCGCGGCAGTTTGTCGCGGTAAGCGCCAGCCCGCAGACGGCGATCGACTTCGGCGTCAATCCGGAGATGATCTTCGGTTTTGCCGACTGGGTCGGCGGCCGCTTCTCGCTGTGGTCGGCGGTCGGCCTGCCGCTGGCGCTGGCCATCGGCATGGACGCTTTCGAACGCCTGCTCGACGGCGCCGCCGCCATGGACGAACACTTCCGCAGCGCACCGACGCGGCAGAACCTGCCGCTCATGATGGCGCTGCTCGGCGTCTGGAACAGCAGCGTGCGCGGCGCCGGCGCCTACGCGCTGGTCCCCTACAGCCAGTCGCTGCGTCTGCTGCCGGACTACCTGCAGCAGCTGGAAATGGAGAGCAACGGCAAGAGCATCGGCCGCGACGGCGAGCCGCTGGCGCGCCCGGCCGCACCGGTACTATGGGGCAACGCCGGCACCAACGCACAACACGCGTGGTTCCAGCTGCTGCATCAGGGCGGTCGCCTGCTGCCGGTCGACTTCATCGCCATCGCCGAAAGCGACTACCCGCTGCCCGACCATCACGAACGCCTGCTCGCCAACTGCTTCGCGCAGTCGGAAGCGCTCGCCTTCGGCAACCCGGACGCCGAACCGGCCTACCGCCGCTGCCCGGGCAACCAGCCGTCGTCGACCTTCGTCCTGCCACGGCTCGACCCCTACCATCTCGGCCTGCTGCTCGCCGCCTACGAGCACAAGACGCTGGCGCAGGGCGTCATCTGGGGAATCAACCCTTTCGACCAGTGGGGTGTCGAACTCGGCAAGAAGCTCGCGCAGCGTCTGCTGCCGGCGATCGAAGGCGGCGCGCTGCCGGCCGGCAGCGACTCATCGACCGGCGGCCTGATCGCGCATTGCCGCGCCGTGCGCGCGCGGCATCTGTGAGCCAGAACGCGGCGGCAGGCGCCGCCGACAAGGTCTTGCCGCAGGTCACAGCGAAGCCACGAGCGGAGCCGCAAACCGGGGAGCAGGTGCTGACGCTGATCGCCGTCGTCGCGAAAAACGGCGCCATCGGCCGTGACAACGGCCTGCTCTGGCATCTGCCGGAAGATCTGCGCCACTTCCGCGCGACGACGCGCGGGCGCACTGTGATCATGGGCAGGCGTACCTGGGAATCGCTGCCGCCGGCTTTCCGCCCCTTGCCCGGCCGGCACAACGTCGTACTCACGCGCGACCAAGGCTTTGCCGCCGAAGGCGCCAGCGTCGTCCATTCGCTGCCCGACGCGCTGGCGATTGCCGGCGCTGGTGAGATATTTGTCATCGGCGGCGCCGAACTCTACCGGCAGGCGCTGCCGCTGGCACAGCGGCTGGTGCTCACCGAGGTGGCGGCCGACGCCGATGGCGATGCCTTCTTCCCGCCAGTCGCCGCCGACGAATGGCAGGAAATCGGACGAGAGGAAAGCAGCCGCGGCGAGCCGGCTTTCGACTTCGTCAGCTACCAGCGCATCGCCGAGGCACGCTGAGCCGCTGAGCGCGGCAAAGCGTTCCGCGCGGCTCGCGGCGCGACGAAGCCGCAGGGAAAACTGCGTTTTGCGGGTTGCCCTGCGGACTTAAGAAGCTGCGAGAAGGGTATCGCGGACACAGCGCATGACGGGGGTGGGGCCGGGGCGCCTCATGGCTGCACAAATCGTTGCCCCGGCCCCACCCCCGTCATGTCGAGCCAAGTCGGTGCATCCGGCAAAAGGCAGAAGACGGACGGCAGAAGAAGCGGTAACAGTACGCGGCCAAGTCCGGCAAGGCGGGCCGGGCGGCGGGTGCGACGATTTGTGCAGCCATGAGGAGCGCCCGGCGCCCGGCCCGCCGTACGCGGTACGCCACGCGCAGTACGCCGACCAGCACACGTCGCCCGCGACACATCACACCGCGAATGCGGGAGAAGGGCTCAGTACGCCGACCGCGCCCGCTCAGCCCGCTGCCGACAGCCTCAGCGTACGCAGTCCACGAAATACTGCGCCTTGCCGTCGACAACTTCCTTGACCAGACCGTGGATGTCGGTCTCGAAGCCGGGGAATTTCTCGTTGAACTCGCGCGCGAACTTGAGGTAGCGGACGATCGTGCCGTTGAAGCGCTCGCCCGGAATGAGCAGCGGGATTCCCGGCGGGTACGGCGTCAGCAGGATGCTGGTGATGCGCCCTTCGAGTTCGTCGATCGGCGTGCGGTCGACCTCGCGGTGCGCCATGCGCGCGAAGGCGTCGGCCGGCTTCATCGCCGGCTCCATGTTCGAGAGGTACATCTCGGTGGTCAGCCGGGCGATGTCGTTGGCGCGGTAGATGCCGTGGATCTGGTCGCACAGGTCGCGCAAGCCGATGCGCTCGTAGCGCGGGTGCTTGGCAACGAACTCGGGCAGCACCTTCCACAGCGGATGGTTGCGGTCGTAATCGTCCTTGAACTGCTGCAGTTCGGTGACCATCGTGTTCCAGCGGCCCTTGGTGATGCCGATGGTGAACATGATGAAGAACGAGTACAGGCCGGTCTTTTCGACGATGACGCCGTGCTCGGCGAGGTACTTGGTGACGATCGCCGCCGGAATGCCGAAATCGTCGGCAAAATCGCCGTCAACGTCGAGCCCCGGCGTGATGATCGTCGCCTTGATCGGGTCGAGCATGTTGAAGCCCGGCGCCAGATTGCCGAAACCGTGCCAGCGCTCGTTGGCCTTGAGCACCCAGTCCTCGCGGTCGCTGACGCCCTCTTCGGACAGGTCGTCCGGGCCCCACACCTTGAACCACCAGTCGGTGCCCCACTCCTCGTCGACCTTGCGCATGGCGCGACGGAAGTCGAGCGCCTCGCGGATCGATTCCTCGACCAGCGCCGGCCCGCCCGGCTCTTCCATCATCGCCGCGGCGACGTCGCACGAGGCAATGATCGCGTACTGCGGGCTGGTCGAGGTGTGCATCAGGAAGGATTCGTTGAAGCAGTCGCGGTCGAGCTGCCGTGTCTGCGACTCCTGCACGAGGATCTGCGACGCCTGCGAAAGGCCGGCGAGCAGCTTGTGCGTTGACTGCGTCGAGAACAGCATCGAATGACGGCAGGGCGCGCGGTCCTTGCCGATGGCGTGCATGCCGCGATAGAAATCGTGGAAGGTGGCGTGCGGCAGCCAGGCTTCGTCGAAGTGCAGCGAATCGATGCGCCCGTCGAGCAGCTCCTTGATTTCCTCGACGTTGTAGAGGATGCCGTCGTAGGTGCTCTGCGTGATGGTCAGCACGCGCGGCTTGGCCTTGACGTCGCGCGCGAAGGGGTTGGCGGCGATCTTCTTCTCGATGTTTTCCCAGCGGAACTCTTCCTTCGGGATCGGACCGATGATGCCGAAGTTGTTGCGCGTCGGCATCAGGAAGACCGGAATCGCGCCGGTCATGATGATCGCGTGCAGGATCGACTTGTGGCAGTTGCGGTCGACGACAACCACATCGCCCGGCGCGACGGTCGAGTGCCAGACGATCTTGTTCGAGGTCGAGGTGCCGTTGGTGACGAAGAACAGGTGATCGGCGTTGAAGATGCGCGCCGCATTGCGTTCGGAAGCGGCAACCGGCCCGGTGTGGTCGAGCAGCTGGCCGAGTTCGTCGACGGCGTTGCAGACGTCGGCGCGCAGCATGTTCTCGCCGAAGAACTGGTGGAACATCTGGCCAACCGGACTCTTCAGGAAAGCGACGCCGCCCGAGTGTCCGGGACAGTGCCACGAATACGAACCGTCGGCAGCGTAGTGCGTCAGCGCGCGGAAGAACGGCGGCGGCAGCGCTTCGAGGTAGGACTTCGCCTCGCGCACGACGTTGCGCGCGATGAACTCGGGCGTGTCCTCGAACATGTGGATGAAGCCGTGCAGCTCGCGCAGCACGTCGTTCGGGATATGGCGCGAAGTGCGCGTCTCGCCGTGCAGGAAAATCGGGATGTCGGCGTTGCGGAAGCGGATTTCCTTCACGAACGCGCGCAGTTCCTCGATCGTGTCGTCGGCGCGGTCGGAGATGAATTCCTCGTCGTCGATCGACAGGATGAACACCGAAGCGCGGCTCTGCTGCTGCGCGAAGGAGGTCAGGTCGCCGTAGCTGGTGACGCCGAGCACCTCCAGGCCTTCTTCCTCGATCGCCTTGGCCAGCGCGCGAATGCCGAGTCCGCTGGTGTTCTCCGAACGGAAGTCTTCATCGATGATGATGACGGGAAAGTGAAAGCGCATTGGTGTACCTACCCCCCTGCCCCCTTCCCGAGGAAGGGGGTGATGACTGTTCGTCCGCGAGTTGCGCGGACTCGATGTATTACGCTGCCCGCCTTGGGACGGCCCTGCGGAAAGCGGCGATGCGCGACGGCGTTCGTGTCCGTCAGATCTTCGGCAGGGTGACGCCGACCTGGCCCTGGTACTTGCCGCCGCGGTCCTTGTAAGAGGTTTCGCAGACCTCGTCGGACTCGAAGAACAGTACCTGTGCGCAGCCCTCGCCAGCGTAAATCTTCGCCGGCAGCGGCGTCGTATTGGAGAACTCGAGCGTCACGTAGCCTTCCCACTCGGGTTCGAAGGGCGTCACGTTCACGATGATGCCGCAGCGCGCATAGGTGCTCTTGCCGAGGCAGATGGTCAATACCTGACGCGGAATGCGGAAGTACTCGACGGTACGCGCCAGCGCGAACGAATTCGGCGGAATGACGCAGTAGCCCTTGCCCGAGACTTCGACGAAGGATTGCGGATCGAAGTGCTTCGGATCGACGATGGTCGAATTGATGTTGGTGAATACGCGGAATTCGTCGGCACAGCGGATATCGTAGCCGTAGCTCGAAGTGCCGTAGGAAACGATCTTCTCGCCATTCACCTCGCGCACCATGGTCGGCTCGAAAGGCTCGATCATGCCGTGCTGCTCGGCCATGCGGCGGATCCATCGGTCGTTCTTGATTGCCATCGCTCGTCACCCGTCGGCGGAAAAGGCGCACATTCTACGATGTCTGCGTGCCGATTGTGCGAGCTTGAAGACCGCACGCCGACGCGACCGGCAGGCGGGCGCCGCCGGGCGTGGCAGCCGTGCAACGGAGGTGCGCGCAAGCCAGGCGCGGCGGGGAAATTCCCGACCGCGCCCGGCGTCCTCAGGTGTTCTGCACGACGATGTTGGGGAAGCGCGAACTCATGTCCTTGGCGCGTTCGCCGACCTTCACCGCGACGCGGCGCGCGATCTCGCAGTAGATCGCCGCGGCCTTCGAATCCGGCGCACCAACCACCGTCGGCCGGCCGGCGTCGGCCAGTTCGCGGATCGAGCGGTCGAGCGGCAGCGAACCGAGCAGTTCGACGTCGAAATCGGCGGCCATGCGTCCGCCGCCGCCTTCGCCGAAGATGTGCTCGGCGTGACCGCAGTTGGAGCAGATATGGATGCTCATGTTTTCGACCAGACCGAGGATCGGGATGCCGACCTTCTCGAACATCTTCAGTCCCTTGCGCGCATCGAGCAGCGCGATATCCTGCGGCGTGGTGACGATCACTGCGCCGGTGACCGGGAATTTCTGCGCCAGCGTCAGCTGGATGTCGCCGGTGCCCGGCGGCATGTCGACCACCAGATAGTCGAGCTCGTGCCAGCGCGTCTGCCGCAGCAACTGGTCGAGCGCCTGCGTCACCATCGGCCCGCGCCAGACCATCGGCGCATCCGGCTCGATCAGGAAACCGATCGACATCACCTGCACGCCAAAGGCTTCCAGCGGTTCCATCGACTGGCCGTCGACACTCTCTGGCTGGCTGCCGGCGAGACCGAGCATCTGCGGCAGCGACGGGCCGTAGATGTCGGCGTCGAGCAGGCCGACACGCGCCCCCTCGCTGGCCAGTGCCAGCGCCAGATTGACGGCAGTGGCGCTCTTGCCGACGCCGCCCTTGCCCGAAGCGACGGCGACGATGTTCTTGACGCCCGGCAGCGGCTTCAGCCCATGCTGAACGGTATGGGCGATGATCTTCGTGCTGACGCCGATCTCGACATCGCTGACGCCGGCAATGGCGGCGATGCGCTCGCGTACTGCCGCGCGGATCGCGCCGTGACGCGACTGCGCCGGGAACGGCAACTCGATGTCGAGCGCGACGCTAGCGCCGTCGATGCGCAGGTTTTTCGCGGCCTTGGCGGCGACGTAGTCCTTCTGCAAATCGGGGTCGATCAGTCCGGCAAGCGCCGCGAGCACGACGTCTGCGGTAATGGCTGGATTGCCTGTCATGAATTGCCGCTCCTCTCGGGTTATTCGGAAGAATAATACCCGAGAATTTTACTCCAGTTCTTCCGGCGACGATTCCTGGCGAGCCCTGAAAAAGCTGACGAACTCCTCGGGCGGCAGCGGCCGGGCGAAGTAATAGCCTTGCGCCGCATCGCACTGGCAAGTGCACAGCAGGCTGGCCGTCACCGAATCCTCGACGCCCTCGGCCAGCGTGCGCAGGCCGAGGCTGCGTCCCATCTGCGCGATGGCGCGGACGATGGCGGCGTCTTCCGGGTCGCTGCGCAGGTCACGCACGAAGGAACGGTCGATCTTCAACTGGTCGACGGCAAAGCGTTTCAGGTAGGCGAGGCTCGAATAGCCGGTGCCGAAGTCGTCGATCGACAGCTTGACGCCAAGCTGCTTGAGCGCGCGCAGCACCGCGAGCACGTTTTCGTTGTCGGCGATCAGCAGCGACTCGGTCAGTTCGAGCTCAAGGCAACTGGCCGGCAAGCCCGATTCGGTCAGCGCGATGATCACCGTCTGCAGCAGATCGCCGCGGCGGAACTGCACCGCCGACAGGTTGACCGCCATCATCAGCGGCGGCAGTCCCGCCTGTTGCCAGAGCATTGCCTGCCGGCAGGCTTCGCGCAGCACCCAGTCGCCGATCGGCACGATCAGCCCGCTTTCCTCGGCAACCGGGATGAAGCGGGCCGGCGGAATCAGCGCGCCATCGTCGGCGCGCCAGCGCAGCAGCGCCTCGACGCCACTGACGGCGCCGCTCGTCAGATCGATCTGCGGCTGGTAGTGCAGCACGAAACCGCCGCGATCGAGCGCCCGACGCAGACCGTTGCGCAGTTGCAGATGATCGAGCGCGTCGGAGTTCATCGTCTCGTCGAAGAAACGGCAGGCACCACGTCCGCTTTCCTTGACGCGGCGCATCGCCGCCTCAGCCTTGGTCAGCAGCGTATGGAAGTTGCGGCCATCGTCGGGGTAGACGGCAACGCCGATCGAGAGCGAGGCCACCAGTTCGTTGCCGGCGATCAGCATCGGCTGCGCCGTGCGTTCGAGGATCTTTTCGGCGAAGCGCGAAATGGCGTCGTTGTCGCCGATGTCGGTGAGGATCGCCAGAAAGACGTCGCCGCCCTGACGGCAGACGGTATCCGTATCGCGCACGCAGTCGCACAGCGTGCGTGCAACACCGCGCAGGATCGCATCGGCGACCTCGTGGCCGAGCGAATCGTTGATCGTCTTGAAATGGTCGAGATCGAGCAGCAGCAAAGCCACCTTGCGCTGCGTACGCTCGGCGTGCGCCATCGCCTGGCGCAGGCGGTCGTCGGCGAGCAGGCGATTGGGCAGCTCGGTGAGTGTGTCGTAGTGCGAAAGGAATTCGATTTTCTGCTCGGCGGTCTTGCGTTCCGAGAGGTCGGTGAAGATGCCGACATAGTGCGTGACGACGCCATCGCCATCGCTGACCGCCGACACCGACAGCCACTCGGGATAGATTTCGCCGCTCTTGCGCCGATTCCACAGTTCGCCCTGCCAGCGCCCGCTTTCGAGCAGGCGCTGCCAGAAGTCGCGATAGAAAACATCGTCCTGCACGCCCGACTGCAGCATGCTGGGACGCTGACCGATGCACTCCTCGGGCGAGTAGCCGGTGAGCTCGCAAAACGCCCGGTTCACCGTCTGGATGCGGCCGGCGGCGTCGGTGACGACGATGCCCTCGACGCTGTTGTCGAACACCCGTGCCGCCAGCCGCAGCTGTTCGATGGCCTGACGGCGGTCGGTGATGTCGCGCGCGAAGCCGACCGAACCGATCACCTCTCCGTCGAGCGTCACCGGCGATTTGTAGGTCTCGATCCACTGCCGCCCGCCGTCGCGCTCGATCGGCTCCTCGATATTCTTGACGACACCTTTTGTCAGCACCGCCTCATCGTCGGCGCGGTAACGCTCGGCGAGTTCGCGCGGCCAGACGTCGAAATCGTTCTTGCCGACCATTTCCTCGGGAGAAAGCCCGGCAGCGCGGGCGAAAGGCACATTGACGGCAAGAAAGCGACCGTCACGATCCTTCAACCAGACGAGGAAAGGGAAATTGTCGAGCACGGCGGCGAGGTAGAGGCCACGCTGGCGCAACTCGTCCTCGAAACGCTGGCGCTCGCCGATCAGCGTATTGAAACTTGCCAGCAGCTGGCCGATCTCGTCCTTGCGTTCGATCGGCAAGGGCGCCAGCGGCATTTCGCCTTCGGTCATGCGGCGCATGGCCGTACGCGCCGCGAACAACGGAATGAGCTGCCGGCTGACAACGAGCCCGATGACGAGAATGATCAGGATCGTCATCAGGATGGTCGCCGGCCAGATGTACGCGATCTGGTTGCGGATCGGCGCGAAGGCCTCGTCGGTGGGCTGCCCGGCGACGACGAACCAGTCGACGTTCTTCAGGTTGCGGCTGGCGCTCAGACAATTCCCGCCGTGCGGCCCGGGCCCGACACCGGTCTCCTCGCGACGCTCGCGCAGGCGCCGGTCGAACAGTTCGTTGCTGCCGGCCTTCGGCAGCGGCTGCAGCAGATGTTCGCTGTCGGTCGCCGCAACGATCAGTTCGGCGTCGCGGGAAACGACGACGAAATGCCCGCCGCGGCCCGGACGCAGCGCGTCGAAACTGCCGAACATCGTATTCGCCGTGATCGGCAATATGCCGACCAGCGCGCCGGCCGGCCGGCCATCGGCACCGGGGAAAGGAACGGCAAAGGGCAGCACCGGCTGCTGCGTTACCGGATCGATCAGCGGCCGGCCAATCAGCGGTTCGCCGGCGGCCATGACGGCACGGAAGTAGTCGCGATCGGCGAGCGAGACGCCGACGCTGCCCGGCAGGTGCGGGAAAGCCGCGATCGAGATGCCGTCGTGATCGACGACGACGACGCTGGCCGGAAAGAGCTGCGGCAGCGCCGCCTGGAATTCAAGCTGACGCTGGACGGCAGCGGGGTTGCCGATGATCGCCGGCGGAATCGACGCCGCGACGCGCTTCAGCGTTTCCAGATGCAGAGCAAGATTGCTGTCGAGATCGGCGGCAGCGAAGGACGCACTGCCTTCGAGGCGCTCGGCCGCCAGCTTCTCGAAATCGCGCTGCAGCGGCGAGATCAGCAGCAGCGCCAGCACCTCCAGCCCGGCGATGACCACCGCCGCCGCTGCCAGCAGGATGCGGCTTTGCAGGGAGAGCGGTCGGCGAACTTTCACCCGGCCCCCCTCAGCCGCGCCAGCCGACGCGGCCACCGGCAGCGGCCGGAACAGAGGCAATTCGCCGTGCGCAGGAAATCAGCCGGCTGTGTGCACATCGAGACTGCTCCCTATTGCCGGACGATCCCGGCACAGAATCCGTGCACGTCGTATAACGAATGTAATAGTGCGAAATGAGTTCACCGGCGCGATCATAGGTAGCCGGTGGCACGCGGTCAACAAAAGCGAAGACGCTTGAAGAAAAGCCCGCAAGCCCATAGTGACAAAGAAGAAAACGCTCACATACGACGTGCATGAGCGGCGCATGCCCGGGCGATGGCGCGGCGGCGTCGCGCCCGCCAGTTTGTTAGAATGACCCCTTCGCGACGCTTGCGGCAGCGACGCCTCACCGCCCATCCTGCCGCAATTGTCATTGCACCTGCCAAGGCATCTGCCCACGCACCTGCCACGCATCTGTCAACACTCCAGCCCGGCCGCCCCATGACCCGCCAGATTCTCGTCACCTCCGCCCTGCCCTACGCCAACGGCGCCATCCACCTGGGCCACCTCGTCGAATACATCCAGACCGACGTCTGGGTACGCTTCCAGAAGATGCGCGGACACGAATGCTGGTACGTCTGTGCCGACGACACGCACGGCACGCCGGTGATGCTGCGCGCCGAGAAGGAAGGCATCGCGCCGGAAGCATTGGTCGAACGCGTACGCGGCGAGCATATGCGCGACTTCGCCGGCTTCCACGTCGGCTTCGACAATTACCACACGACGCACTCGGCCGAGACGCGCGCCTTCGCCGGCGAGATCTACGCGCGGCTGAAGGCCAACAGCCTGATCGCCGCGCGCACCATCGAGCAGTTCTTCGACCCGGTGAAGTCGATCTTCCTGCCCGACCGCTTCATCAAGGGCGAATGCCCGAAGTGCGACGCCAAGGACCAGTACGGCGACAACTGCGAAGCCTGCGGCGCCGCCTACACGCCGAACGAGCTGAAAAACCCGTACTCGGCGATCTCCGGCGCGACGCCCGAACTGCGCGAATCCGAACACTACTTCTTCCGCCTCTCCGACCCGCGCTGCCAGGACTTCCTGCGCCAGTGGACGCAGAACGAGGCGCGCCTGCAGCCGGAAGCCGCCAACAAGCTGCGCGAATGGCTCGGCGAACCCGGCGACAACCGCCTCACCGACTGGGACATCTCGCGCGACGCGCCGTACTTCGGCTTCGAGATTCCCGACGCGCCGGGCAAGTACTTCTACGTCTGGCTCGACGCGCCGATCGGCTACATGGGCTCGTTCAGGAACCTCTGCAACAAGCGCGGCATCGACTTCGACGCCTTCTGGAAGCCCGATTCAACCGCCGAGCTCTACCACTTCATCGGCAAGGACATCCTCTACTTCCACGCGCTGTTCTGGCCGGCGGAACTGAAGCACGCAGGTTTCCGCACGCCGACCTCGGTGTTCGCGCACGGCTTCCTCACCGTCGATGGGTCCAAGATGTCGAAGTCGCGCGGCACCTTCATCACCGCCGAAAGTTATATCGCGCAGAAGCTCGACCCGGAATGGCTGCGCTATTACTACGCCGCCAAGCTGTCGGCCTCGCTCGAAGACATCGACCTCAACCTCGACGACTTCGTCGCGCGCGTCAATTCCGATCTGGTCGGCAAGTTCGTGAACATCGCCAGCCGCTCGGCCGGCTTCATCGCCAAGCGCTTCGGCGGCCGCCTCGCGCCTTGTGACGAAACGCTCGCCGCGTGGCGCGCGCTCGCCGAACGCGCGCCGGCCATCGCCGAGCTTTACGAAGCCCGCGAATTCGGCAAGGCGCTGCGCGAGATCATGGCGCTCACCGACGCCGCCAACCAGTACGTCGACAGCGTCAAGCCCTGGGAACTCGCCAAACAGCCCGAGCGCGAAGGCGAGTTGCACGCCGCCTGCAGCAACGCGGTGAACCTCTTCCGCCAGCTCACCATCCTGTTGAAGCCCGTGCTGCCGGCACTCGCCGCCAAGGTCGAGGACTTCCTCAATGTCGCGCCCTTCGCCTGGAGCGACGTCGGCCAGCCGCTCGCCGCCGGCCATGAAATCAAGCCCTACCAGCACCTGATGACGCGCGTCGACAAGAAGCAGATCGACGCGCTCGTCGCCGCCAACCGCGAAACGCTGGCGCCCGCCAGCGACGCGCCTGCCGCCAAACCCGAAAAGAAAGCCACCGTGACCGCACCTGCATCTGCCACCACCGCCGCGCCTGCCACCACTCCCGCCAGCGAAGCCCCGGCCGCCACGCCGACCATCGCCATCGACGACTTCATGAAGGTCGACCTGCGCATCGCGCGCATCGCCGACGCCGGCCCGGTCGAAGGCGCCGACAAGCTGGTCCGTCTGTCGCTCGACCTCGGCCCGCTCGGCACGCGTCAGGTCTTCGCCGGCATCAAGTCGGCCTACGACCCGGCGCAACTGGTCGGCCGGCTGACGGTGATGGTCGCCAACCTGGCGCCGCGCAAGATGCGCTTCGGCCTCTCCGAAGGCATGGTGCTGGCCGCGTCCGACCCGGACGGCAACACGCCGGGCATCTTCCTGCTCGCGCCCGACGATGGTGCGCAGCCGGGCATGCGCGTCAAGTAAGCGACGGGGGATGACAATGAATCCCCCGCACCGCAGCTAGGCGAGCGGCGCCCGCCCGATGTCGCCGCTCGCGCTGATCCTGCTCTGCCTCGCCAGCTGGCTGGCGATCGGGCTGATCGGCGCCTTCTTCTCGCGGCAATTCGTCCTCGTCGCGCGCATCCTCTTCCCGCTCGGCGCGCTGGTCGGCATCAGCGTCGCGCTCGCCGCGCTGTCGGCCATCTTCACCGGCAACGAGACGGCCATGCTGCCGCTCGGCCTGCCCGGACTGCCTTTCCACCTGCGCCTAGACGCGCTCTCGGCTTTCTTCCTCTTCCTGCTCGGCGCCGTCGCCGCCGGCATCTCGATCTACGCCGCCGGCTACTTCCGCCGCGGCCAGGGCAGCACGCCGGGCCTGCAGTGCCTGCTCTACCACCTATTCCTCGCCAGCATGGGCGGCGTGCTGCTCGCCGACGACGCCTATTTCTTCATGGTGGCGTGGGAGTCGATGGCACTCTCCTCGTACTTCCTCGTCACCTCGGATCACCGCATCGCCGAGATCCGCCGCGCCGGCTTTCTCTACCTGATCGTCGCCCACGTCGGCGCCATCGGCATCCTGCTTTCCTTCGGTGCGATGACCGGCGGCACCGGCGATTACACCTTCGACGGCATCCGCACCAACGCGCCCGAGGGCTGGCTGGCGTCGGCGGCCCTCCTGCTCGCGCTCGGCGGTTTCGGCGCCAAGGCCGGCCTGCTGCCGCTGCACGTCTGGCTGCCCGAGGCGCACCCGGCGGCGCCATCGCCGGTGTCGGCGATGATGAGCGGCGTCATGCTCAAGACCGCGATCTACGGCCTGCTGCGCGTCACCTTCGACCTGCTGCCCGAACAGCAATGGTGGTGGGGCGCGCTGCTGCTCGGGCTGGGGCTGGCGACGGCGCTGTTCGGCGTCGTCTTCTCGACGGTGCAGAGCGACATGAAGCGCCTGCTCGCCTACTCGTCGATCGAGAACATCGGGCTGATCTTCGCCGGCATCGGCCTGTCGCTGGTGTTCGCGGCCAACTCGATGCCGCTGCTCGCCGCGCTGGCGCTCACTGCGGCGCTCTACCACTGCCTCAACCACGCCTTCTTCAAGAGCCTGCTCTTCCTCGCCACCGGCTCGGTGTTGCACGCCACCGGCCAGCGCAATCTCGGCCGGCTCGGCGGGCTGATCCACCGCATGCCATGGGTGGCGTGGCTGGCGCTGCTCGGCGTCGTCGCCTCGGCCGGGCTGCCGCCGCTCAACGGCTTCGTCTCCGAATGGCTGCTGCTGCAGAGCTTCCTGTTCACGCCGCAACTGCCGCACGGCTACCTGAACATGCTGCTGCCGGTCGCCGCCGGCGCCATCGCACTGATCGCCGCGCTGGCCGGCTTTGCCATGGTCAAGTTCTTCGGCGTCGTCTTTCTCGGCCAGCCGCGCGAAGAGCATCTGGCCAAGGCGCACGACGCCGGGCGCATGGAACGCCTCGGCCTGATCTGGCTGGCAACCGGCTGCGTGCTGCTCGGCGTGCTGCCCAACTTCGTCATCGCCGCGCTCGACCCGGTGACGCAGCTGCTCGTCGGCGCCGGTTTCGCGCAGGTGTCGGCGAGCGGCAACTGGCTGCTGCTGGCGCCGATCAGCGAGGAGCGCGCGAGCTACAGCGGCGCCATCTTCCTCGGCGGCCTGCTCGCCTTCACGCTGGCACTGTTCCTCGTCGTGCGCACCGTCTTCCACGGCCGGCTGCGCCGCGCCGACGCCTGGGATTGCGGCTTTCCGCTCCTGAGCGGACGCACGCAGGACACCGCCGAGGGTTTCGGCCAGCCGATCCGCCAGGTGTTCGCGCCCTTCTTCCGCATCACGCGCGAGCATCCGTCGCCGTTCGACAAGGAGCCGCATTACCGCATCGTCGTCGAAGACCCGCTGTGGCACTGGCTCTACCTGCCGCTCGCCTGGCTGGTCGATCTCGGCACGCGCGTCGTCGGCAAGCTGCAGCAGGGGCGCATCGCCATCTACCTGCTCTACAGCTTCGTCACCCTGCTCGCCCTGCTGGTGTTCACCACGCGATGACTATCTACGCCTTCGCCACCCAACTGCTGACGCAGCTGCTCGAGCTGGTGATCGCGCTGGCGCTGGCGCCGCTGCTCAGCGGCTGGGTCGCCGTCTGCCGCGCGCGCCTGCAGAAGCGCTGCCCGCCGCCGCCGCTGCTGCCCTACCACACGCTGCTCAAGCTCTTCCGCAAGGATGTGCTGCTGGCGCACAACGCCTCGTCGCTGTTCCGCGTGGCGCCGTACATCATCTTTTCGTGCATGGCGCTGGCCTCGGCGATCGTGCCGACGCTGTCGACCGAACTCCTGTTCGCGCCGGCCGCCGACGCGATCGCGCTGGTCGGCCTGTTTGCGCTGGCGCGCGTTTTCATCGCGCTCGCCGGCATGGACGTCGGCACCGCTTTCGGCTCGCTCGGCGCGCGCCGCGAAATGCTGATCGGCTTTCTTGCCGAACCGGCGCTGCTGATGGTCTTCTTCACCGCCTCGATCATCTCGGGTTCGACCTCGCTGGCAACGATCGTCGGCACGCTGGCGCACCACGAGTTCGTCATCTACCCGAGCCTGGCCTTCGCCGGCGTTGCCTTCACCATGGTCTCGCTGGCCGAAAACGGCCGCGTGCCGGTCGACAACCCGAGCACGCACCTCGAACTGACGATGATCCACGAGGCGATGATCCTCGAATACTCGGGCCGCCATCTGGCGCTGATCGAGTGGGCGGCGAGCCTCAAGCTCTTCGCCTACTCGTGCCTCGGCATCGCGCTGTTCTTCCCCTTCGGCGTCGCCGAATCGACCGGCCCGGGCGCGCTCGCCGTGGCCGGCGTTTTCCTCGTCGGCAAGCTCGCTTTCGGCGGCTTCGTGCTGGCGCTGATCGAAACGCTCAACGCCAAGATGCGCGTCTTCCGCACGCCGGAATTCCTCGGCACCGCCTTCCTGCTGGCGGTGCTGGCGATCCTCGTGCATCTGCTGCTGGAGGGCGGACGATGAACCTCCCCGCCTGGCTGCCGGCGCTGCACGACCTGCCGGGTTTGCCGCTCGCCGGCCAGCTGATCAACCTGTGCGCGGCGATCATGCTGCTGCTCGCCTTCGCCATGCTGGCGCAGCGGCGCATCGTCACGCTGATCAATCTCTTCGCGCTGCAGGGCGCGGTGCTGTGCCTGTCGACGGCGATCGTCGCCCTGTCCACCGGCCAGTCGCACCTGTGGGGATCGGCGCTGCTGACGCTGCTGTTGAAAGTGATCCTGCTGCCGTGGATCCTGCACCGGCTGGTGCACAAGCTATCGGTGAAGTGGGACGTCGAGACGCTGTTCAACATCCCGACGACGATGCTGGTCGGTATTGGCCTCGTGATCATCGCCTTCAACGTGGCGCAGCCGATCTCGGAGTTTGCCGGCACGATCACGCGCTCGACCATCGGCATCGCACTGGCCTGCGTGATGCTCGCCTTCTTGATGATGATCACGCGCAGCAAGGCGGTGCCGCAGGTGGTCGGCTTCATGTCGATGGAAAACGGCCTGTTCTTCGCCGCCACCAGCGCCACCTACGGCATGCCGATGGTGATCGAACTCGGCGTCGCGCTCGACGTGCTGGTCGGCATGGTCATCTTTGGCGTGTTCTTCTTCCAGATCCGCGAGAAATTCGACAGCCTCGACATCCGCCACCTCGAAGAAAAGACGAAGCAGGAATGAACGCGAGCCCCGACGCCATCGAAACGCTGGCCCGCCAGGTCGGCGCCGCGCCGCCACTGGATGCGCAGCTGGGGGCGCAGCTGAGTTCGCAGTTGGGTACATTCCCGGCGGCCGACCCGGCCGCGCTGTGGCTGCTCGCCGCCGTGCTGCTGCCGCCCTTCGTTGGCGGCGCGCTGCTCGGCCTGATCGGCCACCGCCGCTACGCCGCCGAAATCAACATCGCCGCCAGCCTGGCGACGCTGCTCGGCGCCGGCGCGCTGACGCTGCACGTGATCAACACCGGGCCGGCGAGCTTCTTCGGCGAGCAGTTCTTCGTCGATCCGCTCAACGTCTTCCTGATCGCCTTGACGGCCTTCGTGGGGTTCACCACCTCGCTCTTCTCGCGCCCCTACCTGCGCGCCGAAGTGGCGCGCGGCAAGCTCGACGGCGGCCGCATGCGGCTCTACCACAGCATGTTCCAGCTGTTCATGGGCGCCATGCTCACCGCGCTATCGACCAACAACCTCGGCATCCTGTGGGTGTCGATGGAGGCGGCGACGCTCGCCACCGTGCTGCTGGTGGCGCTGTACCGCACGCCGGCCAGCCTGGAAGCGGCGTGGAAGTACTTCATCCTCTGCGGCGTCGGCATCGCGCAGGCGCTGTTCGGCGTGATCCTGCTCTACTTTGCCGCCGAACGCGTGCTCGGTGCCGAAGGCGGCGCGCTGCTGTGGACGCACCTCAACGCGATCAAGAGCGATCTCGAACCGACCGTTCTTTCGCTCGCCTTCATCTTCCTGCTGGTTGGCTACGGCACCAAATGCGGCTTCGCACCGCTGCACAACTGGCTGCCCGACGCGCACGCCGAAGGGCCGACGCCGGTGTCGGCGGTGCTCTCCGGGCTGCTGCTCAACGTCGCGCTGTACGCCGTGCTGCGCTGCAAGACCTTGGTCGACGGCGCGCTGGAAACGCACTTCGCCGGCAACCTGATGATGGGCTTCGGCCTCTTCTCGGTGGTGGTCGGCGCTTTCAGTCTGGCGCGACAGAAGGACATCAAGCGCCTGTTCGGCTATTCGTCGATCGAGCACATGGGGCTGATCGGCTTCGCCTTCGGCATGGGCGGCCCGGCCGCGTCGTTTGCCGGGCTGCTGCACATGACCGTGCATTCGCTGACCAAGTCGGCGATCTTCTTTGCCGTCGGCCACGCCGTGCAGAAGGTCGGCTCGGCGGCCATCGACGACATCCGCGGCCTGCTGCGCGCCTCGCCGATGATCGGCTGGAGCCTTGCGCTCGGCGCGCTGGCCATCCTCGGCATGCCGCCCTTTGGCGTTTTTGCCAGCGAATTCCTCATTCTCACCACGGCCATCCAGGAGCATCAGTGGGCGGTGCCGATCCTGCTCGTCTCGCTCGGCGTGGCCTTCGCCGCTGGACTCGGCAAGGTGCAGGGAATGGTCTTCGGCGACGCGGTACCGGTGCTGCCCGGCGTGCGCCCGGCGACGCTGCCGGTGCTGCTGCATCTGGCGCTGGCGCTGCTGCTCGGCCTGTGGATACCGCCCGAACTCGCCGACTGGTATCGCGCCGCGGCGCATCTGCTTGGCTGACGGAGAGCAAGGATGACGACGCCGCCGACGAACCGACAACGCTTCCTCGACCAGCCCATCGACTTCGCGCCGCTGCCGGCGCAGGCTTTCCCGGTGTGGCACGCCGAACTCGCCGCCGGCGACGACGCCGCGCTGCTCGACTTCTGCCGCGCCGCACGCACCGCCGGCCGCTGGCTGGTGACGCTGTGGACGAGCGTCGACGGCGGCAGTCACCGCCCCGCCGCGGCGCCACTGCTGCCCGACCCGGCCGACGCCGCCAACACGGCCACGCCGCAAAGCGCCGCGCTGCACGTCGCGCTCGACCTCGCCGAAGGGCTGGTCTGGCTGATGCTGCCGCTGCCGGCGTTGAGCGGCGCCACCTTCCCCGATCTCGCCCCGATCTTCCCCTCGGCAGCGCGCCTGCAGCGCGCCGCGTTTGACCTCACCGGCGTCGGCCCGGCCAGCGGCGACAGCCGCCCCTGGTTGCGCCACGCCAACTGGCCGGCCGACTGGTTTCCGCTGGCACCCGACACGCTCGCCGCGCCGGCGCCGCGCTTTGCCACGCACACCGAGGACTACGCCTTCGTTCGCGTCGAGGGCGAAGGCGTGCATGAAATCCCGGTCGGGCCGATCCACGCCGGCGTGATCGAACCGGGACACTTCCGCTTTTCGGTGGTCGGCGAACTGGTGCTGCGCCTTGAAGAACGCCTCGGCTGGAAGCATCGCGGCATCGCGCAGCGCTTCGCCCGGCTGTCGCTGGCCGGCACCGGCGCCACGGCGGCGGCGAAGCTCGCCGGGCGTATCGCCGGCGACAGCACGGTGGCGTGGGCCTGGGCCTTCTGCCAGGCCGCCGAAGCCATCGCCGCGCAGGTGGCACCGGGCGGCTTTGCCGTGCCGCCGCGCGCGCTGCTGCTGCGCGCCTTGCTGCTCGAACGCGAGCGCGTTGCCGCGCACTTGGCCGACCTGGGCGCGCTCGGCAACGACGCGGCTTTCGGTTTTGGCCTGATGGAGTTCCTGCGCCTGCGCGAAAACTGGCTGCGCACGCAGGCCGACATTTTCGGCCACCGGCTGCTGATGGACGGCGTCGTTCCCGGCGGCGTGGCGCGCGACCTTACCGCCGACGACGCCGCCCGCCTGCGCGCCGAGTGCGCCACGCTGGCCGGCGAACTGCTCAAGCTGCACGCCATCTACGACGACCACGCCGGCCTGCAGGACCGCCTACTCACCACCGGCCGCGTCACGCCGGCGCTGGCCGCACAACTGGGGCTGATCGGCCTGCCCGGCCGCGCCAGCCTGCAGGCGCGCGACCTGCGCTGCCGCGGCGACCACGCGCCGTGGCCGGCGCTGGCGCCGCAGATGGTGGTGCATCCCAATGGCGACGTCGCCGCGCGCGTGCTGCAGCGCTTTGCCGAAATCGACGAATCGCTGCGCCTGATCGGGCGCATCCTCGACCAGCTGGCAAGCACGGAGGGCGACTGCCGCGCACTGTGGCCGGAACATCTGCCCACCGCCGCCAGCGGATTTGGCTGGGTGGAAGGCTGGCGCGGCGACGTGTTCGTGGCGCTCGCCACCGGCGCCGACGGCCACATTCGCCGCTGCCACACGCACGACCCCTCGTGGCACAATTGGCCGGTGCTGGAACACGCGGTGATCGGCAACATCGTTGCGGACTTTCCGCTGATCAACAAATCGTTCAACCTCTCCTACGCCGGAGTGGATTCATGAACCCTTTCTTGCGCGCGCTGCTGCGCCAGCACCCCGCCGCCGACCCGGCGCCGGCGCCCGACACCTCGCTCTGCCAACCGCAGGCGGCGGCAGCGGCCGGCGACAGCAAGGAGAGCAAAGAGCCCGCCGCCTGCACGCCGGCGCAACTCGCCAGCCTTGCCAAGGCGCTGGTCATCCGCCATGTGGATAGCGGCTCGTGCAACGGCTGCGAACTCGAAATCGGCGCGCTCAACGGCCCGCACTACCGGCTGGAAGCGCTCGGCGTGCGCTTTGCCGCCAGCCCGCGCCACGCCGACGCGCTGCTCGTCACCGGGCCGGTCAGCGGCAACATGGACGTCGCGCTGCGCCGCGCGTGGGCCGCCGTGCCGACGCCCAAGCGGCTGATCGCCGTGGGCGACTGCGCCTGCAACGGCGGCATCTTCGGCGAGAACTACGCCTGCCGCGGCGGCGTGAGCGGCGTGCTGCCGGTCGACGTCGCCATCCCCGGCTGCCCGCCGACGCCGGAACGCCTGCACGCGGGCATTCTTGCGGCCGTTGCCCCGGCAACAGGCGAAAAGCACGCAGCGGCCAGCGAAGCGCAGGCCGAGGAAAAACCGTGAGCGAAGACAGCAAGCCCGCCAAAACTGTACTCGAGCTGCGCATCCGCGGCCGCGTGCAGGGCGTCGGCTACCGCCGCTCGCTGCAAATCATGGCGCGCTCGCTCGATCTGGCCGGCTGGGTGCGCAACCGCGCCGACGGCAGCGTTGAGGCGCTGGTAGCGGGCGATGCGGCGGCAGTGGCGGAAATCTGCGAATGGGCGCGGATCGGGCAGCCGCTGACGCGGGTGGATGCGGTAGCGACGGCGCTGCCGGAGGGTGAGGAGGCGAGGGGATGGTCACCGTATCCTTTTGCAGTGTGGGCTACCGCATAACTTATCGAGGCTCCGCTCTCGCGTGAGAAATGCTTTACGTCTCCTTAAAAAAGCAACGCACTGTAATCCTCCTCGCCACGGGCTGCTAAGCGGCTTCCGGCGGTAGCCGCCACCTAAAATTCGAGCGCACGCAAATCAATGTCCATGACATAATCAGCCTCTGACTAAGTGCCATTGGAGGCAACAATGCTGGACGCAAAGATCAAATTTTTTGACATAAAACGGTGTGGCTACTACCGCCGAGGCGAAAGCACGGTATCGCTGAGCAACGTCAACGACACTCTCGAAAAGTTGAATGCATGGGCGACTGACGGGAGGGACTTTGCGAACACCACTTGTTATCAGCCAGACCCTGATAATGATCTTCTGAACACATACTTTTGTGGCTGGAGCCAGAACGCCACCACCAAAGACAGTCTTCTCGTCCTATGGAATCAGGTCCCAAATGACAACGGTGTGATATATGGAATGAATCCTTCTGTACCGCCAGGAGTGACTGCCATGCTTTCCACAGATTTTGGCAGCACTCCGGCCATCCCGGGAGCACCGAGTTACATATGGATAATTCCAAGTAAAAATGTTTTTGCCACTATAAGATTCACCCACTCAGTCCAAGGAAAAATCAATCTTGACCATTATATAAATGGGTTTCTACAAAACAAGTCGCCGTATCGCGTAAAGAATTCCGAAGGAAAAGTTATCGGATTCTCCCGAACGGGCCAACCAACACAAGAATCTGCAAAAATTCACCCAAAATTCGAAGCATACACAAGGAAGCAGGAAGAACTAGAGGCCGAACTAATAACAAATATTAATAAAATCTCGAAGATAATTAAGCGAGAGACACTTATTTACACAGCAGAAAGCGACAGGAAAATTTTTGAGCGTGTTTTTTCTAAACTACTCCCAAATGCGCCCGCTTTCAGCCAACCTCGAACGATAAGTCATGAATTACAGTTTTCGCCGACCGAGTCAGAGCTAAAATCAATCATAAAAAACTTTGGTGAATTAGGACAAGATACGTTCATAAACAACGCAGGATTCGTATACAAGAACGGAAAAACCATAATGCTTAGTGGTACTAACGTAGCCTTTTCACACAGCTTCTCAATTACGCGAGGCGAAAAAGAACTAATTTCGCCGCACATACTGCTTAACGCCGTTACGCAAGATCGTGCCGATCTGCTACGCCCACTGGACCAACCCGCTTTTGTAGTCGAGGAAGCTGCGTAGCATGATCAAGTACTTGGCACTCATGATAATTACGAGCATCGTCACCTACCTCCTTAGGGACAGCCTTTCTCTACTAAAGTACGAAGCCTATAAAGACACATTAGGCGCACTCCTTAATGTTTCATCAATCATATTCGCCATCATTGGAGCTTGGATAGCCATCATCTACCCAAGAGCTATCGGGAGAGCATTCGCAAGTTCAAACATTAAGGATAATGAGATTAAAGAAGCGGAAGGAGACGCCAACTATCTTAGCGAGCTTGTTGAAATTGTGATGGTTTCAGCCTTTGTCTTAATGACAGTCCTTACTATACAGTTCAGCGTTCCGATAACGAAAGGAATTTTAGGACCAACAGCACTCAAGCACGGGAAATATGCCATATTTTTTACTGTGGCAACTCTTACCTTTATTCAACTCCACGCCGTTTTCCGAGTAATATTAGCGAACTACTTCTTTCTAAATCAACTTCGAAACAAAAATGCCTCCGGGAAAATTGATGTTTTAAATAAATAACTCACAGAAAAAGTTCACTAAAACCCAGAATAACGACTACAAAAACCAAGCAAAAGCGATCGCACAGAACACTGCCGCCCATAAAAGAACTAACAGCCTCATTAACAAATCTTCATAAATACACAAAAATAAGACCGACATCGACTTTCGGAATAATCATGGACCGAGACTACGAACCACCTCCACAGCTCTCGCCGAAAGCTATCGCATACGACATTATAGCTTCGGTCACCCTGGTTCTTGGAATCGCACTAATCGAGCTATTAATAACAAATTCCGGAAACATTCCTGGCACCGTAATAACCACAATTTATATATCAGAACTGTCGCTTTCATTATTTTCACTAGGCTACTTACTTAAGGCACTAGCGTACGCTTGGGACCAACTCTCAACACTCATTGAAAAAATTGCCGATTCGAAAACTTTGCCGCGCGTGCAGAGAATTTTCATCCGCACAAACAAAATACTTAGCAATGTACTAAAAATAGCAATCAAGCTAGCCTTGCTGGGCGGCGCCATTGCAATTTTTTGGATGCTTTTAATCTACATTTTTCCCACGCTCCACCCCCGAATCCGGAGCTCTGTTTTTTCCGACCCATGGATCTACGACCCGCCCCAAAACCATATTTTTAGTTGGCGCTACATCCGGTTTTCCGCCATCTGCGCCGGCTTAACGATTTTTTCTTATTTTTCTACGCTATGGTTTTTGAGGCGCCATTCGGCCACAAAATAAAATAACCTCATTGTTTTTTCGAACGCATGTACCGCTAGAAAGCGAAAATACACTAACTAAAAAACGGCCCGCATTCCTGCGGGCCGTCCCTTGCTTCTCCTGGCGGCTAACTGCCGCCGCTAGTCAGACCTCACCCCAACTCCACCAGCAAGTCCTTCGCCTCGATGCGGCTGCCGGAGGCGACGTGAACGCGCACTACCGTTGCGTCGCGTTCGGCGGTGATCATCGTTTCCATCTTCATCGCTTCGATCGACAGTAGCGGGCTGCCCTTGCTCACGGTCTGGCCGGCCTTGACCAGCACGGTGCCGACCATTCCCGGCATCGGCGCGGCGACGTGGTTCGGGTTGCCGGGCTCGGCCTTCGGTGCGGTCTGCGACGAGACGACGGCGCCCTTCTTCGGCACGCGCACGGTGCGCGGCTGGCCGTTGAGCTCGAAGAACAGCTTGACCATGCCGTCCTCGTCGGGCTCGGTGCGGCCGATCAGGCGCACGATCAGCGCCTTGCCGGGGTCGATTTCGATGGTGACTTCCTCGCGCGCGCTCATGCCGTAGAAGAACAGCGGCGTCGGCACCAGCGAGACGTCGCCGAAATGGCGCTGGTGTTCGGCAAAGTCGGCAAAGACCTTGGGATACATCAGGTAGGAGGCGAGGTCGTTGTCGTTGATGTGCCGGTCGACGCGCTTTTCGGCCTGCGCGCGCGCGGCTTCGAGATCCACCGGCGGAATGTCGGCGCCGGCGCGGCCGGGCAGCGGCTTGCGGTCCTTGAGCACTTTCGCCTGCAGCGCCGGCGGGAAGCCGTCGGCGGGGTAGCCCATCTCGCCGCGGAAGAGCGAGATCACCGATTCGGGGAAGGCAATTTCCTTCGCCGGGTCGGCCACTTCGGCCGGCGTCAGCTCGTTGGCGACCATGAACAGCGCCATGTCGCCGACCACCTTGGACGACGGCGTCACCTTGACGATGTCGCCGAACAGCTGGTTCACGTCGGCGTAGCCCTGCGATACCTCATCCCAGCGGTGTTCGAGGCCCATCGCACGCGCCTGCTCGCGCAGGTTGGTGTATTGGCCGCCGGGCATTTCGTGGCGGTAGACGTCCGAGGTGCCCGAGCGGATGTCGGCCTCGAAAGGCGCGTAGTAGCGGCGCACGCCTTCCCAGTAGCGGGCGAAGGGTTGCAGCTTCTGCGCGGTGAAGCCGGGGCTGCGCGGATCGCCTTCGAGCGCCGCCACCAGCGCGCCGAGGCTCGGCTGCGAGGTCAGCCCGCTCATCGAATCCATGGCACCATCGACTGCGTCGACGCCGGCCTCGACCATCGCCAGCACGCTGGCGATCGAGCCGCCCGAGGTGTCGTGCGTGTGGAAGTGGATCGGCAGGCCGACCTCTTCCTTCAGCGCTTTCACCAGCGCGCGCGCCGCGCGCGGCCGGCAGACGCCGGCCATGTCCTTGATGCCGAGGATGTGCGCACCGGCCTTTTCCAGCTGCTTGGCCATGTCCACGTAGTATTTGAGGTTGTACTTCGGCCGGCTGCTGTCGAAGATGTCGCCGGTGTAGCAGATCGCCGCTTCGCACAGGGCGCCCGATTCCTGCACCGCGTCCATGGCGACGCGCATGTTGTCGACCCAGTTGAGCGAATCAAAGACGCGGAAGACATCGATGCCCTCCTTGGCCGCCTGCTGCACGAACTGGCGAACGACGTTGTCGGCGTAGTTGGTGTAGCCGACGGCGTTGGAGGCGCGCAGCAGCATCTGGAAGAGGATGTTCGGCGCCGCCTGGCGCAGCTTGTGCAGCCGCTCCCACGGGTCTTCCTTCAAGAAGCGCATGGCCACGTCAAAGGTGGCGCCGCCCCAGCATTCGAGCGAAAACAGTTCCGGCAACTGGCGCGCGTAGTGCGGCGCAATCGCCAGCATGTCGGCGGTGCGCATGCGCGTGGCGAACAGCGACTGGTGCGCGTCGCGCATGGTGGTGTCGGTGATGAGGATGCGTTCCTCGTTGCGCATCCACTCGGCGAAGCCGCGGGCGCCGAGTTCCTTGAGGCGGTCGCGGCTGCCGGGCGGCGGCGCGATGGCGAGGTCGGTGGCCGGCAGCAGCGGCGCCGACAGCGGCAGCTTCGGCAGCGTGCGGCCCTTCATTTCGTCGTTGCCGTTGACGATTACGTCGCCGACAAAGCGCAGCAGGCGCGTGGCGCGGTCGCGCCGCTTGGGGAAGTGGAACAGCTCGGGCGTGGTGTCGATGAAGCGCGTCGAACACTCGCCGGAGATGAAGGCCGGATGGTTGATCAGGTTTTCGAGGAAGTGCAGGTTGGTCGCCAGCCCGCGCACGCGGAACTCGCGCAGCGCGCGGTCCATGCGGTGAATGGCTTCGCCGCTGCTCGGCGCCCACGCCGTCACCTTGACCAGCAGCGAGTCGTAATAGGGCGTGATCACCGCGCCGGCGTAGGCGGTGCCGGCGTCGAGGCGGATGCCGAAGCCGGCAGCGCTGCGGTAGGTGGCGATCTTGCCGTAGTCCGGCGTGAAGTTGTTTTCCGGGTCTTCGGTGGTGACGCGGCATTGCAGCGCGTAACCGTTCAGATGAATGTCGGCCTGCGCCGGCACGCCGCTTTCGGGCGTGCCGATCCTGGCGCCTTCGGTGATGTGAATCTGCGCCTTGACGATGTCGATGCCGGTCACCTGCTCGGTAACGGTGTGCTCGACCTGGATGCGCGGGTTCACCTCGATGAAGTAGAACTTGCCGGTGTCGCCGTCCATGAGGAATTCGACGGTGCCGGCGTGCGTGTAATTGACGGCGCGCGCGAGCTTCAGCGCGGCGCTGCACAGCGCTTCGCGGCCGGCGGCGTCGAGGTAGGGCGCCGGCGCGCGTTCGACGACCTTCTGGTTGCGCCGCTGCACCGAACAGTCGCGCTCGAAGAGGTGCACGGCCTGATGGTGGCGGTCGCCAAGGATCTGCACTTCGACGTGGCGCGCGTTGCGCACCAGCTTTTCCAGATAGACCTCGTCGTTGCCGAAGGCGGCGCCGGCTTCGCGGCGGGCAACGTCGAGCAGCGCGGCGAGGTCGGCTTCGGATTCGATCACGCGCATGCCGCGGCCACCGCCGCCCCAGCTGGCCTTGAGCATCAGCGGGTAGCCGATCTCGGCGGCGAGTTTCGCGGCTTCGGCAAAGTCAGCCGGCAGCGGGCCGGTCGCCGGCATTACCGGCACGCCGGCGGCCACCGCCGCGTTGCGCGCCGCCACCTTGTTGCCGAGCGTGCGCATCACTTCCGGCGTCGGGCCAATGAAGGCGATGCCGTTCCTGGCGCAGGCTTCGGCGAAATCCGGGTTTTCCGACAGCAGACCGTAGCCGGGGTGGATGGCATCGACCTTCGCCTGTTTGGCGATGCGGATGATGTCGTCGATGTCGAGGTAGGCCGAAATCGGTTTCTTGCCGGCGCCGACCAGATAGCTTTCGTCCGCCTTGAAGCGGTGCAAGGCAAAGCGGTCTTCGTTCGAATAGATGCCGACGGTGCGGATGCCAAGCTCGGTGGCCGCGCGCATGACGCGGATGGCGATCTCCGAACGGTTGGCGATCAGGATCTTGCGGATTTTCATGACGGTGACTCCCCCCGGATTCAAGTGCGGCCTTCTGTGGGCCATTGCTGCACGGCGCCGCGCGGGCGGCGCCGTAAAAAACGCGATAGTGCCAGCAAACGAGGCGATCCGGTGCCGAAATCACGGCCAAACCGGCGCCAATTTGCGCACTGCGGCAATACTGTTGCGTATTGAATTTTAACCGGGGAAACGCCGTCTTGCCGAGCCTTGCGGCGCGGCTTTTCGCTTACGCGCTCAGCATGCCGCGTTCGAGCACGAAGTCGATCACCGACTGCAGTCCTTCACCGCTTTTCAGGTTGGTGAACACGAAGGGCCGCGTGCCGCGCTGCACCTTCGCGTCGTGCGCCATCACCTCGAGCGAGGCGCCGACCATCGGCGCGAGGTCGATCTTGTTGATCACCAGCAGATCGGATTTGGTGATGCCGGGCCCGCCCTTGCGCGGAATCTTCTCGCCGGCGGCAACGTCGATCACGTACAGCGTCAGGTCGGAAAGCTCGGGCGAGAAGGTTGCCGCGAGGTTGTCGCCGCCCGATTCGATCAGGATCAGCTCAACCGAAGGAAAAGCGCGCTGCAGGCGGTCGACGGCTTCGAGGTTGATCGACGCATCCTCGCGGATGGCGGTGTGCGGACAGCCGCCGGTTTCGACGCCGATGATGCGCTCGGGCGCCAGCGCCGAGTGATTGACGAGGAATTTGGCGTCCTCGGCGGTGTAGATGTCGTTGGTGACGACGGCCATGTCGATGCGGTCGCGCAGCGCGAGGCACAGCGCCAGCGTCAGCGCCGTCTTGCCGGAACCGACGGGGCCGCCGATACCGACGCGCAGGGGAGCTTTGTTTGAGGTCATGAGCGGAACAGTCGCGAGTATTGGGTTTCGTGGAGGGAACTGGCGATGGCAAAGGCCGGCGTGAAGTTGCACCACGCGTCTTCGGGCAGCGTCTGCGCCGCCTGCGCCACCGCCGGGATGCGTGCTGCCAGTTCGGCGAGCAGGCGCTGGCCGGCAGCCTGGCCGAGCGGCACGGCCTTGAGCGCCGCCATCACCTGATTTTCGGCCCAGGACCACAGGTAGGCGGCGGTCGCTGCTTCCGGCGCGATGCGCCAGGCGGCGGCAATGCCCGCCCAGGCGGTCGGGAAAGCCACTTCGGGCAGCGCGGCGAGCAGCGAGTGCACCGGCGCCAGATCGGCGTCGCGCAGGTCGGCGAGCAGGCGCTTCAACGAGAAGCCCATCTGCAGCGTTTCGGCACGCAGTTCGGCGCTCTCGCGGCTGGCGAGAAAGTCGGCATTGAGGCGGATGATTTCGCTGGCGGCCGGGCTCGCCGTGGCGCTGATGTCAGTGCCCACTTGCGCCGACCACAAGACCAGCAGACGCGCCAGCAGCGGCGCCTCGTAGCGGCCGATCGAATGCGTGAGCAGGTCGCCGACCCAGCGGCCGGCGGCGGCCTCGTTGCCGACGACGCCCGTTTCGACCGCCCACTCCAGCCCCTGCGAGTAGGTGTAGGCGCCTACCGGCAGCGCCGGGCTGGCGAGTTGCAACAGGCGGACGAGAGCCAGCGAAGTCACGCGGCGTACGCCTCAGCCCGACTTGAACTGGTGGATTTTCGGCAGCGAGCGATGCGGGCCGTGGCCGGGGTTGTGCAGGTCCGGCGCGTGCGTGTCTTGGGCGTGCTTATCGTGGCTGTGCTCGTCGGCGTGGCCGTGCTCATGCGCGTGTCCGTGAGCATGGCCGTGTGCATGTGTGTCGCCACCATCGTCGTCGTGGCCGTGGTGATGGTGGCCGCCGTGTGCGCCGTAAGCGCCCGCTTCGGGCTGGAACGGCGCCTCTGCTTCACCGACGACGCAGCCGAGCCCGCGCAGCATGTCGGCGAGCACATGGTCGGTCTGGAACAAGAGGCGGCCGCCCCGCCCTTCGGCGACGATCTGCAGCGGAATGTGGCGGTTGCCGAGATGGTAGGCGGCGCGCGCGAAGAGCAAGGGATCGTCGGCAAAGGCTTCGATCAGCAGTTCGGGCGCGGCGACGACTTCGACGACGACGCGGCCGTCTTCGGACAGCAGGCGGTCGCCGCCGTGCAGGTGGTCGCCGCGTTCGAGAAAGATGCCGGCGTCGACGCCCGAGGCGAGCGTGACTTTCAGGCGGCTGCGCTTGCGTTCGTCGTAGGCGAGCGCGACCGAATCGGTCGGCGTTTGCGCGGTCTTGCGGGTGAGGGTGAGCATGGTGGGTCGTCGTTTGGGAACGGGAACAGAAGCGGGATCAGAACAGGAAGTAGCGTTGCGCCAGCGGCAGCTCGCTCGCCGGCTCGCAGACGAGATGCACGCCATCGGCCTTGACCACGTAGGTTTCGGGATCAACGCTGATTTCCGGCGTGGCGCCGTTGTGCACCATGTCCGACTTTTTGAGAGTGCGCGTGCCGGACACGGCGACCAGCGGCTTGGCCAGCCTAAGCGCGGCAACCGCCGGGTTGTCGAGCGCCGCTTGCGAGACGAAGGTGACCGAGGTTTTCAGGGCCTTGCCGAAGCTGCCGAACATTGGCCGGTAATGCACCGGCTGCGGCGTCGGGATCGAGGCGTTGGGGTCGCCCATGGCAGCGGCGGCGATCATCCCGCCCTTCAAGATCAGGCTCGGCTTGACGCCGAAGAAGGCCGGCTTCCACAGCACCAGATCGGCGAGTTTGCCGACTTCGAGCGAGCCGACGGTGTGCGCGATGCCGTGCGTCAGCGCCGGGTTGATCGTGTACTTGGCGATGTAGCGCTTCACCCGGAAGTTGTCGTTGCGCGCGCCGCCGTCACTTCCCATATCTTCGGGCAGCGTGCCGCGCTGCGCCTTCATCTTGTGCGCCGTCTGCCAGGTGCGGATGATCACTTCGCCGACGCGGCCCATCGCCTGCGAGTCGGAACTCATCATCGAGAAGGCGCCGAGGTCGTGCAGGATGTCTTCAGCGGCGATCGTCTCGCGGCGGATGCGCGATTCGGCGAAGGCGATGTCCTCGGCGATGCTCGGGTCGAGGTGGTGGCAAACCATCAGCATGTCGAGATGCTCGTCGATGGTGTTCACCGTGTACGGCATGGTCGGGTTGGTCGAACTCGGCAGCACGTTGGGCAGGCCGGCGGCCTTGATGATGTCCGGCGCGTGGCCGCCGCCGGCACCTTCGGTGTGGAAGGTGTGGATGGTGCGGCCCTTGAAGGCGGCGAGCGTCTCCTCGACGAAGCCCGATTCGTTGAGCGTGTCGGAGTGGATCGCCACCTGCACGTCCATCTCGTCGGCAACCGAGAGGCAGCAGTCGATGGCGGCCGGTGTGGTGCCCCAGTCCTCGTGCAGCTTCAAGCCCATGGCGCCGGCGGCGACCTGTTCGCGCAGCGCGTCGGGCAGGCTGGCGTTGCCCTTGCCGAGGAAGCCGAGGTTCATCGGGAAGGCGTCGGCGGCTTCGAGCATGCGGTGGATGTGCCACGGCCCCGGCGTGCAGGTGGTGGCGAAGGTGCCGGTGGCCGGGCCGGTGCCGCCGCCGATCATGGTGGTGACGCCCGACATCAGCGCTTCCTCGATCTGCTGCGGACAGATGAAGTGGATGTGGCTGTCGATGCCGCCAGCGGTGACGATCATGCCTTCGCCAGCGATGACCTCGGTGCCGGGACCGACGACGATGCTCACGCCTGGCTGGATGTCGGGGTTGCCGGCCTTGCCGATGGCGGCGATGCGGCCGTCCTTGATGCCGATGTCGGCTTTGACGATGCCGGTGACGGCGTCGACGATCAGCGCGTTGGTAATCACCGTATCGACGGTTTCGGCGGAAACGTGCTGGCCCTGCCCCATGCCGTCGCGGATGACCTTGCCGCCGCCGAACTTCACTTCTTCGCCGAAGATCGTGTAGTCCTTTTCAACCTCGATGATCAGGCCGGTATCGGCCAGACGCAGGCGGTCGCCGCGACCGTCGGCAAAGGTCGGGCCGAACATTTCGGCATACGCCTGCCGCGAAATGCTGTTCGCCATCACAGCTCTCCCTGAACGAGGCCACGGAAGCCATAGACCTGACGCAGCCCGGCCAGCGCAACGAGCTGCACGGTGCGTGTCTGCCCCGGCTCGAAACGCACGGCGGTGCCGGCGGCGATGTCGAGCCGGTAGCCGCGCGCGGCGTCACGGTCGAAAGCGAGCGCCGCGTTGGTCTCGAAGAAGTGGTAGTGCGAGCCGACCTGGATCGGCCGGTCGCCGGTGTTGGCCACCGTCAGCACGAGCGTCGGACGGCCGGCGTTGAGTTCGATGTCGCCTGCCTCGGCGAGGAGTTCTCCGGGAATCATCGTGTTTTCCTCAGACGATCGGGTGATGCACGGTCACCAGCTTGGTGCCGTCGGGGAAGGTCGCTTCGACCTGGATTTCGGGAATCAGCTCGGCGATGCCGTCCATCACGTCGGCGCGCGTCAGCACTTTCGTTCCCTCGTGCATCAGCTCGGCGACGCTGCGCCCGTCGCGCGCGCCTTCGAGGATGGCACAGGTGATCAGCGCGACGGCTTCCGGGTAGTTGAGCTTGAGACCGCGCGCGCGGCGCCGTTCGGCGAGCAGGCCGGCGGTGAAGATCAAGAGCTTGTCTTTCTCGCGGGGGGTAAGTTCCATGATGAAGTCCTCAGGTGTTCCAGATTCGGGGTGGCACGGCCGGGCGGCCACAGTACGCCGGGCGCAGGATCGTCCACAGCGCGGCGAACCAGTGGCGCGCGGCTTCGCTGCTGTCGCCGAGGTAGCGCGCGATGAGCAGGCCCGGCGGCGCCGTCAGTGCGTGCGCGGCGCCATCGACCGGCGCGCTCTGGCGGCAGGCGGCGAGCAGTTCGGCGGCTTGTTGCGGCAGGCCGGGGAAAGCCAGCAGCAGCGCGCCGCTGACCGAACGCCCCGCCCAGCCGGCGGCGCTGGCGAGCATGGCGTCGTCGCCGGCAAAGCTGCCGCGCTCGAGCCACAGCGGCGCGCCGTCGCGCTCGATGCGATAGCGCAGATCGAAATGGCCGCTCACAAAGCGCTCGCCGGCGGCGGCACGGCCAAGACAGAGGATGTCCCAGCCGATGAAGGCGGCGTCGGCGGCGAGCGACACCTGCGTCTGCATGCGTGCGCGTGCGCCGTCGAAAACGATGGTTTCCTGCGGCAGCCATTCGAGCACGGCGCCGGCGCCGAGCGCGAAGTCGATGCCCTGCGAAGCGACGGCGCCACCCGAGCGATACCACTTGCCAGCCCCCGGCGTGGTCAGCTGCGCGTGCGCGCCGGCCTCCAGCGTTGCGGCAATGCGCAGATCGTCGCCACCGGCGATGCCGGAAGGCGGATGCAGCAGGATCGCCTGACACACCGCTTCGCCCTCGGGGTAGAGCGGCTTCTGCACGCGCAGCGGGCCGCGATGACGGTTCTCGCACAGCAGCGTCTGCCCGCCGCGGCGCGCGAAGCCGAGCTGCAGTTCGGCTTGCCAGCAAGCGTTGAGCGTTGCGGGCATCGGTTGCGGCGGTGGGACGGACACATTCATCCCTCAATTATCCGTGGAAGGCGTGCGTGATTGAAATACGCAAGAGTACGCAGATCGCGGATACGCATCGCTGCTCAGCGAGCGCAGAACGATGCAACGCGCGGCGCCATTGCCGGTCGAAACACACACTGATGCTGCCCACCGCACTGTCCCCGCTATTGCCTGCCAGTTGGCTGGCTGTTGCCGGCCCGCTGAGCGCCAGTTGTCTGCGTGCAGCGACCTCACCCGCGAAGGAATTCCCCATGAAGTTAGTGCTTGCCATCGCCGCGACGCTTGGCCTTGCGATCGCCGCCACCACGCCCGCGCCCGCCGCCGAAGAGCCACCTGAAAAGACCTACACCGTCGTCCGCCAGTACGAGAGCTTCGAGGTGCGCGATTACGCGCCGTATCTGGTTGCCGAAGTCACGCTTCCGGGCAACGCCGACGAGGCCGGCAACCAGGGCTTTCGCATCCTCGCCGGCTACATCTTCGGCAAGAACAAGGGCGAGCGGCAGATCGCCATGACCACGCCGGTGACGCAGAGCGCCGAGCCGAAAACCATTGCCATGACGACGCCGGTAACGCAGGCCGCAAGCGAAGGTGGCTTCGTCATCCAGTTCAAGATGCCGGCGGAGTTCACGCTCGACACCCTGCCCGAGCCGCTCGACGCACGCATCAAGTTCAGGGGAACGCCGGCCCAGCGCTTTGCCGTGATCCGCTACTCGGGGCGCTGGAGCGACAGCAACTACAACGAACACCTCGACCTCCTGCGCAAGGGGATCGAAGCCGCCGGCCTGCGCAGCAGCGGCAGCCCGATCTACGCGCGCTACAACGCACCCTTCGTTCCGTGGTTCATGCGCCGCAACGAAATCTGGCTGAAAATCGACTGAAGAGAAAAATCTTAGAAATATTCCAGAACCTGCCTGACAAAAATATGTCGTAGCACCGCTGCGGCGCCAAGGCGTTCGCGCAGCGAACAATGCGGGACATTGAACCGGGATTTTCGGCATGGGAACAGCGCTGATGGCGACAGCAAAACTACGGACTCAGCTCAGGAAAGCCTCGCCCTGGTGCCTGCTCTTCGTCTGGCTGAGCCTGTCGGCAGCGCAACTGTGGTCAATGGAAGTTCAGGCGATACGCGACGGGCTGGGCATGTGCTCCAGCCCGCCTGCCACCACCACAGAGAAAGGTCCGCAATGGCTTCTGGCGCTACTCCCCTGAGCAACGGCTTGACGGCATTCCGGGCCAGCGCCGACCGGCTCCTCGTCGGTGCGCTGGCTTTTCATCTGCTCGTCTGCCTGATTGCTGCGGGATTTACCGATACCTGGCTGGCGGCAATCTCGATCGGCCTGCCTGCCTTCCTCGTGCCGCTGCTGCTCAGCCGAACGGCCAGCGGCGCGCTGGTGACGCGCATCGCGGTCGGCTGTGCGTTCATGATTTTCTCGGCCCTGCTCATCCAGCAGACGCACGGCGCGATCGAAGCACACTTTGGCATCTTCGTGCTGCTCGCCTTCCTGCTGCTCTACTGCGATTGGCGCCCGCTGGTGGCCTCTGCCGCGCTGATCGCCGTGCATCACGTCGCTTTCGCCTGGCTGCAATACGGCGGCGCAGCCGTTTATCTGTTTCCGGAAGTCGACGGCATCTATCGCGTGCTGGTGCATGCGCTTTACGTCGTCGTCGAGACCGCGCTGCTTTGCTACATGGCCCTGCTGCTAAAAGGACTGGTGGAAGACGGCGTCACCGTCGCCGCTTTCGCGGCGCACGTTTCCGGCGGCCACCTCGACTTTCCCTTCGCTGACGAACAACTGAAGAAACGCCCGCTGCTGGTCGCGGTGGCGGGAATGCAGAACGATCTGCGCCATACCCTCGGACTCGCGCGCAAGACCGGCGACAGCCTGCGCGAACTGGCGGGCCGTTTGAGCACTTCGGCCAGCTCGATGGCGCACGACGCCGGCAAGCAGAGCGAATCGACCAGCAGCATGGCCGCCGCCGCCGAAGAAATGACCGTCGCCATCAGCGAAATCACGCACAACGCGCAGGACGCGCGCGCGCTCTCCGACGATTCCTGCGCAGCGGCAGAAGATGGCAGCCGTCTGGTGAAAACGGTCGAACAGGAAATGAGCGGCATCGCCGTCGTCATCGAGCAGGCGTCGTCGCTGGTCGAATCGCTCGGCCGCAAGGCCGAGGAAGCCGGTCAGGTGGTGCAGATCATCAAGGGCATCGCCGACCAGACCAACCTGCTGGCGCTCAACGCGGCGATCGAAGCCGCCCGCGCCGGCGAACTCGGCCGCGGCTTTGCGGTGGTCGCCGACGAGGTACGCAAACTCGCCGAACATACGACGACGGCCACCGACCAGATCGCACAGATGATGGGCGAGATGCACGGCGCCAAGGAGTCGGTGCTGGTGTCGATTGGCGACGCGGTGCAGCGCGTTCAATCCGGCGTTTCGCTCGCCGCCAATGCCGGCGGCAGCATCGACGAGATCGCCGGCAAATCGGTCAAGGTCGGCGAAGTCATCGGCGACATTTCGTCCTCACTGCACGAGCAAAGCGCGGCGACGCATGAAATCGCGCAAACGGTCGAGAGCATCGCGCAGATGGCCAGCAACGCGAGTGCGGCGATTGCCGACATTGCCGAAGAAGCGCGCCGCCTCGAGGAAGAAGCACGAACGCTGGACCGTTCGCTGGCGCGCTTCAATATCTGAACGCGCGCGGCGGGCGCCGCCGCCCTCAGCGCATGGCGAACAGCTCCTGATGAAAGCGCCCGGCCGGCAAGCCATGCGCCAGCAGATCGCGGCACATGGCGTCGCCAAAGGGCGCCGGTCCGCAGAACCAGACATCGGCCGCCTGCCAGTCGGGGACTTCCGCGCGCAGGCGCTCGCCACTGAGACGACCGTCGCGCGCATCGATCAGCACGTGCAGGCGCACACCGGCAGCCGCCGCGTCGGCTGCCAGCCGCTGCAGCGCCAGTTCATCAACTTCGCTGGTGCAGTGGAAGAGATCGACGTCACGGCCATCGGGCTCCTTGGCCAGCGCCTGCATGCGCGCGACGAAGGGCGCGATGCCGATGCCGCCGCCGATCCAGATCTGCCGCTGCGCCGTGCCGGCGAAATTGAAACGTCCGTAAGGCCCTTCGACGCTGACCGCGTCGCCCGGCTGCAGGCGCGCCGCCAGCGTGCGCGTGTAGTCGCCGAGCGCCTTGACGAGAAAGCGCAGCCGGCCGTCGCCCTGCCAGGCCGAGGCGATGGTGAAGGGATGCGCGCCCTCGTCAGCGTGCATGCTGAGAAAAGCAAACTGCCCGGCCTGGTGCCCCGCCCACGGCTCGTCGAGCTTGATGTCGATGGCCGTGACGCCAACGCCGGCAAGCTGCTCGACCTTGTCGACCGTTCCCGCCACCTTGCGTCCGGTGCCGATCTGCCGCGACAGGCTGAACACCGCACCGACGCAGCCGGCGCCGAGCATCAGCCCGCTGACGATGCCAAGCGGCGACGCCCAGTAGGCAAAGTTCAGCAGCATCAGCGCATGCGCCGCCAGCAGCAGATAGATCGCCGCCAGCCAGCGGTGCGTCTGGAAAAACCCGCGATAGGGAAAGCGCTTGATCAGCGCGATGGCGATGAGCACAACCGCCACGTAGAACGCCCATTCGCCGATCTGTTCGGCCAGCCCGCGCTGGCTCTGGAAGAAGCGGAAGAGTTCGACGCTCTGTTCGGGCGGCCGGCCGCGCACCGGGCGCTCGAGCCAGCCCCAGCCAACCAGCCACTTCGGTCCTTTGGCCGATAGCCAGTGGCAGACGGCCAGCGTCAGGCCGGCGATGCCCAGCCACTTGTGCAGCCGGTACATCTTGTCGAGACCGCCGAGATGGCTTTCGACCCACGCCGGGCGGATGGCAAGGATCATCGCCACGCTCATCATGCCCATGCCGAGCACGCCCGAGTATTGAACGAGAAGGTTGCGCCAGGCGAAGAAGTTGGCCGCGCGCGCCAGATCGCCCGCCGCAGCGATGGCCCACAGCGCGCTCAGGCCCAGCAGCAGGCCGAGGAAGTTGCGTTGAATCGTGTTCATGATCGTTCGGTCGATTTGCAATGCAGGCGGAGTTTTGTTCGCCCCTGCAGCGTGGGCACTGATCGGCATCCGCTGTTTCCTGAACAGCAATGTCATTTTCCGCGCGCGCCCATTGCAAAAGATTTCGTCACTTACCGGAGAAATGACGAAATATTTCGACCGAACGATGGCCGGAAGCGGCCGAAAGCGGCTGACTCGCGGCTGGCGAATCTGCCAGCAAGGCGGCTGGAACGGCGGCCCGGCCGCAGCGACGCTTACACCGCCAGCGCCGCCTTGACGCCATCCTGCGGCATGTTTGCGCCCTTGCCGCGCATGATGAATTCGCCGCGCTCCATGAGCAGGTACTGGTCGGCGAGCGATTCGGCGAAGTCGTAGTACTGCTCGACGAGCAGGATCGCCATTTCGCCGGTCTGCGCCAGCATGCGGATGGCGCGTTCGATGTCCTTGATGATCGACGGCTGGATGCCTTCGGTCGGCTCGTCGAGGATCAGCAGTTTCGGCCCCATCGCCAGCGCGCGGCCGATGGCGAGCTGTTGCTGCTGGCCGCCGGAAAGGTCGCCGCCGCGCCGGTGCAGCATCTGCTTCAGCACCGGGAACATCTCGAAGATGCGCGGCGGAATCGGCGTCTTGCCCGGCTTGGTCGCCAGCCCCATGAGCAGGTTTTCCTCGACGGTCAGGCGTGGAAAGATTTCGCGCCCTTGCGGCACGTAGCCGATGCCGGCGGCGACGCGCAGGTGCGGCGGCGCGTGCGTGATGTCCTGGCCATTGAGCGTGATGCTGCCCGATTTCGTCTTGACCAGCCCCATCAGCGATTTGAGCAGCGTCGTCTTGCCGACGCCGTTGCGCCCGAGCAGCGTGGTGACCTTGCCAGTTTCGACTTCGAAGGAGAGGCCGCGCAGGATGTGGCTGCCGCCATAGGCCTGATGGAGGTTATCGACGCTGAGCATGCTGTTTTCCTGGATGTCGGCTGGGTTTCTGCGGGGCCTGCGCTGTCAGCGGCCGAGATAGACTTCGATGACGCGCGGGTCGTTCTGCACCGTGGCGAGGTCGCCTTCGGCGAGCACCGATCCTTCGTGCAGCACGGTGACCTTGCCGCCGAGGCGTTCGACGAAAGCCATGTCGTGCTCGACGACGACCAGCGAGTGCTTGCCGGCGAGCGAGACAAACAGTTCAGCGGTGCGCATCGTCTCGTCGTCGGTCATGCCGGCGACGGGCTCGTCGAGCAGCAGCAGCTTCGGTTCCTGCATCAGCAGCATGCCGATCTCCAGCCACTGCTTCTGCCCGTGCGAGAGCAGCCCGGCCGGGCGGTCGGCCTCGCCGTTCAGCCGGATCAGCTTCAGCGTGTCGGCGATGCGGTCGCGCTGCTCGCCGGAAAGCCAGGCGAGCAGGCTTTTCCAGACGCGCTTGTCGGTCTTCATCGCCAGTTCGAGGTTCTCGAAAACACTGTGCTGCTCGAAGATCGTCGGCTTCTGGAACTTGCGGCCGATGCCGGCGTGGGCGATCTCGGGTTCGGACAAACGCGTGAGGTCGATGCTCTGGCCGAAGAAAGCCTTGCCCGAATCGGGGCGCGTCTTGCCGGTGATGACGTCCATCATCGTCGTCTTGCCGGCGCCGTTGGGGCCGATGATGCAGCGCAGTTCGCCGGCGTCGATCGCCAGATTGAGATTGTTCAGCGCCTTGAAACCGTCGAAGCTGACGGTGATGTCCTCGAGGTAGAGCGCGACGCCGTGCGACAGATCGAGTTCGCCGGTGACGACGTGGCCGAGCTGATCGATGCCGTCGCTGCCTTCGGGGCGGCCGTCGAGCAGATCCTTGCTGGCGGAAAGCGGACTCATGCGGCGACTCCTTTGCGTGCGGCAAATTTCTTCCACAGTCCGACCAGCCCCTGCGGCAGGAACAGCGTGACGATGATGAACAGCAAGCCCAAGAAGAACAGCCAGTATTCGGGGAAGCTGACGGTAAACCAGCTCTTCGCCAGATTGACGACGAAGGCACCAATCACCGGGCCGATCAGCGTGCCGCGGCCGCCGACCGCGACCCAGATGGCGATCTCGATCGAGTTGGCCGTCGACATTTCGCCCGGGTTGATGATGCCGACCTGCGGCACGTAGAGCGCGCCGGCGATGCCGCAGAGCACGGCCGAGATCACCCAGATGGTCAGCTTGTACCAGAGCGGGTTGTAGCCGATGAACATGACGCGCGATTCGGCGTCGCGGATCGCCGTCAGCACGCGGCCGAACTTCGACTTGACCAGCCAGGCGGCGAACACCAGCGTCGCCGCCAGCGCCAGCGCAGTGAGGCCGAAGAGCACCAGCCGCGTTTCCGGCGCGGTGATCGAATAGCCGAGGATGCGCTTGAAGTCGGTGAAGCCGTTGTTGCCGCCAAAGCCCGTTTCGTTGCGGAAGAAGAGCAGCATCGCCGCGTAAGTGAGCGCCTGCGTGATGATCGAGAAATAGACGCCCTTGATGCGCGAGCGGAAGGCGAAGTAGCCGAAGACGAAAGCCACCAGCGCCGGCACCAGCACAACCAGCAGCATGGCCCAGCCGAAGCTGTCGCTGCCGAACCAGAACCAGGGCAGCTCCTTCCAGTCGAGGAAGATCATGAAGTCGGGCAGATCGGCGCCGTAGCTGCCATCGCGGCCGATCTGGCGCATCAGGTACATGCCGAAGGCGTAGCCGCCGAGCGCGAAGAACAGCCCGTGGCCGAGCGAGAGGATGCCGCCGAAGCCCCAGATCAGATCCATCGCCACCGCCACCAGCGCGTAGCACATGATCTTGCCGATCAGCGTGATGAAGTAGGCCGAGACGTGGAAGGCCGAGTCTTCGGGAACGGCGAGGTTGAGCAGCGGCACGACGAGCAGCGTGAGCGTCAGGAAGACGCCGAGCACCAGCCAGCCTTTGGTGTCGAGCGCCGAGAGGAAGCGGACGGAAAGCGGGGTACGCATGGCTGTTCTCAGTTATCGACGAAGCGGCCCTTGAGGGCGAAGATGCCCTGCGGACGCTTCTGGATGAAGACGATGATGAAGACGAGAACGGCGATCTTGGCGATCACCGCGCCGACCCAGCCTTCGAGCAGCTTGGAAACGATGCCCAAGCCCAGCGCCGCCCACACCGTGCCGGCGAGCTGACCGACGCCGCCGAGGACGACGACCATGAACGAATCGACGATGTAGCCCTGCCCCATGTCCGGGCCGACGTTGGAAATCTGCGACAGCGCGACGCCGCCCAGGCCGGCGATGCCGGCGCCGAGCGCGAAGGCAAGCGTGTCGATGCGCGCCGTCGGCACGCCGACACAGCCGGCCATGGCACGGTTCTGTGTCACGGCGCGCACGAACATGCCGAGCCGCGTCTTGTTCATCAGCCCCCACACCAAGAGCAGCACGAACAGCGCGAAGCCGACGATGACGATGCGGTTCCACGGCAGCATCAGGTTGGGCAGCAGTTCGATGCCGCCCGACATCCAGCTCGGGTTGGCAACCTCGACGTTCTGCGCGCCGAAGAGCACGCGCGCCGCCTGGATCAGCACCAGCGAGATGCCCCAGGTGGCGAGCAGCGTTTCCAGCGTGCGTCCGTACAGCCAGCGGATGACCGTGCGCTCCATCAGCACGCCGACGGCGGCGGCGACGAAGAAAGCGACCGGGATCGCCGCCGGCAGATACCAGTCGATGGCCTCTGGAAAGTAGTTGCGGAACAGCGTCTGCACAGCGTAGGTCGAGTAGGCGCCGATCATCAGCAATTCGCCGTGCGCCATGTTGATCACGCCCATGACGCCGTAGGTGATCGCCAGCCCGAGCGCAGCGAGCAGCAGGATGCTGCCGAGCGACAGGCCGGAAAAGATGCGGCCGGCGTTTTCGGCGAGCGCCAGCCGTCCGTCGATCGACTTCACCGCGGCGATCGCTTCGTAGCGCACGCGGTCGTCGGGTTCGCCGGCCTTTTCGGTGAGCGGCAGCAGCACCGCCTTGATCGCCGGCGAGGTGGTTTCGGCCAGAGCGCGCACGGCGCCGAGGCGCACCGCCGGGTCGGCGTTGCCAAGGCTGGCCTGCGCGTGCGCCAGGGTGAGCAGCGCGCGGATTTCGCCGTCGCTCTCCTTTTCCAAGGCGCGCGCCAGCAGCGGCGCCATGTCGGCCGAGACCTTGCTTTGCAGCTTCTGCGCCGAGGCGAAGCGCACGTCGCGCTCGGCGTCGAAGAGTTTCAGCGCCGCCAGCGCGCCGGCGAGTTCGCCGCGGATGCGGTTATTCACCGTCACCGATTCTGGCGACGCCGGCATCTTGATCGCCTCGCCGCTGGCTGCGTCGAAGGCGCGCTCGCCGTCGATGATCACCGCGCGCTCGCCGGCGAGGTAGAGATTGTCTTCCGACATCGCCTTGAGTACGCGCAGGGCATCAGGGTCGGCGGTCTGCGTCAGCTGGCGGATGGCGACGACCTTGTCGCTCGAATCCTCGGCCGCAAGCGCGCGAACCTGCGTCGCGTCGAGCGCCGCCTGCGCCGGCAGCGAGGCGGTAAGTGCGAGAACGGCTAGCAGGAAAAGCGTGGTTGATCTGGTCATGAAAAGTCCGTCCGCAATAGGTGCAGCGCGGATGCCAGAGTACGGACGGGGGCGAAACCGGGGAATACGGCGAATTGCGTAGGGGCGGCGGAGCTTCAGACAGCGCTGCGGGCGTGGGCGAGCTTAACAATTCTTCAGAACGTAAACTCCGTACCGTAAAATCGGAAACACTTGCAGCACAGGTGGAGGAAGAGCAGGACATCTCTGGCGTTGGATAGGCATGAAAGGAAATTCAGATGCTTGGTTCGCTGAAAGTCAGAATGATCGCGTTTGTCCTCATCGTGATCGCTCTCGTGTCGTCACTGCTCTGTGGGGTCGCCTACTGGAAGCTGAAGGAGGCATTGAGCGAGTCGATCAATGACCAGATCAATCTGGCGGCGGCTGCGAAGGTGAGTTTCGTTACGGAATGGGTGTCGTCCCGTCAGGCGATCGTCGGATCGACGCTCGAGCGTTTCGGGAAAAGCGAGCTCAAACCCGTTCTCGACCAGGCAAAGGATGCTGGTGGCTTCGACGACATGTACATCGGCCAGCCTGACAAGACGATGACCCAGTTTTCGCAAGCCACGCCTGTCCCGCCCGGCTACGACCCGACAGTACGACCGTGGTATGTCGCGGCAGCGGCAGCGGCGGACGCCATCGCTTCGCCGCCTTACATCGACGCGGCAACAAAGCAGCCAGTCATCACTTTTGCCAAGGCACTACGCGACCAGGGCAATGTGCTGGCAATCGCCGGCGGCGATGTGACGCTGAAGCGGGTGGTCGACGAGATCGTCGCCTCCAAGCTTCCCGGCGATGGCTACGCATTCCTGATCACCCAGGACGGCCAGGTCATCGCCCACCCGGAGAAGGATTCGGGACTGAAAAAAATCGCCGACGTATTGCCCGGCTTTGATCTGGCGAGCGCCGCCAAGGACGGCAGCATCAGCCGCGCTGCGCTCGCGGGAGAAACGGCCTTGACCGCGCTTTTCCCCGTTGGCAAGACCGGCTGGCTGCTTGGCGTCGTTGTTCCGGAAGCAAAGGCTACCGCCGCGATCAGTCGCCTGTTGTACGGCATGCTCACACTCATGGCGATCGGCCTCGTCCTGGGCTTCTTCGTCACTTCGTTCGGTGTCTCGCGAATGCTGAGCGGGATGACGCTGCTGCGCGATGCCATGCACAACATGTCAAAGGGAAGCGGCGACCTGACCGCCAGCCTCATCGTCGACAGCAAGGACGAAGTCGGCCAGACCAAGGATTCTTTCAACCGCTTTCTGGCAACCTTGCGCGGCATGGTTGCCGACGTCAAAGGCAATTCGGTACAACTGCTCGACGGGATTGATCTGCTCGGCAAGGAAACCGAGCAGATCAGCACGGGTTCCAAACAACAGGCGAGCTTTGCCAGCGCCACTGCGGCAGCGGTTGAGGAAATGACGGCAAGCGTCAGTCAAATCGCCGAGTCGGCGCGTAACGCCGAAAAACTGACCCAAGAATCCAGCCGCATTTCGCAACGACTCGTCGTCGACGTGCGCGAAAGCTCCGCGGAAATTGCGCTGATCGCGCAGACCGTCGAGCAACTGGGGACCGTGCTCAAGGGAATGGACAGTCGGTCGCTGGAAATCAACAACATCGTCGGCGTGATCAAGGAAATTGCCGATCAGACCAACCTGCTGGCACTGAATGCGGCGATCGAGGCGGCACGGGCGGGCGAACAGGGCAGGGGCTTTGCTGTCGTCGCCGACGAAGTCAGGAAACTCGCCGAACGTACCGCCACCTCGACGATTGAGATCGGCAGCATGATCCAGCTGATTCAGGAAGCAACCCAGGCCGCCGTCAGCAGCATGGAAACCGCCGTGCAGCAGGTTAACCGCGGCGTCGAGAAATCGAGAGCCGTTTCCGGATCAATCGAGCACATCGAGCAGAGCGGCCTGGCGGTCGAAAACGCACTGACTTCGATCGCCTCGGCAACCGCCGAGCAGTCGACGAGCAGTCACGAAATCGCCCGCAATATCGAACGCATTCATGAGATGACCGAGAGTTCGGATGCGTCAATCCAGGAAACGCGGGCCGAAACGGAGAAACTGCGCGGCCTCGCCCAGAATCTGCAGGTGCTGATGGACAAATTCCGCGTCTGACGGCAGCGCGCAAAGTTCTGGCAAGGCCGCAGAGCGCGAGAGAACAACGGGGGCTACCGCCCCCGTTTAACGTTTACCGCTGGCTTCGCCTCCATCCGGCTTCAGCGCGCCGCGGCGAGCAGATCGCCCGGCGTGTAGCCGAAGGACTGGCGGAAGGCGCGCGTGAAATGCGCCTGATCGGCAAAGCCGCAGACCGCCGCGATGGTCGCCAGCGAATCGCCGGCGAACAGCATCTCGCGCGCCTTGTGCACGCGCAGCGCGCGCAGGTAGGCGCTCGGACTCATGCCGGTCCAGCGGCGGATGACGCGATGCAGGCGCTCGCGGCTGATGGCGCAGTGTGCGGCGAGTTCGCCGATCGACAGCGGGCCGGCGTCGACGGCCGACTGCAGCGCAGCGAGTATCTGTCGCGCCGCCGGCGTCGGTGCGCGCGTCGGCGCCGCGGCGGGCGAGTGCTCGGCGATCGCCGGCAAGGCGCGGCACAACCAGAGTTCCACCTCGGCCAGCGACGACAGATTGGCCGCGGCCGCGGCCAAAGCCGGCAGATGCCGGAAGCCGCTCGCAAGGGGCGGCAACAGATCGTTCGCGGCGAACCACGCGTCGGCGACATAGAGCATGACGACGAAGACCTCGCCGACACCACCGGCTGGCGTCAGCGCGCCGGTATGCACGGTCTGCGGTGCGATGGCGAGAACATCGCCGGCGACGGCGCGGATCGGCGCCCCGGCGATGCTGCACAGGCACTCGCCGTGCACGATCGCGCCGATCGACCATTCGCCGTGCCAGTGCGGAATCCACTCCTGCCCCGGACGGCGGTGATGCACCTGTTCGAGCGCCGGCAGCGACCAGCGCCGGACCTGCGAGCGCAATGGCGAACGCGGCAAGGCGCCAGCTTCGAGGCTTGTCGATGGCTGCTGCATGGTGTCGCCCTGGATGGTGTCGCCGCGAATTCCCTCTCGCCTGCCGTCGCTGCCGGCCAATGCGTGCAGCGGGTGTTTATCCGTCAGCGTCCCGCGCGCCGGCGACGGTGATCCCCACCCAGCCGGCCGAGGCCTCGCCCGCCTCGATGTCGCCGAGGCAGCCGATATCTTCGCCCGGATGCGGATGGAGCTGCAGCGTCGCCGTCGCCGCGTGCCAGTCGCTGTGCACTCGGTCGCGGATGTCGGGCCGCACGAGCAGCGGCTCGGGCATCTGCTGCGGCCGGCGCAGGTCGGCCCAGCCGACGGCACCGAGCGTCGGCAGCGACAGGAAGCCGAGCGGCTTGCCATTCTCTCCCGAGAGCGTCGCCTGCGCGTCGATCAGTCGCCGTTCTTTCACCGCAAGGCTGGCGCCGAGCCGCGTTCCGACGCGCAGCGGCGCTGCCGCCGGATGCGCCAGCGGCAGGCTGCGCGTGAGATATGTGCTGCCGATCTTCTTCGGCCAGCCCTGCAGCAGGCCGCGCAGCAAGGAGATGTCCTGATCGACCCAGATCGCCGGGCAATACATGCAATGGCTGCCGTCCGGGCGCTCGATCTCGAGCACGACGATCGTCTCGCGGTATTGCGCAAGAACCGGATCGAGCAGTTCGTGGCCGTCGGTACATGCCTGCCAGTCGGCGAAGTGTACGCAGCCGCGGCCGACTACCCGGCCGAGCGCAGGCGGCAGCAGCGGCCAGGCGCACTCAGGCGCAAACGAGAAAGCGACGTTGAGCAGCCAGCCGGCGTAGTGCCACGGCGGCGGCGGCACCAGCGCGCTGATTCCGGTGGCGGTGAAAGGTGCGGTGAAACCGCGGTTGATCCAGGTCGATGTCGTCATGACCCGGATTATCGGGAGGCGTTGGCGGCGGCGATAGAACGCTGGTGAACGGGGCGCGGAGGCGTGTCATCACTCGCCGGGAGAGATCGAACCGGCGGCTTGCCGCGGTCCTCTACGGGGATTGCACACACCGGGTCTGCCAGCCGCAGCATGCACCGTCATGGCATCTGTTGTCGCCTCCACTCCCCAGATTGGGGCATTGCCGACATCGCGACAGTTCCCAACGAGACAGACAAAAGTCTATAAAAGTCATATCGTTAGACAGCAACCCACACCAAAAACAACCCTGGCACGAAAACCGCTAAACAGTCCTCATCTGGTCTGACCGGTCTGAACTGTTAAATACCATGCCCAGCGTTTCCAACATCGCCGCCCAAACCCTGCAACGTCGCATTCTCGAGGGTCACTATGCCACCGGCACGGCGCTTCCCGGCCAGCGCGAGCTGGCTGAAAGCCTCGGCATCAGCCGAGCCTCGCTGCGCGAAGCGATCTCCACGCTCGAAGCGCTCGGCCTGTTGCGTTCGGCGCCCGGCAAGGGGGTGTTCGTCACTGCCGGCAGCCAGGTCAAGGTGGCCGACCTGCCGGCCGGCCCGAGCGCGATGCCACCGGACGCCATTTTCCAGATGCGCTTCGTCATCGAACCGGCCAATACCGCGCTGGCCGCGCGCCAGCGCAATGCCGAAGGCCTCGATGCCCTGCGCGAGTGCATGGCCGAGATGCAACGTGCGCTCAGGGCCAGCGACCTCGTCACCGCCGCCGAGTGCGACCTGCGCTTCCACTTGGCGCTGGCCGAGTTTTCCGGCAACCCGGCGCTGGCGGCAATGACCCGGCACTTCCAGGCCCAGCTGGCCTACAGCCTGCGCCTGCCTTTCGCCGATCGCAGCCATATCTGGCAACCGGCCGACGAACACAACGTGATTCTCGCCGCCGTCGCCGCCGGCAACGCCGCCGCCGCGCGCAAGGCCATGCAGCAGCACCTGCTCTCGGCCGCCGGCCGGGTCGGCATCCGCTTCCTTCAACCGTAATTGCCCGTCCAGGAGTCGCACCATGCAAAAACGTCAATTCCTCAAAACGCTTCTCGCCGCCACCGTTCTGGCTTCCGGCCTCGGCCTGGCTCACGCCGACACGCTGAGCAACGTCGAAAAGAGCGGCGTCGTGCGCATCGCCATTCCCCAGGATTTCCCGCCATTCGGCTCGCTCGGCGGCGACCTCAAGTTGCAGGGCTACGATATCGACATGGCCAACCTGATTGCCCACGAACTCAAGGTCAAGGTCGAACTGATTCCGGTCACCAGCACCAACCGCATTCCCTACCTGACCACCGGCAAGGCCGATCTGGTCATCTCCAGCCTGGGCAAGAATGCCGAACGCGAGAAGGTGATCGACTTCTCCGCGCCCTACGTGCCCTTCGTGAAGAGCGTCTTCGGTCCGGAAGACGCCAGGATCGCCCAGCCGGCCGACCTCGCTGGCAAGGTGGTCGGCGTCACCCGCGGCTCGACCGAGGATCTGGCGCTGACCAAACTGGCGCCGGCCAGCACCGTGATCAAGCGCTTCGAGGACAACAACGCGACGATCTCTTCCTACCTCACCGGTCAGGTGCAGTTGGTGACGCTCGGCAACATCGTTGCCAACTCGGTCAACGCGATGACCAAGCTGCGCCGCCTGTCGGCCAAGTTCCCCGTCGAGGACACCCCCTGTTACGTCGGCGTCGCCAAGGGCGAGGCGGCGATGCAGGCGAAGGTTAACGAAATCATCGCCAAGGCCAAGAAGGACGGCCGCCTGAGCCAGATGTCGCTGCGCTGGTTGCAGGTTCCGCTGCCCGCCAACCTTTAATCGACACGCGCCGGGATTCCGATGAGTTACCAATTCGACTTTGTCGCTGTCTTCGATTACAGCAGCGTACTGCTGGCGGGGACAGCCCACACCCTGCTGCTGACTACCGTCGGTGCGGTCGCCGGCCTGGGCATCGGTATCCTCGGCGCGGTCAGCCGCGCCTGGCAGATCAAACCCTTCGACCGCATCTTTGCCGTCTATGTCGAACTGATCCGCAATACGCCCTTCCTGATCCAGCTGTTCTTCATCTATTTCGGGCTTCCCTCGCTCGGCTTCAGGCTCGATGAGTGGCAGGCGGCAATCCTCGCCGTCATCATCAACCTCGGCGCTTACACCACCGAGATCGTCCGCGCCGGCATCGAGGCGACGCCGCGCGGCCAGATCGAGGCGGCGGAATCGCTGGCGATGACGCGGCCACAGATATTCCGCCATGTCGTCCTGCCGCCGGCGCTGGCCAAGGTCTGGCCGGCGATCTGCAGCCAGATGGTGATCGTCATGCTCGGCACCTCGGTCTGCTCGCAGATCGCCGCCGAGGAACTGACCTTCGCCGCCAATTTCATCCAGTCGCGCAACTTCCGCGCCTTCGAAACCTACTTCATCGTCACCGTGATCTATTTCGTGCTTGCCGTCGCCGTCCGCCAGTTGCTGACACAGGCCGGCCTGCGCCTGCTCGGCAGGAGGGCAAGATGAACGAAATCGCTCTCTCGGCGATCATCCGCAACCTGCTCGAAGGCGCCGCGTGGACGCTGGGGCTGTCGCTGACGGCTTTCGTGCTTGGTGGTATCGCCGGGCTGATCCTGCTCTTCGCGCGCATCGCCAAGAACCCGCTGCCGCGCCGGCTGGCGCAGGCCTACATCGAGGTGTTTCAGGGAACGCCGCTGCTCATGCAGCTGTTCATCATCTTCTTCGGCGGCAGCCTGATCGGCCTGGAAGTCTCGCCGTGGATCGCCGCCGCGCTCGGGCTGACGCTGTTCACCAGCGCCTACCTTGGTGAAATCTGGCGCGGCTGCGTCGAATCGGTGCCGAAAGGCCAGTGGGAGGCGTCGGCCAGCCTGGCGCTGACGCACGTCGAGCAGATGCGCCACGTCATCCTGCCGCAGGCGCTGCGCATCGCCATCGCGCCGACGGTCGGCTTCTCGGTGCAGGTGGTCAAGGGCACGGCGGTGACCTCGATCATCGGCTTTGTCGAACTGACCAAGACCGGGTCGATGCTGGCCAACGCGACCTTCCAGCCCTTCCTCGTCTTCGGCCTCGTGGCGCTCGGCTATTTCGCCCTGTGCTACCCGCTTTCCGCGTATTCCCGAGTTCTCGAAAGGAAAATCCATGGCTCTCGTGCACATTGACGCCCTGCACAAGCATTTCGGCAGCAATCACGTCCTGAAAGGCATCGACCTCGACATCGAGGAAGGCCAGGTGATCGCGCTGATCGGTCGCAGCGGTTCGGGCAAGAGCACGCTGCTGCGCACGATCAACGGTCTGGAGAGCTTCGACGAGGGGCGCATCGAGGTCGACGGCGAACGCATCCATCCGCACGAAACCGATCTGCGCGCGCTGCGCCAGAAGGTGGGCATGGTCTTCCAGCAATTCAACCTGTTTCCGCACCTGAGCGCCGGCCAGAACGTCATGCTCGCCACCCGCATCGTCAAGAAGATGCCCGAGCAGGACGCGGTCGATCTGGCCAAGGCGATGCTGCTCAAGGTCGGCCTGCAGGACAAGTTCGATGCCTACCCGGACCAGCTTTCCGGCGGCCAGCAGCAGCGCGTCGCCATCGCCCGCGCGCTTGCCATGCAGCCGCGCGTGCTGCTCTGCGACGAGATCACCTCGGCGCTCGACCCGGAACTGGTCAATGAGGTGCTGGCGGTGGTCAGGAATCTCGCCGCCGAAGGCATCACGCTGATCATGGTGACGCACGAGATGCGCTTCGCGCGCGAGGTTGGCGACAAGCTGGTGTTCATGTACCAGGGCCGCATCCACGAGTCCGGCGATCCGCAGACGCTGTTCGCCAACCCGCAGACCCCAGAACTCGCCAGCTTCATCGGCTCGATCAACTGAGTGCACCATGGATCAATCCGCGATTCTTACGGCGCCTGCTGCCGAACTGCCGGCCTGGGCCGCGCAACAGATCAACCTCGCCGACCCGCGTCTGGGCGCCGAAACCGTCGCCTGTTCCGATGATTTCTTCGCACCGATGGCACGCCTGCTGCAGCCGCAGCCGGCGATCTTCGTTCCCGGCAAGTACGACGCCAACGGCAAGTGGATGGACGGCTGGGAATCGCGGCGCAAGCGCGGTCCCGGGCACGACTGGTGCGTCGTCCGGCTGGCGCGGCCCGCTTGCCTTGCCGGCGTCGATATCGACACCAGCTTCTTCACCGGCAATTACCCGCCGGCCGCCGCGCTCGATGGCTGCCCCGAAGGCCGCGACCCGGCGCTGGCCGAGAGCTGGCTGCCGCTGCTGCCGCCGACGCCGCTCGGCGGCAACCAGCACCACCTGATCGCGCTCGCCAGCCCGCTCTGTATCAGCCACGTCCGCCTAAACATCCTCCCCGACGGCGGCGTTGCACGGCTACGCGTCTATGGCCGTCCGGCCGGCGCGCCGACGCTGGCCGGCGACGGTCTGGTCGATCTTGCTGCCGCCCTGAACGGTGGCTATCCGGTCGCCTGGAACGACGCGCATTTCGGCGCTGCCAGCAACCTGCTGCTGCCCGGCCGCGGCGCCGACATAGGCGAGGGCTGGGAAACCCGGCGCCGTCGCGAACCCGGCTTCGACTGGTGCATCATCGCGCTCGGCCAGCCCGGAACGATCCGCCGTATCGAGATCGACACCGCGCACTTCAAGGGCAATTTCCCCGACCGCTGCTCGTTGCAGGCCGGCCACGCGCCCGGCCAGAGCGAGCAGGCGCTGGTCGCGCAGGCGCAGTTCTGGCCAACGCTGCTGCCGGAAATGAAATTGCAGGCCGACCATATTCATGTTTTCCGCGATGACGTGGCCGCGCTGGGCCACGTCACCCATGTCCGGCTCAACCTGCATCCCGATGGCGGCGTCTCACGGCTACGTCTTTGGGGCGAGGTCGCGCGAAGATGAGCAGCGACAAACTACAGTTGCTGCCGGCGCTGCCTCTGTGTGCCAAAGCCTTCGCACCATTCGGCCAGGTGATCGAATGCAGCGGCCACGCAAGCTACGCAATCAACGCGGGCAGCAGCCAGCGCTTTAGCGACCTTGCACAACTTGAAGCCGACACGGACGGACGGCTGGCGCTGAGTATCTTTCGCGCCAACGCGCAGCGGACGCCATTGACGCTGAGCTGTCTGGAGCGCCACCCGCGCGGCTCGCAGGCTTTCATGCCATTGAACGGACAGGCTTTCGTCGTCGTCGTCGCCGAACAGGCACCGGGATCAGCCCGTCAGGCCGCGGAGAGCTTGCGGGTCTTCGTCAGCAATGGCTGCCAGGGAATCAATTTCCGCAGCGGCGTCTGGCACCATCCGCTGCTCTCCCTTGGCGCCGGCGATTTTCTTGTTGCCGACCGGCTTGGCCCGGGCCCTAACTGCGAGGAAATCGACCTGTCGTCCTGGGGGCTTGGCATCGCCCTCTGAGCACAACCACTCCCGGCGCGCCGGCGTTGCAACTGCTGAGCGATGCCGGCCAGCCGCCAGAGGTCCCGCAGTCAGTGCGCATGCGCACTGACCGGACATCCTGCCGATGCCACGATCGCCCGATAGTGGCGACCTATAGACAGCATTCAGTCAATCAATTTGCGTGCGCGACTGCTCTCGCCAATACTGGGTTTGCCGTTTCCATCGACGTCCCACCCCACGGAGAGCAGAACCATGGACAACCCAAACGCAAGTACAGCCGGCAAGTGTCCGGTCATGCACGGTGCCGCCACCTCGGCCGCTTCGGCCACCATGCCATGGTGGCCGAAGGCCCTGAATCTCGACATCCTGCACCAGCACGACCGGAAGACCAGTCCGCTGGGCGCTGAATTCAACTACCGCCAGGAGTTGAAAAAACTCGACGTCGACGCGTTGAAGAAAGACCTGCGCGCCCTGATGACCGACAGCCAGGACTGGTGGCCGGCCGACTGGGGGCACTACGGCGGGCTGATGATCCGCATGGCCTGGCATTCGGCGGGCACCTACCGCATCGCCGACGGCCGGGGCGGCGGCGGCCGCGGCAACCAGCGTTTCGCGCCGCTCAACTCCTGGCCCGACAACGTGAACCTCGACAAGGCGCGGCGCCTGCTCTGGCCGATCAAGAAAAAGTATGGCAACCAGCTGAGCTGGGCCGACCTGATCATCCTCGCCGGCACCATGGCCTACGAGTCGATGGGGCTGAAGACCTTCGGCTTCGCTTTTGGTCGTGAAGACATCTGGCACCCGGAAAAGGACATTTACTGGGGTTCCGAGAAGGAATGGCTGGCCCCGAGCGGCAGTGAGAACAGCCGCTACTCCGGCGAGCGCGATCTGGAAAACCCGCTCGCCGCGGTGATGATGGGGCTGATCTACGTGAACCCCGAGGGCGTCGACGGCCAGCCCAACCCGCTGCGGACCGCTCGCGACGTGCGCGAGACCTTCGCGCGCATGGCGATGAACGACGAGGAAACCGTCGCGTTGACGGCTGGCGGTCACACCGTCGGCAAGTGCCACGGCAATGGCGACGCCGCCAATCTGGGCCCGGCGCCCGAAGCCGCCGACGTGCACGAACAGGGGCTGGGCTGGAACAACCACAGCGGCCGCGGTATCGGCCGAAACACTGTCACCAGCGGCATCGAAGGCGCGTGGACGACGCATCCGACGCAGTGGGACGGCGGCTACTTCGACATGCTGCTCAAGCACGACTGGGAACTGCGCAAGAGCCCGGCCGGCGCCTGGCAGTGGGAACCGGTGAGCATCGCCGAAGAGGACAAGCCGGTCGATGTCGAAGACCCGTCGATCCGCTACAACCCGATCATGACCGACGCCGACATGGCGATGAAGATGGACCCGGCGTACCGGGCGATCTCCGAGCGCTTCCACCAGGACCCGGCGTACTTCTCGGAAGTCTTCGCCCGCGCCTGGTTCAAGCTGACGCACCGCGACATGGGGCCAAAGGCGCGCTACCTCGGCCCGGACGTGCCGCAGGAAGAACTGATCTGGCAGGACCCGGTACCGGCCGGCCGCAAGGACTACGACATCGCGGCGCTCAAGGCACAGATCGCCGCCAGCGGCCTGGCCATCGGCGATCTGGTGGCGACGGCCTGGGACAGCGCGCGCACCTTCCGTGGATCGGACAGGCGCGGCGGCGCCAACGGCGCGCGCATCCGCCTAGCGCCCCAGAAGGACTGGGAAGGCAATGAACCGGCGCGTCTGGCGCGCGTGCTCGGCGTTCTCGAAGGCATTGCCGCGGGCAGCGGCGCCAGCGTCGCCGACGTGATCGTTCTCGCCGGCAATGTCGGCATCGAGCAGGCAGCCAGTGCGGCGGGATTCGCCGTCAGCGTGCCGTTCGCGCCGGGCCGTGGCGACGCCACGCCAGAGATGACCGACGTCGCGTCATTCGCCGTGCTCGAACCCGTTGCCGATGGCTTCCGCAACTGGCTCAGCAAGGACTACGCCGTCAGCGCCGAGGAACTGCTGCTCGACCGCGCGCAGCTGCTCGGACTGAGCGCGCCGGAAATGACCGTGCTCATCGGCGGCCTGCGCATGCTCGGCACCAACCACGCCGGCACCACGCATGGCGTGTTCACCGATCGCACCGGCGTGCTCAGCAACGACTTCTTCGTCGGGCTGACCGACATGGCGTACATCTGGACGCCGGTGGGCAAAAATCTCTACGAAATCCGCGAGCGCAAGAGCGGCGCACGCAAATGGACGGCAACCCGCGTCGATCTGGTATTCGGCTCGAACTCGGTGCTGCGCGCCTACGCCGAGTTCTACGCGCAGGACGACAGCAAGGAGAAGTTCGTCCACGACTTCGTCGCCGCATGGACGAAGGTGATGAACGCGGATCGGTTCGATCTGGACTGAAGCTGTCGGCGAATCAACTCACTGCGAATCAGCGCAAACCCACTGGCGAAGGCCCGATCGGCCTTCGCCAGAGAGACTGCCGCAGGCACCGTCTGCGAACGATGCGATGCCTCTGCCGTCAGATGAATCGCGTTGATCGGAACGGATGCTTTCCGCCAGGAGCGGCTTGCTGACGTCGACGCCATGGCATAGTCACCTCTACGTTCGGCGTCATAGGGTTCACCTTGCGAGCGGTTAGCGCGCTTGCTAACATCCGGCATGACATACCAGATCGACTACTTCCACGAACGGGTGCGCGCCGAGATCCTGGAGTGGCCCGTGGATGTGCTCGCTGACTACGCCCGTCTGGTTGAACTTCTGGCCGAATACGGGCCAAGCCTTCGATTGCCACACTCGCGCGCCTTCGGCGATGGCCTGTTCGAGCTTCGGCCACGTGGTCGCACCGGCATTGGTCGAGCGTTCTACTGCTATCTGGTTGGAAAGCGAGTGCTTGTCTTGCACGCATTCATCAAGAAGACGCAGCAAACCCCTGACAGCGACTTGAAGCTCGCTCGCAGACGCCTTAAGGAGGTGCAGCATGGCTGACCTGAAATACAAACCCGTTCCTCATAACCACGCCGAGTTCCTTGCATCCGCAAGCAAGCGCCCGGACTTCGCCGAGGAATACGACAGTCTTCAGCTTGAGTACGCGTTGGCTGGGCAAATGCTCGAGGCTCGCGCCAAAGCGGGCATGACCCAAGACGCCGTGGCCGAACGCATGGGCACCACCAAGAGCGCGATTTCACGTCTCGAGGCGGCGGGCCGCCACGCGCCGTCATTGGCAACGCTGAAGAAATACGCAGCCGCTGTCGGCTGCGATCTCCAGGTCAAGCTTGTTCCTCATAAGGCCACATGACGCCGAAGCCCTCGGTCGAACCGACAAAGTGCGGCAAGCTGCACTTTGCGGCTCGCCTCGAACATTGAGCGACCGTTTTCCAAAGGCACCAAGGTCCGGATTGGCTCGCTCGCCATCAGTCATTACAGCTGCAAACCAGCAAACAACAACGTCCTGGTGAAGAATAAAAACGGGGGCCACAGCCCCCGTCCTGTTTAACGCAGCGACGAGCGCCGCTTACTTCACTTCCGGCTCGTCCTTCTTCTTGTCGTTGCCGGCGATGTACGGGCTCCACGGTGCCGCCTTGACCGGGCCGGGCGTCTTCCAGACGACGTTGAACTGGCCGTCGGCGCGCACTTCGCCGATGAACACCGGCTTGTGCAGGTGGTGGTTCTTCTCGTCCATCTTGATGGTGAAGCCCGACGGTGCCTTGAAGGTCTGGCCGCCCATCGCGGCGATGACCTTGTCGGTGTCGGTCGACTTGGCCTTCTCGACTGCCTGCTTCCACATGTGGATGCCGATGTAGGTCGCTTCCATCGGGTCGTTGGTGACGACCTTGTCGGCGTTCGGCAGCTTCTGCTTCTTCGCCCAGTCCTGGTAGAGCTTGACGAACTTGGCGTTCTCCGGGTTCTTCAGCGTCATGAAGTAGTTCCACGAGGCCAGGTGGCCAACCAGCGGCTTGGTGTCGACGCCGCGCAGTTCTTCCTCGCCGACCGAGAAGGCGACGACCGGCACATCGGTGGCCTTCAGGCCGGCGTTGCCGAGTTCCTTGTAGAAGGGCACGTTCGAGTCGCCGTTGATGGTCGAGATGACCGCCGTCTTCTTGCCTTCGCCGGCGAACTTCTTGATCTTGGCGATGATCGTCTGATAGTCGCTATGACCGAAAGGCGTGTAGTCCTCCATGATGTCGGCGTCGGCGACGCCCTTCGACTTCAAGAAGGCGCGCAGGATCTTGTTGGTGGTGCGCGGGTAGACGTAGTCGGTGCCGAGCAGGACGAAGCGCTTGGCCTCGCCGCCGTCCTTGCTCATCAGGTATTCAACCGCCGGGATCGCCTGCTGGTTGGGCGCGGCGCCGGTGTAGAAGACGTTCTTTTCGAGCTCTTCACCTTCGTACTGTACCGGGTAGAAGAGCAGGCCGTTCAGTTCCTTGTAGACTGGCAGCACCGACTTGCGTGATACCGAAGTCCAGCAGCCGAAGGTGACGGCGACCTTGTCCTTCGACAGCAGCTGACGCGCCTTTTCGGCGAACAGCGGCCAGTTCGACGCCGGGTCGACGACGACGGGTTCGAGCTTTTTGCCGAGAACGCCACCGGACTTGTTGATCTCGTCGATGGTCATCAGTACCGTTTCCTTGAGCGCGGTCTCGGAAATGGCCATGGTGCCGGAAAGCGAGTGCAGCACGCCGACCTTGATCGTGTCTTCGGCAGCGTGGGCGGTAAAGCTGGCAAGGCCGGCGCCGGCCAGCGCGATGGTGAGGGCGGTTGCCTTGATGAAGTTGCGACGATTGCGCATGGAAGCTCCTTGGGCGGTGGGTGATCGGGCGGTGGCGGACGGCTTTCGTGTCCGGTGCAGCGCCAGATTACGGAGCGAGCCGTGCGGCGAAAATACGTCAGATTGCGTAGGCCAGCGGCAGTCGCCGCCAGCCGGCCTGTCTGGAAAGGGCATTGAAATGGAATCACTTTTTTGCAGCGAAGTACGCGCCACCCTGCTGCCGCTGGCCGATCCGGCGCGCGCACTGGCGATGCAGGCGTACATGCGCAATCGCTTCGTTTTCTTCGGCATCCAGACGCCGGCGCGCCGCCAGGCGTTGGCGCCGCTGCTGCGCGTGCCGCAAAGCGCCGGGGAGCTGCTCGCCGCCGCCAGCGAACTATGGGACCACGCCGAGCGCGAATGCCAGTACACCGCCGTCGACCTGCTCGCGCGCCAGCAGGCGCAGCTCGGGCTCGCCGATGTCGACGCGCTGCTCGCGCTGGTGCAGCAGAAATCGTGGTGGGACAGCGTCGACGGGTTGGCCAGCATCGTCGGCAAGATCGTCCGCCGCGCGCGCCGTGACGAACTGACGACGCAGGCGGCCCAGGCGGCGATGGACGCCGCGCTGCGCCACGACAACCTGTGGGTGCGCCGCGTCGCGCTGCTGCACCAACTCGGCTGGCGCGACGAGACCGACCGTGAACGCCTGTTCGGCTACGCGCTGGCGCAGGCCGGCGCGGCTGATTTCTTCATCCGCAAGGCGATCGGCTGGGCGCTGCGCGACTTCGCGCGGCACGACCCCGCAGCAGTCGGTGATTTTCTCGCCGGCGCCGGCAGCGTGCTCTCTCCGCTCAGCCGGCGCGAGGCGGCCAAGCATCTGGCGAAGCCGCTGGCGACGTAGCCGCCGCTCGGCGGGCGCCGGAGGCGCAATCAGGCCGAGACAAAGCCTCGCGAGCGTGCCTGCGCGCGCAGGCGCAAACCATCGCGCAGGCTCCTGCCGATCAGCCACAGGTTGAGCGCACCGGCCAGCAGTTCGACGCCCTGCACCACGTAGAAAGCGGTGTCGAACTCACCGGCGACCGCCTTCGCCTGCAGATAGAGCGCGGCGGGAACGAGCACCAGCAGACCGTTGGCACCGATCAGCGGCATGCGCCGGCGCTTGCCGGCAAGCAGCGGTTCGCTGCGTCCGGCGGCCAGCGCGAAGCCGCTGCCGGCAGTGGCGATCATCAGTGGCACGAAAGCCAGCAGCGACCAGGCGATGCTGGTCTTCACCGTCACCACCGCCGCCGGTGAAAGGAACAGTTCGGCAATCAGTGTCGAACTCCAGAAGCCGGCAATGCACAGCCAGGCTGCGCTGCCGATCAGTCCGTGCAATTTAGCGCGCATCGTTTTCTCCTTTCGCGTCTTCAGGGGGATGCAGGCTGGCGAGCTTGTCGAGCAGGCGCTGCACGCTTTCCAGTTCGCCCGGCGCAAAGCTGGCGGCAACTTTCAGCGCATGTTGGCGCCAGCGGCTGTCGACCTCGTTGAAGCATTGCTGCCCGGCGGCGCTCAGCCAGTAGAGCGGCGAGCGCTGATGCGCCGGGTTCGGCGTGCGCGTGAGCAGGCCGTCGGCGAACAGCAGGTTGAGCTGCTTCTGCGCGCCCTGCCGGCTGACGCCCATGCTGTCGGCGATCTGCGGCGCCGTCAGCGGCTCGCCGGCGAGCGCCAGCGCGCCGAGCATCTGCCAGCGCGCACTGGTCAGCGCCTGCGCTGCGGCAAAATGGTCGCCCCAGGCGATCAGGCGGCCGTTGGCGCGGAAGATCGCGAGCACGGTATCGCTCAACAGTTTCGCTTGTTCCATGAACACACTCCTTTGATCCCGACTGATTGGAAACCAGTTTCCGTTATTGACAACAAGTTGTCAACCGTTCGGATGATTCCATTCGAAAATCGCCGGCGAGATAATGAGCAATCAGTCCGCACACCCGTTGCGGCACGCACCTGAACCCATTTCAGCGGAAGGGAAACGCCATGCTCGATCTGTACATCGGCAACAAGAACTACTCGTCGTGGTCGCTGCGACCGTGGCTGCTGTTGAAGCACTTCGGCATTCCCTTCACCGAGCACATGGTTTCGGTGGCTGGGCGCGAGTACAACGCGGCGCTGAAACCGCTCGCCGGCAACGCGCGCGTTCCCAGCCTGCACGTCGACGGCTTCCAGATATGGGAGAGCATCGCCATCGCCGAGTACCTTGCCGAGATCGAGCCGCGCACGTGGCCGGCCGACGCCAGGGCGCGCGCCCGCGCGCGCAGCATTTCCGCCGAGACGCACGCCGGATTCGTGCGCCTGCGCACGGCGATGCCGATGAACCTGAAGCTCAAACTCAAGGGCAAACCGGCAACGCCGGAAGTGCAGCGCGACATCGACCGCATCGTCGAGATCTGGAGCGAGGCGAGAACGAGCTTCGTCAGCGGCGACGGGCCGTATCTGTTCGGCGAGCTGTCGGTGGCCGACGCGATGTTCGCGCCTATCGTTTGGCGCCTGCACATCTACAACGTGCCGCTGCCGCCGATCGCCGCCGCCTATCGCGACACCATGCTCGCGCACCCGGCGATGCAGGAATGGTACGTCGCGGCACTGGCCGAAACCGAGGCGCACGAACACTACGACCGCATCGCCAGCGAGTACGGCGGCGCGCGCGACTAGGCGCCAGACAAAGACGGATCGCCAGCGCCCGGGCCGCCGGGCGGCCGGCCTTTTCAGCGCCGGCGCTGGCCGTCAAAGCAGACCGTCCGTCGCCGGGCGCGTTGGCGAACCAGCCGGCGCGCCCGCGCCCCTGCTCTGTCACCTGCTCCTTCCCGACCTTGCCGATTTTCGCGATTACTTAGAAGAAAGCCGCGAATTTCGATAGAAGAACAAGTGTTTTGAGGCTTCGATCAAGAAGCTTAATTTGTCGCTGCCAGTTACACACACGTGACAGATCGCATAGCCCCCGCCACAGGAAACTACGCGAAAGATCGCGCGTGAGGCTTCACGGCCTCCCACCGTGAATTTGAGGGGATGTCCTTGCCGCGCGGGAATTGCGCGATTTCAGCCGAAAGGCTTATCAGGAGGTATTTTTCATGGCAGATGCTAATAAAGTCTGGCCGACAGGCCTGACCGTTGCCGAAGCTGAAGAGCTTCACACCTACGTCATCAACGGCTTCCGCATTTTCGTCGGCATTGCGCTGGTCGCACACGTGCTGGTTTACGCGGCACATCCGTGGGGCAAGGGCGGCGCGCTGCTTGCCCAGTCCGTTCTTCCTTATCTGGGCTAGGAGGTATCGACATGGCTACAAACGGCAAAATCTGGTTGGTCGTCAAACCCACCGTCGGTCTCCCCATCGGTCTGCTCTTCGCGGCGCTGCTCGCCGTGCTGATTCACACGCTGCTGTACGCAGACGGTCGTCTGAAAGCGTGGTGGAGCGAGTTCCCGCTCGCCAAGCCGGCGGTCGTCCAGCAGGCTGCACCAGCAATCGCCCCGGCAGCGGCTCCGGAAGCGAAGTAAGCACGCTCTCCGGGCACCCGGTCCGGCAAACGGCAACACACGCCTGGTGTGTTGCCGTTTTTTTGCCTTGCGCGGCGCCGCTCAGGCGCCGCGCATGCGGCTCTGCGCGAGATTGGCGGCAGCGGTGCGCGTCTCGACGCCGAGCTTCTCGAACACCCGCTCGAGGTGCTTGTTCACCGTGCGCGGACTGTTGCCGAGGATTTCGCCGATGTCGTTCGAGGTTTTTCCCTGCACCACCCAGTAGAGCACTTCAGCCTCGCGCTGCGTCAGGCGGAAAGCGGCGATCAGCGAGCCGATCGCCGAGGCGTCGTTCTCCTCGCGCAGCACAACCAGCGATTCATCGTCGCCGGTCTGGTCGTGGAACGACGCGAGCAGGCGGCGTTGCCCCTGCGCGACAAGCAGCGAATTCGGCTCGCGACCATCGCGCCGGGCAACATTGGCGGCGGCGATCCAGGCAAGCAGTTCCTCGGGCGCCACGTCGTCGGGCTGGGCGAAGAAGTCGCGCAGCAGGCGGCGCGCCAGCGGCGTCTGCCAGACAAGGCGACCGTCGGCGACGCGCACCGCCAGCGTCGCCTGACCGAAGGCATCGAGCGCGGTGCGCGCCTGCTTCATCTGCCGCGCGTTCTGCATGTGCGCGGCGATGCGCGCCAACACCTCGGGCGGGCGGATCGGCTTGGTGACGTAGTCGGCGCCGCCAGCGGCAAAAGCCGCGACGACGTGCTCGGTTTCGGTCAGTCCGGTCATGAAAACAATCGGGATGTGTTTGGTGGCGAAGTCGGCCTTCAGCCGGCGCGCGACCTCGAAGCCGTCGATGCCGGGCATCAGCGCGTCGAGCAGGATCACGTCGGGCAGACTGTTGCGCGCGCGGTGCAGCGCATCGTCGCCGTTGGTCGCCACCAGCACCATGTAGCCGCTCTCGTCGAGCGCGTCGTGCAGCAGCGCGAGGTTGGCCGGCACGTCGTCGACGATGAGGACGATGCCGGGCGTCTTGTGCTCACTGTTCATCAGCAGGCCTCTTGCGCAGGAAGTCTTTCATGGCGTCGAAGCGGAACTCGCGCGCCATCTCGCGCAGCACGCCGACGAAGCCGGCATGTTGCGCACCGAGCCGCTCGATTTCGCCGAGCTTGTCGAGAATACCGCGCAGATAGCCGAGGTCGATCAGCTCGGCCAGCGCGGCGAGGTGTTCGTCGGCCGGCGGGATCATCGGCGTCGGCACGGCGGCTGGCAAGGGCGCCACTGCCACCGCCGGCGCGGCCCGCTCGGCGCTCACCCACTGCAGTTCAAGCTTTCTGCCGATCCAGTCGAGCAGAGCGTTCACGCGCAGCGGCTTGACGATGAAGTCCTCGGGCGCGATGCCGACATCGTTCTCCAGCCCCTTGTCGAAGGCGTTGGCCGAAAGGATGGCGATGTGCGCTTCGGTGAGCTGCTGCTGACGGATGCGGCGGATCGTCTCCCAGCCGTCGATGCCGGGCATGCCGAGGTCCATGAAGATCAGGTGCGGCGCAAAGAGCGGAATCAGGCGCAGGCATTCGTAGCCGTTTTCGGCCTGCTCGACCTGGAAGCCGAGTGGATCGAGCACGTTGTGCAGCATCTCCCGGTCGGTCTTTTCGTTGTCGACGACGAGAATCCGCCGGCGCACACCGACGTAGCCGACGCGGTTGGCCGGCAGCAGCTCGCTCGCCGCCTGCGCCGAATGCAGCTGCGGCAGGAAGAGGCGGATGCGGAAAGTCGTTCCCTCGCCCGGCGTGCTCGCCAGCTGCATCTCGCCGCCCATCAGGTTGGTCAGCATGCGCGCGATGGTCAGGCCGACGCCCGAGCCGCCGGCCTGCACGCTGCGCCCGCGCACGAAGGGCTCGAACACCTGCTCCAGTTCGCCCGCAGGAATGCCGGGGCCGGTGTCGATGATCTCGAAAGTCGCCATCTCGCGCCGGTAGGTGATGCGGAAAGTGACGCCGCCGCGCACGGTGAATTTCACCGCGTTGCCGAGCACGTTGATCAGTATCTGCCGCAGCCGCCGCTCGTCGACGCGCACCACCGGCGGCAGCTTGCCCGCCCCGTCGCCGTGCACCTCGTAGTTGAAATAGAGGCCCTTGTCGTGCGCCTGCAGTTCGAACATGCCGACGATCTGCTGCATGAAGTCGGGAAAATCGAGCGCGCGCACCTCGAGGGCCATCTTGCCGCCCTCGATCCTGGCGATGTCGAGCGTGCCCTCGATCACCGACAGCAGGTGGTCGCCGCTCTTGCGGATGACGCCGACGGCGCGCCGGCAGTGCTCGGGAACCGCAGCGTCGCCGTCGAGAATCTGCGCGTAGCCGAGGATGCTGTTGAGCGGTGTGCGCAGTTCGTGGCTGATCGCCGTGATGTAGCGGCTCTTCGCCTGATTGGCCTGCTCGGCGACCTGCCGCGCCTTCTGCAAGGCCTCGTCGGTACGCTGGTGCGATTCGATTTCCTGGATCAGCAGTTGCGTCTGCCGGTTCGATTCTTCCTGCGCCACCTTGCGGCTCTGTTGCGTCAGCACCATCCACCACGCGGCGACGCCGGAGAGCAGCAGCAGCGCGGCGAATGCCTTGACGAAGCTGTCGCGCAACGCGTCGACCAGCACCGCCTGCTTCGCGTCGATCGACAGCAGTTCGTGCATGTAGAGAACGCCGAGCACCATCGCCAGCAGCGGCAAGATGCCGCTCATCAGCAGCAGGTACTGGCCGAGGCCGGTTTCAACGTGCGGTTGCGCCGCCGCCGGCAGCAGCCGGCGCAACAGCGCCTGCCACTGCGCGTGCAGGCTGGCCTCGGGCTTGCACAGGTCGTGACAGCGCGCGTCGAGCGAACAGCACAGCGAGCAGATCGGTCCGGCGTAGGCCGGGCAATGCGCCATGTCCTCGCCCTCGTAGTCGCGGTCGCAGATGACGCAGCGCTGTCCGCTCGCCGCGCCGCTGCCCGGCCGCGGCGCGAGGTAGTAGCGGCCCTGCGTCGCCCAGGCGATCAGCGGCGCCGCGACGAAGGCGGCGATGAGCGCGACGAAGGGCGCGTACGGCTGCAGCGTCGCGCCGAGCAGGCCGACGAAGGCGGCGACCGAGAGAAGCGAGGCGATACTCATCGCGCCGACACCGACCGGGTTGATGTCGTAGAGGTGGCTGCGCTTGAATTCGAGCCCCGGCGGCGACAGGCCGAGCGGCTTGTTGATGACGAGGTCGGCAACCACCGCCGCCATCCACGAAATGGCGACGTTCGAATACAGGCCGAGCACCTGACCGAGCGCCTGGAAGACGTTGAGCTCCATCAGCAGCAGCGCGATCGCGGTGTTGAACACCACCCAGACGACGCGTCCGGGGTGGCTGTGGGTCAGCCGCGCGAAGAAGTTCGACCACGCCAGCGAGCCGGCGTAGGCGTTGGTGACGTTGATCTTCAGCTGCGAGACGACGACGAACAGCGCCGTTGCGGCAACGGCCAGCGTCGTGTTGTCGAAGACATGCGAAAAGCCGATCAGGTACATCTGGTTCGGATCGACGGCCTTCTCGGTCGGCACCAGATTGCGTAGCGCGAGGTAGGCGAGCAGCGCACCGCCGAGCATCTTGAGGATTCCCGGGACGACCCAGCCCGGTCCGCCGACGACGACGGCGAACCACCAGCGCTTGCGGTTGGCATCCGTGCGCTCGGGCATGAAACGCAGGTAATCGACCTGCTCGCCCATCTGCGTGACCATGGCGATGCCGACGGTGAGCGCGGCACCGAACAGCTGCGGGTCGAAGCCGCCGGCACCGCCCTTGCTGCCGCCGTGCTCGCCAGCGTAGTTCCACAGTCCTGCCAGCGCCTGCGGCTCTTCGAGGAAGACAAAGGCGTAGGGCAGCACCAGCAGGCAGATCCACAAGGGCTGCGTCCACGCCTGTAGCTTGCTGATCGCGGTGACGCCGTGCGTCACCAGCGGAATCACCGCCAGCGCGCAAAGCAGATAGCCCCACGCCGGCGGAATGCCGAAGGCGAGCTCGAGCGCGTAGGCCATGATCGCCGCTTCGAGCGCGAAGAAGATGAAGGTGAACGAGGCGTAGATCAGCGAGGTGATCGTCGAGCCGATGTAGCCAAAGCCGGCGCCGCGCGTCAGCAGGTCCATGTCGAGCCCGTGCCGCGCCGCGGTGACGCTGATCGGCAGGCCGATCAGGAAGATGATCAGGCCGGTGGCGAGGATCGCCCAGAAGGCGTTGATGAAGCCGGCGTTGACCAGCATCGTTGCGCCGACGGCTTCGAGAACGAGAAAGGACGCGGCACCGAAAGCGGTGTTGGCGACGCGCATTTCCGACCACTTGCGGAAACTGCGCGGCGTGAAGCGCAGCGCGTAGTCCTCGAGCGTCTCATTGGCGACCCAGGTGTTGTAGTCGCGGCGCACCTTGACCACGCGCTGCGCGGCGACCGCGGCCGGCGCTGGCGAAGGCGGCAACGCTTGCGGGGAGGTCATGCGGGGATTCGTGCGCGATTCATCGGCAGCAGTTTAACGCGGCGCGCCGGCGCGATGCCGTGGCGGAAATCGCCGCGCTGCTGCGCGCCGGCAGAGCGCGCTGCCGGCGAGCGGCACGGCGCAAGGATAAAGCCGCGGTCCCGGCCGTTGCGGGAACTCGCCGTCGATGCCACCTGACTAAGCACGGTCAGTCCGGGCGGCGCCGAGCGCACGCCAGCACCGCCAGGACGTCGTCCGCTATCCCCCAAACCCCGCGCAAGGAGATTCCCATGGCCGTTCTCGTCGGCAAGCAGGCCCCCGATTTCACCGCCACCGCCGTCACCGCTGACAACCAGATCCGCGACTTCAAGCTCTCCGAAGAAATCCGCGGCCACTACGCGGTGCTCTTCTTCTACCCGCTCGACTTCACCTTCGTCTGCCCGTCCGAACTGATCGCCTTCGACCACCGTCTTGCCGACTTCAAGGAACGCGGCGTCGAAGTGATCGGCGTTTCGATCGACTCGCAATTCACGCATCTCGCGTGGAAGAACACGCCGGTGGACAAGGGCGGCATCGGTCAGGTCGGCTATCCGCTGGTCGCCGACGTCAAGCATGAGATCTGCCGCGCCTACGACGTCGAGTTCGGCCCGGCCGGCGTTGCCTTCCGCGGCTCCTTCCTGATCGACAAGAACGGCATCGTCCGCCATCAGGTAGTCAATGACCTGCCGCTCGGCCGCGACGTCGACGAAATGCTGCGCGTGATCGACGCGCTGCAATTCACCGAGGAACACGGCGAGGTCTGCCCGGCTGGCTGGAAAAAGGGCAAGGCCGGCATGAAGGCCTCGAGCGAAGGCGTTGCCGCGTACCTGGCAACGCACGCCAGCGAACTGTAAGTCGCGGCGGCAGACCGGCAGGCCAGCAACTCGCCGGTCGCCGCAGAAAAAAGGCGCCCGTGGGCGCCTTTTGCATTGCTGCGCAAGCCGCAGCTTAGGCGCTACGCGTTGCGCCGAGTGCGGCGCTGCGAGCGCTGAGGAATTGCGCAAAATCGTCCGCCGGCAAGGGCCGCGAGAAGTAATAGCCCTGCACTTCGTCGCAGCGGAAGACGCTCAGGCGCTGCGCGATTTCGGCGCTTTCGACGCCTTCGGCGACGGTGCGCAAGCCGAGGCTGCGCGCCATCTGGATGATCGTGCGCACGATCACCGCATCGTCCGGATCGCTCTGCAAGTCGCGGATGAACGACTGGTCGATCTTCAGCTTGTCGACGGCGAAACGCTTGAGATACGAGAAGCTCGAATAACCGGTGCCGAAATCGTCGATCGCCAGCTTCAGGCCAAGCAGTTTCAGGCGACGCACGGTATCGAGAACGCGCTCCGTGTCGCCGATGAGGATAGATTCGGTCAGTTCCAGCTCGAGCAGCGCCGGATCGTGTCCGGAATCGGCCAGCGCGCGTATCACCGTCTGCTCGATGTCGTCACGGCGGAACTGCGTTGCCGACATATTGACGGCGATGACCAGTTCGGGCAGCCCGGCATCGCGCCAAGCAACGCCTTGCCGGCAGGCTTCGCGCAGCACCCATTCGCCGATCGGCACGATCAGCCCGCTTTCCTCGACCACCGGAATGAAACGCCCCGGCGGCACCAGGCCGAGCTCAGGGTGCTGCCAGCGGATCAGCGCTTCGGCGCCGATGACGCGACCGCTGTCGAGATCGATCTGCGGCTGGTAATGCAGGACGAACTCCTTGCGTTCAAGCGCGCGGCGCAGCCCCTGGCGCAGACGATGCCCCTCGCCGGCTTCGACGTTCATGCGCGCATCGAAGAAGCGGCAGGTATTGTGTCCGTCTGCCTTGGCGCCATGCAGCGCGCGGTCGGCCTTTTTCAGCAGGGTCTCGAACTCGCGCCCGTCCTCGGGAAAGACGGCGACGCCGATCGACACCGAACAGACGACTTCTTCGCCGCCGATCAGGAATGGCGTCTGGAAGCGCTCAAGCAGCTTTTCGGCGAAGGGCATGGCGGCGTCGGCATCGGCAATGCCGGTCAAGACGATGAGGAACTCGTCGCCGCCCTGACGGCTGACGGTATCGGTCTCGCGCACACATTCGCGCAGGCGTCTGGCCACCGCCACGAGCAGTTCGTCGCCGCCGGAATGGCCAATCAACTCATTGATTTCCTTGAACTTGTCAAGATCAAGCAGGAGTAGCGCCACGTGCATGCCGACGCGATCGGCAAACGCCGCTGCCTGCGCCAGGCGATCCTGGACGAGCGGGCGGTTGGGCAGCCCGGTCAGCGGATCGTGGTTGACCAGCGACTGCAAGCGGTTCTGCGTGTCGCGCAGATCGCTGATGTCGCTGAGCAGCGCGACGTAGTGCTGCACCTTGCCACTCGCTCGGCGCACCGCGCTGATGGTGAGGATGCCGGGAAACAGTTCGCCATTCTTGCGCCGGTTCCAGATCTCGCCGCGCCATTGCCCGTGCTCGCCAAGGCTCTGCCAGAGGCCCTGATAGAAGGCCGCATCCTGCAGGCCGGACTTGAGCATGCGCGGATTGCGCCCGAGCGATTCGTCGAGCGAATAGCCGGTGATGCGGCTGAACGCTTCGTTGACGCTGAGGATGGCGCCGCTCGCGTCGGTGATGGCGATCGCCTCGTGCGTGTTGTCGAAAACGCTGGCGTGCAGTTGCAGCAAGTCGCTGGCGCGCTTGTGCTCGGTGGTGTCGCGCACCGTCTCGACCACCGCCAGCAGACGGCCGTCGGCGTCGTGCACCGGGCCGGCGTCGATTTCGAGGTAACGCTTCTCGCCGAGCAGCGGCATCACGCACCAGTTTTCGGCATGGGCCCCATGTGCGGCCAGCGAATCGTCGTGTGCCGCGTAGAGCGCGTCGATCTCGTGCGTCAGGCTGTCGATCAGCAGGTCGGCAAGACAGGGGCGCGGTGCCGCATAAAAGGCGCGCCAATGATCGCTGGTGCCAACGACCTCGCCGGCCGGCATGCCGGTCAGCCGTTCGCAGGCCTTGTTCCAGACGGTGACACGATGTTCGGCGTCAACGACGAAAGCAGGTATGACCAGATGGTGCAGCAGTTCGGCAACCAGCGCCTGGCCGGTGCCGCGCTGGGCGCCGGCAACCGCGGCGGCCACCTCGGCGACCGAGCCCAATACCAGTGAGTGAGTCTCGGCTGCCGGCATGGTGGTCTAGCGCGTCGCGAACAGCGCTGACAAGGACGCGTGATAGGCCACCGCGCCGGCATCGTTTTCGCCCGGCGCCCAGGGCGCGCGCTCGGCCTCGCTGAGCGGCGCCCACGGGCCGGCCTTGGCTTCGAAAAAAACCGTCCCCGGCGTACAGGCAAGTACCGAGTGGAAAACGCCGTGCGGGATGTTCACACCGCAGCACTCGCCACCGGCTTCGAGCAGCGCCTGAGCGCTCACCTGCCCGTCTTCGGCGAAGAAGACGACGCCGAGGCGGCCGCGCAGGAGCAGCATGGTTTCGTCCTTGGCCGGGTCAAGGTGACGGTGCGGCGGCACATACGAGCCGGGCTCGATGGCGTTGAGCAGGCGATGCGCGGCGTCGCTGTCGCTGCTGTGGAAATTGTGGTTGCGCCGGCGGCGCGGGCTGGCCACCGCCGCAGCGATGACCTGGTCAAGCAGGAAACGATCGATCAGCGTCGGCGTCGCCATGGCCCTACTTGAGCTTGTTGGCCGAGAGCAGCAACACCTTGCCGCCGACGAAGCTGGCGCTGATGCCATGCTGCTCGTCGCCCCAGACACAGTTGCGCACGCCGATCGCCTCGTCGCAACGCGCCGGATCGCCGATGATCTGCTTGACCTCGTCGTAGGACTGGCCGACCTGCAGCTTGTTGTAATTGTCGAGACTGAGACGGTCAGCACACGCCGCCAGCAACAGGGCCGGCAGCACTGCCGCGAGAATCAGCGACAAGTGCGCCCGGCGCGACGGCGCCGGATCGGCGCGGAAAACAAAACCTGATACGGCCATCAACGACTCCTGCGGAAGGATTGCAGCAATATGACTGCGAGTGGACTGCGGCGCCTAAAGTGCAAGTGTCGGGCAGGCGCCCGAGGAGCCTCCTGCGGCGAGGCTCAAGGATAATCGATACGCACGTTTTCGGCACCGATGCTGTTGCCGAGCGCCTTGATCAGATCGTCGTCGAGACTGACGCGCCAGGCATCGCCGAGCAGCAGTTCGCAGCTGGCGATGCTGTTGCGGTAGTGCAGACGCACCTGGCAGGAGCCCGGTGTGTGCGGCGCCAGCATCGCCTGCAGGTTTTGCAGGACCGCCTGCGGCTTGCCGGTATGCGCACTGCCGTCGAACTTGAGCAGCAGCTGCCGGGCGAAGCGGCTGCGCGCCTCGCCGAGCGTGAGCAGACGTTCGGCGACGACGCGCACCTTGCCTTCGCCAGCGAAGTCGTCGCGACTGACCTTGCCTTCGATGACGAGCACCTCGTCCTCACGGATCTTGCCCCGCTCAGCCTCAAACACCTCATTGAAAACAGAAACCTCCAGCGATGAAGTACCGTCGTGGAGCTGCACGAAGGCCATCTTGCCGCGCGAGGTGAGCTTGCTGCGCACGCCGACGACCAGACCGGCGACCATCTGCGGCTCGCGCTGCGCCTCGAGCCGACCAAGCGGCCGCCGCGCAAAGCGCGACACCTCGCTGCGCACGGCGTCGAAGGGATGGCCGGAGAAGAAGAAACCGAGCGCGATCTTCTCCTCCGACAGCCGCTGCTTTTCGTTCCAGCGCGGCACCTCGATGTATTGCGGCGCGTGTTCCTCGCCGCCGTCGCCGCTGCCGAGCAGGTCGAACAGGCTGGTCTGCAGCGCGTTGCGCTCGGCCTGTTCGGCGGCTTCCATGGCGATGCCGACCGAAGCGATCAGCCGCGCGCGATGGTCGTCGAGCGCGTCGAAAGCGCCGGCGCGGATCAGCGCCTCGATGGCGCGGCGGTTGACCAGGCGCTTGTCGGCGCGCCGGCAGAAATCGAACAGGTCCTTGAACGGGCCACCGTTCTGGCGCGCCTCGATGATCTGCACCACCGCCTGCTCGCCGACGCCCTTGACCGCGCCGAGGCCGTAGCGGATGGTCTTGCGGTCGACCGGCGTGAAGCGGTAGGCGGAGGCATTGACGTCGGGACCGAGGACGACGAGCTTGTTGACCAGCGCGTCGTCGTAGAAGATCTTCACCGAGTCGGTGTTGTCCATGTCCGACGACAGCGTCGCGGCGATGAAGGCCGAGGTGTGGTGCGCTTTCAGCCACGCCGTCTGGTAGGTGACGACGGCGTAGGCGGCGGTGTGCGACTTGTTGAAGCCGTACTCGGCGAACTTCTCCATCAGGTCGAAGAGCTGCATCGCCAGCGCTTCGTCGTAGCCCTTCTTCTTCGCCCCCTCGCGCATGATGTCGCGGTGCAGGGCCATTTCCTCGGCCTTCTTCTTGCCCATCGCTCGACGCAGCAGGTCGGCGCCACCGAGCGTGTAGCCGCCGATGATCTGCGCGATCTGCATCACCTGTTCCTGATAGACGATGACGCCGTAGGTCGGCTCGAGGCAGCCTTTCAGGTCCGGGTGGAAATAGTCGATCTTCTGCTGGCCCTTCTTGCGCAGGATGAAGTCGTCGACCATGCCCGAGCCGAGCGGGCCAGGACGGTAGAGCGCGAGCACGGCGATGATGTCTTCGAAGCGGTCGGGCGCGAGCTTCTTCAGCAGCTTCTTCATGCCCTCCGATTCGACCTGGAACACGGCGGTGGTGTTGGCGTCGCGCAGTATCTGGTAGGTCGCCGTGTCGTTGAAGGCCATCGTGTCGAGCTCGGGGCGGCTGCCGGTGAGCGCCTCGACGTAGTCGACCGCGAGCTGGATGATGGTGAGGTTGCGCAGACCGAGGAAGTCGAACTTGACGAGGCCGACCTTCTCGACGTCGTCCTTGTCGAACTGCGACACCGACGAGCCACCGTCGGCCGAGTACAGCGGGCAGAAGTCGGTGAGCTTGCCCGGCGCGATGAGCACGCCGCCGGCGTGCATGCCGACGTTGCGCGCCAGGTCTTCGAGGCGCTGCGCCAGATCGAAGAGCTCGCGCACCTCTTCCTCATCGTCGAGGCGCGCTTTCAGCTGCGGCTCGGCTTCAAGTGCCTTGGCCAGCGACAGCGGCTTGTTCGCTTCCAGCGGGATCAGCTTGGAGAGCGTGTCGCACATGCTGTAGGGCAGGTCGAGCACGCGGCCGACGTCGCGGATGACCGCTTTCGACGACATCGTGCCGAAGGTGGCGATCTGCGACACGGCGCCGGCACCGTACTTCTCGCGCACGTACTCGATCACGCGCCAGCGGTTGTCCTGGCAGAAGTCGACGTCGAAGTCGGGCATCGATACCCGCTCGGGGTTGAGGAAGCGCTCGAACAGCAGCGCATACCTGAGCGGATCGAGGTCGGTGATGCCGAGCGCGTAGGCGACCACCGAGCCGGCGCCCGAACCCCGCCCCGGGCCGACCGGGCAGCCGTTCTTCTTGGCCCAGTTGATGAAGTCGGCAACGATCAGGAAGTAGCCGGGGAATCCCATCTGCACGATGGTGTCGGTTTCGATGCGCAGGCGGTCGAAATACTCGGGCCGCCGCTGCTCGCGCTCGGCGGCATCGGGATAGAGCTGTTCGAGCCGGCGTTCCAGCCCGGCCGCCGCCTCGCTGCACAGGAAGTCGTCAAGCGTGACGCCCGCAGGCGTCGGAAAGTCGGGCAGGTAGTTCTTGCCGAGAGTGATTTCGAGGTTGCAGCGGCGCGCGATCTCGACCGAGTTGGCCAGTGCCTCGGGCAGGTCGGCAAAGCGCTCGAGCATCTCGTCGGCGGAGCAGAAATACTGTTCGGCAGTGAAGGTCTTCGGGCGGCGGGCATCGCCGAGCACGTAGCCTTCGGCAATGCACACGCGCGCTTCGTGTGCCTTGAAATCATCGGCATCGAGGAACTGGATCGGATGCGTCGCCACCAGCGGCAGTTCGAGCTCGTCGGCCAGCGCCACCGTCGCCGCCAGCAGCGCCTCTTCCTGCCCGCCGCCATTGCCGGCGCCCGGCGCATGCACGCGCTGCACTTCGAGGTAGAAAGCGCCGGGGAACAGCGTGTTCCAGGCGCGCGCGCGCGCCAAGGCCTGCTTGCGCGAACCCTGCGCCAGCGCCTCGCCGATGTCGCCATGCGCCGCGCCGGAGAGCGCGATCAGCCCGTCGACGCCGACCTCGCGCAACATTTTGCGCGTGATCTCGGCCCGCCCGCGCACGCGCGGCGCCAGATAGGCGCGCGTCAGCAGTTCGCACAACTGCAGGTAGCCGCGATGGTTGCGGCAGAGCAGCAGCAGGCGATACGGCCGGTCGGCATCGGCCTCGTTGGCGATGAAGACATCGCAGCCCTGCACCGGCTTGATGCCGGCCTTGCGCGCGGCCGAGTAGAACTTGACGAAGCCGAAGAGGTTGGAAAGATCGGTCAGTGCCAGCGCCGGCATGCCGAGGCTGGCAGCGCGCGCCACGGCGTCGTCGATGCGGACGATGCCGTCGGTGATCGAGTACTCACTGTGCAGGCGAAGGTGGACGAAGCGGGGATCGGACATGCCGATATTTTACCCCGCCGCGAAAGGGGGCCGGCGCTTACCGACGGCGACTGATGTCGCTGCGGCAGGCCGGCCGCTTCACCTCAAACGAGAGCCCGCTTGCCGCTGCGACGACGGACGAAGGGCAGTCCGGCCAGGCCCAGAGCCAGCAGCGCCAGCGATCCGGGTTCCGGAACATTGGCAGGAGGATCACCGGCAATCATGTCCTGCGCGCCCTTGGCACTCAACACCATGACGTAGCGCGAATCGAGGCTGGGAGCACTGCCGCTGGCGGCGAAGAACTTGTTGAGCCAATCGCGGGTGTCCTTCTCCAGCCCGCTCACCGAAAACTTGCCTTTGCCGATATCGAAGTCGCCCTTGGCGTTCTCGTACAGGCTCTCCCAGATGCCGATCTGGATGGCGGCGCCCTGCAGCACACTGGTCGGATGCAGCCAGGCGAAAGTGTCGCCGCCGAGCACAGAATTGACGCCGCCGAGGAAATCAAGAGTGCGCGCAACGACCTGATCGAACGAGACGTTGTAGGTGACGCTCTGGCCAGGCCGGATTGATTCAAGGATGTCGTAGCAGTACATGCGGACGTCCTTCACCGAATCGACAAAGATGCTCTTGTCGACGCCCTTTAATTCCGAAGCATCGCCGGTGAGCAGGCCGGCATAGACGTTCGCCGTCTTCGTGCCGTCGTTGTTCAGCGTCACCACTTCGCTGGAGCTGTTGAACAGCGGATTATCGAAGGTGATCCTGACCGAGGCAGCGCTGGCGCCATCAGCGGCGACAAGAGCGGAAGCAAAGACCAGAGAAAGGATCGAAGTCTTGAAGGTTTTCATCATCGGCTCGTTCGGTGGCAGGGGAAAAGCCCGTCGATCAGGCTGGCTACGAGACCATTTTCCCGAACGGAGTCTTCCCACGCGAGGAACTAAGTCACGCGGCGAACGCAGGTTCTGGCCGGGACAAGACGCCATATCCCGAGACTTTGCGCGACGGCTGCAGCAAGGTTCGCGGCAAAGGCAATTCCCGGCGGCGCTGAGCGTCGGGAGAGTTCAGGAGGAGCCCGCCCCATCCACCCACGCGAGGATCGGCTGCCACTCGGCCAGATCGCGTGCCGCACGCGACGGCGGCAGATCGAACAGCGTCATGCCGTTGGCGACCGCCTGCGGGTAAAGCTGCGTGTCGCGCAGGTAGGCGAGTACCGGCAGTTCGTAGGAGGCGAGAAAGCGCTCCAGCTCAGTCGCGGCGCGCGTGCGCGCGTCGACGCGCATGCCGACGACAGCGACGAAGGTGCGTTCCTTGCGCACCGCCTTTTCGGCGAGCAGCGCTTCGAAGAAGTGCCGCGTCGCCAGCATGTCGAACAGCGAGGGCTGCACCGGCACCAGCACGCGCTGCACGCGTTTCAGGCAGCGCTCGAGCGCCTTGCCGTGCACGCCGGCCTGGGTATCGAGCACCACGCAGGTGCTGCCGGCCGGCGGCCGCGCTGTTCCCTTGCCGTCGATTTCCCAGCTGCCGATCGGCGGCAGTTGCGGCGAACGCAGGCGCAGCCAGTCGCGCGAGGACTGCTGGCGGTCGGTGTCGCCGAGCATGACGCGCTCGCCCTGGCGCGCGAAATGGCCGGCCAGATTGGTCGCCAGCGTCGACTTGCCGGAACCACCCTTGGGGTTGGCGACGAGAAAGGACTTCATGCGCCGACCTCGCTGGCAGGGCTTGCTGCCTCCGGCGCGCCCTCGGCGTGTTGCCGCAGCTTGCGCCGGACCAGGTTGATGTGTTCGCGCAAGGTGTACAGCTCGTTGGCGAAAGCCAGCGGCACGCTGCGCCGCCGCGCTTCATCCTCGATGGTGTCGAGGCGGGCGAAAATTTCCTGCCGGCGCGCGGCTTCGGATGGCTGATCGAGCTCGTTTTCGAGGAACTTCAGTTCGCCGTAACAACGGAACAGCTTGGAGCGCACGCGCCAGGCGTAGAGCGAGGGCGCAAAGCGCATCAGCGGCAGCAACAGGCCGAGCAGCGGCAGCAGCAGGACGACCAGCCGCTCGACCAGCACCGCCAGCCAGAACGGCAAGAAGCGCTGCAGGAAAGGCGGTCCCGATTCGTAGAAGCGGCGCGCGTCGGGCAGCAGCGGGAAGGTCTGGTCACGCCAGGCCGGAAAATCGCCGGCGCGCTGGAAGAAGCCGTTGCCGCCATGCACCTCGCGCATCGCCTGCAGGAGCAGGCTGGCGAGCGCCGGATGCAGCGATTCGCCGGCAACGATATTGGCCGTCGTCGCCAGCAGCACGGTATCGCGCGGCGGGTTTTCGCGTACCAGATCGACGGTGCCCTGCGGCAGCACGACGCGCGCGAGGAAGGGGAAACGCCGCGTGTAGGCGTCAGCCTGGGTGAAGTTCATCACGCGCACACCCGGCGAGCGCAGCAGCACCTGCACCACCGCCGCTTCGGGCGCGGCGATGACGAAGGCGGCGTCGATCCTGCCCTGCTGCAAGGCCGCGGCGGCATCGAGCCCGGCCAGTGGCAGCAGGTATTTCGGGTCGATCGGCACTTCGTTGGCTTCGAGCAGCTGCAGCGCCAGTCCGCGAATGCCGCTGCCCTCGGCGCCGACGGCAATACGCCGGCCGGCAAGCTGGTACAGGCGTTCGAGCGGCTCTCTTGCAAAAGCCGGTGGCACCGTCGCCTCGCCAACGCTGGCACCGCGATAAAAGACCCACACCGGCTCGAGGTAGGCACTGCCGAGCGACTGCAGGCTGGTATCGGCCTCTTCGTCGTCGGCGATGACCGGCGGCGGCAGGCTGCCGCCCTGGACGAAGGCAACGTCGGCGCGGCCGTCACGCAGGCGCTCGATGTTCTCGACCGAACCGGCCGAAGTCTGCACGTCGACGGTGATGCCGTTGCGCGCGAGGATGGTCGCGTAGCGTTTGGCGAAAGCATAGTAAGCGCCGCTGTCGCCGCCGGTGGCGATGGAGAGATGGCTCGGCGGTGCCGGCTGCACGAACTGGTAGGCGACGATGAAGCCAGCGGTGGTGATGACGATGATCGGCCACGCCGTCGCCAGCAGGGCGCGCAGCGTCACCAGTCGTTCGCGCAGGGGAATGGACATGAATCTCGGCTCGTTCTCTGGAGAGGGTTGAGGTGATGCGGAACTCAGCGCCGATCGCCGGCCAGTCACGGCACCAGGATCGTCGAACCGGTGGTACGCCGCGCTTCGAGGTCGCGGTGCGCGCAGGCGGCGTCGGCGAGCGCGTAACGCTGATGCACCTCGACCTTCACCCGGCCGTCGGCGACGACGTCGAACAGTTCATTGCCGAGCGCTTCGAGATCGGCGCGCCGCGCCGTGTAGTGCGCCAGCGTCGGCCGCGTCAGGAACAGCGAACCCTTCTGCGACAAGAGCAGCAGATCGACCGGCGGCACCGGGCCGGAGGCGTTGCCGAAGCTGACCATCATGCCGAGCGGACGCAGGCTGTCGAGCGAGGCCATGAAAGTGTCGCGGCCGACGCCGTCGTACACCACGGCAACGCCCTCGCCGCCAGTGATCTCGCGCACGCGGACGGCGACATCCTCGCGGTCGTAACGGATGACGTGTGCGCAGCCATGCGCGTGCGCCAGCGCGGCCTTTTCCTCGTTCGACACCGTGCCGATGACGGTGGCGCCAAGCGCCGCTGCCCACTGGCAGGCGATCAGGCCGACGCCGCCGGCGGCGGCGTGGATGAGCACCGCGTCGCCGGGCTGCAAGCGACAGGTGCGGCGCAGCAGGTAGGCGCTGGTCAGCCCCTGCAGCATCATCGCCGCCGCCGTATCGAAACCGATGCTGTCGGGCAGTCTGAGCAGGCGATCGGCGGACAGGCAGCGTTCCTGGCTGTAGGCGCCGACCGGCCCGCCGGCGTAGGCGACGCGATCACCGACCCGGACATGCGTGACACCTTCGCCGACCGCCTCGACCACACCGGCGCCTTCGAGCCCCAGCCCGGCAGGCAGCGGCAGCGGATAGAGGCCGCTGCGGTGATAGGTGTCGATGAAGTTGAGGCCGACCGCGGCGTGGCGCACGCGCGCCTGCCCCGGCGCCGGATCGCCAACAACGACCGCTTCCCAGTGCAGCACCTCGGGACCGCCGGTTTTGTGGATGCGGATGGCGAAGGACATGGTCGACTCCTCGGCAAAAGACGGCGCGTGGCAGTTGCCGCGCGATGGCAGCGGGATGGCGCCGGGCAAAGTCCGGCGAGTCGTCAGCCTAGCCGCTGCCTGTTTTTCGGGCAAGCGGGAAAAGCCCTTTGCCGCTATCGACTTGCCCCGGCTGTCCCGGCCCCGCCCACAGACTTATCCACAGATTCTGGGGAAAACCCGAAAACACCTCAGAGCGGCGTCAGCTTGGCGTAGTCGAGCGCCAGCCACTTCATGCCGGCGGCGCCGAAATTGACTTGCACGCGCGCATCGGCACCGCCCTCGGCAGCGACGATGACGCCGACGCCGAAGCGCGCGTGCTCGACGCTCTGGCCGATGCGCAGACCGCGCACCTCGGTCGTCGATCCGGCAGCGGCGCGGCTGCCGCTCGCCTTGCCGCCACCGCCACCGTTGCCGCCGGCGCGGCCGGCTGCGTAGCCACCCGAATAGCCGCTGGTAAACGCAGGCGCACTGGCAAATGCCGGCGCCGGTGCCAGACGGCGCAGCAAGGCCGGCGGAATCTCGTCGAGAAAGATCGACGGCGCGCAGTAGCGCGTCTGCCCGTGCAGCATTCGCGTCTGCGCCCAGCTCAGGTACAGCCGCTTGCGCGCGCGCGTGATCGCCACGTACATCAGCCGGCGCTCCTCTTCCAGCCCCTCGCGCTCCTGCGCGGCGTTCTCGTGCGGGAACAGGCCCTGTTCGAGGCCGCTGATGAAAACGACGTCGAACTCGAGCCCCTTGGCCGCGTGCACGGTCATCAGCTGCACCGCCGTCTCGCCTTCGCCGGCCTGGTGTTCGCCGGCTTCGAGCGAGGCGTGCGCGAGAAACGCGGCAAGCACCGCACCGGCGTCACCGGCGGCCTCGGCCAGCGCGTCGCTGTCTTCACGCAGGAAGCTCTCGGCGGCGTTGATCAGTTCGTCGAGGTTCTCCAGCCGCTCGGCGCCTTCCTTCTCGCCAAGGTAGTGCCGGCGCAGGCCGCTTTCGTCGATGACGTGCGCGACCATTTCGGAGAGCTTGAGCGCGGCGGTGTCGCGGCGCAGTGCCTCGATCAGGCGAACGAAGGCGCCGACCGAGGCGCCGGCCTTGCCAGCGAGGCCGGCGGCGGCGTTGTAGAGGCTGGAGTTGGCGCGATGCGCCGCGTCCTGCAGCGCTTCGAGGCTGCGCGCGCCGATGCCGCGCGTCGGGAAATTGACGACGCGGGAGAAAGCCGTGTCGTCGTCAGCGTTGGCGATCAGGCGCAGGTAGGCGAGCGCGTGCTTGATTTCCTGTCGCTCGAAGAAGCGCAGACCGCCATGCACGCGGTAGGGAACGCCGGCCGAGAAGAGCTGGTGTTCGAGCACGCGCGACTGCGCGTTGGAGCGGTAGAGCAGCGCGATCTGGTCGCGCTCGACGCCGTCGCGCACCAGTTCGCGCGCTTCATCGACGATGAAACGCGCTTCGTCGATGTCGGAAAAAGCCTCGAAAACGCGGATCGGCTCGCCGGCGCCGGCGGCGGTCCACAGATTCTTGCCGAGCCGGCCGTTGTTGTTGCTGATCAGCGCGTTGGCGGCGTCGAGGATGTTGCCGTGCGAGCGGTAGTTTTGTTCAAGGCGGATGACGCTCTTCACCGCGAATTCGCGCTCGAAGTCGCGCATGTTGCCGACATCGGCGCCGCGGAAGGCGTAGATCGACTGGTCGTCGTCGCCGACGGCGAAGATCGCCGCGGGCGCTCCGGCCGCCGCACTGCCGGCGCCGGCTTCAGCCGCCGCGATCTGCCCGGCGGCGCGCCCGTACTCGCCATAGCCGGCAAGCAGTTTCAGCCAGGCGTACTGCAGGCGGTTGGTATCCTGGAACTCATCGACGAGGATGTGCGTGAAGCGCGTCTGGTAATGCCGGCGCAAGGGTTCGTTGCGCGACAGCAGCTCGTAGGCACGCAGCAGCAACTCGGCGAAGTCGACGACGCCCTCGCGCTGGCACTGCGCTTCGTACTCGGCGTAAAGCTCGACGCGCCGGCGCGTGTATTCGTCCCAGGCTTCCGCCTGCGCGGCGCGAATCCCCTGCTCCTTGTGCGCGTTGATGAAGCTCGCCAGTTCGCGCGGCGGAAACTTCTCGTCGTCGACGTTCAGCGCCTTGAGCAGGCGTTTGATCGCCGCCAGCTGGTCGGCTGAATCGAGGATCTGGAACAGCGCCGGCAAGCCGGCCTCGCGGTAGTGCGCACGCAACAGACGGTTGCACAGGCCGTGGAAGGTGCCGACCCACATGCCGCGCGTGTTCAGCGGCAGCATCGCCGACAGGCGCGTCAGCATTTCCTTCGCTGCCTTGTTGGTGAAGGTGACGGCAAGCAGGCCGTGCGGGCCGACCTGGCCGGTCGAAATCAGCCAGGCAATGCGGGTGGTGAGGACACGCGTCTTGCCGCTGCCGGCACCGGCGAGAATCAGCGCGTGCTGCGAAGGCAGGGTGACAGCGGCCAGCTGGTCGGGGTTGAGACCGGCGAGAAGTTCGGACATGAGACGGGCTTTGCGATGAATTTCAGGGAGCTGCCGACGGGCGTGCAGCGCGAGCGCGTCAAAGGCTTTCGGCAGCGAACGGGGGATTATCCGCGATCCACCCGCGAAACGGGGAGCGTACAGCTAGGCGGCGCACAGGCCCGCCGGAGCGATCGCTGCCCGGCCAGGAGCGGTAGCCAAGCGTCGCGCCGAGAGGACAGCGTCAAAAAAATAGGGGGAATTAGGTAATACTCCCTAACGAAAGTCATGGAAGCCCCCTATAATCGTGGTGCACTGCAACAAAACGCCAGCCCACGAAGCCGGCGTGCAAGGTCCGGAATCGCCGGAAACCCGAGGAGCAAGCCCATGAAATCCCCCAAGATTCTTCCCTGGATCGCCCGCCGCGCCGGCATCAGCGACGCGCTCGCGCTCAAGCTGTGGCGTCGTGCCGCAGGCGAGGCTGAAGAAATCACCGGTTGTTGCGACAGCTCCGAGTACTTCGGGCTGGCGATCGAGCGCTTCATTCACCTCGTCGAAGACGAATCGGGCGTTCTCGTCGAACGCGAAACCCTGCTCTCGCCCGACGTCGCCTGGCTGTGGCGGCATCAGGGGCGCATGTCGCAGCTGAGCCTGCTCGCCGCGCAGAGCACCTATCGCCTCTGGCGCAGCCAGTGGGCAAACTTCTTTGCCGGGCAGAAGCACGCCGCCTGAAGCCATCCTGACCCGGCGCCAGCGCCGCGTGCTCAACACTGCGCGACCGTTCGGCACCACCGCCTGGCAGGGCAGACCCGCAAGCCCCTCCCGCCAGCGCGTGCACCACGACGTGCAGCACCGGGGCGGGAACAAATCACCGACGCAGTACGCGCGGCGCCTCAAGTGCGAGAGCGCCAGCCATTTTCGCCGCCAGCGCACTGGCCTCGGCGCGCGTCGGCAGCTGCGTCGCGCGCAGCGCGTAACGCCAGGCAGCGGCCTCGCCGGCACGCGGCCGGATGCGCACGGCGAAGCCGGCGGCGCGGGCGCGGTCGTAGAGTTCGAGCGCCGACGCCTCGTCACCGAGCGTCGCCAGTTCGACCTGCCAGCGCCCGCCCTGACGCTGCACGCCTGACCCTTCCAGCAATTCGGTCTGTACCAGCCAGCCGGCGAGTTCGTCACTGCTGGCGAACGCCACATCGAGTGGCGCTTCGCCACTGGGCGCGCGATAGACGCTCAGCGGCTCGGCAAAATCGCGCGGCGAATCGAGTTCATGCACCGCGCTGATACTGCCGGCGAGCAGGCAGAGCAGATCGCGTTGCCCGTCGGCACTGCCCCAGACCTCGGCCTGACGCAACGCCGCCGTGATCGAGGCAATGCGCACATTCACCCGGCGCTGCGCGGTGCCCGCGTGCGCAAGCGGCGGCGTGAAGCGGAAGACGCCGTGTTCGACGACGAAAGCTGCCGTTGATGTTCTCGCATCGCGACGAGCGAGCGCATTGATCGCCAGTTGCGTGTTGTCGCCAAGCTTGAGCACGCTGCCCTCGGCCAGGCGCAGTTCGACGCGCGCAGCGGAACCGGTGATGAGCAGATCGCGATTGTGCAGGCGCATTCCCGGCGCCAGCGGCGTGCGCTGTCCATTGCGTTCCAGCCAGGCCGGCGCCTGCACGGCATCGACGCGTACCGCGTCGGTCGAGCGCGCCGCTTTTTCGACATCGCTGGCCTGCGCCGCAGTCGCCAACAGAGCGCTCAGCAGAGCTAAAGCAAGCAGCAGTCGCCGACCGCCGGTAGTCATCGACACCTTCATCATCCTCTCCAGCCGCATGGCAAGCCGGCGATTCTAGCAGGAAGCGACGGCCCGCCTCGGCAGCTGCCGAGGCCGCGCCACAGACGCGGCAAGGCCCGGCGGCAGGGGCGAACGCGTATAATCAGCGCCTTGCCTGCAGCCCGGAGCTGCGCAAACTTCGCGACACGTTGTTCGCCAATGCGCCGCGAGCGCCTGAACGTTCCGGACAGCGCCCCGGCACAGTCCGCACTCGGGCACTTTGCGCCCACGCGAGTCACTGCCGGCCCCGCCACCCAACTCTTAAGTCGCCACCCTCCATGCTGGAAAAATACCAACCCGCCGACATCGAACTCGCCGCGCAGCAACGCTGGCAGCAGACCGCAGCCGCACGCGCCGTCGAAGATACGAGCCGCCCGAAGTACTACTGCCTGTCGATGTTCCCCTACCCGTCGGGCAAGCTGCACATGGGCCACGTGCGCAACTACACGATCGGCGACGTACTCGCGCGCTTCCACACGCTGCAGGGCTACAACGTGCTGCAGCCGATGGGCTGGGACGCCTTCGGCATGCCGGCGGAAAACGCGGCGATCCAGAACAAGGTGCCGCCGGCGCAGTGGACCTACGCCAACATCGAGTACATGAAGGGCCAGCTGCAACGCCTCGGCTTCGCCATCGACTGGGAACGCGAAGTCGCCACCTGCAAGCCCGACTACTACCGCTGGGAGCAGTGGCTGTTCACGCGGCTCTTTGAGAAGGGGCTGATCTACAAGCGCCTCGGCACGGTGAATTGGGACCCGATTGATCAGACCGTTCTCGCCAACGAACAGGTGATCGACGGCCGCGGCTGGCGCTCGGGCGCGCTGATCGAGAAGCGCGAAATCCCGATGTACTACATGAAGATTACCGCCTACGCCGACGAACTGCTCGCCGCGCTCGACGACCTGCCCGGCTGGCCCGAGCAGGTGCGGCTGATGCAGAAGAACTGGATCGGCAAGAGCACCGGCGTGCGCTTCGCCTTCCCCTACGAGCTAGACGGCAAAGCCGACAAGCTGTGGGTGTTCACCACGCGTGCCGACACGATCATGGGCGTCACCTTCGTCGCCGTCGCCGCCGAGCATCCGCTGGCCACCTACGCCGCGGCGAAGAATCCCGAAATCGCCGCGTTTGTCGAGGAATGCAAGAAGGGCGGCGTCGCCGAAGCCGACATCGCCACCATGGAAAAGAAGGGCGTGCCGACCGGCATCTTCGTCACGCACCCGCTCACCGGCGAGCAGGTCGAGGTGTGGATCGGCAACTACGTGCTGATGGGCTACGGCGACGGCGCGGTGATGGCGGTGCCGGCGCACGACGAGCGCGACTTTGCTTTCGCGAAGAAATACGATCTCGCGATCAAGCCGGTGGTCGCCGTTGCCGGTCATGAATTCTCGACCGACGCCTGGCAGGAGTCGTATGCCGACAAAGCCAACGGCGTCTGCGTCAATTCCGGCAAGTACGACGGACTCGACTACGCGGCAGCGGTTGACGCCATTGCCGCCGACCTCGCCGCCAAGGGGCTCGGTGAGAAGAAGGTGCAGTTCCGCCTGCGCGACTGGGGAATTTCGCGCCAGCGCTACTGGGGCTGCCCGATCCCGATCATCCACTGCGATTGCTGCGGCGACGTGCCGGTGCCCGACGCGCAGCTGCCGGTGGTGCTGCCCGAAAACGTCGTCGTCGACGGCGCCGGCAGCCCGCTGGCGCGCATGCCCGAGTTCTACGAGACGACCTGCCCCAAATGCGGCAAGCCGGCGAAGCGCGAAACCGACACGATGGACACCTTCGTCGAGTCCTCGTGGTACTTCCTGCGCTACTGCTGCGCCGACAACGATCAGGCGATGGTCGACGCACGCGTCGCCTACTGGTGCCAGGGCGGCATCGACCAGTACATCGGCGGCATCGAGCACGCCATCCTGCATCTGCTGTACTCGCGCTTCTGGACCAAGCTGATGCGCGACGTCGGCCTGTTTGACGACTTCCCTGCCGGCGCGCGCCTCGACGAGCCATTTGCCAACCTGCTGACGCAGGGCATGGTCGTCGCTCCGACCTATTACCGCGAGGAGGCCGACGGCAAGAAGCAGTGGATCAACCCGGCCGACGTCGATCTCGAATGCGACGCGCGCGGCCGCCCGGTGGCGGCAACACTGCGCGCCGACGGCCAGCCGGTGGTCATCGGTGGCACGGAGAAGATGTCGAAGTCGAAGAACAATGGCGTCGACCCGCAAGCGCTGATCGACCAGTACGGCGCCGACACGGCACGCCTGTTCATCATGTTTGCCAGCCCGCCCGACCAGTCGCTCGAATGGTCCGACGCCGGCGTCGAGGGCGCCTTCCGCTTCCTCAAGCGCCTGTGGAAGATCGTCTTCGACCACAGCAGCGAAGGCAGCGTCGCCGCCTACGTCCCCGGCCAGCCCGGCGAGCTGTCGCCGGCATTGAAAGCTTTCCGCCGCCAGCTGCATCTGGCGATCGGCAAGATCGCCGACGACTATGGCCGGCGCAAGCAGTTCAACACCGCCATCGCCGCGGTGATGGAGCTGCTCAACGCCTACGGCAAGCTCAATGACAACGACCCGCTGGCGCGCGCCGTCCGTCAGGAAGCGCTCGAAGCGGTGGCAGTGCTGCTGTGGCCGATCGTGCCGCACATCGGCGAGGAACTCTACGCCACGCTCAAGCCGGGCTGCGCGATCAGCGACGCCGGCTGGCCGAAGGTCGACGAAGCGGCATTGGCGCAGGACGAGATCGAGCTGATGCTGCAGGTGAACGGCAAGCTGCGCGGCAGCCTGCGCGTACCGGCCGGCGCCGACCGCGCCGCCATCGAGGCGGCGACGCTGGCCAGCGACACGGTGCAGAAGCATCTGGCCGGACAAGCGCCGAAGAAGCTGATCGTCGTCCCCGGCCGTCTCGTCAATATCGTCGTCTGACCCGAAAGAGGCTCCCGATGCGCGTCCGCTCACTTGCCGCAGCCGCCGCTTTCGTCACCCTCGCCGCCGCGACGCTGGTCGCCGGCTGCGGCTTCCAGCTGCGCGGCGCCTACACGCTGCCCTACGAAAGCATCTATCTGGCGCTGCCCGACTATTCGGAAGTCGGCGCCGGCCTCAAGCGCAACATCCACGCCTCGGGCGGCACGCGCCTTACCGAGCGGCCGGAAGACGCCGAAGCGATCTTCCAGCCAACCGGCGAAGCGCGTGAAAGACTGATCCTGTCGCTCTCCGGCACCGGCCGCGTGCGCGAACTGCGCCTGCGCTACCGTTTCGGCTACCGTGTCGTCGATGCCAAGGGGCGTAACCTGATCCCGCCTGGCGAAGTGGAAATGACGCGCGACATGACCTACGACGACTCGAACATCCTCTCCAAGCAACAGGAAGAGGTGCTGCTCTGGCGCGACATGCAGAGCGACATGGTGCAGCAACTGCTGCGCCGTCTGGCCGCTGTCAAGCCGGTAGCGGCGACGGAAACCGACTAGGCGCGTGCCGACAATGCAGATTCCCGGTGAGCGGCTGGCAACACACCTCGAAGGCGAACTGCGCCCACTCTACGTCGTCCATGGCGACGATCCGCTGCTGGTCATCGAAGCCGCCGACGCCATCCGCGCCGCCGCACGCCGCCGCGGTTTCGACGAGCGCAACGTGCTCACCGCGCTCACCGGTTTCAACTGGAACCAGCTGTCGCAGGCGGCCGGTTCGCGCTCGCTGTTCGGCGGGCGCACGCTGATCGACCTGCGCATTCCCAACGGCAAGCCGGGGCGCGAAGGCGGCGCCGCGCTGCAGGACTACGCCGCGCATCCCTCGCCCGACGCCTTGCTGCTGGTAACGCTGCCCGAGCTCGACTGGAAGGACGAAAAAGCCGCCTGGCTCAACGCGCTCGGTAACGCCGGTGCGATCGTCAAGCTGGTGGCACCGAAGCTCGCCGAACTGCCGGCATGGATTGCCACGCGCCTGCGCCGGCAGGGGCAGAGCGCCGACGCAGCGGGTCTGGCCTTCATCGCCGAACGCGTCGAAGGCAACCTGCTCGCCGCGCATCAGGAAATCCAGAAACTCGCGCTGCTGCACCCGCCCGGACCGCTCAGCGTCGAAGCCATCCGCGACGCCGTGCTCGACGTCGCCCGCTACGACCTCGACGCTCTGCGCGAGGCGATGCTCGCCGGCGACGCGGCACGCTACACGCGCACGCTCGACGGTCTGCGTCAGGAGGGAGAAGCGCCGCCGCTGCTGCTATGGGCGCTGGCCGAGGAAGTACGCGCGCTGGCGCAGATCCATTGCGGACTGGCGCAAGGCAAGCCGCTCGACGGCTTGCTGCGCGACGCGCGCGTCTGGGGGCCGCGGCAGGGACTGATCAAACGCGCGCTGAAGCGGATCGATCGCAGCAAAGCCGAGGCGGCATTGGCGCAAGCGGCACGCATCGACCGCATGATCAAGGGCGCCGGCAGTGGCAACGTCTGGGATGAATTCCTGCGCCTCGGGCTGGCACTCGACGCCAGCTGAGCGAAACGTGCTCGGAACCGGGCGGATGGCGCGCCCGGGTAGACAGAAAAACGTCCCCGGCCGGGGACGATGCACTTCAGGAAATCAGGAAGGGGCTCGCTGGCCGATCAAGCCTGCGAAGCAGCGCCAGCGCTGGTCGTATCCGCCGCCAGATCAGCGGCTGCTGCTTCGGCGACGGGGTCAATGCTGGCATCAAGCACGTCGGGACCCAAGCTCTCCCAGGCGCATTCGCCGTTGATGCCGCGCACATCCTGCATGCTCGGACAATCGATCTCGCGCACCAGGCATTCGCCGGCAACGCTTTCGTCAACCACCACCACTTGCAGTTCTGCGTCGATCTTGCGTTCGCCGTCCCAGAAACTGCATGTAGCGCACACCTTTACTTCAGCGGGGAGAATTAGTTTGCGGTCCATGGTCGGTAGCAGTATTGCGTCAGGGGTCGGAGTGTAAACTTTCTGGATGGTTCCGTACTTGATTTTTGCAGTATGTGAGACCTTGAATGGCCGGCGGTTCACAGCGCTGCAACAAGCGTCGATAATCAGAAACTTGAAGAACAGACTGCGTTACGCCCGGCTTGTTCCCTTTTCGCGCAACTTCACAGATTTTTGCAGGCTTTCATCTCTTTTCGCTGACTCAGGAAACTCATGGATATCGAGCTCTACATGCAGACCGTCGGCCAGCGCGCGCGCGCGGCTTCACGCGCCATGGCGCGTGCCGATACCGGCGCCAAGAATACGGCGCTGCGCGCGATTGCCGCAGCGATCCGCCGCGAAGCGGACACACTGCTCGCCGCCAACGCCGAGGACGTCGCCGCGGCGCGCGCTGCCGGTCTTGAACCGGCGATGCTCGACCGGCTGACGCTGACCGCCAAAGGCGTCGCGGCGATGGCCGAAGGCGTCGAGCAGGTGGCAGCGCTCGCCGACCCGATCGGCGAGGTGAACGACCTCAAGTTCCGCCCGAGCGGCATCCAGGTCGGTCGCATGCGCGTGCCGCTCGGCGTCATCGGCATCATTTACGAGGCGCGGCCGAACGTCACCGCCGACGCGGCGGCACTGTGTCTGAAGTCGGGCAACGCCGCCATCCTGCGCGGCGGATCGGAAGCGATCCGCTGCAACCGCGCCATCGCCGCGCTGGTGCACGAAGGACTCGCCGCCGCCGGCTTGCCGGCCGACGCCGTGCAGGTGATCGACACCACCAACCGCGCCGCCGTCGGCCACCTGATCACCATGCGCGAGTACGTTGATGTGATCGTTCCGCGCGGCGGCAAGGGGCTGATTTCGCGCCTCTTGGCCGAAGCGCGCGTGCCGATGATCCAGCACCTCGACGGCAACTGCCACGTTTACCTCGAAGAGGAAGCCGACCCGAACAAGGCGCTGAAGATCGTCGAGAACGCCAAGACGCAGCGCTACGGCACCTGCAACACGACCGAATCGCTGCTCGTCGACCGCGCCGTCGCCGCCATGCTGCTGCCGTCGGTCGCGCACATGCTGACGCACAAGGGCGTCGAGATCCGCGGCTGCGCCGAAACCTGCGCGCTCGTCGCCAACGCCGTACCGGCGAGCGAAGACGACTACTACGCCGAGTTCCTGGCGCCGGTCATCTCGGTCAAGGTCGTCGCCGGCATCGACGAGGCGATCGCGCACATCAACCAGTATTCGTCGCACCACACCGACGCCATCGTCACCGACAATCATCCGAAGGCGATGCGTTTCCTGCGCGAAGTCGACTCGGCGTCGGTGATGATCAACGCCTCGACGCGCTTCGCCGACGGTTTCGAATATGGTCTCGGCGCCGAAATCGGCATCTCGACCGACAAGATTCACGCACGCGGCCCGGTCGGCCTGAACGGGCTGACCAGCGAGAAATGGATCGTCCTCGGCGACGGCCACGTGCGCGGGTAGATGCAAATAACACAATATAAACAAATACATACGGAGACAAGCCCATGAAGAAGCTGCTCGCCACCGCAACCCTCTCGCTTGCCCTGCTCGCCTTCGGCAACGTCCACGCCGTCGAAGCCGGCGGCGTCAATTTCGCCGACCAGACAAAAGTCGGTGGCAGCGATCTCGTCGCCAACGGCGCCGGCCTGCGCAAGAAACTGTTCATCAAGGTCTATGCGATGGCGCTCTACCTGCCGACGAAGCAGGGAGACGCCGACGCAGCGATCGGCGCGCGTGGTGCCAAGCGCATCAACATCCAGCTGCTGCGCGACCTGTCGGCGCAGCAGTTCGTCGACGCGCTCAACGAAGGCGTCGCCGAGAACCACTCCGCAACCGAACTGGCCGCGCTGAAAGAGCGCCTGAAGCAGTTCTCCGACGCCATGCTCAGCGTCGGCGAAGCGAAGAGCGGCAGCGTCGTGCAACTCGACTGGCTGCCCGAAACGGGTACGCGCCTGACGGTGAACGGCCAGCAGCGCGGCCGCGACATCGCTGGCGAGGACTTCTACGGCGCACTGCTGAAAATCTGGCTCGGCCGCAAGCCGGTGCAGGACGACCTGAAGAGCGCGCTGCTCGGCCGCGGCTGAGCGATGTGCGCAAGCTGGCGCCGCCCGCCGGCAGCGCCAGCAATTTCCTGACAGCAGAGGAGCCAGCAATGCAGACAGCGCTTGACGAACAGGCCAGAAGCTTTGATGCGGTCGTTGCCTCGCCGAGCTTCTGGCTCGGTGTGGACTGCACGGCCGATGCCGTCACCGGCGTGCGTTTCCTGGCGGCACCGGCGCCGACCAGAGCGGCCTCCGGCGCGGTAGCGGCGCTCGCCGCTGAAGCCACGCGCCAGCTCGCGGCCTGGCTGGCCGACCCGGCGGCGCGCTTCGACCTGCCGCTCGCGGCGGGCGGCACCGACTTTCAACGCCGGGTGTGGGCGGCGATTGCCGCCATCCCCTGCGGCGAAACGCAAAGCTACGGCACCGTCGCCGCCGCGCTCGGCAGTGCGCCGCGCGCGGTTGGCGGTGCCTGTGGCGCCAATCCGCTGCCGGTGATCGTCCCCTGCCACCGCGTCATTGCCACCAACGGCGCGCTCGGCGGTTTTGCGCGCAGCGGCGGTGACTTCCTGCTCGGCGTCAAACGCTGGCTGCTGCAGCATGAACGTCGTGCCTGAAGCCGGGGCTCCGGTCGGCCAAGCCGGCGCAAGCAAGGGCCGTAAAGCGGCCGGCGGCCAAACCCAGGTTCCTATCGCTGAATCCGCCACTGCCGACGTCACGCCGACCGCTGCCGACCTCGCCGAAATCGACGCCTTCTGCGACACGCTGTGGCTCGAAGACGGACTGGCGCGCGCTTCGCTGGCGAGCTATCGCAGCGATCTGCTGCAACTGGCGGGCTGGCTCGCACGCCAGGGCGCCGGCCGGCTGCAGGACGCCGACGCGGTGCTGCTGACGCGCTTCGTCGCCGGCCTGTCGCGCCGCCTCTCCGCCGCCTCGCAGGCGCGCTACCTGTCGACGCTGCGCCGCTATTACCGGCACCTGCTGGCGCGCGGGCGCATCAGCGCCGACCCGACGCTGCAGATCGCGCCGCCGGTCAAACCGGGCCGTCTGCCGAAAGCCATCGCCGAGGAGCAGGTCGACGCACTGCTCGCCGCGCCGGCGGTAACGACACCGCTCGGCCTGCGCGACCGCGCCATGATCGAGACGATCTACGCCAGCGGCCTGCGCGTATCGGAGCTGATCGGCCTGAAACTGCACGAAGTGAGTTTCGAGATGGGCGTGCTGCGCGTTTTCGGCAAGGGCAGCAAGGAGCGTCTGGTGCCGCTTGGCGAACAGGCCGTCGACTGGCTCAAGCGCTACCTCGCCGAAGCGCGTCCGGCATTGCTCGGCAAACGCCACAGCGACGCGATTTTCGTCACCGCACGCGCGGCGCCGATGACGCGACAGCAGTTCTGGAACCTGATCAAGCGCTACGCGCGCATCGCCGGCATCGACGAAAGCCGCCTGTCGCCGCACGTGCTGCGCCACGCTTTCGCCACGCACCTCCTGAACCACGGCGCCGACCTGCGCGTCGTGCAACTGCTGCTCGGACATTCCGACATTTCAACGACGCAGATCTACACGCACATCGCCAGCGAGCGCCTGAAAACGCTGCATGCCGTGCACCATCCACGCGGCTGACGCACCCCGGCCGAACGCCGTGCCCTGGCACAAGGGCCGGCACGCATGCCGGCGACGCGAAACGCGGCGACCCGCGGAACTCGACCCGCACCACCTGCCACCACGCACACCACGATGAAGAAAGAACACTCACCCGAAACCCCGGCGACGCAGTTCCTGCGCCGTCACCAGGCCGAATTCACCGGCCATCCCTACGCCTACGAGGCACACGGCGGCACGCGCGTTTCGGCGCGCGAACTCGGCGTCGACGAGCACGCGGTAGTGAAGACGCTGGTCATGGAGGACGAGCACGCGCGGCCGCTGATCGTGCTCATGCACGGCGACTGCAAGGTGTCGACCAAGGAACTCGCACGCCAGGCCGGGCACAAGAAGATCGAACCGTGTGCGCCGGAAGTGGCGCAACGGCACAGCGGCTATCTGGTCGGCGGCACCAGTCCGTTCGCCACGCGCAAGGCGCTGCCGGTGTTCGTCGAGCGCGGCATCCTCGCCTTGCCGCGCATCTACATCAACGGCGGCAAACGCGGCTTTCTCGTCGGCATTGATCCGGCACTGCTGACAAGCTTGCTGGCGGCAACGCCGGTCGAGGTGGCGCTGACTGACTGAGCGGCCGACCAACAGGCACTCGAAAGCCGCCGACAGTCGACGCTCACTGACGCGGCGGCCCGCGCAACGCTTCGGGCAAGCAACGCCTTCGACAAGGAGCGCCGCCGGCGAGGACTCAGTCGCGGCTGCCGCGCTCGATGACGACGCCGACGCGGCGCACGCCGCGCATGACGCCCTGCTTGGCGATCGAGACACGCACCCAGGCCGCGCCGAAATCGTCGCGCAACAGGCTGGCGATATATTCGGCGAGCTTTTCCAGCAGGTTGAAGCGGCGTTCGGCGAGTTCGCGGCGCAGGCGCTCGACGACCTGCGCGTAGTCGATGGTGTCGCCGATATCATCGCTGGCGCCGGCGCTGGCGGTCGAGGCGCCGATCTGCAAGGACAGCTCGATCGTCTGCGCCATCGCCTTTTCGCGCGGGTAGATGCCGATGTGGGCGGAAAGGCGAAGATCTTCGATGAAGATGATGTCCATGCGGCGGGCCGGCGGAGAGGTTAGAATCGCGGGCCGGCCAGTGCAAATGCAGCCAATGTTTATCGCCGGCCGGCGAACAGGAGCGACATTTTACCCTTGAACCGGTCGTCGCCCGCAGCGCATGCGGCCCACCGACGACGCTGCCAACCCCGCACCAGCGCGGCGCAGACAAACGCCCCGTCACGAAACATCACGGCCGCCACCCGATCACCGCTGACCACACCTGCCCATCTCCAGACTCTCGCCGCATGCCCGCCGACCTGACTGTCCCGCTCGCCATCCTCGCCGCCTACCTGCTCGGGTCGGTGCCGTTTGCAGTCATCTCCAGCCGACTGTTCGGCCTCGCCGACCCGCGCAGCTACGGCTCGGGCAATCCCGGCGCGACCAACGTGCTGCGCAGCGGCAACAAGGCGGCGGCGATCTTCACGCTGATCGGCGACGCCGCCAAGGGCTGGCTCGCGGTCTTTCTCGCCAAGGCCGCAGCCTTCGAGCCGACGGCGCTCGGGCTGGTCATGCTCGCCGTCTTCTTCGGCCATCTTTTCCCGGTTTTCCTGAAATTCCGCGGTGGCAAAGGCGTCGCCACCGCCGCCGGCGTGCTGCTCGCGCTTGATCCGTTGATCGGCTTGTGCACACTCGGCGTCTGGCTGTGCATCGCTCTCGGCCTGCGCTATTCGTCGCTGGCAGCGCTCTGCGCCGCCGTCGCCGCACCGCTGCTGAGCGTCTGGTTGCGCGGCCCCGACGCGGTGAGCATCGCCGTCGGCATCATGGCCGCGGCGCTGATCGGCAAGCACTGGCACAACCTGCAACGCCTGCTCGCCGGCAGCGAGCCGAGAATCGGCGCAAAGAAGAAGTAAGCCCTACAGGCAGTAACCCGCAGCCTGCGCTACGCGCCGACGCCAGCAACCGAGGACGCGACCGGTCGCGCGGCTGGCGACCTGCTGCGCCAGGCAGCTAAGCCGGTCGCTCGCTGAGCAGCAGGTCGGCCAGCGGCCAGCGCGGACGCACCGCAAACGAACCTGCCACTTTCGCTTCGCTTCCCGCCTGCAGGCGCAAGGCGCCGGCCAGCGCGATCATGGCGCCGTTGTCGGTACAGAACTCGAATTCGGGATAGAACACGGCAAAGCGGCCGCGCGCCGCACGCTCGTCGAGCTGGCGACGCAATTCACGATTGGCGCCGACACCGCCGGCGACGACCAGCTGGCGCAGCCCGGCAGCACGCAGCGCGGCGGCCGATTTCTTCACCAGCACTTCGACGATCGCCGCCTGGAAGGCATGCGCCAGATCGGCGCGCTGCTGCTCACTCAGCGCCACGGCGCCGCCGAGTTCGCGCACGCGCGTCAGCACGGCGGTTTTCAGGCCGCTGAAGCTGAAGTCGAAATCGCCCGAATGCAGCATCGGCCGCGGCAGTTTGAAGACATCGGCGCGCCCCTCCACCGCCAGCGCTGCCAGCGCCGGCCCGCCCGGATAGCCAAGGCCGAGCAGCTTGGCGGTCTTGTCGAAAGCCTCGCCAGCGGCGTCGTCGAGCGTTTCGCCGAGCAGCGAATAGCGGCCGACGCCGTCGACGCGCATCAACTGCGTGTGCCCGCCGGAAACGAGCAGCGCGACGAAAGGAAAACGCGGCGGCGTACGCGACAACAAGGGCGAGAGCAGATGCCCTTCGAGGTGATGCAGCGGCACCGTCGGCACGCCGAGCGCAGCGGCCAGCGCTTCGGCAAAGGCGGCGCCGACCAGCAGCGCGCCAGCGAGCCCCGGCCCCTGCGTGTAGGCGACGGCGCCGATCTCGGCCAGCGCGCAGCCACTGTCGTCGAGCGCCTTGCGCAGCAGTGGCGAGATGCGCCGGATATGGTCGCGCGAAGCAAGCTCCGGGACGACGCCGCCGTAGGCTTCGTGCATCGCCACCTGCGAGTGCAAGGCATGCGCCAAGAGCGTTCCGCCGCCGTCAGCGCAGCTGCGATAGAGGGCGACACCGGTTTCGTCGCAGGAGGATTCGATTCCGAGGACCAGCATGGCGCGCATTCTACCGCAGCGACGTCGCCGACAAGACACGCGACGCCAGGTGCAAGTGAAAAAGCGCTGGAGTTGGCGAACGCCTTTGTCTATAATGCGCGGCTCGATTGAAGCCGATGTTCCGCCTGCCCGTCAGGGACAGGACTGTCCGGGCCTTCCACCGAATTCACCGAACCCGCCGAGCTGGCGGCATCCTTCGATGCCGCCGGATTTAGAACTTAGGATAGAGTCAATGCCCGCCATTCGCGTCAAGGAAAATGAGCCGTTCGAAGTAGCGATTCGCCGTTTCAAGCGCACCGTAGAAAAAACCGGTCTGCTGACCGAGCTGCGTGCTCGCGAGTTCTACGAGAAGCCCACTGCCGAGCGCAAGCGCAAACTGGCCGCCGCCGTCAAGCGCCATCACAAGCGCATGCGCAGCCAGACTCTGCCGCCGAAGCTCTACTAAGCGCGGTTTGCACCTCGCCGACGAGCCGCCTGTCTGACGATGGGCGGCTTTTGGCGTTTATGGGCACCAACCCCGGCAGCCGCCGGCAGCATGCGGCGAAGCACCGCCGCCTCCGGTCATTGCCAGTGCAGAGCCGCCCGTCGTCGCCGGTTTTCCCGTAGCTGTCTTTCCCGTACGGAGGATGTCGCATGACCCTGAAGGAACGCATCAACGAGGACATGAAGGCGGCAATGCGCGCCCGCGAAACGGCGCGGCTCGGCACCATCCGTCTGCTGCTGGCAGCGATCAAGCAGAAGGAAGTCGATGAGCGGATCACGCTCGACGACGCCACCGTCGTCGCCGTCATCGACCGCATGCTCAAGCAGCGGCGCGACTCTATCTCCCAGTTCCGCGCTGCCGCGCGCCACGATCTTGCCGATGCCGAACAGGCCGAAGCCGACCTGCTCGGCAGCTATCTGCCGGCCGGGCTGTCCGACGCCGAAATCGACGCAGCGATCGCCAGCACCATCGCCGAAGCAAGCTCCGGCGGCGCCGCCGGCCCGGCGCTGATGGGCAAGGTAATGAGCGCGCTGAAAGCGAAGCTCGCCGGCCGCTGCGACATGAGCGAAGTCTCGCGTCGCGTCAAAAACCAGCTTGCCGGCGCCTGAGTGCCCGCCGCTGCGCATGCGGACCGGCACCTCGACGCCGCCGCGCGGCATGAGCGCGGGCTGAGCGCGTGATCCCGGAATCCTTCATCCAGGAACTGCTGCATCGGGTCGACATCGTCGACCTGATCGACAGCCACGTGCCGCTGAAGAAAGCGGGCGCCAACTATGCCGCCTGCTGCCCCTTCCACAACGAGAAGTCGCCGTCCTTCACCGTCAGCCCGAGCAAGCAGTTCTATCACTGCTTCGGCTGCGGTGCGCACGGCACGGCAATCGGCTTCATGATGGAATACGCCGGCCTCGGCTTCATCGACGCCGTGCGCGAACTCGCCAACCGCGTCGGCATGGTCGTCCCCGAGGACGAGCGGCGCCGCCCCGCCGACGCGCCGCAGACGGTGGCGCTGGCCGAAGCGATGGGCCGCGCCGCGCGCTTCTACTACGAGTCGCTGAAGACCTCGCCGAAAGCGATCGCTTACCTCAAGTCGCGCGGCGTCAGCGGCGAAGTGGCGCGCCGCTTCGGCATCGGTTACGCCGGCGACGGCTGGCAGAACCTCGAGCAGGCCTTCGAACGCTACGACGACCCCGCCCTGCAGAGCGCCGGCCTGGTCATCCGCAACGAGCAGGGCCGGCTTTACGACCGCTTCCGCGACCGGGTGATGTTCCCGATCATCAACGCCAAGGGCGAGGTGATCGCCTTCGGCGGACGCGTCCTCGGCGAAGGCGAGCCGAAATACCTCAACTCGCCGGAAACGCCGCTGTTCGAAAAAGGCCGCGAAGTCTTCGGCCTGCCGCAGGCGCGCGCGGCGCTGCGCGAGACCAACACGGCGATCGTCGTCGAGGGCTACATGGACGTCGTCGCGCTCGCCCAGCACGGCGTCGGCAACGCACTGGCGACACTGGGAACGGCAACGACGCCGACGCACGTGCAGAAGCTGCTGCGCCAGGTCGACCGCATCGCCTACTGCTTCGACGGCGACTCCGCCGGACGCAAGGCCGCCTGGCGGGCGCTTGAAAACAGCCTCGAAGCGCTGCCGGAACAGAAAAGCATCGGTTTCGTCTTCCTGCCGCCCGAGGACGACCCCGACAGCTACGTGCGCGCGCACGGCGCCGACGAATTCAAGCGGCTGGTCGCGCAGGCGACGCCGCTCTCGGATTTCATGCTCGGCGAGCTGTCAGCGCACTGCGACCTCGCCAGCGCCGAGGGGCGCGCGCAACTGGTCGCCGCCGCCAAGCCACTGCTCGGCCGCCTGCAGACGCCGCTGCTGCGCCTGCAGATCGTCAAGCAGCTCGCCGAAAAGACCGGCTTCTCGCAGGCCGAAGTCGAGCGCCTGTGCGACCTGCGCCCGATCACACGGCCAGCACCAGCGCGGGCGCCGCGACGCCCGCCTTCGCTGGCGCGCGCGCTGCTCGCGCTGCTGCTGCAGAAACCCGAACTGGCGCGTCAGGTACCGCTCGCCGCGCTCACCGACAGCTCCGGCGAAGCGCGCGCCGTCCGCCAACTGTGCGCCGCTGTTGCCGACGCCGGGCCGGTAACACCGGGCCTGGCCGCATTGATCGAACGGCTGCGCGGCAGCGACGAGGAAAGCGTATTGCGCGAAGCGGCGGCGGAACTAATGCAGCATCCGTTCGCCGAAGAGGACATCGACAGCGAGTTCGCCGGCGCCATCGAGCAATTGCAGGCGGGCGAGCAGCGCCGCGCTTTTGAAGAATTGCAGACGAAAGTGCAGCGCCTCGGCGTCAGCGGCCTCAACGACAACGAAAAGCGGCAGTATCTGGCGGCATTGAGTGGGCGCAACCCGCCCGCCGCCGTGCGCGAGGGCAACTAGTAAGCGGCTGGCCGATCCGGGAATCACTCCGGAAAACAGGCTAAGCTGTGATAAAATTAGCGGTTTTTCCAACCTAACGCTAACCGGGAAAATGGTCATGGCAAGGGAAAAGACAGTGGCGACAGCAAAAGACGTGAAGACCAAGACGGCCAAGGCAAAAACAGCGGCAGACCTGCTCGCGCAGGCAAGCGCGGCACCCTCGCCCGTCGACGCCGAAACGCGCAAGACGCGACTGAAAAGCCTCATCAAGCAGGGCAAGGAACGCGGCTTCCTGACCTATGCCGAGATCAACGACCACCTCCCCGACGACGTGGTCGATGCCGAGCAGATCGAAGGCATCATCAGCACCTTCAACGACATGGGCATCCAGGTCTATGACGAGGCGCCCGATGCCGAAACGCTGCTCATGTCCGACGCGACGCCGGCTGCCGGCGCCGACGACGCCGACGTTGAAGAGCAGGCCGAACAGGCGCTGTCGACGGTCGATTCCGAATTCGGCCGCACCACCGACCCGGTGCGCATGTACATGCGCGAAATGGGCTCGGTCGAGCTGCTGACGCGCGAAGGCGAAATCGAGATCGCCAAGCGCATCGAAGACGGCTTGAAGCACATGATCCAGGCGATCTCCGCCTGCCCGACGACCATCGCCGAAATCATCGACGCCGCCGACAAGATCGAGCGCGACGAAATGCGCATCGACGAACTGATCGACGGCCTGATCGACATGAATGCCGCCGCCGAACCGGCCGCGCTGGTCGAAGAGAGCGAAGTCGACGAGGAAGACGAGGACGAAGCGGGCGAAGACGAAGAAGGCGGCGAAGCCGCTGCCGCCTCGGCCTCGCTGCTGCAACTGAAGACCGAAGCACTGGAACGCTTCGCCAACATCAAGGCGATGTACACCAAGGCGCACAGCGCACTGGCAAAGAAGGGCTCGCAGGACAAGACCTATCTCAAGCTGCAGCAGCAGATCTCCGACGAGATGATGAACATCCGCTTCACGTCGAAGACCATCGAGCGCCTGTGCGACTCGGTACGCGCCATGGTTGAGGAATCGCGCGCCTGCGAGCGCAAGATTCAGCAGATCTGCGTCGACAAGGTGCGCATGCCGCGCCCGCACTTCATCAAGTCCTTCCCCGGCAACGAACTCAACCTCGAGTGGGCCGACAACGAAATCGCCTGTGCCGCCAAGAGCTACGGCGCGATCCTGACGCGCAACGCGCCGAACATCGTCGAAGAGCAGAAGAAACTGATCGCCTTGCAGGACCGCATCGGCATCCCGCTGAAGGAACTGAAGGAGATCAACAAGCAGATGTCCACCGGCGAAGCCAAGGCACGTCGCGCCAAGCGCGAAATGACCGAAGCCAACCTGCGTCTGGTCATCTCGATCGCCAAGAAGTACACCAACCGCGGCCTGCAGTTCCTCGACCTCATCCAGGAAGGCAACATCGGCCTGATGAAGGCCGTCGACAAGTTCGAATACCGCCGCGGCTACAAATTCTCGACCTACGCCACGTGGTGGATCCGTCAGGCGATCACGCGCTCGATCGCCGACCAGGCACGCACCATCCGCATCCCGGTGCACATGATCGAGACGATCAACAAGATGAACCGCATCTCGCGGCAGATCCTGCAGGAAACGGGCGCCGAGCCCGATCCGGCAACGCTCGCCAAGAAGATGGAAATGCCGGAAGAGAAGATCCGCAAGATCCTCAAGATCAGCAAGGAACCGATCTCGATGGAAACGCCGATCGGCGACGACGACGACTCGCACCTCGGCGACTTCATGGAAGACCAGGCGACGCTGGCACCGGCCGACGCCGCGCTCTACTCCAGCCTGCGCTTCATCACCAAGGACGTGCTCGACACGCTGACGCCGCGCGAAGCCAAGGTGCTGCGCATGCGCTTCGGCATCGAGATGAACACCGACCACACGCTGGAAGAAGTCGGCAAGCAGTTCGACGTCACGCGCGAGCGCATCCGCCAGATCGAAGCCAAGGCACTGCGCAAGCTGCGTCACCCGTCGCGCTCGGACAAACTGCGCAGCTTCCTCGACAGCGGCAACTAGGCAGCACGGGCCTGTAGCTCAGTTGGTTAGAGCAGAGGACTCATAATCCTTTGGTCCACGGTTCAAGTCCGTGCGGGCCCACCAATGAAAACAAGGGGTCAGGCTGTAAGCCTGACCCCTTTTTCTTTGCCGGGTAACATCACAGTGACACTTGTGAGGGAGCGGGAGATATGGCACAGCTGAAGCAGTGGGAAAAAAAGCCGGGATATTCAGGGACGGCGCGGGATTCAGCGGTATCGGAGCCCTTAACGCGCGGCCGTCGTTTTGCACGCTTGGAAGCGCCTGGCCGATGAATTTTGCGACTCATTTGGCACGATGGGTTAGCGCTTTGGTCGTTGATTGCGGCCTGGTCATGGTGCCAAAGGATACCGACGCGCGCGAACGTCTCCCGCATTGTTAAAAATGCTGGAAGGTCGTTCAGCGGAAATTTTGCCCAAGCTTTCGCCGCGAAGGCCAGCCACGTGTAGGCGGCGTGATCGCTCCCCATGTCGGGGATTATGCGTAAACAGTATGTCGCTGGCGTTACCGCACTAGGCTGCGGCCTTGCCATCACCACACCCGATGCCATCGGGTGTAATCAAGCCTCTATCGATGTTCATCTGATAGAACTCAAGCGCAGCCGCAGCAAGGCTTTCTTGCGGCAGACCGGCGGCGATCAGTCCCTGCAGAATCGCCGACAACGCCGGCACGTTCACCTTGGCCGGACCTGGCCGCAAATCCTTTATCAGCATCGGGCCGTCACCCGTCAGCAGCCAATTAGCGTTCGCTCCAGCCTTGACGTAGGCGGCCAGCGTCGTCGCCTTGGCCTCGTTGACGCCCCCTTCGTTGTTTTCGAGTGTCCTTACGGACAAACCACCGTTTTCAGTGGCGAGCGCGGGGCGGCTGAGCCCGAGCGATACGCGGACAGCCTCCATCCGCCGCCCGATTTCGGCGAATTCCGACGTTGACGCTTTCGGAGCCGAAGCGTCAACCAGAGGTGTCAACTGGTACCTGCCGTTGACACTTTCGCTAACCTTTGAATTGTCGGGTTTTTTTCTTCCTGCCACACCGCACCGATCAATTGAAAGTGTCAACCACCGAAAAGGTGCGTCAACACCGTTGACAACCACCGTTTCCGGTGGCGTAATGCCATCCATCGCACCGCAGCTTAGAGGCGCAAAAGATGGCAACGAAGCCCGCAAAAAAAGCCAGTCAAGAAGACTGGCATCCAGCCAAGGTCAAGATGGAACTGCACGTGCGCGGAATCACGCTTTCCGCGCTCGCCGAGCAGCATGGTCTGACCAGTAGCTCCACGCTCTCAGCGGCCCTGACCCGCAGCTATCCGGCCAACGAGAAACGGATCGCCGACGCCATCGGAGTACATCCGATGGAGATCTGGCCGAGCCGTTACAACGCCGATGGCAGCCGCAAGCCGCAGGGGTTCCGCGCCCTTCAGTTTAACGCGGCCACGTTGGCACGCAATGGCAACTTGCGGGCGGTGGCGTAGCCATCATGCGCCGTAAACCGGACCTTCTCACCCCGGACCTCTTTGAGGTTCCGGTACCAGCCTCGGCGCTTCCGGGAGAGCTTGATTACTCCCTCGCGATCCGTCGCCTGCTCGTCGATGCAATCAAGGAATCGGGAATCTCGTCGGCAATCATCGCCGCACGCATGGGCGAGCTGACCGGCGCGACGATCAGCGAGCACCAACTGCACAGCTGGACCGCCCCCTCGCGAGACGGCTGGCGCTTCCCGCTGGAATACCTACCGGCCTTCGAAGTCGCCTGCGACACCCACGCCGTATCGTCCTGGCTGTGCAAGGTGCGGGGCGGTCGCATGCTGATCGGACGCGACGCCTTCAATGCCGAAATCGGGCGACTGGAGCGCATGCGCGACGAAGCCGGCAAGCGCATCAAGGCGCTGAAAGCCGCGGCGGGAGAAATCAAATGAACGCGCCGCTGCCCTCCGCCATCACCTGCGCCACGCTGGCCGATATCGCCGCCGCGCTGCAGATCAGCAAACAGGGCGTGGCCGCCCGCGCCAACCGCGAATCGTGGGCTTTCGACGAACAGTCCGTCCGTGGCGGAAAGCAACGCCGCTACCCCCTCGCAACCCTGCCCAAAGACGTGCGCGACGCTGTTCAGTTGCAGGCGCTTCACGCTATGTCGGCGGCGCAGCAGCCGATCGCTTCGGCAGACGCCATCGAGCCGCTTGCTTACGCCTCTGCTCAATTCCACGCCGTTGCCAGAAAACTGGCGATCGCTCCCGCGTCGAACCAGACAGCCATCCAGTTGCGCGGGCCTGAAGACGAAGAACTCGACCGCGACCAGCGCGCCTGCGAACTGGCCCGCGATCGCATCCTCAACTTCGTCGCCGGGTTTCCCGGATCGACCGCCCGAGCGATCGATCACCTTAACGCCGAGCGCCATGCACAACGACTTCCAGCACCGCTGTCGTGGGCATTCGACCATGCGTGGGACAAACCTCGCGCCGATAACCGCCTTACACTCAAAACCTACTACAACTGGGCGAAGGTCAAGAAAACCCGAGGCCGCGCCGCCCCCGTTCGCCGTACCGCAGACCTGTCAGTCAAGCCTTGGCATGCGCTCGCAGTCACCTTGCGGCAACGCCCTCAAGGATCTTGCCTTAACTGGATCACCGATCAGGTCGCCGAGCAATGGCAGGCGGCGTGGGGTGAAAAGCCCGTCAGTTATCACGTCATCCGGCGCTTCTTCACCGAAAAGTTCTCGCAGATCGACCAGCTGAAAGGGCGGCACACCGGCTCGGCGCTGCGCGCTCACAAGCACTGGAAGCCGCGCACCTCTGCCGGGTTGCTGCCCTGGCAAGAAGTTCACGCCGACGGCTGGAATACCCACTTCACCGCGCCACACCCGATCACCGGCGAATACGTCACCTACGAAGTCTGGCACTTCCACGACGTGGCCACGCGCTACGTCCCGCCACCCGGCATTGGGCTAACCGAAACCTTTGAAGTCATCACCGCAGGACTTGAGCGCTGCGTGCGGGCCGGCGGCCTGCTCGCCGTCCTGCAAACAGACAGTACCAAGGTGGTCAAGCGCAGCCCGCGCTTCACGCAGGACGAGTTCATCGCGCTGTCCGAGCGCGCCGGAATGCTCGTCGTGCACCCGAAGGAAGTCGGCAACTCGCAAGCCAACGGCATCTGCGAGAACTTCAACACCTGGCTGGACAAAAAATCCCGCGCGCTTGCCACCTACCAGGGCAAGGGCATGGACAGCCTGACCCTGCGCCGCGTTAAGAAACTCACCGAAAAGATGGTCAAGGCCGCCAACGTCGGCGACCTTGCCGAGCGCGACCGTTACAAGGCCGAAGCCGAGCGCACCGGCAAGGGCATCGTTTTCACCTCGCGGCTTGAGGCCGAAAAATGGATCAACGACACCTGCGACGAGTGGAACGACAAGCCGCACCGCTCGTTGCCGAAAATCTGCGACCCGGCCACCGGAAAGAAACGCCACCAGACGCCGCGCGAGGCGCTCCAGCAGCACATTGACGCCGGCTGGAAGCCCGTCGCCATCGAAGAACACCACATCGTCGACCTGTTCCGGCCGCGTGTGCGCTGCAAGGTCGTGCGCGAAGCCGTCAGCCCGATCGGTAAAGGCCAGCGCTACCACTTCCCCGGCCTCGGCGCCTGGAACGGCGAAGAAGTCTCCGTTGCCATCGACCCGCAGGACTGGCGCGCCGTGTGGATCGAAACGCTACGCGGCGAATTCATCGGCGTCGCCGACCTGGTCGAAGCCAGCGGCTACCGCGCGCAAACACAGTACGAAATCGCCGAGGAAAAGCGCGCCGCGGCCCAGATGCGCCTGCTCAACAAGAAGATCGAGCGCGTGCAAGCCCGCACCGGCCTCACGCTCGCCGTGCCGGCCAGCACCGAAGTGGTCATCGGCGGCCGAATCATCGACCACGCCGAGCTGCAGGCGCTCCCGGCCGCAGCGCCCGCCGCCCCCACGCGCGAGCAGAAGCTCCATGCCCGCGCCACGGCGATCGCCCCCGCCGCGCCGACGCCGCGATCCGAGCGCCCCGCGTCCGAAAACTACGCCGAATGGTGCGCCCTCGACGCCCGCCTGCAGGCCGGCGACACCATCAGCGATGCCGATGCCCGCTGGCATCGCACCTACCCGCAGTCGGCTCAATACCGCGCCGAGTGCAAAAAGAAAGCCGCCGCGTGACGGCAATCACGCAGCGGCCTGATCAGCAACAACACTACTTAGGAGCCTCGAAGATGTCACAAATCGCCCGCATCCACAACCTCAGCCTGGTGCAGATCGCCACCGAGCGACTGCTCGGCCGCACCAGCGGCCTGCCCGGGATCGGCGCCCTCTACGGCCCCGCCGGCTACGGCAAAACCACCGCCGCGAACGCGATCGCCAACGAAAACCGCAGCTACTTCGTCCAGATGCGGTCGGCGTGGTCGCGGAAGACCCTGCTCGAAAAGATCCTGCTCGAAATGAGCATCCGGCCCGTCGGCACCATCTCGCAGATGCTCGACACCGTCTGCGCGCAGCTCGCCACCAGCAACCGCATGCTGATGATCGACGAGTTCGACCACTGCCTGCGCAGCGACAGCCTCGTCGAGCTGGTGCGCGACATCTACGAAGGATCGCAGGCCACCCTGCTGCTGCTCGGCGAAGAACTGCTGCCGCAGAAGCTCAAGAAGTGGGAGCGGTTCCACAGCCGCATCCTCAGCTGGATTCCCGCCCAACCGATCAGCCTCCGTGACGCGGAAGCACTGGCGCCGATCTACTGCCCCGGCGTGCATGTCGGCACCGATCTGCTCGAGCAGCTGGTGCGCGTCTCCGGCGGCAGCGTGCGCCGCGTGTCGGTGAACCTCGCCGACATCTACGACGCTGCCAGCGTCGAAGGCTGGGAATCGGTTACCCGCGCCCAGTGGAGCGACCGCCAGATATACACCGGCGAAGCACCGCGGAGGGCTGCGTGATGAACGAACAGAAGTGGGTAATGGTTCCCTCCGAGCCGACGCCGGAAATCATCGCTGGCGCCGCCATCGCCGCTTGGCCGAAAGCAAGCGCGGCCGATATTGCGATTGCGAAAAATGCGGCAAAAATCGTGTTGATGTCGATGGCGTCGCCAGTAGGCGTCACGCTGGATATGTTGGCAGCTACTCTGGCGACGATGGCGCCCGCCTACCGCGCCATGATCGCCGCCGCGCCGAAGCAGCCGGCGCAGAAGCCACCGAACGGCTTCGACGAATGGTTCAATTCCGTTGAGGCCGGAGACGGCGACATCCCGCTGCCGACACCTTCGGAGGGTAAGCGCTGGGATGAATACGTCGGGCGGCGGCAGACGGCGCTTGCCGCTTGGATTGCGGCAACGAGAGCAGAACAGGTTTCCCGTGCTGTCGATAAAGCATGGGACAGGTTTCAGTCGGCGGTAAAGCCGGTGGCGCAGGAGCCGTCCGCCCTCGCCGCAGTGGAGGCCCCCCATGCCCCTTAAGCCCGTCACCGAATACGTCGGCGGCGTCGGGCCGCGGCAGCGCGTCTGGGACGCCATCCGCCTGCTGGCGGCAACCGAGGGCGTCGTCTTCACCGAGCGCGACATCCTCTCCGCCGTGCCGCGCAAAGCCCTTGCCGACGTCGATCTGTCGGCCATCCGCGATTACCGGCGCGGGCTCGTCGCTGCCGGCATCCTCGTCGTGGCCGTCGAAGGCACCGCGCGCAACGCCGCCGCCTATCGGCTGGCAGTGGATAGCGGCATCGAGGCGCCGCGCGTCCGGCGTGACGGCACGCGAGTGACCACCGGGCTCGCGCAGGAGCAAATGTGGCGCACCCTGCGCATGCTGCCGACCGAGTTTAACGCCCGCGAACTCGCCTCCTACGCCAGCACGCCCGAGAACCCGGTCAGCGAGGTCGCCGCCGCCGACTACCTCGGCAACCTCAACCGCGCCGGCTACCTCATCGTCGTCAGCGTCGGCAAGGGCAACGCCTACAGCAGCCAGCGCGCACGCTACCGCCTCGATCCCCGGCGTAACAGCGGCCCCAAGCCGCCGATGGTCTGCCGCACGCACGTCGTCTATGACCCCAACCTCGGCCGCGTCGTCTGGCAGCCGCCGGTGAGCGAGGAGACCGCGATCTATGGCTAAGTCGCCCACCGTCGATCGCGCGCTCGCCGAGCGCCTGCTGATCGCCGCCGTCGCCGATGCCGGCCGCGCCGGCAAAGCCGCGGTGGCCGCACGCCTCGGCTACGGCCGCGCGCTGATCTCCCGCACGCTCAGCCCGAGCGACCCGCTCGGCATGAGCGACGCACTCGCCGAGCGCGTGATCGCTACCTACCACCGCATCGAGCACTGCCCCGGCACCGGCGACGAGCAACCCCGCGCCGAGTGCCTGCGCATCGCCGGCCTTGAGCGCGCGCCGATGCACAACCCGGCCGCCATGCGCGTCTGGAAAGCCTGCCAAACCTGCCCCAACAAGCCCGCACCTGCGGGCGGAAAGGAGTCGCAATGAACGTCATCGCCCTGCGCCGCACCCCTGTCGGCGTTAATCCTGTCCTCGCCCGGCAGCAGGCCAGCGAGCAGACCATCACCCTGCGCAACCTCGCGCGGCTGCAGACGCTCGTCGATGCCAGCGCCAGCCTGCTGCGCGATGGCTTTGAAGTACTCGACTTGATACCCGCCGCCCAAACCGCCCGGCCGACGCTGCTCATCCGCCCCAGCGCCCGGCTGGCGGCTATGGTCGAGCGCAACGAGGCCACCTACTACTCGGTCGGCAACCTGCCCGAACACGGCGGCGCGTACCGCGTCGGCCAGTTCGAGCGCTGCGGCGCGCGGGTGCTCTGGATTGAGCAGGGGGTGCAGTCATGAAACTGATCGGCGAAATCATCTCCTGGCGGAGCGTCGAAGACGCGCTGCCGGACGCTGACGAAAGCGTACTGATCGCCGGCGACTACGACGCCCCGGTGTGGATCGGATTCCTCGGCTATGAAATGGTCTGGTTTGACGCATCCACCGGCGAGGAAATCGACTCGCCACATCACTGGGCGCCGCTGCCCGATGGGCCGGGAGCGCCGCAATGAAGCCGTTCGCCGCCATCGCCCGCCTGCGTCTCGCCCTGCTCCTCTGGTATGCCCTGCCGGGCCACTACCCAACCATTCGCCGCGCCTGGGCCAGCGCGCGCCGGGAGGGCTGACCATGTCCAGTCTGCTCTCCCTGCAGCTCCAGTCTCTGCTCACCACCAAGACGCTCGACGAGCAAATCATCGACATCCTGCGCGACGCGAGCGAGCCGTACAGCGTGCGCGATATCGCTGTGCGGCTGACGCACGAAGTGCCGAACCTCTGCGACGAGATCCGGCGCTTGCTGCACGAGCGTCGCATTGAGCGGGCCGACGACAAGGATGCCCCGGCAGACATGCCGCGCAAGACCGTCGCCACCTACCTGCTGCCGGGTCGGGTGGTCGCCTTCGCGCCACGCGCGGCTGCCGCCGAAAAGCGCAGCGCTAAGCCGGCGCCTGCGCGCAAGACGGTGCCAGTCCCCACGGCTGACAGACCCGCGAAGCTACTGGGCCGGATTGTCGATGCTCTCGCCGCCGCTGGCCCTGGTGGTCTGACGACCAAGCAGCTGGGCGACGCCCTGCCCGAGTACTGCCGCTCGTCGCTCTACCCGATGATCACCGCCGCTTGCCGCGCTGGCCTTGCGCACCGGCCGCGCTATGGCTTGGTCGTTGCCGGGCCGGGCGCCGATGCGCCGTCGCAGCCGCGACCCGCAACGGTCGATAAGTTGAAAAAGCTGCTCTCGACCGTAGTGGATGCGCTCGAAGAAGCAAAGAACGGGCTGCTTTGGTATCAGGATCAATTCCCCGACGTTGTGAATGACTCAGACGCTGAGGCAATGGAGCGGATCGATTCCGCTCTTGAAGCCGGGCGCCGGGGGGGCTGACCATGCCGGAACTGCTCAACCGCACCAAGGGCAGCGTGCAGGATCTGGCCTTGTCGCTGGCCTGCGCACGCGACAGCGGCCGCCCCTATACGCTCGCCGACCTTGAAGCCTCGCTTGACGATGAGCGGCGCTCGGTCGGCGCGCGCAAGACGGTGATCGCGCTGCTGGAGCGCGAAATCAAGCGCCAGCGGAAGGCGGCAGCATGAGCGGCCTGCCTCTCGTCTCCTGCCCGTCCTGCGGCGCCCGCGCCTCGCTCGACGTGCTGATCGGCCACGCTGGCGCGCGCGATGCGCTGCTGGCGCTGGCGCGGCTGCACCCGGCCATGTCCTCGTTTGCGCTCGTCGCGCTGCGCTACATCGGCCTGTTTGCGCCAGGCAAGCGAGAGATGGGGCTGGACCGTGTAGCCACCATCCTCGCCGAGTTGGCCGACCTGATCGGCTCCGGCCGCGTCGAGCGCCACGGCCGCCAGTGGCCGGCGCCGCTCGACGCATGGCAGACCGGCATGGAGTCCATGCTCGCCAACCGCGAGCGCCTCACCCTGCCGCTGCGCTCGCACGGCTACCTGATGCAGATCGTCGTCAGCGCCGCCGAGCGCGCCGAGGGCGCGGCCGAGGCCAAGACCGAGCAGACGCGCGCCTACGCCTACACGCAGGACCGCACCAGCGCCCCGGCGCCGGTGCAGGTGGCCGTAGCGTTCGAGCAGCGCGAGAAAACCCCAATCCCTTCCGCCGTCGCCGAGCAGCTTGCCGCGCTCGGCATAGCGCGCAAACCAAGGAGCGACCATGCCGCCGATTAAACCCGCCTGCCTTGCCGCGCTGTCGCAGCACATCGGCGCCAGCAAAGGCATCACCGCCGCCGCGCTCGCCCGGCAGCTGCATGCCGGCCAGCGCGGCGTGCGCACCGCCATCACCGATCTGCGCATGGACGGCGTGGCCGTCTGCGGCCACCCGCGCAGCGGCTACTACATCGCCGAAAACGCGGCCGAGCTGGAAGAGACGTGCCGCTTTTTGGACAACCGCGCCCTGCACAGCCTGACGCTCGCTTCGCGCCTGCGCCGCGTTCCGCTGGCCGATCTGCTCGGCCAGCTCAAGCTGCGCACCTGACCCCTTTACCCACCTTCCCACCACCTTCCCACCACCAGGAGAAACCATGCCTCCCAAAGCAAAAACCCGCATCAAATCGGCCGCCGCGATTGTCGCGGTGCCGCAGAACCGCGAGCAGGCCGCCGAGGCCGTGCGCGAGATCGGCGAACGGCAGCGCGAGCTGACCCGGCTCACCGCTGACATGAACGACGAGCTGGCGCGCGTGAAAGAACGCTGGGAGGCCGCAGCCGAGCCGCACAACGCCCGCATCGCTGCCCTCACGCAGGGCGTGCAGACGTGGGCCGAGGCCAACCGCGATGCGCTCACGCAGGGGGGCAAGGTGAAGACCGCCGCACTCACCACCGGCGAAATCCTCTGGCGCCTGCGCCCGCCGAGCGTGCGCGTCACCGGCGCCGAGGCGGTGCTCGACATCCTGCGCCGCATGGGCCTGACGCGCTTCATCCGCAGCAAGGACGAAGTGAACAAGGACGCGATCCTCAACGAGCCGGAGGCCGTAGTGGCGGTGCCTGGCATCAGCATCCAGCAGGGCGAGGATTTCGTGGTCGTTCCGTTTGAGGCCGAACTGGCCGGGGAGGCAGCATGATCTGGTTCAAGAATCTCATCATTTTCCGCCTGCCGAGCAACTGGTGGGTGACTGCCGAACGTCTGTCGGAGCAGTTGGTGCAGCGCCCGCTCATTTCTTGCGCCGCGCTGGAGTCTGAGGCGCGGGGCTGGGTAGCGCCGCGTGAGGGCGGCGAATTGGTGCACGCGGTCAACGGCCAGTGGCTGCTTGCGCTCGGCATCGAGCAGAAGCTGCTGCCCGCTGCCGTCGTGGCCCGCGTTGCCAGGGACCGCGCTGAAGAAATCCGCGAGAACGAAGGACGCCGCGTCGGCCGCAAGGAAATGCGCGAGCTGAAGGAGCTCATCACCGAAGAGCTGCTGCCGCGCGCCTTCGTGCGCCGCCGCACCACCTTCGGCTGGATCGACCCGAAGAACGGCTGGCTGGTCGTTGATTCCGCCACGCCGGCCAAGGCCGAGGAATTCCTCGAAGCGCTGTACAAGACGCTCGAATCGCTGCCGGCCAAGCCGCTGCATCTGGCGCGCTCGCCGGTGGCGGCGATGACCGGCTGGGTCGCCGACAACGAAGCGCCGGCCGGATTCTCGATTGATCAGGATCTGGAACTGCGCTCGCCGGAAAAGGCGACCGTGCGCTACGCGAAACACAGCCTCGACGGCGAGGAAATCCGCGCCCACATCGCCGCCGGCAAGACGGTGACGCGCCTCGGCATGACCTGGAACGACCGCATTTCCTTCCAGTTCGGCGAGTCGGGCGCGATCAAGCGCGTCGCCTTCCTCGACATCCTCAAGGAAGAAAACGAGACCGACGTCAGCAACGAGGACGAGCGCTTTGACCTCGACTTCACGCTGATGGCCGGCGAACTGGCAAAGCTCTTTGCCGACCTGATCGACGTTGTCGGCGGCGAATCCCCTTAAACGCCGGCTCTCGCCTCAAGCCGCCCGCGTTAAGCGTCGGGCGGCTTCGGGAGAAAGCCGAAGCGATTTAACGGAGACGAACATGGCAATCAGCAAAGAACAGTGGGCCAAGATCGAAGAGCAACTCTCGTTGCCGTGGGGGCGTGTCGAGATCAAGTGCGATGGGTATGCCGTAACCGCTTGTGTCTCGCGCGACAGCAAAACGTCTATGAGGTACCACGTCGCGATCTACGTCGACGGCTACATGCGGGGCGAATGGTTCAAGGGTGAGGCCGAAGAAGCGAAGAAATTCTGCCGCCCGGTTTCGCGCCCGGTGCTGACCGGAAAACTGCGCCAGCTCTACGAGCGGCTCTCGAAGAGCCGCGCCCTTCCCGCCGCAGAGAGAAAGCGCAATGTCGAAGCGCTGAACCAGAAGCACACCTACTGGACCCCGACATTTCCGAACGGAAAAGCCTTCTGCCGGCACATCCGTAAAACCTGCACCGACATCGAACTGATGACGGCCGGGGCTGAGTGAAGTCGATATCAGGGAGTAGCGCCATGCCCAAAGCCATCTTTCCAGCCCCCCTCGCGGCCATGCTCGTCGCCAGCGCCGGCAAAAAGTACCGCCCGAGCAACGGCACCGAAGGCGAAATCTTCATTTCGCACTGGTGCTTTGCGTGCCAGCGCGACAAGGCGCTGCGCGAAGACCGAGACGTATTCGAGTGCGACGACAACGAGCGCTGCGACATCGTCGGCAACACGATGTGCTACGACGTCGAGGACGAAAAGTACCCGAAGGAATGGCGGATCGGCAACGACGGTCAGCCGTGCTGCACGGCGTTCGTTCCGGCCGGCGACCCCATCCCCACGCCGCGCTGCGAACGCACCCTCGACATGTTTGCGGAGGCGCCATGAAAGCCATTTCTATCCGCCAGCCGTGGGCATGGATGATCTTGAACGGCAAGGATGTCGAGAACCGCGACTGGGCGACGCGATTTCGAGGGCGTGTGTTGATCCATGCCAGTAAGGGCATGACGTACGAAGAGTGGCAAGACGCGTGGGAGTTCGCCCAAGGCAGCGGCCTATCGCCCAAGGCTGTCAATGCTGGACTGACGAGCAAGAACATCGCGCGCGGCGGCATCGTCGGCAGCGTTGAGATCGTCGATTGCGTTACCAAAAGCGACTCTCGGTGGTTCGTCGGTCGCTATGGCTTTCTCCTGCGCGATCCGGAGCCGCTTCCGTTCATCCCGTTTAAGGGCCAGCTTGGCTTCTTCGACGTGCCTGATCACCTATTGAAGGTGTCGCCATGAAAACCAGCCCCTACCACCGCAGTCAAGCCGTGCGCCGACAGCCCGAGCTGGCACAGATCCACATCGCCAAGAAAGACCTTGGCATGGCCGACGACACCTACCGCGCCATCCTGTGGTCGCTCGGCCGCGTGCGCTCGTCGGCCGACCTCGACCACGCCGGCCGCGCAGCGGTGCTCGCGCACTTTCGCGCCTGCGGCTGGAAGCCCAAGCCGCCCAAGGCCAAGCCCGCCGCGCAGCGCCACAAGGCGCCGGCGGCGACCAAGGAAGACATCAGCGCCAAGATTGCCGTGCAGCTGCGCGCGCTCGATGCCGACTGGCCCTACGCCTACGCTGTCGGCCGGCGGATTTTCCCGGCCATCGAGCGCTGGGAGTTTTTGAGCGCCGAGCAGCTCGGCAAGGTGTCATCGGCGTTGGAGCGGACCATCCGTTACCGTGCTGCGAATGGGGCGAAGCCATGACTGATCGTAAGCACGACAGCACGGCCAGCGGCGACGAGGATCTGCTCGACCTCTTGCCCGGAGAGCTGCGCGCGATCGCCGAGATTATCGGCATCCCGGCGGCGCTGCGCCTCGTCGAAGCGCGCGGTGGGCGGCGCATTTACTTCCCCGCCGGCGTCGATGCCGATCACCAGCTGGTCAAGCTGATCGGACAGGCGCCGGCCGAAGCGCTATGCCAGGCGTACGCTGGCGAGCGGTTGGAGATCCCGCGGGCGCTCGGTTACGTCCGCGCCGTGCGTAACGCCCACATCATGCAGAGCCGGGCGCAGGGCATCAGTCAGTCGGCGCTGGCTGGCGAGCACCAGCTCTCGGAGCGGCACATTCGCAACATCGAGCGCTGCGCCGGCGACGACGGTCAGATGGGATTGTTCTGACCGTCAGCTGGCGCTGCGGACCTGAGTCGCCGACCACACGAGTGCGCCGACCCAACCGAGCAGCGTCCAGCCCAAAAACAGGTTGAGGATGGCGATTGCGTTGCGCTGATGATGCCCTCTGCGGTAAGCGACGATCGCCGGTACGAAATAAACCAGAATCAACAGGGCAATGGTTGCCAGGCCCAAGACGCCGTATAGATCAATCACGATCTTCTCCTTGCCGATAGCATCACTCTGAGACCAAATTCTAGCGGCATTTGACACTGCAATGCCGTAGTCGTAGCTTAAAAAAGGACGGACGCATCGCAGGCGGAACCATTTCCGCCTTATCCCGCGGTGCCTCAGCCGCCACGATGGCGGCATGCGTCCAATCAATCTCATCGTCATCCACTGCGCTGCAACGCCAAACGGCGACAGCCTGTTCCGCGGCAGCCCAGGCACGCCGGGCCAGCGCACGCCCGTGCAGGCCATCGACGCCATGCACCAGGCGCGCGGCTTCCGCCGCTCGCCCAAGGTACGCCAGGCGTTCAACCCACAGCTGGCCGCCATCGGCTACCACTTCGTCCTCTACACCAACGGCGCCATCGTCACCGGCCGCGCCCCCGCCGAGATCGGCGCCCACGTACAGGGCCACAACGTCGACTCGCTCGGCATTTGCCTCGTCGGCACTGACAAGTTCTCGCCCGCGCAATGGGAGTCGCTTCGCGGCGTTGTCGACTCGCTCGCCAAGCTCTACCCGGCAGCCCGCATCGTCGGGCACCGCGATCTGTCGCCCGATACCGACGGCGACGGCAAGGTCGAGCCGAAGGAGTGGATCAAGGTTTGCCCCGGCTTCGACGTCGGCACCTGGCTCGCTGGCGGCATGGCGCCGCTGACTGATCACCTGCTGGAGACATCACGATGACACCGTTACTCGCCCTTGGCCTGACCTTGCTCTCCGTCGGCTGGCTGCTCGGCATGGCCTGGGCAACCCATGCCACCGCCTACTTTCAAATCACCGGCTGGCGCCGGCTGCTCTACATCGTCTTCTGGCCGGCCTTGGTCATCGACCTGCTGCAGGTGCCGTGATGGAGCCGCTGACCATTGCGCTGGGCCTCGCCCAGATTGCCCCGAGCCTGCTGCGCTACTTCGGCGTCGGCGAAAAGCCCGTCGCCATCGCCGAGCAGGCCATCGCCCTGGCCAAGACCGTCACCGGTGCTGCCAGCGGCGAGCAAGCGCTGGCCGCGCTGCAGGCCGACCCAAAGCTGGCGCAGGATTACCAGCTTGCCGTGATCAAGGCCGACGGCGAGCTTGAGACGGCGTACCTCGCCGACCGGCAAGACGCCCGCGACCGAGACGTGAAGCTGCGCCAGGCCGGCTACGCAAACAAGCGGGCCGATCTGATGGTGCTCTTCGACGTGATCGGGCTCGTCGCCTGCCTGGTGGTGCTGTCGCTCTTCCGCGCCGACATCCCCGGCGAGGTGGTCGGCCTGCTCTCGACCATTGCCGGCATCTTCGGCCTTTGCCTGCGCGACGCGCATCAATTCGAGTTCGGCAGCAGCCGTGGCAGCCGCGACAAGGATGTCTTGCTCTCGGGAGTCAAAAAGTGAAGGCGCGCTGGATCTGGCTGCTGCCCGCTGCCATCACGATTGCCCTGCTGGCGCGGGTCGGTCATATCGCCGCTGCGGGGGGCATCGCATCCGGTATCGGCGCAGCGCTCGCGTTAATCGACTGCGCCGTGCTCTCGGGCTTTGCATGGGCCTTAACGTGGCTGGCGCGCCTGATCTTCGCCAAGGAGTAAGTCTCTCACCGTCAATCATGCTGCGGCGGGTTGGCTATGTCTTTCGCAACGAGGCGTCAGGTCTGCAGCTGCTCGATGCAGAGGGGTCATTCAAGGCTTGGATGACCCCGTCGAGCAGTTGGACGGTGAAGCCCATCTACGAAATCGTGCAACTGGATCAGGAAAACCTAAGTGACATACAACCTCGACCAGGACATTGAGCGCGCAGTCGATCCCGTTGATCATGGCTGCGCCCGCGCCGACGAGTTCGTGTCGGACGCGATCGACGCCCAGATCCGCAAAGGCGGCTTGCGCGACAAGACGATCGACGACTCCGCGAAAGAGTGCGCGATCTGCGATGCCCCGATCCCCGACGCTCGTCGAGCCGCCTATCCCGGCGTGCAGACGTGCGTCGAATGCGCAAACGATCTTGAGCGCGAACTAGCGCATGCACGGAGACGGTGATGACTGTTCAGGTTGAGCTTTGGGGGCTGATCACCTTTCTGGTCATGCTGGCGATCACTTTCATGGGCTGCGTTTTCGGCTTTGCTCGCGTGCTGGGCGCGCAGATCGATCAGCGCCTCAGCGAGAAATTCAAGGCGCAGGAAGAGGCGCGCGAGGTGGGCAGTAAGGCGCTGCGCGAGCACATCGACCGTTACATCGCGCAGGCCGATCGCACTGCCGATCAGGTGGCGACGCTTGAGCGCGACTTTTTGCGCTGGCAGGCGGAGCTGCCGGTGAATTACGTGCGGCGGGAAGACTACGTGCGTGGGCAAAGCGTGATCGAGGCAAAGCTCGACGCGCTCTACAGCAAGCTGGAGGTGGTGCAAATGAGGGGAGTAAGCAATGGTTGATACCGCCAAAGTTCGGCGCGAGTCGATGCGCTGGAATCTGATCAACACGCTGGACAAGGCGAGGCCGCATACCAGCAGCGAAACCTTCCTGCTCGACGTGATGCGGGCAATCTATCCGGATGCGACCTTGCTGGAGGTCCGGCGCGAACTGGATTACCTGGCGGATCGGCGACTGGTCGATCTGAACAAGATGCCGTCGGGCGCGTGGTTTGCGGATCTGACGCGCTACGGCGTCGATATCGCCGAATACACGATCGACTGCGCGCCCGGCATCGCCCGTCCCGAGAAGTACTGGAGCGAGTGATGGCTCGGCGGTCGAACATTGACGGACTGCCGGAGGACGTTCGTCGGTGGCTTGAGCGTGCGCTCGCGGAAAGCAATTTCAGCGGCTACCAGGCGCTGGAAGAGATGATGCGGGAGCGCGGCTACAGCATCAGCAAGAGCGCGATCCATCGCTATGGCCAGAAGATCGAGCGGCGCTTCGCTGCCATCAAGGCCAGTACGGAGGCGGCGCGCTTCCTGACCGAGGGGGCGGCCGATGACCAGGACGCGCGCTCGGAAGCGGTGATCGCCCTGGTGCAGACCGAGCTCTTCGAGAGCATCGTGAATCTGCAGGAGGCCGATGAAGAGGGGGTGAAGCCGGAAGACCGGATCGGACTGCTGTCGAAAGCTGCAAAGAACATTGCCACCCTGGCGCGGGCGTCGGTCAATCAGAAGAAGTTTCGACTCGAGGTGCAGGAAGAAACGCGGCGGAAGCTGCTCGAAGAGCAGGCGAAGAAGCTCGATGCTCTGCAGAAGAAGGGGGGCGTGACGCCCGAAACACAAGCAGCAATCCGCGAAGCACTAGGAATCTCGTAATGGCCTTCAAAGGAAACGCCAAGTGCATTCCGCGTGACGTGGACGCGATCTTCTTGCCCTATCAGTCCCGCTGGATTACCGATGATTCGATCCTGAAGCTGATGGAGAAGGCTCGACAGATCGGTCTTTCCTGGTCGTCTGCCTACAAGTGCGACGAGCGCACGGCTGCTCAAGGTGCGCGCAATGACCAGTGGGTCAGCTCGCGAGACGATCTTCAGGCAAGGCTGTTTATCGAAGACTGCAAGATGTGGGCGAAGATCATGGACCTCGCGGCGAATGATCTCGGCGAAATCGTCATTGACCCGAAGGCGAAGCTGACTGCTTACGTGCTGGAGTTTGCCTCCGGCAAGCGAATCCACAGCATGAGTAGCAATCCGGATGCACAGGCCGGCAAACGCGGCGGGCGCGTACTCGACGAGTTCGCGCTGCATCCAGATCCGCGCAAGCTCTGGTCGATCGCCTATCCAGGCATCACTTGGGGCGGCAATCTCGAAGTCCTTTCCACTCATCGCGGCTCAAAGAACTTCTTCAACGCACTGATCCGCGAGATTCGAGAAAATGGGAATCCGAAGAAAATCAGCTTGCATCGCGTGACTCTGCAGGATGCCCTAGATCAGGGCTTTCTCTTCAAATTACAGCAGATGCTGCCCGCGGACGATCAGCGTCAGGCGATGGACGAAGCGATGTACTTCGATTTCGTGCGAAGTGGTTGCGCGGATGAGGAGTCGTTCCAGCAAGAGTACATGTGCAACCCCGCCGACGACGATACGGCCTTCCTCGAATACGACCTGATTGCTGCATGCGAGTACGCGACAAACGTCGATTGGAAAGTGCGCGACCCGCTGACGAAGGGGGGGCTTTACACCGGTATCGATATCGGTCGAAAGAAGGATTTGACGGTCGCCTGGCAAGTTGAGGATATCGGGGGCGTGCTGCATACGCGTCGTGTCGAGCGCCTGCAAAACATGCGCAAATCGGAACAGGAAAAGATCCTCTACCCGATGATTGCCGAAAGCGACCGCACTTGTATCGATGCGACCGGTCTGGGCATCGGCTGGTCTGACGATGCCCAGGACAAGTTCGGGACGTACCGGGTTGAGGCGGTGACATTTTCCATCAGGGTTAAGGAAGAACTGGCCTATCCGGTACGCAGCAAGATGGAGGACCGCAAGGTCCTCATTCCCTACGATCCGAAGATTCGCGCAGGCTTACGCTCCGTGACGAAGCAAACGACCAGCTCCGGCAATGTTCGCTTTACTGCGGAACGCACGCCTGACGGCCACGCCGATGAGTTCTGGGGGCTGGCGCTGGCAGTTCACGCTGCATCCAGTCCGCGGTCGCCGATCGAGTACACCGCAGTACCGGACAAAGCCCAGCGCGAGCGCGACGGCGCCGGCGACGATGATGACGATCGCGACGATGCGCCCGCCGGCAAGGGCGGCTGCTGGTAACCCGAGGAAAGCACAATGGCACAGATCGTCGACATCAATGGCAAGCCAATCACCAGCGAAGCACTGGCCGAGCCGCAGACCGCGCGCACCGGCCAGATCTATCGTGTCTTCGAAGAGCATCCGGCGCGCGGGCTCACGCCCGCCAGCCTGAACCGCATCCTCGCCGGCGCCGAGCAAGGAGACCTGATCGCCCAGCACGACCTCTTCCGCGACATGGAAGACCGCGACGGCCACATACTCACCGAGATGTTCAAGCGCAAGGCGGCGCTGCAGGGGCTGGACTGGGAGATCGTGCCGCCGCCCGACGCGACCGCCCAGGAAAAGGCCGATGCGGAGTGGCTGAAGGAAATTATCGGCAGTCTCGAACTTGAGGACATTATCCTCGACGCGATGGACGCCGTCGGACACGGGTTTTCCTGCCAGGAAATCACCTGGTCGCTAGTCGGCCGAGAGCGGCTACCGACGGGCTTCGAGCACCGCCCACAGTCATGGTTTCAGCTTGACCAGGCCACCCGGAGCCAGATCCGACTACGCGACAACACGGCCGACGGTGCCGAGCTCTGGCCGCTCGGATGGGTCGTTCACGTGCACAAGGCCAAGTCGGGCTACGTCGCGCGCGGCGGCATCCACCGCACGCTCGCTTGGCCGTACCTCTTCAAGAATTACGCGGTGCGCGACCTTGCCGAGTTTTTGGAGATCTACGGCCTGCCGCTGCGCCTGGGCACCTATCCCATCGGCGCCTCGCCGAAAGAAAAGGCCACCCTGCTGAATGCAGTGATGTCGATCGGCCATGCCGCCGCCGGTATCGTGCCCGAAGGCATGGCGATCGACTTCAAAGAGGCTGCCAAGGGGCAGAGCGATCCCTTCGAGGCCATGATTGGCTGGTGCGAGAACACCCAGTCGAAGATCATCCTCGGCCAGACGCTCTCCGCCGACGCCAAGCCCACTGGGCTGGGGTCGGGCGTCTCCAATCTGCACGGGGAAGTGCGGCACGACATACTTGCTGCAGATGCGAGGCAGGTCGCTCGCACGATCACGCGGCAGATTCTCTGGCCGGTCCTCTCCGTCAACCGGCCCGGCGCCGATCCGGCACGATGCCATCGCTTCCGCTTCGACCTCGGCGAAACCGAAGACCTCGCTGCCTACGCAGAGGCACTGCCAAAGCTGGCCAGCGCCGGCATGCAGATCGGTATCGACTTCGCCCACGAGAAGCTGCGCATCCCCAAAGCCAAGAAAGGCGAAGCCATCCTCGGCGCGTTAAAAGCGCCGGCGCCTGATGGGACTGTAACGCCGCCTGCCGGCCCTGCAGCGCTGAAGCGCGAGGCCGGCAGTATTTCCCAGCCGGACGCTATCGACGGCCTCGTGGGCGAAGCGCTCGACAGCTGGGAGCCCGATCTGACCGCGCTGCTCGCCCCCGTCCAGGCCGCCCTCGACAAGGCGGTCAAGGACGGCGAGACCGTTGCAGATTTTCAGCGCCGCTTGGCCGACCTGCTCCCGAAAATGGACGCTGCCGCGCTGGCAAACCATCTCTCGATGGCAGCGTTCCAGGCACGGCTGGCGGGTGTCGCCGGCATCGACGCCGACGGTCGCCGCGACGATCCTGCCCAGGGGGCGTGATGCCCGACTATGAGGTTACGGTCAGTTCACTTTTTCAGGTGAACGTGGCGAAGTCGATTCGCGACCGCCTTGGCCAATGGCTGCGTGACGTCGCAACGCGGATCGACGGCCGCCATTCTTTGGAGATATCGATCGTCACTGCGCCGCCGATATCTCACGAAGACGAGGTCGCGATCATCCATCACGGGCTCAAGGCAATGAGCTGGGCCGTGACTGATTCAGCGCAAAACGCAGCGACCGAATCGATCCTGCAGATCGTCAGCAAGGCAGGCGACTGATGCCACCGATGCCGCCTCCGTTGCCCGCCAACGTCCGCCTGCAGCTGCTGCCCGCGGCCGACGCGGTCGCGGCGTTCCAGGCGCGTGGCCTGCTGACGCAAACTTTCTCCTGGCAAGACCTGTTGAACGAGGAGCATGCCCGTCAGTTCACCGTCGCCAAGCTCTTTCGCGATGACCTGCTTGGCGAGATCTACCAGCAGCTCGGGCGCGCACTGACCGCCGGCGGCACGCTCCGTGACTTCCAGCAGGCGCTGATTCCCCAGCTCAAGAAAGCCGGTTGGTGGGGCAACGTCGAAGTCATCGACCCATCGACCGGCGAGATCGGCCGCACGCGCGTCAATCCCGCGCGCCTCGAGCTGATCTACGACGTGAACGTCCGCCAGGCGCACGCCGCCGGCCGCTGGGCAAGATCCGCGCGCGGGTCAATGCCCTACTTGATCTACCGCACTCGGCGCGATGAGCGCGTGCGCGCATCGCACCGGCGCTGGGACGCCATCGTGCTGCCCAAGGATCACCCGTGGTGGGACACGCACTATCCGCCCAATGGCTGGCGCTGCCGCTGCCTGGCATATCCGATCGACGATGCCGGCATCGCCGAGCTTGAAGCCGCCGGACTGAAGCTGCTGCGCGAGCCGCCCGACGACGGCCCGTCAATCCCGTTCACGAACAAGATCACCGGCGAGATCACGCAAGTGCCTTGGGGGATCGACCCCGGCTTCGCTTACAACCCCGGCAAGGGCTCGCAGCGCCGCCTGGGTGACCTGGTGCTTACCAAGAACGCGCAGCTGCCGCCGACGATCGCCGCGCGCGCCGTCGCTGACCATCTCGCCGATGCTGGCCTGCTGGCAGCTATCACCCGCGACTATCGCGCCTGGGCGGAAGGCATCAGCCGACCGGTCGGTGCCATGCGGCCAGTCGGCGCGCTCACGCCGGCGACGGTGGCGGCGCTGGAGGCGAACGACCTGGCGCCCGCCTCGGCAATGCTCGCCGTGGTCGACGCCGAAGTCATTGCTGCTCGCGCGGACAACGGCCAGCCCAGCGCATGGCTCGCCGATCTGCCCGCGCACCTGGCCGCGCCGCAGGCAGTCCTGCGCGATCACACCGGCTCCGTGCTCCTGGTCTTTACGATCCCTGGTCAGTCGGGCAAGTGGGTCATCCCCGTCGACCTGTCCGCTGCGGGCGCCACGACGGCGGCGCCCGCCTCATCCGTGCGTATTGCCGCCGGGCACCAGGTCGATGCGCGCAGCCTGGCCGGCTACGAGATCATGAGCGGGAAGCTCTGATGGCTGACGGCCTCACGGTTACCGTTGTCTCGGATCAGATCCGCGCCGGACTCGGTGAGCTGCAGGCGCGTTTCGGCGATCTGCAGCCGCTCTTTATCGAGATCGGCGAGCAGCTCGAATCGCGCGTGCAGACGCGCTTCGATACCAAGCGAGATCCGCTCGGCGCGCAATGGAAGCCCTGGGAAGAATCTACGCGTGACGCCTATGATCGAGCCGACACCGTCATCGGGCGTGGCGGAGAAGCCGAGATCAAGCGCAAGGGCACGCTGCTTGAGCGCTCCGGCCATATGCGTGACGGTTTGTCCTACGTCGCCAGCGCGATCGCACTCGAACTCGGTTTTGATCGCGAGTACGCGATCTATCACGAAACCGGCACAGAGAAGATGCATCGCCGAGGCTTGCTGCTCGGCGACGCCGAAGCCGGTACGCTTTCGGCCCCGGACGAAGACCTGGTAATGACCATCATCGGCCACTGGTTGAACGCCTGACCCACAAATTCGCAAATCGGCAGATTCCGCGCAGGAGGCGTTAAAAGCACTGCCGCTGATGCGACGATATGCGCAGCAGGGTGAAAATCGAAATTAACGCGCCATTAACGCGGTTTTCGGGGCGGTCTGAGTTGCTTCAGATCCGACCAAAGCAGTATTGTGTAAATAACACCCCTCAGATCGGGGCGGAAACCCTTCCGCCTTAACCGATCGCGCCCGTGCCGCAATCATGGCGGCATGGCACACAAAACCCCCCTTCGTCAGATCGCAATCGCCGCGCTCGCCGCCGAGCTGCCCGTCAGTGCCGGGCAGCCGCCGGCCGAGTTTCGCCTTTTCCCCGCCGGGCGCTTCCGCTCGGTCGATGGACGTCCGGAACGGCCGGCCAAGGGCTGGCTGATGGACGCCAGGGTTGCCGCCCGACTCATCGACGCGGCCAAGGCGCGCAAGTCCGACTACGTCATCGACTACGAACACCAGACGCTCCACGCCGCCAAGAACGGCCAGCCAGCGCCGGCGGCAGCCTGGTTCCACGATCTGGAGTGGCGCGAAGGCGACGGACTCTATTGCGTGACGCCCACGTGGACCGCCGCCGCGGCCGCGCATGTTGCCGCCCGCGAATACCGCTACGTCTCGCCGGTTTTCACCTGGGACAAGGATACCGGCGAGGTGCTCAAGCTGTTGCACGGCGCCTTGGTCAATGACCCTGGTATCGACGGCCTTACCGACTTTTCTGCGCTCAGGGCATTCGGCCCCGAGGGCTCAACTCATGGAGGAGATGACATGGATCTGCTTGAAAAGCTTCTGGGTGCGCTTGGCTTGCCGGCGGATGCGGACGCTGAAACCGGGCTCGCCACGGTGACGGCGCTCAAGGCCAAGGCCGGCAAGGCCGACGCGCTCACCACCGAAGTGGCCGCATTGAAGGCCAGCGCTCCCGACCCCGCGCGCTTCGTCTCGGTCGAGACGATGCGCGCGCTGCAGACCGAGGTCGCTGCGCTCAAGACCCAGCTGCAGGGTGGCGAAGTCGACGGCCTGGTGAAGACTGCGCTGGCTGAAAGCCGGCTCCTGCCGGCGCAGGAGACGTGGGCGCGCGAGCTCGGCGGCAAGGACGTTGCCGCGCTCAAGAGTTACCTGGGCACGGTAACGCCGAATCCGGCGCTCGCCGGCAAGACTCAGACCGAAGGCAAGGGGGCCGGCAGTCGTGACGAAGCTACGACCCTCAGCGTGGTCGAGCTGGCCGTCTGCAAGGCCACGGGCACCAGCGCCGAGGACTTCCTCAAGACCAAGCAGGCCACCGCGGCCTGAACGCTAGGAGACCACGATGAGCGCGCTCACCGCTGACCGCAACACCCCATCTCGCGACAACGTCGATTTCGAGTTTCCCGTTGCCGCATCCACCAAGATCTACGCCGGCGGTCTGACCTGCCTCAACGCTGCAGGCACGGCAACGAAGGGCGCCGTATCCACGACGCTCAAGACTGTCGGCGTCGCCCAGGCGACCGTCGACAACTCGGCCGGTGCGGCCGGAGACAAGCGCGTGAAGGTGCGCCGCGGCTGCTTCAAGTTCGGCAACTCCGCGAGCACCGATCTGATCACACTCGCGAACGTCGGCGCCTCGGCCTACATCGTCGATGACCAGACGGTGGCGCTTACCAGCGGATCGAGCACGCGCTCGATCGCCGGAACGATCCGCGACGTCGAGTCCGACGGCGTCTGGATCGAGATCTGACCGACATTCACAGGAGACACACTCATGAAAAGCTCTCTCAAGATTTCCCGCCTGGCCGCGCTCGCCTGGGCTGCGGTCGCCGTTGTCGCGGTTGCAGCCATTGCCGGCGTCACGCCGATCCCGCTGCATGCCGACGACGCCCTGTTCTTCGCCGGTGCCGGTCTCATCGTTAACCGTGAGTCGCTCAACGCCATCTACAACGGCTTCAAGACCGCGTACGCCAATGCCTTCTCCGGTGTTGAGCCGAGCTGGAAGCGCGTGGCCACGCTGGTGCCCTCGACCACCAAGGTCGAAAACTACGGCTGGCTGGCCGAGTTTCCGCGGCTGCGCGAGTGGATCGGCGATCGCCAGATCAAATCGATCGCGGCCAGCGGCTACCAGGTGACGAACAAGAAGTTCGAATCCTCGATCGGCGTGTCGCGCGATGACATCGACGACGACACCTACGGCGTGCTCACGCCTTTGTTCGCCGAGATGGGCTATGCCGCCGCCACTCACCCGGACGAACTGGTGTTCGCGCTGCTCGCTGCCGGCTTCACGACGACGTGCTTTGACGGGCAGTACTTCTTCGATACCGACCACCCGGTCGGATCAGGCACCGTCAGCAATCACGGTGGCGGTGCGAGTACGCCCTGGTTCCTGCTCGATACGAGCCGTCCGCTCAAGCCGCTGATCTTCCAGAAACGCCGCGACTACGCCCTCAAGGCGATGACGGATGCCAACGACGAGTCGGTGTTCATGCGCGACGAGTACCGCTATGGCGTCGATGCGCGCGGCAATGTCGGCTACGGCTTCTGGCAGATGGCGTTCGGCAGCAAGCAGACGCTCGATGCAACCTCGTACGGCGCGGCGCGCGTTGCGATGTCCAGTTTCAAGAGCGACGAAGGTCGCCCGCTGGGTATTGCGCCGAACCTGCTCGTTGTGCCGCCGGCGCTCGAAGCCGCAGCGCTGCAGGTTGTCACGGCCGAGAAGCTCGCCAACGGCGCTGACAACATCTACCGCAACACCGCCAAGGTGCTGGTCGTTCCCTGGTTGGCATAACGAACACCTGCCGCCGTGGGCGTTGAGGCGAACCTGGTCGAGGGCGTTTTGCGGTGTTCCCCCTCGATCGGCTAAGCGGAGCCTAGCGTTAAACCGCATGTCCCCCGGCCGCGTTGGCGGCCGGGGTTTGAAAGAGGAGAACGAATATGGCACCGCCCAAGAAACGCGCTGCAGCCTCCGCCCCGGCCGAAGCGCCGGCCGCTGCAGCCACCGCCTCCGCTGCCGAAGCACCGGCCGCTGCAGCCACCGCCCCCGCTGCCGAAGCACCGGCCGCTGCAGCCACCGCCCCCGCTGCCGAAGCGCCGGCCGCTGCAGCCACCGCCCCCGCTGCCGAAGCGCCGGCCGCTGCAGCCACTGCCCCCGCTGCCGAAGCGCCGGCCGCTGCAGCCACCGCCCCCGCTGCCGAAGCACCGGCCGCTGTAGCCACCGCCCCCGCTGCCGAAGCACCGGCCGCTGTAGCGGCGCCAGCCGGCGAGCCGGTCAACACCCACCGCATCGCCGGGCTTGGCGAGAAGGGCTTCTACCGTGCCGGCCGTCACTGGCCACGCGAAGGTGTGGATGTCAGGCAGCACGATTTCACCGACGAGCAGTGGATCGCGCTCGCGACCGAGCCGCGCCTGGTTGTCTCGGCGCTCTAACAGAATCCGGAGACGGGCATGAGCAAAGGCAGTTACGACGAGTCACAACAGGCAGCGACCGCACCGCTGCGCGTGCTGCTCGACAAATCCGGCACGGCGATCGGCCTGCTCGGCCCCGACGGTACTAAAGAGTCCGGTGACGCCGTGCTCGATGCCCTGGGTTTTGTGCGTGCGAAGAAGGCTCTCACCGGGGTGATTGAATTTTCCCCGATCAACAACACCGAACTCGACCCGACGATCCGCGCCATGAACGGCAAGATCACTTCGGTTCTCGGCGTCAAGATTCTCGATTTCGGCGCAACCGACTTTCTGCCCACTGGTGCGGCGTTTTCCGGCAGCGGCACGTACGGCAACCTTGGCCGCCTTGCTGTGCAGTCGACTGGTGAAGTTCGCCACAATCCTGCGGGCTGGACTGACGGCAGCGCGTGCCTTGAATTCACGCCGAACAGCGACTCCGGGGAGTTGCGGCTGTACTTCGACGGAACCACTGGTTTCTCTCCGCTCGATTTTTACGACGAAAACGGCATCGCGCTGCATTACATCATTCCGGACGGCGACCCTGCGAAGGCTAACTTCTCTCTCGGAATGGAGTACGCGAACGACGCTGTTAGCACCGGTCCGGCCAATAAAGCCTTCTTTTCTTTTTTCCGAAACGACTCGGTACGCTCTCCGCAAGACAAGGAATTCGGCGGGGAAAAATACACGCGATTCCGCTTTGATTCCCTCGCCACCGACACAAAGGCAGGGCCGTGGCCCGGCTACGCTCTTACACCGGCTAGCGCAGGAACAGGCGCCGACTGGACGAAGCCGGTAAATTTCATTCGCGTCATGGTCAGCAAGTTTTCCGGCAAAACGATCAAGCTCAAGTCTCTGCGTCGCGGCGGCTGGAGTACGCCGTGCATCGTGCTCGGGACTGATAACGCGGTGCCTGACCCCCTTTCCGCTCTTGTCGCTCCGTTGTGCGCAAAGAACAAGGTAGCCGCCTACGCAAACCAGTATTGGCAGGAACTGGATTTCGACCCACGGGCAAAGGATCGCTACCACCGGCTCTACGCCGCAGGATGGGAACTCGCCGGAAACGACGTTGTTGACCGCCCGCTCGGCATTGACGTTCTCGACCCAGTGACGATGCGCGCCGCGATCACCACGACGCGAGATAGAAACCTTGCTGCGGGCTGGCTGCGAGGCTTGCGCGTCTGGATTGCAAACAACAATTCGACCAGCCAGTTGATGATCTCCGAATTGCGGGCGGCCGGATATGTTGCAAACCGGAATGGCGGGGCAGAGGGCCGTTATTGCTTCCCGGAGGGCGGCGTCCCTGATCGCTACCGCATCCCCGGCGCGAGCATTGACGGCGGAACGCTGACCACGATTCAGCCGCTGATCGACCGCTGCATCGAGTACGGCGCAACGATGTGGATGTACTACCACAACGTCTGGGCAAAAAGCCTTGTCGACCACGACCGGACGAACAATGCGACCGGAACGGCAGGCGCTCCGATTGCCGTCAGCGCGGGAGAGACGACAGCGCAATACCGTGCCCGCGCGCTCGCTCTCGGTACGGCAGTCGGCAATGCGACGGTGGCATACATGGACGCGAGGATCGGGGCGGCAGCAGGGCTGGCGATCTGGTTCGAGGATCTGGCCGACATCATCAACTACATCGGCACGAAGCAGCAGGCCGGCGCTCTGGTGACTTTGCGCCCGTCTGACTGGTGCGCCGACGTTGGTCTGCTGTGATTCTCTAATCCCCTCTGCACACACGTCATGCGCCCCTTCGTCATCCTCGCCGAAACCGTGATCTTGCTGCTCGCGTTGGTCGCTGTCGTCTATTGGCTTGGCGAGGATCTGATCAAGCGGCGGCCGCTTGGGACGATGGAGATCTGAGATGACCTACGCCACCCAACAAGATCTGCTTGACGCCTTCGGCGCCAGCGAGTTGCTCAACCAGACCGATATCGACCCGACGCCGACTGGCGCGATCGTCACGGCGCGTGTCGATCGGGCGATTGCTGCCGCAGCTGGGGAGGTCGAGGGTTACCTGGCTGCACGCTATCAGGTGCCTCTCGCATCCGTGCCGGCCAACGTCAAGCAGGCCGTCTGCGACATCGCTCGTTACCGGCTGTACCGCGACAACGCGCCGGAGCTGGTGGTCGAGAACTACAAGGCGGCGATTCGGCTGTGCCGGGACATTTCGACAGGTGCCGTTCGCTTGCCGCTGCCGACCGGCAACGAGCCGGAGCGCACGGAGTCGCTGGTGGACTTCGCTGGCGGTCAGCACGTTTTTGCGCGCGAGTCTCTCAGGGGCTGCGAATGATCGCCGACTTTCTGGCCGACGAAGAGGCGATCGTCGAGCGCCTGAAAGCTGCCGTACCGGCGCTGCGGCACGTCGAAGAGAGGGTCGACACCGAATCCGCTGCCGGACAGGACAGTCCGTCGCCGGCTGCGTTCGTCGAGTACATCGGCAGCCGCCTTCCCCAGGGCGACGGCGCTCAGGCGGGAGACGGTCTGCTGCAAGAGATTCAGCTCGGCTTCATGGTGACGCTTGTCGTGCGTCGCGCCGGCAGCGATGGACGCCGGCTGCGTCGCGAGGCCGGCCCGCTCATCTCGGAGATTTTTCAAGCATTGGCGGGATGGCTTCCCGACCAGGAGGGCCGGCCGCTGTCGTGTGCGGCGATCAACCGCCCGGCCTACAAACAGAATTACGCCTATTTCCCCCTCGTTTTCCAACGTCCATTGATCGGAGTTGCGCAATGAACACCAAGACCGCTATCGCAGCCGCAGAGGCTGTTCCCGAAGGTTTCAAGAAGATCGTGCTGACGCTGCCGCATACCGATAGCGGCACCGAACATCCGGTCGGCGCCGAGCTGACGCTGCCGGCTCCGGTCGCAGACTGGCTCGTGTCGATCCAGAGTGCCGATGTCAAGTAACGCAACGCAACCAGGAGAACGCACATGAGTACTCTTTACTATTCCGGCGCTGGCTACATCTGGATCGGCCAGCGTGGCCCGGACGGCAAGCCGTTGTGGCTGATGGACATCGGCGACACCGGCGAATACAAGGTGTCGCTCAACGTCGATACCGAAGAGGTGCAGGAAGATCAGACCGGTGATCGTTTGACCGCGGTTCGGCTGCAGACCGCAAAGAAGGCCGGCCTGTCGATGCAGGCGAAGAACTGGTCCAAGGACAACCTGGCGATGGTCACCTACGGCACAGTTCTTTCTCAAGGTACCGGCACCGTCAGCGGAGAAACGCTGCCGAATCCGTCCGCGGTGGGTGCGTTGGCGCTGCTCGCCAAGCAGAACGTCTCGTCGGTGATCGTCGTCGACTCGACCGGCACGCCGAAGACCCTGCCCGCCGGCCAGTACACGGTCAATGGCCCCGGCGGTTCCATCCAGCTCAAGGACAAGACGGCCGGCGGTCCCTACGTTGAGCCGTTCAAGGCGTCGTATTCCTACGCCGACGCTTCGGTCATCCCCATGTTTTCCGGCGAGGCAAAGGAGTACTGGGTTCGCTTCGAAGGCCGCAACACAGTGCCTGGCGGCGGCCGCATGATCGTGGATCTTTATCGCGTGGTGCTCGACCCCGCAGCGACGCTCGATTTCATCACGCGCCAGGTGGCCAACTTCCCGATCGCCGGTTCCGTACTTCGCGACGATACCAAGGTCGGTGATGCCGTGCTCGGCCAGTTCGGCCGGATCATTCAGGTCGCGGCTTGATCATGGAAGATCTCGAGGCACTGATCCCGGCGCCGCGCGTCGTCACGACGGCGCTGGGTGATATCTCCGTGCTGCCGATCGTGACGGCGCAGATCCCGCCTTTCCTGCGCCACGCCCGGCCCCTGCTTGACCAGCTTGATTCGCTGCTGATCGTCGTCGGCGCCGATGCTGGGGAGGCGGTCATCGCGCCCCCGCCGGACTGGATGTCGCTGATCGAGCAGCACGGCGAGTCGGCGATCGCCGCGATCGCGGTGGCGACCGGCAAGACGGCAGATCAGATCGGCACGCTGCCGCCTGACCAGACGCTGGCGCTGCTGCAGGCGATCGTCGAGGAGAACCTCGATTTTTTCGTCCGTCGGATTCTCCCGGCGACCAGAAGTCTGGTGGTCGGTCTGCTGTCGCGCCTGGCGACGCTGGCTGGGCGGATGTCTTCCAGCGACTCATCGCTCACGGCCACCGGCGCGCCGACATCCTGAACTACACGATGCGCGAGATCCGGGCTTATCTGGCCGCGATCGACCGTGCCGAAATTGCGGACCAGCGCCGGCGGCTTGCACTGGTCCGGCTGGTGAATCCTGAAGCCGGTAACGCCATCGACGCCATCCTGAAGACGCTGACGTGAATCGAACCCTTCAATACCTGCTGCGTTTTACGGGCGACACTGGCGCTGCCCGTGCCCAGATCGAACAGCTCGACAAGTCGGTCGAGGCGCTCGGTCGCGAGCTCAAGCAGGTCAAACAGGAGGGTAGCGGCGGCCTTGGTCTCGGCGCGCTGTCCAAGGAAGCTCAGGCGTATCTCAACCAGCTCAAGCAACAAGCCGATGCGATCGGCAAGACCCGCAGCGAGCTCGCCGCTCAGAAGGCGGCAATGCTCGGGGTCGCGGATGCGGCGGCGCCGTATATCGCCAAACTGCGTGAGGCTGAGGATGCAACGCGGCGAACTGGTGGGGTGATTTCGTCTTTTCTCACCGGGCTTGGCTCTGCACTGTTGGCCGGACTCGGGGCGCAGTCGATCGTCAGTATCACGCGCGCGTTGATCGACGCACAGTTGGCCAGCGACAAGCTCGCCAGCCAGCTGAAGTATGTTGCCGGTTCCAGCGCCGGAGCCAAGACCGAGCTGGGCTACTTGCGCGATGTTACGCAGCGCCTTGGTCTGGACTTTTCGACGTCGGCCGACGCCTACGCGAAGTTCGCAGCAGCGACCAAGGAAGCGGGAATCTCGTCGGCGACTACGCGTGCCGTTTTCGAAGGCATCGCAAAAGCGTCGATGACGATGGGCCTGTCGGCGGCAGAGACTCAAGGCGCCCTGCTCGCGCTATCGCAGATGGCCAGCAAGTCCGTCGTCAGCGCCGAAGAGTTGCGCGGCCAGCTTGGCGAACGCCTGCCGGGCGCGTTCGCACTTGCTTCCAAGGCGATGGGCGTCACCGAGGCGCAACTCTCCAAGCTGCTCGATACCGGCCAGCTGATGGCCAGCGACTTCTTGCCGAAGTTCGGTGCTGCGCTCAACGCCGAGTTTTCGACGCCGGTCAGGAGCCTGCAGGCCGAGCTCAATCGCCTCAGCAGCGCGATGGACCTGTGGAAGCGTCAGATGGCCGATGCAGATGGTGGACTCTTCAAGCCGCTGACAAACGGGCTGAATGAATCAACCGCGGCGATGAAGGTCCTTGGCCAGGACGCAGGAGTCGTGCATCGCCTGCTCGTTGCCATTGGTGCTTTTCAGGCCGGCGCCTTTGGCGTGGGCAAGTTCGACACGACTCGCCTGCAGGAGCAGGCAATGGCGAAGCTGCAGTCGCTCAAGGCCGAGATTTCCGCCCTGGAAGAGAAACAGTCGAACGACGGCTCTCTGGGGCTGATCGACAGTGCCCGGCTGAAGAGCTATCGCGTCGAACTGGCACGGACGCGGGAGGAGATCAACCAGCTCGCCGTCGCTCAAGGCAAGGAAACCGGTTTCAAGGCGCCGGATCTCGCCGGCGACCTGGCGCGCGAAAAGGCTCAAGCCAAGGCAGCGCTGACGGCGTTCACCGATCAGTACAAGGACAGCACGGCTAAAGCCGCCGAGGAGGTCGCCAAGTACAAGGCGGCTATCCTGCGCGCCGGCACCGACGTTGACCCGCAGGTAATTGCTGCAATCCAGGCGAAATACAACAAGGGCGACGGCGCCGCGGCTTCAGCACAGTTTGCCCAGGTGAAGGCGCAGGCCGAGGCCGAGATGAAGCTGATGCAGCAACAGCTTGCTGCTGCCGGCGACGCCTATCAACGGGCTTACGATCAGCGGCTGATCGGCGTGCGGGACTTTTACGCAACGCAGGCAGCGCTGCAGGATCAGGCGCTGGCGGCGCAGGAGAAAGCGGCGCAGCAGGAGTTGTCTCGGGCGCGCCAGAATCAGGCGAGCGCGGCCGGGGTCGCGGAAGTCAGCAAGCGCACGGCCGAGGTGACGCGGCTTGAGGGTGAGCTGGCGGTCATCACGGCCAAGCGCGGCCAGGTGCAGGCCGACGCCAATGCCAAGACGGCACTCGGCCTGAAGACGCTGAGCGAGCAGCTCGACGCGCTGCGCCTCAAGCTGGCTGAGGCGATGGGCGAAGCGACGCCGGAACAGATCGGCGCTGCCGTTGCGGCGCGTTACAAGGACATCCTGCAACAGGCGAAGATTAACGCTGCGGATCTGCCGGGCGGCGTCGATCTGGTCGAGAAGATGATCGACGTCGAAACCGCCAAGGAGCGCCTGGCGCAAATTCAGGCGGCCTGGACGCGCACGACGAGTGCGCTCAACGCCGAAGAGCAGCGCATCAACATACTGCGAGAAAACGGCCTGGTGGGTGAGATCGACGCGCGCTCGCAGATCCTGCAGCTGCAGCGTGACGCGGCGACGGCTCTGCAGGGCCAGCTGCCGATGCTCGACGAGCTCGCGGCGAAATACCCGCAGCTGGCGACCGAGATCGCCAAGATGAAGAACGAGTGGGTGAATCTCTCTACCGTCACCGATGCATGGACGGCCACCTTCAACAGCTCGGCGAAATCAGCGCTGGCCACGTTCTTTGAAGACGCGACGAATCGCTCAAAGGGATTCGGTCAGGCCGCGCTCAGCGCACTCAACTCGATCCGTTCGGCGATGGTGCGCCTTGCGGCCGAACGCCTCGCCGAAGAGATTTTCAAGGTGTCGAGCAGCAGCAGTGGCCTTGGCCTCTTTGGCTCGCTGCTGGGGGCTCTCGGCTTCGGTGGCTCTACGGCGTCTTCCTCCTCGGCATCTTCGGTGCCGGGCTACGGGGGCTCGGGGCTTGGGAATGGCATCACGCTACGTCACACCGGCGGCCTGATCGGCCTTGGCGGTGGGCTGCGCCGCTCTGGCCTATCGTTCTCGGCGGCGGCCATCGCCGCTGCACCTCGCTTCCACCAAGGGGGCGAGATCGGCGCGAATGAGCGTCTGCTGGTGGGCAAGGTCGGCGAGGAGGTCGTGACAGAGGATGACCCCCGTCATAGCAAGAATGGCGGCGGTAGCAAGCCGGAGATCCACATCCACGAAGCCGCTGGCGCGCGCGTTAGCCAGGTGCAAAGCAGCAGCGATGGAAGTCGCTTCGACGTGTTCCTGGAACAGGTCGATGGCTTCCTCGCGCGCAACCTGGTCAAGGGAAACGGCGCATTCACCGAGGCGCTCGAATCCGTTGGTGCAATCAGCCGCGGTCGATCGATCAGGGGCGGCTGACATGTCACTGCCAATCTGGCCTTCGCTGCTGCCGACGCCGAAGCTGCCAATCGAAATCGAAACGGACGATGCAACGGCGCGCACCGATATGGAGGACGGCGCGGCGATCGTCAGGCGCGTCAAGACGATGATCGTCACGAATTACGCAGCGACTGTCGATTTCACGCGCGAACAGATGCAGATCTTCGAGGCGTGGCATCGCCACTACCTGCACGATGGCGCTGACTGGTTCGATATGCCAGTGGCCTCTGGGTCCGGCATCTATCGAGCCGAAGCTCGCTTCAAGAAGGGGGCGATCAAATCGAAGCTGATCGCCGGCGCCGTGTTTGCGGTGACTTTTGAATTCGAAACCCGTAATCGCCCGGTGCTCAGCAAGGCGGCGCTCGATGCGCTGATCAACCCATGACTTTCTCCTACGACGACGCAACGCGAGAGGCGTACGCAGCGGCTCCGACAGACACGGTTGTGCTCAACACACTGGAGTTTCTGCACCCGACCTTCACCGAGCCGCTGCGCGTGGTCATCAATACTGAGTCGATCACGGGAACGCTCGAAGTCGACGCGCCTGCGGGCGCCGGGCAATCGGTGGTGTTTGTTGCGATCGCCGCGCAGATCGAGTTGCCGGAAGTGGGCTCCGGTAGCCACGAGATGAGCATTCAGATGGACAACGTGTCCGGGCAGATCAATGAGGCGCTCGCCCTGGCCAGCGCCAGCACGATCAAGACGACGGTGGTGTATCGCGGCGCGCGGGTTGTCGACGGCGTTGTCAGCCTCGGCATGCGCTGGGTGCTGACGCTGACCGAAGCCCGCGCCAACGTCTATACGGCAAAAGCAACGACCAGCTTTGGCGATACCGTCAACTGGCCCTTCCCCGGTAAGGATTACACCGCCACCGACTATCCGGGGCTGGCCGAATGATGCACTGGGCGCACGACTATAAAGGCAAGCCGTACCTGCCCGGCGCAATGGGTCCGGACGCCTATAACTGCTGGGGCCTGGCAACGGCCATCGAGCGCGATCACTTCGGGCGCGAGTTGCCTAAGCTGCGCGTTGCGGTCGACGAGCTGCCGCCGCGCGCCCTGATCCGGCTGTTGCGCGAGCATCCGGGCCGCAGCGGGTGGGTCGAGGTGCCGCGGCCGTTCGATGGCGACCTCGTCGCAATGGGCCGGTCATCCGAAGAGGCACATATCGGCGTCTGGGCCGACATCGACGGCGGCGCGGTGGTGCATGCGCTTGCCGGTGCGGGCGTATGCAAGCACAGCCTGCTGCACGTCAAGCTGCACGGCTTCTCGCTCATCCGCTATTACGCCCCAGCCAGCGAGGTGGGCCGGTGGTGATGCACGAAGATCCGGCGCCAGTAGATCCGCTGGCAGATCCGCTGGCAGATCTGCCTTGGCAGCCGTTGCCCAAGCAGGCGACCGTCGTGCATGTGGCAAACGTGCTGCGGCCACGCGAACACAAGTTGACGCTGCTCGATCGGCGCTACCGCCTTGGCGTGTGGCTGAGGCGCAGCGGCCACGACATTGTTGCTCGCCGCACCATTTGCTCGATCAACGGCGAATGGATGCCGCGGGATCAATGGACACGGTACCGGCCGCGCCGCGGCGACCAGATCGTCCTGATCGACAACCCCCACGGCAACGGCGACGGGTCGAACCCGGTGGCTGCCGTGATGATGATCGCGGCCATCTATTTCATGCCGGCCGGGGTCGCTTTCCTCGGGTCGATGGGCATCACAAATGCCGGCGTAGCGCAGGCGTTGTACCTGCTTGGTGCCAACCTGCTCATATCGGCGCTGGCGCCGCCGGCAAAAGCACTCGCTGCATCGAACGCGGCCGAAATGGCGGCGCCAAGCCCGACTTATTCGCTCAGCGGCCAAGGCAACAGCAATCGTCTTGGATCTCCGCGTCCGCGCCACTACGGTCTGTTCAGATTTGCGCCGGCCTACTGCGCCCAGCCGTACGGGGAGTTTTCCGCCAACGAACAGTACCTCTACGAAATCCTTGATGTCGGTCTCGGTCATTACCGCATCGACGGCATCACCATCGAAGATACCGACATCGCTGCATTTGAGGATATCGACTATGAGGTCGTTCCTCCCGGCGGTGCCGTCACGCTCGTTCCGGCCAATGTCCAGTCCAGCGGCGAGGTTGCCGGGCAGGAGCTGGTACAGGGCGCTTGGGTCGGTGGCGGCGTCGGCTTCGTGGCTGTGCTTGCGGACACGTCGGCGACGGAAATCGGCGTCGACATCGTTTGCCCCTATGGCCTCTATCTGCTCAACGACTCGGGCGGCTTTGAAACGCTGTCGGTGCATGTGCGGTTGCAGGCGATCGCGCTCGACGCCATCGGCGCTCCGGTAGGTGATTGGTTCGTTCTCGGCGACATTACACACGCGGCAAGTACGAATACTGCTCAGCGCGTCAGCAAGCGCTGGCCGGTTGCCGCCGGGCGCTATGCTGTTCGCGGCACCCGTATCGATGCCAAGAACACCAGCAATCGCGCCGGCCATGAAGTCACATGGGCCGGTCTGCGCGCCTATTTGCCGACGCCGCTATCGTTCCCCGACAACACGGTCATCGCCATCCGCTCGAAAGCGAGCGGGCAGCTCACTCAAGCCAGCTCGCGCAAGGTCTTCGTGCGCGGCATGGGCATGGTGCCGACCTGGTCGCCGGCAAACGGATGGTCAGCGCCGGTTGCCACACGCGCCATCGCCTGGGCCGCGGCCGATATCCTGATGGCCGATTACGGCAGGGGCGCTGCTGCCGCCAGCATCGATCTGGATAAGCTGTACCAGCTCGACCAGGTGTGGGAGGCGCGCGGAGATCGTTTCGACGCGAGCTTCGACACGCGCAGCACGGTCGCTGAGGCGCTGACGGCTTGCCTGAAGGCCGGTCGGGCTCAGTGGTTTCAGGTTGCCGGCATGTTCTCGTTTGCGCGTGACGAATGGCAGAGCGTCCCGTCGACCACCTTCACGCCGGGCAACATCGTGCGCGGATCGGTCGAAGTCGAGTACGTCATGCCGGGGGACAAGACGTCTGATTTCGTCCGCGCAAAGTACTGGGATACGACCGTTTTCGGCTGGCGGGAAGTGGATTGCAAGATCGACGGCAGCACGTCGACAAAGCCCGCGAGCGTGAGCTACTTCGGCATTGGCGATCGCCAGCACGTATGGCGCGAAGGCGTTACAGACGCGGCGGAAAACGTCTACCGGCGCCGGGTATTAACGTTTCAATCTGAGCTCGAAGGGCGGTTGCTGCTCCCGCTCGATACGATTGCGATCTCTCATCATCTGGTGAACAGGTCGCAGACCGGTGAGGTCGTGGCGATCGGCGCGGACGATGGCAACGGCGGCATGCCGGTCGGTACGACGCTGACGCTCTCGACCGACGTCGAGTTCGTTCCCGGCAACGACCATTATCTGGTGATGGGGACGCTTACCGGCGGCCGCTCTGGCCCGTGGCGGGTGAGCGCCGGCGTGCAGCCGAATGTGGTCAGGCTCGACGAGCCCGTCGCTGGTTTTCAGCCATACGTCGGCGGCGGAAAGCGGCGCTCGCGGTTTTCGTTCGGCATCGGCAGCGAAGTCTATCTGATTGGCAAGGTCGTTCCGCCGCTCAAGCCGAAGGGGAGCAAGGTCGAAATCAAGATGGTCATTGATGACCCTCGCGTGCATTCGGCCGACCAAGTCAATACCGTGCCCCCGCCGGCGGTCGGCTGGGGCTTGCCAAGGGCGTCTGCGCGGCCGGTCCTCAAGTCGATCTTCGTTGCTCAGAACGGCGATCCGGACGCGCCGGTGATATCGGTGTCGTGGGCTGCGGTCGATGGCGCATCGTTTTATGTCGTCGAATGGAGTGACGACGGCGAGGTCTGGAAGCGCGCCGCCGGCGATACGACGGGCACCAACATCACTTTTTCTCCGCCCGCTGGACCGTTGCACGTGCGCGCCTGCGCCGTCGGCAAGGTGGCCGGGCCGTGGGCGACATGGGACGGCATCGCCGGCGAGGTGCCGGCGCCAGGCGCACCGGTGAACGTCGTGCTGGTCGAGCCCTGGCTCGGCTCGCGTGCGCGCTGGAAGTGGCAGGCCGCGACGCGCGCTCGCTACTACGATCTTGAAGTCGTGGCTGCGTCGGTCGTGGTGCGGTCGGCGCGCACGAACAACCTCTATTTCGACTATGACGCCGAAGACATCATCGCCGATGGTGGCCCGTGGCGATCGCTGACGCTGCGGGTGCGTGCTGGTGGTCCGCTCGGTGTGTCCGACTGGGTCACCAGTCCGGCGGTGAATCCTCAAATCGGTGCCTTGAGTGCTATCCGCCTCTCAAGCGGCCATCTGCAGATCATCGCCAGTTACGCGCTGCCGACGGACACCGACTTCGCCGGCGTGATCATGGCCATGTCGCGCACCAGCGGATTCAATCCGGCATTGCTGGCCAATCAGGCATACAAGGGCTACGACCAGGTGATCGTGCTCACCGAGGGGCCTGGCAGCGAGCCATTCGTCAACGGTGATGTCTGGTACGTTCGGATGGCCGGCTTCGACAAGTTCGGCGCTGACGAATTGCAGTGGTCGGTCGAGCACAGTCTGACGATACGGGCGATCACCGCCGACCCGGACTCGATGCTCGATGAGATCAATGGCCTGCTGACGGACGGGAGCGGTAGTCACAAGTTCGAGATCCTCGCCGACCGTTTTGCCATCAAGGCGCCGACCGGGGACAAATTCCCGTTTGCGCTCGTGGATAAAGGCGGCGGCGATTATCAGGCGCTGCTGAACGCCGACGTGCTGATCGGCGGCAACGTCGATATCGCCAACCTGAAAACCGGCACGCTACCAAGCGACGTCATGATGCGGCTGGGGGGCGGCACCATCGAGCTCGACGGCGCCGGCGAGATCCGGGTTTATCGCAATACCGAAGTCAACGCCGACTTCGTTCGCCTGTCGGCGGGAGAGATCAGGTTCATCCGCTACATGGATGGCGCCTTCCGCTCGTACAACTATCTGAGCCGGCTGGAATCCGGGATCGCCGCCAACGGAGACACCGTCGTCATCCCCGGCTATTGGCTCGCCGAGCCGAGGGTGATGGTCTCGCCGGCGAGCCTTGCGCTGTTCAAGGCATCGGCCAAAGATCAGGACCAGTCTATCGAGTGCTCGGCGATCAACCTGACCGAGACCGCTCCGGGATCTGGTCGCTGGCAATTCACCGCCCGCGCGAATCTGAACATCGCTGCGGGGAGCGGTATCTCGGCGATCAATGCGTCATCGGGTGATCTCACGGCATCAACGACCTGGACATCCGGCACCTACGCGACGCCAGGCAATTGCACGGCAATCACGCCGACGGTCAGTCTGTCCTCGATCCGATGGACAGGGTCAGGTGCGACGTATCGGCGCCGGCAGGTCAACTGGAGAGTCCGCTACACCGGGGACGGTGGTGGTGGCGCCTGGCGCACCAAGGACATCGGCCCGGTCATCACCGCAGTGACCGACAGCTACACCTTCAATTTCCCGTCAGCTGGAGCGTATTCGTTCTGGATCGAGTTCTCGGCATCCGACGCAAGCGGCACGTTCTCTGCGCCCGAAGGTGCCGTGGGCACAACGACCGTGACGTTAACCAGCACGAAAAATCATCAGTCGGGCAATTCGATCATCCGGACGATGCCGACCTACACCCCCCCTGATGGCTGGACTGTCACGTCGGTTCAGTGGTCGTACTCGGTCATCTGGTCACTGCTGCCTGGACAGTCAGTGATCTTTCCGACCTTTGTCGCGTCGTTCCAGGACTACAACACGCACCAGGCCGGCCCGCTCACATTCTCGACTGGTTCTTACAACAGCGAAGGGCTCGTGCTGACTCGGTCTTATGAGGAGATTTACGCGATTTTCACGCTGGGGACCGCTGTGCTCACCATTGGTCAATACCTCGGCTACACCACTTCTGGGCAGAACCGCTTCGACGTTGCGTCCTACGGCTACACGGTCGCTGGAGCGAGCGTTTTAGCTGCGGGGACGTTGAACTGGATGGCAACAGGTCGATAGGAGACGGAGGAAAGCTATGCAATCCATTCTCATCATATTGGTGCTTTTTTCAGGCCCGCAGAGTGGCAGCACCATCGCGCAAGTGGCGTTTCAGACGCCCGAGCTGTGTGAAGTCGCGCGCGTTCAGGTCGGCGACGAAGTGTTGGCCGCCCTGCGCCAGAAGCAGATGGACAAGTTCACCGTCAGCCTTGTTTGCACCACCGTCGCTGGCTGACGCGACGGCATCAATTGAAGAACGGTGCGACCCAGTTCGGTGCGCTAACACCGAACCGGGCCACCTCCCGCAGATGTCCCTGCGTTCGGCCAAGGCACCGCCACCGTGCACACGGCGGGCTGAAGCCTACACGCATAGGTTCTAACGTGGAAGAGACACGATTTTTCAGCACCAGCGCCAGTCCGATCATCCCGTGGATGGGGGGCAAGCGGCGGCTCGCCGACAGGCTTATTCCCCTGTTCCCTCCCCATGATTGCTATGTCGAGGTGTTCTGTGGCGGTGGCGCCCTCTACTTCCTGCGCCCGCTGCCGGCGCAGTGCGAGGTGATCAACGACATCAACGGCGAGCTGGTCAATCTTTACCGGGTTGTTCAGCACCACCTTGAGGAGTTCGTCCGGCAATTCAAGTGGGCGCTATCGTCGCGTCAGGTCTTCAAGTGGGCGCAGATGGCGGCCCCGGAAACGCTGACAGATATTCAGCGCGCCGCGCGGTTCTTCTACCTGCAGCATCACGCTTTCGCTGGCAAGGTCTCCGGGCAGAACTTCGGGACGGCGACAACGGCGCCCGCGGTCAATTTGCTGCGGATCGAGGAGAATCTGTCAGCTGCTCACCTGCGGCTGGCCGGTGGCACGACGGTCGAGAATTTGCCGTGGGATGAGTGCGTTCGGCGCTACGATCGGGTGCACACCTTTTTCTACATGGACCCGCCGTACTGGGAGACCGAAGGCTACGGCGTGCCGTTCCTCTGGGAGCAGTACGAAGCGATCGCCGAGGCGATGCGCAGCTGTAAGGGGAAGGTGATGCTGTCGATCAACGACCACCCGGACATCAGAGCGTGCTTCGCCGACTTTCAGATGCACGAGCTAGGTATCAAGTACTCGGTGGCGAACGCTCAAGGCGCCCCGAAGGAGAGCGGCGAACTGGTGATCACGAACTACGAAGCGGGCCTGATGGGCGGCTTGTTTTGATGCGCCGAATGGGCGTTAAAAAGGGGGCTAGAATTGCCCCCTGCCGCGAGACGGTAACGCCCCGATTCCGGCGCCGCTTTCGCCCCTGCTACTTAGGCTCCGAGGCTGTGCCAAATGTCGCGCAAAACAGTGCCAAAAATCGCGCGCCGCTACACACTATCGTCGGGCCATTCCAGATCCAGCGCCCTGACATAGCGTTATAAAACCCGCAAGCGTCAAACCTCTTCGGCGCCCTCCATGGATAACTTCGCAACCCACAGTCCCGGAAGCAAGCTGCGCCCGGCTGGGCCGCAGCGCTGGCTCCTCGCCGCCAGCGTCGGGCTGCTGTTCGTCTGCACCGGGACTTTTGCCGATGATCGCTGGGTTTACGTCGGCGACCTGCAACTGCCGACGACGCGGGCGACCGGCAAGCTCAGCCTGAACCTCGCCAGCCTGCACCGGCGCGGGCAGCACTACGAAATCTGGGAACGCGTCGTTTTCGAGGTGGATGCGGCCAAGCGCTTCATCACGCTCGCCAGCGACGCCGTACCCGAACGCCGCAAGCTGTGGGCGATCCGTTGCCGCAGCGGCTCGCTGGCGGTGGTGACCGAGGGCGAACCGGGCGCGTTCGAGCCGCGTGCCGAAAAGCTCGCCTTCTACGTGCCGGCGCCGACGAGTGCGGACGCGGCAGTGATCGACATCGCCTGCAGCGAGGCGCGGCGGCTTGCTGCCGAACAGCGCACGCCAACGGTGAGCGCTGATGACGCAAAGAAACCGGCACTGGCCTTCCCGCCCTCGCTGTTCGAGAGCGACGGACTTGACGAGGCCGATGAGTAAGCGAGCAGGCTGCGGTACAGCCCTGCCCTTCCTTGCAGGTACGGCTCAGCCGCGCTGGATCAGCTCGATCTTGTAGCCGTCCGGGTCTTCGACGAAAGAAATCACCGTGTTGCCGTGCTTCATCGGCCCGGCTTCGCGCACGACCTTGCCGCCGCGTTCGCGGATCGCCGCGCAGGCTGCGTAGGCGTCGTCGACGGCTAGCGCAACGTGACCGAAGGCGTTGCCAAGCTCGTAGGACTTAGTATCCCAGTTGTGCGTCAGCTCGATCACCGCGCTGTCGGCTTCGCTGCCGTAGCCAACGAAGGCCAGCGTGAAGCGTCCTTCGGGATAGTCGTTACGGCGCAGCATGCGCATGCCGAGGACTTCGGTGTAGAAGGCGAGCGAGCGGTCGAGATTGACGACGCGCAGCATGGTGTGCAGGATTCGCATGGTTTGCTCCGGTAATGGTTCGGATGGGCTGCGTCAGGGCAGGCAGTGCGCCGCGCGTTGGCGCAGTTCGGCGCGTGCGGCACGCCAGCCGGGGTAAAGACTCTCGACAACGGACCAGAAGCGCGGGCTGTGGTTCATCTCGAGCAGATGTGAGACTTCGTGCGCGACGACGTAATCGATCAGCGTCGACGGCAACTGCACCAGCCGCCAGTTGAGCCTTATGCCGCTCGGGCTGCAACTGCCCCAGCGCGTGCGCGCCGACGAGAGTGTCAGCGCCGGCGGCGTGACGCCGAGGCGCGCACAATAGTGCTCCAGACGCTGCGTGAATAGCGGTCGCGCACGCTCGCAGAGCGCCGCCTTGAGCGCTTTGGCGACAGCTTCCTCGCCAGCCTCCTCGCGGCAGTACAAGGTCAGCGTCGGCAACGGCGCTGGCTGCTCAAGCCCAACCGCGGCCACGGCGCCCGTCTCTCCAGCCAGACAATCATCCTGGGCCGGCACATCGTCCCACTGCGCCCGCCCGCGACCGGCGCAGACCTTCAGCAGCAGTTCGCCACCGAGAAAAGCGACGCGGCTGCCATCGCCAATGACCGGAGCCGGCAGCGGCGGTGGTCGCGAGCGCCATTCGTCGAGCTTGCGCAGCACCCAGGCGGCGTGCTTACGGATCACCGCTTCAATGTCGCCCAGCGGCGCGCGTTGCGGCGCGGCAACGGCCAGGCCAGCGGCGTCGACAGTCAACCCGATGCTGCGCCGCGCCGAACGGCGCAGGCGGTAAGCGAGTGGCGTGTCGCCGAGCGTGATCTGCCGCGACGTAATGCCGGCAGCGCCGCTGCGCTTACTGGCCAGCAGCGGCATCCGGGTAGCGGTGCGGCGAAATACGCTGCATCTCGGCCTCGATCCACGCCTCGGCTTCCTTGCCGACCTGCAGTTCGGAGCGGCCGGCGGTGTCGATCGCCGGTCCGATGCTGACAGTGATCAGCCCCGGCGACTTGACGAAGGCGTTGCGTGCCCAGACTTCGCCGGCATCGTGTGCCACCGGCACGACCTTGACGCCGGCCGCAGCAGCCAGATGCGCGCCACCGGGCTTGTAGCGTCCGCGCTCGCCGGGAGCGACGCGCGTGCCTTCGGGGAAGACCACCACCCAGTAGCCGGCGGCAAGCCGGTCGCAGCCCTGCTCGGCCACCTGCCGCAGCGCCTCGCGCCGGCTGCCGCGATCGATCGAGATCATCTTCATCGCCGCCAGCCCCCAGCCGAAGAAGGGCATGCGCATCAGCTCCTTCTTGAGCACGAAGACGAGCGGCGGAAAGATATCCTGCAGGCCGACCGTTTCCCACGCCGACTGGTGCTTGGACAGAATCACCGACGGCTCGGCCGGAATGTTCTCGCGGCCGATGACGCGATAGTGGATGCCGAGCACGCCGCGGCACAGCGCGAGGAAAGCGCGCCGCCAGACGGCGATGATGGCAAAGCGCGTGCTCAGCGGCGCCACCATCGCTAGAGTGACGAGGATGCCGAAGGGAATCGTCAGCAGAATGACCAGCAGGGTGAATAGCGAGGAGCGGAGCAGACGCATCAGGTGTCCAGAAGATGGGCGACCACTGCCGCGAGGTCGGGAAAGACCAGCGTACCTTCGGGCAGATTGCCCTCGGCGCGGGTTTTCTCGCCCTTGCCGGTCAGGGTCAGCAGCGGTTTGGCGCCGACCGCGGCAGCAGCCTGCAGGTCGCGCAGCGAATCACCGACCGCCGGCACGCCGGCGAGATCGATGTTGTAGCAGGCGCCGATGCGCCGGAACATTCCCGGCTGAGGTTTGCGGCAATCGCAGTGTTGTTCCGAGGTATGCGGGCAGTAGAACACCGCGTCGATGCGCCCGCCGGCCGCCTGCGCGGCGCGGTGCATCTTGTTGTGGATGCCGTTGAGCATGTCCATGTCGAACAGGCCACGGCCGACGCCCGACTGGTTGGTCGCCACGACCACGCGCCAGCCGGCCTGATTGAGGCGTGCAATCGCCTCCAGGCTGCCGGGAATCGGCCGCCACTCGGCCGGCGACTTGATGAACTGCGCCGAATCGAAATTGATGACCCCGTCGCGGTCGAGAATGATGAGCTTCAGCGGCATGATGGCGACTCCCGGCGCGCCCCGCTAGCGGGGCTCACCCACAAGGCGACGTGGCTCACGCCGCCAGACGCGAAAGATCGGCGACGGCATTGAGCTGCGCCGACAGCGCACGCAGCAGGCCGAGGCGGTTGGCACGCAGCAGCGGTTCCTCGGCCATCACCATCACGTCCTCGAAGAAGCGGTCGACCTCGGCGCGCACCGAGGCCAGCACCTTCAAGGCAGCAGCATAGTCCTCATTGGCGACGAAGGACTGCACTTGCGGCGCGAGCAGCAGCACGCGCTCGAACAGCGCCTTCTCGGCGAGCTCCTGCAGCAGCGCCAGATCGGGCTCGGCGATCGCTGCCGGGTCGGCCTTGCGCAGGATGTTGCCGATGCGCTTGTTGGCGGCGGCGAGCGCTTCGGCCTCGGGCAGGCGCTGGAAGTCGCGCACCGCGTCAAGGCGCGCCGGCACGCGGTCGATGCGCGTCGGGCGCTGCGCCAGCACGGCCTCGACAGCGTCCTGCGCATAACCGGCGTCGCGCAGCAGGCCGCGCAGGCGGTCGAGCATGAAATCGAGCAGTGGTTCGCTCACCGGCTGCGTCAGCACGCCCGGCACAAAGCCGGCTTGCGCGTCGGCGATCAGGTCGGCGAGGTCGAGCGGCAGCGGTGATTCCATCAGGATGCGCAGCACGCCGAGCGCAGCGCGGCGCAGGCCGAAGGGGTCCTTGTCGCCGGTCGGAATCTGGCCGATGCCGAAGAAGCCGGTCAGCGCGTCGAGCTTGTCGGCGAGCGCCGCGGCGCAGGCGATGTTGCCGGCCGGCAGCGCGTCGCCGGCAAAGCGCGGCTGGTAGTGGCTCTGGATCGCGTCGGCAACGGCAGCGTCCTCGCCGTCGTGCAGCGCGTAGTAGCGGCCCATGATGCCCTGCAGTTCGGGGAATTCGCCGACCATGTCGGTGACGAGGTCGGCCTTGGCCAGCCGCGCCGCACGTGCGGCGAGCGAGGCGTTGGCCGACAGGCGCACGGCGATCTTCTGCGCCAGCGCTTCGAGGCGGTCGACGCGCGCCAGCAGCGAGCCGAGCTTGTTGTGATAGACGACGCTGCCCAGCCGCTCGAGGCGCGACGCCAGCGTCGCCTTGCGGTCCTGGTTGAAGAAAAACCGCGCGTCCGAGAGGCGCGGACGCACCACGCGCGCGTTGCCGCCGACGATGTGCTTCGGATCGGCGACCGCCATGTTGGAGACGATCAGGAACTTGTTGATCAGTTTTCCGGCAGCATCGAGCAGCGGAAAATACTTCTGGTTCTGCTGCATGGTCAGGATCAGGCATTCCTGCGGCACTTCGAGGTACTCGGCCTCGAATTCGCCGACGTAGACGACCGGCCATTCGACCAGCGCCGTCACTTCGTCGAGCAGGCCGTCGGCGCGGTTGATCGTCGCGCCGAGTTCCTGCGCGCGCGCGGCGAGCTGCTGTTCGATCGACGCGCGGCGTTCGGCAAAGCTGGCGACGACCTTGCCCTGCGTGCGCAGTGCTTCTTCGTAGCTTTCGGCCGAGGCCAGCGTAATTTCACCGCTCGACAGGAAGCGGTGACCACGGGTGACGCGGCCGCTGGTCAGACCGAGTACTTCGCCGGGAACAACGCGATCACCGCGCAACAGCACGAGGCCATGCACCGGGCGCACGAACTGGTGGTCAGAATCTCCCCAGCGCATCAGCTTCGGAATCGGCAGCTTCTTCAGCGCATCGCTGACGATGCCGCCGAGCACATCATCCAGGCGCGCGCCCTTGACCGAGGCTTCGTAAAAGAAGGTCTCGGACTTGCCGTCCATGCGTTTTTCGAACTTCGCCACTTCGCTCGCGGCGATGCCCTTGGCGGCGAGCTTCTTCAGCAGCGCCGGGCTCGGCTGGCCGGCGGCGTCGAGCGCGACGGCGACCGGCATGATCTTTTCGACGACCGTCGCGTCGGGCGCCACGGCGAGAACGCCCGGCACCTCGATGGCAAGGCGGCGCGGCGTTGCGAACCAGCGGTAGTCGCTGCCGGCGGCAACGAGCTTGCGCTCGACGAGGCCGGAGTGGATCTGCGCGGCAAAAACCTCACCGAGACGCGCCAGCGCCTTCGGTGGCAGTTCTTCGGTCAGCAGTTCTACAAGCAGGGTTGGATTCATCTCAATTGCCCTCCGCGCCGGCAAGGATCCGGGCCATCGGGAAACCGAGTGCCTCGCGGGAGTTGTAGTAGGCCTGCGCAACTTCGCGCGCCAGTGCGCGCACGCGGCCGATGTAGGCGGCGCGCTCGGTCACCGAGATGGCGCCGCGCGCGTCGAGCATGTTGAAGGTGTGCGAGCACTTCATCACCTGCTCGAAGGCCGGCAGCGGCAGGCCGAGGCCCATCAGGCGCTTGGCTTCACCCTCGTGTTCGCCGAAGTGGCGGAAGAGCATGTCGACGTTGGAGTGCTCGAAGTTGTACTTCGACTGCTCAACCTCGTTCTGGTGATAGACGTCGCCGTAGGTGACGCGGCCGTTCGGGCCGTCGGCCCAGACCAGGTCATAGACGTTCTCGACGCCCTGCAGGTACATCGCCAGCCGCTCGAGGCCATAGGTGATCTCGCCGAGCACCGGCTTGCAGGTGAGCGAGCCAACTTCCTGGAAGTAGGTGAACTGCGTCACTTCCATGCCGTCGAGCCAGACTTCCCAGCCGAGGCCCCAGGCGCCGAGCGTCGGCGATTCCCAGTCGTCCTCGACGAAGCGGATGTCGTGTTCGGCGGTGTCGATGCCAAGCGCACGCAGGCTATCGAGGTAGAGTTCTTGGATGTTGGCCGGCGACGGTTTCAGCACCACCTGGTACTGGTAGTAGTGCTGCAGGCGGTTGGGGTTTTCGCCATAACGGCCGTCCTTCGGCCGGCGCGACGGCTGCACGTAGGCGGCGCGCCACGGCTCGGGGCCGATCGCGCGCAGGAAGGTGGCCGTGTGGAAGGTGCCGGCACCAACTTCGATGTCGTAGGGTTGCAGCAAGGCGCAGCCCTGCTCGTTCCAGAAGTTCTGGAGACGCAGGATGACTTCCTGAAAAGTGGGCATGGAAACGCTTCGGAGTTCGGGGAAAGGGCTGATTCTACTTGGTTTCGTTGCCCGCCAAAACCCGGAGGTATGGGCGGATTGCGCTTGCGGCGCACCTGCTTCGGCTGCTTCCGGCTTTGGTGAGCGCCATGGACGGCGTCGTTGCGTAGTTGACAGCGCACGTTGCGCCGGGGTGCGGACGCTCCTCATGGCTGCACAAATCGTCGCATCCGCCCCCCGGCGCAACGTGTGCGACCGTGTTGGCGACTCAACCGAAGAGCGAAACCACGAGCCGCGTGCGGCTCCCTGCGCCCCGCTCAAGTTGCCGGCAAGCTTTTCCTGTCAGCGAACCACGACTGCCCGACACGCGGGGGCGGGGCCGTGGGCAACGATTTGTGCAGCCATGAGGCGCCCACGGCCCCGTTCCCGCGTGCGCGCCAGGCACCGAATCCAGAACACCCGAACACCCGAACACCAAGCATCGAAAACCGAGCGGACGAGCAAACAAGCGCCCGACGCGACAATCAGTAATGCCCGCTCCGCCGCCGCAAGGCCCCCAGCCCGAGCAGCAACACCGCCAGCAGCAAGGCCGGCACGTCTCCCCAGCGCACGTAAGGAGTGGTTCCGCTATAGCCCTGCACTTCGCCAGTCAGCGCGTCACGCGTGAACGGTGGCAGCACCGCCTGCACGTGGCCATCGACGCCGACGATCGCGGTCATTCCGGTATTGGTCGCGCGCAGCATCATGCGGCCGGTTTCGAGTGCGCGCATCTGCGCGATCTGCAGATGCTGCGCCGGCGCCAGCGAGTCGCCGAACCAGGCGACGTTGGACAGATTCACCAGCAGCGTCGCCTGCGGCAGGGCGCGGATGATCTCGCTGCCGAACAGGTCTTCGTAGCAGATGTTGATCGCCACCTGCTGACCGGCAATGGCCAACGGCGCCTGTTTCGCCTCACCCGGCGTGAAATCCGACATCGGGATGTCGAGCGCGTGCATGAACCAGGAAAAGCCCGGCGGCGTGAACTCGCCGAAGGGGACGAGGTGCGACTTGGCGTAACGCTGCGCCGGCGAAACACCCAGGCTGAGCGCGGTATTGGCGTAGCGCTCGCCGTCGCCGGTGACGATGCCGAAGACCAGATCGCCGTCCTCGCGCGCTGCCAGACGCGCCAGTTCTTCGAGGTAGTCGCGCGGCGCGCGCTCGTAGAACACCGGCAGCGCCGTTTCCGGCAGTACCGTCAGCCTGGCCGGGTGGTCAAGGGCAAGACGATGGTAGGTGGAGAGGGACTCGGCGAAGGTTTCCGGACGCCATTTCACGTCCTGCGCCACATTGCCCTGCAGCAGCGCCACGCTGAAAGGCGCGCCCTGCGCCGCCGTCCAATTGATCGTGCGCAGACTGGCGCCGCCAGCGAGGAGCAGCGCGACGGCCAGCAAGGGCAGCAGCGGGAAACCGCTGAGCACGCGCCGCTGGCCGGCGCGTATCGCCGCGCCACGCGGCAGCAGGCCGGATAGCAGTTCCATCAGCAATGCCGCGAGCAGCGCACTCAGCAAACCGACGCCAACCACGCCGGCGAGCGGCGCAAAGCCGGCCAGCGGACTCGGCGGCGTCTGCGAATAAGCGATCGCCAGCCATGGGAAGCCGGTGAACAGCACGCCACGCAGCCATTCGCTCAGCGCCCACAGCGCGGCGAAGAAGAGTGCACGCGCCAGCCGCGGCCCCGGTGCGAAGCGCACGAACAGCGCGCCGGCGAGCGCCGGGAAGAGCGCCAGATAGGCGCAGAAAGCGAGCGTCGCGCCGGCAGCGGCGGCCATCGGCATGCCGCCGAAAACGCTCAGGCTGACATAGACCCAGGAGACGCCAGCGCCGAAGAAACCAAGACCGAAAGCGCCGCCGAGCAAGGCGCCGGCGCCGGCCGTGCGCACGCGGTTGAGCAGCCAGTAACAGCCGCCGAGCGTCAGCCAGAGCAGCGGAAACCAGGCCAGCGGCGCAAAAGCGGCAACACTGGCTACGCCCAGCAGTGCCGCGGCCGCCAGCTGCCAGCCGCGCAAACTATGACTGATCGCTGCCCCCGTCGGGTGCGGTGACGAGCAGGGTGTACAGACGCCGGCTGTCGGCGCGCAGCACCTGGAAGCGGACGCCGTCGATGTCGACCATCTCGTTGCGTTTCGGAACACGTTCGAGCTGGTGCAGGATCAGGCCGCCAACGGTATCGCACTCCTCGTCAGAGAAGCGCGTTCCGAACGCGGTGTTGAAGTCCTCGATTTCGGTCTGTGCCTTGACGCGGTAGCGACCGGCCTGGTCGAGCTGGATGTTGTCGTCGGCCTCGTCGAAATCGTATTCGTCCTCGATGTCGCCGACGATCTGCTCGAGCACGTCCTCGATCGTCACCACGCCGCAGACGCCGCCGTATTCGTCGACAACCACCGCCATGTGATTGCGCGAAACGCGGAATTCGCGCAGCAGCACGTTGAGGCGCTTCGACTCGGGAATGAACACCGCCGGCCGCAGCCAGTCGCGCAGGTTGAAATCCTCTTCGGTATGGATGCGCAGCAGGTCCTTGGCGAGCAGGATGCCGATGACGTTGTCGCGACTGCCGTCGATCACCGGGAAGCGCGAATGCGCGGTGCGGATGACGTAGGCGACGATCTCGTCGATCGAGTCGTCGATATCGACGACGTCCATTTGCGCGCGCGGCACCATGACGTCGCGCACGCTGGTGTCGGAAGCGGCGAGCGCGCCCTCGATGATGGTCAGCGCGTCGGAATCGAGCAGATTGCGCTCGAAAGCGGCATGCAGCAGATGCATGAGCTGTTCGCGGTCCTCCGGCTCACGCAGGAGAAGCGAGGAAAGACGTTCCAGAAATCCGGGTCTGGAACCCGTGCTACTGTCCATAGGGAAAGAGTCGCCAGAGGCGTAAAGAACGAGGCGTAAACGGCGAGACTGCTCGCCGTTTACGCATCATCCCTCGCCGGCATAAGGGTCGGGATATCCCAGTTGCGCCAGTACCTGACGCTCGCAATCCTCCATCGCGTCAGCTTCTTCGTCGCCCTGCTCGTGGTCGTAACCGAGCAGATGCAGAATACCATGCACGATCAGATGGGCATAATGCGCATCGGCCGTCCGCCCCTGCTCTGCCGCCTCGCGCAGCGCCACCTCGGCACAGACGACGAGATCGCCGCAGACGACAGGCTCGACCTCATAGGGAAATGACAGCACGTTGGTCGCGTAGTCGCGGCCGCGGTAGTCGTTGTTCAGCGAACGCCCCTCTTCCGGATCGACGAAACGCACGACGATCTTGCCGCCACATGGCCCGTCGACGTCGAGCGCAGCACGTACCCAGCGACGAACGGAAGCGCGCAAGGGTAGCTCCGCCGTGTTACAGGCATATTGCACCGACAGGTCGAGACGCCGGCTAACGGCCATGATTGTTCCCTTCGCGAGCATTGCCGGCGGCAGTCTCGTGCGCCTCGTAGGCGGCGACGATGCGCGCCACCAGCGGATGGCGAACGACGTCTTCCTTGAGGAATTCGGTGAAGGCCAGACCGCGCACGCCGTTGAGGATCGTCCGCGCCTCGATCAGGCCGCTCTTCTGCCCGCGCGCCAGGTCGATCTGCGTCACGTCGCCGGTGATCACCGCGCGCGTGCCGATGCCGATGCGCGTCAGGAACATCTTCATCTGTTCGGGCGTCGTGTTCTGTGCCTCGTCGAGGATGATGAACGCGTGGTTGATGGTGCGCCCGCGCATGTAGGCGAGCGGCGCGATCTCGATGGCGCCGCGCTCGAAGAGCTTGCCGACGCGCTCGAAGCCCATCAGGTCGTAGAGCGCATCGTAAAGCGGGCGCAGGTAGGGGTCGATCTTCTGCGCCAGATCGCCGGGCAGGAAACCGAGTCGTTCGCCGGCTTCGACCGCCGGCCGCGTCAGCACGATGCGCTGCACCAGTTCGCGCTCGAAGGCGTCGACCGCCGACGCCACCGCCAGATAGGTCTTGCCGGTGCCGGCCGGGCCGATGCCGAAGGTGATGTCGTGCTCCTGGATCGCCTTCAGGTAGTCGACCTGCCGTGGCGTGCGTCCATGCAGCTCGGTCTTCTTGGTGATCAGCGCCGGCGCGGCGCCACCGGCTGCACGCGAGAGATGGCGCACCGGCCGGTTGAGCAGCTCGATCAGGCCAAGCTGGATGTCGTCGACCGACAGGCCGTCCTTGGCCTGTGCGTAGAAATGCTCGAGCGCCGTCGCCGCACGCTCGGTCTGCCCGCTCTCGCCGCGCAGCGTGAAACGCTCGCCGCGGCGGGCGATCGACACATCGAGTGCGGTTTCGATCTGGCGCAGGTTTTCGTCGAGCGCGCCGCACAGGTTGGCGAGCTGGTGGTTGTCGAGCGGCGAAAGCAGCAGCTCGCGCGCTTTCGGCTGAGCGGAATTCGCCGGACTCATGGCTGTGCGGCGCTGGCGCTGTCGCGCGTGACGATCTCGCCGCGCAGCGAGTGCGGCAGTGCGCCGGTGATGCGCACATCGACAAAGCGCCCGATCAGGCGCGGCTGGCCGACGAAATTGACGATGCGGTTGTTGTCGGTACGCGCCGCGAGTTCGTGCTCGTCCTTCTTCGACAGGCTTTCGACGAGCACGCGCTGCACGCTGCCAACCATCGCCTGCGATACCGCCTGCGCCAGTTCGTCGATGCGCTTCTGCAGGCGCGCCAGACGCGCACTCTTCACCGCCGCCGGCGTGTCGTCGGTCAGGTCGGCCGCCGGCGTTCCCGGACGCGAACTGTAGAGGAAGGAGAACGAGGCGTCGAAACCGATCTCGTCGATCAGGCGCATCGTCTTTTCGAAGTCCTCTTCACTCTCGCCAGGGAAGCCGACGATGAAGTCCGACGACAGCGACAGATCGGGACGCGCCGCGCGCAGTCGGCGTACCAGACTCTTGTACTCGAGCGCGGTATAGCCGCGCTTCATCGCCGCCAGCACGCGATCGGACCCCGACTGCACCGGCAGGTGCAGGTGCGAAACGAGCTTCGGCACGCGCGCATAGACGTCGATCAGGCGCTGCGTCAGCTCGCGCGGGTGCGAGGTCGTATAGCGAATGCGCTCGATGCCGGGAATCTCGGCGATGTATTCGATGAGCATCGCCAGATCGGCAACATCGGTTTCACCCGCGCCTTCAGTCGCAACTTCGCCCGTCGGCAGCGCGCCGCGATAGGCATTGACGTTCTGCCCGAGCAGCGTCACCTCGCCGACACCTTGCGCCGCCAGTCCGGCGACTTCGGTGAGCACGTCGTCGAACGGCCGCGAAACCTCCTGGCCGCGCGTGTAGGGGACGATGCAGAACGTACAGAACTTGCTGCAACCTTCCATGATCGAGACGAAAGCCGATGAACCGTGCACCGTCGCCGGCGGCAGGTGGTCGAACTTCTCGATTTCCGGAAAGGAAACATCGACCTGCGGCTTGCCCAGCCGGGCGCGATCGGCGAAAAGCTGCGGCAGGCGGTGCAGCGTCTGCGGGCCGAAGACGACGTCGACATAGGGCGCGCGCGCGACGATCGCCGCGCCTTCCTGGCTGGCGACACAGCCGCCGACGCCAATGAGCAGATCGGGGCGTTCGAGCTTGAGCAGGCGCATCCGCCCGAGGTCGTGAAAGACGCGCTCCTGCGCCTTCTCGCGCACCGAACAGGTATTGAAGAGAACGATGTCGGCGTCTTCCGGCGTATCGGTGCGCACAATATCGCCGAAAGCGGCGAGCACGTCGGCCATCTTGTCCGAGTCGTACTCGTTCATCTGGCACCCGAAGGTACGGATGAACAATTTCTTGGTCATTGAGTGTTTCGCGGAAAAGTGCGCTGGGTCAGCGCGAGGTTTCGGAGGAACTGGCCGCAGCGTTGGCGGCAGCGGCGGCGGCAATCGCTTCGGCAGCAGCCTTGTCGGCCGCCGCGGCACCGGCCGCCTCGGCCGGCGTCAGTATCCAGACGCGGAAAACCGCGCCGGAAGCATCGACCAGGAAGCGTACATTCACCGGCCGCTGCACATAGGCCGGCAGCACGATGAGATTATTGGTATCGCGAATCTGCGCCGCCGGTGCCAGCGTCAGCAGCTTGCCGTTGATCACCACCGTATTATCGACCGGCGGCTGCATCTCACCGAGGCGGGCAAGGGGCGAAATCGCCCGCGGCAGCGGCGATACGATCGGCGGCGGTGGCGGCTGCGCGGGCGCGTCGACGACGGCGCCGACGATGCTGCCGACCAGCGCGGGGATCAGGTCGAGAGGTGGCATCCGGGCATTATAGACAAGGCCGTCAATGCTCGTGCGTCTTGCCACCGAAAGCGCAGCCGCCGCCGGGCTGCGCCTGCTGCGCAGGAATCAGCAGCGGCCGCTGCGGATAGCGGCGCTCAGGAAAACAGCCGACCGCGCAGCCCTTCCAGTTCCGCTTGCCAACCCGGCGCAGTGCGCCGGCAATAGACGACCGGAACACCGAGACTGTCGGCCTGGCGGCGCACGTTCAGCATCAGGGGATGGCTCAGGTGACGGCAGACAAAGACGATCGCCCGTGTCCCCGGCGATACCGAACGCCGCGCATCGGCGGCCTTGCGCCCCGGCCAGTGTTCGACGCGCAGACTGCCTGAATCAGACGTCATTTTTATCAGCGCCTGGCGAATCGCCTCAACGCGATCGCCGCCAACAATCAAGACACTCATCGCAGCCCCTTCTTGCAGAGAAACGCAGGGGTGCCGGGCAGGACGCCCGCTGATCCCCCTGCGCCAGGGCAAGACTACGGGCGGCTCTGGCGGCGGGCCAATACGAATTCGTGCATTGCTTATTCAAGCCGCCTGGCGCAGCGCCGCGCTCAATTGCCGGCAGGAATGCAAGACCGCCGCGCTACTGCGCGACCATCACCCGCGTCTGCAACGGCATTGACGTCGGCAGCAGGCGCTGCCGGTGGAAGCCGGCGCTGCCGAGCAGCGCTTGCAGCGCCTCGGCACTGCGCGGCCGGCCACGGCCCATCGCCAGCAGGTAGAAGCCGAAGTAGGCGTCGCCCATCGGCTCGGCGCCGGGTGTCTCCGACATCGGTTCGACGATGAGCAGGGTGCCGCCGGGCGGCAGGGCGCGGCGGATCGCCAGCAGCAACTTGAGTACGCCGTCGTCATCGTGGTCGTGCAGCACACGCACAACCGAGACGATATCGGCGCCGGCGGGCAGCTCGTCGCGCAGAAAGTCGCCACCGACCGCGCGCGCGCGCCCGGCAAGACCGGCAGCGGCAAAGCGTGCGCTGGCGCGCTCGGCAACCGGTGGCAGGTCGAAAACGATCAGCTGCAACTGCGGATCGCGGCGCGCTGCGGCGCAGAGGAAAGTGCCTTCGCCACCGCCGACATCGAGCAGGCAGCGATGGCCGCGCTTTTCCAGTTGATAAGCGTCGAGCGCTTCGTCGGCGACGAGCGGCTGCGAGGCGCTCATCAGCGCGCTGTAGTCGGCAACATGCCCGCCATCGAGGCTGGCGCCGCCGGCGGCGCCAGCGGCGGCATAGGGCCAGTAGCGGCCCAGTGCGGTATCGGCATGTTCGCCGCGCAACAAGGCGACCGGGTCGCGCAGGTCGGCGTAGAGCAGCGCGTGGTGTTCGATCATGGCGACGATGCCGGGATTGCCGAGCAAGGCCGCGCCGAGCGGGCCAAGACCATAGCGACCATCGTTGCGCCGCTCGGCAAGATCAAGTGCGGCGCAGGCCGCGAGCAGACGCTCAGTGGCATCGGGCGACAGCGCCAGCGGGCCGGCCAGATCCTCGACGCTGGCCGGACCATCGGCAAGACGCTCGAAAAGCTTGAGGCGAACGCCAGCGAGCAGGATCTGCGTATAGACGAAGCCGGCGACGAGGTCGAACAGCGAACGCGCATGGCGCCGCGCGATCGGCCGCGTCAGCGGGAAGCGGGCTGCCCAGCGCTGGAAGCGCGGACTGGCCAGCCAGCGGTTGCGCCGCGCGCGCCAGCGGTCGCCGAACGACGGCAGCGGGCGGCTCATCGGCAGTAGCGCCTAGGCGACGCGATTGGCCAGAGACGCCGGCAGGAAGCTCTGCGTCTGCCGTTCGATGACGGCACGCAGGCCGGCCGCGCCGCTGCACTCGGGAATCGACTCGATCGCTTCAGCGATCAGCTTGTTGAGATAGACGATCGCCTCGTCGAGGCCACGTTCGCGCGCGACATTGGGCCGACCGAGAATGGCGTCGCGACCGACCGGCTTGCCGAGTTCGGCTTCGTTGGAAGCCACATCACGGATGTCGTCGGCGACCTGGTAGGCCTCGCCAAGGCGTTCGCCGAGCATCCGCCACGGGCCGGGTTCAGCACCGGCAGCCGCCGCGCCGGCCATGGTGGCGGCGGCGAACAGCGCACCGGTCTTGGCGCGGTGATACTCGGCGAGCGGCGCCACCGGTTCGCATTCCCAAGCCTGACCGGCGATGATACCGGCGGGCGTACCGGCGCCACGACCGACGATGGTGGTCAGCGCGGCGAGACGGTGCGGCGCCGAAGCGCAGCCGCGCACCAGCGTCTCAAACGCCATGACGATCAGCGCGTCGCCGACCAGCACCGCCAGACGCTCGCCGAAAGCACTGTGCAGCGAAGCCTTGCCGCGACGCGTCGGCGCATCGTCGAAACACGGCAGGTCGTCGTGCACCAGCGAGCCGCAGTGAATCAGTTCGATCGCCGCGGCGGCCGAATCGGCAATACCGGGATGGTCTTCGCTGCAGGCGCAGGCCACCGACAAGGTCAGACGCGGACGCAAGCGGGCGCCGCCGGGAAAGACGGCGTAACGCAATGCCGCCGCCAGCCGCGTCGGGCAACCGGAGCCGCTTGCCTGCGCCACGCTTGCCGCCAGAGACTGCTCGATCGCCGTCGTCAGCGTTTTGTCGATCCGCTTCATCGCATCCATCTTCAACTCTCCATCCCTTGCACTTCGATTTGTTGCACGGAACAGCCCGTGCGTCCCTTATTCCAGTCAATGCCGCCGCCGGGTGGGCGTGGCGCCTGCCAACCGGCTCAGGCGCTGCTGCGCGATCCGGCCATGCGATCGCGGCGCTCCAGGCGATCGACGAGTTCGAGCGTGCGTGCCGCGCTGTCGGCGAAGTCCCACCAGTGCGGTGGTCGCGGCAGCGCTGCCGGCGGTCGTGAATTCGCCACCGCATCCACCAGAAAACGCGTCGCTTCGAGCGGCGGCGTGGCGTCGTGTCGCGCCGGTTGCGCACTCGCCGCCAAGGCGCCCGCCAGTCCGCGCAGCTTGCGCGACAAGGGCGTCACGGCGCGGCGCGAGACCGAGTCGCCGCCGTTGCGTTCGACTTCGCGACCGATCTCGGCGTAAATGCGCGCCGCCGCGTTGATCCCCGGACGACAACTGAGCGGCAGACCGGCGACACCGCCGCAGGCGCGCTGGTAGAGCGCGTCGGCTTCGCGCAGCAGACGGGCGACAACACTGCCGATGCGCTCGTCGAATCGCGGGTCGGCGAGCCAGGCATCGGCGTCGATACCGGCTTCGGCGAGCCAGGCGAGCGGCAGGTAAAGGCGTCCGGCGCGGGCATCCTCGCCGACATCGCGGGCGATATTGGTCAGCTGCATGGCGACGCCAAGGTCGCAGGCTCGAGCCATGACTTCCGGCGTGCGCACGCCCATCAGCAGCGTCATCATCGCGCCGACGGTACCGGCAACACGTGCGCCGTAGCCGTGCAGATCCTCGATCGTTGCGTAGCGACGGCCGAAGGCGTCCCACTCGAAACCTTCGAGCAAGGCTTCGGGTAGCGTGCGCGGGATGCCGTACTTGACGACGATACCCGCGAAGGCCCGGTCGGCGGCATGGTCCTGCGGCGTTCCCGCATAGATCGCGTCGAGACGTTCGTACAAGCCGGCCAGCGCGGCATGTCGCTCGTGCGCCGGGCAGTCGTCGACGGCGTCGTCGGCGACGCGGCAGAAAGCATAGAGCGCCGCAGCCGGCGCGCGCATGCGCCGCGGCAAGACCAGCGAGGCGGCAAAAAAGCTGTGCGAGCCGCCGCGCAGGAGACGCGCGCAGGCGGCGGCGTCTTCAGGAAAATGCTCAGCGGAAGGTCGCTGCATCGGGAACCACCATATCGAGAACGCGCGCCGACGAAACCACCCCGGGCAGGCCTGCGCCCGGGTGCGTCCCGGCGCCAACCAGATAAAGATGCTCGATGTCCTCGCTCTTGTTGTGCGGGCGGAACCAGGCGCTCTGCGTCAGCGCCGGCTCAAGGCCGAAAGCGGCGCCGTGGATCGACAGCAGGCGGTTCTGGAAATCGAGCGGCGTCGTCATCAGCGACGAGACGACATTGTCTTCGAGATCGGGCAGGATGGTCTCGGAAAGATACTTGGCAATCGCCTGCCGATACGGCTCGGCCTGCACCTTCCAGTCGACGCCCGACTCGAGATGCGGCACCGGCGACAGCACGTAGAAGCTGTCGCAGCCCTCCGGCGCCATTGACGGATCGGTCGCGGTCGGCCGGTAGAGGTAGAGGCTGAAATCCTTGGCGAGGATCTTGCGCTTGAAGATGTCCTCGACCAGCCCCTTGTAGCGCGGGCCGAACAGGATGGTGTGGTGATTGACGTCCTCGTAACGCTTCTTCGTGCCGAAGTACCAGACGAAAGCGCTCATCGAGTAATCGGCGCGGTCCAGGCGCGCCGGACTCCAGCGACGCGGCAGGTCTGCCGGCAGCAGGTTCTTGTAAGTCCATGCCGAATCGGCGTTGGAAACAACGATGTCAGCGGCAATGACTTCACCGGACTTGAGGCGGACGCCAGTAGCGCGGCGGCCGTCGAGCGTGATCTGCGCAACTTCGCTCTTGTAGCGGATGCTGTTGCCCTGCCCTTCGATCAGGCCGACCAGCCCCTTGACCATGCTGCCGGTGCCGCCCATCGCGAAATGCACACCCCAGCGCCGCTCAAGGTAGGCAATCATCGAATAGACGGAGGTCACCGTGAACGGGTTACCGCCGACGAACAGCGGGTGGAAGCTCTGTGCCATGCGCAGACGCGGGTCGCGAATGAACTTGGCAGCGATCGAGTAGACGCTGCGCCAGGCGAACAGGCGCATCATCGCCGGGGCGACGCGCAGCATGTCCATGAAGCTGTTGAAGGGAATATGCGCCATCTGCTCGAAGCCGAGGCGATAGGTTTCCATGCTGTGCGCGAGGAAACGATCGAAGCCAGCGACGTCAGCCGGATTGAAGCGCTCGATCTGCGCGTTCATCGCCTCGCGGTCGCCGTTGTAATCGAGGATCGAGCCGTCGTCGAAACGCAGCCGATAGAACGGATTCAGCGGGCGCAGGTCGATGTCGTCGGACATCTTCTTGCCGCACAGCGTCCACAGCTCTTCAAACAGGAAGGGAATGGTGATGATCGTCGGGCCGGCATCGAAAACGAAGCCGTCCTGACGGTGCACGTAGCCGCGCCCACCAGCCTGATCGAGCCGCTCAAGAACCGTGACACGGAAGCCGCGCGCCCCCAGACGAATCGCCGCTGCCAGCCCACCATAGCCACTGCCGATGACGACCGCATGCGGCCTGGAATCCCGGGACTGTTCTGTGCCGGCGGCGATTTTATTCGTTTCGTTCAAAGCCCTGCCTCTTTGCAATCTGTTTTCGCCGATGCGGCGCGAGTCTATCACAGGCCACCGACGCGCAGGCATGCCGGGGCTGCGCTGCGCCCACTCGCAGGCGGTGGCGGCACGGCTTCGGCGACGGGCGTCCGGCCTGCGTCCGACCGCGCCAGTCAGCGCCAGTCAGCGTCTACGCGACGGCAGAAGCGCCAGTCGCGATGCCTTGCCGGCTCAGGCCAGCGGCGCCAATACGCCAGTCTCGCGCGCAAGCTTTTCGATCAGCGTCGCGACACCGGCAGGATCTTCTTCATGCGCCAGATGGCCAAGCCCGGGCAGACTGACGATTTGTGCTTGCGTCAGGCGCTTGGCCACGCGCTGCGCGTGCGCCGGCGGCACCGTACCGTCGATGGCGCCGACCACCAGAACCAGCGGCACCGGCAAGCGCGGCAGCGCGCGCTCCAGTTCGGCCAGTTCCCAGTTGGCCATCATGCCGATGGCGGCTGCGACGTGCCGGGGGCTGCGCACCAGTTGCAGGTAGCAGCGTTCGCCTTCGGCGTCGATCGTCGATCCGGTGCTCGCCAGCATCTGCTTGAGCAAGGCGGGATTGCCGGCGCGCCAGGCGACAAGGCGCGGCATCAGCGGCAAGGAGGCAAAGAGGCGCGCCATCGGCAGGTAGAGATGACCGGGAACGCCAGTCAGCGGCAGCAAGGCACCGTTGAGGCTGACCAGCACACGCGGCGCGATGCTGCTGTCGAGGCACATGCGCGCCAGAATCGCCGCACCAGCAGAATGCCCGACGACGATTTGCGGCGCCACGTCCAACTGCTGCAGCAGCCCGGTCAGCGCGCTGGCCATTCCCGGCAGCGACAGGCCCGCTGCCGGCGCCGCCGAAGTGAAGCCGTGACCCGGCAGATCGGGGGCGATGACCGTGAAATTACGCGCCAGCAAGGGCGCCAGCGCGCGCCAGGAGTGCGTCGCCGCACCGGTGCCGTGCACCAGCAGCAGCACCGGGCCGGCGCCCATCTGCTGCACATGCCAGCGCAAGCCTGCTGCCTCGACGAAACGGCTGGCGGCGCGGTTCGGCCAGTCGTGCCCGGCGCTTTCCCAGTCGAGACCGCTGCTCACGGTGCGCGCCCGCTTGCCTTCGCCGCCTGGATCGCTCAGCCTGCGCCGCTCGCCGACGGCGTCGCCGCGCGAATCGTCTTGGAAATTCCCTTGGCGTCGGCGTACGGCAGCGGCAGGTAGAGCGCATCCATTTCACGCGCGATCTTCTGCGCTTGCGGATGCGGTTGCGGCGAGGTGTCGACCAGCAGCGCGGTGATATTGGCGGCACGCAGGACACGTGCGGCCGAGAGCGCATCCTGTTCGGCCTGCGCACGGCCACCCTTGCCGTCGCGACCGACGTTGGCACGGCCGTCGGTGAGGAACACCAGCAAGGGTGTCTCGCCCTTGCGACGGACGGCATCGGCGAGATCGACGGCGGCATCGATACCGGCAGCGAAAGGCGTACCACCGCCGCCCGGCAGACTCGACAGCGAGCGCTTGGCGCGCACCAGCGAACGCGTCGGCGGCAGCAGCAACTCGGCACCGGTGCCGCGGAAGGCGATCAGCGCGACGCGGTCGCGGCGCACATAGCAATCGGCGAGCAGCAACTCAACCGCGCCCTTGGCTTCGGCGAGGCGATGCAAGGCCGCCGACCCCGAGGCGTCGACGACAAAAATGCTCGTCGTCTGTGACTTCTGCTTGAAACGGGTGATACGGAAATCGTCCTGGCGCACTTCGACGCGGCGGCCACCTTCGACCTCTTCGCGACCGGCAGCGGCGGCTTCGCGACGGCGCAAGGGCTGCCACGGAGCGGCATTGCGCAGCGTTTCGACGACGTTGAGACGCGCGCCGTTCTGCGGCAGGCCACGGCGAACGCCGACCGGACGGCCGCGGCCGCCGGACTGCTTGGCGGCACCACTGCGGCCACCGGCGGAAGCGCGCGAACGCATGAATTGCGCCGCGCGCAGCTGCGCCAGCAGCCCCGCCGGCATTGCCGCCAGCGCCGCCGCCAGCACCACGTCGTCGAGCGGCTTGTCAACTTCGGGCGGCGGCTTGTCTTCGTCATCGTCCTCGGGCGGCGGCTGTTCCGGTGGCTGTTCGTCCGGCGGCGGCTCCTCGGGCGGAACTTCTTCCGGCGGCGGCTCCTCCTCGGACGGTGCTTCCGGAATGCGTGTGGCGCGCGGCACCAGTACCAGCCGCACGGCGATCGACGCGTCATCCTCGTCAGCCTCGTCGCGGCCCGCAAGCGCCGCCGACGCGCGCGCAACGCGCACGGCGAGCAGCGTCGGCCGCAGCGAAGCGACGCCGAGCGCCGCGCCGGCGCCACAGATCGCCTCGACCAGCTTGTCGCCGACGACGACCTTGGGCAGGCGCGCATGCGCCTCGGCGATCTCGTCGCGCGTCGGCGCCAGCGCTTCGGTGTCGCGCACGCTGACGTCGGTGAGCACCACCTTGAACGCCAGCCGTTCGAGCAGCGCCGTCGGCGGACATTCGTCGTCGCTGACGCCCTCGTCGAGAACGATCACGCCGAAGCGCGTCGGCAGGCGCATCGCCAGGCCGTCGCGTTCGAGCATCACTTCACCGTTGTCCATTACCGCGGTCAGGCGTGCCGCCGTTGCCGGCGTCAGGCGCTCGCCCATCGCCATTATGGCGACACCACCATCGACGTCGGCGAGCACGCCGCGCTCGGCGATCGGCCGGCCAGTCTGCAGCGTTGCCGCGAGGTCAAGACCACCGAGCAGACGACCGTCGGTGATGTGCAGCGGAATGCGCCGCAAGGGCGCGCCCTCCGGCTGCAGTTGGGCAAACATGGCGAGCCAGCGATCGCGTACCGGACCGGCGAGCGAGCGCACCGAAACGCCACCCAGCCCCGGCGGATCAATGGCGAACAGCGAAGCGGCGAGTACCGCCTCGCTCCAGTGGGCCGCTGCGCTCACGCGCCGAACAGCTCCGCGACAGCCCGCTCGACACGCGTCGTCGAACCCGCGTCATCGAGCGGATTGCGGCGCAGACGGTGGCGCAGGGCCGACGGCGCAATGCGGCGCAGGTGATCGTCGGTAACGACAGGATCGCCTTCCAGCGCCGCCAGCGCGCGCGCGGTGCGCATCAGCGTCAGCTCGCCGCGCAGACCGTCGGTGCCGAGCTTGATGCACAGCTGTGCGGCACGCTCAAGCGCCGCTTCCGGCACCTCGACGGTCTTCAGGCGCTCGCGGCCGGTAACGATCTTGCGCCGCAGGCGTGCGTTTTCCTTCTGCCACTTCTCGGTGAAGCCTTCCGGATCATGCTCGAAGGCATCGCGGCGGCGGACGACTTCGACGCGCGCGGCGATATCGGTCGGCGTCTTCACCTCGACCGAAAGGCCGAAACGGTCGAGCAGCTGCGGCCGCAGTTCGCCCTCTTCCGGGTTGCCCGAACCGACCAGAACGAAACGCGCCGGATGGCGGACCGAGAGGCCTTCGCGCTCGACGACGTTTTCACCCGAGGCGGCAACGTCGAGCAGCACGTCGACCAGATGGTCTTCGAGCAGGTTCACTTCGTCGATGTAGAGGAAGCCGCGGTGCGCGCGGGCCAGCAAGCCCGGCTCGAAGGCCTTGACGCCCTGAGCCAGCGCACGCTCCAGATCGAGCGCGCCGACGACGCGGTCTTCGGTCGCGCCGAGCGGCAGATCAACCACCGGCACCGGTGCCTTGACCTTCTTCTTCGCAGCCTTTTCCTTGCCACCGCTGGCACAGAGTTCGCACAGCGAGGGCATCGCCGGAGCAGCCGGATCGCAGTTGTAGCGGCAGCCGGCGATCACCGCCATCGGCGGCAGCAAGGATGCCAGCGAACGTACCGCAGTCGATTTGCCCGTGCCGCGGTCGCCAAAGACCAGAACGCCGCCGATCGACGGATCAACCGCCGCGATCAGCAGCGCGTGTTTCATTTCGTCCTGGCCGACGATAGCGGCGTACGGATATGCCAAGCCCATGCTCATGCCTCCCCGCGCACGGCAAATGCCGCGGCGACAATCAGGATCGACCGCGAGGTCTTCTCCTGGGTGAAATCGGAACCGGATCGCGGCTCAGCAACGCTGCCACGCGTTATCCCGCGACCAGAAGACGGGGCGCACGCAAGCTGCGCCTGCACGTCTGGACAAAACGGGACGCCACATGACATCGCGTGTACCGAGCAAGTCTGGAAATATTGTTTGCCCGCCTCGGAAAGTGAACTGGCGAGCGCTGCCTGCCAGCCCCCGCATGGCCGAAACCAGCAGGCTTTGCGTTGCGTCGCATCGACTCGCTGGCGCCAGCCGCGTTGCGGCGGAAGCCAACAAGGCCACGACGTCCGCAGTGCTCGCTTGCGCGCCGGATTCTACCCCGCGACGCGGCGGCGGGGGAATACCCCACGGCCAATTAGGCGTCTGCGCATGGGCCGATCAGGAAGGCGAGGCAAACGGCCGAGTCCTTGCACCCCCGGAAGGAGCACGATCGGCAATCCACTCCCCTGCTCAGTGCAATTCGCGGCGGGGGCGGCGGCGCGGCAAGGTGCTGACCTCAGCCGACAGGCGGTTCGCCGGCGGGGTGCAATCCTCGCCCGCGACGCGACTGCGTCTTTCAGGCTGCAAAGACCAGAGCCAGAGTTTGGCGCCGTTGAGGGGGACGACCATGAACCAGTGTTCGAGGATGGCGAGGACGAGGAGGGTGGAGACGAGGGC
>NZ_JACIGE010000004.1 GCF_014197755.1 Rhodocyclus tenuis | reverse complement strand
GACGCCTGCCGCCTATGCCGAATCACTCATCCGGAAATCGGCTACATTAGCCTCGGACTCTAAAGCTCGCTGCTACTGAAAACGGGGGGACGTCGGAATCGTCGTAAGCAGAGGCGCGCAAGCTCGAATCAACACCGCTGCCGATCACCACGACGCTGCCGCCGGAGCATAAAAAGCGGGCATTTCGAAAAAATGACAAGCCCGGTACCGAACGGACTATAGACAAGTCCGCCTGTTTTCTGAGAACGGCCGCTTGCCACCTGAAAATCCTGCCGCACCGCTGACCGCGCTTTTCGGCAAGCCGCGATAGCCAACAAGCGAAGCGATCGGCCTGCCGGCGCCAGTGGAAACCGATCAGGCGAGCGCCACTGACGCGAGCTGCATCTTCATCCGGCGCAAGGCTTCCGCAACGAGCAGTCCCGATCGCTCCTGCGTCGTCGATTCGGCATAGCAGCGCAACTCGGGGGCGTTGCCGGAAGGCCGGAAATGCACGATTTCGCCGTTGTCGAGAAAGATGCGCAGCCCGTCGGTGGTGTCGATGGCTGCCGATTTGCCGGCAAAGTCGCCGAGCAGGGCGTCGATCGCCGGCCGTGAGGCGGCCAGCCCGGCCAGGATCTGCCGGCTCGTTTCGGTCGGAAAGTCCTGCAAGCGGTCGCTCGCCGTAAAGCGTGGCGGCAGGCCGCGCGCCAGAGCCGAAAGCGGGCAGCCACGTTCCCTCGCCTGCACCAGCAGACACAGGATTGGTAACAGCGCATCGCGCGTCATCAGCGGCGCCAGCGTTCGCCCGGCCTTGCTGATTGCACTGCCAACCAGAAAACCGCCATTCGGCTCAAAACCGACAACACCCGTCGCACCCGCCGCCAGCAGCTCCTCGATGCCGGCGATCACGTACGGCGAGCCGATGCGCGTTCGCCGCACCGTCGGAAAAGCGCCGCACATATCGAGCGCCGTGTTGCAGCTGACCGTACTCACCACCGCCTGCGCGCCCAGCGCCTGCGCACAGAGGATGCCGACGATGTCGCCGCGCAGCCAGTCGCCGTTCTCGTCGCCGAGCAGCGGCCGGTCGGCATCGCCGTCGGTCGACAGGATGGCATCGAAGCCATGCTCGCCGGCCCAGCGCCGCGCCTGCTGCACGTCAGCTTCGGCCACCGCTTCGGTATCGATCGGCACGAAGGCATCGGTTCGCCCGAGCGAGATCACCTCGGCGCCGAGCGATTCCAGCAGCTCGTGCAGCAGCTCGCGCGCCACGCTGGAATGCTCGTAAAAGCCAAGGCGCATTCCCGCCAGGCACTGCGGCGCGAAGAAGCGCCGGTAGCGATCGAGATACAGGCCGGCTGCGCTACGCGTCAGCGGCGGCAAAACGCTGGTCAATGCGCTCGCCGGCAATGTCACCACGGCAGCGCTGATCCCGGCCTCGTCGGCCTTGCTGATCTCGCCCAGAGGCCCATAGAACTTGATGCCGTTGCGGTCAAAGGGGATATGGCTGCCGGTGACCATCACCCCCGGAATGCCCTGCGACTGCGCATGAAAAGCCAGCGCCGGCGTCGGGATGGCACCGCAATAATCGACCACCAGCCCCTGCCGCTCGATGGCCGCCGCGCACGCCGCGGCGATCTGCGGACTGCTCGGGCGCAGATCGATGGCCAGCGCCACGCGCCCGGACTTCGCGCCAATCACCTGCAGAAACGCCGCCGTATAAGCGAAGCACACCTCGCTCGTCATGTCGGCCACCAGGCCACGCGCGCCACTGGTGCCAAAGCGCACGCCGCTCGCGTCCATCAACGAGGCGATCGACACCTTGCGCTGCAACTGCTGCATGGGAATTCCTTTCGGGTCAGATCAGGTAAAGCCGGGCCAATTCCTGCAACTTGCCGAGCAGTTGGGGCAAGCGCTCCTGACTGGCCGCGTCGGCGGGCAAATGACCGGACAACGCCTCCCTGAACGCTTGCTGCGCCAACAATCCGGAAATTCGCTCGCTCAGATAGCTGCGAAGTGCTGGCAAACTGCTCCGACACTCATTCAGCAACGATTCCCGGCCATCGATCACGGCAAGCAGGTCGCCCAGATCATGGCTGAACAGAAAATCGCCCTGGCCTCGCCCCGCGAATGCTTCCAGCTTGGTCGCGATAAAAACCGGGGCCGCAATCAGACGGATCTTGTGTCCACCTGGCAGGGAAACCGGCTCAGCAGTCTCCAGGGCCAATGGATACCAGCGGTTGGCAAAGCCGAGAATCTGCTCCAGCGTCGGCATCACATCAACTACCACGGCGCCAATGCGCCAACGGCAGATCGGGGCGGCAGGTCGCATGTCCTGCACGAAGCCGCGAGCTCGCAGCGTCGTTTCAAGATGGTGGTAATCGCTCAGCGCCAGGGCCTGGCAGATCAGATCGACATCTTCGGTCGGTCTTATGGCCGGCATTGCCGGGTCAGTAATCAACAGCCCGGCCACCGCGCCGCCGACAAAAACCAGCTGTTCCCGCAGATCGTCACCGAGATGCTGCGCGACAAGCTCCAGCAAAGCCACGTTGGGATCGTTGGCGTTCATGCCTGCAAGCGCTTGTCGAGCAGGTCGATCGCCAGGGCGCGCTCGCGGGCGCTGCCGCCACGTACTGCATCGAACAGCGCCAGCAACTCGTACAAGGCCGGGTTTCGGCCTGCTGCTTCCGGCACACTCGGGTAGAGCGGATAAAAGCCGATTCCGCGGACAGTTCCGTTCTTGTGTGGCCACACCGGCAATGGATCATTACCCGCCACGATCTGATCCTTCAGTGGCGGAGCGGCATAGCCGGTCGGCAGACCGCGCGTCAAGCTGCCACGAACTGCAGGAAAACAGTAGCGCGCACCATGCTGGACAAACAGGCGCAAAGCGCCAAGGATGACCGTCGCTTTGCCACCCGCGTCCTTCTGCGCCAGCTGCGCCGCCACCGCGCGCTCAACGGCGCCATGCACCTCCGATGCGGTCATGCCCAGCTCGCTGGCGAGAGCGGCGTAGGTCGGCGCCGGGCCACGCTCCAGGGCGAGACGAAGCAATACCACCAGATCCTGCGGGCGTAAGACAACTTGCGGATTCGACTTTGCACCGGCCATTGCACAACCCTTTCATTCGCTATTCGCGAATAGCGAATATATGCCCTCGAAAACTTGGTGGCAATGCTCGGTACACACGAACGAACTGATCGCCACGCCGATCGGGCGCACGCCGACCACCGCTACCCCCGCGCATCCCCCCAGCGCAGCGTGCAGCGGTCGTCGCCGATGTAGTTGGTGTTGCCGTTGCGGTCGACGCAATAGCGCGGCGAAACGATCATCTCGGAGAAGGCCATGGCTTCGGCGATGCGCGTGTATTCGAAGAGAATGCTGCGTACCACCGTCGCGCCGCGGCGCAGGTGGCAGCCGTGGCCGATCCAGGCCGGGCCGATTACCGTGCAGCCCGGTTCGATGCGCACGCTGGAGCCGATATACACCGGCCCGACGATGGTTGCGCCCTCCCAGCTGATCGAGGTGTTCGGCCCGACCCAGACGCCCGGCTTCACTTCCTTGCCCGGCATCTGCATCTCGGCCACCTCGCCGCGCAGCACGCGCTGCAGCACCGACCAGTAGTCGCTGACGCGGCCGATGTCGATCCAGTTGAAGAAGCGCTTCTGCATGTAGAACGGCAAGCCCTTCTCGGCGAGCAGCGGGAAGAGCTGGCTGCCGATGTCGAACTCGACGCCCGACGGCACCAGATCGAGCACCTCGGGTTCAAAGAGATAGATGCCGGTACTGGCGTAATTCGACTTCGCCTCGGCCGGCGTCGGCTTTTCCTGGAAGAACTGCACCTTGCCGTCGTCGTCGGCAACGACAACACCGTAGTTCTGCAACTGGTCGTCGGGTACCTCGAGCGCCACCACGCTGGCCAGCGCCCCCTTGCTCTTGTGCTCGTGCAGCGCCGCGCCGATGTCCAGATCGACGATGGCATCGCCGCAGATGACCAGCGTCGTCTCGTCGAAAAAGCCGCTGAAATCCTGGATCGCCTTCATGCCGCCCGCCGAGCCCTTGGGCCGCGGCAGGATGTCGCCGTGCTCGCGCACGCCCTCGAAGGCGTAGCCGATGCTGACGCCCCAGCGGTGACCATCGCCGAAATACTCCTCGATGCGGCGGTGGTGGTAAGCCACGTTGATCATGATTTCGGTGATGCCGTAGCGCGCCAGATGCTCGATCAGGTACTCCATCACCGGTTTGCCGAGGATCGGCACCATCGGCTTCGGCAGATCCTGCGTCAGCGGCCGGACCCGCGTTCCCTGGCCTGCGGCCAGAATCATTCCCTTTGCCATTTGTTAACCCCAAATAGAAATACCAAGGCGCCTCGGAACCTGGTTTTGCTTTGTCATCGAAGCGCTTGTAGGACCAACCCTGCGTCAGATTCCCCTGGCCAGATTTTCCGGCCCGCTCTTGAACGGCGGCGTTTTCCCGGCAGCCTTGAGCGCCTCCTCAAGCTCTGACGGCGGCAATCGTGACAGGCGCTCCGACTTCCTGTCGAGATAGACTGCCTTGACCAGCGCCGCCTTGCGCTCCCCGCCATTATCGGTCAGCCGCGCTTCGATGGCATAAGACCAGGCTTCCCAGGGCTGAATTTTCTGGTTGAAGCGGGCAAGCTGCAGCGCCAGTGCTTTGAACTGCCGATCGCCAGTCAGCTCGAAAACGCTCTGCGCAACATCGGCAAACTGATACTCGACGCCGATCGGCCGGAACTCGGTAAACACCCGCGTATTCAGCGCCTGGCGGAAATACTTCAGCGCATCGGCGTTGCCGGCTGCGGCGGCGAGCACGCTTTGCGCCAGCCAGTAGTCCATGTTCCGGCGCTCTTCGGGAATGCCCACCAGCAGATCCTGCAGCGCCTTCATCTTGCCGGCCTTGACCGCCGCCAGGGCAAAGGTCGGCAGCACGTAGCTGTTGTCGGCATCGCTCAGTCTGTCCGCCTTGCCGGCCTCGGCCAGGCCCTGCCAGGCGCCGACGAAGTCCTGGCGCTTGAGCGCGCCATACGCCTCGACAAAACGCCCCTGCAGGCTGTGCCCGGCCGGATTCCCGCTCATCGCCTCGACCGCGCGCACGGCGTTCCTGTCCGGGATGCGGTCGGTCACCAGCGCCATGCTCAGGAATCTCGTCGCCAGCGGCTGCGCGCGCCCGCCGGCGCCCTGCCCGGCCTGCCTTGCCCAGTCGATCAGCCATTTTTCGTCGCGCCCCTGACGGCGATGGCCGACCAGCGCCGAATCCCAGAGATGCGGCGTAGTAAAGCGCCCGCCCATCGACTGGAAGCCATCCCAGGCCGCGTCCGACTCGCCAAGCATGTGCAGCAGGCTGAAATAGTCGCGGTAGCGATAACTGTCGCCATAACGACGCGCCGCGTTGAACTGCGCCGCAAGCGCCTGCGCGTAATCGCCATCGATCGTTGCGTTGCGCGCCGCACTCGTCAGCGAAGACTCCGAGCCGGTGGCGAGCTCCGCCGACACCTTGTAAAAGTCTTTCGCCAGATCGGTTTCGCCGCGCCAGAAGAACAATGAGCCGACCTGATGCGCGTAGTTATCGACCAGCAAGGGGTTGCCGGCATCGCCCTGCAGCCCCGGATACTGCGCATAGGCCTTCGCCGCCTTGGCGTAACGGCCCTCCTCGAGCAGCATCGTTCCCAGCCGTTTGTAGACGGCCAGCTGCAAAGGCCGCTCCTTGAGCACCTGCTGCAGCAACACCCTGGCTTCTTCGCCCCTGCCCTGCGCCTGCAACAGATCGGCCTGCAGCAGTGCCCGCGTGTTGTCGCCAGCGAAGCGCCCGGCCGTCTCCGCCAGGAGCTTTTCGCGCTCGGCCGGGGGCGTCAGATAAAAGCTGGCCGTCAGCGTGTTCGTCTGGTAACTCGCATTCGCCAGCGCCGAAAGCGCGTTCTCCAGATGCCCCGGCATCGCCTGCCCGTTGCGCTTGTAATACGGCGTCGCCAGATGGTTTGGCCGGTCAGCCCACGCATGCTCGGTGCCGGTCTGCCAGTAGCGCGCGCGCTCGGCATCGAGTCTTGCCGTATTCAGCAGCCTGTCCCTGCCGGGGGCCTCAGCCCTTGCGGCAAGGTTTTCCTCGGCCAGCGCCCGCGCCGCCATGATCTCGGGCTGCGTTCCGAAAACGCCATCGATGGCATTGAGATATTGCAGTGTCTGCGGGTAGAGACCCTGCACGACAGACATGCGATAGCTGTTGTAGAGCACGTTCGCCACCGCCGACTGCACCAGAAAATCGAGCAGATCGCGCCGCTCGGGCTGCCAGCCCGCGGCACTGCAGCAAGCGGTGGACGATTTGCCGGCAACAGCAGGGTTCAGATAGGCACCGATCGCCAGATCAACATCGGCCGACTCGCTCTGCCCGGCAATCTGGCGACCGCGGAGCTTCTGCTGTATGCCCGGGCCGGCGGACGGAAACTCCTTGCCCAGCGCCTCAAGCAGCTCGAAATTGCCGAAGCGGCGCAGGCGCGTCGGGTCGGCATCGGCAAAACGCCGCGCCAGAAATCCCTGCCAGACAGCGGGCAGCGCATCGAGCAGCGCCTCCCGCGCCGCGGCAGACTTCGGCGTATCGCTCTCGTAGGCGTAGCGGATATCGGTAGCGTCAATCGCCGCCATCACCTTCTGCGGCGAAAGCGGCAGCTTCGCCACGCTGGCATCGAGCTCCGGCAGATTGCCGTTGATGGCGGCGAGCAGCGCGCGCTCCTCTTCGCTGGCCGGCTGCCCGATCACGGCCAGCGCCGCCGGACGCATGTGCAATCCGTGCAAGGCGCGTGCGGCCAGCAGGCGCGTGGCGGCATCGCCGACCGGCAGCTGCCAGGCGATCAGCAAGGACCGCTCGTAAAGCCGTTCGCGCAGCCGCGTGGCATCGCCCGGCAGCAGGCTGGCCAGCAGCTGCAGCTGTTGCGCCGCATTGCTCAGCGACGCCGGCTGCACCGCCGCGGCCAGGTTGGCCGGCAAAGCCTTGCTCAGTGCATCGGCCTTCGCGGTCGCCGGCGCCTTGTACTGATAACCGAGCGCGCCGACGATGGCCGGCAGATTCTTGCGGAAAACCGCCACCGGCGGATCGAGATCGGAAAACTCCAGCGTCTCGATCGCCTTGCCGGGAGGCGGCTCGCCCTCGCTGAAAACCCCCGCCGGGCCGCGCTCCTGAATCTGGAAATAGAGGCGCAGCCGCTTGTCGGCGGCCGGGTTGCCCTGCTCAGAGCGGTGGCCGGCATAAGCCCAGACGATACGTTTCACCCGTAGCTGGCTGGCCAGCTGCAGCACCTCCTGCCGGTCGAGCCGGCGCTCGCCATCGCCCAGCGCGCCTGCCACCAGATAAGGATCAACCAGCTTTGCCGAAGCCGAGAGCGCCTGCGCCAGGCTTGCCGTCATCAGCGAACGGTTGGCGCGCTCGATGCCGCTGGCCTGAACCTGAAAGGGAACGAGCAGGACATCGGCCTCGCTGTTGGCGAGCAGCGCGGAGAAGTCACGCTTCTCACGCTGCTTCCAGTCCGAAACCCACTCCTGCCCCTGCCGTAGCGATGCCTCGCCGAAAAGCGGATCGGGATAGGGCAAAAGGTTTTCGCGCCGCGCCTTTTCCGCCTGTGCGGCCTTCACCCGCTCGAAAACCTTCTGCATGTCGCGACGGGCGGCAGCGTCTTCATCCTCCTTGACGCCGGCAAACGCGGTGCCGGTGGCGCACACCAGCAGCAGGCAGAGCAGTTTTCTCATGAGCGGACCTTTCGGTAGACGGCGACGACATCGATTGATCGCCATCATCACCGCTGATGATTACATTCAGACTACTGTCATAAGTGCGCCATGTCGGCAAGGTTTGCGCGGCGCCAGACGTCTGCCTCATGGTCCGGTCGATTCACTTGCAGTAACCCGCCTCAGCGACCGATCCCCCGATAAGTGATGCCGAGCCGCTGCATCTCGGCGGGCTCATAGAGATTCCGCCCGTCGAAGATCAGCGGCGTTTTCAGCCGGGCCTTTATTGCTGCAAAGTCGGGGCTGCGAAATTCCTTCCACTCGGTAACCACCACCAGCGCGTCGGCGCCTGCCAGCGCCGCAACCTGGTTATCGGCATAGCGCAGGCGTGCTTCGCCCGGAAAGTAGTGTCGGGCCTCGGCCATCGCCACCGGGTCATACGCCGTTACCGTCGCGCCGGCGACGAGCAGATCCTTGATCACCTCAACGCTGGTCGCCTCGCGCATGTCGTCGGTGTTGGCCTTGAACGCCAGACCCCACAGCGCGAAATGCCGCCCCGCCAGATCGTTGCCGAAGTGCGCCTTGATCTTGGCGCCAAGCACATGCTTCTGCGCATCGTTGGCCGCCTCAACGGCATTGAGCACTTTCAGCGTGATACCGGCATCGACTGCCGCAGTCTTGATCAGCGCCTTCACATCCTTGGGAAAGCACGAGCCGCCATAACCGGCGCCCGAGTAAAGAAAGTCGTAACCGATGCGCGGATCGCTGCCGATGCCCTTGCGCACCTGCTCAATGTCGGCGCCCAGCCGCTCGGCCAGGTTGGCCAGCTCGTTCATGAAGCTGATGCGCGTTGCCAGCATCGCGTTGGCCGCGTATTTGGTCAGCTCGGCGCTGCGGATGTTCATCACGATCAGGCGGTCGTGATTGCGCTGGAAAGGAGCATACAGCGAGCGCATATAGCTTTCTGCCGTCTCGTCGTCGCAGCCGACGACAATACGATCAGGCTTCATGAAGTCTTCGATCGCCGCGCCTTCCTTGAGAAACTCCGGATTGGAAACGACGCTGAAAGGCAATCCTGCGTGCTCGGCGCCGCGCTTTTTCAACTCGTCGGCAACTGCAGCGCGCACGGCGTCCGCCGTGCCGACCGGCACCGTACTCTTGTCGACGATCACCTTGTAATCGCGCATGTACTTGCCGACATTGCGTGCCGCCGCCGTCACATACTTCATGTCGGCCGACCCATCCTCGCCCGGCGGCGTACCGACGGCGATGAACTGGATGATGCCGAAGTGCGCTGCCCGCTCCACATCGGTGGTGAAGTGCAGGCGCCCGGCAGCCACATTGCGACGCACCATCTCCTGCAGACCCGGCTCGTAGATCGGGATGCCGCCTTCTTTGAGAATCCTGATCTTGGCCGGATCAACATCCAGACAGAGCACGTCGTTGCCGACTTCGGCGAGACAAGCGCCCGACACCAGGCCCACGTAGCCGGTACCGATAACCGTAATTTTCATGAAAACACCTTCTGGAAAACGGATGAAATCATTGGTGCGAGACGCGGCAGCCGCACACGCTGTCGCATCAGTGCCCCGCGCGCTGCAGCAGCAACTGGCGGATGGCGCCGAGCACGAACAGCGTGTTGGTGACCAGATAGCGCTTCCACAGCCGGCCCGGCTCCGAAGCCAGCCGGTGCAACCATTCCAGCCCGCGCTGCTGCATCCATAGCGGTGCCCGCTCAATGGTGCCGGCGTGGTAATCGAATGCCGCACCGACGCCGATCATCACCGCGTTGATGCGGCCACGGTGCGCCGCCATCCACTTCTCCTGTTTAGGGCAACCCAGGCTGACCCACAGCGTTCCTGCGCCGGAAGCGTTGATGCGCGCCACGTCCGCGGCATCTTCCTCGGTGGAAAGGGCGCGAAAAGGCGGCGAAATCGCACCGGCGATCCGCAACCCCTGGAACGCCGTCAGCAGGCGTTTCTGCAGTATCCCCAGAGTCTCCTCGCTGCTGCCATAGAGAAAGATCGACTCCTGCCGCTGCGCCGCCTGCGCGCAGTACTTCCACATCAGATCCGGGCCATTGATGCGCTGCTGGCCTCCAAAGCCGAGCTTGCGCAGCATCCACGCCACTGGTGCGCCGTCGGGCGTTGCCATGTCGGCGCCAGCGATCACCCGCGCGAACTCGGCATCCTGCCCTGCCGTCACCACCGAATGGACGTTGCAGATGCAGACGTAGCGGCTCTCGCGCGATTGTGCCCAAAGCCTTATTCGCGCAAGGGCATCTTCCCAGTCGATGGCGTCGATCGGCGCACCGAGAACACGTCGCAGCCGCCGCTCATTCCCGGACGCAGTGCTCACTGGCGACTCCTTTCCTGCGCAGCAGCAATGGTTTCGCGGTAAATGGCGATCAACTGCTCGTAGTTTCTTTCCGGGGTGTAAAGCGCCTCGTAACGCAACCTTGCCGTACGCCCCATCGGTGCCATTTCATCCGGATGCGCCATCGCCCAGCGCATCTTCGCCGCCAGATCTTCCGCCTGGCCGGGCTCGAACAGCAGCCCGGTGACACCATCCTCGACCAGTTCGGCCAGCGCGCCGATCCGGCTGGCAATCACCGGCAGCCCGCAGGCCATCGCCTCGACCAGTGTGCGCGGGAAGTTCTCGTACCAGATGCTCGGCAATAGCAAGGCCATGGCACCGCTCATCGCCAGACGCACCTCCTCGCCCGACAGGGCGCCAAGCTTCACGATATTGCCCACGCCCGCAAGCGCGCCCTCCTCCGGCCCACCACCGGCGACCCGCACCGTCGCGTCGGGCAAGGACCGGGCGGCCTGTGCCAGCACCCGTACGCCCTTCTCTGCGGAAAGGCGCCCGACAAAGAGAAACCCCGCACGTGGCAAATCCACCGGCGCGTCGAAATCGACGAAGTTCGGTTTAACCAGGATGCGTTCGCCAGGCAAGCCGCCCGCGACGAACTTCTTTCGACAGAATTCGTTGAGTGCCACGTAGCGTGTCACCTTGTTCTGCCAGGTACCCAGTGCGCGATGCAGCGTCAGCATTCCCGCCAGAACGCTGGTCTGCGCGGCCGAGTCGCGGTAGCAGCCGCGGATCGCCCCACGCCAAGGCAGATTGCCGAGGCAATCTTCACAGATCGATCCGCCACGAAGGAACATCGCCTGCGGGCAGAGCAGGCGGAAGTTGTGCAGGGTTTGCACCACAGGCAGGCGCAAGCGCCCGGCAGCCCAGTAGATCGATGGCGACAGCAGCGGAAAGGTGTTGTGCACATGCACGACATCGGGAAGAAATGCGGCTGCCGTCGCCCTGAACAACTCGGCACCCGGTGCAGACCAGAGTGTGCGTGCAAGCAGATCGAAGCGGCCCAGTCCGGCAATCGAATCGTTGTGCAGCAGCAGCAGTTCAACGGTGTGGCCATTCCGCCGCAGCAGCTCCACCTCGGCCTCGACCACCGCGTCCTCACCACCGCGCTGCTGGTAAGCGTTGTGAGCCACCAGCACCCGCAAGCGGCTCATGAGCGCACTGCCCCACTCAGCGGCTCACAGAGGAACTCATGCAGATCCGCGCCGACCTTGCCGGCTTCAAACCTCTGCAGGAAACGCGCCCGAGCGAGTCTGCCTGCGGAGCGCATGGATGCCTCGTCATCGAGCCATTCGAGAATCCTCGCCGCCGCCGTTTCTGCGTCGCCGAGGGGAATCGCTCTTCCCTCGCGTCCATCGTCGAATACCTCGGGAACACCGCCAACCGCAGGGGCAAAGACCGGAACGCCGCGTGCCAGCGCCTCGATCAAGGTGAGTGGCAGATTCTCCAGCAAGGCGACGTGCAGGCACGCAGCATGCGTACCGATCAGTTGCGCAGCATTGCGCACAAAGCCGGCGAAGCTGACCTGCTGCGTGATGCCGAGTTCGGCGGCCAGCGACTCAAGTCCCGCCCGGTCAGGGCCATCGCCGACGATCGTAAGACTCAGCGCTCGCCCGATGCATGCCGCTGCGGCGACGATCTCCAGCGCATAGCGCTGGTTTTTGCGCGGTTCAAGTGTACCGATGCAGATCAGGTCGCGGAGCGGCAGCTGATCCTCATCAGGGCGAATTCCGGGGTCGGCGAGAAAGTTCGGAACGATCCTGTAGGGCAGCGCAGCCGTCGCCGGAATCCGTTCAGCAATCTCCAGACGCATGAACCCAGAAACGAAGACAAGTCCATCGACTTTCGGCAAGGTCTCGGCTTCAAGGCGACGGATGGCAGCGTAGAGCGCGCCGCCGGGCCGGATCATCCCCTTGCCGGCCCACTCGTCCGCCTGCGAGATATTGAAGTGCACCACCATCACCACGCGCTGCGTAGGCGCGCACCGCGCCTGGAGGGCTGCGGCGGCGGAAAGCGGGCACTGGGCATAGATGGTGCACGGCTCGCCCCCCGATAGTTTCCGGCGCAAGGCGAGGCGCAGAAACAGCGCGTGCCAGTGGCGATACCACCAGACGCTGGCCGGCTTGTTTAGCGGATCGATCAGGCGGCGCAGCGCAAATACCGGATAGACCAGCCCGCGCGGGCTATCGAAGGGCGTACTCAAACTGACCGGGAGCGACCGAGCGCCGGCCCAGGCGAGAAAGGCCCTGACGTGCGTCTGTACGCCGGTATCGCCGTCCGCGCGCAGGATGCTGGCGATCAGGATCGATCGAGACACGCGAGCACCCCCCGAAAAAAGTTCTCGACCATAACGTCGAGTCCGTAGCGCTGCGCCGACGCCTCCGCATTCGACTTCATCTGGGCCAGTATTCCCGGGCTGGCCAGAACCTTGCCTATGTTTTCGGCATAAATTGCCGGATCAAACTCGGATATCCCGCCATTGATACCATCTTCCAGATAATCGATTTCCGGCGAGTGAATCGGAATGTCGGTGGTGAATAGCGGCAAGCCGGCGGCAAAGGCGTCGAGCACGGCCAACCCTACCAAACCGGGGCAAAGGAAAACATCGGCAATGGCAAAGTAAGGCACGCGAGCACCGCCAAACTGCGGCCCGATATGATGGACCCACGCATGCTTTGCCGCCGCGGTACGGGCAATGGTTTCGTCCGGACCGGCCCCGACGAGGATCAGGTGAAAGCCCGGTAGCCGGTTACGTAACTCGACCGCTGCCCGAACAAGAAAAGCCAGTTGCTTGTCGGTGTGCATGCTGCCGCAGAACAAGCCGACGCGATCCGTCCTGGCAATTCCCAGTTCTTCACGCAAGGCTGCGCGTGCCTGCTCGTCGAAGTCATTGATCTGCTGCCGCAAACCGGAGGTATCCACGCTGTTCTGTACGACGGTGATGCGCTCGCTGCTGAAGCCATTGTCCCTGACGTAATCGGCAACCCGCGCCGTATAGGCAAACCACCAGTCTGCCCGCCGCAGCATGGCGCGTTTGACGCGCCCCATGCCGGACTCCTGCGGCTGTTGCCAGTTGCGCCCGTGCCCCCAGTAAGCCAGACGCAGGATTCCCAAGGTCGAAAGCAGCGCAAAAACATAGTTCAAGACGTATTTCGATGCCTGCTCGACGATCACGAGATCGGCCGTGAGCGCAGCAACCGGCACCCGCTGGAACAAGACACGCTGCCTGAATAGCCAGAGGGCATGTACCTTGCGCCCATACGACGGAGGCAGATCAACAGCGTCTTTTCTGCGCGCCTCGAACGAATTGGGATCGCTATAGATGACCTGCAGGCGTATGCCCTGATTCTTCAGTCGAAAATAGAGAGCGTCGAAAAACGGCTCACGATACTGCTTGGCGACCGCCTGGACGATGCAGATGGTTGGCTCGGCGCCATGCCCGACGATACTGGCCGAAGCACCGCCCTTTGCCTCAGGAATTTCGCGCGCAGAGGCGCGGCTTTCTGCACGGGCCAAGCTTGGCTTATCCGGCATAGGGATTCTTCGGTAACTCAATGATGGAGAAACCGGAAGCGCCGAGCGTGTCGAGTAGAACACCCTCCGGCCGCCCCTTGAAGACCACTACACAGCCAAGTCCAAAGCCCATCAGGCCAAGGCTGGACAGAGCATCCTGAACGGTAATGCCGGCTCGCGTCAGTAGCGTGCCGACATTGACCTGCCTTGCGTCATATCGTGAAAGCCGCCCGTGATAGAAATCGTTGACTCCCTTGAAAGCGATTACCTCTCCACCCATTGCCGTCAGCAGCTTCCCCAACTCGCGCAAGTTAAGCCGGTACAGAAAATTGCCACTCGGCTCGAAGTCCAGCACGGTATCGCCGCGCAGCAACCTTTTGGCAGCCGTACGAACGAGATTGAGTATCCGCTGATCGTCGAGAGGTTCGATCAGAACTGCGCCAACGCGCGCCACACGCAGCATTTCGTAGAGCGCTATCGGCGGCCTAGGAAAGTGGTGGTAGGCCTCCTTGCACAAGACAAAGTCGACCGCATTCTCCCCGAGCGAAATGTGCTCGGCGTTCTCGATCCGGTAAGCGTCGATAAAGCCATTCTCGTGCGCGACGGCGAGCTTCTCGTCCGTCAGGCTGGTGGCGGTCGCTTTGATCCCCCGCTCTTTCAGATACGCCGCATCGGAACCGTAGCGCCCGTCGCCGAGCGTCATCCATTCTGCTTCCGGCAGTGCGGCGAGCAAGGGCTGAGTGCAGCTAAGCATGCGGCTGTGCCGCCAGTTGTCGATGGAGTCAGGGGCACCATAGCGCGAAGGCCAGCCCATGCGCGCCTCGTCAATCGCTTGTCGGGTATAGCTCGTTTGCACAAAACTCATCTTCAACTCCTCGTTGGCGCGCGCACTGGCTTCAGGAATCTATGGTTTCGGAAAATCGCCATTTGACGAGCCCCTCGAGCAAACCTAGAGAGACAAAGGCGCCGATGGCGGCTTGGCGCAACTCACCGCGCAGCAACGGGCGCATGAACTGCCCGAAAACTCCGCGCACGATCACCCAATGACTGAGCTGATGTTTGGCGTAGATGCCGCCGGTGCCACGCCCGCGCCGGCGCATGGCACGGCATCGGGCAAGGAGCTGTTCGTTCGGGGCCGCGATGCTGAAGGCGTGATGCACTCTCGCCTCAAGACGGTATTCGACGCACGCTCCAGCCTCGAGCGCACGCAGAATGAAGTCGGTTTCTTCGCCGGCCCCATACCACTGACCGACGCCAAAACGCTGATCAAAACCGCCGAGCCGCAGCAATAGCGAGCGCTGAATAAACAGCGTTATCGAACTGGCACTGCCGCTGCGAAACTGCCGCCACTGCGCGCAGGAAAGCCGGCCGAACGGCCTCGGCGCGCTATTCGCCAGGCTTTGCTCAACCCAGCAGCCAACGATGCCGTCGATGGCCCCGGAAGCAGCAAAAGCTCGCCGCACTTCGGCGACGGTTTCGGGCTCGTACCAGCAATCGTCGTCGGGGAAACCGACGATTTCGCCGGCTGCTTCAGCGATACCAAGGTTGCGCGCTCCCGCAAGGCTGGGCTTCTCGAGGCGCAGATGGCGAATGTTCAAGCCTTGCGCGAGACCTCTCCGCACATGCGGTGCCAGCCGATCATCCGCATTCTGGTCGACGATCAAGACTTCAAAATCCTTGTCGGTCTGTGCCAGCAAGGAATCGAGCACTCGCCCGACATCATCGCAGCGGCCGTAGGTGGCGAGAACGAGCGAGAGCAGGCTCATGGTTTACCCGGCGCGGAAACGATCAACTGTGGCTCGTAGAAAACCGCAACGCTGGCCTGTGGAACGCTGCCAACAGGCGAACGGCTGCCGTCCAGGCGCTCCACCGCCAGCACCTGCTCGCCGAGCGGGGCGAAGCTGGCGGACCGGCCATCCGCTTGCCAGACGATGCGGCGGGTATGCCCACCCACCGGCGGTAGCGCACATACCCAAGTTCCTCGCGTCTCTTTGCATTTCGGCGTAGCAAAGCTCAGCCAGCGGATGAGTGTGCCGTAAGCAACACCGGCCGGCTTCAGCGCACCAGTAGAAACCTCGGTCAAGCCGAGAATGTAGTTGTCCCAGGCGTACCAGTAAAAACGCTCAAGACCAGCCGCGCGCCCGAGGATCAGCGAGCGTGCGACGACGGCAGCGCCCTCGTCCAGACGCACGCGACGCCAGCGCGGATCGGCGCCTGCCTGCAATGTTCCGTCGCCGTTTTCCAGCCACCAGCCGGATTCCGTATTCCACAGCGGCAGGCTGGACAGTCCCTGCCGCACCATCGCCGCGCGCACCCGGCCGATCAGCGGAACGATTTCCTCTGGTTCGCGATGCGGCACGTAGAAATGGTAACCAATGACATCGACGCAGGCTTTGCCGCCCTTGCGCAGGAAGTTCTCGAACTGCTCCGGCTCGCTGCCGGCGCCGATCAGCGATGGCGAAATCAGCCGGTTATCGGGTGAAACTTCGTGCAGGATGCGGTGGGCTTCGCAAGTCAGTTCGACCATCTTGTCGACCGAACCCGTATAAAAGCCCTTGTCGTTCATCTCGTTCCAGACTTCGTAGTGCCGTATCCGGCCGCGATAGCGCTCGGCCAGCGTGCGTACGTAAAGACGCCAGTTTTCGATATCGGCCGGCTCGGCGGCCCAGCCAGGGCGGTAACTCGATTTCTCGGCGGGACGTGCCGACGCCCACGCCGGGCTGAGACCCAGCGGCAGCAGGATGTCGACGCCGAAGCGCTGGCCGAAGGCGACGTAGCGATCGAGGCGAGTGAAGTCCCATTGTCCCGGAGCGGGCTGCAGATCGGGCCAAGCGACACCCGCATCCCACAGGCGCCATGCGCCGAAGGCAGCCTTCGGCCAGGCCGTGCCGCTGTCGGCACGGTGCATGTGCAGGCCAAAATAGGGATCCCGCGACGATTCATCGGCGCTGCTGGAGGCGGCCAGAAACAGGGCAAAGGCGCCGGCCAGCATGCCGGACAGGAAATGAGCCGACAAGAAACTGTGGAATTTCATGTCGTGCCTCGACTGTTGATTTCGCCGCCAAGTGCGAGTCGCAGCGCGGTCTTCAGCCAGTAGAAGGGATTGGCGAAGGCTTCTCGACGAAGGGCGATGCGCCACGCCGCCTGCCGATCGCCGCCAGCCAGGCGGACATTGGCGACATTAAGCAAATGGCTGGCGTAAAAGCGGGCGGCGCCGCGGCGCATGTGTTGCGGCACTTCGTGTCGGCGCAAGCGCTCGGCCAGGCGACGAAAAGCCGGCAGTTCATCGGCGACGCCCGAGCCATGGGTGGCACTTCCCGGAACATCGAGACGGTATTCGGCGCGCGCTACCGGATCGAAAGCAATGGGAAAGCGCTCGGCGATGCGAAACCACAGGTCCTGATCTTCACCGAGCCGCTCGCCGATGGCAAAGCGCAGTCTCTCGTCGGTCAGCAGGCTGCGCCGGATGGCGAGCGAACTTGTAAAGAAAAAGTTCGAGCGGCTCCAGGCGGCGTAAAAGTTGCTGACCAGACCGCCGCGAGCGGCCGCCGGATGCAAACTCGGTACGCGGCGCTGACCATTGGCATGGCATCGCACATAGGCCGTCGCCAGCAAAGCTGCGTTCGGGTATGCGTCAGCCAGACGCGCCAGACTGGCAAGGAAGCCCGGCAGATAGCGATCATCTGCATCCAGGAAGCAGACCCAGTCGCCACGCGCGGCGTCGATGCCGGCATTGCGTGCAGCCGAAACGCCGGCATTGGGCTGACGAATCAGCCGCACCAGGGGAATCCCGAGCGCCTCTACCTTGGCGGGTCCGTCGTCGCTGCTGCCATCGTCGACAACGATGATCTCGCCAGCCGGCAGATCCTGCGCCATGACCGAATGCAGCGCCTCTTCGATATAGGCTGACTTGTTGTACAAGGGGATCACCACCGAGAACATCATGCGCGCAGTCCCGCGGGCACCACTTGCGCTTCGCTGCGCCGAAGCTCGCGCGCCGGCGCCCGGAGGACGATCGCGAACAACAAGAGATGCGTCAGCGCATCGCCGTCGATCAGCCCGGTCATCGCCAGCGGTGCTTCCGAGAAGCAGCGCAACAGGATCATGGCGAGCAAGGCGACCGAGACGCCGCGCGTCTGCGCCGCCATACGCAAGGCGGCCGGAATCAGGTAGCGCAGATAAGCCAGCAAGGCAAGAAAACCCAGCGTGCCGGCGACCGAAAGCGTTTGCATGAACTGGTTGTGGGCGCTGAAGGCATAGGGCATGCCGATCTGCCAGCGAAACTTCTCACCCCAGATCGTCGGCCCATAACCGAACAACGGGCTGTGCTGCCACTCGCGTAGCGCCACCTCCCAGATACCAGTGCGTCCGGAAACCGTTGCGACACTGTCACCGACTTTCGAGTCGGAAATGCGATCCCACAAGGAAGGAAGATCGACGAACATCACCGCCAGCAGGCCAGCAGAAAGCACCGTAATCATGACCAACGCCAAGAGCAGAGCGGCCTGCCGACCAGCGCGCAGTGGCCAGCGATACCAGGCAAGAATGGCCAGAACAATGAGCAAAGCGAACCAGACCGTCTTGGACTGGGCCAGAATAAACACCAGCACGGCAGCGGTAATCAGCAGCGCACGCAGCCGACGATTGCGGGTAGGAAGCAGATATTCCAGAAGCAGGGTCAGCATGGCCAGCGGCCCGATACTGTTGGCGTTGGAGCCAAGCCCCCACAGGCGCACATGCAGGCCGGGGATCAGGCCCTGATAGTCAGGCTGCAACGCGATGGCAGGAACAAGCAGCGCTGCCACAAGGCTGCCGACAAGCAATACGTAGAGCGCCGCCTTGGCAGCCTTGATCATCGTTTCCAGCGGCTCGCGCCGTGCCGCCCAGACCGCCGCAAAAATCACCAAAGAATAGAACAGCGAATGCACGAAGGTCGGCACTGTGCCGAAAGCGCTCGGCAGAAGATTGCTGGCGACGATGTAGATCAGCAGCGAAACGAAGAGCGCGCTGCCCGGCGCTTCGCTCAGCGCCCGTCGCCGGGTAAACGCGCCGACGAGCTTTGCACCGGCAATGCAGAGGATGCTCAGCGTGATCAGCCTTAGAATCGATGCGCCACCGCCCGGCTGCTCCGCGAGCAGATCGATATGCTGCGCCGCCATGGCCAGATTTCGCCCGGACAGCAGGCTGCTCAGGGCGATTCCAAGCACGATCAGCGGCGCGATCGCCGGCACGAAACGCGCTCCCCACGAGCCTTCCACGTGGAGGGATACGCCAAAGGCGAGCACCAGCAGAATGGCTGCGCCGAAAGCCATGGCGAAGTAAACGGCGGGATAGACAATCTCGAGAATACTCATTGTTCTACCCCATCACCGGCAGACGACCCAGCCAGCACCCCAGCGGCGCCGGGCAGCGGGCGGCGAGACGGGTGAGCAGTTCGCCGCAATGGCCCGGGATGATTCCCGGGAGTTTCATCAGCAGCAGCAGGTACACCGCAGCGGCCAGCGCGGCATCAATCAACAGCCGGACAAATGCCGGCAGTCCTTCGGCTCTCAACCAGCCATCGCTGGCGGCGGCGATGCTGGCGCAAATCATCGCCAGCAACAATCCGCCACGGCAGGCACGCCACAAGCCAGCGAAGGAAATCGGCAACAATTGTCTGGCTGCGAAAAAAATAAGGGCGAATCGCAGGGCGAACAGCAGCACCACGGACCACGCAACCGCTTCCAGCGAATGCTGCGCAGCCGCCCAGGAAATGGCGACCCAGAGCAGTGCCATCGGCAACTGAACTCTGAACTCGCGCTCCGGGGCGCCGCCGATCCACAGAAGTGGCGTCGTCAGCCCCCAGAACAGCAGCAGCGGAATCGCCAGAGACAGCGGCGACAGGAGTACGCCGGCCTCTACCCACTTCGCGCCATAGAGCGCCAGCACCAGCGTGTCGGCGACGGCGGAAACTGAAGCAAAGAGCGGCAATACGACTAATGCCGTCAACGCGACGATGCCAAGATAGACCTCCACAAGGCGTTCGCGCTGGTCTGCAATGCGCGACGCGGCGGAAAAGAAAACCGGCTGCACCACGCCAAGCAAGGAACTGACCGGGCCGTTGATGAGGTTATAAGACGTAGCGTAAAGGCCGATCTCGCGACTGGCGAAGTAGCGGCCGATGACGACGCGCTCGATATTGCCGATGACCCAGTTGGTAATGTTGGTGATCAGCACGGTCCCGCCATAACGCATTAGCTGGCCCCCACCGACAAACCAGAACAGCGGTTGCAGCGGGTGGCGAACACCGGCATAGAGAATCAGCAGCGTGATCGACACCTGCACGATCCACGACGCCACCAGTGCCCAGACTGCCGCCCCCGACAGGGCCAGCGGCACGCCAACGGCGACGTAACCGCCGACATAGCCGGCGATATTGGCTAACTGGATTCGCCGGATATTAAGTTCGCGCTTCAACATGTTCTGCGCCGGTGCCATCAGCGCATTGAGCAGGCAAACCACGGCCAGCACCGAAACAATCTCTTGTGCCTTTGCCTCGCCGAAGAAAGCGGCAATCGGCCCGCTTAACAAGACGATGGCAGCGCTGACCAGCGTGCCGATAATGAGTTGCCAGGTAAACACGAAACGCAGGTCATGCGCTGAAACATCCTGCTTCTGGATCAGGCCGTAGGCGATTCCGACGTCTGAAAAAAAACCGCTGAAGCCGATCACGACGGCAGCGATCGCAAACAAGCCGTATTGCTCCGGCCCGAGAATTCGCGCGAGGACAATCTGCGTGCCCATCTGCAGCAGAATCCTGACGAGGGCGCCACCGCCCCCCCAGATGACGGCGGAGAGACTGCGGCTGCCGAGACCCGTCGCGGGTACCTTCTCTTCAGCGGGCAGGGGACGTGGCGAGATATGCGGCATAGGTGTTTTGAATGCCGTCACCGAGCGAGAATTTCGACCGCCAGCCAAGACCTTGCAGTCGCGTTACATCGAGCAGCTTGCGCGGCGTACCGTCGGGCTTGCTGGGATCGAAGACGATCTCGCCATGCAGGCCGATGATAGCCATGATGGTTTCGGCCAGCTCGCGGATCGTTACATCGCTCCCCGTGCCGACGTTGAACAGACCGTCGCGGATGTCTTCCCGCTGCATCAGGAAAACGCAGGCATCGGCCATGTCATCCACGTGCAGGAATTCGCGCAGCGGCTTGCCCGAGCCCCACACTTCCAGCGTCGTTACGCCCTGCCCTTTGGCTTCGTGTGCCTTGCGCAGCAAGGCCGGTAGCACGTGCGAATTGTTCAGGTCGTAATTGTCGTTCGGCCCGTAGAGATTGGTCGGCATCGCGCTGACGTACTGCCGACCGTACTGGCTGTTGTAGCTCTCGCACAGCTTGATGCCGGCAATCTTGGCGATTGCATAAGGCTCGTTGGTCGGCTCCAGTGGCCCGGTGAGGAGGTACTCCTCCTTGATCGGCTGCGGGCAGTCACGCGGATAGATGCAGCTTGAGCCAAGAAACAGCAGGCGATTGACATCAGCCAGATGCGCCGCGTGAATCAGGTTGGCCTCGATCATCAGGTTCTGGTAGATGAAGTCGGCGCGATAGACGTTGTTGGCCTGAATCCCGCCTACCTTGGCGGCAGCGATGAACAGATAATCAGGCTTCTCTGCCTGCATGAAGGCATGTACGGCCGCCTGATCGAGCAGATCGAGTTCCTGATGCGTGCGCGTGAGGATGTTGCTGTAGCCCCTGGACTGCAGCTTGCGCACGATCGCTGAACCGACCATGCCGCGATGGCCAGCCACATAGATTTTGGCGTTCTTGTCCATGGCGGCTTTATTCGTGGTAATCGAAGGCGGCGTAGCCGTTCTTCTTGACCAGTTCGTCACGCTCGGCGCTCTTCAGATCCTCGCGCACCATCTCGGCGACGAGTTCGTCGAAGCTGGTCCTCGGCGTCCAGCCGAGCTTTTCTTTCGCCTTGGTCGGATCACCAAGCAGCGTTTCCACTTCGGTCGGGCGGAAGTAGCGCGGATCAACGCGGACGATCACGCGGCCGTTCTGGTCGGTGCCAGTTTCTTCAACGCCCTGCCCTTGCCAACTGATCTCGATGCCCAACTCGCGGGCGGCGGCATCGACAAACTGGCGCACGCTGTACTGCACGCCGGTGGCGATGACGAAGTCTTCGGCGCTTTCCTGCTGCAGCATCAGCCACTGCATTTCAACGTAGTCGCGCGCGTGCCCCCAGTCGCGCAGCGAATCGAGGTTGCCGAGATATAGCGTGTCCTGCAGGCCGAGCTTGATGCGCGCCAGTGCGCGCGTGATCTTGCGCGTCACGAAGGTTTCGCCGCGCAGCGGCGATTCGTGGTTGAAGAGGATGCCGTTACAGGCGTAGAGGCCGTAGGCTTCGCGGTAATTGATGGTGATCCAGTAGGCGTACATCTTCGCCACCGCATACGGGCTGCGCGGATAGAAAGGCGTGCTTTCCTTCTGCGGGATTTCCTGCACCAGCCCGTAGAGTTCGCTGGTGCTAGCCTGGTAGAAACGGGTCTTCTTTTCCAGGCCAAGGATGCGGATCGCTTCGAGGATGCGCAGCGTGCCGATGCCGTCGGCGTTGGCGGTGTATTCGGGCGTCTCGAAGCTGACGGCAACGTGGCTCATCGCGGCCAGGTTGTAGATCTCGTCGGGCTGCACCTGCTGGATGATGCGGATCAGGTTGGTCGAGTCGGTCAGGTCGCCGTAGTGCAGGACGAAGTTGCGGTTGGAGACGTGCGGGTCCTGGTACAGGTGGTCGATGCGATCGGTGTTGAAGAGTGAGGCGCGACGCTTGATGCCGTGCACGACGTAGCCCTTCTTGAGCAGGAATTCTGCAAGGTAGGCGCCGTCCTGGCCGGTGATGCCGGTGATCAGGACGACTTTGCCGGTGGCCGGCGTAGTCACTTCCGCTGCGGAATTCGTGGAGAAGGTCATTTTCATTAGTTCAACTGAAGGTTGCCGGCGACTCTTTGCCGGTATTCGGGTGCCAGTCCTGCAAGCATTTGCGCGGCGAAGCGGTCTTGCATGGCATACGCTTTGGCGGCCTCAGGATCGATCGAAGAAATGCGGATAAGCATGCCGTCGGGAATCTTTCCGGTGAGGCCGTAGCTCATTTCGATGAGCTTCTTGTTGATGCCGCTGGCAACCACACGGTCGCCAACCGTGGTCCAGTAGGTCACCGGCTCGCTGCGTTGCCCAAGCGTGGCGAAGATCCGCGTTACCGGGATTGAGCCCTGACTGGTTTTCAGGCTACCCACCTGTTTGCCCTGCAGGACAAAGCCCTGCGCCGGGTAGCAGACTTCGGGCTTGTGTACCTGCATCGAATCGGTCTGGTCGCTGCCGTAGGAGATCGACAGCATGATCCGGTAGCCCTCGCCGTTCACGTAGGTGCGGCTGAGCGTCTGCTTGTAGATCTTGTCGATCATCGCCTTCTGCTGCGGATCGACGATCTGCGTCGCTGACTGCTGCTCTTCCCGCCAGTCACCGAAGGCCTGCGGAATCATGGTTTCCAGATCCACTTTCGGCCCTTGCTCGGCAATCTTCTGCGTCGGGCGCAGGGCAAAGGCAAGGCCTGAGGCAGCGAGCATCAGTGCCAGCAGGATGGAGTTTCGCAGCCAGACGTTCATCGCTTCAGGCTCCCGCCGGATTGCGCCGCCGGTCGACAAACTGCAGCAGCGAATCGACGCCGATGATCAGCAGCAGTGCAGTGAGAAAGAGCACCATCCCGGCAAAGCCGTGCAGAAAGCCCTGCCCGGCCGCGTCGCCAAAGTGATAGGTCACCAGCGTCAGCACCATCACGCGGATGACGTTGGCGGTAAACGAGATCGGCACAATGCAGATCGCCAGTGCCACGTTGCGGAAGAGCGAGTCGTGGCGAACGATGTTGAGGTAGAGCAGCCCCAGTGCTTCCAGCGTAAACAGTGTGTGCAGCCCGGCGCAGGCATCGGCCACCAGCAGCTTGTACTGGCCGATCTGCAGGATCACGCCGCTGCGTGCGATCGGGTAGCCCACCCAGAAGAGCAATTGCTCGGCCACATAAGAGACCGCCATCTTCATCGGCATGGTCACTGCATCGACCAGTGCGCCGGGCAGCGGGATCATGAAGAGCATGAAGAACAGTGCGAACCACTGTGCTTTCAGCGCCACCGGACCGCGTGTGAGCAGCAGGATCGCCGCCAGCAGCCAGATGACCGAGCCGACTTCAAAGAGCAGGATGTCCTGCGAGCGGCCAATGGCATATAACAGCAGGCCAAGCACAAAGAGCGGCCAGCCCCAGACCGAGCCGGGCTTGCCTTCGCTCGCTACCCACATCGCCGGCCACTTGCGGTAGGCCAGCCAGCAGGCGATGGCCAGCACGATCGGCCCGTGCTTCTGCTCGTCGCTGCTCCAGATGCCGAGAAACAGATCGACAAGGGTGGGAACGTAGAGCGCAATCAGGCCGACGATAAGCGGCAGCCAGGCGAGCAAGTGCAGCGGCTGCTTTTGCGCGTTGATCGGCACGCCGCTTACCATGACGTACTCAGACACGTTGCTGCCGCGCGGCGCCAAACTGCTTCAGCGTGCGCATCTTCGGGTTGGAAAGGCTGGTGCGCATGTGCGGTGCTCAGGCGTCGTTCAGCACCGAGCCGACCAGCGTGGCGCCGGCGAGCTCGAGGCTGCGCTTGAGCGCCAGCAGTTGCGGCACGCTGCTCTGGTTCTGCCGGGCAAGCAGCAACGCTGCGCCAGCGCGCACCGCCACCGTCTGCGCCTCGGCGTAGCTGCCGCCGGCCGGCGTGTCGATGATCACCACGTCGAAATCGCGTGCCAGCCTGGCCAGCGTTTCGGCAAAGATCGGCCGGCCGAGCAGCTCCTGCGGGTTGGGCGGCACCGCGCCGGCCGGCAGCACAGCCAGCGAGCGCAGGCTGGCCACGCGCTGCACGCCTTCGGCGCCATTGCGCCCGGCGAGCAGGCCGGAGAGCCCGGCACTGTTGTCCAGCTTGAAGAGTTCGTGCTGGCGCGGGTGGCGCAGGTCGGCATCGATCAGCAGCGTACGTTCGCCCAGCTGCGAGAAGACAATCGCCAGGTTGGCGGCGATGAAGCTGCGCCCTTCGCGCGCGCCGGGGCTGACGATGGCCAGCGCCTTGTGGTTCAGCTCGTTGTCGAACCAGCGCAGCATCAGCTGGCTGCGCAACGCGCGCAGATGCTCGACGCTGGCGCTGTGCGGCTTGTAGGCAGCCACCAGTTCGGCGCTGAGGCTGCTGTCGCCTGCCGACAGGTAGGGATAGTCGAACTGGCTGGAGAGCGCAAAGCGGATGTCGTCTTCGCTGAGCAGGCCAAGCTCGATCGCGGCATCGCCAAAGCGTTTGCCCTGCTCTTTCTGCAGGCGCAGGATGCGCTCGGCGTTCTCGGGCGTCAGGCGGCCGGCGTCGATCAATATGGCGCCGATCGATGCGCCGGCGCTCGGCGTTGTCGCCAGGATTGAAGTTTCCGCGAGGTGCATGGGTGTTCTCCGGGCGATCAGCTGGCCGCCGCTGCCAGCGGCTGGCGGCGTAGCGAGAAGAAGGACTGCAGCGTCTCGCGCAGGGTCGGCGGCGGCAGCGTCGAGTTGATGCTGGCAAGCAGCGGCAAATCGAGCGCTTCGGCCAGCTCGGCCGGCGAGCGCACGCGGCGGTTGGTCAGTTCGAGCAGCAGCGCGGCGCCGACGCCAAGCAAGGTGCCGAGGAAGACCGACACCAGCACGTTGAGCAAGACTCGCGGGCGGGAAGCTGTGGTCGGTTCGACCGCTGTGTTGAGTACGGCAAGGTTGGTCTGGATCGACTGGCTTTCCAGGCGACTCTGTGACGAGCGCTGGCTCACCGCCTCGAAGGCGCGCTGCGCGCTTTCAACGTCGCGCTTGAGCACGCTGATCTCATCTCGCTGGCGGTTGAGATCGAGCACGCGCGTTTTCTGCGTTTCGATCGCTTCGAGCAGTTCTTTCTCTTTCTGCTTGCCTACCTGCACCGAGGTGCCGAGGCTGCTGCTGATTTTCTGCGTTTCAACCGCCAGCCGGGCTTTCAGCGAGGCGATTTCCGATTCGGTGCGCTGCGTCTGCGGGTGGTTGCGGCCCAGATTGACGCTGCTTTCCTGCAGCTTCGCCTCCAGCCGGGCGATATCGGATTTGAGGTTGTTGATCAGCGGGTTCTGCAGCACTTCGGCGAGCGTTTCCGAGCCGCCGGCCGACTTCTGCTTGCTGCGGCTGTCGCTCGTCTGCGCCTGCACGGCGGTGAGCTGGCTCGAGATTTCGTTGAGCTTGGCGGTTTCGTAGTCGAGCCGCTCGTCGGTGGCGACGATGCCGGTTTTCTGCTGGTAGGCCGAAAGCGCCTGTTGCGCCTTTTCCAGCTTGTCGCGCTGCAGCCGCGTCTGCTCGTCAAACCAGGTCGAGTACTGCCGTGCCGGCTCGACCTTGAGCTCGAGGTTCACGTCGATGTAGGCCTGGGCAAAGGCGTTGGCAACGGCGGCGGCAAAGGCCGGGTCGGCGCCGCTGAAAGCGATATTGATGACGTTGCTCTCGCGCGAGGGCTTCACGTCGAGCTTCTTCTGCAGCAGTTCGGCCAGCCAGGCGACGGTGCTGCCCTTGCCTTCGGTGGCGTCCTGCCATTGCGCGCGGATCGTCGGGTTTTCATCCATGCGCAGCAGCTTGACCACGCGCTGCGCGACGCGATCACTGTTGATGATGTCCACCTGCGTCGCCATGTAGCCGGGCGCCATCAGCGCCGGCAGCACCATGCCGGCCACCGGGTCGGGCGATTTCACGTCGACCACCACCGCCGTGCTGGCGGTGTACTGCTTGGGAATCAGCAGGCTGACGATCAGCGTCGTCAGCACGGTGGCGAGGAAGGTCCACAGGATGATGCGTGCGCGGGCACGCAGGATGAGCAGGAACTGTTGCAGTGTCATGCGGGCGGTCCCTTAAAAGAGGCTTTCGCGGACGTAGATCACGTCGTTGGGCAAAACGGGATCGGTCAGATCGGGCGAGATTTTTTCGATGGCGCCGCTGGCGCTCTTGCGGTGCAGGCGCAGACGCCACTCGCTGCCGCGCGGCGACGGCCCGCCGCCGAGCGCCAGTGCCTGCATGACGGTCATGCCACGTTCGATGCGATAGGCGCCGGGGCGCTGCGCTTCGCCGTAGATGTAGAAAACCGGCGCGCGGTGCACGTAGATGGTGTCGCCGCCGGCGACGATGATGTCGTCCTGCGAGGCTTCGCCGAGAAACAGCGAGGGCACGTCGACTTCCTTGCGGAAAGGCTTGCCGCCACGCGTGCCGGTCACGATGGCTACGTCGTCGCCGCCCGGCGAGGCGCCGCCGGCGGCGGCCAGCGCATCGCTGACGCGGGTGTTGGTGTTTTCGATCGGGAAGCGCCCCGGCCGATTGACCTGCCCGAGCACAGCCACCTGATTGCCATGTACCTGCAGCAGCGCGATGTTGACCTGCGGCTGCTGCACGAAACCGCCCTGCTTGAGCGCGTCGGCAATTTTGCCTTCCGCCGCCGAGATCGACAGGCCGCCAAGCGCCACCGAGCCGATCAGCGGGTAGGTGATCAGGCCGCTTTCGGCAACGCGCGTTTCCACCGTCAGGTCGGGGTTCTGGAAAACCTGGACGCGGATGACGTCGCCGGCCCCGAGCGGATAGTCGGATTTGTCGTGTGCGGACTTTTCCTGGGCAAACGCCGCTCCGCCCAGGCATAGGCCGGCGGCGACGAGGACGGGAGCAGCGAGTCTGATGAGGCGGCGGATCATGCGGTTTTCCTTGCTGGCAGAGGCGGTTTTACGCAGTCTTACTTGAGCCCGGCGACGCCCTTTTCGAGCGCGTTGGCCGGTGTAGTAGCCGACTTTTCGCTGCTGGCGGCGGCTGGAGTAGTCGCTGGCGCGGTCGTCGGCGCAGCGGCCGGGCTGGCGGCCGGCGCAGCGGGCGCCGCCACCGGGGCGAAGTCGCCGAGGTAGCTGATCGTTGCCTTGTCGCGCAGCTGCTTGATCTCGCGGGCGGCGGCTTCGCCACCGCGCTGGTTGCCAAGGAACTGCTGGATGCGCGGCAGCGCCGTGGCTTCGTCCACCGGTTGCGATTGCGAGGCCACCAGACGCATGACGGTGATCGCCTTGCCGTCTTCGAGCACCAGGCCCTGCCCGTCCTTGAGCGCGTGCAGCTTGGGCAGCAGCGGCAGCGGCACTTGCTCGGCGGCGCGAGCGGCGCTACCGCCACCAAACTTGATGTCTTGCGCCTTCAGCCATCTGGCGATGTCTTCCATCGACTTGCCGGCGTTGATCTGATCGCGCAGCTTGGCGGCCAGCCCGTCGGCGGCGGCCAGCTGGATTTCCTGGATGTTGTAAAGGCGGCGTTCGGCGAAGAGCGCCGGGTTCTGCCGGTAATAGGCGCGCGCCTCATCCGGCGTGACCTTGCCCTGCGCGGAAACCACCTGTTCGAGATAGGCACGCGAGAGCACTTCGCGCCGCGCGGCCTCGAGGGCTTCCATCACTTCCGGCGAGCGGTCGATTTTTTTCTCGACTGCCTGATCGACGGCGAGTTGCTGCTCGATCAACTTCTCCAGCACGTCCTGACGCAGCTTCTTCGCCTGCTCGGGCGTGGCGGCAGCGGCGGCCGGGCCAAGGCGCGAGAGCAGGAAATTGATCTGGTGCACCGAGATCTCCGAGGAATTGACCTTGGCGGCGACCTGGCTGGCGGGCTTTTTTTCGTCCTTGTCACAGCCGTAAAGGCCGATGGCCAGCGGCAGCGCGATGAGAATGGCGGAGAGTTTGAGGCGCGAGCTGTTCACGATTGAGCGATTCCTGTTGATTGGCCGGAAACGGTTACGGTTGGAGGGACCGGCGCATTGTAAGGGTGAGGTCATGACAGAAATAAGACGGTGGGAAACCGCTTTCGGGGGCTGGGCAGGCGTCTTCATCAGAAGCTGAACTGCGCGGTGAGGTTGGCCGAGGTGCTGTTGTAGTCGAAGCCGCTGACGTTCGAGGCGCGCTTGTCGCCCTGCAGCGAGGCGACCAGCAGCACGGACTTGATCGGCGTCCATTCGAGTGCAATCGAGGCCTGGCGCAACGTGTCGTTGCGGCCGTTGGCGGGCGTCGCGGCAATGGCGCCGAGGTAGTCGCGGCGCGAGTATTCATAGCGCAGACGCAGGTTGGTTTTGGCGCCGATCTTCCACTGCGGGGCGACGAGCAGGCGATCGGTTTGCGAATAGCTGCTGTAAAGCGTCTGGAAGCTGGCCAGCTCGCGCGTGAAGCCGGCGCTCAGTTGCGTCTTGCCGCTGATGTTCCAGTCGAGCGAAACATTGCCGACCGTGCCGGCGTAATCGCGCTCGGCGTAATGGTCGTGCTGCCGTTCGAGACGGCCAACGCGCGCGCTGAGCCTGCTCTTGCCGGTGAACGGCCAGTCGAGACGGAGTTCTTTCTCGTTCTGCTCGAAACCGTTGTCGTAGAGGCCGCTGGCGATCGGCTGCTCACGCTTGAAGTAGTCGCCGCTGCCGCGGCGGCTGAGCGCGCTGAGCGCGGCGCCGGAGCTGAAAACGCGGCGCAGGCCGCCTTCGACGGTGGTGAGCGTGTTGTCGCCGTCGGCAAGGAAGGTCTGGCTGTTGGTGCGCTTGCTTTCGGCGGCACCGGCGAGCAGATGCCAGGGGCCGAACTCGAAGATGCCGTCGAAGCGCTTGACGCCGTCGGTCCGCAGGTTGCGGTTGTTGTAGCCGGTGTAGTCGGCAAAGCTGTTGAGCGACTGCGTGCGTGAGTCGCTCAGGCGGCCATGAAAGCGCGGCGTCAGCGACCAGTTCCAGGCGGCGGTGTAGTTGCTGGCGGTATAGCTGAGGTAGTCGAAGGTCTGGTAGCGGTAGTCGACGAGGCTGCCTTCCAGTTCGAAGCGTTGCAGCGAGACGTTCTTGGCCAGCTTGAGCGCGACGGTGCTGACGTTGATGTTCTCGGACTTCTGCTTGAGCCCGACCGCTGCCGGGTCGACCGACGACGACAGCCGAAAGAGGTTGTTGTCGTGCATGACGGTGTCGGAAAGCGTCAGGTTGAGCGTGTCGAAGGCGTCGGCGCCGGCTGTGCCGGCAAGCAGCAGCGCGGGCAGCAGGAGCAGGCCATGCCTGCGTCGGCTGGGGAGCGAGGCGCTGCGGGGGGGGGCGGGTTTTTTCTGCATGGCGGGTTCAGTAGGCAGCCTGATCCTTGAAGACGATGGCGACCGTCTTCAGGATGATGTGGATGTCGAGCCCGAGCGACCAGTTGCGCAGGTAGTCGAGGTCGTGGTCGATGCGTGCCTGCATCTTGTCGAGCGTTTCGGTTTCGCCGCGATAGCCGCTCACCTGCGCCCAGCCGGTGATGCCGGGCTTGACCTTGTGCCGGATCATGTAGCCCTTGATCAGCTTGCGGTAGAGCTCGTTGTGCGCGACGGCGTGCGGGCGTGGGCCGACGATGCTCATGCGCCCCTGCAGGACGTTGAAGAACTGCGGCAGTTCGTCGAGCGAGGTCTTGCGCAGGAAGGCGCCGAGCCGGGTAATGCGTCTGTCGCCCCTGGTCGCCTGTGCGATCGTATTGCCGTCGTCGCAGACGGTCATCGAGCGGAATTTATAGACAAGGATTTCGCTGCCATCGAGGCCGTAACGACGCTGCTTGAAGATCACCGGACCGGGCGAGGTGAGCTTGATGGCGACGGCGATAGACAGCAGTAGCGGCGACATGAGCATGAGGATGAGCGCCGAGATCACGATATCGCTGCTGCGCTTGACAAAGCCGTTCATGCCGGTGAATGGCGTTTCGCAGACGCTGATCACCGGCACGCCGCACACCGTGTTGGTCCGCCCCTGAACGAGGTCGGTGATGAACATGTCGGGGACGAAGTAGATCGACGCAGTGGTGTCCTTGAGCTCGTCGAGCACGTGCAGGATGCGCGGCTGCGAGGCCATCGGCAGCGACAGGTAGATGAGCTGGACGCGGCATTCCTTGACGTAGGCCGACAGCGTGGGCAGCGTGCCGAGCAGCGGGAACTGGCCGCTCAGGCAGAGGCGGTTTTCGTCGCGGTCGTCGAAGAAACCGCTCAGTTCGATCTGCGAGAAGGGCGTATCCCTGATGCGTCTGGCGAGTTCCAGCCCCTGCCCGTTCTTGCCGACGACGATCGCGCGCTGCGGGCTGCCTTGCAGGTTGAGTACCCACGGCGCCGTGAGCCGCAATACGAGGTGCCCGGCGAACACGCTGGCCGGCGCGACCCACAGCCAGGCGACGATGGCCTGCACTGAAAACTGCTTGATGTAGCCGGTGGCAAATCCGAGAAAGAGCAGAAGCACGGCAATCCAGCCCCAGCACAGCGCGGTCTCGGAAAACACGCGCCACAGCGGCTTGCCGAGGCGCGAGCTGCCGGGGAAAGCGAGCGAAAAGGCGATCACCGCCAGGATCAGATACGGCGGCGACAGCTCGCCTTCCTCGTAGAGCGCGATGCCCCACAGCGAGATGACCAGCAGCAAGGGCGCGAGCAGGCTTTCGACGACGAAGAGCAGGTTGTCACGACCGGGCGGTGTGACAAGCGTCTGCCCGCCGATCGACGAGGCGTGCGCGAGCGGATTACTTGCGGCCATTGGCGATCAGCTTTTCGAAGCGGTTGACCGCCTGCGTGCGGTTATAGACATCGAACTTTTTGAAGATCCGTTGCAGATGGTTCTTTACTGTGAAAGGACTGATCTTGAGGATCAGCTGGGTACGCTTGCCGATGGCGCTTGCGCGGCCGTAGAAGCCGCGTGCTTGCCGGCATTGCCGCTGATCCGTCGCTGAGCTTGCCGCGAAAAATGCGCAGCTTGGCGAAAGGCCGTGTCAATGTACGAAAGAAGGATTTCAAGCGCGTGACGGTGACATTCACCGTGTATTTCATTTGCGCAGAACGGGACACAGGTGCGCTGCAAACTGCAGCCCAAAAAAACGCCGCAAGCGTCGGCATCAGGAAACCGGAAACTTGCGGCAAGCTGTCGGCGAAGCCCGTAGGTCTTCGCCGGAACGGCAGAAAATCAGGGCTCGCGCTTGCTCACCCGTCGGCGAACAATGGCGCCCATCAGGCCAAGCCCGGCGAGCAGCATCGCGTACGAACCCGCTTCGGGAACGGCGGGCGTGCTGGACAGACCGAGCGAGTACGAACCGGCGTAGATGCCCGTCACCGAACCGCTGATGGTGACGTGATAGATACCCGCGGCAAGGCCGGCGAAATTTCCTTGCGTGAGACCGAAACTGCCGATCGGTGACGACGCCGGCCCCTGAACGGAGGCCGCATTCACTCCGCCGAGCCCTGAAAACAGCGACGCGGAGAGACCGGACGTGTCAACGATGGTGCCCAGGAGCGGGATCGACACCGGATTGTTGCTGAGCACGCCGGACAGATTGGCCGGTCCGCTGAGCTGGAAGTTGTAGATGTCGCTGAAGCTGTTGTCGCCGCCGAGCGCATGGGTGAAGCTCACGAGCGTGACGCCAGTGGGCAGGGTATCGATCGCAAATGCGGCATTCGCCGTTCCTGCCGTGGCAAAAATCCCCGCCAGCGCCAGTGAAATCGCAAGTTTGTTCATGAGCAGGCTCCAGTCCGAAATCCGAAATCAGCTGCCGCACTGCGGCATAGTCGGGCTGATTCTGGGTGCATATGCACCGGCCATCAATGGCTCTTTCGGACCAACGCACTCGTCCGCAGCGGGGTTCTTTCGGCACGAGCCGGGGGCGCCGCGGCTAGCCGGATTGCCCGGCAAGTGTGGTGGCGCCGGCTGCACCGACTATAATTCGCGCCGTGTGCCCGGATGATGAAATTGGTAGACATACCGGACTTAAAATCCGGAGCCGACAGGCGTGCGGGTTCGACCCCCGCTCCGGGCACCACAAGCTGACGTTTGCCTGCCGGTTTCAGCTCATGACCCATTGTCGCAAGCTGGTGCGCCCGAACATCCTGATGGACGACGACGGCGGCTGGCTGGCGGAAAAGGCTGTTCAGCGCGAACTGAACGGCGCGGGCGCCGCGACGAAATCTGTCCAGGCCGCGCTATAAAGATAGCTGACAAGATCGGCCGTGAGCCGATGCCCGAATCGGGCACCTCGCAGCGTGCAAGAAAAGGCTAGCGGCGGCGCAAGAAAACAGAATTGTCGGCGCCCGATGTTGGCCGGAAAACGGCACTTGCTGCATTGCGCGGCGTTGACTCTGCGCACAAAAGACCGGAAGCAGCCAGCAAGCACCCATTACGTGACATATTATGCGAATGCCATCTTCACGGACAAAAAGAAAGGAAGCCGAGTGGCTTCCTTTCTTTGCTACTGGAGCGGCAGAAGAGTCTCGAACTCTCGACCTCAACCTTGGCAAGGTTGCGCTCTACCAACTGAGCTACTGCCGCATGAAACCTTTGTTACTGGAGGCGCGAGCCGGAGTCGAACCGACCTACACGGATTTGCAATCCGGTGCATAACCGCTTTGCTATCGCGCCGTGTCCGCCGAAGCGGCTCTTGCAACTAAAAGGGGAAAGCCCGTTCAGCTTTCCCCCGAAAACTGGAGCGGCAGAAGAGTCTCGAACTCTCGACCTCAACCTTGGCAAGGTTGCGCTCTACCAACTGAGCTACTGCCGCGTCAAACGAGTGCGCATTATAAAGACTGTTTTCGCGCTGTCAAGCGCCGGAAGCTCAGTTTGCCGCCTGAAAAGCAAAGGCTGCTGCGCTTCTCCGGGCGGGCGGTAAAAGCGCTGGCACAAGCGTCGGGACGCGGCGGCAGACCCGGCGACAACGCCGCAGGTCAGGATGGCGTCAGTTGCGCAGGCGTTCCTGGGCGACGATTTCGGGCCAGGCCATGCGCATGTAATAGCCCATCGACCACAAGGTGAGCACGGCAGCGAAGTAGATCAGCCAGGTGCCGTTTTCCTGTGCATCGACGCCGCCAACCGGCGCGTGATAGAGCAGCATCGGAATCGCGGTCATCTGCGCCATTGTCTTGACCTTGCCGATCATCGATACGGCAACGCTGCGATGCGCGCCGATCTGCGCCATCCACTCGCGCAGCGCCGAGATGGTGATTTCACGGCCGATGATGATCGCAGCAATGACCGCATCGAGACGACCGAGCTGCACGAGCATGATCAGCGCCGCTGCGACCATCAGCTTATCGGCGACCGGATCGAGAAACGCGCCGAAGGCCGAGGTCTGGTCAAGACGGCGGGCAAGATAGCCATCGAGCCAGTCGGTGGCGGCTGCGGTGACGAAAATCAGCGTCGCCAGCCCGTCACGCCCGAACATCTGCGGCACCCACGATTCCGGCGCGTAGTAGACACCGATCATCGCCGGGATGAGCAGGATGCGCAGCCAGGTGAGGAAGATGGGAACGTTAAATGGCATCAGCGCAACGCAGCATGAATTCTTTCCGCCAGTTCCCGGCTGATGCCGGAAACCGAACACAGTTGCTCAACGCCGGCGTCGGCGAGGCCCTGCAGACCGCCGAAATGCGCGATCAGCGCCTTGCGCCGCTTCGGACCGATGCCGTCGATATCCTCCAGACGCGAGGTCTTGCGCTGCTTGCCGCGTTTGGCACGGTGGCCGGAAACGGCAAAGCGGTGCGCCTCGTCGCGCACTTCCTGGATCAGCAGCAGCGCGGGATGATCGGCCGGCAATTGTAACGGTTCGCGTCCGTCCGGGAAAATCAGCGTTTCCAGCCCCGGCTTGCGCGCCTCGCCCTTGGCGACGCCGATCATCGGCAATTGTGACAGGCCCAGCTCTTCCAGCGCCGACGCCGCCTGAGCCACCTGCCCCTTGCCGCCGTCGATGAGGATCAGCGCCGGCGCCGTTCCCTCGCCGCTCGCCACCTTGTCGTAGCGGCGCAGCACCGCCTGACGGATCGCCGCGTAGTCGTCGCCCGGCGTGATGTCGCGGATGTTGAAGCGCCGATATTCGCTGCGGCGCATGCCCTCGCCCTGATAGACGACGCACGAGGCGACGGGCGATTCGCCCATGGTGTGGCTGATGTCGAAGCACTCGACGCGATCGCCGTCGAGGCCAAAAAGCTCCTGCAGCGCCTGCAGACGCTTGCCCTGCATCGACAGCGCCGCGCGCCGCGCGCTGATCGCCAGACGGGCATTCTGCCCGGCCATCTCCACCCAGTGCCGCGGCATCGACAGGCGTGGCTCGACCACCGGCGTCGGCCGACCAGCGAGTGCGCTGACGGCGACACCGGCCTCGTCGTCGGCCGGCAAGGGGCTGACGAAAACGCGTTCGGGTGCCGGGTGCGCCAGATAGTGCTGCTGCAGGAAGGCGAGCAGCGCTTCCGCCGGCGTACAGCCGGCGGCATTGCCGGGGAAGAACGGCCGGTCGCCAAGGTGCCGGCCGCCGCGCACCATTGCCAGATTGACGCAGATGAGGCCATCTTCCTCGACGGCGACGACGATATCGACGTCCTCACCACGGCTGCTCTCGACGTACTGCTTCTCCTGCACGTGGCGCAATGACTGGATCTGGTCGCGGATGCGCCCGGCTTCCTCGAAGGCGAGCGCGGCGGCGGCCACCTGCATGCTCTCGTTGAGCCGGCTGATCACCTCCTGCTGCTTGCCCTGCAGGAACATCGCCGCCAGCTGCACGTCGCCGGCATAAGCCTCGGCATCGACCTCGCCGACACAGGGGCCGGAACAGCGGCGGATCTGGAACAGCAGGCACGGGCGCGAGCGATTGGCGAAAACCGAGTTCTCGCAGGTACGCAGGCGGAACATCTTCTGCAGCAGATGCACGCTCTCGCGCACGGCGACCGACGACGGATAGGGGCCGAAATAGTCGGCGCGGCGGTCGGTAGCGCCACGATAGAAAGCCAGCCGCGGGAATTCGTCGCGGGTGAGGACGATGTACGGGTAGGACTTGTCGTCGCGGAAAAGGATGTTGTAGCGCGGCGACAGGCGCTTAATCAGGTTGTTCTCGAGCAGCAGCGCTTCGGCTTCGGAGCCGACGACGGTGGTGTCGACGCGCGCGATCTGCGCCACCATCAGCGCGATGCGCGGACTCGGGTGGTGCTCGCGAAAATACGAAGCGACGCGCTTCTTCAGACTCTTCGCCTTGCCGACGTAGAGAACGACATCCTTGGCGTCGATCATGCGATAGACGCCGGGCAGCTCGGGCAGCGTCGCCAGCAGCGCGCGCGCGTCGAACGGCGGCGCGACAGCCGGGCCGGGCGGCTCGCCGGCGTCCGCATCTGGCGATCCGGCCATTGCCGGACTGACGAAAGACGCGGCGGAATCCTCGATGGATGGCGCGTCTGGCGGCGAACTGGGCGGCTGGGGTAGCATGACGGCCCCGATCTTATCACGCGCGTCGATGCCCACTCCTGCCCCAACCCGAGCCGAGCGCTGGGACATTTTCTGTGCGGTGATCGACAATTTCGGCGACATCGGCGTCAGCTGGCGGCTTGCCCGTCAGCTCGCGGCCGAACACGGTATCGCAGTTCGCCTGTGGGTCGACGAGCCGGCCGCGCTGGCCGCGCTCTGCCCGCAATTCGATCCGCAAAAGGCCGGACAGACGATTCATGGCGTCGCCATCCACCACTGGCAGCGCCATACCAGCGGCGAAACCGCTGCCAACCCGGATTTGCCGCAGCCATTTCTCGCCGCTCCAGGCGATGTCGTCATCGAAGCCTTCGGCTGCAACATCCCGGAAAGCGGCCTCGTCGCGATGGCGGAGCGCCAGCCGCCGCCGGTGTGGATCAACCTCGAATACCTCAGCGCCGAGCCGTGGACGCTGGGCTGCCACGGACTCGGCTCGCCGCATCCGCGCCTGCCACTGACGCGCCACTTCTTCTTCCCCGGATTCGTGCCGGGCAGCGGCGGCCTGCTGCGCGAGGCTGACCTGCCCGCCCGCCGGCAGGCCGCTGCAGCCGACGCCGCGGCCCGCGCAGCGCTCTGCCGTGATTTCAACATGCCGCCGCCAGCGGCCGATGCGCTGCTCGTCTCGCTTTTTTCCTACGAGAACGCAGCCATCGCCGAGCTGTTCGCGCTCTGGGCCGCCGGCGACGCTCCAGTCTGCTGCCTGTTGCCGGTATCACGCGCGCAGCCGACCGCGGCAGCGTTCTTCGGCCAGACGCTCGCCGCCGGCGACTGCGTCCGGCGCGGAGCGCTGGAACTGCGCGTTCTGCCTTTCGTCGAGCAGTCGCGTTACGACGCCCTGCTGCGCGCCTGCGATCTCAATTTCGTTCGCGGCGAAGACTCCTTCGTGCGCGCGCAGTGGGCCGCCAGACCCTTGGTCTGGCACATCTACGCGCAGGAAGAAGCGGCGCATCTCGTCAAGCTCGACGCCTTCCTCGACCTCTACTGCGCCGCGCTGACGCCGCCGGCAGATGCGGCCGTTCGCGACTTCGCGCATGCCTGGAACGGAGGCCACATCGCGGCGGATCACTGGCAAAACTTGCGCAAAGCCCTGCCCGAACTCGCCACCCACGCGACGCAGTGGTGCGACGAGCTGGCAAAACAGCAGGATCTGGCGAGCGCGCTGGTGCATTTCTGCCAAGCCCGCGTATAATAAGCGGTTATTTTTTACCGCCATTACCGGAAAAGCACTATGAAAACCGCTCAGGAGCTTCGCGCAGGCAACGTGTTCATGGTCGGCAACGACCCGCTGGTTGTCCTCAAGGCCGAATACAACAAGTCGGGCCGCAACGCCGCCGTCGTCAAGATGAAGATGAAGAATCTCCTGACCGGCGCGCCGAGCGAGACCGTCTATCGCGCTGACGACAAGTTCGAAGTCGTCCAGCTCGATCGCAAGGAAGTCACCTACTCCTACTTCGCCGACCCGATGTACGTCTTCATGGACGGCGAGTACAACCAGTACGAAATCGAAGCCGAGAGCATGGGCGAAGCGCTCAACTACCTCGAAGACGGCATGCCCTGTGAAGTCGTTTTCTACGACGGCAAGGCGATCTCGGTCGACATGCCGAACTCGCTGGTGCGCGAAGTCATCTACACCGAGCCGGCCGTCAAGGGCGACACTTCGGGCAAGGTGCTGAAGCCTGCGCGCCTGTCCACCGGCTTCGAACTGCCGGTGCCGGCTTTCGTCGAAATCGGCGACAAGATCGAGATCGACACGCGCACCAACGAATACCGCGCCCGCGTCAAGTAAGCGGCGCCCGGCGTACAACAAAAAAGGCGGCTGCGAGCCGCCTTTTTTGTGCCTGACGTTCTTGTGCCCGGCGTTCACCGACGGGGGCCGTTCCGGCCAGCCCGTCCGGCCCTGCTACATGCACTCTTCCTCGAGCTTGGCCAGCAGTTGCAGCGCTTCGCTGTCGTCTTCGGCTTCAAGAAACTCGCGAATGCTCTGCAGGTAACAGTGCAGCAGGAACAGTTCGTCGTGCTTGCCGCTGTTCAGCCGCTTCAGGAAGTAGTCCCAGAAGGGATTGTGCTTATCGGGATCTTCGGCGTGCCGGCGAATCATGCCGACCAGCAGGCGAGCGTTGTTGTCGCAGTCGATGTTCTGGAAGCTGACGTAACGGTTGCGGCTTGCTTCGCTCATTTCGGCCTTTCCCGTCCCAGCCAGGCTCGGCCGCAGCATGGACGAATTATTTATATTTAAAACAATACACTGAACGCGAAACTTCATTCATCTTATGAACTTTCGGCCAGCATTGCCAGGAGTCGGTCGCGGCGCAGAAATGTCGGAAAGCGCTCAATCCGCGCCGCTTGCCGACGGTTTGAGCAAACTTCAGGCCAAAGCGCGCTGCAGGCGATCCGCCTGCGCAAGGCCTGCCCGATAGCGTGCGTCGAGCGCCAGTGCCTCGCGGCTCGACGCCGGCACGGCACAGCGTAAGGCAGCACGACGGCGAATGCGTTGCGGCTCATCGACGACTCGCCAGCGCTCGAGCAGTACGTCGACCGATTCCGGCGCGTTGCAGACGAGCAGCATGTCGACGCCGGCCGACCAGGCGGCGTCGGCGCGCGCGACGATGTCGCCGGCAAGGCTGGCGCCGTGCATCGACAGATCGTCGCTGAAGATGGCGCCGGCGAATCCCAGTTCCTCGCGCAGCAACCTAATCCAGACGGGCGAGAATCCGGCCGGCCGCGAATCGACCTGCGGATAGACGACATGCGCCGGCATCACCGCGTCGAGCGGCAACTGGCGGTACGGCGCGAGATCGGGCGCCAGTTCGGCAAGGCTGCGCGGGTCGACCGGCATGGCGACGTGCGAATCGGCCTCGGCCCAGCCGTGGCCGGGGAAATGCTTGCCGCAGGCGATCATGCCGCCCTGCCGCAGTCCGTCGATCAGCGCGCCAGCCAGTGCGACCACCGCCTGCGGATCGCCATGAAAAGCACGGTTACCGACCACCGCGCTGCGTCCCCAATCGAGATCGAGCACCGGCGTAAAGGACAGATCGACGCCACAGGCGCGCAATTCGGCGGCAAGAACGAAACCGATGTCGCCCGCCGCCGTTGCGGCCGCAGCCGCATCCGCGTCCCACAGTTCGCCGAGCTGGCGCATCGCCGGCAAGCGCGTGAAACCTTCGCGACAGCGCTGCACACGGCCACCCTCATGGTCGATGCCGATCAGCAGCCCCGGACGCAAGGCATGGATCGCGGCGCACAAAGCGGCCAGCTGCTCCGGGTCGCGGTAGTTGCGCGTAAAGAGGATGATGCCGCCGACCAGCGGATGCGCGATACGCCGGCAGTCGTCAGCGGCGAGCTGGGTGCCAAGGACATCGACCATCAGCGGGCCGGGCAGATCGTCCGGCAGCGGGGAGGAATGCGCAGTGGAACGCAACGAGGAATTCATGCCTGCTCCAGAACGACGAAAGCAACGGCAAATTCGCGCTCGTCGCTGATCGAAAGATGTGCGACGAGAGAGCGCGACTGCAGCAGTGCGGCGAGTTCGGGCGCAAAGGCGAAGGCCGGTTTGCCGAGCGCATCATGAACAACAGCGATGTTCGACAAGGTCGCCGGCGCGACGACACCGGTGCCGAGCGCCTTGGCGAAGGCTTCCTTGGCGGCAAAACGCTTGGCGAGAAAGCGTCCGGCGTCGCTGGCCGCAGCGAAATCCTCACGCTCGCTCGCGGCCAGCACCTTCTCCAGTGCGCGCGTGCCGTGGCGCTCGTAAAACTGGCCGAGCCGCGCGACGGCGACGATGTCGGTACCGACGCCGGCGATCATTTCGCCTGTGCGACCGAGTGTTCCTGCGCTTCGCGCATCAGCCGCTTCATCTCGGACACGGCCTCGCGCAGTCCGACAAAGACGGCGCGGCTGACGATGGCGTGGCCGATGTGCAGTTCGCGGATTCCCGGCAGCCGCGCGACCGGCTGCACATTGAAGTAATTGAGCGCGTGTCCGGCGTTGAAACGCATGTCGAGCGCGCGGATCGCGTCGCCGGCAGCGCGGATCTTCTCCAGCTCGGCCACGACGGCGGGCCGCTCGGGATCGCGACCCTTGGCATGGAAGGCGTGTGCGTAAGGGCCGGTATGCAGTTCGCAGACCTGCGCACCGATGCGCGCCGCCGCCTCGACCTGGCGCAGATCCGGATCGATGAAGACGCTGGTGACGATGCCGGCATCTGCCAGCCGCGCGACGACGTCCTTGAGCGCCGCTTCCTGGCCGGCAACGTCAAGACCACCTTCGGTCGTCACTTCCTGACGCCCTTCGGGAACGAGCATCGCCATGTCCGGCTTGACACGGCGGGCAATGCCGAGCATCTCGTCGGTGGCGGCCATTTCCAGGTTCAGCTTGATCTGCGTCAGGTCGCGCAGCTTGTGCACGTCGTCGTCCTGGATGTGCCTGCGATCTTCGCGCAGGTGGATGGTGATGCCGTCCGCGCCGCCGAGATGCGCTTCCACCGCCGCCCAGACCGGGTCGGGTTCATAGGTGCGGCGCGCCTGCCGGATCGTCGCCACGTGGTCAAGATTTACGCCAAGTTCGATCATTACGAGGAAAGTCCTGAAACGTTGAGAGAGATGTCCGCCGCCAGCGGCGCCGAGTCATGCGCCGACGCCCGGAGCAAGCGAAATCCGCCGACGGCGTCAGACGGAATGTACGAGTCTACCGCGGTCGAGCGCATCGAGTCGCCCCCGCAAACCCGCCAACTCTGGGCCGGCCACGCGAAGCGCCCGAAAAGAAAAAACAACCCATTGAATTCATTACATTTGCAAACACATCAGTCAGATTCGTGGACAAGCCGCGGCGACGATCAGCGTTACACTCGCCGAGGCATGGATTTCCAGCAGCAATCAGGAAGACAAATTGATCCGATTATCAGCAGACCTCAGCATCCTCACCGTACTCAACGAACGCCTGGTTGAACAGAGACTTCCGAAGCTCGACTACCTGAAACACCGGCTCGATCGCGGCGAAATCCTCGACGATTACGACATCTGGTTCCTCGAGAACGCCCTTGCCGATGCCCGGCGCAACACGACGCTGGTCGAACGGCATCCCGAGGCGCAGGGCATCTTCGGCAGCCTGCTGCATCTGTACAAAGAGATCATGGACCTCGCCGTCGCCAACGAAAAGAATCCTGCGCTGCTCGCCGCAACGAATTCGTAGGGCGTCGTCACCTCAAAGCTCCTGCAGCTCGAGGAAAATCTTGCGCGTTTCGAGTCCCTTGCCGCCGGTGTAATGGGCGATCAGCGCGCGCATCAGCGGCTTGGCCTCGGCCAATGAACGCGGATCGCTGAAATCGTCGCGATTCATGTCGATCAGCGCACGACCGCTGACCGACAGGGCCGACGCCCCCGGCGACTTGAGGCGCACCGGCCCGCGTTCGATCGCGTAAGCGTAGTGCGCGTCAGCGTCGATCGCCTCGCCCTCGGCATCGTGCGCCAGCGTCAGGCCGTAGCCAAGTTCGCCGAGCAGGGCGCGCTCGAAGCGACGCAGATCGGCCTCGTGCAGCCCCTCGGCAAAACGACGCAGGGTTTCCGCGTACACAGCGAAAAGGCGCTCGTGCGCATCCTCGCGCGGCAGCAGGTGCAGCAACAGTTCGTTGAGGTAGTAGCCGCAAAACAGCGCCTTGCCGGCGAGCAGCGGCTGGCCGCCCTGCCACTCGGCCTTCATCAGCGTGCGTACCTCGCCCTTGCCCGACCAGCCAAGCTCCAGCGGCTGGAAAGCCATGAGCAGGCCACGCAGCGGCGAACGCGGCCGGCGCGCGCCGCGCGCGAGCAGCGCCAAGCGCCCGTGATCGCGCGAGAACACTTCAATGATGAGACTGGTTTCGCGAAACGGGTAGGTATGCAGCACGTAGGCTGCCTGGCCATCGATGCGCTGCCGCAACATTCCCTACTCCGCTGTGCGGGCGGCGCCGCCGGGCTTTCTCGGCTGCGTTGCCGCAGCCAGGTGCCGACCAGCCGACAGCAAAGAGCGGCGGCTTCGGTGCGCCGGCGTTTTCATTCGTAACCGAGGCTTTTCAGCAGCCGTTCGTCGTCGGCCCAGCCGGACTTGACCTTGACGAAGACCTCAAGGAAGACCTTGCCGTCGAACAGACGCTCCATCTCGACGCGCGCTTCGCTGGCGATGCGCTTCAAGGTCTCGCCGCCCTTGCCGATGACCATCGCCTTGTGATTCGGGCGATCGACGACGATGGCAGCGCTGATCCGGCGCAGCGCGCCGTCGAGTTCGAACTTCTCGATCTCGACCGCCGCGGCGTAGGGCAACTCGTCACCGAGCAGCCGGAACAGCTTTTCACGCAGGAATTCGGCGGCAAGAAAGCGTTCGCTGCGGTCGGTGATCTGGTCTTCGTCGAAGAGCATTTCCCGCTGCGGCAGGAGCTTGCGGGCTTCAAGCAGCAGGCCTTCGGTCTGCGCGCCGTTGGCGGCGCTGATCGGGACGATCGCGGCGAAATCGCGCTGAGTGCCGAGTTCGGCAAGGAAAGGCAGCAGCCTTGACTTGTCGGTGAGGCGATCGATCTTGTTCACCACCAGAATCACCGGCCGGTCGGCCGGCAGCAAGGCGAGCACGGCCTTGTCGGCAGCGTCGAAGCGACCAGCCTCGATGACGAACAGCACCGCGTCGACGTCACCCAGCGCCTGCGTGACACCGCGGTTCATCGTGCGGTTGAGCGCGTTGGTGTGCCGCGTCTGGAAGCCCGGCGTATCGACGAAGACGTACTGCGCGTCGGCGTCGGTACGGATACCCATGATCTGGTGCCGCGTCGTTTGCGCCTTGCGCGAGACGATGCTGATCTTCTGGCCAATCAGGCGATTGAGCAGCGTCGATTTGCCAACATTGGGACGACCGACGATGGCGACGTAGCCAGCTTTGAATTCTGCGTTCATGCGTATTCCTGAAGCCGCTCGAGTGCGCGCTCGGCGGCCATCTGTTCTGCCGCGCGCCGGCTGGCACCACTGCCCTCGGTACGGATCGAGAGGGCGTCGATCTCGCAGGCAACGGTGAAATGCTGGGCATGCGCCTGTCCGGCAGCAGTGACCAGCGCGTATTTGGGTAGCGCCAGACGACGTCCCTGCAGGCTTTCCTGCAGGCGCGTCTTGGCATCCTTGTTCGGCTGTCCAGGCGCGATCGCCGACAGCAGCTCGCCGTAGAGCGTCGAAATCACCGCTTCGGCCGCGGCAAAGCCGGCGTCGAGGCAGATCGCGCCGAACAGCGCTTCCATGGCGTCGGCGAGGATTGACGGACGCTCGCGCCCACCGCTGCGCGCCTCGCCCTCGCCAAGCCGGAGACAGCCGCCGAGCGACAGCGATTGCGCCAGCCGGTACAGCGTTTCCTGACGGACGAGATTGGCGCGCAGCCGGGACAGATCGCCTTCGGGCAGCGCGGGAAAACGTTCGTAGAGACGCCGGGCAACGACACAGTTGAGGACCGAGTCGCCCAGAAATTCAAGGCGCTCGTTGTGTGGCGAACTATGGCTGCGATGCGTCAGTGCCGTCGCCAGCAGGGAACGATCGGCAAAGGAATAGCCGAGCGCCTGCTCGATTCGATGATCGGTCATTCAGCTTTGCCGTGCCCCGAGGACGAGCCGCGGAAATCGATCAACAGGCTGACGTTGGCAAACAGCGGAATGCGCTTTTCGTAGGCAAACTCGATGACCACTTCGTTGCCTTCCTTGGAAATATCAAGGTCGGCCGGCGTCAGCGTCTTGATCTGGTCGACCTCGGCATAACGCTCGAAAGCCTTGCGGATCTCGGGAACCGTCTGCCCGCCAGCGGCGGCGGCAACGGCCTTGACGTCCTTCTGGATCTTGTAATAGTCGATCACTTCGGGCACCACCTTGATCGCCAGCAGCGCCACCACGGCGACGACGAAGCCCCATAACAAAAGCCCGGAAAGGGCTACGCCACGCTGACGATTCATTGCTGCTCCCTCAATTGAACGACCCGACGCGCTTCAGATCGTTGAAATTGAACCAGATGAAGAACGCTTTGCCGACGATGTTCTGCTCAGGAACGAAGCCCCAGTAGCGGCTGTCGCGGCTGTTGTCGCGATTGTCCCCCATCATGAAGTACTGGCCGGGCGGCACCTTGCAGATCACGCCGGAATTATTGTAGAGGCAATTTTCGCGCATGGGGAACTGCGAGGCGCTGGTGATGAAGGCCGGCGCATCGTCGTCGTTGAGGATGCGATGCTCGACCGGACCGAGCTTCTCGACGAACTGCTGCGAGTAAAAAAGCCGCTCCGGATGCAGGTAATCATCGACGCGCGTCATGTCGACCGCCTGGCCGTTGATCGTCAGCTTCTTGTTCTGATACGCCACCGTATCACCGGGAACGCCAACGACACGCTTGATGTAGTCAAGCGAAGGGTCTTCCGGGTAGCGGAAAACCATGACGTCGCCACGCTGCGGGTCGCCGACGCTGATGATCTTCTTGTCGATCACCGGCAGGCGGATGCCGTAGGCGTACTTGTTCACCAGGATGAAGTCGCCGACGAGCAAGGTCGGAATCATCGAGCCGGAGGGAATCTTGAACGGTTCGGCAACGAAGGAGCGCAGTACGAAAACGACCAGGATCACCGGAAAGAAGCTTGAACCGTACTCGACCCACCACGGATCCTTGCCCGCCGGCGCGCGACGCGGTCGCAGGATGAAGGCGTCGACCAGCCAGATGCCGCCGCTGACAAGCAGGAGAATGAAGAGGATCAGGGCAAAGTTCACAACACGACTCCGTTATTTGCCGTCGACACGCAGCACGGCGAGGAAGGCTTCCTGCGGGATTTCGACAGCGCCGACCTGCTTCATCCGCTTCTTGCCGGCCTTCTGCTTTTCGAGCAGTTTCTTTTTGCGGGTGATGTCGCCGCCGTAGCACTTGGCAAGAACGTCCTTGCGCATCGCCTTGACGTTTTCACGGGCGATGATGTTGGTACCGATGGCGGCCTGGATGGCGACGTCGAACATCTGGCGCGGGATCAGTTCGCGCATTTTCGACGCCAGCGCGCGTCCACGATAGATGGCGTTGGCACGGTGCACGATCACCGACAGCGCATCCACCCGTTCGCTGTTGATCAGAATGTCGAGCTTGACGACGTCGGCGGCGCGGTATTCCTTGAACACGTAGTCGAGCGAGGCGTAGCCGCGCGACGCGGATTTCAGCTTGTCGAAGAAATCCATGACCACTTCGGCCATCGGCATGTCGTAGATCAGCTTCACCTGACGGCCGTGGTAGCTCAGGTTCACCTGGTTGCCGCGCTTCTGGTTGCACAAGGTCATCACCGCGCCGAGGTAGTCCTGCGGCACGAAGATCGTCGTCGTGATGATCGGCTCGCGAATTTCGTCGACCTTGGTCGAATCGGGCAGGCGCGACGGGTTTTCCACTTTGAGTATGCTGCCGTCGCGCATCGCCACTTCATAGACGACTGTCGGCGCGGTGGTAATCAGGTCCTGGTCGAATTCACGTTCCAGCCGCTCCTGGACGATTTCCATGTGCAGCAGGCCGAGGAAGCCGCAGCGGAAACCGAAACCGAGCGCCTGCGAGACTTCCGGCTCGTAGTGCAGCGAGGCGTCGTTGAGCTTGAGCTTTTCCAGCGAGTCGCGCAGCGAGTCGTACTGGTTCGACTCGACCGGGTAAAGCCCGGCGAACACCTGCGACTGGATTTCCTTGAAGCCAGGCAAGGCCGTGACCGCCGGCCGATCGGCCAGCGTCACCGTGTCGCCGACCTTGGCGGCGTCGAGTTCCTTGATGCCGGAGATGATGAAGCCGACCTCGCCCGCCGACAGCACGTCGCGCGTTTGCGACTTTGGCGTGAACACGCCAACCTGCTCGCACAGGTGGGTCGTTCCGGTCGACATCAGGCGGATCTTGTTCTTGGCGCGCAACTGGCCGTCGATGACGCGCACCAGCATGACGACGCCGACGTAGTTGTCGAACCACGAATCGATCAGCAGTGCCTTCAGCGGCGCCTCCGGGTCGCCCTTGGGCGGCGGAATGCGTGCAATGATCGATTCAAGAATGTCCTCGACGCCTAGGCCCGTCTTCGCCGAGGCGAGAATGGCGTCGGTGGCGTCGATGCCGATGACGTCCTCGATTTCCTGGCGAGCCTGTTCCGGACTGGCCGATGGCAGGTCGATCTTGTTGAGGACTGGCAGCACTTCGACGCCGAGTTCGATCGCCGTGTAGCAATTGGCGACAGTCTGCGCCTCGACTCCCTGCGAGGCATCAACCACCAGCAGAGCGCCTTCGCAGGCCGACAGCGAGCGCGAAACTTCGTAAGAGAAGTCGACGTGTCCCGGCGTGTCGATCAGGTTCAGGTTGTATATCTGGCCGTCGCGCGCCTTGTAGTGCAGCGCCGCCGTCTGCGCCTTGATGGTGATGCCGCGCTCCCGCTCGATATCCATCGAATCGAGCACCTGCGCCTCCATCTCGCGGTCAGACAGACCGCCGCAGAGGTGGATGATGCGGTCGGCCAGCGTCGATTTGCCGTGGTCAATGTGCGCGATGATGGAGAAATTGCGGATGTGTTGCATGCGTCCTGTCGTTTTCAATTTCGAGAAATGACTTTAAGCAAAAGTCACAACTCATTAATTCGTTTATGTTATTTTCTCGTAATCGCTGCACGGCAACGATATTCGCCGCGACACGCCGGAGTGCGCCGCCGGACCCGGCAAGACTAGGCTGGAACGTTTTGGAGACGGCACCGGGAACGGCTTCGTTCAGGCCATGAAGGCGGCGGCCGGCGCGCGAAGCGAGCGGAGAGTGGCGGCGGATTATACCGCGATTTAGCGCCCAGGCTGGCGGTCAGACCTTTGCTGCCAGCCCGGCAAGATAGGCGCGAACCAAGGCAGTATCAAGGTGATAGTGACAAAGTTCGCGCCCCTGGTGCAGCAGAACCGGCACCAGTTCGTCATATTGCGCGACCAGCGACTCATCGGCGTCGACGTCGAGCACTTCGACATCGACGCCGAACTCGCCGGCCAAGGGCACCAGCGCCACTTCCATGTCGTGGCAGAGGTGACAGTAGCTACGTGAAAGCAGCGTCAGGCAGATCGGTGCAGCCATTTCAGTCGTTCTTGCGCTCGGCCGGTGGTTTGATGGTAACGAAAGTCTGCAGTTCGCCACGCCGCACCAGCAGGGTGATGCCGGCATTGCGTTCAAGCTGACCGAGCAGCTTGTTGAACTGGTCGACCGTCTTCAGTTCAGTGGTGACGCCGCGCGCGATGATCGCCAGCAAGATGTCGCCGGGACGCAGGTCGGCGCGCGCCAGATTGCCGCGCACCTCCTCGACCAGCAAGCCGCCGCCGATCTTCAACTCGCGCCTCTGTTCGGGCGTCAGTTCGCTAACACCGAGCCCGTAACGGTTGTTCGGCGAATCGGCTTGCGCGCCTTTGCGACCGGGACGAACGGCGACCTTCTCTTCCGCCGTTTCACCGACGGTGACGGCGATATCGCGCGCCGCGCCCTTGCGCCAGACCTGCACGGTGACACGCGTTCCCGGCTTGACCGAGCCGACGACGCGCGGCAGATCGCCGGAACTGATCACCGGCCGTCCCTCGAACTTGAGGATGACGTCACCCGCCTCGATCCCCGCCTTGTCGGCCGGACCGCCCTTCTCCACCGCACTGACGGCAGCGCCTTGCGCCTTCGACAAACCGAAGGAATCGGCGAGATCCTTGCTCACTTCCTGGATGACGACGCCGAGACGTCCGCGGCTGACCTTGCCGGTCGACTTCAGTTGCGCCTGCACGTCCATGGCCACGTCGATCGGAATGGCGAAGGAAATTCCCATGAAGCCGCCCGACCGGCTGTAAATCTGCGAGTTGATGCCGACGACCTCGCCCTTCATGTTGAACAGCGGACCACCGGAGTTACCCGGATTGATGGCGACGTCGGTCTGGATGAAGGGAACGAGGTTTTCCTGCGGCAGCGAACGCCCCTTGGCACTGACGATACCGGCAGTGACGCTGTTCTCGAAACCGAAGGGCGAGCCGATGGCGACGACCCATTCGCCGACGCGCAAGGCGCTCGGATCACCGAGGCGGACGACCGGCAGGCCGCCGGCGTCGATCTTGATCAGCGCCACGTCGGTACGCTTGTCGGCACCGATGACGCGCGCCTTGAATTCGCGCTTGTCGGTCAGCTTGACCGCGATCTCGTCTGCCGAATCGACGACGTGGGCATTGGTCAGGATGTAACCGTCGGCACTGACGATGAATCCGGAGCCGAGCGAGCGGCTTTCGAATTCACGCGCCCCCCCGGGCGAGCCAAGACCGCCGTGCGGATTCGGCATGAAACGGCGGAACAGATCCGCCATCGGGTCATCGTCGTCAAACGGGAAGACCTGCGCACCGCGCGCGTTGCCGCGGACGATCTGCGTCGTGCTGATATTGACGACGGCAGCTCCCTGTTTCTCGACCAGTTCGGTGAAATCGGGCAAACCTCTGGTCTGCGCCTGGGCGACAAAGGAAACAGAGAAGAAAAGAAACGCTGCGAGAAGTTTTTTCATAAGCAGCACTACCTCCTGATCTGGACTGAAAGACGCTCCGTCGACAATACGGCCGAAACTCGGAAACTCAAGGGCAAGACTCCTTGCCCGCAGCCCGGCAGAAACAGGGCCGCCGATGCCGCCCGCAGCCTTCAGTCAGGCCGCGCGTCCGGCAGCCGAAGCCGGCCGGATCACCGGCTGCATCGCCGGATCGGCTGCGGAAACCTTGCGGTCGCGGCGCAGGACGAACCAGCCCGCGACGATTCCCGCCAAGGCGCCGCCGATGCTGCCAGCCTCACCGGCGAGTGCGCCTCCGGCCAGTGCGCCGGCGAACAGCGCGACGAGGGGAATGCCGTAGGCGAGCACGGCGCTGCGGCGAACCGCGCCATCGGCAATCGCCAGGCGGATGCTGGCCCCCACCGGAACACACTCGGGATTGAGCGCACGAAAGTCGCGCGACTCGCTGCTGCAGAGCATTCGTCCGATGTTCGCGCCGCCGCCGCAACCGCCGGGTTCATGGCAACGACCGCAGCCGCCGCTCGCTTCGAGACGAACGATGGCGAAGTCGCCATCAAGGGCAACGATGGTTCCGCTGGCTTCGTGCATGGTCAGTTTCCACCCTTCTCTGCTGCCGGTGGCGATTACCAGCGACGGTCGGGCGCCGTTGCCAGCAGCGGCCGCAGGCGCGCCGCCACTGATTCGCGGGCGCGGAAGATGCGCGAGCGCACGGTACCGATCGGACAGCCCATCGCTACGGCGATTTCCTCGTAGCTCAGTCCTTCGAGCTCGCGCAGCACGATCGCCGTGCGCAACTCGTCGGGCAGAGCCTCCATGGCGGCGTTGACGGTCTCGCCAACCTGCTTCGACTGCAACAGGCTTTCCGGCGTATTGATGTCGCGCAACTGATCAGCATCGTCAAAGCCTTCAGCCTCTTCGGAATCGAATCCGGTCGAGGTCGGCGCCCGCCGGCCTTGCGCAACGAGGTAATTCTTGGCGGTATTGATGCCGATCCGGTAGAGCCAAGTGTAAAAGGCACTGTCACCACGAAACGACGGCAAGGCCCGATAGGCCTTGATGAACGCCTCCTGGGCGACATCCTCGACTTCCGCCTGATCGCGAATGAAGCGCGAAAGCAGACGCCCCAGCTTGCGCTGGTACTTGGCGACTAAGATATCGAATGCATATTTGTCGCCGCCTTGTGCGCGTTCGACCAATTTCTGGTCTGTTTCGCGTTCGCTCATGCCTTTTGAATCCCCGAAAACAAGCATCGATACGGATGAGTATATCGCAACCTCCCTGCCCGGCCGAGAATTTGATATTGGCATAAATCCGGGCAAGCTGCCGACATGCGCACGGGAATGAAGCCAGGTCAAGGAAGGCCGCGCCCCTGCCGGCGCCAGCGTGCTATAGTTTTCACCCTTTTTTCGACGGAGCCTGTCAAGTGGCGCTTCGCTTCGACGTACTCATCATCGGCAGCGGCCTTGCCGGACAATCGGCGGCGCTGCGGCTGGCCGAGACCCATCGCGTTGCCGTCATCAGCAAACGCACGCTCGAAGATAGCGCTTCCAGCTGGGCCCAGGGCGGCATCGCCGCAGTGCTCGACAGCCGCGACTCGATCGAGGCACACATCCGCGACACTTTCACCGCTGGCGCCGATCTCAACGACGCCAAGGCGACGCGCTTCGTCGTCGAGAACGGCCGCGTGGCGATCGACTGGCTGATCGAGCAAGGCGTCCCTTTCTCGCGCGACGAAAAGGGCTACCACCTGACGCGCGAGGGTGGCCATAGCGCCCGCCGCGTCATCCACGTTGCCGACGCCACCGGCCTCGCCGTCCAGGAAACACTGACGCCGAAGCTTCGCCGCCACCCGAACATCACGATCCTTGAAAACCACATCGCGATCGACCTGATCACCGGCGGCAAACTCGGGCTCGGCGAAAACCGCTGCTACGGTGCTTATGTGCTGAATACCGAAAGTGGCGAAGTCGTCACCGTCGGCGCGCCACACACGCTGATCGCAACCGGCGGCGCCGGCAAGGTCTATCTGTATACGACCAACCCGGACACCTCGACCGGCGACGGCATCGCCATGGCCTGGCGCGCAGGCTGTCGCGTCGCCAACATGGAGTTCATCCAGTTTCATCCGACCTGTCTGTATCACCCGCAGGCCAAGTCCTTCCTCATCTCCGAGGCGGTACGCGGCGAAGGTGGCCTGCTGCGCCTACCCGACGGCACGCGTTTCATGCCGGCGCACGACCCCCGCGCCGAACTGGCGCCGCGCGACGTCGTCGCCCGCGCGATCGACTTCGAGATGAAGAAACGCGGCCTCGATTGCGTCTACCTCGATATCTCGCACAAACCGGCGGCTTTTCTCAGCGAGCATTTCCCGAACATCCTCGCGCGCTGCCTGGAACTGGGTATCGACATCACGCGTGCGCCCATCCCGGTCGTCCCGGCAGCCCACTACACCTGCGGTGGCATTGTCACCGACCTGCACGCACGCACCGACCTGCCCGGCCTCTATGCCGCGGGCGAGGCCTCGTGCACCGGACTGCACGGCGCCAACCGACTGGCCAGCAACTCGCTGCTCGAGTGCCTGGTCTTCTCGCAAGCCGCGGTGCAGGACATCCTCGCGCAAGGCAAGCTGTCGATCCCTGCACTGCCGGCCTGGGACGCCAGTCGTGTCGGCGATCCGGACGAGGAAATCGTCATTGCCCACAACTGGGACGAACTGCGCCGCTTCATGTGGGACTACGTCGGCATCGTGCGCACGACCAAGCGCCTGCAACGCGCGCAGCACCGCATCCGCCTGCTCAAAAACGAGATTGAAGAGTTTTATTCGAACTTCCGCGTCAGCCACGATCTGATCGAGTTGCGCAACCTCGTCGTCACGGCCGACCTGATCGTGCGTTGCGCCCTGCGTCGCCACGAGAGCCGCGGATTGCACTACAGCCGCGACTACCCCGACCTGTTGCCGCAAGCGAGGCCGACGATCCTCAGGCGTTCCTTGCGCCGCTAGCGCCGGCGCGCCAGCGCAGCCAGACGCTCAATGTGCGGAACTGGCTGGCGTCCACCAGGGCGTCGGCCGGCAGGACCAGGGTGCGCAGGCTGCGCCGAGCAACCGTCGCTGACTCGCTCGTCGGGCCGCACCATCGAAGCACGATCAGGAACGGTAGAACGGCGCTGTCTGGCGACACCTTGCCGCTTTGCCACACACCCGAAGCGTCGGCAACCGACAACTGGCCACTGGCTTCCAGACGCAAGGCCGAGATGTCCGCTGACCGGGTGCTGCGCCACAGCGACAGACCAACAAGCGCGTTGAGCAAGAGCGCCAGCCAGATGGACCACGCGGGCGCCCAGAGGCTGAGCGCGGCGAGGCAATGAAATGCCGTCAGGAAGACGAGCAGGCTGCGCGAAGAGCGCAGCCGAACGATGCTCGGCCCTTGCACCATCGAAGCAGCGTCGATGGTGCAAGGGGCCGTCTGCGGATCAGATCCGCCGGATGACCACCGTTCCGTTGGTGCCACCAAAGCCGAAGGAGTTCGACAGCGCCACGTCGATCGGCATCGACCGCGCCTCGTTGGCGCAATAATCGAGGCCGCAACGCTCATCCTGGTTGAAGATGTTGATCGTCGGCGGCGAGATCTGGTGATAGATCGCGAGTGTCGAGAACACCGCCTCGATGCCACCGGCGGCACCGAGCAGGTGCCCGGTCATCGACTTGGTCGAATTGACCACCAGTTTCCCGGCGTAATCACCGAAGGCACGCTTGACGGCGATCGTCTCGGCGAGATCGCCGAGCGGCGTCGAGGTGCCGTGTGCGTTGAGGTATTGCACGTCACCGGGATTGAGTCCGGCATTGCGCAGCGCGGCCAGCATACAGCGTGCAGCACCCTCGCCGTCGTCACAGGGCGCGGTGATATGGTGCGCGTCGGCGCTACGGCCATAACCGACGAGTTCGCCGTAAATACGAGCGCCACGAGCGCGCGCACGTTCGAATTCTTCGAGCACGACAACGCCGGCACCTTCGCCGAGAACAAAGCCGTCGCGGTCGCGATCCCACGGGCGACTCGCCGTCGCCGGATCGTCGTTGCGCGTCGACAGCGCGCGTGCGGCACAGAAACCACCGAGGCCGAGCGGCGACACCGTCGATTCGGCACCACCGGCGATCATCACGTCGGCGTCGCCGTACTCGATGATGCGCGCCGCTTCACCAATGCTGTGCGTACCGGTGCTGCAGGCGGTGACCAGCGAGATGTTCGGACCCTTGTAGCCGTACATGATCGACAGGTTGCCCGAGATCATGTTGATGATCGAACCGGGAACGAAGAACGGCGAAACCTTGCGTACACCGCCGCCGAGATAGTCGTCGTGCGTCGACTCGATCAGCGGCAGGCCACCGATACCCGAACCGATAGCGACGCCAAAGCGCTCCGCGTCATCGGGGTGCGCCACCAGACCGGCATCGCGGATCGCCTGCACACCGGCCGCCAGCCCGTAGTGAATGAAAGTATCCATCCGCCGCGCATCTTTCGGCGCGATGTATTCGGAGACGTCGAAGCCCTTGACCTCGCCGGCAATCTTTACCGGAAAGTTTGCCGTGTCGAAGCTCTTGATGTGATCAATACCCGAGCGTCCGGCGACAATGTTCTGCCATGCCTCGTCGACGGAGTTGCCGACCGGAGAAACGATACCAAGGCCAGTAATGACTACTCTTCGGCGCGTCAACTTCTGCTCCCGGAAAAAAATGGACGACCGGACACTGCTGCGCACGGTACATGAAATGAATCAGCCGGATGCGGATCTGCCGAAAATAATCCACCAGAAACCGGTCCGCGCGATGCAAAGCCGGCTAAGCCGGCAACCGGACCTGCCACTCGGAACAGAGCCGGCCCGGCTTCGAGACTGCGGGAAATTTCCCCGCAACAACAATTACTTCGGGTGAGCGACGACGTAGTCGATGGCTTGCTGAACCGTCGTGATCTTCTCGGCTTCTTCGTCGGGAATCTCACACTCGAATTCTTCTTCGAGCGCCATCACCAGTTCAACCGTATCCAGCGAGTCTGCACCGAGATCGTCAACGAACGAGGATTCGTTCTTGATGTCAGCCTCATTCACACCGAGTTGTTCGGCAACGATCTTCTTGACGCGCTGTTCAATGTTTTCCATTTTTAGGGCTCCTTCCCTGATTGCCGGTTTGAATCAAACCGCAGCATTCTACCAAATCGACCGACGCGCACCAAATGCTCACCGGCCGTCCACAACACCTTTTACTCCATCACCATGCCACCGTTGACGTGAATCGTCGTGCCGGTAATGTAAGCCGCGCCCGGCGATGCCAGGAAGGCGACCGCTGCCGCCACGTCTCCCGGAGTACCGAGGCGCGCCAGCGGAATACCCGCCAGCATCGACTCTTTCAATTTTTCGTCAAGCGCGTGCGTCATGTCGGTGGCGATCAGGCCCGGCGCAACGCAATTGACCGTAATGTTGCGGCTGCCGAGTTCGCGTGCCAGCGAGCGGCTCATGCCGGCAACGCCCGCCTTGGCGGCGCAATAGTTCGCCTGTCCCGGATTGCCGGAGTGACCGACCACCGAAGTCACGTTGATGATGCGCCCGTTGCGTGCCTTCATCATGCCGCGCATCACCGCCTTCGACAGGCGGAAGACGGCTTTCAGGTTAGTGTCGAGCACCGCATCCCACTCTTCTTCCTTCATGCGCAGGGCCAGATTGTCGCGCGTGATGCCAGCGTTGTTGACCAGAATACCGACGGCGCCATGCGTCTTTTCGATCTGTCCGAGCACCGCCTCGATCTGTGCCTGGTCGCGAACCTCAAGCACGGCCCCCTCGCCCTTGACTCCGGCAAGAGCAAGATAGGCACTGATGCGGGCTGCGCCCTCCTCGCTGGTCGCGGTACCGACGATGGTCGCGCCGAGACGGCCCAGCTCAAGCGCAATGGCCTGACCGATGCCACGCGAAGCGCCGGTGACGAGTGCAACTTTTCCGTTGAGCATCGGGAATTACTCCAGCGTAGACAGCGCTGCCTCGATGGCAGCCAGATCGGCAAGTGCAAGCCCCGTGACGCCATCGGCGCATCGCTTGCTCAGACCGGCGAGAACCTTGCCCGGACCGCATTCGGCGATCGTGCCGACGCCAAGCGCGGCGATCGCCCGGATGCTGTCGACCCAGCGCACCGGCGAACACGCCTGGCGAACGAGGGCGGCGCGAATCACTTCCGGATCGCTTTCGACGCGCGCATCAACGTTATTGACTACCGGGATGCGCGGCGCGGCAAATTTGACTGACGCCAGACCGACGGCCAGCCGTTCGGCCGCCGGACGCATCAGCGAAGAATGGAATGGTGCCGAGACCGGCAGCAGCACCGCGCGCTTGGCACCACGCGTCTTGCACAGCGCGCAGGCGGCTTCGACCGCGGCTTTGTTGCCGGCGATCACCGTCTGTCCGGGCGCGTTGAAATTGACCGCCTCAACGACTTCGCCGCCGCCAACTGCGGCCGCAGCTTCGGCGCAGGCAGCGCTGATTCCTTCGTCGTCGAGGCCGAGGATCGCCGCCATGGCGCCGGTTCCGGCCGGTACAGCTTCCTGCATCGCCGCAGCGCGCAAACGCACCAACGGCACCGCATCGGCGAACTCGATGACGCCAGCGGCGACCAGCGCGGCGTATTCGCCAAGGCTGTGTCCGGCCAGCACCGCCGGCTCGCGACCACCCTTCTCGAGCCACAGGCGATAGGCGGCAATGCCGGCGGTCAGCATCACCGGTTGCGTGTTGACGGTCAGCGCGAGCGCTTCGGCTGGCCCCTCGGCAACCAGTTGCCAGAGGTCTTCACCGAGCGCGGCCGAAGCTTCGGCAAACGTTGAACGGACGATGGCAGCGTCGCCGTAGGCGGCCATCATGCCCACCGACTGCGAACCCTGCCCCGGAAATACGAAAGCGAATGTCAACTGAGACTCCCCACAAGCATTGGCAAGACAGCGAAAACAGTATTCAAGCAAAACGACCCGGCCAGCACCCTGCCCGCAGCGGCAGCAGACTGTCGCGTCTAAAACTCAAGCAGGACGGCACCCCAGGTAAAGCCGCCACCGACACCTTCAAGCAGCACTTTCTGTCCGCGTTGCACACGGCCATCGCGCACTGCGGCGTCAAGCGCCAGCGGCACCGACGCTGCCGAGGTATTGCCATGATCATCCACCGTGACGATCACGCGCTCCATGCCCAGACCGAGCTTGCGCGCCGTCGCCTCGATGATGCGCATATTGGCCTGATGCGGGATCAGCCAGTCGATGTCGGCCGGCGCAACGCCAGCGCTGGCGCAGCATTCGCCGGCCACTTCCGAGAGAACGCGCACCGCGAAACGGAAGACCGCCTGACCGTCCATGCGCAGGAAGGGATCGCCGATCACCTTCCCGCCACAGACGTTGCCGGGAACCGAGAGGATGCCGTGGTGCGCGCCATCGGCGTGCAGCGCCGAAGCCAGGATTCCCGGCTTTTCGGCGGCCTCCAGGACGACGGCGCCAGCGCCATCACCAAAGAGCACGCAGGTCGAACGATCCTGCCAGTCGAGAATGCGCGAAAAGACTTCGGCGCCGACGACCAGCGCGCGGCGATGACCGCCGGCGCGGATAAACTTCTCGGCGATGGTCAGCGCATAGATAAAGCCGCTACACACAGCCTGCACGTCAAAGGCCGTGGCGCCACGGTTGCCAAGGCGTCCCTGCAGCAGGCAGGCGACGCTGGGAAAGACGTAATCGGGCGTCGACGTGGCGACGACGATCAGGTCGATTTCCGACGCATCGACACCGGCGCTGGCGAGCGCGCGCAGGCTGGCTTCGTAGGCAAGATCGCTGCTGCTGGTTTCCGGCGGCGCCAGATGGCGCGAGCGGATGCCGGTGCGCGTCGCAATCCACTCATCGCTGGTATCGATACCGCGCGCCACGAGATCGTCATTGGTGACGGGCGTTCCGGGCAGGTAGCTACCCGTACCGGCGATTCTGGCGAACATCAGGCGGTCTCCAGTTGCGGGTGCAGTTGCGCGACGCGCTCGCTGATGCGGGCAAGAACGCCGGTGCGTGCCGCATCGGCAGCGCGACTGATGGCAAAACCGTAGCCGAAGACGTCGGCCGAGCCGTGACTCTTGACGACAATCCCCTTCAGGCCGAGCAGACAGGCACCGTTGTAACGCCGGTGATCAAGCCGGTTCTTGAAGCGCTTGAGTACCGGCATGGCCAGCAGCGCGGCGATGCGCGACAGGGTGCTGCGTCCGAATTCCTCGCGCAGAAAAGCGCCGAGCATCTGCGCCAGCCCCTCCGACGACTTCAAGGCAACATTGCCGACGAAGCCGTCACACACGACAACTTCGGCGTCACCCTTGTACAGGCCGTCGCCTTCGACGTTGCCGATGAAATTGAGCCCGGAGTCACGCAGCAACTCGGCGGCGCGCTTGACGACGTCGTTGCCCTTGATCTCTTCCTCGCCGATGTTGAGGATGCCGACCGTCGGCCGCTCATGGTGCTCGATCGCACTGACCAGCGACGCGCCCATCAGACCGAACTGCAGCAGATGCTCCGGCGAACAGTCGACGTTCGCGCCGAGGTCAAGCACGTGCGTGTGGCCGGTCATCGTCGGCAAGGCCGCACAGATTGCCGGCCGGTCGATACCGGGCAGCATCTTCAGTACGAAGCGCGAAATCGCCATCAGCGCACCGGTATTGCCGGCAGAAACGCAGGCATCGGCCTCGCCCTGACGCACCAGATCGATCGCTACGCGCATCGACGAATCCTTCTTGCTGCGCAAGGCGAGCGAAGGCGGCTCGTCCATGCCCACTACCTGAGTCGCATGACGCAGAGTCACGCGCTCATGAACCGCGCCACCCAGACAGGAGCGGAGCGTCTCTTCCGGACCGACGAGGACGACGCGGGCATCCGCGTTAGCGCGGACGAAAGCGAGTGCCGCCGGAACCGTGACTGCCGGGCCGTGATCTCCGCCCATGCAATCAATGGCGACAGTAATGGTCATGAATTAAATGCGCAAAAGAAAGGGCAGGCGGCACGCCCGATAGGCGGCCTGCCTGCCCGAATCCGGCAGCTTACTCGCCCTTGGCCTTGACGACCTTCTTGCCGCGATAGGTACCCGAGGGGCTGACGTGATGGCGCAGGTGCACCTCGCCCGTCGTCGCTTCAACAGCCAGCGGCGGGTTGGTCAGAAAATCGTGCGCACGGTGCATACCGCGCTTCGAGGGGGACTTCTTGTTCTGTTGAACAGCCATGACTTGCTCCTGTCGTCAAATTCAGGCCGGCTTGCCCTTGAGGGCTGCCAGCGCGGCAAAGGGTAAAACTTTACTGGTTCTCGGCCCGGCTAAGGGCACAGAACAACTTTCATGTCGTGGCGCAAACGGCAGGGCGAGAATGATCTCGTCCTCGATCAGCGCCACAACGTCGAGTTCCTGCTGCGCCGGAAGATAATCCCTCGAATCGTCTTCGAGCTCTTCCTGCGTTATCTCTGCTTCGCTACTGACCAACTCGATGCGGCTGTTCAGTTGCAAGGAATACTCCATCGCTTCCAGACAACGCTGACAACGCAACTGAAGCACTCCATCGACCTCAATCTTCAGCTGCGACTGACCACGCTCGCCACTCACCGCGCTTACGCGATAGGCAACGGCACCGCTGGTTTGCGCCAGCCAGTCGTGGGTCCGGGACAGTTGCGCAATCCGCAATTCGCCCTGCAGCGAACCTGCTTCCTGCACGAATGCCAGACTGTCAATCACGATCTGTTGCGACATAGGGGGCGCATGATATTATTTTCGGCTTTCGAAGTCCAGCAGCGTCTGAGCATATTGCGCGCATCAGGCGCCGGCTGACAGGCAGCTCACCCGAACGGGCTGAAGACATCTCAATTGCCGCCCCTCGCGCGAATTTGCCGGCCGCGCAGAAACCCAGCCATGGCCCGAAGCCGGCACCGCAGCCCGCCCGGTCATGTAACGCGGCAAGCACCGGACCTTTGCCACCGCATTCAGACATTCCGCCCCCTCACTGTGGGCCGACTCACCCTTCCCTGCGCCTGCTTTCTGACTCGCCATGAATACGTCACCGCTCGTCCTCGCCTCGACCTCGCCGTTCCGCCGTGAACTGCTCGCCCGTCTTGGCCTGCCTTTCACTACTGCCAATCCGGACGTCGATGAAAGCGCGCTCGCCGGCGAGTCGCCGGAAGCGACTGCCCTGCGCCTGGCCGAAGCCAAGGCGCGCGCTGTTGCCGCCCGTTTCCCGTCGGCGCTGATCATCGGCAGCGATCAGGTCGCCTGCCTCGACGGACAGATTTTCGGCAAGCCCGGCAATCATGCCAACGCCGTTCGCCAGTTGCAGAACTTGCGCGGTCGTCAGGTAAATTTCTTCACCGGACTGTGCCTGTTCAATGCTGCGAGCGGGCGCGTGCAGCTACGTGGCGTGCCGACGCTGGTCGGCTTTCGCCAGGTCGACGACGCCGCCATCGAGCGCTACCTGCATCGCGAACAGCCCTACAACTGCGCTGGCAGTGCCAAGTCGGAAGGTCTCGGCATCGCACTGATCGACCGGATGGAAGGCGAAGACCCCAATGCGCTGATCGGCCTGCCGCTGATCGCGCTTTGCGACATGCTTATCGAAGAAGGCGTTAACATTATTTAATCATAGTATTACGGCTCACTTCTCACCCATATTGTGAAGATTGGCACACTTTATCTGATCCCGGTACCCTTGGGTCCAACAGCACCGGTAGCGGTCCTGCCAGCCACGGTGCTCGCCACCGCACAAAGCCTCGCCTTTTTTGTTGCCGAAAATGCCAAGAGCGCGCGCGCTTTCCTGAAGAGCTTGCCTGTCACACGGCCGCTGGCCGAAATCGCCATTCACGAACTCAACGAGCACACGCGTCCGGCCGATTTGCCGGCGCTGCTGCAACCCCTTCTGAGCGGTAATGACGTCGGCCTGGTCTCCGAAGCCGGCTGCCCGGGCGTTGCAGATCCCGGCGCAGCGCTGGTCGAACTGGCACACCAGCACGCAATCCGTGTCGTTCCATTGGTCGGCCCGTCGTCGCTACTACTCGCCCTGATGGCGTCAGGACTGTGCGGACAGCAGTTCGCCTTCCATGGCTATCTGCCGGTCAAGGACGAGGCGCGTGCGCAACGTTTGCGCGAACTGGAAAGAGAATCGCGGCGGCAAGTGCGGACGCAGATTTTCATCGAAACGCCGTATCGCAACCGGCAGCTGTTCGCTGCGATGCTCGCCGCCTGCGCTGAGACATCACGCCTCTGTATCGCCGCCGATATCACCCTGCCGAGCGAGTATCTTGCCACGCGGACGCTTGCCGAATGGCGCCGGCTGGGTCCGCCGGACATTGAACGCCGGCCCGCAGTATTTCTGCTGCAGGCCTGACGAAGGATCGCCTAGCGCAGCTGCGTCTGCTCGCCGCCGCCGAGCAGGCCGAAGCTCAGATTGCGCGCCACGTCAGCGCCAAGACGCTTGGCAAAGCGTTCGGCGATGTTGTCCTTGACCGAGTAATCGAGCAGTTTCTCGGCCTTGACCACGTCGCGCGCGACCGAATCGACGGTACCGTAATCGTCGGACAGACCGAGCTGGATGCTCTGGCTGCCCGCCCACATCAGGCCCGAGAACATCTCCGGCGTTTCCTTGAGGCGCTTGCCGCGCCCCTGGCGAACGACTTCGATGAACTGCTTGTGAATCTCGCCGAGCAGCAGCCGCGCGTGTGCTTTCTGCTTCTCGTCCTGCGGCGAGAAAGGATCGAGAAAGCCCTTGTTTTCGCCGGCGGTGAGCAGGCGCCGTTCAACACCCAGCTTGTCCATTGTGCCGGTAAAGCCAAAGCCGTCCATCAACACGCCGATCGATCCGACGATGCTGGCGCGATTGACGTAGATGCGGTCAGCAGCAACCGCCACGTAATAACCGCCCGAGGCGCAGATATCCTCAACCACGGCATAGAGCGGGATGTCCGGGTGCTTGGCGCGCAAACGCAGGATTTCATCGTGGATGATTCCCGACTGCACCGGGCTGCCACCGGGACTGTTGATGCGCAGGACGATTCCGGCAGTACCCTTGTCTTCGTAGGCCGCCTGCAGGGCGCCCGTGATCTTTTCGGCACTGGCCTCACCAGTCGGCTCGATGACGCCATGCAGATAGACGACCGCCGTGTGCCTGCCGTCAGCAAGCTTTTCGGAATCACCCCAATCGACCACCAGCACCAGCACCGCGACCAGATAGGCAAGTACCGCGAGCTTGAAGAAAATCCCCCAGCGCCGCTTGGCTTTTTGTTCCTGCAGGGTGGAAAAAGCGATCTTTTCCAGCAGCTGTCGTTCCCATTGCGGGTCGTTTTGCGGGGTTTCCAATGTCTTACTCGTTCGGGATAAGAAGGACAAAATCGTCACGCTCCTCGACCGCGACCGGGATCAGGCCGCGCCCCTGGCAACGTCCGCCAAGACAGCGCCCACTCTCGGGTGCGTAGAGCGCTCCATGCATTGAGCAAATCAAGTATAGCTTGGAATCATCGAAGAATTCGCCCGGACGGCAGTCGAGTTCGACCGGAACATGGCTGCAGCGGTTGAAATACGCATGGACACGGCCGTGGAAACGGATAGCGAAAGCGGGCTCTTCCTTGCCGTAAACCATGACCTTGAAACGTACACCACGACTGCCCTCGACCAGATCGGCCGACCGGCAAATCACGCGTTCCTGCGCAACCATGCGGCCATTTCGTCGATATCGTCAACGCAGGCGAGCGGCGTCAAGGCCGCGAGATCCGCCGCCGGATGCGCGCCATGCGTTACCGCAAGAGAGCCGACACCAGCATTGATCGCCATCTGCAGATCGTGCGTGGTATCGCCGATCATTAGCGTTCGTCCGGGCGCCACCGAAAGCTCATCCATCAATTCCTCGAGCATCTGCGGATGCGGTTTCGAGTGACATTCGTCGGCACAGCGCGTTGCCGCAAAGAAACGGCCGAGCCCGCTGGCGCATAGCGCGCGCTCCAGGCCTTGCCGACTCTTGCCGGTGGCGACAGCAAGCGTAAAGCCCGCTTCCGACAGTTCGGCAACAAGCGCTGCAGCACCGGGAAACAGCTCCAGTTCGTGGTCGCGCGACAGGTAGTGAAAACGGTAGCGCTCGACGATCTTCGGATAACTCTCTTCCGGCAAGTCGGGCGCGGCATAGAGCAGCGCGTCGTGCAGGCCCAGACCGATCACATGCCGTGCGCGCTGTTCCGGCGGCACCGGCAGATCAAGGTCACGGCACGCCGCCTGGATCGAGGTAACAATGGCGGCGGCCGAATCGAGGAGAGTGCCATCCCAGTCGAACACCAGTAATTCAAAACGTTTGGCCATAATCCTGGGCGTCGTGCTGCGACAGATGCTGAAGGAAAGAAGCAAGCGCCGTTGGCAGCGACGATTCGAGCTCAAGTGTCTCGCCGCTCGCCGGATGCGGCAGCCGCATGCTGCGCGCGTGCAGGAACATGCGCTTGAGCCCGTCGCGCTGCAGCTCACGGTTGCGTGCGAAATCGCCGTATTTCTCGTCGCCGGCAATCGGGTAGCCCAGATGCGCCAGATGCACGCGTATCTGGTGCGTGCGCCCGGTCTTCAGTTCGGCCTCAAGCAGGCTGAAACCCTTCCAGCGCGCCAGCAGGCGGAACACCGTGTGCGAAGCCTTGCCCTCGTCGGCAACGCGCACGCGCTTTTCGCCCGAGGGCAGATCGTATTTCAGTAGCGGCAGGCGGACGTTGCGCAAGGGATCCATCCAGCGCCCGACAACCAGCACCCAGTAGCGCTTGTCGACGGCGCCTCCGGATCGCCCACCGCTACGAAAAAGATCGTGCAGGGCATTGAGCGCCGATCGCTTCTTGCCGACAAGCAGGACACCGGAAGTCTCGCGGTCAAGACGATGCGCGAGTTCGAGGAAGCGCGCCTGCGGCCGCTGCCGGCGCAAAGCTTCGATGACGCCGAAACTGACGCCGCTACCGCCATGCACGGCGATCCCGGCGGGCTTGTCGATGGCCAGCAGCGCTTCGTCCTCGAACAGGATCGGGAGCTCGGCCTTGATCGCCGCACCGTCAATGATCTCGTTCTCGCGCTCGCTTTTGCGCTCGGCCATGCGCAAGGGAGGAATGCGCAAGATATCGCCGCTGCGCAGCCGATAGGACACGGCAACGCGACCGCTGTTAACGCGGACTTCGCCACTGCGCACAATCTGGTAGAGATGACTGCGTGGAACACCTTTGCAGACTCGCAACAGGTAGTTATCGAGTCTCTGGCCCTGCTCTTCTTCGCTGACGATGGTCTTTATTACGGAATTTTTGCCAACTTCGACCATTGTTTTATATACTGGAGTGGATTTGCGTCTCGGATGGAAAGGGGCGCTGACCCGTGAGACCGTCGAACGGCGCCGATTGCAGGATGATCGTGACGTATTTTCCGGCAGGCCTCAGCATCCCCGCTCGCGCCGATCTGCGCGAGATCTTCCTGCGCAAATCACCTGGTTAAGTACGCTCACCACAAGTAGCGATACTACTTCATTTGCGCGCGCCCAGCACGTGCGGACCGCCCCAAGCAGATTTCCCGGCCCTGGGTTTCAGGGCTCGAAAAAGTAAAATAAACAGCGAGACACTTCTTTAGTTGGCAAACCGGAAAGCCCATGAAGCATCCTGATCACAACTAATCCGTCGCTGCCTGCACAAGGCGCTCCCCCCGTTCCAGCGCGCGGGAGCCAAGCTGATGAAACGCATGCTTTTCAACGCGACACAGGTCGAAGAACTACGTGTCGCGATAGTAGATGGTCAGAAACTGATCGACCTCGATATCGAGTCGGCCGCCAAGGAACAACGCAAGAGCAACATTTACAAGGGAATCATCACCCGCATCGAGCCCAGTCTCGAAGCTGCCTTTATCGATTACGGCGCCGAACGGCACGGCTTTCTTCCTTTCAAGGAGGTCTCGCGCGCATTTTTCCAGCCGGGTGTCGAAGGTAGCAAGGCAACCATTCGCGAAGCCTTGCGCGAGGGCCAGGAACTGATCGTCCAGGTCGACAAGGACGAACGTGGCAACAAGGGCGCTGCGCTGACGACTTTCGTCAGCCTCGCCGGCCGCTATCTGGTGTTGATGCCGAACAACCCCCGTGGCGGTGGCGTTTCGCGCCGCGTCGAGGGTGACGAACGCGCTGAACTGCGCGAAATCATGGACCAGTTGCAGACGCCGTCGGGCATGAGTCTGATCGCGCGTACCGCTGCTATTGGTCGTGGCGCCGAAGAACTGCAGTGGGACCTCAACTACCTGATGCAGCTGTGGAAGGCGATCGACGGAGCCGCCAACCAGCAGAAAGGCGCTTTCCTGATCTATCAGGAAGGCAGTCTGGTCATCCGCGCCATCCGCGACTACTTCCAGCCCGATATCGGCGAAATCCTGATCGACACCGACGAAGTGTTCGAGCAGGCACAGCAGTTCATGAGTCATGTGATGCCGGGCAACGTCAATCGCATCAAGCGCTACCGCGACGACGTACCGCTGTTCTCGCGTTTCCAGATCGAACACCAGATCGAGTCGGCCTACTCGCGTCAGGTCAATCTGCCGTCGGGTGGCGCCATCGTCATCGACCATACCGAAGCGCTGGTCGCCGTCGACGTCAACTCGGGACGCGCGACGCGCGGTGCCGACATCGAGGAAACCGCCTACAAGACCAACCTCGAAGCCGCCGAAGAAACCGCCCGCCAGCTGCGTCTGCGCGACCTCGGCGGTCTCATCGTCATCGACTTCATCGACATGGAAAACCAGCGCAACCAGCGCGAGGTGGAAAACCGCCTGCGCGAAGCGCTGCGCTTCGACCGCGCCCGCGTGCAGACCGGCAAGATCAGCCGTTTCGGCCTGATGGAGCTGTCGCGCCAGCGCCTGCGTCCGGCGCTCGCCGAAACCAGCTACATCCCCTGCCCGCGCTGTTCCGGCACCGGCCACATCCGCAGCGCCGAATCCGCCGCGCTGCACATCCTGCGCATTCTCGAAGAAGAAGCGATGAAGGACAACACGGCCACCGTGCATACGCAGGTGCCCGTCGATGTCGCCACCTTCCTGCTCAACGAAAAGCGCGCCGACATCCAGGCCATCGAACTGCGGCACAAGGTCAACGTGCTGCTGATTCCGAACGTGCATCTGGAAACCCCGCAGCACACCATCGTCCGCCTGCGTCACGACGACCTCAATCAGGAAGACCTGCAGCTGCCTTCGTACAAGATGGTCGAGGCCCCGCCGGAAGACGCCGGCCGTCCGGAAGGCGTCGGCGCCGAAGCCAAGCCGCCGCGCCAGGAAGCAGCCATCAAGAACATCACGCCAGCACAGCCGGCGCCAATCGTCGCCGAGAAAGTGCGCGAAACGGCGGTAGCGCCGGCAGCGGCGGCGCCGGCAGCGGCGGCGCCGGTGGTCGACGACGGGCTGTTCTCCCGCCTCTTTTCCTGGCTGCGCCCGAGCCGCCAGCCGGCTGCCACTCCGGTCGCAGCGGCAACGCCCGCGGCAGCGAACAGTACACCGAACCAGAACGGCCGTGAGCCGCGCCGTGATTCCCGGCGCGAGCGCGGCAACGGCCGCGACGAGGAGCGCGAGCGTCCGCCACGCGAAAACCGTGAGGGCCGCGAGAACCGCGAACAGCGCCCGCAACAGCAGGCACGCGACGAAAATCGCAAACCGCGCGAGGGCCGTGAGGGCCGCGAAAATCGCGAAGGTCGCGACAACAAGGACTCGCGTCGCCAGCGTGGCGAACCGCGTGCGGATCGCGGCGAGCGCAAGGAAACACCCGTCGCAGTACCGGAAACATTCGTCCCGGCAGCGACGAATGTTGCGCCGCCCACCAGCGAAGCCGGCAACGAGGATTCACCGGGACGCCGCCGCGGTCGTCGTGGTGGCCGTCGTGACCGTTCTGCCGGCGGACGTGAGGTCGAGGCCAATGGCGGTGATGCAGCGCTCAAGTCGGTAGCGGGTGAAGTGGCCGATAGCGGTCTGACGCCGGAAGCCGCCGTCGCCGCGCCGAGCCGGATGCAAGCCGAAGTACAGGCGCCGCTGCCGGTCGCCATAGAGGAAGCGTCGCTCATTGCCGAACCCCTAGCGGTAGCGGCACCCGAGGCCATTGCTTCGGTTGTCGAAACTGTCGCCGAAGCACCGGCGGCAGTTACGCCGGCCGAGAGCGTCGCGCCGGCGCCGGCGGTGATTGAATCGGCCGCGCAGTTCGCGGCAAGCCCTGTCGAAGCGCCCACCGTTTCCGGGCCGCTGGCCGAACTGCCTCCAAGCGGCAGCGCCGACACGGCAGCCACAGTGGCGGTCGTCACCGCAGAGGCTGCCGAAGCGGCCGCTCCGGTCGCCGCGGAAATTGCTGTCGCCGCGCCCGAGCTTGTAGAACCGGTCGTCGCAGAGTCGCTGACGCCGCCGGTCGCGCCGCCCGCCGTCGTGGTCGACGTCGCTCAGGCCTTGCAGGAGAGCGGACTTGTACTGGTCGAGACCAGCAGTCAGAAGGTCAGCGGATGGCAAGCCGAGCCGGCGCCGATCACCGAGCAACGTCAGCGTCGTCGCCGCCCGGCAGCACCGCCGCCGGTCGATGAGCCGATGGTGATGGTCGAAACGCAGAAGTAAGCGATCGGCACGGCAACAAGAACGGGGCGCCAGTGGCGCCCCGTTTGCATTGCAAGCAGCGCAGGAAACGCGCTACGAATTGCCCGAAGACACGTCGGCACCGTCGCCACGCGCCGCCGCTACGGCCTGCACAGCGCCACGTTCGGCAGCTGTTGCCGCAAGACGCTCACGCACCACCGCCAGCAAGCCCTGCGAGGCGTCCTCGACCATGTCGATGACCAGATCAAAACCGTAACCCAGGCCATAAAAAGGATCGGGAACTTCGTCATCGTCGAAGTTCGGCGCATACGGCATCAGCAAACCGAGCCGGTCGAGATGCGCGGGCAGGCACATGCGTTGCAGCGTCTCGAGATTGCTGCGATCCATCGCCAGAACGATATCGAAATACTCGAGGTCCTGTGGCGCGACCTTGCGTGCACGCATCGCCGATAGATCGTAGCCACGACTGGCCGCAGCATGCTGCGTACGGGTGTCAGGTGCCTCGCCGACGTGGTAACCGTGCGTGCCGGCGGAATCGACCTCAACCGCACCTTCCAGCCCTTCACGGCGCAAAAGCTGGCGAAAGACGCCCTCCGCTGTCGGTGAGCGGCAGATGTTGCCCATGCACACGAAGAGTATTTTGATCATGACATAAGAATCGTCAGCTCGGCGACAAGCACAGGAAAATCAGCACCTTGAACGATGCCACTCATGACATCGAATTCCGGAAGATACACGAAAGATGTTGCAGCTGCATTTTTCTCGGGTGGTGCGTAGAAAAAGCAAGCGGGTCGATGCCATCGCGCCGCCTGGATGCCACCGGCGTCGCCCTCGGCCGGATCAGCATCAAACGGTCGCGGCCGTGCTGTTAGCCGTCGTCGTCGCGCGTGGCGTGTCCGCCGGTGGCGCCGTCCGCACCACTTCGGCCAGCGTCGTCAGGCCGGCGGCCACCTTCATCGCACCGGAAATACGCAGGGGTTTCAGCCCTTCGCGGTAAGCGAGTTCGCGCAGTTGCGCCAGTTCCGCACCGGCACTGACCGCCTGCTTGATTTCTGGCGAGAGCAACATGATTTCGTAAAGCCCGACACGGCCGAGATAGCCGGTCATGCGGCATTCGAGGCAACCGACCGGGCGATGGAAGTGGCTCGGCCGTGCCGCGCGCCAGGGTGCGACCAGGCTGTCCCACATCGCCAGATCGTCGGCGCTCGCCGGATGCGGTTTCTTGCAGTGCGGGCAGAGTACGCGCACCAGACGCTGCGCCATCACGCCGAGCACCGTCGCCCCGAGCAGATAAGGTGGCACGCCGAGATCGAGCAGGCGCGTCATCGCCGACGGCGCATCGTTGGTATGCAGCGTCGACAACACCAGATGCCCGGTCAGCGCCGCCTGGATCGCCATTTCGGCGGTCTGCAGGTCGCGGATTTCGCCAACCATGATGATGTCCGGGTCCTGCCGCATCAGCGCGCGAACGCCTTCGGCAAAGCCGAGATCGATTGCCGGCTGCACCTGCATCTGGTTGAACGCCGCCTCGACCATCTCGATCGGGTCTTCGATGGTGCACACATTGACTTCCGGCGTCGCCAGCTGCTTGAGCGTCGAATACAGCGTCGTCGTCTTGCCCGAACCGGTCGGCCCGGTGACCAGGATGATGCCGTTCGGCTGCCCGGCCATCGAATTCCAGCGCGTCTGGTCACTGTCCGTGAACCCGAGCTCGGCGAAGTCGCGCACCAGCACTTCCGGGTCGAAGATGCGCATCACCAGCTTTTCACCGAAAGCCGTCGGCAGCGTCGACAGGCGCAGTTCGACCTCCTGCCCGTCGGCCATGCGCGTCTTGATCCGTCCGTCCTGCGGGCGGCGCTTCTCGACCACGTCCATGCGGCCGAGGATCTTGATGCGGCTGGTCATCGCCGTCATCACCGACATCGGAATCTGATAGACCTGATGCAGCACGCCGTCGATGCGGAAGCGCACGATGCCGAGATCGCGCCGCGGCTCGATATGGATGTCGCTGGCGCGCTGCTCGAAAGCGTACTGCCACAGCCAGTCGACGATATTGACGATGTGCTGGTCGTTGGCATCGAACTGCTTGTTGCCGCGGCCGAGATCGACCAGTTGCTCGAACGACGACAGGCCGCTGCTGACGCTGCCGTTCTGCGCCGCCTTTTTCACCGAACGCGCGAGGTTGTAGAACTCGACCAGATAGCGCGCCACGTCGAGCGGGTTGGCGATGACGCGGCGGATTTCCTTCTTCAGGATCGGCGCCAGTTCCTTTTCCCACTCACGCAGAAAAGGCTCGGTCGTCGCCACCACCACTTCGCGTGTCGTCACCAGCACCGGCAGGATGCCAAAGCGCGTCGCGTAGGCGCTGGAGGCCACTTCGGTGACGGTGGTGAAATCGATCTTCAGCGGATCGATGTGGTAATACTCCAAGCCGATCTTGCCGGCAAACCACTCCGACAGGTCTTCCAGCAGCAGCGGCCGATGAGGTGCCAGGGCCGACTTCCACTTGCGATCGGCAACGATCACCAGCGGATGCGCGTCGGCACGACGCAGGCGGTATTCGGCGACGAGCGCGTCGGCGTCGCCCTTCGTCACGATGCCGTCCTCGACGAGGAGCGCAGTCACCTCGCCCAGCGTCAGACGATGGTCGTGGACGTGGGAAGCTTTGGCGGAAACGGCTTGAGCGGCTTTGATGTCGGACATCGGCGGAATCCGGACAGGTTGTCGGCCGACTATACCCGACAAGCGCAGCCGCGCTCAATCAGGCTTGGCCGCCGCGCGGCGCGCCGCCGGCAAAAAGCGCGCTGGCATTGACCGCGACGGTACAGATTGCTGCGCCGCAATGCCGGCGAAGCAGGTAAACTCGGGGCACCCGATCCCGTTTTGGCGATCCTTAGCCCAGCCGACACCGACGACGCGTTGCGCCCTGCTCTCTTCCGCCCATGACCACACCCGATATCGACAACATCAACGTCGCATCCTTCGACCCGATGCCGACTCCCGACGAAATTCTCGAGCGGCAAGCGATCACCGCCAATGCCGCGCAGACGGTCCGCGCCGGCCGCGCCAGCTTGCGCGCGATTCTCGACCGCAGCGACCCGCGCCTGCTCGTCGTCGTCGGACCCTGCTCGATCCACGACCCGGTTGCCGGGCTTGACTACGCGCGCCGCCTGAAAGCACTCGCCGATGAAGTCAGCGACACGCTGTTCATCGTCATGCGCGTCTATTTCGAGAAGCCGCGCACGACCACCGGCTGGAAGGGCTTCATCAACGATCCGGACATGGACGACTCGTTCCGCATCGACTACGGCATGGAACGGGCGCGCCGCTTCCTGCTCGACATTGCCGAACTCGGCCTGCCCACCGGCACCGAGGCGCTCGACCCGATCTCGCCGCAATACATCGGCGACCTGATCAGCTGGACGGCGATCGGCGCGCGCACCACCGAATCGCAGACGCACCGCGAACTGTCGTCAGGACTGTCGACGCCGGTCGGCTTCAAGAACGGTACCAACGGTGACGTCGGCATCGCCATCAACGCCATCGTCTCCGCCTCGCGCCCGCACAGCTTCCTCGGCATCAACGCGCAGGGCCTGTCGTCGATCGTACGCACGCACGGCAACCGTTACGGCCACCTCGTGCTGCGCGGCGGCGATGGCCGCCCGAACTACGACACGGTGTCGGTACAGATCGCCGGCGACGCGCTGGCCAAGGCCGGACTGCCGGTCAACATCGTCGTCGACTGCTCGCACGCCAACAGCTACAAGAAGCCCGAACTGCAGCCGATGGTGCTGGAAAACGTCGTCAACCAGATCCGCCTCGGCAACCGTTCGATCGTCGGCGCGATGATCGAGTCGAACCTCGTCGCCGGCAACCAGCCGATTCCCGAAGACCTGTCGAAGCTGGCCTATGGCTGCTCGGTCACCGACGCCTGCGTCGGTTGGGACGATACCGAGCAGGCGCTGCGCAACGCTGCCGATCTGCTGCGCGACGTGCTGCCCGGACGCCGCTGAATGAGCAAGGATCTGATCATCCTCGGCGCTGCGCTGCCGACCTTCCTGCTTGACCGCGCTGCTGCCGCCACCGGCGCCAGCAGCGTCGAACCGCGGCCGCCGCAGGCCGTTCGCCTGCACGGCGCGACGCGCACGCCCGAATTCGACGCGGCCGTCGCCCCGTTGCTCTTCCAGGAAAAGCTCGACTGGGCCTTCGTCGACAGCGGACGCAAGCTCGCTGACTTCGGCCTCATCGTTTTCGACATGGACTCGACGCTGATCACCATCGAGTGCATCGACGAACTCGCAGATTTTGCCGGCCGCAAGGCCGAAGTCTCGGCGATCACCGAAGCGGCGATGCGCGGCGAAATCGACTACCGCGAAAGCCTCGCCCGCCGCGTCGCCGTCCTCGCCGGGCTCGACGCACGCGTGCTGGCGCGCGTTTTCAGCGAACGGCTGCAACTGTCGCCGGGAGCGCTCGAACTGCTCGAAGCGGTGCGCGCCACCGGCCTGCGCACGGCAATCCTCTCCGGCGGCTTCACCTACTTCACCGAGCGCCTGCGCATCGAGCACGGCTTCGACTTCGCCACCTCGAACACGCTCGAAATCGCCAACGGCCGCCTCACCGGCCGTGTTCTCGGCGAAGTGGTCGACGCCGCGGCCAAGGCCGCACACCTGCGCCGGCTGCGCGAGGAGTTCAGCATCGCCCGCGACAAGGTCATCGCCGTCGGCGACGGTGCCAACGATCTGCTGATGATGGCCGAAGCCGGGCTGTCGGTCGCCTTCCGCGCCAAACCGGCAACGCGCGCCAAGGCCGACGCCGCGCTCAACTTCGGCGGACTCGACCGCATCGTCGAACTGCTCGGCTGAAAAGCGACGCGGCAAGGTCTGGCCCGATCGCCAGCCTTTGCCGCGCCGCTCATTCGCTTCTCATTGCTTGCTCATTCCATTCCGCGACGCAGGCGCCATTGCTTGACCAGCGCGTAAATCGCCGGAATCACCGCCAGCGTCAGCAGCGTCGATGACAGCATGCCGCCGACCATCGGCGCGGCGATGCGGCGCATCACTTCGGAACCGGTGCCGCTGCCCCACATGATCGGCAGCAACCCGGCCATGATGGCAACGACGGTCATCATCTTCGGTCGCACGCGCTCGACGGCGCCTTCCAACACCGCCGCGTAGAGGTCGGCAAGTCCCGGCTCGCTGCCGGCGGCGCGGCACTTCGCCTTGAGCTCTTCCCAGGCGCGGTCGAGGTAGATCAGCATGACCACGCCCGTTTCCGCCGCGACGCCGGCCAGCGCGATGAAGCCGACGGCGACGGCGACCGACAGGTTGTAGCCGAGCGCCCACATCAGCCAGACGCCACCGACCAGCGCGAAAGGTACCGACAGCATGACGATCAGCGTTTCGGTGAGGCGCCGGAAGTTGAGGTAGAGCAGCACGAAGATGATCAGCAGCGTCAGCGGGATGACCAGCTTCATCTTCTCGCCAGCGCGCTGCATCGATTCGAACTGGCCGCTCCAGGTGGCGTAGTAGCCGGGAGGGAATTTCACCTGCGCGGCGACGGCCTGGCGGGCTTCGGCGACGTAGCCGCCGATGTCGCGCTCGCGGATGTCGACGAAGATGTACGCCGAGAGCAGCGCGTTCTCGGTGCGGATCGCCGGCGCGCCCTGGGCGATGTCGATACGAGCCAGCTGGCCGAGCGGAATCATTGCGCCGCCAGCCGTCGTCATCAGCACTTCGCGCGCGATCTGCTGCGGATCTGAACGCAGTTCGCGCGGGTAGCGCACCGTCACCGCGAAGCGTTCGCGGCCTTCGACGGTGGTCGTCAGCGTCTCGCCGCCGAGTGCGCCGCCGATCACGTCCTGCAGATCACCGACGGAGAATCCATAGCGCGCCAGCTGCTGCCGGTCGGGCTCGATGTTCAGGTAATAGCCGCCGGTGATGCGCTCGGCGTAGGCCGACGTCGTTCCCGGAACGGTCTTCACCACTGCCTCGATGGCGCGCGACAGCCGTTCCAGCTCGGCGAGGTCCTTGCCGAAGACCTTGATGCCGATCGGCGTGCGGATGCCGGTGGACAGCATGTCGATGCGCGCCTTGATCGGCATCGTCCACGCGTTGGCGATGCCGGGAAACTGCAGCGCCTTGTCCATCTCGGCGATCAGCTTGTCGGTCGTCATGCCGGCGCGCCACTCTGCCTCGGGCTTGAGGTTGATCACCGTCTCGAACATCTCGGTCGGCGCCGGATCGGTGGCGGTGCCGGCGCGACCGGCCTTGCCATAGACCGACGCCACCTCGGGAAAGCTCTTGATGATCCGGTCCTGCGTCTGCAGCACTTCGGCAGCCTTGGTCATCGACATGCCGGGCAACGATGCCGGCATGTAGAGCAGCGTTCCCTCATTCAAGGTCGGCATGAATTCGGAACCGAGCCGGCTCGCCGGGTAGATCGACAGCAGCAGCACCAGCAACGCGGCGCCGATGGTCAGCGCCTTGCGCCGCAGCACCCAGGCGATGAGCGGCCGGTAGCCGGCGATCAGCGCGCGATTCACCGGATTCTTTGCTTCCGGCGTGATCCGGCCACGAATGAACAGCAGCATCAGCACCGGCACCAGCGTCACCGAGAGCAGCGCCGCGCCGGCCATGGCAAAGGTCTTGGTATACGCCAGCGGCGAGAACAGCCGGCCCTCCTGCGCTTCGAGCGTGAACACCGGCAGGAACGAGACGGTGATGATCAGCAGCGAGAAGAACAGCGCCGGGCCAACTTCCCTGCAGGCGGCGATCACCGCCGCGGCACGCGACTCGCCTTCCTTGAGGCGCTCCAGGTGCTTGTGCGCGTTCTCGATCATGACGACCGCCGCGTCGACCATCGCACCGATGGCGATGGCGATGCCGCCGAGGCTCATCAGGTTCGAGTTCATGCCGAGCAGGCGCATGGCGATGAAGGCGATCAGCACGCCAACCGGCAGCATCAGGATGGCGACCAGCGCCGAGCGCAGGTGCAGCAGGAAGACCACGCAGACCAGCGCGACGATCAGCGCTTCCTCGAACAGCGTGCGCTGCAGGGTGGCGATGGCGCGCTGGATCAGCTGCGAGCGGTCATAGACGGCCTCGATGCTGACGCCTTCGGGCAAGCCGGGCGAGATCTCGGCGATCTTCGCCTTGATGTTGTCGATGACCTGCAGCGCGTTCTCGCCGTAGCGCGCCATGGCGATTCCGGAAACCACCTCGCCTTCGCCGTTCAGCTCGGACAGACCGCGCCGCTCGTAGGGAACCAGTTCGACGCGGGCGATATCGCGCACCAGTACCGGCGTGCCGCCGCCCGGCCCGTTGCTGCTCTTCACGACAAGCTGCTCGATGTCGGCGATGCCGCGCAGATAGCCTTTGCCGCGCACCATGTATTCGGTCTCGGCCATCTCGACGACGCGGCCGCCAACGTCGCGGTTCGACTCGCGGACGACCTGCGACACCTTCGCCAGCGGGATGCCGTAAGCGCGCAGCTTGAGCGGATCGACGGTGAGCTGGTAGGTCTGCACGAAACCGCCAAGCGACGCCACTTCAGCGACGCCGTGCGCCTTGGCCAGTTGGTAGCGCAGATACCAGTCCTGCAACGTGCGCAGTTCGGCGAGCGTCCGCTCCTTCGCCAGCACGGCGTACTGATAGACCCAGCCGACGCCGCTGGCGTCGGGGCCAAGCGCTGGCGTCACGCCCTTGGGCATGCGCCCGGACGCCGAACTCAGATACTCGAGCACGCGCGAACGCGCCCAGTAGATGTCGGTGCCATCCGCGAAAATCACGTAGACGAAGGACGCGCCGAAGAAGGAAAAGCCTCGTACCACCTTCGCCTTCGGCACCGAGAGCATGGCGGTCGTCAGCGGATAGGTGACCTGATCCTCGACCACCTGCGGCGCCTGACCGGAATACTCCGTATAAACAATGACCTGCACGTCGGAGAGATCGGGCAGCGCATCAAGCGGCGTCTTCACGACGGCGACGACACCACCGATGATGACGAACAGCGTTCCCAGCAGTACCAGCAACGGGTTTCTGCCCGACCACTCGATGATCCTGGCCAGCATGACGATCAGCTCCCCTGCCCGCTCAGTGACCGGCGTGCGTGCTGCTGGGGGCCACGGTGGCCGGTTTCACGCCGGTGATCACCCATTCGCCCGGCCCACGCTCGACGAACTCGAAGCTGAGCGATGCGCCCGGCTTCAAGTGCTGACGCAAGGCGTCGTTGGCAATGACGAACTCCATCGTCATCGCCGGCCATTTCAGGCTCGGCACCGGGCCGTGGCTGATCGTCACCGCACCGCTCCCGTCATCGACGCTATCGACACGGCCTTCGGCATGGTTGGCAACCGGCACCGCAGCCGCCTTGCCGGCAGCGGCTTCGCCTGGCGCCGGCTTGCCAGCGCCGGCCTTGCCGAAACCGGAGAGCGCCGCCTGCAGATTGCTTTCGGCGTCGATCAGGAAATTGGCGGCAACGACGACACGCTCGCCTTCCCTGACCCCGTCAAGGACCTCGACGAAAGACTCGCTGTGCGCGCCGAGCTTCACTTCGCGCGGCACAAAGCGGCCTTCGCCGGAGTCGATCAGCACGACGCGCCGCGTGCCGCTGTCGATCACCGCCGACAAGGGCACGGTGACGGCCTTGTCCCTCGCGGCCAGCGCCAGTTCGACCTCGGCGAACATCCCCGGCTTGAGCAGCATGCCGGGGTTGGCGAGTTCGACACGAACCGGCACCGTTCGTGTTTCGCTGTTCAGCGTCGGATAGACGTAGCCGACGGTGCCGCTGAACACCTTGTCCGGATAGGCGTCGATCCTGAGCTGTGCCCTCGCACCCGTCTTGATCAGCCCGATGTCCTGCTCGGCGATGTCGGCGACGACCCAGACGGCGGACAGATCGGCCACCTGAAAGAGCACGTCGCCAGGCAGGAAGCGCATTCCCTGCACGGCTTTCTTCTCGGTGACGATGCCGCTCACCGGCGAGCGGAAGCTCAGCGTGCGCCGGGTTTCGCCCGAGCGGGCGAGCGCCTTCACCTGCGCCTCCGAAATATCCCAGTTCTTCAGGCGCAGCAGGCTCGCTTCGGCCAGCTGCTGCATGCCGCTGCGCGCGTCGCCGCCGGCGCTGCCGAGCGCCGTGACGGCCTCGCTGGCGATGGTGTATTCGCGCTGCGCGGATACGAGTTCCGGGCTATACACCTCGAACAGCGCCTGTCCTCTGGCCACGGCCTGACCGGTGGTGCTGACGTGCAGACGTTCGACGTAACCCTCGAACTTCGCCGTGATGGTGTGCAGACGACGCTCGTCGGCCTCGATGCGGCCGGCAGCGCGAACGCTGCGCTCAAGCGCGCGCCGGCTCGCCGCTTCGCTGCGCACGCCGAGCTTCTGCAGCTTTTCACTGCTGATCCTGATCTGCCCGGCAGCTGCAGCGCCCCCTCCGCTCTTTTCATCCTCGTCCGCCGCGTCGGCATAGACCGGCAGGTAGTCCATCCCCATCGGGTCCTTCTTCGGCGTCGGCGAGGTGTCGGGCAAGCCCATCGGGTTGCGATAGTAGAGAATCTTGCGCTCCGGCGTGGCCGCAGCGCCCGCGGGCACCGTCGTTTGTACCGACGAGCTGGCGCGCTCGGCACCTTGATTGCCGAGCCAGTAGCCGCCGGCCGCAGCGAGCACAGCGAGCAGCACCGCACCGATGACGAGGTTTGCGGCTGATTTCACAGGTCTTCTCCAAGCAGGCGTTCCACCTCGGCAAGGCGTGCCTGCCCTTCGGCCAGCGCGCGGATGCGGCTCTGCCGGGCCTGGCGGATTTGCCGCTGCGCGTCGAGCAAGGTCGCAAAATCGACCTTGCCGTTCTCATACGCGGCGAGCGCCGAGCGGAACGTCGCTTCCGCCTGCGGCAGCAGGCTGTTGGCGAGCAGGTCCTCGTTGCGCCGCGCGGCGTCGAGCCCGGCAAGGTTTTCGGAAAGTTCGGCGAGCAGCTGCGTCGCCGTCGCGCTCAGGCGCGATTGCGCCGCCGCCAGCAGCGCCTCGGCTTCGCGCTCCTGGGCGCGACGCGTCGACTGCTGCAAGGGGATGTTCAGTTCGACCATCAGGTCCCACTGCCGCACCGCGTTCTGGAACTGGTTCGGCACGAAACCGACGGTGAAGTCGGGATAGCGGTTCTTGTAGGCCAACTCGCGACTCTTGCCGGTAGCCTTGACGCGCGACTCCTCGGCCAGCAGCAGCGGATTGCGCACGCGCACTTTCTCTTCGAGCGCGGAAAAATCGAGCCGGGCCGGATCGGGCAAGGCGCGCAATTGCTCAGGGCTGGCCAGCGCAGCGTGCGCCGGCCGCCCGAGCAAGGCATTCAGCCGCGACTGCAGGTGATGCTGCTCGGTTTCCAGCGCAATCAGTTCGCCGTGCATGCCGGTCTGTTCGACCTGGGCGCGGATGACATCCTGTTGCGCGGCAAGTCCACTGGCGTAGCGGATCTGCGCAACTTTTTCCAGCCGGCGCATCAGGTCGAGGATTTCCTGCGTCAGCCGCTCGCTCTGCCTAAGGTAGTAAAGCTGCGCGTAGGCGGTCTTGATCCGGGCGGCGATGTCCGCCCAGCCGCCGAAGGCCCGGCCCTGCGCGCCTTCTGCCTCCAGTTCGGCAATCTCGCCCCTGAGATCGCGCTTGCCGAACCACGGCAGCTCCTGCAGCAGCGTATAGCGCGTGCTGCCGACGCGACTCGGTGACAGGCTGGCGCTCTGCTCGCCGCCGCGGGTGATGTCCATCAATTCGGTACGCAATTTCGGATCGGGCAAGGCACCGGCGATCGCCACCCGCTCGGCGGCGGCGTCGGCCTCGTAACGCAGGCCGGCGTATTCGGGATTGTGCTCACGGGCGAAGGCCAGCAGCGACTGCACGTCGCGGCCCGGAAGCGCGTCGTCGGCCAGCACTGGAACACCCACGCCGGCAGCGAGCATGGCGACCAGCACGGCAAGCTGCCGCCCTGCGGCACCGGCCCGTGTCTTCGCTGATTGACCTGCGGTCACTGAGTCACCTGCGCTTTGCCGGCGATCTTCATCAAGTGGCGCTTACTGCGCGACTTCGATGCGGACAACGGTCATCGCGCCCTTCAGCTCTTCGGCGGCGAAGCGGATCTTCTGGCCGGCCTTGAGCTGATCGAGCCAGGCCGACTCCTTGACTCGGAAAGCCATGGTCATCCCCGGCATGCCGTTGAGCGGGCCATGCGCGAGGGTGACGGTACCCGCCGCCTTGTCGACCTTCTTCACCAGGCCGTCGGCAAGCTGCGCCGCGGGCGCTGCGTGCATGGTGCCGTGCTCCATGTGCGCCATATCGGCGGCCATGAGCGGCGCGGTGAAAGCGCCGCTGACGCAGGCGATGGCGGTAGCGACAAGCAGTTTCTTCATCTTCGGATTCCTCTGAGCTTGAATGGATGACTGCGCAGCAGCCGGTGCTGCCGGCTCGACGCGCTCTGGTGCGGACGACGACGGACGCCGAGGGGTGGCAGCGGGCGCCAACGAACGCCTTCTCGCCCGATTCGTCGGGGCCGCAATCCTTCCGCCGCTGCTGGCATCAGGCGAAGTCTGGCTTTTCGCCGCCGACAAAACGCTGACCTGCGCATTACATTTCAGTAATCTTCGCCAGCAGCCCCGGCCGCCGGGGCAAAATTGGCGGCAACAGGCATCGCCAGGAGCAGGATGATGAAAATCCTCGTCGTTGAAGATGAGCCGAAAACAGGTGATTACCTGAAGCAGGGGCTGAGCGAGGCCGGCTTCGTCGTCGACCTGGCGCGCAACGGCGTCGACGGCCTGCATCTCGCGCTGAGCGAGGTCTACGATCTGGCGGTGATCGACGTCATGCTGCCGGGGATCGACGGCTGGCAGCTGCTGCAGACGCTACGCGCGGCCGGCAAGGAGTTGCCTGTGCTGTTCCTGACGGCACGCGACGAGGTGGAAGACCGCGTCAAGGGACTCGAACTCGGTGCCGACGACTATCTCGTCAAGCCCTTCGCCTTTACCGAACTGCTCGCCCGCGTGCGCACACTGCTGCGCCGCGGCAGCAAGGCCAAGGAGCCGGACGTGCTGCGCGCAGCCGATCTCGAACTCGACCTGCTGCGCCGGCGGGTGCTGCGTGCCGGCCGGAAAATCGATCTCACCGCCAAGGAATTCGCCCTGCTTGAACTGCTGCTGCGCCGCCAGGGCGAGGTGCTGACGCGCTCGCTGATTGCCTCGCAGGTGTGGGACATGAACTTCGACAGCGACACCAACGTCATCGACGTTGCCATCCGCCGATTGCGCAGCAAGGTTGACGAAGGTTTCGAGATGAAGCTGATCAATACCGTGCGCGGCATGGGTTACGTGCTTGAGGTGCCGGCGTGCGCGTGAATCGTGGACAGTCGATCACCGTCCGCCTGACGCTGCTCTTCGCCTCGGTATCGACGACAGTCCTGTTGCTGCTCGGTCTGCTGATCGGCGCGCTGGTCGAGGAACACTTCGAAGAACTCGACCTTGATTTGCTTGCGGGCAAACTGCACGCGGTTCAGCACGTGCTGGCGAAAACCGGCTCGGCGCGCGAACTGGCAGCGCTGCCCGAACAGCTCGACGATTCGCTGATCGGGCACCACGGGCTGGCAGTGACGGTGTCTGCCGTTGACGGTCAGCCGCTTTTCTCGAGCAGCGAAGTCGTTTTCCCGGAAGCATTGCTTGCCGACGCTGGCACACGGTCCGCGACGCCAAGGCTTTGGGCCAACAGCGACGGCCGGCAATTCCGCGGCATCGCCGCGTTCGCCACAACGAAGATCAGCGGCCAGCCCGCCCTTGTCGTCGCCGTCGCCACCGACATCGCGCATCACGAGCATTTCATGCACACCTTCCGCGTCGCGCTGTGGTCGGTCGTCGCGCTGGCGGCCTTGTTGAGCGGATTTCTCGGCTGGCTGGCGGCGCGCCGCGGCCTGGCGCCGCTTCGGGAGATGCAGCAACGCGCCGCCGACATCACCGCCAGCCGGCTCGATCAGCGGTTGGCGGTCGAGCAGATCCCGGCCGAACTGGCCGAGGTGGCGGCAACGCTCAACGGCATGCTGGCGCGACTGCAGCAATCCTTCCGCCGCCTTTCCGATTTCTCCTCGGATCTGGCGCACGAGCTGCGCACGCCGCTGAGCAATCTGCTGACACAGACGCAGGTGACGCTCGGCAAGGCACGCAGCGTCGAGGAGTACCGGGAGGTGCTGGCGTCAAACGCCGAGGAATGCCAGCGCCTGTCGCGCATGGTCGCCGACATGCTGTTTCTCGCGCGAACCGACAACGAACAGCTTGTTCCGCAGCGCGAGACGATCGACCTGCACCAGGAGGCCAGCAAGTTGCTCGAGTTCTACGCCGCACTGGCCGAGGAAAAGCATATTCGTCTGACGCTGGCGGGTGCAGCGACGGTGCGGGGCGACCGGCTGATGCTGCAGCGCGCGCTCGGCAATCTGCTCGCCAATGCGCTGCAGCACACGCCGGACGGCGGCGAAATCGCCGTACGCATCGGCGCGGCGGGAGGAGTGTGCGAACGGGACGACGGGAACGAAGAGAGCATGACGGGCGTAACGCTGGCGGTGGAAAACAGCGGTGAAAGCATTCCGGCTGAACAGCTGCCGCGACTGTTCGACCGTTTCTACCGCGCCGATGCGGCTCGCAAGCGTGTCGCCGATGGCGGCGGAAGCAGAACGGCGGCGACTGGCGAGAACGCTGCCGGCAGTGATCCGGGAAGTTTGGGAGCAGGTCTGGGGCTGGGCCTCGCCATCGTGCGCTCGATCGCGCTGGCGCATGGTGGCGATGCGTCGGTCAGCTCGGCGAATGGCGTCACGCGCTTTTTACTGCGCCTGCCGTCCGCCTGAAACGGGCTCCGCAACTCAGCGAGTCAACGCGAGAACGAATCTGGGAACAAGCCGCTTATCCGGCCATGCAGCCGGGATCACGCTTCAGCGCAGATCGCTGGCGTGACGCTTCAAGTCGTCAAGACTGACGATCTCAAGCGCCGCCTCGTTGCTGGCGCTGAGCACCACACGTGGTGCGTGGCCGGCGTGCAGCGCCTCGCGCCAGCGCGCGGCACAAAGGCACCAGCGGTCGCCGGGCTTGAGGCCGGGGAAGCCGAACTCCGGGCGCGGTGTCGACAGGTCGTTGCCGCGCGACTTTGAAAAAACGAGGAATTCCTCGGTCATCTCGGCGCAAACGGTGTGGCTGCCCAAGTCATCGTCGGCAGTGGCGCAGCAGCCGTCACGGAAGAAGCCGGTCATTGGCCGCTCGCTGCAACTGGCCAGTGGCCCGCCGAGAACGTTGCGCTGACCGTGGCCGCCGAAGTCAGGCGATTTCACTCGGCCTCCTCGATCCACGCTGCCTGGATCGCTTCGAGGATCTTCTCGCTGCAACGCTTGGGGTCGTCGGCGAAGTCCGGCAAGGACTGCACCAGCCGCATCAGGTCAACGAAATTGATGCTCAGCGGATCGATATCGGCGTGCTGATCGGCAAGCGCGATGGCGATATCGTTGATGTCGGTCCATTTCATCGATGTCCCTCCTTCGCCATGTTGATGGTGTAGCGCGGAATCTCGATCACCAGCGGAGTCTCGCCGACCGTTGCCTGGCAAGACAGGCGCGAGGTCGGTTCAAGCCCCCAGGCCTTGTCGAGCATGTCCTCCTCGAGTTCGTCGGCTTCGCCCAGCGAGGCAAAACCTTCGCGCACGACGATGTGGCAGGTGGTACAGGCGCAGGACATCTCGCAGGCGTGCTCGATCGGAATGTCGTTCTCGAGCAGTGTCTGGCAGATCGATTTACCCGCCTCCGCCTCGATCAGCGCGCCGTCTGGACAGAGTTCGGCGTGCGGCAGGACGATGATTTGCGTCATGACTGATCTTCTCCGGCCAGTTCATCGATACTCCGTCCGGCCAGCGCGCGGCGGATGTTCTTGTCCATGCGCCGGGCGGCGAAAGCCTTCGTTTCGGCGTCGAGCGCGTCCATCGTCACCGTGATCTGGCGACGGTTCTCGGCGAGTGCCGCCGCCTGCAGCGCGGCGATTGCCGTTTCGACGCGAACACGCTCCTCGGTAGAGAGCAGTTCGCCGTCGCTCTTCAGCGCCGACTGCACGGCCTCGATCAGGCGCTGCGCTTCGACCTGCGCTTCCTTCAGCGCGCGACGGAAAGCGTCGTCGCGCGAATGTTCGAGCGAGCCCTTGAGCATGCTGGCGATCTCGTCGTCGGACAGACCATATGAAGGCTTGACGACGACGCTGGCCTCGACACCCGAGCTCTGCTCGCGTGCCGACACCGAGAGCAGGCCGTCGGCGTCGACCTGGAAGGTGACGCGGATGCGCGCCGCGCCGGCGACCATCGGCGGAATGCCACGCAGCTCGAAGCACGCCAGTGAGCGACAGTCGCTGACGATCTCGCGTTCGCCCTGCACGACATGCACGGCGAGTGCCGTCTGCCCGTCGCGGAAAGTGGTGAAGTCCTGCGCCCGCGCGATCGGAATGGTCGAGTTACGCGGCACGATCTTCTCGACCAGTCCGCCCATCATTTCGAGACCGAGCGACAGCGGAATCACGTCGAGCAGCAGCCAGTCGTCGCCGGTGCGGTTACCGGCGAGCAGGTTGGCCTGTTTGGCGGCGCCGAGCGCGACGACCTTGTCCGGGTCGAGATTGTTCAGCGGTTCCTGCTTGAAGAATTCGCCGACCGCACGCTGGATCTGCGGCATGCGCGTCGCGCCGCCGACCATGATCACACCCTTGACCTCATCGGTCGCCAGCCCGGCGTCGCGCAGCGCCTTGCGCACCGCCTGCATCGTCTTGGCGACGAGCGTGCGCGTGATTTCGGTGAAGATTTCGGTGGTCAGCTTGAGATCGACGACCTCGCCCGACGACAGGCGCGCGGTGATCGGAGCAACACCATGAAAGGTCAGGTATTCCTTGCCTTCACGCGCGCGATTGAGCAGCAGGCGCGAGTCCTCGTGCGACAGCGGCTTCAACTTCGCCGCTTCGAGAATCCAGCAGAAGATGCGCTGATCGAAATCGTCGCCGCCGAGCGCCGAATCGCCGCCGGTCGACAGCACTTCGAAAACGCCGCGCGACAGCTTGAGGATCGAAATGTCGAAGGTACCGCCGCCGAGGTCATAGACCGCGAAAACGCCTTCCGAGCCGTTGTCGAGACCGTAGGCGATCGCCGCGGCGGTCGGCTCGTTCAAGAGACGCAGCACGTTGATACCGGCGAGCTTGGCGGCATCCTTGGTCGCCTGCCGTTGCGCGTCGTCGAAGTAGGCCGGCACGGTGATCACCGCGCCGACCAGTTCGCCGCCGAGCGCCGCTTCGGCGCGTGCACGCAGTGCATGCAGCACGTCGGCGGAGACCTCGACCGGCGTCTTGATGCCGGCAGCGGTATTGATGCGCACCATCCCCGGTGCATCCTCGAACTTGTAAGGCAGCGACTCGCGGTGCGCAATGTCGTGCAGGCCGCGCCCCATGAAGCGCTTGACCGAGCAGATGGTGTTGCGCGGATCGCTCGCCTGGTACGTCTGCGCTTCGTAGCCGGTTGCACAGCCATCGGAGGTATAGCGGACGACCGAAGGCAGCAGGGAACGGCCAAGTTCGTCGTTGAGCACGACGGCCAGGCCGGAACGGACGGTGGCGACGAGCGAATTAGTGGTGCCAAGATCGATCCCGACGGCCAGGCGACGCTCGTGCGGCGCATCCGACTGGCCGGGTTCAGCAATTTGAAGAAGGACCATGAAGCAGGGTTTCCGGTAAGAAGGGAGTCGGTCGGCGCTTGGCCGGCGTTTTCAGTGTTGCGGCACGCTGCTTGCATCGCTCATGCGCAGGGAATGAGCGTCAGTCGCTGCCCTTAGTTCAACTCATCGAGCGCCGCCAGCGCATCGTCGATGTCGGCCATCAGCTTTTCCTCGAACATCAGCCGGCGCAAGGCATCGGCCGCCCGCGCCAGCGCGCTTGTGCGTTGCGCCTGCTCGTTGGCCGCCAGCGCGAGAATGCCGGCAAGTTCTTCGTAGTGGGCACGCCGCTGGCGGACGAGATCATCACGCAGGCTGTCGAGTTCCTCGCTGCGTCCGGCGCTGGCGGCATCGGCGACGGTTTCGCGCAGTTCCATCTGCGCGACGAGAAAATCCATCGGCAAGGACGTATCGCGCGCGAAATCGCATTCTCCGCCGAGCAGGCCAAGCAGATAGCGCGCTCGCGACAGCGGCTTTTTCAGCGTCTGGTAGGCTTCGTTGATGTGGGTCGCCCACTGCAGTGCGCGCCGCCGTTCGGCATCTGCCGCCGTGGCAAAGCGGTCGGGATGCATCTCGACCTGCAACGCGCGATAGCGCGCATCAAGCGCGTTGCTGTCGACGCGAAAATCCTGCGGCAAATCGAACAGCGCGAAATGATCGAGCGCGAAGCGCTCGCTGCCAAAACCGGCGCTGGCGCTGCTGCCGGCCGCTGCCGCGCCGGATTGGCTTGCGGAGCCCGCAGCCATCAGACGTTGAAGCTCTCGCCGCAGCCACAAGCATCCTTTACGTTCGGATTATTGAACTTGAAGCCTTCGTTGAGTCCCTCGCGCGCGTAGTCGAGTTCGGTGCCGTCGAGATAGGGCAGGCTCTTCGGATCGATAAGAACGCGCACGCCATGCGATTCGAACTGGATGTCGTCGGCGGCGACATCGTCGGCAAACTCAAGCTTGTACGCCATTCCCGAGCAACCACTGGTGCGCACGCCAAGGCGCAGGCCGATGCCGCGTCCGCGCTTGTCGATGTACTTGCTCACATGCTTTGCCGCTCTTTCGGTCAGCGTTACCGCCATGGCTCGATCTCCCTGATCCTAGTCTGAAATATGGAACCGCCCTACTCTGCCTGCTTCTTGCGATAGTCGGCAACCGCCGCCTTGATCGCGTCTTCGGCCAGAATCGAGCAATGAATCTTCACCGGCGGCAAGGCCAGCTCCTCGGCAATCTGCGTGTTCTTGATCGCCAGCGCTTCGTCGAGCGACTTGCCCTTGACCCATTCGGTGACCAGCGACGACGAGGCGATCGCCGAACCGCAACCATAGGTCTTGAAACGCGCGTCCTCGATGATGCCGTCCTTGCCGACCTTGATCTGCAACTTCATCACGTCACCGCAAGCCGGAGCACCGACCATGCCGGTAGCGACACCCTCTTCTTCCTTGGTGAAAGAACCGACGTTGCGCGGGTTTTCGTAGTGGTCGAGGACCTTGACGCTGTATGCCATGATAAATCTCCTTCGCTTGCTGCCTGTTGTTTCGTTGCGCTGCAATGCCCGCAGCCGGCCTTAAATTGTCGCCCGCCTGCCGGCCGGACTCAGTGCGCCGCCCACTGCACCGTCGACAGATCGACGCCTTCCTGCACCATTTCCCACAAGGGCGAGAGTTCGCGCAACTTGCCGATCTTCTGGTGCAGCAGTTTCACGGCGAAGTCGATTTCTTCCTCGGTATTGAAACGGCCAATGGTGAAACGGATTGAGCTATGCGCCAGTTCGTCGTCGCGGCCGAGCGCACGCAGCACGTAGGACGGTTCGAGCGATGCCGAAGTGCAGGCCGATCCCGAAGACACCGCCAGATCCTTGATCGCCATCAGCATCGACTCGCCCTCGACATAGGCAAAGCTGATGTTGAGATTGTGCGGCACACGCTGCTCGACGTCGCCATTGACGTAGGTCGCCGGCAGATCAGCCAGTCCGGCCAGCAGGCGATCGCGCAGCGCGCGGACGTGTTCATTCTCGGTCGCCATCTCTTCGCGGGCGATGCGGAAGGCCTCGCCCATGCCGACGATCTGGTGCGTCGCCAGCGTTCCCGAGCGGAAGCCGCGCTCGTGACCGCCGCCGTGCATCTGCGCCTCAAGACGGATGCGCGGCTTGCGCCGAACGTAGAGCGCGCCGATGCCTTTCGGTCCGTAGGTCTTGTGCGCCGAGAAGCTCATCAGATCGACCGGCAGGCTGGCCAGGTCAATGGCCACCTTGCCCGTGGCCTGCGCCGCATCGACATGGAAAATGACATTGCGCTCGCGGCAGACGGCGCCGATTTCAGCGATCGGCTGGATGACGCCGATTTCGTTATTCACCAGCATCACCGAAGCGAGAATCGTGTCCGGTCGCAGTGCCGCCTTGAAAACTTCAAGGTCGATCAGGCCATTTTCCTGCACATCGAGGTAAGTCGCCGAGAAGCCCTGACGCTCAAGCTCGCGCACGGTGTCGAGTACGGCCTTGTGCTCGGTCTTCACGGTGATGATGTGCTTGCCGCGGCCGGCGTAGAAGTTCGCCGCGCCCTTCAGCGCCAGATTGTTCGATTCGGTCGCGCCCGAAGTCCACACGATTTCGCGCGGATCGGCATTGACCAGCGCCGCCACCTGCGCCCGTGCGTCTTCGACCGCGGCTTCGGCTTCCCAGCCGAAGGCGTGCGAACGCGAAGCCGGATTGCCGAACTTCTCGACAAGGTAAGGAATCATCTTTTCCGCGACGCGCGGATCGACCGGTGTGGTCGCCGAGTAATCGAGGTAAATCGGCAGTTTCAGCGTCATCTTCTACTCCATCCATCGGTCTGCCACGCACCAGCACGGCAAACCGTCATTGACCGGATCAACCGGAATACGCGACCGCTCCGAGCCGCCGCAGGTTGAGCGCCATTGTCTTCAGCGCAAATACGAAATCATCTATCTGGCGGGCACTGTTCGTCCCCCCCAGGCTGACGCGCAGCGCGCCCTGTGCCAACGAGGGTTCAATACCCATCGCCAGCAAGGTCGGCGACGGACCGATCTCGGTGCTTGAACAGGCACTGCCGCTCGCGACCGCGAAACCGGCACGGTCAAGGCGCGCCACCAGCGTCTCGCCATCGATGCCGGGCAGTGCGAAATAGCAGGTGTTCGGCAGGCGCTCGGCGCCGGCAGCGAAAATCGTCGCGCCAAGACCGCCCAACGCCGCCTCCAGCCGCAAACGCAGCGCCTGCAGATGCGCCGCCGTTTCGACACGTCGCGCTGCCGCCAGTTCGCAAGCGACGCCAAAACCGACGATCGCAGCAATATTCTCGGTGCCGGAACGCAGGCCGCCCTCCTGACCGCCGCCGGCGATCAGCGGTTCAAGGTCGAGGCGACGATCGCGAATCAGCGCCGCAGCGCCTTGCGGGCCGCCGATCTTGTGCGCCGAAATCGTCATCGCGCGCACGCCGGCGACATTGAGGCTGCGAAAGTCGAGCGCGATACGCCCGAGCGCCTGCACGGCGTCGGTATGAAAGGGAATGCCAGCGGCAGCTGCGGCCAGCGCCGCGATGTCCTGAACGACGCCGGTTTCGTTGTTGGCGCTCATCACCAAAACCAGCGCCGGGCGACGCGAGACGACGTCGCGCCAGTCTTCACGGTCAATACGGCCATCGCCATCGACGGTGATGCGGCGCAACTGCCAGCCCTGCCTTGCCAGTTGTGCAGCCGGCCGCAGGATGCTCGGATGTTCGGTGGCACCGACGGCCAGCAGCGCCGGAGGCATACGGCCGGCCAGCCCCTTGATGAAAAGATTGTTCGCTTCCGAGCCGCCACTGACGAATACCACCTCGTCGGCTTCGGCACCGACCGCGGCCGCCACTTGCGCCCGCGCGACGTCCAGCGCGCGCTTGGCGTCGCGCCCGTACTCGTGGCGCGCCGAAGCGTTGCCGAAGCGCTCGCCGAGCCAGGGCAGCATCGCCGCGCGCACCGCCGGATCGAGCGGCGTCGTCGCGTTATGGTCGAAATAGACGGGCGCGAACATCTGCTTGTATTGCGTTTTCAGAGTGCCGCGGAGGGATTGATCCGGGACAGCGTCGGCACGATACGCCGCGTTTCTGCTGTAGACGCCGGAGCCTGCTTGCGCTGGTGCCGTTCGACCAGATCACCGAGCGACACCGAACTCAGATACTCGTACATCTTGACGTTCAACGTCGTCCAAAGTTCGTGCGTCATGCAGCGATCTTCGTCACGGCAATTCTCGAAACCACCGCATTGCGTGGCATCAAGCGGCTCGTCGACGGCGCGGATGATGTCGGCGACCGAAACACCGGATTGCGGCCGCGCCAGGCAATAACCGCCGCCCGGTCCGCGCACGCTGTCGACCAGGCCGCCGCGGCGCAACTTGCCGAACAGTTGCTCAAGGTAGGACAGAGAAATCTTCTGCCGGTCGCTGATGCCGGCGAGCGTCACCGGGCCATCACTGCCGTTGAGCGCAAGATCGATCATCGCCGTTACCGCAAAACGTCCTTTGGTCGTCAGTCTCATCAGTTCGCCTCCGTCTATACCCGATTATTTCCGTCAACTATTTATCGAACTATAGGAGAACGCGTCGCGATTAGTCAACAATTTTGCTCAGGTATTTCGGATCGAAGCGGTCGGCAACGGCAAGATCGTCCTCGACACTGACGCCGGCCTGCTCCAGTCGCTCAAGCAGCACCTCAAGGCGGCGGTCGGTTTCGACCGCATGATCGAGCAAACCGTGAATGGCCTTGGATAGCGGATCATCCTGCGCACCCGCCAGCGCATACGCCGAGAAGCCGAGCTTGCCAGCCTTCTCCTCGCGCTTGTGCGCCAGTTCGCTGTCGATGATGCGCGCCGGATTGCCGACGGCGGTGGCGCCGGGAGGAACATCCTTGATCACCACCGCGTTCGAGCCGACTTTGGCGCCGGCACCGATGGTAATCGGCCCAAGTACCTGCGCGCCGGCACCAACGACCACGCCGTCGGACAAGGTCGGATGGCGTTTGCCCTTGTTCCACGAGGTACCGCCCAGGGTGACGCCGTGGTACAGCGTGACGTCGTCGCCGATCACCGCGGTTTCACCGATGACCACCCCCATGCCGTGGTCGATGAAAAAACGGCGGCCGATCGTCGCGCCGGGGTGGATTTCAATACCTGTAAAGAAACGCCCGAGATGCGAGATGAAGCGACCGAGCCAGTACAGGCGCGCCTGCCAGCAACCGTGCGCCATGCGATAGAAGATGACGGCATGCACGCCCGGGTAACAGGTAAGGACTTCCCAGGATGAGCGGGCGGCAGGATCGCGGTCAAAAACCGAGCGAATGTCTTCGCGCAGGCGGCTGAACATGAAAACAGGACTCCACAAACTCGCCGGGATCAGAGAACCGTGAATGCCCGGCGGGCAATTTCACGGACTGACCTGATCGTCGCGGCGCCGACGACCGGGCACAGGCATGGACGGATTCTAGAATACCCGACTTTTCCGATCAACTTTAAGCAAGCGCCGGCAGCCGACGACACGCAAAAGCGGCTGCACGCACGTGAAAGCAAGCACAAGGTGCAAGGAAACGGCTTGCAATGCCGCGACGCGCTTCGCTGGCAGCCGAAAATCAGCGCGCAATGCGCCGCTCGACCGCATCGAGGATGCCGCGCAGGATGTTGATCTCGTCGCGCTCCAGCCCGGCGCGCCCGAACAGCCGGCGCAACTTCGGCAGCAGGCGCTTCGGCTGACGCGGGTCGTGAAAGCCGGTGTCGATCATGACGCGTTCGAGATGCGCGAAAAATCCCTCGTTTTCCTCGATCGTCGCCGGTGCGGAAGCGAAGGGGACGACTGGTGACGCCACCGGCGGTTCGCCGGAAAAAGCCGCCAGACGCAGTTCGTAGCAAACCAGCTGTACCGCAGCGCCGAGATTCAGCGACTGGAACTCCGGAACCGATGGAATGTGCAGGCAACACTGGCAGCGCTGCACTTCATCGTTGGCAAGACCTGCGGTCTCGTTGCCAAAAACGAAGGCCACCGGCCCGTCGGCGGCGGCAGCAAGCAGCTGCGGCACCGCCTCGCGCGCCGCCAGCGGCGCCGGACCGAGGTTGCGCCGGCGCGCGGTGACGGCAACGGCAAACACCGCGCCGCCGAGCGCCTCGTCGAGCGTCGCGCAGATCTTCGCACCGGCAAGGATGTCGTCGGCGCCGGCAGCACGCGCCGTCGCTTCGTCGTCAGGAAAACGCTTCGGCTGCACCAGTACCAGTTCGGCAATGCCCATCGTCTTCATCGCCCGCGCCGCGGCGCCGATGTTGCCGGGGTGGCTCGGGTGCGACAGCACGATACGCACGCGCGCCAGCGCCTGCTCGGGAGAGAGGCTGGCGGCAGGAGACGAACTCGGCGCAGACGCTGGCGACGGCTTCATATAAAATGCTCGATTCAATCAACAGGGACAAACGAAACGGGCGGCCTGCGCCGCCCTTCGGGTTCTCAATCAGACATGCATCCAGCACTCAACATCGCCATCAAGGCCGCGCGCCGCGCCAGCCAGATCATCAACCGCGCTTCGCAGGACATCGAACGCCTGCAGGTCACGCGCAAGCAACAGAGCGACTTCGTCACCGAAGTCGATCGTGCCGCCGAGGCCGCGATCATCGAAACCCTGCGCGAAGCGTATCCGGAGCACGCAATTTTAGCAGAAGAGTCGGGGCACTCAGCCGGCCGCGACGCCGACAGCGAGTACGAGTGGATCATCGACCCGCTCGACGGCACCACCAACTTCATTCATGGCGTACCGCAATACGCCGTCTCGATCGCGCTGCGGCACAAGGGCGTGCTGACGCAGGCGGTGGTCTACGACACGGTACGCAACGAGTTGTTCACCGCCAGCAAGGGCGGCGGTGCCTTCCTCAACGACCGGCGTATCCGCGTTTCGCGCTGCCTGAAGCTGGAAGACGCGCTGATCGGCACCGGCTTCCCCTATCGCGCCTTCGAACACGCCGACGCCTACCTCGGCATCTTCCGCGAACTGATGCAGAAAACGGCCGGCATGCGCCGTCCGGGTGCTGCCTCGCTCGATCTGGCCTGGGTCGCCTGCGGCCGTCTCGACGGCTTCTTCGAATTCGGCCTGTCGCCGTGGGACATGGCCGGCGGTGCGCTGCTCATTTCCGAAGCGGGCGGCCTCGTTGGTGACCTCACCGGCGAAGCGAACTACCTCGACAGCGGCAACCTCATCGCCGGCACCCCGAAGGTGTTCGCGCAGCTGCTGCAGATCGTCGCGCCCTTCCGTTCAGCAAGCCTGCCCGCGTAAAGCCGGCAGGGATCAAATCCCCGCCAGGCGCGATCCGCTGCGACAAGCGGCGGCCGGACTGCGCCTCGCTGCTTCCGAGGCCGTACCCGCACCGAGGCGCCATGCTTGCGCTGCAGCGGCAGATCACGGGCCGAGCCTGTCACGGAGCGTCTTGCCTCATTCCTGGCAAGAAGCACCAGAAAGACTTCCGGGCGATCGTTTTCCGAGACGTCTGCGCGTGCTTAAGGCTGATGTCGACGGACGTGCGGACGTCGAATCCATTGGATAATGCGCGTTCGCCGAAACCGCCGGCCCGACGGCGACAAGAAGGCTCTGGCCCATAAAGAACGACATGACACGCACACCGGAAAGCACGGCGAGCGCCGGCACCACCGAGCCCGCAGCAAAGCACACGCCGATGATGGTCCAGTACCTGGGCCTGAAAGCGCAGCACCCCGATACGCTGCTGCTCTACCGCATGGGCGACTTCTACGAGCTGTTCTACGAGGACGCCGAAAAGGCGGCGCGACTGCTCGACATCACGCTCACCGCGCGCGGCCAGTCGGCCGGCCGGCCGATTCCGATGGCCGGCGTTCCCTACCATTCACTCGAACAGTATCTCGCGAAACTGGTGCGACTCGGCGAATCGGCGGCGATCTGCGAGCAGATCGGTGATCCGGCGACGAGCAAGGGACCGGTCGAACGCGCCGTCACCCGCGTCATCACGCCGGGAACGCTGACCGACGCGGCGCTGCTCGACGAGAAGCGCGACACGCTGCTGCTCGCGCTGTGCGTCGAACGCAAGCACGCTGGGCTGGCCTGGCTCAACCTTGCCAGCGGCGAGTTCCGCGTCAGTGAGGTCGGCATCGAGCAATTGCCGGCCACACTCGAACGCATCCGCGCCGCCGAAATCGTCCTGCCCGAAGGGCTGACGGCACCGGTAGCCGAGGGCACCGCGCTGACCCGGCGCCCGGACTGGCATTTCGACGCAGCCGCCGCAACGCGCGAGCTGTGCGCGCATTTCGGCACCACCTCTCTGGCGGGCTTCGGCGCCGACGGCCTCAAACCGGCGCTCGGTGCCGCCGGCGCCCTGCTGCGCTATGCGCAGGCAACGCAGGCGCGCGCGTTGCCGCACCTGCGCGCGCTCGTCGTCGAGAGCGACGAAACGTATCTCGGCCTCGACGCAGCCACGCGGCGCAATCTGGAACTGACCGAAACCCTGCGCGGCCAGCCGGCACCGACGCTGTTCAGCCTGCTCGACGTCTGCGTCACGGCGATGGGCTCGCGCTGCCTGCGCCATGCGCTGCACCACCCGCTGCGCTCGCCCGAGATACCGGCAGCGCGGCACGACGCCGTCGCCGCACTGCTTGAAGACGGAAACGCGCCGCAACGGCAACTCGGACTGCTGCGCAAGACACTCGCCGGCATTGGCGACATAGAACGCATCGCCGGCCGCATCGCGCTTTTTTCGGCGCGACCGCGCGACCTCTCGGCGCTACGCGACAGCCTCGCCCGGCTGCCGGCGCTGCAAGCACCACTGACCGGAATCCTGGCCGTTGCGCCGGCGCCGTTGCTGGCAGCGATCTGCGCCGATCTCGACACGCCAGCCGCAGCGCTCGATCTGCTCACGCGCGCCATCGCCGCGGAGCCGGCGACGCTGCTGCGCGAAGGTGGCGTCATCGCCAGCGGCTACGACGCCGAGCTCGACGAACTGCGCGCGATCAACGACGACTGCGGCGCCTTCCTGCTGGCGCTGGAAACGCGCGAGCGCGAGCGGACCGGCATCAGCACGCTCAAGGTCGAGTACAACCGCGTGCACGGCTTCTACATCGAACTCTCCAAAGCCAACGCCGAACGCGCGCCCGACGACTACCGCCGGCGGCAGACGCTGAAGAACGCCGAGCGCTACATCACGCCCGAACTGAAAGCCTTCGAGGACAAGGCACTGTCGGCGCAGGACCGGGCGCTGGCGCGTGAGAAGATGCTCTTCGACGGCGTGCTCTCCGAGTTGCAGCAGGCGCTGCCGCAACTGGCGCGCATCGCGCGCGCGGTCGCCCTGCTCGACATGCTCGGCGCCTTTGCCGAGGTGGCGCTGGCGCGCAACTACTGCCAGCCGCAGTTCAGCGACGCGCCCGGACTGCTCATCGAAGGCGGCCGTCATCCGGTCGTCGAGAGTCAGCTCGTCGACGGCAAGTCCTTCATCGCCAACGACCTGCGCCTGGAAGAGTCGCGCCGGCTGCTGCTCGTCACCGGCCCGAACATGGGCGGCAAATCGACCTACATGCGGCAGAATGCGCTGATCGCGCTGCTCGCGCACATCGGCAGCTTCGTTCCGGCAAGCCGCGCCGTGCTCGGACCGCTCGACCGCATCTTCACCCGAATCGGCGCCTCCGACGATCTGGCTTCCGGGCGCTCGACCTTCATGGTCGAAATGACCGAAGCGGCAGCGATCCTGCACCACGCCAGCGACAGGAGTCTGGTGCTGATGGACGAGATCGGCCGCGGCACCTCGACCTTCGACGGCATGGCGCTGGCCTACGCAATCTGCCGCAGGCTGATCGAGAAGAACCGCTGCCTGACGCTGTTCGCCACGCACTACTTCGAGCTGACGCTGCTCGCCAACGAATATGCGGAACTCGCCAATGTGCACCTCGACGCGGTCGAGCACGGTGAAGGCATCGTATTCCTGCATGCCGTCGAGGAAGGCCCGGCCAACCAGAGCTACGGCATCCAGGTCGCCGCGCTGGCCGGCATCCCGGCACCTGTGCTGCGCGCGGCGCGCCGCCAGTTGCGCGAATTCGAGGAACGCGCGGCAATCAACCCGCTGCAACCCGATCTGTTCAGTGGCGGCAGCATCGAGACGAGCGAATCGGCACCCGCAACAAGCACGCCGCATCCGGCGCTGCTCCGTCTGGCGGCAACCGATCCGGATGCGCTGACGCCGCGACAGGCACTCGATGCCCTCTACGCATTGAAAGCGCTTCTCGACGCCGATCATGACGGATGCTAGATTTCGGTCACACCACTGCCCGGAACCTTTGCCCGTGAAGACTTTCTTCGCCCGACGCGCTTTGTTTGCCCCGTTTTTCACCGTTAGCACGGCGCAGGCATCCGGCCGCTTCGCCGGCAGCGGCTTTGGCCTCCTCGTCGGCATTTTTGCCGCCGCGTTTTCGCTGAGCGTTCTTGCCGCCGGCAAACCGGCCGCGCACTCGCCGGAAGCAGGCAACGGCGAAATCATCATCGGCCAGGTCGCCGCCTTCAGCGGACCGCTGGCGCCGACAGGATCGCAGCTGCATGCCGGCGCACGGCTCTACTTCGATGCCGTCAATGCCGGCGGCGGCATCAATGGCGCGCGCCTCAAGCTGGTGACACGCGATGACGGCTATCGCAGTGAAGACACCGTGCGTCTGGTACGCGAACTGCTGCGCGAAGTGAAACCGCTGGCGTTGTTCGGTGTCGTCGGCACCGGCAACGTGCTGGCACTGATCGACGAGAAAGTGCTTGATCAGGCGGCGGTCCCGCTGGTGACGGTGCGCAGCGGCGCGGCCTCGGTGGTCGCACGCAACCACCCCTACGTCTTCCTGACGCGCGCAAGCTACGCCGAGGAAGTGCAGAAGATCGTCGAGCAGTACGCCAGCACCGGCACGCAGAACTTCGCGCTGTTCTATCAGGACGATGCCTTCGGCCGCGACGTTCTGCCGGCAGCCGAAGCGGCGATCAAGCGAGCCGGAGGCACGGTCGTCGCGCGTGGCGCCTACGAGAAGAACACCACCCACGTCGAAAATGCAGTCAAGGCCATCGCTGCCGCCAATCCGCAGACGGTGATCATGATTTCCAACACCGCCGCCAGCGCCGAATTCCTGCGCCAGTCGCGCGCTGCCGGCAATACGGCGCAATACGTCGCGCTATCGGTCACCGACGCGGCGCAGGTCGTCAAACTGATCGGCGTCGAAACAGCGCACGGTCTCGCACTGACGCAGGTCGTACCGTCGCCGGATAGCCGGTCGACGTCACTGGGCAAGGAAATCCAGGAAAACTTCCGCAAGTTCGCGGCCAAGGATGCACTGCTCAACGAGACCTTCGCCGAAGGCTACCTGGGCGGCAAGGTACTGGTCGAGGCGCTACGCCGCAGCGGCCCGAACCCGAGCCCGAGGAAACTGCGCGATGCGCTCGATTCCTTGCATTCCTGGGATGCCGGCGGCGTTGTCATCGATTTTGCCCCGACGCGCCACCTCGGTTCGCATTACGTGGACATCACCATCCTCAACCGCCAGGGCAAGCTGCTGCGCTGAGCCCTGACTGAGCACCGGACCGGCGGCCGCGTCAGCGCAGCGCACGCCTGAGATTGGAGCGCGGTTCCCGGCAGCAGCGCGGCGTAAAGCCTGCGCCCGCCGGGAGCGCGCAGAAGGACCCCGGCAGAGGTGATTACTCTTCGTCGTCCTCGTCTTCGTCGGCAATGCCGCCGCGCTCGATCTCGGCGGCGCTCGCCGGACGCACGGCAGTCACCGTGCAGGTGAAGATCAGCGCCAGACCGGCCAGCGGATGGTTGCCGTCAAGCACAACCTTGTCGGCGGCAATTTCGGTAACGCGATAGATCTGGTAATCGTCGTCATCGCTGCCGTCGGGGGCGCCCTCGAACTGCATGCCGACCTGCAGTTCCTTGGGGAAACCGTCGCGCGGCTCGATCTGGATGAGATCGGCGTCGTACTCACCGAACGCGTCGGCTGGCTGCATCTTCACCGTCACCGACTCGCCAACCTTCTTGCCGTGAATCGCCTCTTCGATCATCGGAAAAACGTCGTCGTACCCACCGTGCAGATAGACGATGGGATCTTCACCGGCGTCGACCAGCACACCATCGGGATCGGTGACGTTGTAGTCGAGCGTGACGACCGTATTTTTTTCCACTGTCATGTTCATGACTCAAATTCCTTAACTGCGCGCAGCATTTCGAGCGCGTGGCCCTTGGCGTTGACGCCATAGAGTGCGAGCCGCACGACGCCCTGTTTGTCGATGACGAAGGTCGAGCGAACGATGCCGAATTTTCTCGCACCGTCGACTTCCCTCGCCTGCCACACGCCGTACTGATGGCAGACCGAACCTTCCGTATCCGAGAGCAGGCGAACCGAGATGCCGTGCTTGTCGCGGAAATCCGCGTGACGCAGGCAGTCGTCGCGGCTGACACCGAGAATGGTGTAGCCGAGGCGCGCAAAGGCATCCTCATGATCGGAAAAGTCGGTGGCCTGCAGGGTGCAGCCCGGCGTGTTGTCCTTGGGGTAAAAATACAGCAGTACATGCTGTTTGCCACGAAACGACGCGAGATTGACAACTTCCATATCCGCATCGGGCAGTTCGAAAGTCGGCGCCGTCTGTCCAGCCTTCAGCATGCTGACTCTCCTCCAGGACTTCCCTGCCCAGGTTCGGGCAAGGCGGGGAGATTCTAACCAAGCGCGGCGGCGCTGACCACAAGGACGAATGAGCGAGTGAAAAAAGGTTGGCCGCTCAACGTGCCTTGCCCGCCGGAAGCGTTGCTGCGCGGGCACTGCCATCGCGCAGCAGATTGCTGCCTGTGGCACTGCCGGAGGGGTTTTCGGCGGAGGCAGCCGGCGTACCGGCCGCTGCCTTCTCCGGGATCTGCACGAATACTTCGTTCTGCTTGATCATGCCGAGTTCGAAGCGGGCGCGTTCCTCGATCGCGTCGAAGCCCTGCTTGAGGTCGCGCACTTCGGCGTCGAGGCCGTTGTTGCGCATTTCCAGCTTCTGGTTGGCTTCTTTCTGCATCTGCAGCTGGTTGTCGACGTCCCAGACACGCAACCAGCCGCCCTTGCCGATCCACAACGGATACTGCAGCAGCGCGATCAGTGCCAGCAGGGAGAGCGACAACCAGCGCATTCAGCCCACCCTCGACGAAACGCGGCTGGCGGCGCCGACGGGCTTGGCGCCCGGGTACGCCGCCGGCCGCAGCAGCATCAACGCAGGTTGTAGAAAGCGTCGCGACCGGGGTAGCCGGCGGTGTCGCCGAGATCTTCCTCGATGCGCAGCAGCTGGTTGTACTTGGCGATGCGGTCGGAACGTGACAGCGAGCCGGTCTTGATCTGCAGCGCGTTCATGCCGACGGCAATGTCGGCGATGGTGCTGTCCTCGGTCTCGCCCGAACGGTGCGAAATCACCGCAGTGTAGCCGGCACGCTTGGCCATCTCGATCGCAGCGAAGGTCTCGGTCAGGGTTCCGATCTGGTTGATCTTGATCAGGATCGAGTTGGCAACGCCCTTCTGGATGCCTTCCTTGAGGATCTTGGTGTTGGTGACGAAGAGATCGTCGCCGACGATCTGCACCGTCTTGCCGAGGCGGTCGGTGAGCAACTTCCAGCCCTCCCAGTCGCCTTCGGCCATGCCGTCCTCGATCGAGACGATCGGAAACTGCTCGGCGAGGTTGGCGAGGTAATCAACGAACTGCGCCGAGGTCAGCTGCAGATTCTCGCCGGCCAGCTGGTACTTGCCGTCCTTGAAGAATTCGGAGGCAGCGCAGTCGAGCGCGATCAGCACCTGCGTACCGGGCGTGTAGCCGGCATTTTCGACCGCCTGCAGGATCAGCTGGATGGCTTCGGCGTGGCTGCCGAGATTCGGCGCAAAGCCGCCCTCGTCGCCGACGGCGGTGGAGAAGCCCTTCTTGTCGAGCAGCTTCTTCAGCGCGTGGAAGATTTCGGCACCGCAGCGCAGCGCTTCGCGGAAGCTGTCGAAACCGACCGGCATCACCATGAACTCCTGGATATCCAGGCTGTTGTTGGCGTGCGCGCCGCCGTTGATGATGTTCATCATCGGCACCGGCATCTGCATCGAACCGGAACCGCCGAAGTAGCGGTAGAGCGGCAGCCCGGCTTCTTCAGCAGCGGCCTTGGCGACGGCCATCGACACGGCGAGGATGGCATTGGCGCCGAGGCGCGACTTGTTTTCGGTACCGTCGAGGTCGATCAACGTCTTGTCGATGAACGCCTGTTCCTGTGCGTCGAGACCGATGATCGCTTCGGAAATCTCGGTATTGATGTTCTCGACCGCCTGCAGGACGCCCTTGCCGAGGTAACGGTTGGGGTGGCCGTCACGCAGTTCGATCGCTTCGCGCGAACCGGTAGAGGCACCGGACGGCACCGCAGCGCGGCCCATGACGCCGGATTCGAGCAGCACATCGCACTCGACGGTGGGATTGCCGCGCGAATCAAGAATCTCGCGGGCAACGACATCAACGACAGAACTCATGAAAAACCCCTTTCAATCAAGAAAACCGGACCGCAGCGGTGAGCGACTTGTGCAGTCAGACTGCGTCGCCTCTCCTGCCACGGCGTTCAAACGCCCCCGACGACGAGCATATTCATGCTCGCCGCATTTTCGCGCGCTAGGCGCGCTGCCCGGTACTCGGGCGAATCGTAAAACTGCTTCGCCGCTTCGACCGAGTCGAACTCGACAATGACCAGCCGCTCGGGCGGCGTCCAGTCACCTTCGATCGTCTCTACCGGACCACCGCGCACCAGATAACGACCACCGTAGGCCGCAATTGCCGTCTGCGCCAGCTTCTTGTAGATCTCGTAAGCTTGTGCGTCCTGTACCTTGGCCTCGACGACGAGGTAGGCCGCCATCAGCGCAGTTCCTCGAAACCGGCGCTTTTCGCCGCCCGATCGAGTGCCTGCAAGGTGCGCAGCAGGCTTTCCATGCGCGCCAGCGGCCAGCTGTTGGGGCCGTCGGACAGTGCCTTTTCCGGACACGGATGCGTTTCCATGAACAGGCCGGCGATGCCGACGCCGATCGCAGCGCGTGCCAGCACCGGCACGAACTCGCGCTGACCGCCGGAGACAGTGCCCTGCCCGCCCGGCAGCTGCACCGAGTGCGTCGCGTCGAAAACGACCGGGCACGCCGTGTCGCGCATGATGGCGAGGCTGCGCATGTCGGAGACGAGATTGTTGTAACCGAAGGACGCGCCGCGCTCGCAGACCATCAGCGTGTCGGCACCGGCGTTGGCCTCGCGCGCCTTGGCGACGACATTCTTCATGTCGCCGGGCGCGAGGAACTGGCCCTTCTTGATGTTCACCGGCTTGCCGGTGGCGGCGACGGCGTGGATGAAATCGGTCTGCCGGCAGAGAAAAGCCGGCGTCTGCAGCACGTCGACCACTGAAGCTACCGCAGCAACATCGCGCTCGTCATGCACGTCGGTGAGGATCGGCACGCCGACCTGTCGACGCACCTCGTCGAGCAGCTTGAGCCCCGAGTCGCGTCCCGGCCCGCGCGGCGAAACGCCCGAGCTGCGGTTGGCCTTGTCGTACGAGGCCTTGAAGATGTAGGGAATGCCGAGACGCGCGCAGACTTCCTTCATCTGCCCGGCGACGTCGACACACAGCTCGAGCGACTCGGCGGTGCACGGACCGGCGATCAGGAAGAAGGGATGGTCGAGACCGACCTCGAAGCCGCAGAGCTTCATGCTTTCGCCCGACGATTCAGAGCCGCGCGTACAAAAGACGTGAACAGCGGGTGGCCGGAGCGCGGCGAAGAGGTGAATTCGGGATGGAACTGACAGCCGACGAACCACGGATGCGCCAGCGGCCCTTCGTGCGGCAGTTCGATCATCTCGCACAGATCGGTTCCCGGCGCGCGGCCGGCGACGATCAGTCCCTTCGCTTCCAGATCGGCCAGTAGCGTGTTATTGACTTCGTAGCGGTGGCGGTGGCGCTCGATGATCTCGGCCTTGCCGTAGATCTGCCGCGCCAGCGTGCCGTCACGCAGTTCGCACAGTTGACCGCCGAGACGCATGGTGCCGCCGAGGTCGGAGTTTTCGTCGCGCTTCTCGATGCGGCCCGAAGCGTCCTGCCATTCGGTGATCAGGCCGATCACCGGATACGGCGTCGCCGTGTCGAACTCGGTGCTGTGCGCGCCGGCCATGCCGGCGACGTCGCGCGCGAACTCGACGACGGCGAGCTGCATGCCGAGGCAGATGCCAAGATAAGGCGTGCCGCTTTCGCGGGCATAGCGGATCGCCGCGATCTTGCCTTCGGTGCCGCGCTTGCCGAAGCCGCCGGGAACGAGAATCGCGTCCATCGCACGCAGCGCGGCGGTGCCCTTCTGTTCGATGTCTTCCGAGTCGATATAGACGATCTCGACGCGACTACGCGTGTAGATACCGGCGTGCTTGATTGCCTCGGTCAGCGACTTGTACGACTCGGTCAGGTCGACGTACTTGCCGACGAAAGCGATCTTCAGTTCGTGCTGCGGATGGTCGAGCGCATCAACGAGCTTCTTCCAGACGGTCAGATCGGCCGCACGTGCCAGGATGCCGAGCTTGTGACAGACGATCTCGTCGAGCATCTGGTCATGCAGCATCCCCGGAACCTTGTAGATCGAGTCGGCATCGAGCACCTCGATCACCGCCTCGCGCTGCACGTTACAGAACAGCGCGATCTTCTTCTTTTCGTCTTCCGGAATGTGCCGGTCGGCACGACAGAGCAACACATCGGGCTGGATGCCGATTTCGCGCAATTCCTTGACCGAGTGCTGCGTCGGCTTGGTTTTCAGTTCGCCGGCGGTCGGGATGTAGGGCAGCAGCGTGAGGTGGATGAAGCAGGCGTTGTTGCGCCCTTCTTCCAGCCCCATCTGGCGGATCGCCTCAAGGAAAGGCAGGGACTCGATATCGCCGACTGTGCCGCCGACTTCGACGATCGCCACGTCGGCGCCATCGGCACCGCGCTTGATGTGTGCCTTGATCTCGTCGGTGATGTGCGGAATCACCTGCACCGTCTTGCCGAGATATTCGCCGCGGCGTTCCTTGCGGATCACCGAGTCGTAAATCTGGCCGGTGGTGAAGTTGTTGCTCTTCTTCATCTTGGCGCTGGTGAAGCGCTCGTAATGGCCAAGATCGAGATCGGTCTCGGCGCCGTCTTCGGTGACGAAGACTTCGCCGTGCTGGAACGGACTCATCGTTCCAGGATCAACGTTGATGTAAGGGTCGAGCTTGAGGTGGGTGACGCGCAGGCTGCGGGATTCGAGAATCGCGCCCAGCGAGGCGGCGGCGATGCCCTTGCCGAGTGAGGACACCACACCGCCGGTAACGAAGACGTATTTGGTCATGGAAAGACTGGCTGCGGGAAAGCCGAATGATAGCCGAAAAGGGGAAAGCGCTCCAAGCTCAGTCCGGTGTGCAGTCCGCCACGCAGGGCTGTTTTCCGGGTTTTTCCGTTCAGCTGCGCAGCCATTCCCAATCTCCGTCAGTGGCTTGCGATCACCGGTGTTCGGCGCCCGCCCTGCGCTGCCGCCAGCGCAGTGACGAGGCCGGACACCGTTCAGGCGCGAATCGTCGCCAGTTCCCGTTCCAGCGCACGCGCATCGACGTCGAACTTGCGGATGCCGTCAGCGAGCTTCTCGACCGCCATCGCGTCCTCGTTATGCCGCCAGCGGTAGCTGGCCTCGTCAAGCGGCTGGCGCGCGTCGGCGCTCGCCACGTCGTCGGGACGCAACACGCGCTCAAGTTCTCCGGGCGTGGAAGCGAGCTTGTCGAGCAGGTCCGGGCTGATCGTCATCAGGTCGCAGCCAGTGAGCCGCTCGATCTGCTCGACCTTGCGGAAGCTCGCGCCCATCACCTCGGTGGCGTAGCCGTGCCGTTTGTAGTAACGGTAGATGCGCGTCACCGAAGCAACACCTGGATCGGCGTCGGCAGCGATGTCGGCAACACCGCGCTCCTTGCAGTACCAGTCGTAGATGCGGCCGACGAAAGGCGAGATCAGCGTCACGCCAGCATCGGCGCAGGCTACCGCCTGCGCAAAGGAAAAGAGCAGCGTCAGGTTGCAATGCACACCTTCGCGTTCCAGCTGCTCGGCGGCGCGGATGCCTTCCCAGGTGCTCGCCACCTTGATCAGCACGCGCTCGCGGCCGATGCCGGCGGCCTCGTAGCGCTCGATCAGGCGGTGCGCACGGCGCAGCGTCTCTGCCGTGTCAAAACTCGCGCGCGGATCGACTTCGGTCGACACGCGGCCGGGAACGAGCTTGAGGATTTCGCAGCCGATATCGACCGCGAGCTGCTCGATGGCCAGCGCCGTATCGTCGCCGCGCGCCGCCGAACGCGCCAGCGACGCGGTGACGAGTTCACGCGTTTTCGCGTCGCGCGCAGCCTTGAGCAGCAATGAAGGATTGGTCGTCGCGTCCTGCGGCTTGAGGCGGGCGATCGACGCCAGATCGCCGGTATCGGCGACGATGGTGGAAAAGCGTTTCAGCGATGTCAGATGATCGGTCATGGTCATGTCCTATTCCGGCCACACCCAGTCGCGGATTTCCGCGCGGTCAATGCCGTAGCGGTGCGCCTGCTGCGTATGACCGATGATTTCGTTCTTCATGCGTTCCTTGACGTAGGCGGCGGCGGAACGCAGCTTGGGTACGCGGTCGATGACGTCGATCACCAGATTGAAGCGGTCCACCTGGTTGATGATCGCCAGCTCGAGCGGCGTGTTGATGCTGCCCTGCTCCTTGTAACCGCGCACGTGGATGCGTGCCTGGTTGGTGCGCCGGTAAGTCAGTTTGTGGATCAGCCACGGATAGCCGTGGAAATTGAACATCACCGGCTTGTCAGGCGTAAACAGCGTGTCGAAATCGGCATCGGAGAGGCCGTTCGGATGCTCGGCCGGCGGCGCCAGGCGGAAGAGATCAACGACGTTCACGAAACGCACGCGCAGCGTCGGAAACTCGCGACGCAGGATCTCCGTCGCGGCCAGCGCCTCCAGCGTCGGCACGTCGCCGCAGCTGGCCATGACCACGTCGGGCTGATCCGGTTCGGGCCCGTGATCGTCGTTGCCGGCCCACGCCCAGATACCGATGCCCTTGGCGCAATGGCGGATCGCCTCTTCCATCGACAGATACTGCAGATGGCTCTGCTTGTCGGCGACGATGACGTTGATCCGGTCGCTGCTGCGCAGGCACTCGTCGGCGACGACGAGCAGGCAATTGGCGTCCGGCGGCAGGTAGATGCGCGTCACCTCGCCGCTCTTGTTGGTCACCAGATCGAGGAAGCCCGGGTCCTGATGCGAGAAGCCGTTGTGATCCTGGCGCCATACCGTCGACGACAGCAGGATGTTGAGCGCCGACACCGGCGCCCGCCATGGCACCTCGCGCCGGCTAATGTCGAGCCACTTGGCGTGCTGGTTGAACATCGAGTCGATGACGTGAGCGAAAGCCTCGTAAGTCGCGAAGAAGCCGTGCCGGCCGGTAAGCAGATAGCCTTCGAGCCAGCCTTCGAGCGTGTGTTCGGAGAGAATTTCCATCACCCGCCCGTCGACCGCCAGATAACCACCATCGTCATCCTCGGGCCGTTTTTCAGCCATCCAGGTCTTGCCGCTCACCTCGTAGATCGCGTCGAGCCGGTTCGAGGCCGTCTCGTCCGGACCGAAGACGCGGAAGTTGCGCATGTTCAGCCGCATCGTGTCGCGCAACAGCGAGCCGAGCGGGCGCGTGTTGTCCGCACGCGAACCGCCCGGCCGCTCAACGCTGACCGCGTAGTCGCGGAAATCGGGCAGACGCAGCTCGCGGCGCAGCAGGCCACCGTTGGCCACCGGGTTGGCGCTCATGCGCCGATGCCCGAGCGGCGCCAGCGCGCGCAGCTGCGGCAGCAGGCGGCCGTCGGCATCGAACAGCTCTTCCGGTCGGTAGCTCTTCAGCCAGGCTTCGAGATCGGCCAGATGTTGCGGATTGCTCGCCACGTCGGCGATCGGCACCTGGTGCGAACGCCAGGAACCCTCGACGCGATGGCCATTGACGCTGCTCGGCCCGGTCCAGCCCTTCGGCGTACGCAGCACGATCATCGGCCAGCGCGCACGGCTGGCGACGCCGCTCACGCGCGCCTCATGCTGGATCGTCTTGATCTGGGCAACGGCGCGCTCAAGCGTCGCCGCCAACTCGCGATGGACGAGTTCCGGATCGCCGCCTTCGACGAAGTACGGCGTCCAGCCGTAGCCGCGGAACAGGTAGTCGAGTTCCTCATGGCTGATGCGCGAGAGGATCGTCGGGTTGGCGATCTTGTAGCCGTTCAGATGCAGTACCGGCAGCACGGCACCATCGCGGATCGGGTTGATGAACTTGTTCGAATGCCAGGAAGCGGCGAGCGGGCCGGTTTCGGCCTCGCCGTCGCCGACGACGGCAACGACGATCAGATCGGGATTGTCGAAAGCGGCGCCGTGCGCGTGCGACAGGCTGTAGCCGAGCTCGCCGCCCTCGTGGATCGACCCCGGCGTTTCCGGCGTCGCATGGCTGCCGATGCCGCCGGGGAAGGAAAACTGGCGGAAGAAGCGGCGCAGACCTTCGACGTCCTCGCTCTTGTCCGGATAGATTTCGCTGTAAGTGCCTTCGAGATAGGCCGGCGCCAGCACTGCCGGTGCGCCGTGGCCGGGGCCGGCAAGAAAGATCATGTCGAGATCGCAGCGACGGATCAGGCGATTGAGATGCACATAAAGCATCGTCATGCCGGGATCGGAGCCCCAGTGGCCGAGCAGGCGCGCCTTGATGTGCTGCGGCAGCAAGGGCTCGCGCAGCAACGGATTGTCCTGCAGGTAGATCATGCCGGCGGCGAGGTAATTGCAGGCGCGCCACCAGGCGTCAAGGTGTTCGAGCTCTTCGGCTGAAAGCGGCGCGGGCTCGGCCGCAGGGGTGATGAATTCGGTCATTGCAACTCCGGAAAATGAAGGGGCAGCGTCGGCAAAAGCGACGGTCAGGGAATGGTTTGCGCGCTATTCACGAAAGGATGCCGGACGCCATCTTGCCACTGCCGTGCGCTGGCGCACATTAAGCAACGATGACGAATAAGTGACAGCTCGACGGCGACGAACAAACCAGAAACAAAGCTGCGCGCAGTTCTGCAAGGCCTATAGTGAATGAGAAACCCGCCCGGCGAAACTGCCTGAGGGCGGCAAATCGCCTGCGCAATTTGCGCAAGCATAGGCTTTCCCGGACAAAAAGGAGACTCAAATGCGTAACAAGATCCTCAATCGGATACTCGCCCCGCTCTGTCTTTGCGGCAGTTTTGCGCTGGTTCAGGCGGCCGAACCGCCGGCTGCACCAGCTGCGCCACCGGCTCCTGCCGCCAGCAAAGCCAAGCCGCCGATCTTCGGCAGCCAGTTGATGACGCCACAGGAACGCCAGGACTATCGACTGCGCATGCGCAACGCAAAAACCCCGGATGAACGCGAAAACATCCGTCTTGAGCACCACGAAGCGATGAAGGCACGCGCCGCTGAACGCGGCCTCTCGCTGCCCGACGCGCCGCCACCGCGCGGTGGCGGCATGGGCCCCGCTGGCGGAATGGGTCAGGGTGGCATGGGAGGGATGGGCCCGGGCGGCGGCGGCATGGGGCCCGGCCCCGGCAACTACGCGCGCTGAGCTAGGGCTGCTCGGCGGAATCAGCTGAGCATGCCCGCTCCGGCCCGAACGCTTGGGCCGGAGTGCGCTTCAGAGAACGTAGAAAAAAACCACCGCATAGTGCATGGCACTGCCACCAAGAACGAACAGGTGCCAGATGCCGTGCCAGTGCCGGAAACGGCTGTCGAACGCATAGAAAATGATGCCGATGGTGTAGGACAGGCCGCCGGCCGCCAGCCACGCAAAGCCGGCAGTACCCAGGCCCTCGAGCAGTGGTTCGATCGCGAACAAGGCGGCCCAGCCCATCACCACGTAGATCAGCAAGGAGAGCACGCGCGCCTGCGAACGCGGACGGATTTCCTGCAGCATGCCGATCAGCGCCAGCGACCAGACGACGCCGAACAGCCACCAGCCGCTCTCGCCGCGCAAGGTCACCAGACAGAAGGGCGTGTAGCTGCCGGCGATCAGCAGGTAGATCGACTGGTGATCGAGCTTCTGCAGGATCGCCTTGGCGCGGCCGCGGAAGCTGTGATACAGCGTCGACACGCTGTAGAGCAGGACCAGCGTTGCCCCATAGACGGCGACCGAGGTGATCGCCAGCGCGTCGCCACCATGCGCTGCACGCAGCAGCAGGAAAATGCCGCCGGTCAGCGCCAGCAGCGCGCCGGCAAGATGGCTGATGGCATTGAAGCGTTCGCCGTAATACATGATGACCTCCTGAGCCCTAAGCGGCACCGAACAGACTGCCCGCGGCAGCGGTCACGCCCATCGCCGCGACGCCCCAGAAAACGACGCGCAGCGTTGCCGGCAGCAGCGGCGCCCCACCGGCACGTGCGGCGGCAGCACCGAGCAGCGCAAGGCAGACAAGCGAACTGCCGGCTATCGCCACGACTGGCGACGCTGGAATCAGCGCAACGGCGAGCAGCGGCAGCGCGGCACCGGCGGCAAAGCTCGCGGCGGAGGCGAGCGCGGCCTGCCCCGGCCGTGCGGCGAGGACTTCGGTAATACCCAGTTCGTCGCGCGCATGCGCGCCGAGTGCGTCCTGCGCCATCAGTTGCGTCGCCACCTGCGCGGCGAGATCCGGCGCAAGCCCGCGCGCCACGTAGATCGCGCTCAGTTCGCGGTGCTCGGCCGCCGGATCGGTTTCGATCTCGCGGCGCTCGACCGCGAGTTCCGCGGTCTCGACATCGGCCTGCGAGCGTACCGAAACGTACTCGCCAGCAGCCATCGACATCGCGCCGGCGACCAGCCCGGCAACGCCGGTGAGCATCAGCGCCTCGGGCGAGGCCTTGGCAGCAGCGACGCCGATGACCAGGCTGGCGGTCGACACGATGCCGTCGTTGGCGCCGAGCACCGACGCGCGCAGCCAGCCGATGCGCTCGGTGCGGTGGCGTTCGCGGTGTCGGTAGGCCATTGGCGTCTGCCGCGAACTCAATGCGCCAGCAGTTCGCGCATCACGTAGGGCAGGATGCCGCCGTGACGCAGGTAATCGACCTCGACCGGCGTGTCGATGCGCAGACGCAGCGGCAGGCGGCGCTGTGTGCCATCGGGACTGCGGATATCCAGCATCACCCGCTGCTGCGGGACGATTTCGCCGGTGAGGCCGAGCAACGCGAATTCCTCGTCGCCGACGATGCCGATCGAGGCGATCGAGTCGCCGTCCATGAACTGCAGCGGCAGCACGCCCATGCCGACCAGATTGCCACGGTGGATGCGCTCGAAACTCTGCGCAACGACGGCGCGCACGCCGAGCAGGCACGTGCCCTTCGCCGCCCAGTCGCGGCTCGAGCCGGTGCCGTATTCGGCGCCGGCGAAGATGATCGTCGGCACGTTGCGCGCCTGGTAGCGTATCGCCGCGTCGAAGATCGACATCTGCACGCCGTCGGGCTGCAGCAGCGTCTGCCCGCCGAGCAGCGGCGTGCCGTCTGCCAGCAGCGGCAACATCAGGTTGCGCAGACGCACGTTGGCAAAGGTGCCGCGCATCATCACCTCATGGTGGCCGCGACGCGAGCCGTAGCTGTTGAAATCGCCGATGGCGACGCCACGCGCCTGCAGCCACAGCCCGGCCGGCGAATCGGCCTTGATCGATCCGGCCGGGCTGATATGGTCGGTGGTCACCGAATCGCCGAACAGCGCCAGCGCGCGCAGACCCGCGAGTTCCTCGGCAGCTTCGGGTTCCAGACCGAAATCGGCGAAATACGGCGGTTCGGCGATGTAGGTCGATGCCTGGACAGGCGGCGCGTCTTCCATCGTCGCCGCCTCGCTGCTGCCACCCGACCAGTCGTAAAGCGCGCCGCTGCCGCCGGGAATCGCGTTCCACAAGGGGTTGCCGGCGGCAAAGTCAGCGTAGAGCCGGCGATAGAGCGCCGGATCAAGCGCATGCGGCATCAAGGCCGCGATCTCTTCGGCGCTCGGCCAGAGTTCCGCCAGATAGACCGGCGTGCCCTGCGCATCGTGGCCGAGCGGCGAACTCGTCAGGTCGATATCGACGCGTCCGGCCAGCGCGAAGGCGACGACCAGCGGCGGACTCATCAGATAGTTGGCCTTTAGCGCTGGGTGAATACGTGCCTCGAAGTTGCGGTTTCCCGACAGCACCGCCGCACAGACGAGTTCGCGCGCATTGATCGCCGCTTCCAGCGCCGGATCGAGCGGCCCGGAGTTGCCGATGCAGGTGGTGCAACCGTAGGCGACGACGTCGAAGCCAAGCGCCGCCAGCGGCTGCAACAGGCCGGCGGCACGCAGGTATTCGCTGACGACGCGCGAACCGGGCGCCAGCGAGGTCTTCACCGTCGCCGGCACGCGCAGCCCGCGCGCGACGGCCTTCTGCGCCAGCAGGCCGGCCGCCAGCATCACGCCGGGATTGGAGGTATTGGTGCAGGAGGTGATCGCGGCGATGAGCACGCTGCCGTGGTCGATCACGCCGGCAGCGTCGTTCGCCGACGCGGCCGCCGGATCGGTGGCGAAACGCGCGTGGTCGGCCATCTCGACGCGGTCGCGCTCGCTTGCGCTCGTGCCGACCCTGCCAAGGCCCGCCGGCCGGGCAAAGACCTCGGCGAAGCGCTGCGCCATCGCCGCCAGCTCGATCCGGTCCTGCGGCCGCTTCGGCCCGGCGACGGCCGGCGTCACCGACGACAGGTCGAGATCGATCGTCGCGCTGTAGTCGATGTCGCCCGCCTGCGGCATGCCGAACAGGCCCTGCGCACTCCAATACGCGGCAAAGGCCGCCACTTCGGCGTCGCTGCGGCCGGTGGCGGCCAGATAGCGCACGGTTTCCTGGTCGGGCGGAAAAAAGCCCATCGTCGCGCCGTACTCGGGCGCCATGTTGGCCAGCGTCGCGCGGTCAGGAATCGCGAGCGAGGCGGCGCCCTCACCGAAGAATTCGACAAACTTGCCAACCACCTTGGCCGCGCGCAGCAATTCGGTGACGCGCAGCACCAGATCGGTGGCCGTGACACCGGCGCGCAGACGACCGTGCAGATGCACGCCGACGACATCGGGCGTCAGGAAGTACAGGGGCTGGCCGAGCATGCCGGCTTCGGCCTCAATGCCGCCGACGCCCCAGCCGACGACAGCCAGCGCGTTGATCATCGTCGTGTGTGAATCGGTACCGACCAGCGTATCCGGGAAGTACAGATCGCCACGGGCAGCGCTGCGGGCGCTTTGGCTGACAGCGGTGGCGTCGGGCCGGTGCAGCACGCCGCGCGCCAGCGTCTCCAGATTCACCTGATGGACGATGCCCAGGCCCGGTGGCACAACGCGGAAGCCGGCGAAAGCCTGCGTTCCCCACTTGATGAAGCGGTAACGCTCGGCATTGCGCTGGAATTCGAGGCGCATGTTGAGATCGAGCGCTTTGTCGGAGGCATAGGCGTCGACCTGCACCGAATGGTCGACGACCAGATCGACCGGCACCAGCGGTTCGACGATTCCCGGATCGCGGCCGAAGCGCGCGGCGACGCTGCGCATCGCGGCAAGGTCGCAGAGCAGCGGCACGCCGGTGAAATCCTGCAGGACGATGCGCGCCGGCAGGAAGGGAATTTCGCGGGTCCGCGCCGCGTTCGGCTGCCAGCCGGCCAGTTCGCGCACATGATCGAGGGTGATCTTGCGCCCGTCGCAGTTGCGCAGCAGCGACTCGAGGACGATGCGCAGCGACACCGGCAGCCGGCAAACGCCCGGATGGCCGGCAGCGGCGAACGCCGCCAGCGAGACCAGGCGTCCCGCAAGGCCGGGCGCAGGAGCGAAGGCACGCACGAAATCGTCAGGCTTGTCGGCTTTCACACTGACAGTGTGCGGCGTGTCCGGGTCGGAAAGGGAGGCGCCGGCCCTTGGCAAATGCTCGTTCATGATCGTCCTTCGCTGATGAGTGTGACGACGCTACGCGCAAGCGGCGGCTGCGCTGCATGCTTGCCGGTAAGGGAACGTTGCCGCCGCTCGCTTACCCAAAGGAGGAACGCGTAGCCGGCGGGGAAAGACGCCGGAGAAAGCGTCGAATCGATGCGCCGCAAGCCGCGATCAGCATTCGCGCACAAGCACGAGAGAAGGATCGGCCATGAACATCACATCTGCAAGCCCCATCCCGGAGTCATTGCCCGCGGGCCCGCCGCACGCCAAAACGGACAGACCACCGGAAGCCCATGTCGCAGCCGGCATGAGATACGAGTCCGACTCGTTCGGCCGTATCGAAGTTCCGGCCGATCGCCTGTGGGGAGCGCAGACGCAGCGCTCGCTCGAACACTTCCGCATCGGCGACGAGCGCATGCCGCAGGCAATCATCATGGCCCTGTCGGAAGTGAAACTCTGCGCGGCACTGGTCAACGGCGAACTCGGGCTGATCGACGCTGACAAGGCCGCGGCCATCGCCACGGCAGCCGAGGAAGTCCTCGCCGACCAGCATGCGCAGGAGTTCCCGCTGTCGGTCTGGCAGACGGGTTCGGGCACACAGAGCAACATGAACGTCAATGAGGTGCTCGCCAATCGCGCGACCCGCCTGCTCGCTGGCGGACGGCGCGTGCACCCGAACGACGACGTCAATCACGGACAGTCGTCGAACGACGTCTTCCCCACCGCCATGCATGTCGCTGCGGCGCTCGGCCTCGTGCGCGAGCTGCTGCCCGCCCTCGCCCGCCTGCGCGCGGCGCTGGCGGCAAAGTCGGCGGAGTTCGCCGACATCGTCAAGATCGGGCGCACGCATCTGCAAGACGCGACGCCGCTGACGCTCGGGCAGGAATTCTCGGGCTATGTCGCGCAGCTCGATCTCGCCGAGCGTGCCATCGTCGCCACACTGCCGGGGCTGTACGAACTGGCGATCGGCGGCACCGCCGTCGGTACCGGCCAGAACACGCATCCGCAGTTCGGCGAACGCGTCGCGGCTAAGCTGGCCGGCCGCCTTGACCTGCCCTTCGTCTGCGCCGGCAACAAATTCGCCGCGCTGGCCGGGCACGAGCCGCTGGTCGCCGCGCACGGCGCCCTGAAGACGCTGGCGACGGCGCTGAGCAAGATCGCCAACGATCTGCGCTGGCTCGCCTCCGGCCCGCGCTGCGGCCTTGGCGAACTGCGCCTGCCGGAAAACGAGCCGGGCAGCTCGATCATGCCGGGCAAGGTGAATCCGACGCAGTGCGAAGCGCTGACCATGCTCTGCTGTCAGGTCTTCGGCAACGATGTCGCGCTCACCATCGGCGCCGCCTCGGGCGCCTTTGAGCTCAACGTCTACAAACCGCTGATCGCGCGCAACTTCCTGCACAGCCTGCGCCTGCTCGCCGACGGCATGGACAGCTTCGAGCGCTGGTGCGTACGCGGCATTGCCGCCGAACGCACGCGCATCGGCGAACTGGCCGCCGCTTCGCTGATGCTGGTCACCGCGCTGGTGCCGCATATCGGTTACGACCGCGCCGCGGCGATTGCCCGCCGCGCCCACCGTGAAGGCATTTCGCTGAAGGCGGCCGCGCTTGCCGAGGGCGGTATCGCCGCTGCCGATCTCGACCGCTGGCTGCGTCCCGAAGCAGCACTGGGCTGAGGCAATGCTCGCGCAATGGGCAAAAGCACCACAGTCAGCAGGCAAAACCCTCCTGCCGGTCAGGAAATAATTGCCTTCACTGCCGTCTACAGATAAAAACCGCCCTCGATTGTCTTTTCGCGAAAGCTCCACGATGTCGTTTCAACGCACGCCAGCCGGCCTGCACTGGGCAGCAGCCATCGCCTCTTCCTGCCTGCTCGCGCTCAGCCCCGCCGTCCAGGCGGCCCCCGACGAGATCCAGGTTTACACTGAAGAAATGGACGAACCCGGCGAGTTCGGCCTTGAACTGCACGTCAATCAGGTGATGCGCGGACGTACCGAGCCGTCCTATCCGGGCGAAATGGCCTCGCAGCATCGCCTGCAGGTCACCCCGGAAATCTCCTACGGCATCAGCAAGACGCTCGAAGCCGGCCTCTATCTGCCGCTAGCGATGAGCAGCAGCGGCGAACTGTTCGGCAACGGTCTGCGTCTCCGCCTGAAGTACATCGCCCCGCGTGAAGAGAACGATCATTTCTTCTGGGGTCTCAACACCGAACTTGGCTATTCCAATCACCGCATCTCCGAAAGCGCCGCCGGTATCGAGGTGCGCCCGATCATCGGCTACCGCGACGAACACTGGTTGTTCGCCTTCAACCCGATCGTCAACGCCGACCTGTCGAACAAGGTCAGTCGGCGCCCGGTGTTCGAGCCCGGCGTCAAGGTCACGCGACGGATTGCCGAGGATGTTCACGCCGGTTTCGAGTATTACGGCGAATACGGTCCGCTGCACCACCTGACGGCGGCCCCCGAGCGTACGCACAACCTGTACGCGATCATTGATGCCGAAGTCGCGGGGATCGACATCAATTTCGGTATCGGCCACGGCATGAAGAACGCCGAGGACGGCTGGATCGCCAAGGCAATCATCGCCTTTCCGTTCAAGTAGACGATTCCGTCGCGGGCCGCTTGCCGCCAGGGGCAGGCGGCTGGCATGATCAGGCGCTTGCGATCACCACCGAGAACCACCATGCGCTCCGGAAAACTCCTGCCTGCCCTCGCCCTGCTGCCGCTGCTTGCCGCTGCGCTGCCGGCGGCCGCCGAAACCATCGGTTGCGTCACCACCGCCTGGAAACTGATCGGCGCCAACCACAAGGTCTGTGTCGAAGCCTTCGCCGACCCGAAAGTGCCCGGCGTCACCTGCCACGTCAGTCAAGCGCGCACCGGCGGCGTTTCCGGCACGCTCGGGCTGGCGCAGGACCCCTCGCAGTTCTCGCTCGCCTGCCGGCAAACCGGGCCGATCACGCTGCCGGCCAAGCTGCCGCGCGACGAAACGATCTTCAGCGAAGACACCTCGATCCTGTTCAAGGAAACGCGCGTCGTCCGCCTGTGGGATGACGAGCACAATACGCTCGTCTATCTGGCGATCAGCCGCAAACTGATCGACGGCGCACCGTCCAACAGCATTTCGACGGTACCGGTGATGCCCTGGGCGGGCCGCTGAGGGTCGGAAACGCCGACACGGGCGGCAGACGACAAACCTCGACAGGCCGCCGCCAGCGCTCAGACATCGACGGCGTAGCGCAGGTGCACCAGGAACTGCGTCTCGCCAGCGGCGGAGTGCTTTGACATCGCCAGATCAAGCGGAAATTCGCGACCGCTGGCATCGATCGCCTGCAGACGCCGCCAGCAGGCGTTGGCGCTCAGATACGCCATGTAGCGCGCCCGGTAGCTCGGCGACGCGCTGCTGTGCGTGATGCCGGGCAGCAGTGACCAGAGCGAGCATCCAATCAGATCGGCGAGTTGTCGGCCGAACATGCGCGCACCCTCGCTGCTGCAATTGACGATCAGGCCACGTCCATCGCAGAGCAGGATGCCGAAACTGCTTTGCTCGCCGTCGGTGAGCGGAGCGAATGGCGAGTCCTCGGCAAAGTCGGGATAGAACTCAAGAGACGCTTGCACCCGCTGCCCTCCCCGGCCGATTTATCGCTACGGAATCCGTGCCCCCGTCGACAGCTGGAGCCTAACGAGCAAGGCGGCGCCGCAAAATACTCAGAGCGCGTCTTTCGCATACCGTGAATCGTGTAAATCGCAACCGCGGCGGGTCCGCCGCCGCTGAACACCCCGTGTATCAGGGTTCCGGCGGCCGCTGAACCAGCGTTGACCGAACGGAAGCGTGTCGCGCTGCGGCTCGGATGCGGCGGACCGCCTGCCGCGGCGCGCTCAATCCGCAACTGCGCCGCTCACGTCATCCGCTTGACCTTGAAACGGCTGATCAGGCTGTCGAGGCGGGCGGCCTGGGCGGTCAGCTCGTTCGCCGCGTGGGCGCACTCGCCAGCATCCCCGCTGGTGCGCTGGGTGACGCCATCGATCTGCTGCAGACCAATGCTGACCTCGTCGATGCCGCCAGCCTGTTCTTCCGACGCCGTGGCGATGCGGGCGACGATCGTCGATACCTCGGTCGAACTGGCCAGGATCGCGTTCAGCGCCAGCGCAGTCCGGTTTGCGATTTCCATTCCGGCATGCGTCTTTTGCGTCGATTCGGCAATCAGCGTTGCCGCCTCGCCCGCAGCGTTGGCGCTGCTGGTGGCAAGCTTGCGCACTTCGTCGGCGACAACGGCAAAACCGCGTCCCGTTTCACCGGCGCGTGCAGCCTCGATCGCAGCATTGAGCGCCAGCAGGTTGGTCTGGGCGGTAATCTCGTTGATCGCGTTGATGATCTTGTTGATGCCGTCGCCGGAGTTCTTGATTTCAGCCATCGCCTTGATCATGTCGTCCATGTGCTGACTGCTCAGGCTGGCCGCGTCCCGGGACTCTTGCGAAAGCTCGTTGGCCTGGCTGGCGCTCTCCGCGTTGCCCTTGGTCTGTGCGGTCATCGCCGCCATCGTCGAGCTGATCTCGGTAATCGATTCGGCGGACTGCGTTGCGCCACTGGAGAGGCGCTGGCTGAGTTCGGCGACCTGGCTGGCGTTCCCGGTGATCTGGCCCACCCCGGTCTGCAGTTCGGTGACCAGCTGATTCAGGCTATCGACCATCCGCTGCAGCGCCCGTCCGAGCTGGTCCTTGTCCGAAGCCATCGCGACGGTGACGTCCAGATCGCCTTCACTGATGCGCTCGGCCAGTTCCACCTTGGCCTGCAGGCTTTGCGACATGGCGTCAAGCGCATGCGCAAGCTGGCCGACCTCGTCGGCGCTGTCGTGTTTGATGCGCCGGGAAAAATCGCCCGCCCGGATGGCTTTGGCAAGTTCGGCGGCGGCGCGAATCGGGCGCGCGATGCCGCCGGCAGCGATCCATAGCACGACAGTGGCGGCTGCCGCGACGGCGAGTCCGACAAAGACTTGCCACAGCGCGTTCGTGGTCCCTTGCTGCTGAATGTCCTGGTCGAGCTGTTGCGCCTGCGCCAGAATGACATTTTTCGGCACCTTGACGAGTACCGTCCAGGGCTTGCCGGTACGTCCCAAGGCAATCGGCGCGATCGCGTTGATCGTGTTGTCGGCCTCGTCGTTCCAGGCGCGCAGCTTCCCGGCCTTGATGTCGCTGAGGATCTCATCAACATTCTTGTCGCCGACCACCGAGTTGAAAGGCTTGCCGATCAGCTCGGGATGCTCGCTGTCGGCGACCACCAGACCGGCGTAGCTGACGATGGCGATCTCGCCCGCGCCGCCAAACAGATCCCGGTCGACCTGTTCTGCCAGCTTCTGGACAAAATCAAGGTTGTAGTCGGTGCCGGCAACGCCGACAAACCTGTCGCGCACCATGACCGGAACCGACAGCGTCGTCAGCCAGACCTGCTTGCCCTGAACGATGTAGGGAAAGGGATCGAGCACGCTTTCCTGGTGGTTCTCGCGCGGACCGATGTACCAGCCGCCCTTGAGGATGCCGTTGGGGTGCTTGTCCGTGGTGTCGTATTCGACCAGCGGTTGAACGGCGATCTTTCCACCTTCGCCGCGATTCCAATAGGGGGTGAAACGCCCCGTCTGCTTGTTGTTGCCTTGTTCGCCGGTGCGGAAATCCGAGTCGCGGCCGTCCAGCGCATTGGGCTCCCAGCAGGAATAGGTGCCGTTGAACTCGGGATTGTTTTCCAGAACGTATTTCAGGATTGCGTTGAGCTGGTTTCGCCCGAGATTGATCCCGCTGTCGTTGTCTTTGGCCAGCGCAAAGGTGTGGGCCATGGTGCGCGCCGCATCAAGCGCCAGATCGAATTTCGCCTGGATCACGCCGGCGCGCGCCCAGGCTAGGTTCTTCAGGATATCGGCGGTGTCGTTCTGAATCAGGGCGCCGACGCGTCCAGCGACGAGATTCTGGGTGCTCCGGGCTGAAAACAGGCTGTAACTGACCAGCAACAGGGCAGATCCCAACAGACACGCACCCGCAACCAGTGCAATCCGCCCTTGTATCGATGTCATTCGCATGATCACTCCACCCTGATCGCCTCCCGCCAGGGCAGGAGACTGTTGCTGAAAGAACTCCCGTGACGCCAGGAACTGCCGTCCGAAGACGGCGTCGCCTGCCCGGTGGGAGTGGTGCACGCCGCCTAGCTTTTGCTGCCTGAGGCCTGGTTTTTAATGCGGGACATGTTCGACAGCAGACTCGCGGCAACAGCGCTTAGACAAGAGAAAGCCTCCATGAGGTCCGGCTGCGAAAGCCCTGGGGGAGCTAACGCATGGCAAACAATTCCTGGTGAAAATCGGCACCGGCGAACCCGCGTCCGAGCAGCGCTGAGCGCACGGACTGGCCGAAGCCTGCCGGTCCGCAGAACCAGATATCGGCCGAGCACCAGTCGGGCACCGCGTCGATCAGGCCTTGCGCATCCAGCCGGCCGTCGACCGCATCCACCCGCACGTGCAGGCGCACGCCTGCAGCCAGCGCATGCAGACGCAGCCGATTGATGAAGCCCTCGTCGGGTTCCCTGGTGCAGTAGAACAGGTCGACGCGCTTGCCATCCGCATGATCGGCCAGCGCCTGCATGCGCGCGATGAAGGGCGTAATGCCGATACCGCCGGCGATCCAGATCTGCTGCAGTTTGCCCGAGTTGAACTCGAATTGACCGTAGGGGCCCTCCACCTGAAGCAGATCGCCTGGCTGCAACATCTCCGGCAGGAAATTCGTGTAATCGCCAAGCCCCTTGATCAGGAAGAACATGCGCCCGTCACCATCCCACGACGATGAGATCGTGAATGGATGCGGACCTTCGTCGCGATCGAAAGTGACAAAAGCAAACTGCCCGGCCTGATGACCGGGCCAGCGGTCCTTGAGCTTGATGGCGACCCGCAGCACACGGTTATCGCTGTGCAGAAAGACCGACTCGATGACGCCGACCGCCCGATGGCGATAGCCAACGCGGCGCAACAACGAAACGCCGGCGGCGATCGTGCCGCCGGCCATCAGCAGCGCCAACACCGGGCCGAGCAACTCGCCCCAGTAGCTGAACTTCATCAGGATCAGCGAATGGGCGACCAGCAGCAGATAGACAAGCGCCAGCAACCGGTGCGTCTTGAAGAAATAGCGGTAAGGAAACTGCTTGAGCAAGGCCAGCGCGAGCAGCAGCAGCAGCGCGTAGAAGGTCCATTCGCCAAGCGCCTCGGCCAGGTCTTTCTGGCTCGAGAAAAAACGGAAGATGGCGACGGGTTGTTCGGCGGCCGGCCCATGCACCGGCCGTTCCAGCCAGCCCCAGCCGACTGCCCATTTTGGTCCTTTAGCCAACAGCCAGTGGATGATCGAGAAGACCAGCCCGGTAATGCCGAGCCACTTGTGCAAGCGGTAAGTCTTGTCGAGTCCGCCGACAAAGGGCTCGATGCTCACCGGCCTGAGCGCCAGCATCATGCCGACGCTCATCAGCGCGATACCGACGATGCCGCTCAAATTGACCAGCGCAGCACGCAGCGTGAAGAACTCGTAAGGCGCCGACCATACCGGGTCGGCCAGAAGCCACAAGGCAGCGAGCCCGCCGAGTATCGCCATGTATATGATTTTTATATTTTTTATTTCAGTTCTCGCGATCACCAATGGCAAGCTGCTGTGGCAGGCGCGTGCTGCCGGGCAGCGTCAGATCGACGTCGCCCGGAACGACGCGGAATCCGAAGACCAGGCCGCCACGCGCCGGTGACTCGGAAAGACGCGCCATCGCGGGTGCCGACAGCACCTGCCGCTTCTGCGCATCGCGTCGGCGATTGAAGACGCCGTGCCGCCACTGATACACCTCGTCGAGCTTTTCCTCGTAGGCGTAGGCGTGCTGGTGGTCGTTGTAGTAATCGTCGAACCTGCCGCCACCCAGATAGATGGCGTTCGAACCCTCGTAACCCGTTTTCCTGCGCGATACCGGATCGGTGTTGAGCAGATAAACCCAGTCTCCCGGTACGAAATTCCGCATCGCCACATCGGCGTGCAGGCGCAGCAGCTTGCCCGGGCGTGACAGTCCGGCCGGGTCGAAATCATCCTCGAACGACCACATGCCGGCCGGTTCGACGTCGACCAGCGGCTCGCCGTCGGCGAGCAGGCGGCTTTCCAGCAAACGCAGCTTTTGCGCATCCGGATTCACCCGGCGGTGGTAGTCGAGCAGCGCGTGCACGTAAACGACTTTGGTCGCCGTGTAGCAGCCGATGGTGTAGCGCTGCTGCTGCAGGAACATGTCGAGGAAAGCGTCGGCGAGCGGCTGCGTCGATACCGGCGTTCCTTCCTTCCAGTACTTCGTGTTCCAGCGCGCCGGCCCGCCGTTCGGCCATATCCACTCCAGATGCTCGGCCCAGGCAACGACGTTCTGGCGGATGCCGATCATTTCACGCAGCGCCGCGACGCTGCATGATCCCCCCGTCATCTCGGTGAGCCGGCCATGCTGCAACAGGGCGAGCAGGATTTCCTTGCGCGATACGGTGTTCACGACACGCATGCCGCGCACCGCCGGCAAGCTGATCGCCTCGCGGGCCAGCGCATATTCCCGGCGATCGACCAGATCGAGCGTCGACGTATCGTGCTCTGGCGTGCGCAAGCGGTAGCTCAGTTGCGTGCCGGATGCCGATGAGCTCTTGCTGAGCAGATCCGCCGGAATGGCAAGCTCGTCGAGCAAAGCGTCCATCTCCTGCGCGGCCTGCGCCAGCAGCGATGGCGAGCACTGAAAACGGATGCCGCCGGCAGTGATCAACTCGGCAGCGCGCAACGGCGGCACAAGCGAAGGCACAGCGGATGCTGCCATGCCGGCAAACAGCACGGCAAGGAAGGGCAGCACTCGAATCCTCATGATTTACCAGTCCTTCCCGGCGGGCGCCGGGGGCAACGCAAACGTTGCGCAGATTGTCTTCTTTGGCCGCAAAGGCCTCTGTGCGCTGTCGAACACTCGGCCGGCAGTGATCAGGCAAATTCTCCGAATGCCCGGCACGGCTGGCCGATCGGCCTATACTCGATATTCACCGAACATTTCTTCGGCGATTTCCGGGAGTACGATCATGGGCAAGCAAAGACAGAGCAACAAGGAAGCGAAGAAGGAACCGCTGCACAATGCCAAGGAAAAGAAGGCAGCGAAGCAGGCAAAGAAACACGCAGGCGATATCATTCAGCCGCTGATTCCGCACGGCACTGCGCACTGAGGCAGTACGGCCCCTTTCTCGACCAGCTTTCTCGACAACCCTTTCCGGCGATGACGGAGAAGCGCCAGCCAGCTGGCGCCCGTAGCCGAGCCCACTGACGCAATGGACGATCCCAAGCCCGCAAATGCCGCTGCGCCGGCCAGGCGCATGACCCCGAGTTCGATCGTGCGCTATCTCGACCAGTACATGGTCGGCCAGGAGGCGGCGAAGAAGACCGTCGCCGTCGCCGTCTATTCGCATTACCAGAAGCTGGCGAAGGCGCGCGAAGCCGGCCTCGACATTGCCAAGAGCAACATCCTGCTCATCGGCCCCACCGGCTCAGGCAAGACGCTGCTCTGCGAAACGCTGTCGCGCGGGCTAGGCCTGCCCTTCGTGACCGCCGACGCCACCTCGCTGGCGCAGTCGAAGTACGTCAACGAGGAAATCGAAGCCGTTCTGCTGCGTCTGCTCGACCGCGCCGACGGCAACATGGCGAAGGCACAGCGCGGCATCGTCTTCATCGACGAGATCGACAAGCTGAAAAGCTCCGCCGGCCAGATCGAGGGCAGCGCCGGCGTGCGCGTGCAGCATGCCTTGCTCAAGATCATGGAAGGTTCGCGCATCAAGCTCGGCGGCGGTCGCGACATCGACACCTCCGACATTCTCTTCATCGGCGGCGGTGCTTTCGTCGGGCTCGACAAGATCGCCGCGCGCAGCCACAGCTACGGCTTCATCTCGACCTCGGCCGGGCAGAGCCAGAGCGTGCTCGACCGCCTGAACGCACGCACCAAGCCGACCGACCTGATCGAGTTCGGCCTGATTCCCGAATTCACCGGCCGCCTGCCGATCATCGCGCGCTTTGGCGAACTGTCGCGCGACGCGCTGGCGAAGATCATGGTCGAGCCGCGCAACTCGATCTATCAGCAGTTCCGCGAGATGCTCAAACACGAGGGCGTCGAACTGTGCATCGAAGCGCCGGTGTTCGACCAGATCGCCGAGCTGGCGAGCGAATACCAGGTCGGCGCGCGCAGCCTGCGCGGCATCTTCGAGGAAATGCTCTCGCCGGTGCTCTACCAGCTGCCCGACCGCCCGGAAATCCGCAGGGTGCTCATCCGTTCGCTGTTTGAAGAGGCGCTGCTCGAGTAGCGCCGCTCATCGACATCCGCCTGAGCAATAGCGGCGCACCCGGCCGTTCAGAACGCGACGCGATAGCTCGCCGCCACCCAGTACTCGGTCGATTCGCCTTGCGTGCTGCCGTTGAGCATCAGCGACAGCGTGCCCTGAGCGAGCGCGCCCTCGACGCCGACCGCAGCGCGCCACCAGTCACGCTTGTAGCGCTGTCCGGGCAGCGAGAAGCTGTACAGCCCCGCCACATCGCCCGTGCTGGGCGCGCCCGTGTCCTCGAAGCGGTGTGCGCTTTCCAGCCGGCCGAGCAGATTGAGCTTGTCATCGAGGCGATGCACGGCATCGACCCCGAGGCGCGATTCGGTCGATTGCTCGACGCGGCCCGCCCAGTTGGCCGGGAACGCGCCGCCGCTTTCGCGATAGGCCGCCACCGTGGTGCGGGTGTCCGTCACGCTGGCGTACGGCGTGAACGCGGTATTGCCGTACTCGACTGCGTTCAGCCAGTCGAGCCGGGCACGCACCGCGGTGGTCTCGACATCGGCCTCGCCCTGCGTGTATTCGCGCACGCCGGCGTTGTCGTAGCCTCGCGTCATGCGCGCTTCGCCGCGGTTGTAGTAGCCGCTGAAGGTGGCGTGCAGCGCCGTGCCGTAGAGCCGGGCAACGACTTCCGGCATGAAATAGCTGCCATCGACCCTGGTGTTGCCACCGAACGCCGTGTCCTGCTTGCTGTAGGTCTGGCCGACGGCGAGCTTGAGCGTCAGCGCCTCGCTCAATCCGCGCGCGTAGCCGAACTCGCCGGCGCCCTGCAGCCCGTCATTGCCCTGGTGCTTGCTGCGCCCCAGGTCGCCGGTGAGCCAGACGTTCTGCTTGCCGGCTCCGGGCAGGCCGCGCATCGGGCTACCGTGCGCGCCGTGCATCACCATGCTCGATTCCTGCAGCGTCCGCGACGGCACGCTGGCCGACGTCGCCGTCAGGCTCCTGGCATTCTCCACCTGGTCGATCAGGCCCGCGCCACCGCCAACGCGGGCGATGAAGGCGTGCGCATTTTGGAGCAGACCGACCACCACCCTGCCGTCGGCGCTGACGCCAGTAGCAGCGGCGGTTTTTGCCGCGCTGTCGCTGACGCTGACGCCATTGGCGGCAAGCCAGCTTTCGATCGACTGCATCCCGCCCGCTGCGGTCCAGCGGAACGCTCGAACGCCGCTGTCCGTCTCTGCACCACCGACGACCACGTCACCGGCGGCATTGACGCCGTAGGCAAACGACAGACCTGCATTGTCGGCCCGCAGTGTCCCCAGGTCGCTCATGGTGCCTGCCGTCGTGCTGCCGGCATTGAGCGTCCAGCGGAAGGCGTGGCGGTCACCGTTATCGATCTCGGCCCGGCCGACCACCACGGTGCCCGCCGCATTGACGCCGAGCGCAACCGAATCGCGGGTATTGCCGCCCGCCAGCGTGCCCAGGTCGGTCATCGTGCCTGCCGTCGTGCTGCCGGCATTGAGCGTCCAGCGGAAGGCGTGGGAGTCGCCACTTGCGGTAGTGGCCTCGCCGACAACCACGTCGCCATTCGCATTGACGCCGCACGCAGCCGATGAACCGGTATTGTCGCTCTTCAGCGTGCCGAGGTCGGTCATCGTGCCTGCCGTCGTGCTGCCGGCGTTGAGCGTCCAGCGAAAGGCATGCTGATCGCCACCACTGATGTCGGACCAACCGACAACCACATCCCCCGCCGCGTTAACACCGCGGGCCCACGAACTCCCCGACTCGCCGCCGGGCAAGACCCCCAGGCTGCTCATCAGGCCATCCGCCGCGGTCCAGCGGAATGCACGCTTTGTGCCGACGGTGTCGTTGTCGGCCAGCCCGACCACCACGCTACCCGTCGCGTTGACGCCCAAGGCCGCCGACCTGCCGCTCCGGTCCGCTCTCAGCGTTCCCAGCTCCTGCATCCCGCCGGCGGCCGTCCAGATAAAGGCTTGCGGAAGGCCATTGCCGTTGGCGCCGCGGTAGCCGCCGCCGACCACGACATCCCCCGATCCGCTGACGCGGGGGCCATCATCTTCGGACGCTGCTTCCAGCTCGGTCAAGCCATCGGCGGCGTGGGCCAGCGACTGCGCCGCCCCCAGAAACAGCAGCGACACGGCCAGCGCCAGCGGCTTGATGGCGAGTTGCGGCGCGCATTGTTGCGGCCCGGACTGAAAAAACTGTTTTGGCATGGTCTGTTCGCAACAGGAAACGACCGGAACGGGCTGTTCCGGCCTCGATGAAGGCTGCGGAGTCTACCCGCCGAAACGCTGCCATGCTTAGCATTTCAGGCCAGTTCATTGGCAATTCAGGCCAGAATCGCGGAAAACCTCAATTCGCTTGATTTATGCCGATCGACGGCGCCGCATCTGGCCGGCGCGAGCGCTACGCGCTTGAGCGCTGATAGCCCAGCGGCGTGGTTCCCGTCCACTTGCGGAAGGCGCGATGAAAGGTCGTCAGGTCGGCAAAGCCGACGCGCGCCGAGATGGCTTCGACCGACCAGCGGCCGGTCGCCAGCAATTGCAGTGCCAGCGCGCGGCGCAGGCAATCCTTGATCTGCAGGAAGCTGCTGCCTTCCTCACCGAGCCGGCGCGTCAGCGTCCGCCGGGAATAACCGAGCACATCGGCGACGGTTTCGATGTCGGGGTCGCTTTCGAGGCAGGTCTCGAGATAGGCGCGCACCTGATGACTGACCTGCTTGAGGGCGTCCAGCTGACGCGTGGCTTCGGCCAGCGCACGCTTGCTCTCCTTGAGCAACAGCGCCAGTTCCTGATTCTGTCCGTAGAGGCCCTTGATCGGGTAGACCTCGCCTTTCCCGACGAGGAAGTAGGGAACGGAAATGCCGCTGTGGGCGACTTTCCAGTCGCCGTCTTCCTGCACGAATACCAGCGACAGGCGCACCGCCTCGCGCGAGAGAATCGGCTCCGGCGTCGGCAGATGGATGTGGAACAAGGCGGTGGCGAGGACGACGCTGTCGCTCAGGTCACGCAGCAGCAGATCGAGCATTTCGATGCGGATGCGTGTCGGAACCTGGGCGAAATCGAGCCGGGTGATGTCAGCCCATTCGCTCGCATTACCGACAATGAAGTCGCCGCCACCGGTGTAGCCGCTGAAATTCTCGCTGAAATGCTCGATCAGACGCGCATCGCGTGCGGCGTACATTCTGATGTAATTCTTGAACAGGGCACTGATGAGGCGCTTGCGTGGGAGCTTCATGCTGCGAAACGGAAGGGGCTGTCGAGGCGACACCTTAGCGCAAGCCATTCTCAATAAAAAGCCCCGCCACGCCGACACCGGCGACAGCCCTGCCAGAAAAATTCCTTCGGCATGAATCCGCTGTATTCGCTGAGCGCCGTTGCTGGCTGCAGGTCTTACGATCCTTCACCAGTCGCCGGCAGCCAGCAGCAAGCGACGATCAACACTAGCGTGCCGGATCGTTCTCCGCCTGCCAGTAACGGGCGAGCAAGCGGCGGGCGCCTTCAAAATCGAAGCGCGCCATGCGGTGAGCAAATTCTCTGCCGGACTCGCCGAGGATGACAGCCAGTGGCGCGGCGAGATCGCGCGCGACTTGCGTCGCCTCGAAACTGCCCGAGCCCAACAGGAGTTCGAGTCGCAGCAGATCCTGCTCAAGCTGCGGCCAAGCGGCCAGCGCACTCGCCGGGCTTGCCGTCGCGTCGTCCGGCGGCGACGACGTCCGCGCGGATTTGCCGGACAGCGCAGCAGTCACCGCCGGTTCATGCGCGGACACTGCGCCTGCCGCTGGCGCGGCCGGGTCATCGCCGCCGGCGGACAGGTCGTCGGTAGTACGCGGCAACCAGTGCAGCAGCCTGGCAAACATGAGCGCCGGCTCCAGCGGCTTGCCGATGTGATCGTTCATGCCGGCTTCCGCACAACGCTGCTTGTCCTCGCTGAAAGTGCTGGCGGTCATGGCGATGATGGTCGTTTGCGCGTTCCCGGGCAGGGCACGGATGGCCCGCGTGCTTTCATAGCCATCGAGCTCGGGCAACTGCACATCCATGAGGATCAGGTCATAGGCATCTTTCCCGGCCATGGCCACGGCCTGACCGCCATCAACGGCAATGTCCGCCTGCAGGCCGGCACACTGCAGCAGTCGCAGGGCAAGCTCGCGGTTGGTCTCGTCGTCCTCGACGAGCAGGATGCGCGCGCCACGACAGTGCCTCGCCAGCAGGCGCTCGGCCGACGACGCCGCGTGCGGCGGCACGGGGCTCGTTTCGTCGCTCCTGCTGACAACGCGGAGCAGCGTGTCGTGCAGCGAAGACTGCGTCACCGGTTTGACGAGGATGGCGTCAAAGCCCGCCCGTGGCGCTTCTTCGCGAATGGTGGCTTCGTCATAGGCGGTGACCAGCAAATAGGCCGGTCGGCGACGCAAGCCCGCTTCGGCAATGCGTTGTGCGGTCTGCAGACCATTGAGCCCGGGCATGCGCCAGTCGAGTGCGACGAGATCGTAGGGCCTTCCCGCCGCGTCGGCTTCGATGATGATCGGCAGCGCTTCTTCGCCTGAGGCCGCAACATCAGCCTGCAGCTCAAGCGCAGTGAGCATGTCGGCGAGCGTCGTCCGCGCCTCGGAAAGATCATCAACGACCAGCGCGCGCGCGCCGCGCAGGCTGGACACCAGTGGTCGCGACAATTTGCGTTCGCTCTTCTCCAGCCTTGCCGTCAGCCAGAAAGTGCTGCCTTCGCCGGGCGCACTTTCGACACCGACCTCGCCACCCATCAGTTCCGCCAGACGCCGATTGATCGCCAGGCCAAGACCGGTGCCGCCGAACCTGCGCGTCGTCGATCCGTCCGCCTGTTCAAAGGCGCTGAAAAGCCGTTCCTGCGAGTCGGCTGCGATGCCGATGCCGCTGTCACGCACCTCGAAACGCACCAGCATGTCAGCAGCAGTCTCTTCGAGTATCCGCCCCGAGAGAATGACCGAACCGCGCTCGGTAAACTTGATCGCATTGCCGGCGTAATTGAGCAGGGCCTGCCTGATCCGCGTCGGGTCGCCGCGCAGTACGCGATAGAGACCGTGATCCAGGCGGAGAACGAGTTCCAGCCCCTTCTCCTGAGCGCGCTGCAGAACGAGCGCACAGACGTCATCGAGCAGGTGCTCCATCTCGATGTCGACTTTCTCGAGAACCAGCTTGCCGGCTTCGATTTTCGAGATGTCGAGAACGTCGTTGATCACCTGCAGCAGATGGTGCGAGGCCAGCGATATCTTGTGCAGCAGTTCGCGCTGTCTGGGGTCTTCGGCGTTGCGCTCGGCGAGATGGCCAAAGCCGATGATGGCATTCATCGGCGTGCGGATTTCGTGGCTCATGTTGGCGAGGAACACGCTCTTGGCGCGCGTCGCAATCTCGGCCTCCTCGGCGCGCCTTTCCAGTTCGACATTCAGCGCGGCGATCTTGCGCTCCCAGGCCTTGCGCGCCGAGATGTCCTGGATCTGCCCGATCAGATGTCGCGGCTTGCCGGAATCATCGCGTTCGACCGACACCGTTGCCATCCCTTCGATGATTTCGCCATTCTTGCGCAGGTAGCGGCGCTCCTCGACATAGGCATCGGTGCGCCCTTCGAGCAGACTTTGCGCGGATCCGCTCAACATTTGCCGATCTTCGGGATGCGTCACGTCGGCCATGTACAGGCCAAGCAGTTCGTCGCGCTCGTAGCCGAACATCGTACACAGGGCGCGATTGACGATGCGGAAGCGCGTCGTCGTGTCGGCGATGGCCATGCCGATCGGCGCCTGCTCGATGATCCGGCTCAGGCGTGACTCGCTCTCGCGCAAGGCGGCTTGCAGGCGCTTGTGCTGGCTGTTGTCGAAAGCCATCGAGCGCGTCGATAAGAAGTTGCCTTCGGCGTCGCTGATCATGATGGCGCTGACCAGCACGGAGCGATGGCTGCCGTCCTTGTGCTGCAACTCGAATTCGAGTTCGCGCACAAAACCGCTCCGCTTGAACTGCGGGAAGTTCTCTGCGAACAGCTGGCGTCCGGCCGGCGTCAGCAGATCGGAAAAACGTTTCTTGCCGACCACTTCCTCGCGCGTGTAGCCCAGCCAGGCAAGCTCGGTATCGTTGATGCGCTGAACGACGCCTTGCGCATCGAGCGAGTGGTAGCCGCAGGGCGCATGGTTGTACAGGTCCTCGATTTCCAGCGAACGGGCATAGAGGTCGGCATTGAGTGCGACCAGTTCGTGCGTGCGTTCGGCGACCTTCGCCTCAAGCTGGTCGCGCTCGTGCCGGATCAGCGCATGCTGTGACGAGACACGTGACTGCAGCAGGTTGATGCTCGACAGCAGCAGACGGATCTCGCCGCTGCCGTCGATTACCAGCGGCTCGAGTTGCAGTTCGCCCGAATCGATCGCCTCCGCCGCTGCCCCGTCGTCGGCTGCGGATGACTCGGCCGCAAGCGCCCCCATCCCTCGCCGGGAAAGCCGTTCGGCGGCGTTTTCCAGCGGCGCCAGTTCGCGGCGCAGATAGAGCCAGGTCAGCAGCCCAACCAGCAGCGCGACCAGCACGGCGCCGCCATAGATGCGGGCGCCAACGTTCTGCACGGGGGCCAGCGCTTCGGCGGTCGGCAGATAGGCGATGACCAGCCATTCGGCGCCCGGAACGCGACTGGCGTGGCTGAATATCTCCACGCCCTTTGAATCGACTGCCATTCCGGGGCCGAGATAGCCCTGACGACGCCGATCAAACAGCGGACTTTCGCCCTCCTTCGGCAGTGGCCGCAGGACGCGACTGGCGTCGGTGCTGGCGACAAAGACGCCGTCCTTGAGCGACATGACGTGGAAACCGCCGGTCTCGCCGTTACGCACTTCGCCGGGAAAATGGAAAGCGCTGCCTTTGGCGATCAGTTCCGAACCGCAAAGCACGGCAATGATCTCTCCGGACGCATCATGAACCGGCACGGCGACGATGATCACCGGTGTTTTGGCGAAACGCCCGATGCGCGAAGTGATCACCGGCTTGTCGGTCGCCAGTACCTCCTTGAAATAGTCGGTGTCGACGTAGCTGCTGCCTTTTGCTCCGCGCGCCGGCACCTCGCTGATGCGGATACCCCGGCGCGAGATGACATAGACGTCGCGCGTGAAGATGGTCGTCGACACGACGCGCGAGGCCATGAATTCGTCGAGGCGTCCCGGATCCTCGCGCAGGATGGTCGACACCTGGTCTGACAGGGCAAGCAGGGCATTGCGCCGCAAGTCGATCTCGCGTTCGAGCGTGCGCGCGACGAAATTCACCGTGGTCTGCTGCTCTGCCGCGATCAGCGAACTGAAATCCTTGCGCAGCCCTTCGACAACGTACCAGGCCAGCGAGGCGATGCCGAGCACGAAAATGGCGACGCTGAAAAGCGCGAGCTTGAGCTTGAGCGGCCAGGCCGCAAGGCCGGCCCGCGACCACTCAGTCGCTTCCATCATTGATCTTTCTTGCGCTCAGCCAGAGTACGAACAAGTTCTTCGTTCGCCCGCAGTATCTCGTCGCTGTCCGAATAGTGCCCGGCGATCGCACAGAACTCTTCAAAAGCCGTCGTAAAAGCTTCGACCACATCGGGATCGAAGTGGCTGCCGCGGCCGTGAATGATGATGTCGCGCGCCTTGTCGAAAGCGATCGGCGGTTTGTAGACCCGGCGCGAGATGAGCGCGTCGAAAACGTCGGCAAGTGCCATCAGACGCGCCGCAATCGGAATGGCGTCGCCGGCGAGCCCGTCCGGATAACCACTGCCATCCCACTTCTCGTGGTGGTAATGCGCAATATCCTTGGCCAGCATCATGAACTCGACCGACTGCAAGGCGTCGTGTTCGGCCGCCTCGATGGCGTCGCTGCCCATCTTGGCATGTGTGCGCATGACCTCCCACTCTTCGGGCGTCAGCTTGCCCGGCTTGAGCAGGATATGGTCGGGAATGCCGACCTTGCCGATATCGTGCAGCGGCGCCGACTTGGGCAGCATCTGGATGTTGCGTTCGGTGAGAAAAGCCGAAAAGCGCGGGTGATGACGCAGTCCTTCCGCCAGACAGCGCACGTATTCGCGTGTGCGCATCAGATGGTTGCCGGTTTCCGGATCGCGCTTTTCGGCCAGACGCGCCAGCGCGTGGATACTGACATCCTGGGCGGCGGTGTAGTCGGACAGGCGCCGCGTGATTTCGCCTTCGAGGAAGCTGTTCTGCTTGCGCAACTGGTCGCGCGCGCGCTTGAGCTGCAGTTGCGACCGCACTCTGGCGAGCACGATTGCCGGCCGGACGGGCTTGCTGATGTAGTCGGCAGCACCGACATCAAGTCCGTGTTCCTCTTCCTCGACGCTTGCCAGCGAGGTCACAAAAATCACCGGAATATCAGCGGTTTCCGGGTCCGACTTGAGTATGTCGAAGACTTCGTAACCACTCATCCCGGGCATCATCACGTCCAGGAGGATCAGCTCGGGCTTGGGCGTCATGCCTGCCAGTTGCAGCGCGCGTGGACCGGAGTTCGCGACCAGCACCTGATAGTGCGGCGCGAGCAGTTCGCCGAGTACGGCGAGATTATCCGGAGTGTCATCGACAACGAGAATTCTCGTTGAGGAAGTCTCCGCGGCGTTCAAGTCTGAAAGCATCGGTTCTCCACAGGGACATTCTGCCGGGCCGACGGCTACGCAACGCGACCGGGCCAAACAGCTGCAGCACGCGACCTATCCCGAAGGGATTTTTCAGGGCAGGGGAAACTCTAACAGAACATTCAATATCCGTTTCAAATACAGACATTTCGCCATCGATCGCAGTGCTGCATCGGCAGGCCCGGGAGCAACGCCCGCAGGCCCGGAGCGCCGCCAGAAGAAGGCGCTCAAGCGACTACCAAGCGATCCTTGTCGCGCGCACCCGGAATTGCTTGGTAAGATTACCAAATCATGCAGAAGAAGATCGTTCCGCCAAGGCTACAGCCGCGCACCGGCGCCGGCTCGACACGCTCGGCACTGCTCGATGCGGGCGTCGCGCTGCTGCGCGATGGCGGCATCTCGACCCTGACACAGACCCGCGTCGCGCAGCGTGCCGGCCTGAAACAGAGCCACCTCACCTATTACTTTCCAACGCGCACCGATCTGCTGCTGGCCATCGCCGAACACGCCATCCTCGGCATGGAAGAGGCTCTGGCGACGCCGCCGAAGGCGGTGCCAGCCAGCGACAGAAGCACGCCAGCCGCGCCGCCGGCAGCCGCCACCGCCGGCAAATCCGCTGCCGCTTCGGCATCGACACTCGCCAGCGTGCTGAGCGAGCGGATCGTCGAAGGCGTGCCGCCGCGCGCGATACTGGGGCTGATCGTCGCTGCCGACGCCGAGCCGGAAATCCGCATCGCCTTGCGCGCTTTCGTCGGCCGCATGCGCCAGCATGTTCGCGGGCTGCTCGCCGGCGCCGGCCTGGCGGACGACGAAGACAGCGCCCTGCTCTTCCACGCCAGTCTTGTCGGACTTGCCGTGATGCATCAGGCACGACTCGACGAGACTTCGCAGCGCGAAGTCAGTCACGGCGTCGCTGCCCTGCTGCAAGGCCTGCTGCCGGCGGGCCGAACCGCAATGGGGAACGATCATGATCCATTCATCTGAAGCACGACCGGCAGCACTGGCGGCCTTGCCTGACGGGCGCGCCGTGCCACCGTCGCGACGCGCGCGGGCGATCCGGTGCCGACTCACCCTCGCACTCTGCGCGACGCTGTTCGTCACCGCCTGCGAGAAAACGCCATCCGGACAGTTCACCGGCTACGCCGAAGGCGAATACCTCTACCTGTCGGCACCGGCCGCCGGCTATCTGGCGACGCTCGACGCGCCACGCGGCGAACGCGTCGCCGCTGGCGCGCCGGTCTTTTCGCTCGCCGCCGACCCCGACCGGCAGTCGGTCGCCGAAGCCGACGCGCGTGTCACTGCCGCGGCCGAAAAGCTGAAGAACCTCGATACGCCGCGACGCACGCCCGAAATCGAGGCGCTGGCCGCGCGTCTGCGCGCCGCCGAAGCGAGCCAGCGCCTCTCCGAAACGCAGCTGGCGCAGCAACAGGCGCTGGCTGCGAAGGGCTTCGTCGCGCCAACGCGCCTCGACGAAGCGCGTGCTGCGCAGGCGCGCGATGCCGCAGCGAGCGACGCCGCGCGCCAGGATCTGGCAAATGCCCGCACGAGCTTGGGCCGCGCCGCGGAAGTGCGCGGTGCCGCTGCCGAAGCGAGCGCGGCGCAAGCCGAAGCCGAGCGTCGACGCTGGCAGATGGCGCAGAAGCACGTCAGCGCGCCGGCCGCCGGCGAGATTGCCGAAACCTATTACCGCCCCGGCGAGTGGGTTGCCGCCGGGCAGCCGGTGGCGAGCCTGCTGCCCGACGATCGGCGGCGAATCCGCTTCTTCGTGCCGGAAGCGCAGATCGCCACGCTCAAGCCCGGACAAACGGTCGAAGCGAGCTGCGATGGCTGCGCAACGCCGATCCGCGGCAGCATCGACTTCATCTCGCCACGCGCCGAGTTCACACCGCCGGTGATCTACAGCCGCGATTCACGCGAGAAGCTGGTCTTCCGCGTGGAGGCCCGGCCGGCGGCGGCCGACGCCGTGCGCCTGCGCCCGGGCCAGCCACTCGACGTGCGCGCGCTGGAGCAGTGACATGGCGCCGGCGATCGACGTGCGCGGGCTGAACAAGCACTTCGGCGAGCGCCACGTCGTCCGCGACCTCGCCCTGCAGGTCGAGGAAGGCGAGATTTTCGGTTTTCTCGGCCCCAACGGCAGCGGCAAGACAACGTCGATCCGCATGCTGTGCGGCCTGCTGCGTCCCGATTCGGGCGAAGGCCAGTGCCTCGGCTTCGACGTTCTGCGCGAGAGCGCGCGCATCAAGCGCCAGGTCGGCTACATGACGCAGAAGTTCTCGCTGTGGGACGACCTGTCCATTGCCGAAAACCTCGACTTCGTCGCGCGCATGTTCGACGTTGCCGAGCGTAGCGCTGCCGTCGCGCAGGCGATCGCCACGCTCGGCCTCGACGGCCGGCAGAAGCAGCTCGCCGGCACGCTCTCGGGCGGCTGGAAACAGCGCCTGTCGCTCGCTGCGTGCCTGCTGCACAGCCCGCGCCTGCTGCTGCTCGACGAGCCGACCGCCGGCGTCGACCCGAAAGCGCGCCGCGATTTCTGGGAGCAGATTCACCAGCTGTCGGCGGCCGGCATCACCGTACTGGTGTCGACGCACTACATGGACGAAGCCGAGCGCTGCCACCGCCTCGCCTACCTGGCCTGGGGACAGCTGTTGGCAACCGGCACGCCGGCCGAAATCGTCAGCGCACGTGGGCTGTCCACCTGGATCGTCCGCGGCGACGACGTTCAGCGCCACAGCAGCGCGTTGCGCGCGCTGCCCGGCGTGCGCCTGGTCGCCAGCTTCGGCGCCGAACTGCATGTCAGCGGCGGTGCCGACAACGGCCTCGGCGGCGAACTCGCGCGCTTCGCCGCGGCCAACGGGCTGGCCGTCGCGCACGGCAAGCCCTCGCTCGAAGACGCCTTCATCGACCTGATGCAAAACACCAGCGATCCGCTGGCGGCCTGAGCGGAAGACCGCCATGAACACCGCCTCCGCCTCGCTGCGCCGCTGGTTCGGCATCATCATCAAAGAGTTCATCCAGCTGCGCCGCGACCGGCTGACCTTCGGCATGATCGTCGGCATTCCGATCTTGCAGCTGCTGCTGTTCGGCTTTGCCATCAATACCGATCCGAAACATCTGCCAACGGCGGTGGTCGTCAGCGACGCCGGGCCGCTGGCGCGTGCCTGGGTGGCGGCGATGAAGAACAGCGAGTATTTCGCAGTCAGCGAGCGTCCTCTTGGCGAAGCAGAGGCCGGTGAAATGCTGGCGCGCGGCGAGGTGCAGTTCGTCGTCAGTTTCCCGCCCGACTTCGAGCGCGCGCTGGTACGCGGCGAGCGGCCGCCGATTCTGGTCGAGGTCGACGCCACCGACCCGATCGCCGCCGGCGGTGCCACCAGCGTTCTCGAGAAACTCGGCGACGAGGTGTTCACGCCGCTGCTGCCCGGCTACCGGCCGCCAGCGGGCAAGAGCGTCGAACTGCGCGTTCACAAGCGCTACAACCCCGAGGGCAAGAGCTCGTACAACATCGTCCCCGGACTGATCGGCGTTATCCTGACCATGACCATGGTGCTGATGACCGGGCTGGCGATGACGCGCGAGCGCGAGCGCGGCACCTTCGAAAACCTGCTGGCAACGCCGGCGACGCCGTTCGAGATCATGACCGGCAAGATCGTCCCCTACATCCTGATCGGCCTGCTGCAGGTGACGCTGGTGCTGCTCGCCGCGCGCTGGATCTTCATGGTGCCGATGGAAGGCAGCCTGTTGCTGCTCTACGCGATCGTCTTCATCTTCATCTGCGCCAACCTGACGCTCGGCATCACCTTGAGTTCGCTGGCGCGCAACCAGTTGCAGGCGATGCAGATGACGTTTTTCTTCTTCCTGCCGTCGATCCTGCTCTCCGGCTTCATGTTCCCCTTCCGCGGCATGCCCGACTGGGCGCAAATGATCGGCAACTGCCTGCCGCTGACGCACTTCCTCATCCTTGTTCGTGGCATCCTGCTCAAGGGCAACGGCATCGAGACGCTGCTGCCGCATCTGTGGCCGCTGTTCGCGTTCATCGCCGCCGTCCTTGCACTTGGAGTGAAGACCTTCCGCAAGACGCTGGACTGATTCTGCAGCAAGGTAAATAGCGAAAAGCTATTGCACCGATCAAATCAATCCATTGGAACAATCTTCGCGCGCCCCTTATTATTCAACCCGTGGCAGCCGCAACACCAAGTTTTTCAGGCCATTTCCCCCAAACCCATGCAAGGAGAATGCACCATGTCATCGCTGATCAACACCGAAATCCTGCCGTTCAAGGCAACCGCTTTCCACGCTGGCAAGTTCGTTGACGTCTCCGACGCCGACCTGAAGGGCAAGTGGTCGGTCGTCTTCTTCTACCCCGCCGACTTCACCTTCGTCTGCCCGACTGAACTCGGCGACCTCGCCGACAACTACGCCGAATTCAAGAAGCTCGGCGTCGAGATCTACGCCGTGTCGACCGACACGCACTTCACGCACAAGGCCTGGCACGACAGCTCGGAAACCATCGGCAAGATCGAGTACGTGATGGTCGGTGACCCGACGCATGCCATCTCGAAGAACTTCGAAGTGCTCATCGAGGAAGCCGGTATCGCCAACCGCGGCACCTTCGTCATCGACCCGCAAGGCAAGATCCAGATCATCGAAATCACCGCTGGCGGCATCGGCCGCGACGCTTCGGAACTGCTGCGCAAGGTCAAGGCGGCGCAGTACGTTGCCAGCCACCCGGGTGAAGTCTGCCCGGCCAAGTGGAAGGAAGGCGACGCCACGCTCGCCCCGTCGCTGGATCTGGTCGGCAAGATCTAGGACGACTCAATTTCCGCGGCCGCCTGCGGGCGGCCCGGATCGCAGCGCAAAGGCGCCAGCACCGCCAGTCCTGGCGCCTTTTCATTACGATTCGATGCAAGAACGCACAAGGGAGAAAACCATGCTCGACACCACCATCAAGAACCAGTTACAGGCCTACCTGACCCGCCTCGTCCAGCCGATCGAGCTGGTGGCGTCGCTCGACGACAGCACCAAGGCGCAGGAAATCCGTGGCCTGCTGCACGATATCGCCGCGCTTTCCGAGAAGGTCAGTGTGCGCGAAGACGGCAACAACGCCCGCCGCCCCTCTTTCGGCATCGCCCGCCGCGGCGAAGTGCCGCGAATCCACTTCGCCGGAATCCCGATGGGGCATGAATTCACCTCACTGGTGCTCGCACTGCTGCAGACCGGCGGCCATCCGCCGAAGCTCGACGCCGAGGTGATCGAGCAGCTCAAGGCGATCGAAGGGAAGTTCAGTTTCGAGACCTTCATCTCGCTTTCCTGCCACAACTGCCCCGACGTGGTGCAGGCACTGAACACGATGGTCGTGCTCAACCCGGCCTTCGAAGCGACGATGATCGACGGCGGCATGTTCCAGAAAGAAGTCGAGGAGCGCCAGATCATGGGCGTGCCGGCGATCTACCTGAACGGCGAACTGTTCGGCCAGGGACGCATGAGCGCCGAGGAAATCCTCGCCAAGCTCGACACCGGCGCGACGGCGCGCGAGGCGGCAAAGATCGGCGCCAAGGACGCCTTCGACGTGCTCGTCGTCGGCGGTGGCCCGGCCGGCGCAGCGGCGGCGATCTACGCTGCGCGCAAGGGAATCCGCACCGGCGTCGTCGCCGAGCGCTTCGGCGGCCAGGTGCTTGACACGCTGGGCATCGAGAACTTCATTTCGGTGAAGGAAACCGAGGGACCGAAGCTTGCCATGGCACTCGAACAGCACGTGCGCGAATACCCGGTCGACATCATGAACCTGCAGCGTGCCGAAGCGCTGCAAGCCGGTGCCGATGGCGGCCCGCTCGAAGTGCGCCTGCAAAGCGGCGCCGTACTGAAGAGCAAGACGGTGATCCTCGCCACCGGCGCGCGCTGGCGCGAAATGAACGTTCCCGGCGAAGCCGAGTACCGCACCAGGGGCGTCGCCTACTGCCCGCACTGCGACGGCCCGCTGTTCAAGGGCAAGCGCGTGGCGGTGATCGGTGGCGGCAACTCGGGCGTCGAGGCAGCGATCGATCTCGCCGGCATCGTCGCCCACGTGACGCTGATCGAGTTCATGGACGAACTGCGCGCCGACGCGGTGTTGCAGAAGAAGCTCTACAGCCTGCCCAACGTGACGGTGATCAAGGGGGCGCAAACGACCGAAGTCACCGGCGACGGACAGAAGGTGAATGCGCTGCTGTACAAGGACCGCGCCAGCGGCGAGGCACACCGACTCGAACTCGAAGGCATCTTCGTGCAGATCGGCCTGCTGCCGAACACTGACTGGCTCAAGGGAACGCTCGAACTGTCGAAGCACGGCGAAATCGTCATCGACGCCAAGGGACAGACCTCGCTGCCCGGCGTTTTCGCCGCCGGCGACTGCACGACGGTTCCTTACAAGCAGATCATCATCGCCATGGGCGAAGGCGCCAAGGCCAGCCTGTCGGCCTTCGACCACCTGATCCGCAGTTCGGCGCCGCTTTAAGCGACGCCGCCAGCCGCTTCCCGACGGCAGAGCACGCCTGCAGCGCAAGCTGCAGGCTTTTTGCGTTTATCCTGCGCCCTTTCGCGCTTTCACCCGCTCACCCGCTCCCAAACCTCTCCTCACCAAACCGAAGCATTGCCCGTGCACAAAAAACCTGTATTGCGTTCCTTCGCCGACCGACTGCGGCAGATTGCCCTGTTTGAAGTCGGCGGCCTGCTGCTGATCACGCCGCCCTTTACCTGGGCCAGCGGCGTTCCGCTCACCGAGTCGATCGGCCTGCTCGCCGTGCTGGCGCTGATGGCCTCGCTGTGGAACGGCGCGTATAACACCGCTTTCGACTGGAGCGAGGGGCGCCTGACCGGGCGCACCGCCGACCGCCGGCCCTGGCCGCTGCGTCTGCTGCACGCGATCGGCTTTGAAGGCGGCCTGCTGATCATGACCTTGCCGGTGATCGTCTGGTGGACGAGCATGGGCTGGCTCGAAGCGCTGATCGCCGACATCGGGCTGGCGATCGCCTACACGGTTTATGCGCTGCTCTTTAACTTGGCCTACGACCGGTATTTCCCGATCCGCGAGAAATAGCGCCGGAGCAAAGGCGGCAACGACCCGCCATCAGCCTTACACGCTGTGTTTCTTCTCGAAATAGCGGTCGATCTCAAGGTCGCCAACGCCCATCCAGCCCGTACCGGAAGGCTTTGGCGCCAGCCCGAGCGCGCCGTGAATCACCGACAGGCGGAAAATCTCGCGCGCCGCGTCGGAAGGAAAGCCCTGGCGATCCGAACGGTCGGCAACCATCAGGCTGTTCAGGTAATGATCGAGATCAGCCGTTCCCCAGAGTTCGACCAGTCTGGCCAGAATCTGCGGAAAACGCAGCTCCAGTTGCAGCGGATAGGCCTCGGCGTTTTCCGCGAGGTGTTCGTGCATCTTTTCGCGCAGCGCGGGAATGTCGTAGTTTCCTCGTTCAGGCATGACGGAACCTCTCAACGGATGCAGGACTACAAGAGAAGCGGACTTCTCCAAGGGAGCGGCACGCCACCGCACGCACGCGGACTATGCAACTGGCTTGAGCGGAGCGCTGTGCGGCTATTCTCGCACCAAGTGAAATGCCTGCGCACCGCGGCCATCGAGAAATGAAAAAAGCCCCGGAATTCGGGGCTTTTTTGTTCCTCGCGCCTAGCTAAGGCTGGCAACAATGCTCGCCTATTCCCACTCGATCGTCGCCGGCGGCTTGCCCGAGATGTCGTAGACGACGCGGTTGATGCCGCGCACTTCGTTGATGATGCGGTTCGACACCTTGCCGAGCAGGCTGTGCGGCAGTTCGGCCCAGCGCGCGGTCATGAAGTCCTGCGTCTCGACAGCACGCAGCGCGACGACGTATTCGTAGGTGCGGCCGTCACCCATGACGCCGACGCTCTTCACCGGCAGGAAGACGGCGAAGGCCTGGCTGGTCTTGTCGTACCAGTCGGCGGCACGCAGTTCGTCGATGAAGATCGCGTCGGCGCGACGCAGCAGGTCGGCGAACTCCTTCTTCACTTCACCGAGGATGCGTACGCCAAGGCCCGGACCGGGGAAGGGATGGCGATAGACCATTTCGTGCGCGAGGCCGAGCGCGACGCCGAGCTCGCGCACTTCGTCCTTGAACAGCTCGCGCAGCGGTTCGAGCAGCTTGAGCTTGAGCGTTTCGGGCAGGCCGCCGACGTTGTGGTGGCTCTTGATCGTGTGCGCTTTCTTGGTCTTGCCGCCGGCCGACTCGATCACGTCGGGGTAGATCGTTCCCTGCGCCAGCCAGCGCGCCGCCGGCAGCTTCTGCGCCTCGACCTGGAAGACCTCGACGAACTCGCGGCCGATGATCTTGCGCTTCGCCTCGGGGTCGGAAACGCCCTGGAGGTGACCCATGAACTGCGCCGTCGCGTCGACGTGGATGACGCGAACGCCGAGGTTGCGGGCAAAGGTCTGCATCACCTGTTCAGCCTCGTTCAGGCGCAACAGGCCGTTATCGACGAAGACACAGGTGAGCTGGTCGCCGATGGCGCGGTGGATCAGCGCCGCGGCAACCGACGAATCGACGCCGCCGGAGAGGCCAAGGATCACCTCGTCGCTGCCGACCTGCTCGCGGATGCGCGCGACGGCCTCGTCGATGTAGCCGGGCATCGTCCAGTCGCGACCACAGCCGCAGATGTCGTGCACGAAGTTCGCGATCATCTCGCGGCCCTTGAGCGTGTGCGTCACTTCCGGGTGGAATTGCACAGCGTAAAATTGGCGTGCTTCGTCGGCCATCGCGGCGATCGGCGTCGACGCGTTGCTGCCGGTGACGCGGAAGCCGGCCGGAAGCTCGACCACCTTGTCGCCGTGGCTCATCCACACCTCGAGCTGTGGCTGGCCATCAGCCGTGTGGCTGTCGGCGAGGCCGCGGAACAGCGCCGAATCGGCAGCCGCTTCGAGCGTCGCGTAACCGAACTCGCGCGTTGCCGAACCTTCGACCTTGCCGCCCAGCTGTGCCGCCATTGTCTGCATGCCGTAGCAGATGCCGAGCACCGGCACGCCGATCTCGAAGACCGCCTGCGGCGCCCGCCAGTCAGCCGCTTCATAGACCGAGTTCGGGCCGCCCGAGAGGATGATGCCGCTGGCGCCGAAGTCGCGGATGAACTCGTCGCTGACGTCGAAGGGATGCAGTTCGCAATAGACCTGCTGTTCGCGCACGCGGCGGGCGATCAGCTGCGTGACCTGCGAGCCGAAATCGAGGATGAGGATCTTCTTGTGGGCCATGGACGCCTCGGAAAAGGGATCGGAAACGGATATCGAAAACAGTATCGGAAACGACGGAAGTTTTCGGGAACAACTTAAAACAAAGGGCGACCCGAAGGCCGCCCCGGACGAGCAGTGACGCCGCTCAGTCCACGTGGTAGTTCGGCGCTTCCTTGGTGATCTGCACGTCGTGCACATGCGACTCACGGACACCGGCGGAAGTGATTTCGACGAAAGTCGCCTGCGCATGCATCTGGCTGATCGTCGCACAACCGAGGTAGCCCATCGACGAGCGCAAACCGCCCATCAGCTGATGGATCACCGCCAGCACCGAGCCCTTGTAAGGCACGCGACCTTCGATACCTTCCGGCACCAGCTTGTCGACGTTGGCAGTCGTTTCCTGGAAGTAGCGGTCGGCAGCGCCGGCAGCCATGGCGCCGATCGAGCCCATGCCGCGGTAGGACTTATACGAACGGCCCTGGAACAGCTCGACCTCGCCGGGCGCTTCTTCGGTACCGGCGAACAGGCCGCCGAGCATGACGACATCGCCACCGGAGGCGATCGCCTTGGCGATGTCGCCCGAGTAGCGCACGCCGCCGTCGGCGATGACCGGAACGCCAGTGCCGCGCAGCGCTTCGGCGACGTTCTGGATGGCAGTGATCTGCGGCACGCCAACCCCGGCGACGATCCGCGTGGTGCAGATCGAACCGGGGCCGATGCCGACCTTGACGCCGTCGGCGCCGTATTCGACCAGTGCCAGCGCCGCTTCGGCGGTGGCGATGTTGCCGCCGATGACTTCGACCTGCGGGAAATTGCGCTTGACCCAGCGCACGCGGTCGAGCACGCCCTGCGAGTGACCGTGCGCGGTGTCCACCACCAGCGCATCGACGCCGGCCTCGGCGAGCAGTTCTGCACGCTCTTCGGTACCCGGGCCGACGCCGATCGCGGCGCCGACGCGCAGGCGGCCGGAAGCGTCCTTGCTGGCGTTCGGGTGTTCGGTCGACTTCAAGATATCCTTGACCGTGATCAGGCCGCGCAGCTCGAAATCGTCATTGACGACGAGAACGCGTTCGAGCCGGTGCTTGTGGATCAGCGCCTGCCCTTCGGCAACCGAAGCGCCCTCCTTCACCGTCACCAGACGCTCGCGCGGCGTCATGATGTTGCACACCGGCTGGTCGAGATTGGTCTCGAAACGCAGGTCGCGGTTGGTGACGATACCGACGACGAGCTTGCCATCGACCACCGGCAGGCCGGAAATCTTGTGCATGCGCGTCAGCGCCAGCACCTCGCGCACCGACATGTTCGGCGGGATGGTGATCGGATCCTTGAGAATGCCCGACTCGAAGCGCTTGACCTTCGACACCTCGGCCGCCTGCTGCTTCGGGCTGAGATTCTTGTGCACGATACCGATGCCGCCTTCCTGCGCCAGCGCGATGGCCAGCCGGGCTTCGGTAACGGTGTCCATGGCGGCGGACACCAGCGGCAGATCAAGTGTGATGTTGCGCGTCAGCCGTGTCTTCAGGCTGACATCGCGGGGGAGGATTGCAGAGTGTGCAGGAACCAGCAGAACGTCATCGAACGTCAACGCCTTTTGGATTAAACGCATGGCCTTTGTTCCGAGCTTACAAAAACGTATTATACAGCAAGCTTTGTTGCCCTTGGATGACCATGAAACGCACCCTGTTCTGCATCGCCACCTGTCTGGCAGTCACCGGTGCCAGCGCGGAAATCTACCAGTGGAAGGACGCCAACGGGCGCACGGTGATGTCGGACAAGCCGCCGGCCAGCGTGCAGCGCGAGGTGCGCAAGATCGACGCCGAAGCACCGGCATCGGCCAGTACGGCGCCGGCATCCGCCGCCGACCGCGAGCTCGCTTTCCGCAAACGGCGCCAGGAAACGCAGGAAAAAGCCGAGAAGGACCAGCGCGCACAGGCCGAAGCCAGCGAAAACAAGGCAAATTGCGAACGCGCACGCAGTCAGCTGCAGGTACTCGAATCAGGTGAGCGCGTCGCACTGCGAGACAGTCAGGGCGAGCGCTATTTCCTCGATGACGCGCAACGCGAGCAGGAAATCGTGCGCGCGCGGCAGGCCGTGCAGTCGCTCTGCAAGTAGCGCCGAGGCTTCCTCGCTCAGGCAGCGTCAGCTTCGCCGGCGCCCTTTTTCATGACCTTGCCTTCGGAAGCACGCTGTTTGCGCATTTCCTTGGGGTCGGCAATCAGCGGCCGGTAGATTTCGATGCGGTCGCGGTCGCGCAGCAGCGTATCTGGCTTCGACAGTTTGGCGTAGATACCGAACTTGTTCTTCGCCAGATCGATTTCCGGATACTTCTGCAGCAGGCCGGAAGCCTCGAGCGCGTCCTTCAGGGTTGCCCCTTCTGACAGGCTCAGCGGCACCAGCTCCTGCCGCTCGCTCAGTGCGTACACGACTTCGACACGGACACCCGCCGGATTACTTGCCGTCATTTTCGTTTCCATAAACGACCGAAGCGCGCCTGACGAAGGCATCAACGAAGGTGTTGATGATCTGGCTGAACACCGGGCCGATCACTTTCTCAAACATCTTGCTGGAAAACTCGTAGGAGAGCTGGAACTCGACCTTGCACGCGGTTTCGCCAAGCGGCTTGAAGCGCCACATCCCCTCAAGCCGGCGGAACGGGCCGTCGACCAGCTTGATGTTCATCCAGAGCGGGATTTCCTTGTCGTTCTCGGTCGTGAAATGCGACTTCACGCTCAGATAATTGATGAACAGCGTGGCGACCGTTTTCTTCTCGTCGCGGAACTTCAGTTGCGTCTGACTGCACCAGGGCAGGAAAGCCGGATAGTGTTCGACAGCATCGACGAGATCGAACATCTGCCGCGCCGAACGCTCGATCAGGACCGATTTTTCGACCAATGCCATCTGTCCCCGCGCCTCCGCCGCGCCTTGCCAATCCTGTAGAATCGCGGATTCTAGCGCAAAACCCCGCGAAAGCACCGCACTGATGAGCATCATCGCCAACAAGAAAGCCTTCCACGATTACTTCATCGAAGAACAGTTCGAGGCCGGAATCGTGCTCGCCGGCTGGGAAGTAAAGGCGATCCGCGCCGGCCGCGCGAACATCAAGGAATCCTACGTCGTCATCCGCGACGGTGAAATGTTCATCTTCGGCATGCACATCACGCCGCTGCTGGCGGCGTCGACGCACGTCAGCCCCGACCCGACGCGGACGCGCAAACTGCTGCTGCACGCCAAGGAAATCAGCAAGCTGATCGGCAAGGTCGAACGCGCCGGCTATACACTGCTGCCGATCGATCTGCACTACACGCGCGGACGCATCAAGGCGGCGATCGGTCTGGCCAAGGGCAAGAAGATGCACGACAAGCGCGATGCCGAAAAGGAACGCGACTGGGAGCGCGAGAAGCAGCGCCTGATCCGCGTCAAGGTCTGATGGAAGCGCTGCTCTACTGGGCAGGCATGGCCGCCGTTGCGGTCAATGCGATCACCGGCGTGCTCGAAGCCGAACGCAAGCACATGGACATGGTCGGCGCGATCACAGTCGCCACGGCGACGGCAATCGGCGGCGGCACGCTACGCGATGTCCTGCTCAACCGCGAAGTGTTCTGGGTAGCCGATCAGGCCTATCTGGCGACCGCCATCGCGGTGGCGGTCCTCACCTTCTTCTGGGCACGCCAGCGGCCGATCTCCGAACAGCTGTTCCTCTACCCGGATGCCGTCGGTCTGGCGTTGTTCAGCGTCGTCGGTGCGCAGGCGGCGCTGCAATGGCACGCCCCCTGGCTCGTCGCCTCGGTGATGGGCGTCGTCACCGGTGTTTTCGGCGGCGTGCTGCGCGACGTGTTCTGCAACCAGGTGCCGCTGATCTTCCTGCCCGGCGAGCTTTACGCGACCGTTGCCTGGGTCGGCGCGCTGACGCTGATCGGCCTGCAGGAGCTTGGTGTCGACGGCACGACTGCCGCGTGGGTGGCGATGGCGGTCATTCTCGTGCTGCGCGCGGCGGCGATCCGTTTCCGCATCCGCCTGCCGACTTTCAACGCCCCGTCGTAAAAAAAGCCCGCCGTTTGCTGCGGCGGGCTTTCCTTGCTGCATGCGCCGTGCTGGCGCATGCAAACCAGGCAATCACTGCACTCAGTTGCGGTGCGCCGCCAGGCGCGTCCAGGTATCGACCACGGTATCGGGGTTGAGCGAGATGCTGCTGATTCCCTGATCCATCAGCCATTCGGCCAGATCGGGGTGATCCGACGGGCCCTGGCCGCAGATGCCGATGTACTTGCCCTGCCGGTTGCATGCGGCAATCGCCATCGCCAGCAGCGTTTTCACCGCCGGATCGCGTTCGTCGAAAAGGGACGCGACCAGACCGGAGTCGCGGTCGAGACCGAGCGTCAGCTGCGTCAGATCGTTCGAGCCGATCGAGAAGCCGTCAAAGTGCTCGAGGAATTCGTCGGCGAGCAACGCATTCGACGGAATCTCGCACATCATGATCAGCTTGAGATCGTTCTCGCCGCGCTTCAGGCCATGCTCGGCGAGCAGCTGCTCGACCGCCGCGCCTTCGCCGACGGTGCGCACGAAAGGCACCATCAGCTGCACGTTGGTCAGGCCCATTTCCTCGCGCACCTTCTTCATGGCCAGACATTCGAGCTCGAAACAGTCGCGGAAGCTGTGCGCGATGTAGCGCGAAGCGCCGCGGAAGCCGAGCATCGGATTTTCTTCTTCCGGCTCGTACACATCGCCGCCAAGCAGCTTGCGGTATTCGTTCGACTTGAAGTCCGAGAGACGAACGATCACCGGCTTCGGCCAGAAAGCGGCGGCGATGGTCGACACGCCCTCGACCAGCTTTTCGACAAAGAAGGTCTTGGCATCGGCGTAGCCGCGCGCACGGCGCTCGATTTCCTCGCGCCGCGAAGCCGGCAGGCGGTCGATGTCGAGGATCGCTTTCGGATGCACGCCGATGACGTTGTTGATGATGAACTCGACGCGGGCAAGGCCGACGCCGGCGTTCGGCAGCTGCGCAAACTCGAAGGCCAGTTCGGGGTTGCCGACGTTCATCATCACCTTCACCGGCACCTCGGGCATCGCCGAAATGTCGCGCGAGATGACTTCGAAATCGAGGCGGCCGCGATAGACGTGACCGGTATCGCCTTCGGCGCAGGAAACGGTGACCAGATCGCCCTCGCCCAGCGTCTCGGTCGCGTCACCACAGCCGACGATCGCCGGAATGCCGAGTTCGCGCGCGATGATCGCCGCGTGGCAGGTACGACCGCCGCGGTTGGTGACGATCGCCGAGGCGCGCTTCATCACCGGCTCCCAGTTCGGGTCGGTCATGTCTGCAACGAGCACGTCGCCGGGCTGCACCTTGTCCATTTCACGCGGGTCATGCACGATGCGCACCGGGCCAACGCCGATCTTCTGGCCGATGGCACGACCGGAAGCGAGCACCTTGGAGTAGCTATTGAGGCGGAATTTCTGCAGGCGGCCGGCGCCTTCCTGCGACTTGACCGTTTCCGGACGCGCCTGCAGCACGTAGATGCGGCCGTCGCGGCCGTCCTTGCCCCACTCGATGTCCATCGGCCGCTGGTAGTGCTTCTCGATGATCATCGCGTAACGCGCCAGTTCCTCGACTTCGGCGTCGTTGATCGAGAAGTGGTGACGGTCGCTTTCGGGCACATCGACGGTGCGTGTCGAACGGCCGGCGACCTTCTCGCCGGCAAAGATCATCTTGATCAGCTTCGAACCGAGGTTGCGGCGGATCACCGCATGCTTGCCGGCGGCGAGCATCGGCTTGTGCACGTAGAACTCGTCGGGATTGACCGCGCCCTGCACGACGGTTTCGCCGAGGCCGTAGGACGAGGTGACGAACACCGCGTCGCGGAAGCCCGACTCGGTATCGAGCGTGAACATGACGCCGGCGGCGCCGGTATCGGAACGGACCATGCGCTGCACACCGGCCGACAGGGCGACGTTGGCGTGCACGAAACCCTTATGCACGCGGTAGGCGATGGCGCGGTCGTTATACAGCGAGGCAAAGACTTCCTTGATCGCGTGCAGGATGTTGTCGAAGCCTTCGATGTTGAGGAAGGTTTCCTGCTGACCGGCAAAGGACGCGTCGGGCAGATCCTCGGCGGTGGCCGACGAACGCACGGCAAAGCTCATTCCTTCGCCCGAATCGGCAACCAGCGCGGTGTAGTGTTCGCGGATCGCTGCGTCGAGTGCCGGCGGCAGCGGCGTGTCGATGATCCACTGACGGATGCGCGCACCACTGGCGACCAGCGCGTTCACGTCATCTACATTGAGCGTCGACAGTTCCTCTTCGATGCGCGCCGCCAGCCCCTCGTGCGCCAGGAAATCACGGTAAGCCTGCGCCGTCGTCGCAAAGCCGCCGGGAACGCGAACGCCGGAATTCGCCAACTGGCTGATCATCTCGCCCAGCGAGGCGTTCTTGCCGCCGACACGCTCGACATCGCTCATGCGCAGTTGCTCGAAGCTGATCACATATTCGTTCGTTGCCACCGTATTTCGCCCCTGATCAAAAGAAAGCCGACGCGCCAAGCCGCAAAGTGCGGATCGCCGGTCGAAAAAAAGCGCAACATTACCACTTTTCACGGCACTTTTCCTGCTGGTTAAGCCCGCTTTCGCGGACAAACGCCACAGCGCAGCCCAATGACGACGGCGCAGCGGGAGCCACGCCGGCAGCGGCGCCAGAACCAGACAAGCCAGTCGGCACCTGGCTTGGCGCGGCAAGGTCAGACATTCGCCCGGCGCCCTTGCATACATCCCCGGAAAGACCGGCAATTGCCCGACCTGCCTTCGAATCAGAGATAATCCGGCCCTTACCGAAGCTCGCGAAAGCAGGACTGCCTGATGACAACGACACCCCCGAACGATACTGCGGACGACAAGGATCTGCCGCTACGCGACGACATCCGCCTGCTCGGCCGCCTGCTCGGTGACACCGTGCGCGAACAGGAAGGCGACGAGGTCTTCGCGGCAATCGAACGCATCCGCCAGACTTCGGTACGTTTCGACCGGGAAACCGCGACGGCCGAACGCGACCCGGCGACACGCGATGAGCTGGCACAACTGCTCAACACGCTGCCGCGCGAGACCATGCTCTCGGTCGTGCGCGCTTTCAGCTACTTCCTGCATCTGGCGAACATCGCCGAGGACCAGCATCACATCCGTCGGCGGCGCGCGCACGAACTGATGGGCTCAGCAGCGCGCGACGGCAGCCTCGCGCGCGCGCTCGAACGCCTCGTCGACGCCGGTACGCCGCTGCCCGAGCTGCGCGAGTTCTTTGCCCGCGCGCTGGTCTCGCCGGTGCTGACCGCGCACCCGACCGAGGTCAGCCGCAAGTGCATCCTGCAGTCGCAACACGAAATCGCCGCGCTGCTCGACCGCCGCGACCGCATGCAACTGACCGCCGAAGAAGCGGCCGAGCACGATCTGGCGCTGCGCCGCGCCGTGCTGACGCTGTGGCGCACGCGCATGCTGCGCCCCAACCGGCTGGCCGTCGTCGACGAAATCAACAACGGCATCAGCCACTACGACGAAACCTTCTTTGCCGAGTTGCCGCGCCTCTACGGCCAGCTCGAAGACCTGCTCGCGCAGCGCTTTCCAGGCGAGGACTGGCAGCTGCCTTCGTTCTTCCGTGTCGGCAGCTGGATCGGCGGCGACCGCGACGGCAATCCCTTCGTCACCGCCGACATCCTGCGTACCGCGCTCAAGCTGCAATCGACGGCAGCGCTCGACTTCTATCTGCGTGAAGTGCATGCGCTCGGCGCCGAGCTGTCGCTGTCGCAGCTGCTCGTTCCTGTGTCGCCAGCGCTGGCCGAACTGGCCGAGCGCTCACCCGACCATTCGCCACACCGCGCCGACGAGCCCTACCGGCGTGCGCTGACCGGCATCTACGCCCGCCTCGCCGCGACCGCGCACGCCCTCGACCAGTACGACGCGGCAAGGCACGCGCTCGGCGATGCGCCCGTTTACGCCGACAGTGGCGAATTGGCGAGCGACCTGCAGACGATCGCCGATTCCTTGCAGACGCATGGCGCCGCCCTGCTCGCTGGCGGCCGTCTGCGCCGGCTGATCCGTGCCGTACAGGTCTTTGCTTTCCATCTGGCGCCGATCGACCTGCGCCAGAACTCCGACGTCCATGAGCGCTGCGTCGCCGAGCTGCTGGCCCGCGCCGGGCGTCTGTCCACCGCCGCCGACTACGCGGCGCTCGCCGAAGACGAGCGGATTGCCCTGCTTGCCGGCGAGATCGAAAACGCACGACCGCTCTACTCGCCGCTGCTCGACGGCAGCGAACTCTCGCCGGAGAGCGCCGGCGAACTGGCGATCTTCTTCGCCGCACGCGAGCTGCGTTCCCGTTACGGCGCAGCGGCGCTGCCGAACGTGATCATTTCCAAGGCCGACGGCGCCTCCGACCTGCTCGAAGTGGCCGTCCTGCTCAAGGAAGCCGGACTGCTCGTCCCCGGCAGCGCACCACGCCTGGCGGTGAACATCATCCCGCTGTTCGAGACCATCGACGACCTGCGCCGCAGCGCCAGCGTCATGGAGCGGCTGTTCGCCCTGCCCGTCTATCGCGCGCTGATCGCTGCGCGTCAGGATGAACAGGAGGTAATGCTCGGCTACTCGGACAGCAACAAGGACGGCGGCTTCCTCACCTCGGGCTGGGAACTGTACAAGGCGGAAGTGGCGCTGGCCGAAACCTGCGCCCGTCATGGCGTGCGTCTGCGCCTGTTCCACGGCCGCGGCGGTTCGGTCGGACGCGGCGGCGGTCCGAGCTATCAGGCGATCCTGGCGCAGCCCGATGGTGCCGTGTCCGGCCAGATCCGCATCACCGAACAGGGCGAAGTGATCGCCTCGAAGTATGCCAACCCGGAAGTCGGTCGGCGCAACCTAGAGATCCTCGTCGCGGCGACGCTCGAAGCGACGCTGCTCAAACGCGAACACGACACCGACCCCGAGGCTTTCCGCGCCGTCATGGAAAGCCTGTCGCAGCACGCTTTCGCGGCCTACCGCAATCTGGTCTATGAAACGCCCGGTTTCGACCGCTACTTCCGCGAGTCGACGCCACTGTCGGAAATTTCCGAACTCAACATCGGCAGCCGCCCGGCGTCGCGCAAGCCCTCGCAGCGCATCGAGGATCTGCGCGCGATTCCTTGGGTCTTCAGCTGGGCACAGTGCCGGCTGATGCTGCCGGGCTGGTACGGTTTCGGCAGCGCCGTCGAGGCCTTCCTCGCCGAACAGCCCGACGGGCTGGCAACGCTGCGTCGGCTTTACGCCACCTGGCCCTTCTTCCGCTCGCTGCTCTCCAATATGGACATGGTGCTGGCCAAGGCCGACATCGCCATCGCCTCGCGTTACGCCGAACTGGTCAGCGACGTGGAGCTGCGCAGTTCAGTGTTCCAACGCATCGCCGACGAATTCGCGCGCACGTGCCGCTGGCTGCTGGCGATCGAGGAGCAGGACGAACTGCTCGCCGACAACCCGCAGCTGCGCCGTTCGATCCGCAACCGTTTCCCCTACATGGACCCGCTCAACCACCTGCAGATTGAGCTCCTGCGCCGGCACCGCAGCGGCGGTGACGCCAGCAAGACCGACCCCGCCGAGGAGCGCAGCCGCCGCGGCATCCACATCACCATCAACGGCATCGCCGCCGGCCTGCGCAACAGCGGCTGAGCCGCCCTCGCCCGAGCTAAGCTGATACTTCCCGGCAACGGGCCCTATCCTGACCGAAAGACACTCCTCATGCCAGAAACCGCTCCGCTGCGCAGCGCCTTCTATATCTCGGACAGTACCGCGATCACCGCCGAAACGCTCGGCCACAGCCTGCTCACGCAATTCGAAGGCGTGCACTTCCGCCAGCTGCGTATCCCCTTCGTCAACTCGGCCGAGAAGGCGCGCGAAGCGGCGAGCCGTATCGAGCAGGCGGCACGTGAGGACGGTTCGCGGCCGATCGTGTTCACGACGCTGGTCGAGCCCGAACTCAACCGCATTCTCAGAGGATCGCCGGGTTTCTGCATCTCGCTGTTCGAGACCTTCATCGCGCCGCTGGAAGCCGAGCTTGGGGTCAAGTCGACGCACACCATCGGCCGTTCGCACAGTTTCAACGACAACAGCGACTACCAGGATCGTCTCGAAGCGATCAACTTTGCGCTGGCGCACGACGACGGCGTCACCATGAGCGGACTCGACGAGGCGAATGTCATCCTCGTTGGCGTGTCGCGTTGCGGCAAGACGCCGACCAGCATCTATCTGGCAATGCAGTTCGGCATCAAGGCCGCCAACTACCCGCTGATTCCCGAGGATTTCGAGCGCGGCCACCTGCCCGACGGGCTCGAGCGCTTTCGCCAGCGCATGTTCGGCCTGACCATCCAGCCCGAGCGCCTGCAGAAAATCCGTAACGAACGGCGCCCGAACAGCCGTTACGCGGCGCTCGACAACTGCCGCTACGAGGTCGCCGAAGCCGAACGTCTGATGCGCCGCGAAGGCATCCGCTGGCTCGATTCCTCGACCAAGTCGATCGAGGAAATCTCGACGACGATCATGCAGGAGATCCAGCTCGAACGGAATTCGTTCTAGTGCCGGACTAAATCTCTCAGGGCAAACGCTGGCGGACGGTCTCGAACAGGCAGACCGCCGCTGCCGCCGCGGCGTTCAGCGACTCGGCGCTTCCGGGCATCGGAATGCTCAGCTGCAGTTGCGCCGCCGCTACCGTCTCTGGACGCACGCCAGCGCCCTCGCTGCCGAAAATCCACGCCAGCGGCCGGCGCAGATCGGTGGCGAACAGCGAAGCGCTCGCCGCCGGCGCCGTCACCAGCGACACGCCGCGGTAGCCGGCGAGAAAAGCGCAAAGATCGCTGCTTTCGAAGAGGTCAAGCGCGAAATGCGCGCCCATGCCGGCACGCAGCGTTTTCGGCGACCAGACCTGCGCACAGTCGGCCGACAGCAACACCTGCCGGAAACCGGCGGCGGCGGCGCTGCGCAGGATCGAGCCGACGTTGCCGGGGTCCTGCACGCCGTCGAGCAGCACGGCGTCGGCTTCCTGATCGAGCATGTGCGCCGGTCGCGGCTGACCGATCAAGGCCATGATTCCGCTCGGCGTGTCGACGGCAGCAAGATCGGCGAACAGCGGATCGGCAAACTGCAGCACTTCGGCAGTCGGCGGCAAGGCCGCCAGATAGCCGGCGATTTCACCACGCAGCGCGCCGCTGTCGCTGACGATCAGTGACTCGATCGCGCCGCCACGCGCGGCAAACACCTCGATCAGATGCATGCCGTCGAGCAGCGCCAGCCCTTCACGGCGCCGCTCGCGCCCGCTCTGGCAGAGCTTTTTCAGCGCCTTGAAACGCGGATTCTCGCGCGAGACGATGTGTTTCAGTGACACGCTCAGCGCTCCGCAGGCGTCCACAGCGACAGCTGCGCCACAGGGGCGAAACTGCGCCGATGCTCGCTACACGGGCCATGCTCGCGCAGCGCCGCGAGGTGAGCGGCGGTCGGGTAACCCTTGTGCCTGGCAAAGTCGTACATCGGGAAGCGCGCATGCAGCGCGAGCATGAGCTCGTCGCGCACCGTCTTGGCGAGAATCGACGCCGCGGCGATCGGCGCCGAACGCCCGTCACCACCGACCAGCGCCTCGGCCGGACAAGCAAGCCGTGGGCAGCGATTGCCGTCGATCAGCGCCAACTGCGGCCGAACGGCCAGCGCGGCGACGGCGCGCTGCATGGCGAGCAGGCTCGCCTGCAGGATGTTGATGCGGTCGATTTCCTCGACGCTGGCCTCGGCCACCGCCCAGGCCAGCGCCTGCTCGCGGATGAGAACGGCCAGCGCCTCGCGCCGTCTGGCGGAGAGCTTCTTCGAGTCGTTGAGGCCGGGAATCGGCCGTGCCGGGTCAAGAATGACCGCCGCCGCGACGACCGGGCCGGCGAGCGGCCCGCGCCCGGCTTCGTCAACGCCGCAGACGAGGCCCTCAGGCAGCGGCAATGGCATGCGCGCGTACCTCCGCCGGCAGGCAGTCGAGGATCGCCGAAGCAGCCTTCTCGGCAGTGTTCTGCCGCAGTTGCAGATGGATGTCGCGGAACACCTCACCGATACGCGCGGCGTTGTCGCGATCAGCGTGCAGATTGAGCATCGCCTGCGCCAGATTCTCCGGCGTCGCGTCGTCCTGAATGAATTCGGGAACGACGAAGCGCCCGGCGAGCACGTTGGGCAGTCCGACGTAAGGCAGGTAGCCCATGCGCTTCATCATGCGGTAGGAGAAGGACGACATGCGGTAGGCGATGACCATTGGCCGCTTGAGCAGCGCCGCCTCGAGCGTTGCCGTGCCACTGGCGACGAGAACCACGTCGGCGGCGGCCATGGCGTCGTGCGCGTGACCGAAGAGCATGCGGATCGGCAGGTCGCGCGCCTCACAGCGATAGATCGCCTGCTCGAACAACAGCCGCGTCTCGCGCGTTGCCAGCGGCACGAGAAAGAACGCCTCCGGCAGGCTTGCGCTCAGCTGCCGAGCGGTGCGGATGAAGGTATCCGCCATGTACTGCAGTTCCGACTGGCGGCTGCCCGGCAGCAGCGCGAATACCGGCCGCGTCGGCGAAATCTCGAGCAGTTCGCGCGCTGCGACACGGCCATCTTCGACCGGCAAGACGTCGGCCAGCGGATGGCCGACGTAGCTGACCGGTATGCCGCGCGCCTCGTAGAGCGCCGGTTCGAACGGAAACAGCGCCAGAATGCGCGTCACCGATTCGCCGATCTTGCGGATACGCTCGCCGCGCCATGCCCAGATCGACGGACTGACGTAGTGCACCGCAGGAATGCCACGGCGCTTCAGCGACTTTTCCAGCGCCAGATTGAAATCGGGCGCATCGACACCGATGAACACATCGGGCGGATCGGCCAGCAGGCGCGCGCGCAGCTGACTGCGGATTCCGGAAATCTCGCGGTAATGGCGCAGCACCTCGGCGTAGCCGCGTACCGCCAGCTTTTCCAGCGGATACCAGGCATCGAAACCTTGCGCCTGCATCTTCGGCCCGCCGATGCCGTAGAACTCGGCCTGAGGCAGGCGCGCACGCAAGGCGGCAATGAGGTGACTCGCCAGCAGGTCGCCCGACGCTTCGCCGGCAACAATGGCGATGCGCACAAGCGCTCGGCTCATCGGATGATGCCGCGCTTCGACGCTGCCAGAAACTCAAGGATCGGCCGCACTTCGGGATGTGCAGCAGCGTCCTCTTCCAGCTTCGCACGCGCTTCTTCGAGCAGCAGACCGGACTTGTAGAGCGTGCGGTAAGCGCGTTTCAGCGCGAGCAGCGATTCGGACGAGAAACCGCGACGCTTCAGGCCTTCCGCGTTGATGCCGAAGGGGCTGGCGGTGTTGCCTGCCGCCGTCACATAGGGCGGAATGTCCTGCAGAACGACAGTGCCGACCGCCGTCATGCAGTGCGCGCCGACGCGACAGAACTGATGCACGCCGGTGAAACCGCCGAGAATTGCCCAGTCGTCGACATGGACGTGCCCCGCCAGCTGCGAGTTGTTGGCGAAGATCGTCTTGTTGCCGACCTGGCAATCGTGCGCGATGTGCACGTAGGCCATGATCCAGTTGTCGTCGCCGATGCGCGTGACGCCGATATCCTGCGCCGTACCAAGATTGAAGGTACAGAACTCGCGGATGGTGTTGCGGTCGCCGATTTCCAGACGCGTCGGTTCGCCGGCGTACTTCTTGTCCTGCGGCACTTCGCCGAGCGAAGCGAACTGGAAAATCTGGTTGTCGCGACCGATGCGCGTATGGCCCTTGATGACGACGTGCGGTCCAACCGTCGTGCCGGCACCGATTTCAACGTTCTCGCCAATGATCGAATAGGCGCCGATGCTGACGCTCTCGTCAATCCGGGCACCCGGATGAACAATTGCAGTTGCGTGAATCATGCTGTCCTCACACCACATCGCGTTGCGCGCACATCAGTTCAGCTTCGGCGACGACCTGTCCATCCACCTTGGCGACAGCCCGATACTTCCAGATGCCACGCATCTGGCGAACGATCTCGACATGCAGGTCGACACGGTCGCCAGCGCTGACCGGCTTCTTGAAACGCGCGCCATCGATGCCGACAAAGTAGAAGACCGAATTGTTATCGGGCTTGCTGCCCATCGTCTTGAACGACAGGATGCCCGCCGCCTGCGCCAGCGCTTCCATGATCAGCACTCCCGGCATCACCGGATGGTGCGGGAAGTGGCCAACGAAGAAGGGTTCGTTGATGCTCACGTTCTTGTAGGCGTGAATGCGCTCACCCGGAACGCACTCGACCACCCGATCGACCAGCAGGAAAGGATAGCGGTGCGGCAGATGTTCGAGGATTTCCTTGATTTCCATTGAGCTCAAGCGGGTATCTCCAATGTTGCGGGCGGCGGCCCGCACTTATTCTTCGGGAATTATTCGGATTGGCCGGCGTCGCTGCCAGGCGACGAGGCGCTGACGCGCGCCAGGGCTTTTTCGAGTTCGGCGACGCGCTCGGCCAGCGCGCCCAGCCGACGGATCTGCGCGGCATTGTGCAGCCAGTCGGCGTGTGCTTCGAGCGGATAGATCGAGGTGTACTGGCCGGGCTTGCGCAAGCTCTTGCTGACCAGCGATCCCGCCGACACGTGCGTGTCGTCGGCCAGTTCCAGATGGCCGATGATCATCCCGGCGCCGCCGACGGTACAGCGCCGGCCGATCTTGGTGCTGCCGGCGATACCGACGCAGCCGGCCATCGCCGAGTTCTCGCCGATGACTACGTTGTGCGCGATCTGGATCTGGTTGTCGAGCTTGACACCGTCGCCGATCACCGTGTCGTCGAGCGCGCCGCGGTCGATCGAGGTATTGGCGCCAACCTCGACATCGTCGCCGATGATGACGCGACCGATCTGCGGAATCTTCAGCCAGCGCTCGCCCTCTCGGGCAAAACCGAAACCGTCGCCACCAATCACCGCGCCGGCCTGGATGACCGCGCGCCGGCCGATCTGACAGTCGTGGTAAATCACGACGTTCGGATAGAGAACCGAGTCGTCGCCGATGGCAACACCGTCGCCGATGACGCAGCCCGCATGGATGACGACGTTTTCGCCGAGAACGACAGCACTGCCGACCACCGCGTTCTCGCCAACGCTCACCGATGCCGGCAGCGGCGAATGCACCACCGCCGAGGCGTGCGCACCGGTCGGCCGAGCCGGCTGGGGATTGAGCAAGCCAACGACGCGTGCATAGCATGCGTAGGGATTCGGGTGAATCAGTCGCGGCAGATCAGTTGCATCGGCGAACTGCGGCGACAGGATCACCGCCGCGGCGCGCGTTGTCTGCAGTTGCTGCCGATACTTGGGATTGACCAGAAAGGCGATCTGCCCGGGACCGGCAGACGCCAGCGTCGCGACCTGGCTGACTATGATCGAACCGTCGCCAGCCAGTGTTCCACCAAGACGAGCGACGATTTCGTCAAGACGCACTCCTGCTTGCACCGACACGCCTACTACTTGGCATCCTTGTTTTCGGACAGCGCCTTGATCACCTTGTCGGTGACATCCAGACGCGGATTGACCCAGACGACGTCCTGCAGGATCAGGTCGAACTTCTCGCTCTCGGCGATCTGCTTGATGGCCTTGTTGGCTTTCTCGATGATCGCGGCGTTTTCTTCGTTCTGACGCAGGTTGAGGTCTTCACGGAACTCGCGCTGCTTGCGCTGGAATTCGCGCGACAGTTCGTTGAGTTCCTTTTCCTTGCCGCGGCGCTCGGAGTCGGCCATCGTTACCGCGTTCTTCTCAAGCCCTTCCTGCATCGACTGCAACTGCTTGGCCAGTCGCTGCAGATCTTGATCGCGCTTGGAAAATTCCTGCTCGATCTTCTTCGCTGCCTTCACCGCGGCCGGTGCATCGCGAAAGATGCGCTGGGTGTTCACGTAGCCGAGCTTGAGTTCCGACGCCGATGCAGACGAAACAGGCAGCATTGCCGGCAGCGACACCGACAGGGCCAGCAGCAACGTGGAAATCTTCTTGTTCAAGCTGTTTCTCCCGATTAAAAGGTAGTTCCCATCTGGAACTGGAAGCGTTGAAGTTTATCACCTTCCTTGGTGTTGAAAGGCTGGGCAATGCTGAATTTGAGCGGACCGAAGGGTGAAGTCCACACTGCGGCAAGACCCGCCGAGGCGCGCAAATCACTGAGCGCCTTCTGGTCGTCCTTGTCCCAGACCTGCCCCGCGTCGAAGAAGGTCCCGACGCGCACCGACTTGTCGACACCGAAGCCCGGTATGGGGAACAGCAGTTCGGCGTTGAACACCGCCCGCGTATTGCCGCCGAGGCGCTGATCGGTCGCCGTCGTGTCTACCGGCCCCAGGCTGGCCGTATCGTAACCACGAACCGACCCGACACCACCGGCGTAGAAGCGTTTGTAGAACGGCATGTCCTTGCCACCGAAGGCATCGGCATAGCCAAGTTCGCCGTTGAGCATCAGCGTCAGGCTCTTGTTGATCGGGAAATACTGCTGAATTTGCGCGGTCGCCCGGTAGTACTTCAGTGAACCACCGGGAATCGCCACTTCAAGACCGGCGCGGCGGACGCCGCCACTGGTCGGATAGATGGCGCTGTCCTTGCTATCAGCAGCCCAGCTCACGGTTGCCGGCAGGGTCATGTTCGTCGCGCTCGTCCCGTCGCCGTAATCGTTGACGAACTTCTGGTAGCGCGCCGGGACAACCGTACCATTGTTTGCGGCGACGTCCGGAAAGACCGTTACCGTCGTGCTGTCGATGCCCAGACCGAAGCTCAGCGACTCCTTCTCGGCGATCGGATAGCCAAAGCGGATACCACCGCCGGTCGATTGCGTCTTGTAGGTCAGATAGCTGTAGCTCGACGACGGCGTCATCGTCCGGTGATAAACGTCGAAGCCCTGACTGATACCATCGACGGTAAAGTAGGGATTGGTGTAGGAGAGCCCGATCGTCCGGTAAATCTTGCTGGTGTTGAGCTGCACCGAAACGAACTTGCCGCTGCCGAAGAGGTTGGCCTGGGCAATCGACCCGGACAGGATCAGGCCCTGACCGCTACCGAAACCGGCACCCAGCGAGATGTTGCCGGTCGATTTTTCAGCCACCTTGACGTTGACATCGACCTGGTCGGTCGTTCCCGGCACCGGCGGTGTCTCAACGCTGACCTCGCTGAAGTAGTTGGTCTTGTCGATCCGCTGACGCGACAGCGTGACGCGGTCGGCGTCGTACCAGGCGCCTTCCATCTGGCGCATTTCCTGACGGACAACCTCATCACGCGTTTTGGTGTTGCCGACGACGTTGATGCGGCGGACGTAAGCGCGCTTGCCCGGATCGACAAAGATGGTAAACGCCACCTGGCGCTTCTCCTTGTCCACTTCCGGCGCAGCGTTGACGTTGGCGAAGGCGTAGCCGAGCGCGCCGAGCCGGTCTGAAATTGCCTTGGTGCTCTCGTTGAGCTTTTCGCGCGAGAAAACATCGCCCGGCTTGACCCGCATGGCTTTGCGGAAATCGGCTTCGGGCAGCAGCAGGTCACCGGCGAGCTTGACCGAAGAGACGACGTAACGATCGCCCTCGCTCAGGCTGACCGTGATGTAGATATCCTTCTTGTCCGGACTGATCGACACCTGAGTCGACTCGATATTGAATTCGAGGTAGCCGCGATTCAGATAGAAGGAACGCAAGGCCTCCAGGTCAGCAGAAAGCTTCTGCTTCGAATACTGATCGTTCTTGGTGTACCAACTGATCCAGTTCGGCGGCTGCAGCTGGAAGATCTCAAGGAGTTCCTTGTCGCGGAAGGCTTTGGCACCGACGATATTGATTTCCTTGATCTTCGCCGCCTCGCCTTCGTCAATGCCGAAATTGATCGACACCCGGTTGCGTTCGAGCGGCGTCACGGTCGTCGTGATGGCGACGCTGTACTTGCCTCGCGACAGGTACTGCCGTTTCAGTTCCTGCTCGGCCTTCTCCAGCGTGGCACGGTCGAAGATGCGCGACTCGGCGATGCCGACGTCCTTGAGCCCCTTCTTTAGCTGATCCTTGTCGAATTCCTTGAGGCCGACAAAGTCGATCTGCGCGATCGCGGGTCGTTCTTCGAGCAGGACGATGATCACATCGTTGTCGATTTCGAGCCGCACATCCTTGAAGAAGCCGGTGGCAAAAAGCGCCTTGATTGCCTGCGCCGCCTTCTCATCGGTCATTGTTTCGCCGACCTTGACCGGAAGATAACTGAATACCGTCCCGGCTTCGGTACGCTGAATCCCCTCGACGCGAATGTCCTTGACGGTGAAGGCCTCGAAGGCGGAAGCGCCGGAGGCGAAAACAGCAGCGATCAGACCTGCAAGCAGGTTTTTCTTCATAGGGGTCAGCCGGAAACCAGTCGGGAAATGTCGTTGTAGAAGGCGAACACCATGAGCAGAAACATCAAGGCGATGCCGATGCGCTGCCCGATTTCCGTGGCGCGTTCGGAAGCCGGCGCCCGCCTGATAAGTTCCGCAAGATAATACAACAAATGCCCACCGTCCAATATCGGGATGGGCAGCAGGTTGAGCACGCCGAGACTGAGGCTCACCAGCGCCAGAAAGCGGACGTAATAGTCGATGCCGAGCCTCGCCGATTGCCCGGCGTAGTTGGCGATGGTCACCGGCCCGCTGAGATTGCGCCAGGAAACGTCGCCGGTCAGCATGCGTCCCATCATGACTAGGCTGAAAACCGATTTCTCCCAGGTTTCCATGACTGCCTTACCGAGCGCAATGGCTGGCGGATAGCGGACGGTCGTCAGCCAGGCGTCCTTTTCCGCTCCGTCGCTCAGCACGTTGACGCCGATGCGACCGATTTCCTTGCCATTGCGTGTTTCGCTGGCAATCGTCACCGAAGTGGCGAGAGGCACGCCGTCACGGCGGAAATCAAGCCTTAAGGTGCGTCCGGGTGCCGCGCGAATGACATTCACCAGCTCGGACCAGTCGTCAAGCGGCTGGCCGTCGACTGCGACAATGAGATCGCCGGCGAGCAATCCAGCCTTTGCCGCCGCGCTGTTGCCTGCGACCTTGCCGAGTACCGGCGGCGTGCGCGGATGCCCGAGCATCAGGCCGACGCGCCCGAGCGGATCGCCCTCCCAACCGGCTTCGCGCACCACCAGCATATCAATGCGCCGGATCGAGATCCGCGCGTGCTCGTCGATGACTTCCAGATCGACACTGTCGCGCTCAAGCGATTGCTGCAACATCGACCAGCGCACATCCTGCCAGGTATCGACCGCCACATCGCCGACCTTGAGTACGCGTTCGCCGGCGCGCACGCCGGCATCGGCGGCGGCACTGGCCGCCGGCGGCGTGCCGAGCCAGGCACGCGGCTCCTCGACGCCCGTGGCAAATACTCCCCAGTAAAGCAGGATGGCGAGCAGGAAATTGGCCGCCGGGCCGGCAACGACAATCGCCATGCGCCGCCATGGCGACTGCCGGTTGAAGGCACGATGGCGCTCGCCCGGGTCGACCTCACCCTCGCGCTCGTCGAGCATGCGCACGAAACCACCGAGCGGCAGCGCGGCAATGACCCACTCTGTCCGGTCAGCGCCCCAGCGCCGCGACCACAGCGGTTTGCCGAAGCCGAGCGAGAAGCTGAGAACCTTGACGCCGAGCCGGCGTGCGACGAAGTAGTGGCCGAACTCGTGGACGACGACCAGCAGACCGATCGCCAGCAGAAAGGCTGCCAGCGTCGTCAGCAGGTTGCTCACGCCACTACGGCCGCGGCCACCAGCGTCTGTGCCAGTGCGCGCGCCGCACGGTCGGCGGCGAGCACCGACTCGAGCGTCGCCACGTCAACCGCGGGCAAGGCCTCAAGCACACCGGCGATGATGCGCGAAATCTCGGTGAAGCCGATGCGCCCGTCGAGGAAGGCTTCGACGGCGACTTCGTTGGCGGCATTGAGTGTTGCTGGCGCGCTGCCGCCGGCTTTCAGCGCACGATAGGCCAGCGCCAGGCAGGGGAAACGTTCGAAATCAGGCGCTTCGAATTCGAGGCGCGCAATGGCGAAAAGATCGAGCGGCGCAACGCCGGAAGCGATCCGCTCCGGATACGCCAGCGCGTGCGCAATCGGCGTGCGCATGTCGGGATTACCGAGTTCGGCCAGCACCGATCCGTCGACATACTGCACCAGCGAATGAATCACGCTCTGCGGGTGGATCACCACCTGAATGTTGTCAGCCGGAACGTTGAACAGCCAGCGCGCCTCGATCATCTCGAGGCCCTTGTTCATCATCGTCGCCGAATCGACCGAGATCTTGCGCCCCATTGACCATTTGGGGTGCGCACACGCCTGATCGGGCGTGACGTGCACCAGATCAGCCACCGGTGTACGCCGGAAGGGTCCGCCGGATGCGGTCAGCAGCAGACCGCTGACGCCGCTCTCGGCCATGTCGCCGCGATAGTTTGCCGGCAAGGACTGGAAGATCGCGTTGTGCTCCGAATCGATCGGCAGCAGTACCGCGCCGCTTTCGCGCACTTCGCGGATGAACACGGCGCCGGCCATCACCAGCGCTTCCTTGTTGGCGAGGAGCACCTTCTTGCCGGCGCGCACCGCGGCGAGCGTCGGCTCGAGTCCGGCCGCGCCGACAATCGCCGCCATCACCGCATCGACTTCGGGCAGGCTGGCGAGGCGGCACAACGCCTCCGGGCCAAACTCCACCATCGTCGTACAACCGGCAGCCAGCAGCCGCTCGCGCAACTGCCCAGCCAGCAAGAGATCGGCAACAACCGCGAAACGCGGTTGAAATTCAATGCATTGCGCGAACAGCTTGTCAACCTGGCGATGCGCACAGAGCGCCAGCACACGATAACGTTGCGGATGGCGGCGAACAACATCAAGCGTGCTGACGCCGATCGAACCGGTGGAACCGAGAATGGTGAGATTCTGCATGACGCTTCTCGCAGGTGGATTCAAAGCTGGGCCGCCAGCCAGACCAGGGTGACGAGCGGCAGGGTAGACGTCAGGCTATCAATTCGATCAAGAACGCCGCCATGGCCGGGCAGGATGTTGCTGCTGTCCTTCAGCCCCGCATGACGCTTGAGCAGCGACTCGAAAAGATCGCCGACGACACTGACCGCGGTCAGGGCGAACATCACCAGAATCAGGCGCAATGGGGAATCACGCAAGGCCGGCGGCAGATAGTCTGACAGCAGATAGCCGTAGAGCAGCACCGCCAGGCCAGCGCCGATCGCGCCCTCCCAGGTCTTGCCGGGACTGATCGACGGCGCCAGCTTGTGCTTGCCAAAAGCGCGACCGCTGAAATAGGCGGCGATATCGGCAACCCACACCAGCGCCATGATCGCCAGCAGGAAAACGGCACCGCCCTGGCGCAAATGCAGCAAGGCAAGCCAGGTCGGGAAGATGACGACGGCGCCGACGGCCAGACCGAGCGCGCCGCCCGGCAGCGGCCAGCGCCGCCACAGCCACAGCGGCACCAGCAACAGCCAGAAAGCTGCCGCCGGCTGATAGAACCAGCTGCCGAAAGACCAGGCCAGCGACAGCGGAAACAGATCGCCGAGCCCCAGCGGCGCCGGCATCAGCACGGCCAGCGCGTCACAAACAATGAGCGTGATGGCGCCGAGCGCGGCACGTGCCGGCGTTGACCAGCGCAGCAAGGCCCCCCACTCCCACGCCGCGACGGCAGCGATCAGCCCTGCCACGGCCGCCCAGCCGAACGGCGGCAAGCCGAACAAGGCCAGCAGGAAGGCGGCGAGGAGGATGAGCGCGGTGAGAACCCGCGTTTTAAGCATAGCGCCGGCCGTCTGCGGGCGATTGCTGCCCGTCGGCGGCGACAGACCCCATGGGCGAAGTCGCCTGCGCAGCCGTCAACTCGGTGCCACCGAGCTGCTCGCTGGTGCGACCGAAGCGTCGCTCGCGCTTGCGGTAAGAAGCGATCGCCGCATCCAGCGCAGCCGCGTCGAAATCGGGCCAGACCGTATCGGTGAAATAGAACTCGGAATAGGCGAGTTGCCAAAGCAGGAAGTTGCTGATCCGCTCCTCGCCACCGGTGCGAATGAACAGATCGGGCTCGGGCGCGTAAGCCATCGACAGGTAAGGCGCCAGATCTTCTTCCTGCCATGCGCCGACGCGTTCAGGACGGGCGAGCGCGAGGCGGTTGGCCGCCTGCAGGATGTCCCAGCGGCCGCCGTAATTGGCGGCCACCGTCAGGGTCAGACGTTCGTTGCCGGCGGTACGCTCCTCGGCAGCGGCGATCATCGCCTGCAACTTGGCATCGAAACGCGACAGGTCGCCGACAATCTTCAGGCGAACGCCGTTCTTTTCCATGCGCGTCAGCTCATTGCGCAACGAACGGACGAAGAGCTGCATGAGCAGCGTCACTTCTTCTTCGGGGCGCCGCCAGTTCTCCGAGCTGAAGGCAAACAGCGTCAGATAGCGGATGCCACGATCAAGGCAGGTCTTCAGCGTCTCGCGTACCGCTTCTACCCCGCGGTGGTGGCCGGCGACGCGCGGAAGAAAGCGCCGACGTGCCCAGCGTCCGTTGCCGTCCATGATGATCGCCACATGGCGCGGAACCGCGCCCGCGTCGGGGATCGTCTGCGTGGAACTGGGAAAAATCGGCATCAGAGGCGCTCCGGTAAAACCGGGCTCAGACCGCCATCAGCTCGGCTTCTTTTTGCTGCAGTTGCTTGTCTACTTCAGCAACGAAGCGGTCGGTCAGTTTCTGGATGTCGTCCTGCGCACGCCGTTCGTCGTCCTCGGAAATTTCCTTGGCCTTGAGCAGGTCCTTGAGCGTCGTATTGGCATCACGGCGCAGATTGCGCAAGGCGATCTTGGCTGCCTCGCCTTCGCTCTTGACCACCTTGGTCAGATCGCGACGACGCTCCTCGGTCAGCGCCGGCATCGGCACACGGATCAGCTCGCCCATCGACGAGGGGTTCAGACCGAGGTCGGAATCGCGAATGGCGCGCTCGACCTTGCCCGCCATCGGCTTTTCCCAGACCTGCACGCCAATCGTACGCGCGTCGATCAAGGTGATGTTGGCCACCTGATTCACTGGCACGAGCGAACCGTAGTACTCGACCTGCACGTGATCGAGCAGACCGGTGTGGGCACGTCCGGTGCGCACCTTGGCCAGATCGACCTTGAGCGCCTCGAGAGAGCGTCCCATCTTGTGTTCGATGCTTTTCTTCAACTCGGCTACAGACATTTTTTCTCCCTCAGCAAACGACCAGCGTGCCTTCATTCTCACCGAGAACGACGCGCATCAGCGCGCCCGGCTTGTAGATCGAAAACACGTTGATCGGCAGGCGCTGGTCGCGACAGAGCGCGAACGCGGTCGCGTCCATCACCGCGAGATTCTGCGCGATGGCATCGTCGAAGCTGATGCGATCATAGCGAACCGCATCGGCGAACTTCTTCGGATCGGCAGAGTAGATGCCGTCGACCTTGGTCGCCTTGAGCACGATCTCGGCGCCGATTTCAGCACCGCGCAATGCCGCCGCGGTGTCCGTCGTAAAGAACGGGTTGCCGGTACCGGCGGCAAAGATGACGGTGCGGCCCTGTTCGAGGTAACGGATCGCCTTGCCGCGGATGTACGGCTCGACCACCTGCTCGATATTCAGCGCCGACTGCACGCGCGAGACGATTCCCGCCGCGCGCATGGCGTCCTGCAGGGCAAGGCCGTTCATCACCGTCGCCAGCATACCCATGTAATCGGCCTGCGCGCGGTCCATGCCGTTGGACGCGTGCGCCAGACCACGAAAGATGTTGCCGCCACCGATGACGACGCCGACCTGCACGCCGAGGTCGACCACCGCCTTGATCTCGGCAACGATCTCGGCAATGGTCTGGCGATTGATGCCGTAAGCGTCGCCGCCCATCAGGGCTTCACCCGACAGCTTGAGCAGAATGCGCTTGTACTTTGGCTCGGTCATGCTGGCTCCGGTCGTCGTCATGCAGCGGAATTCCTACTTCTGAGCAGCAGCGGCAGCCTGGGCGGCCACTTCGGCGGCGAAGTCGGTCACTTTCTTCTCGATGCCTTCGCCGACGATGAACAGCGTGAAGCCGGCGACCGATGCACCCTTGGCCTTGAGCAGCTGTTCGATCGTCTGCTTGCCATCTTCGGCCTTGACGAAGACCTGGCCGAGCAGCGTCACTTCCTTCAGGAACTTCTGCACCGAGCCTTCGGCGATCTTCTCGATCATCGCTTCCGGCTTGCCCGCTTCCTTGGCCTTTTCGATCGCGACGCGACGCTCGGAATCGATCAGGTCGGCGGCAACACCCGAGGCGTCGAGCGCCTTCGGCTTGCCGGCGGCGATGTGCATCGCCAGGTCCTTGCCCAGTTGCTCGTCGCCACCGACGACATCAACCAGCACGCCGATCTTGGCACCACCGTGGATGTACGAGAACAGCTGACCCTTGGCCTCGACGCGAACGAAACGACGAATCGAAACGTTCTCGCCGATCTTGCCGACCAGCGCCGAGCGCGTCGACTCGACCGTGCCATCGCCCAGCGGCAGCGCCGCGAGAGCGGCGACGTCGGCCGGTGCAGCACTGACGACCAGCGCGGCGGCGTCATGCGACAGCTTGAGAAAGTCGTCGTTCTTGGCAACGAAATCGGTCTCGCAATTGACTTCGACGATGGCGCCCTTGCCGCCTTCGATCACGATCGCGACGACGCCTTCGGCCGTCACGCGGCTGGCAGCCTTGCTCGCCTTGGTACCGAGCTTGACGCGCAGGATTTCCTCTGCCTTGACAATGTCGCCAGCGGCTTCGGTCAAGGCCTTCTTGCATTCCATCATCGGCGCGTCGGTCTTCTCGCGCAGTTCCTTCACCATGCCTGCGGTAATTTCCGCCATTTTCTTCTCCACTTGCGCACGCGGCCGGGATCGCCGGCCGCGCCAGATTCAAACATCAGCGGTCGCCGCGCACCCGCCAGCGGGATTGCGCAGCCACCGATTCCCGAAGCAAAGCTTATTCGGCCACTTCGACGACTTCGACGAACTCGTCGCCTTCGCCAGCCAGGATTTCCTGAACGACCAGACTGCGGCCTTCGAGGATCGAGTCGGCGACGCCGCGGGCGTACAGACGGATGGCACGCGACGAGTCATCGTTGCCCGGAATGACGTAGTCGATGCCTTCGGGCGAATGGTTGGTATCAACCACGGCGATCACCGGAATGCCGAGCTTCTTCGCTTCGGTGATGGCGATCTTGTGGTAGCCGACGTCGATGACGAACAGCGCGTCGGGCAGCGTGTTCATTTCCTTGATGCCGCCGATCGACTTCTGCAGCTTTTCGAGTTCGCGCTGGTGCACCAGGGCTTCCTTCTTGCCCAGACGCTCGATCGAACCGTCTTCAACCTGTGCTTCCATTTCCTTGACGCGCTTGATCGACTGCTTGACCGTCTTGAAGTTGGTCAGCATGCCGCCCAGCCAGCGCTGGTCGACGAAAGGCGAGCCGGAGCGGAAAGCTTCTTCGGCGACGATCTCGCGCGCCTGGCGCTTGGTACCGACGAAGAGGATGGTGCCCTTGTTGGCTGACAGCTTGCGCACGAAAGCCATTGCTTCGTCGTACTTGGCAAGCGTCTTTTCCAGGTTGACGATGTGGATCTTGTTGCGCGCACCGAAGATGTACTGCGCCATCTTCGGATTCCAGAAACGGGTCTGGTGACCGAAGTGGACACCGGCTTCCAGCATTTGACGCATGGTCGTGGACATACAGATAACTCCATAAGGGTTGAACCGCCGCTCATCCAGCTGCAGCCCGCCGACAAAACGGCGGACACCCTTGAATAGACGAGCGTGCGAGATAGACGCTTCGACGGAAATTTCCATCGCGGCGCCCGCGCACCGACATGGTGCGCAGTCGATTTCACCGACGGGGTGCCGGCAAAACCCGGCGAGTATACCACCGGGAAGACTACCAGTTCAAACCCGAAAGCACGGAAGAGTCCGCGCAAGCGCCTGCTCACGACCAAAATTGCCTTGCCTTCTCCCTTACATTATCCTTCGCCCTTTCGTACTGGCCGCAAAAAATGAGCATTCTGATCAAGACCCCCGCCGAAATCGAAAAGATGCGGGTCGCCGGACGCCTGACCGGGGAAGTCCTCGACTACATCACCCCCTTCGTCACGGCAGGCGTCACCACCGGTGAAATCGACCGACTCTGCCACGAATACATGGTCAAGGTGCAGGGCTCGATCCCGGCGCCGTTGAATTACGCGCCGCCCGGCTACTCGCCCTACCCCAAGTCGATCTGCACTTCGATCAACCATCAGGTCTGCCACGGCATCCCGGGTGATCGGCAGCTGAAGAACGGCGACATCATCAATCTCGACATCACGGTGATCAAGGACGGTTACCACGGCGACAGCAGCCGCATGTTCATCATCGGCGAGCCCTCGATCATTGCCCGCCGCCTGTGCGAAGTTGCTTTTGAGTGCATGTGGCTGGGCATCAGCTGCGTGCGACCGGGCGCGCATCTCGGCGACATTGGTGCCACCATCCAGCGCCATGCGGAGAAAGCCGGCTTTTCGGTGGTGCGTGAGTTTTGCGGCCATGGTATCGGCGCTCGCTTCCACGAAGACCCGCAGGTGCTGCATTACGGCAAGGCGGGTACCGGACCGGTGCTGCAGCCGGGGATGATCTTCACCGTCGAACCGATGATCAACGCCGGCAAGGCGGCGATACGCCAGCTCGGCGATGGCTGGACGGTCGTCACCAAGGATCACAGCCTGTCGGCGCAATGGGAACACACGATCCTGGTCACCGAGACCGGTTTTGAGCCGCTGACCCTGTCCGCCGGCGCTCGCGCCAAGCCCGACGGACTCTGAAAACGCCCCGAGCATGAACCAGCCGTCGCGGCAAGTCCCGCTGCCGCGTTACAAAGCGCGCCTGCGTGAAGGCCAGCAGATCATCTGCGAGCGCTTTCGTGTCGATAACGACGCGCGGCGCCTGCTGCAACGGCGCTGCCGGCTGGTCGACGACATTCTCCGCGACCTATGGCACGAACTGGAACTGCCCGCCTCACTGGCCTTGATCGCCGTCGGCGGCTACGGCCGGGGCGAGCTGTACCCGGCCTCCGACATTGATCTGCTGCTGCTCCTGCCGGAAACGCCCGACGCCGACCTGCAGGCGCAGATCGAACGTCTGGTCGGTTTCTTCTGGGACATCGGCCTTGAAATCGGGCACAGCGTCCGTACGCTCGACGAATGTCTGGCCGAAGCGGCAGCCGACGTCACCGTGCGCACCGCCCTGATCGAAGCGCGCCTGCTCAGCGGCGACGAAACCTTGTTCGGCGAGTTCCGCGAGCACTTCGCCAACGCGCTTGATCTGCCTGCCTTCTTCCGCGCCAAGCGTCTCGAGCAGGAAGAACGCTACCAGCGCTTCCAGGAGACGCCGTACAGCCTTGAACCGAACTGCAAGGAAAGCCCCGGCGGACTGCGCGACCTGCAGATGATCCTGTGGATCACGCAGGCGGCCGGCTACGGCGGCCACTGGCGCGAACTCGAACGGCACGGCCTGATCACGCGCGAGGAAGAACGCCGGCTGGAACGCTGCGAAGGTTTCCTGCGCCGCCTGCGCATCCACCTGCACCTGCAACTCGGCCGGCGCGAAGACCGCCTGCTCTTCGACTACCAGACTGCGCTGGCCGGCGAACTCGGTTTCAGCGGCTCGGCGACACGGCGCCCGAGCGAAGAGCTGATGCAGGCGTATTACCGCACGGCGAAGAACGTCACCCAACTCAACACCATCCTGCTGCTCAACCTCGCCGCCGTACTGCTGCCGGCTGTGGAACAGACGCCGCAGCCGATCAACGCGCGTTTCCAGGCGCGCGGTGATTTGCTCGACATCGTGCATGAAGCTGTTTTCGACGAAACGCCGGGCGCGATCCTTGAGAGTTTCCTGCTCATGGAGCAGCACGCCGAGCTGCAGGCGATGACGGCACGTACGCTACGTGCGCTGTGGCGCGCCAACGAGCTGATCGACGAACACTTCCGCGCCGATGCGCACAACCGCGCCAACTTCCTGCAGATATTCCAGCAGCCGCGCGGACTGGTGCACGAGTTGCGGCGCATGAACCGGCTCGGCGTGCTTGGGCGCTACCTGCCGAATTTCGGCCAGATCGTCGGCCAGATGCAGCACGACCTGTTTCACGTCTACACCGTCGATCAGCACATCATGCAGGTGATCCGCAACCTGCGCCGCTTCACCATGCACGAGTTCGCGCATGAATACCCGGTGTGCAGCCGCCTGATCAGCGACTTCGAGCGCCCCTGGCTGCTCTACATCGCCGCCCTCTTCCACGATATCGCCAAAGGCCGTGGCGGCGACCATTCCGAACTCGGCACGGTTGACGCACAGGAGTTCTGCGATCGTCACGGCCTTGGCCCGGAAGACAGCGAGCTGATCGTCTGGATCGTGCGCCGGCATCTGCTGATGTCGCACGTGGCGCAAAAACAGGATGTCTCCGACCCCGATACGGTCGCCGCCTTCGCCGCCGTCGTCGGCGACGAACGGCATCTGACGGCGCTCTATCTGTTTACCGTCGCCGACATCCGCGGCACCAGCCCGAAGGTCTGGAACGCCTGGAAAGGCCAGCTGCTGGAAGAGCTCTACAGTGCCACACGCAAACTGCTGGCCAACGGCGGTGAAGCCCGACCGGCGCAGGGCATCATCGAGGAAAGGCAACAGGACGCAATGCGTCTGCTGCGCTACTTCGCCCTCTCCGACACGGTGCACGAGCGCCTGTGGAAACAGCTCGACACCGTTTATTTCCTGCGCCATTCCTCGGACGAAATTGCCTGGCACACGCGCTCGCTGCATTACCGCATCGACGAGCACAAGCCGGTGGTCAAGGCGCGCCTGAATGCGCAAGGCGTCGGACTGGAAGTGATGGTCTACACGCACGACCAGCCCGATCTGTTCGCGCGGCTGGTCGGCTTCTTTGCCCGCGCCGGCTATACGATTCTCGACGCCAAGATCCACACCACCCGCCACGGCTACGCGCTCGACAGCTTCATCATGCAGGACGTCAGCGGCCGGGACAGCGACCGCGAGATGATCGGTTACATCGAGCACGAGCTGGCGGCGCTGCTGCTCGTGCAGCGACCACCCGAGGCACCGGCGTCGGGGCGTGTTTCGCGGCAGGTCCGGCATTTCCCGATCGAACCGAGCGTCGGCATCAAGGCCGACGACCGTGGCGCGCGCTACATCCTGTCGATCAGTGCCGCCGACCGGCCGGGGCTGCTCTACGGCGTGGCGATGACGCTCGCCGCACACGGCGCGCAGTTGCACACGGCAAAGATTTCGACGCTCGGCGAGCGCGTCGAGGATACTTTCCTGGTCAGTGGCGGCGACCTCAGTGAGAGCAGCGGCCGCATCCGTCTGGAAACCGACCTCGTCGACCAGCTGCGCATCTAGCGGCCGCGCCGATCCGGCTGGCGCGCTGGTGCCTGCCGCACCGTGATCCACTTTGGCAAAGCGACGCCAGGCCACCCGACAGCAAGCGGCCCCGCGATCGAAGCGCTGGCGGGAACCGAGCGCAAGCCGCCCCCCGCCAGCAAAATCAGGCGCCGAGCGGCGCTTCGCCGGCAACCATGTGTTCGATGATCGCGCGCACCTGCCCCATCGACACTTCGAGCACGGCCTGGATGGCTTCGAAACTGATGCCTTCACTGCTGTCGCCGCGACCGGCAGCCAGATTGGCGACGACGTTGATCGCCGCGTACGGCAGATCAAGTTCGCGCGCCAGCGCCGCTTCCGGCATGCCGGTCATGCCGACCAGATCGGCGCCATCACGCTCGTAGCGGTTGATTTCGGCAGCGGATTCCAGACGCGGGCCCTGCGTTGCCGCATAGACGCCCGAGTCGCTGGCGTCAACGCCGACCGCGGCAGCGGCGGCGATCAGGCGCGCACGCAGATCGCGATCGTAAGGCTCGGTGAAGTCGATGTGCGTCACCGTGCAGTCGGTGCCCTCATGGAAGGTCGACTTGCGCCCCCAGGTGTAGTCAATGATCTGGTGCGGAATGACGATGTCGCCGGGCTTCAGGTCGGGACGGATGCTGCCGACCGAGGCGACCGCGATGATGCCGCGCGCGCCGCATTCGCGCAGCGCCCACAGGTTGGCGCGATAGTTGATCTCGTGCGGCGGGATCGTGTGCCCGTAACCGTGACGGGCGAGGAAGGCCACCGACTGCCCGCGCAGCTCGCCGAAAGTGATCGCACCCGAAGGCTCGCCGTAAGGCGTGCGCACGACTTCACGGCGCGAAACGCCAAGATGCGCGAATTGCGTCAGGCCGCTGCCACCAATGATTGCCAGCATCTCAGTCGTCTCCCATCGCGTAGATCGCCGGCAGATTGCGCCAGTGACCGTAGGCATCCATGCCATAGCCGAAAACGAAGCGATCGGGAACGCTCAGCGCGACGAAATCGGCGCGGATCGGCTTGTCCTTGCCGTTTTCCTTTTCCGTCGCCACCGCCGTGTAGCACGCGGTCGCCCCGAGTTGCAGCATGCGCTCGCGCACCGCGGCGAGGGTCAGCCCTTCGTCAAGAATGTCGTCGACGATGAGCACGGTACGCCCCTTCACCGGCGTCCACGGCGCGGCGCGCCAGGACAGCGCGCCACCGGCCGTGTCCTGACCATAGCGCGTGACGTGCAGGTAATCGAAATCGAGCGGAAAGTTGAGCTGCGTCATCAGCTGGCCGGCGAAGGGCACGCCGCCGCTCATCACACAGAGCAGCAGCGGATGCGTGTCGGCGAGCTTCGCCGTCACTTCGGCAGCAACGCGGCTGACCGCGGCGCTGACTGTCTCGGCGGAATGAACCAGTTCGGCCGAGGCGAGGATCGCCTCGGGAGTCTTCTTGTTTCCCATATCAATGTCTCAGTCGAGGTGGTGAAGATAATCGGAGCCGGCGGCGGCGCCATCGCCCTGGCTTGGCGCCCTGCCGGCGGTTTCATGAATGCTCTGCCCGTTCCGCTGCCTGTTCCACAGTTTCTCCGGGCAACTGCGGGGATTGCTGCCGGGCGAGGAGATCGCGCAGCGCGGCCTCATCGATGACGGCAACGCCGAGTTCGCGCGCGCGCTCGAGCTTGCTGCCGGCTTCGGCGCCGGCAACGACGTAATCGCTCTTCTTCGATACCGAAGCGCTGACACGACCGCCCGCCGCCTCGATCAGCGCCTTCGCCTCGTCGCGTGTCAGCGTCGGCAGGGTTCCGGTAAGGACGAATGTCTTGCCGTCCAGTGGTGCAGCAGCCGGCAACAGTGCCGACGCGGGCGGCAAGGCGGCGAGTAGTTCGTCGCGCCGGGCCGCGACGGCGGCAAGCAGGCCACGGTGACCGCGCCCCTGCAGCCAGTCAGCGAGCGCCGCGAGGACGTCGGCGGGAAGGCCCGCGTCGCTCAGTAGCGGCTCGTTGACGCCCTCGCGCGCAAGCGTCGCGCCGTCGACGACGGCGGCGAGTTGTTTGGCGCGCAGCGGCGTCAGGCGCGGCACGCCGAGAACGGCATAGAGTTCGGCCCAGCCCAGGCGTTCGCCCAGGCCGGGTCGCGGCGCGTGCTCGTCGGCCGGGGCAACGCCGATTTCCGGGCACAACAGCTCGTCGACCGCACGCACATTGCGTTCTTCGGCAAAGAAATCGGCAATCGCCGCCGCCACCGTGGCGCCGATGTCCGGCAAGACGGCGAGCAGCGGCGCCGGTGCGCGGCGCACGCGCTCGATACTGCCGAGCCAGTCGGCCAGCGTCTTCGCCGTCGACTCGCCGACGTGGCGGATGCCGAGAGCGAACAGCAGGCGCGCCAGCGTCGGCCGGCGACTGGCGGCGATGCCGGCAAGCAGGTTTTCGGCCCAGCGCGTCGGCGTCTGCCCGGCCTTGACCGTTTCCGGCACCGTGCCGTCGCGCTCGTCGGCGCGCTGCTTCATTTCCAGCAGGTCGCCGAGCGTAAGCCGGTACAGGTCAGCGACGCCATGCACGTAGTCGAACTCGACCAGGCGCTCGACGTAGCGCTCGCCCAGACCCTCGATATCCATCATGCGGCGGCCGGCGAAATGCAGGATCGCCTGGATACGCTGCGCACGGCACGAGAAGCCGCCGGAACAGCGCGTCACCGCTTCGCCCGGTTCGCGTACCGTGTGCGCGCCGCAGACCGGACAGGTATCTTTCATCCTGAAAGCTTCCGCGCCCGGCGGCCGGCGCTCGACAACGACGCCGACCACCTCGGGAATCACGTCGCCGGCGCGGCGAACGATCACCGTGTCGCCGACACGAACGTCCTTGCGCCAGACCTCGTCCTCGTTGTGCAGCGTCGCGTTGGTGACAGTGACGCCGCCGACGAAGACCGGTGCCAGCCGCGCCACCGGCGTGATCGCGCCGGTGCGGCCGACCTGCACCTCGATCGCCAGCACCGTGGTCGTCGCCTCCTCGGCCGGGAATTTGTGCGCCACCGCCCAGCGCGGCTCGCGCGTGATGAAGCCGAGCTGCTCCTGCAGCGCCAGCGAATTGAGCTTGTACACGACACCATCGATGGCAAAAGGCAGCGTCGCCCGCGCCTCGCCGACATGCCGGTGAAACGCCACCAGGCCATCGGCACCGGCGGTGATGACGCGTTCGCCGCAAACCGGAATACCGAAGTCTGCCAGCGCGTCGAGAATGCCGGCGTGCGTCGCCGGTAGCGTCCAGCCCTGCGTTTCGCCAAGGCCGTAGGCAAAGAATGAGAGCGGCCGGCTGGCGGCGATCCGAGGGTCGAGCTGGCGGATGCTGCCGGCGGCGCCGTTGCGCGGGTTGACCAGCGTTTTCTCGCCGCGCTCTGTGGCCGCGGCGTTGTAACGTGCGAAGTCGTCGTGGCGCATATACACCTCGCCGCGCACTTCAAGTACCGCCGGCGCCTCGCCCTTGAGGCGCAGCGGCAACTCGCGGATGGTGCGCACGTTCTGCGTCACGTCCTCGCCGGTTTCACCGTCACCACGCGTCGCCGCCAGTACCAGCACACCATGCTCGTAGCGCAGGTTCATCGCCAGGCCGTCGAACTTGAGTTCGGCGCAGTACTCGACCGGCGGCGCGTCGTCGGCAAGTTTCAGCTCGCGGCGCACACGCGCATCGAAGGCCAGCGCGCCGCCTTCGCCGAAATCGGTCTCGGTACGGATCGACAGCATCGGCTGTGCGTGGCGAACCGGCGAAAACTCGGGCAGCGGCGCACCACCAACGCGCTGCGTCGGCGAATCGGGAGTCCGCAGCGCCGGATCGGCGTCCTCGATCGCCAGCAACTCGCGGAACAGCGCGTCGTACTCGGCGTCGCTGATGAGCGGCGAGTCGAGCTCGTAGTAAGCGCGGTTATGCCGCTCGATCTCGGCGCGCAGCCAGCGCGCGCGCTCAAGTGGATTGAAGCCGTCTGCCATGCCGTGCTTCGCTCGTTCAGGCGAACAGACGCTGCGCCAGCGCACTGCCGGCAGGAACCTGGCGCGCGGCCATCGCCGCCTGGCTTTGCGCAATGGCGCGCCGGATCGGCTCGAGCGCGCCTTCGGCCAGTGGCCGGCGGTTGTCATCGACCAGCGCTCCGTGCAGCGTTGCCGCGAAGCGCCGCGCCAGTTCGAGCATCTGCGCGAAGACGCGGTCGCCGTGCGCGACGCGCGGCACGTCGAGCAGGAAGGTGACACCGTGCGTCGTCAGCGTCTTCAGTTCCTCGCCGGGAAAACCGCCCGACTCCTGGTTGCTGAGAACGAACAAGGCCTGCCCGTCGTCGTCGCGACGGACGAAACGACCCTCGCCGTCAAGCAGCATCCCCGCCGCCTCGGCGAGCGCGCGCAGCTTGGAACCGGGAAACGGCAGCCCCTGGCTGATGACGTTGATGCCGATCTGGATGTCGACGTCAGCGCAAAAGCCGTCGAGACTGGCTGCCGCCTCGAGCGCCGGTTGCGCCGGTGCCAGATCGATCACCGCGATCAGTTCGTCGGCAAGATCCTGCATGGCGCGTTGAAAGATCGCCAGTTCCACCTCATTGACCGGTCCGCGCCGGTCGACCAGCTGCAAGCCGACGCGCAGGCGCCGGTATTCGGCTACGGAATCCTCGCGCAGCGGCTCCCATTCACGCGTGCGTTCATTGCAGCCGAGCCAGCGCACCGGCTTGCGCAGCCGCGCCAGTGCCGCGCGCTGCGAACGCAGCAACTGGCTGGCCGAAGCCGGGTCGGCGGCGTCGATGACGGCGATGTAATCGACCAGCGGCGAGAGCAATAGCTGCGCGGAAGCCGTTTCGCGCGCGGCAAGGCTTGCCGGGCTTGGCGCCGCCGGCACCGGGGCGGGGGCGGGGGCGGCATTGTCGCGCGCCGCGACTACGGGAGCAGCGCTGCGGTCTTTCGCTGCGCCGGCAACGGCGAGTGTGGCCGGGGGATTCGCCGTGGCGAACTGGGGAGCGCTCGCCGGTGCGGAAGGTGGCGCAGAGGCAAGCGCTGCCGGATCGCCTTGACGCCCCGCCAGACCGGCCGCCGCCGGGTGTTCTGCGCCGCGCTCGGCGATGAGCGCCGCATTTGAGAGCGTCGCGCCGGTCGCTGCGACGTCGGCAGTGCCAAGCTTCGGTTCGATTCGCCCGTCGGTCGCCGTCAGCGCTGCCGGCAGCACCACGGCCGCTGCGGTTGCCGCTGCGGCAGGCGCGTCGTTGGCGCCAAAGCTGAGTCCGCTGTCGGCGGGATCGACATCGTCGATCGCCGAAAAGGAGTCAATCGTGGCATCGTCCTTCGGCGCGAAAGCGTCCATGTCGGCGGCAAAGCCCGGCACGGCGCTGGCAGACCCGGCCGTTGTCGCCGGTGCAGCGTCAAGCAGCACGTCGGCGTGGCCACGTTCGAGCACGCGTTCGGCGACCTGCCGCTGCTTGCGTTCCTGCCATTTGTTGAAAAACACGACGCCGGCAACGGCAGCGACGCCGAGACCGAGCATTCCAAGTTGCAGTTCGTTCATCGCGGCTCCTAGCCAAGCTGCTCGCGCATGCGCAAGGCTTCGGCGATATCGACGTCGACGATGCGCGAAACGCCGGACTCCTGCATGGTCACTCCGACGAGTTGCTGCGCCATTTCCATCGCGATCTTGTTGTGGCTGATAAACAGGAATTGCGTCTGCGACGACATGTGGCGGACCAGTTCGCAGAAGCGTTCGGTATTGGTATCGTCGAGCGGCGCGTCGACCTCGTCAAGCAGGCAGAACGGCGCCGGGTTGAGGCGGAAGATGGCGAACACCAGCGCGATGGCGGTCAGCGCCTTCTCGCCGCCCGAAAGCAGCTGGATCGTCGAATTCTTCTTGCCCGGCGGTTGCGCCATCACCTGCACGCCAGCGTCGAGGATTTCGTCGCCGGTCATGATCAGCCGCGCTTCGCCGCCGCCGAACAGACGCGGGAACAGTTCGCCGAAGCTCGCGTTCACCGAATCGAAGGTGTTCTGCAGCAGTTCGCGCGTTTCGCGGTCGATGCGGCGGATGGCGTTTTCCAGCGTCGTCATTGCCTGCGTCAGGTCTTCCGCCTGCGCGTCGAGGTAGCCCTTGCGCTCGCGCGCCGCCTCGAGTTCGTCGAGCGCGGCGAGGTTCACCGCGCCAAGCGCGTCGATCGCTTTCTGCAGCTGGTTGATCGTGTTCTGCAGACTGTTGGCGCGGGCGCCGGCCAGTTCGGGCAGCAGCGCGGCTTCGTCGGCGCCCGATTCGAGCAGTTGCTCGGCGAGTTGCGCGGCGTTGAGCGCGGCGGCCTGCTCCTTGAGGCGCAGTTCGCCGATGCGCTCGCGCAAGGGATCGAGACTGCGCTCGATGGCGAGCCGCGACTCTTCAAGTTCGCGCTGCCGACCGGTGGCCGCTTCCTGCGCGTCGCGCGCCGCAGCCAGCGCATGCTCGGCGGCAACGCGCGCGGCCAGCGCTGTCTGCAGCGCCGGCTCGAGGTCTTCGGCGTGCTGCGCGCTGACGCTTTCGGTGCAGCGCGCCACTTCGTCGTCGATGCGTTCGAGCTGCGTCTGCGCCAGATCCTGCTGACCGGCGATCTCGTCGAGCTTGTTGCGGCACTCGCGTTCGCGGAACTGTGCCTCGCGCAACTCGCGTTCGCCGCCGGCGACCTGTTCGCGTTCGTCGCGGAAGCGCCGCTCGGCGTCTTCGAAGGCGGCGCGCGCCGCGTCGAGCAGCGCCTGCGCGTCGTCCATCTGCGCGCGCACTTCGTCGATCGCCTGTTCGGCGATGAAGCGGCGTTCCTGCTCGCCTTCCTCTTCCTCGGCCATTTCGGCGAGCGCCTGGTCGATCTGCGCCTGCCGTTCGCGGTGCCGCTCGATTGCCTGCGCCAGTTTCAGCGATTCGACCTGCAGCGCGTGCGCTTCGTCCTGCGCATGGTCGAGCCGCGCGCGCGCGGACTGTACCGACTGCTGCGTTTCGAGCAGCTGCGCTTCGCTTTCGGCCAGCGCCGCCTGTGCGGCTTCGACCGCCGCCTGCCGCTCGTCGAGCTGTCTGGCCAGCGCTTCGATCTCGCGCTGCCGTTCGAGCAGACCGTGTTCACCGGCGTCGGGCGCAAAAAGCACGACGCCGGACTGGCTGACGATGTCGCCGGCCGGCGTGACGATACAGGCACGGCCGGAAAGCGCAGCGCGTCGCGCCAGGGCCGTTGCCAGGTCGGGCGCGCTGCCGACGTCGGCGAGCCAGTTGGCGAGGATGCCGGCCAGCGCCGGATCAGTGCAGTGGACATGCGCCGCCAGCGGCTCACGGACTGCGCCGGCCGCGCCTTCGGCATCGACATCCGCCTTACCATCGGCCTCGTCGGCCGCCGCCTGCCTGGGCAGCAACAGGGCCAGCCGCGCCGGCGGCCGGTCCTTGGCCCAGGCGGCGTCGCCCTGATCGGCGACGATCGCCGACAGGCGCTCGCGCAGCAGCGCTTCGACCGCGTCTTCCCAGCCGGCATCGACGTGCAGCGATTTCCACAGCGGCGCTCGCCCTTCAAGATGGTGACGGCGCAGCCAGCCGGCACGGTCGCCGCTGCCGGCAACGCGTTGCTGCAGCTGTTCGAGCGCGGCGCGGCGTGCGCTGGTGTCGGCGCGTTCCTTCTGCGCCTGCTGCACGGTGGCAAAGGCCGCGCGCCGCGCCTGTTCGAGCTGCGGCAGCTGCTGCTGCAACGCCGCCAGTTCGTCCTGCGCATCGCTGACGCGCAGCTTCAGCTCGCCGAGCATCTCCTGATGCAGCGCATATTCGTCGGCGTCCGGCGTTGGCAGCGCGGCGCGCTCCTGCTGCAGCCGCTCACGGCGGCCGGCGAGCATGAGCAGCGAGCGCTGCGCGTGACCAAGGTTGGCCTGCTCGACGTGCAGGCGCTGTTCCAGCGCCGACAGTCCGGCGCGTTCGCGGCCGACCAGATCGCGTGCTGCGGCGTGGGCAGCCTCGGCCTGCGGCAGGCGCTCGCGCAGCATCTCGACGCGCATCGATTCTTCCTCGACGCGCTCGGCAGCAGCAGCGGCCAGTCCGCGCCAGCGTTTTTCGTCGGCGGCTAGCTTGTCAACCTGTTCGCGCCAGTGCTCGCGGTCGTCGGCCAGCTGCGTCAGCCGGTTTTCGTATTCATGGCGCGCTTCGCGCCGATGCCGGATTTCGGCCTCGAGGCGCACCACTTCGGCGTTGGCCTCGAACAGCCCGGCCTGCGCCTGCTGCAGCGCGTCGCTGGCGGCAAAAACCGCCTCACGCGTTGCGGTGAGCACCGCCTCGGTCTGGCGCAAGGCGGCAACACGCTCGTCCTGATCGGCGGCGGCACGGCCGAGTTCGGCAGCGAGGCGCTCGCGCTCGACCTGTGCCTCGTTGCGCCGCAACAGCCAGAGCAGTTGCTGGCGACGCACCAGATCCTCGCTGAACTGCCGGTACTGCCGCGCCACGGCCGCCTGCGCTTCCAGCCGATCCATCTGGCCGGCGAGTTCCTGGCGGATGTCCTCGACGCGCAACAGGTTGTCGCGCGTGTCGGCGATGCGGTTCTCGGTCTCGCGCCGGCGCTCCTTGTACTTGGTGACGCCGGCCGCTTCCTCGAGGAAGACGCGCAGCTCGTCGGGGCGCGCCTCGATGATGCGCGAGATCATCCCCTGGCCGATGATGGCGTAGGCGCGCGGGCCGAGGCCGGTACCGAGGAACAGGTCGGTGACGTCCTTGCGCCGCACGTGCTGGTTGTTGATGTAGTACTCGGACTGGCCGGCGCGCGTCAGCACGCGCTTGACCGAGAGGTCGGCGTACTGCGACCACTGGCCGCCGACGCGGCCGAGCGAGTTGTCGAAGATCATCTCGACCGAGGCGCGCGACACCGGCTTGCGCTCGCCCGAGCCGTTGAAGATCACGTCCTGCATCGACTCGCCGCGCAGTTCCGAGGCCTTCGACTCGCCGAGCACCCAGCGCACCGCGTCCATGACATTCGACTTGCCGCAACCATTGGGACCAACGACGCCGACCAACTGCCCCGGCAAGGCGATGGTGGTGGGGTCGACGAAGGACTTGAAGCCGGCGAGTTTGAGCTTGGTCAGACGCATGAAATGAAGCGCGCCGCCCGCAGCGGCGCACAGATGAAGACGCGGAAGAACAAGGCATGACGCCGCACTGGCGCCGAGGGCCGCCTATAATAGCACCTCGACCGCGCCCTCCGCGCCCCGCAAACTCACGGAAACCTCATGACCACCGAGCCCACAAAGACCCTCGAGACCTTTGCCAACCCGGCACCGCAACGCGATTTCCAGATTCACATGGAGATTCCGGAATTCACCTGCCTGTGCCCGAAAACCGGCCAGCCCGACTTCGCCACACTGGTGCTCGACTATGTCCCCGACGAGCTCTGTGTCGAGCTGAAAAGTCTCAAGCTCTACGTCTGGTCGTACCGCAACGAAGGCTGTTTTCACGAAGCCGTCACCAACCGCATCCTCGACGATCTGGTCGCCGCGGTGAAGCCGCGCTTCATGCGCCTGACCGCGCGCTTCTACGTGCGCGGCGGCATCTTCACCAACGTCGTCGCCGAACACCGCAAGCCGGGCTGGCAACCGGCCGAAAAGGTCGAGCTCGCCGAATTCGCAATCCAATCCAATACCCGGGGCTGAACCGATGTCTGCGACCAACACCCTCCTCCCGCTCAGCGAGGCTGATCTCGACCGCCTCGAGATCCTGCTCGACGACCCGAGCCTGCCCGAACCGATGCGCCTCGACGAAATCCAGGGCTACCTGTGCGCGGCGCTGTCCGGTCCGCAAGCGGTGCCCGAGGAAGAGCGCCTCGCCGAAATCCTCGGCAGCGAGGAAGCCGTCGCCAGCGAAGTCGGTCGCGAAGCCAGCGATCTGCTGCGCCGCTTCACGCAGGAACTTGAAGCCGTGCTCGCCAGCGGCGAACCGCCGACGCTGCTGCTCTACGCGCGCGACGGCGAGGAAGCGGCGCCGAACGATTTCAGCCCCTGGTGTGAGGCCTATCTCTTTGCCGTCGACGCTTCGCCCGAAGACTGGTTCGAAGCGCTCGAAAGCGAAGCCGAAGGCAACGACCCGGCGGCCGAAACGGCACAGGACGAACTCGATTACCTCGACGAACGCCTGTTCCCGATGATGCTGCTCACCGGCGAAGCCGAAACGGCGGCACGCGAGCACGGCGAAGAGTGGCCGAGCGGCGAAGAGCTCGAAAAGATGGAACGCGAGTGCGAGGAGAACCTGCCTTACGCCGCGAGCGAAATCTACCGCTTCTGGCTGGCCAAGCGCGGTACCGGCACGCAGCGCCGCGAGGTGCCGAAAGTCGGCCGCAACGACCCTTGCCCCTGCGGCAGCGGCAAGAAGTTCAAGCAGTGCTGTGGTGCCGTCGAGTAATCGACACTGCACTGCACGGCGTCACGCCTGAACTCGCGGGCCGGACATGTTCCGGCCCGTTTTGTTTGCTCAGACCTTTTGCGTCGCCGCGCCCGGTCGGGAAAAACGCTCGAGGTAGAGATAGATGACCGGCGTCAGATAGAGGGTGAGGAACTGCGACAGCAACAGGCCACCAACGACCGCCAGACCGAGCGGCCGCCGCACCTCGGCGCCGGCGCCGAGGCCGATGGCGATCGGCAGCGTGCCGACCAGTGCCGCCATGGTGGTCATCATGATCGGCCGAAAACGGATGACGCAGGCCTGGTAGATCGCCTCGGCAGCGGCCATGCCTTCGCCGCGCTGCCGCTCCAGCGCGAAGTCGATCATCATGATCGCGTTCTTCTTGACGATACCGATCAGCATGATGATGCCGACGAAGGCGTAGAGACTGAGGTCGACGCCGAAAACGAGCAGCGTCAGCAGCGCGCCGAGCGCCGCGGCCGGCAGGCCCGAGAGAATCGTCAGTGGGTGGATGAAGCTCTCATAGAGGATGCCGAGGATCAGGTAGACGACGAGGATCGCCACCAGCAGCAGACCGCCGAGACCGCCCAGCGACGACTGGAAGGCCTGCGCGGTGCCTTGCAGGCTGGTGTTGAGCGACACCGGCACGCGCACTTCCTGCTCCAGCGCCTTGATCCGGTCGACCGCCTCGCCGAGCGAAACGCCGGGCAGGAGGTTGAACGAAATCGTCACCGACGGCAGCTGCCCCTGGTGATTGACCGTCAGCGACTGCGTCTTGCGGCTGAAGCGCGCCACGGTATCGAGCGGAATCAGCTTGCCGCTACTGCTGCGCACGTAGAGCCGCGACAGCGTCTCCGGTGAAGACTGGAATTCGGGGGCGAGTTCGAGAATCACCTGATACTGCGCGGTCGAGCCGTAGATGGTCGACACCTGGCGGGCGCTGAACGCGCTCTGCAGGGCATCCTCGACCTGGCCGTAGCTAAGGCCGAGGCTGGCCAGCTTGTCGCGGTCGATGTCGAGCGCGACCACCGGGCTGAGATTGTTGAGGTTGTTGGTGACGTCGACAAAGCCCGGCAACTGCCGGGTGCGTTCAGTCAAGCTTGCCGCCCACTGGTAGAGCTCGTCGAGATCGGTGTCCTGCAGCGTGTATTGGTATTGCGCCGCCGTCACCTGACCGCCGATACGGATGGTCGGCGGATTCTGCATGTAGGTCTTGATTCCCGGCACCGCAGCGAGCTTTGGCCGCAAGCGCTGGATGATCTCGTCGGCCGACGCCTGCCGCTCCTCGCGCGGTTTCAATACCATGAAGATCGTTCCGGTATTGGCCGTCGGCCGGGCGCCGCCGGCACCGACCGCCGACATGAACGAGCGGATGTCCGGGTCCTGTGCGACGATTTCGGCGACGGCGCGCTGGTGCTCGACCATCGAGGCAAACGACGCGTCCTGAGCGGCTTCGGTGAAGGCAATGATCTGGCCGCTGTCGCCGCTCGGCAGGAAATCCTTGGGCACGAAGGTAAACAGCAGCCCGGTCGCGGCAAGCGTCGCGACAAAGCTCGCCAGCACCGCGCGCGGATGCGCCAGCGCCACGCGCAGCGTTCGTTCGTAGGCGGCGAGCAGCGCCGCGAAAAAGCGCTCGAACAGCATGAAAACGCGGCCATGCGTTGCCACATCGGCAGGCCTGATGTAGCGGCTGCACAACATCGGCGTCAGCGTCAGCGAGACCAGCCCGGAAACAAGAATCGCCGCGCAGATGGTGACGGCAAACTCGTGCAGCAGACGGCCGACGATGCCGCTCATGAACAGCACGGGGATGAACACCGCGATCAGCGACACGGTCATCGACACGATGGTGAAGCCGATCTCGCGCGCGCCCTTGATCGCCGCCTCGAAAGGCGGCTCGCCCTCTTCCACGTGACGGACGATGTTCTCCAGCATCACGATTGCGTCGTCGACGACGAAGCCGACCGAGAGCGTCAGCGCCAGCAGCGAGAGGTTGTCGAGGCTGTAGCCGAGCACCGACATCAGCGCGAAGGTGCCGACGACCGAGATCGGCAGCGCCAGACTCGGGATCAGCGTCGCCGACAGATTGCGCAGGAAGAGCAGGATGACGAGGATGACCAGGAAGCCGGCGAGGATCAGCGTGAACTGCACGTCTTCGATTGCCTCGCGGATCGACACGCTGCGGTCGTAGAGCACGGTCATCTCGATCGCCGCCGGCAGCTTGGCCTGGAACGATGGCAGCACGCGCTTGATCGCATCGACCGTCTCGATGGTGTTGGCGCCCGGCTGGCGCTGCACGGCCAGCACGATGGCGCGCTTGTCCACGTTCCAGCTGGCGATGCGCGCGTTCTCGACGCCGTCGATCGGCGTCGCCACCTCTTCCAGCCGCACCGGCGCGCCGTTTTTCCAGCTGACGATCAGCGGCCGGTAGGCTACGGCCGTGGTCAGCTGACCGCCGTCCTTGATGGCGAAGGTCTGCCGGGCGCCGTCGAGCTGACCGACCGGCTGGTTGACGTTGTTCTGCGCCAGCGCCTGCTGCAGTTCGTCGAGGCCGATGCCGCGACTGGCGAGCTGATCGGGGTTGGCCTGCACGCGCACGGCGAATTTCTGCGAGCCGTAGACCTGCACCTGCGCGATGCCGGCGATGGTCGACAGACGCTGCGCCAGCTGCGTCTCCGCGTACTCGTTGACCAGCGGCAGCGGCAGCGTCGGCGACGACAGCGCGATGTAGAAGATCGGCGAATCGGCCGGGTTCACCTTGCGGAACGAGGGGGGCGCCGGCATGTTCGGCGGCAGCTTGCGCAAGGCCGTCGAAATCGCCGACTGCACGTCCTGCGCGGCGGCGTCGATGTCGCGGTCGAGCGAGAACTGCAGGGTGATCGAGGTCGATCCCTGGGCGCTGGTCGAGCTCATCGAATCCAGCCCGGCGATGGTCGAGAACTGCCCTTCGAGCGGCGTCGCCACCGCCGCCGCCATCGTCTCCGGTGAGGCACCGGGCAGACTGGCGCTCACCGAAATGGTCGGAAAGTCGACGCTCGGCAGTTCCGACACCGGCAGTGCGCGGTAGCCGATGATGCCGAAGATGAGGAAGGCAGCCATCAGCAGCGTCGTCATCACCGGGCGGCGGATGCACAGTTCGGGCAGATTCATGCGCCGCCGCCCGTTTCCGCGTCGCTAGCTGCGGGCGGCGATTCAGCGCCTGCTACAAAACTCCTGCCGGCGCGCATCCCGGCGCTGATCCCGGCTGTCACTTCGCTGCCGCCGCAGGCGTCACCGCTGCCTTCGCCGGCTCCGCGCCGGCCTCTGGCGCCGGCGATTTCACCAGCACCGTTGCACCGGCTTTCAGTCGGAGCTGGCCGTCGGTGACGACCGTTTCGCCGTCGGCGACGCCCTTGCCGATCGCGGCGAGGCCGCGATAGTTCGCCAGCACCTCGATCTTGCGCACTTCGACGCTGTTGTCCTGACGCACGGCGTAGAGGAAATTGCCTTCGGGCCCCTGCTGCACCGCCTCAACCGGCACCACCACCGAAGCGGTCAGAGTGTCGAGCGCCAGGGCGACGTTGAGGAACTGCCCCGGCGTCAGCTTCTCGTCCTGGTTGTCGAGGCGCGCCTTCACCTGGATGGTGCCCGTCGTCGCGTCGACGGCGTTGTCGATGAAACCGATCAGCGCCTCGAATCGCTCTTCCTTGTTGCCCGGCAGCGTCACGCTCGCCGGCAGCGGACCGGCGGCGAGCGCGGCACGCAATTTCCGCAGATGCTTTTCGGGAACGGAGAAAGTCACGTACAGCGGGCGTACGCGATTGACCACCGCCAGCGCAGTGTCGTTGGTCTTCACCGCCGTGCCCGGAAAAACCAGTCGCGCACCGACGACGCCAGCAAACGGCGCGCGAATCGTCGTGTAGGAGACCTGCAGGCGCGCCAGTTCTGCCGCTGCCTGGTCGGCGCGCAAGCTCGCCTGTGCCGCCGCTTCGGCGGTCCGCACTTCATTGACCTTTTCTTCGGAAACGAAGCCGCGACCATTGAGCGCCACGTAGCGCTGCACGTCGGCGCGCGCCTTGGCGAGTTGCGCCTCGTCGCGCGCCAGATTGGCCTCTGCCTGCTGCAGGCGCGCCTGAAAATCGGCCGGATCGAGCCGCAGCAGCACGTCGCCCTGCCTGACATGCTGTCCTTCGCTGTAGCTCACCGCCGCCACCTGTCCGTCGAGCCGCGATTTCAGCGTGACGCTCTCGTAGGCTTCGGCACGGCCGACGACCTCAAGCAGGACCGGGATGTCGGCGATTTTCGCCTGCGCCAGCCTTACCGGTACCGGCGCGGCAGCTTTCACCTCGCTGCCCGGCACGGCCTTGTGCGCGCCCAGATACCAGTAGCCGGCACCGGCAAGGATCACCGCCGCCACGAGCAGCGCCAGCATTCGGGATCTTTGCATTTGTCAGTACCGTAAGAAGCGGAAACTTGCGCGGGGAATGCGCTTCCCCGGCAAAAGACCACGCAGTTTGCAGTCTGAGAGGCTCGTTGTCATCGGCGACACGTAATTTTTGCTTATAAGCGGCAAACATTATCACAGGCATCGACGGTGACTCACCCTCGGCCAAGCACGCAGGCAGCGATCACAGCGCCCATCGCACCGCCATGCGATGCGGCTGATAGCGTCCGTTACACCAAATCAGAGCGGCGCCAGTTCGACGCGGTCGCGGCCGAGATTTTTTGCGTGGTAAAGCGCAGCATCGGCCTTGCTCAGCAAGTCATCGGGGACTTGTTCGCGGTTGGGCGTCAGGCTGGCGACACCGAGGCTGAAGCTGACGATCCAGGACGGCACGTCGGCGTGCGGAATCGCCAGTGCCCGTACGGCTTCCTGAATTCGCCTAGCGGTATCCGCAGCGGCATGCAGGTCGCTGTCGGGGAGCAGCACGACGAACTCCTCGCCGCCGTAGCGCGCCACCAGTTCGCCGGAGCGACGCACTTCCTTCAACAAGACCTGCGCCAGCGAGCGCAGGCAATCGTCGCCGACCAGATGACCATAGCGGTCGTTGAACAGCTTGAAGTGGTCGACATCGAGCATGATCAGCGCCAGCGGGTTACCCGAGCGCTGCGCTCGCTGCCATTCCTGCAGGAAAACATGGTCGAAGCTGCGCCGATTGGCAATCCCGGTCAGTCCATCGGTATTACTCAGCAATTCAAGCTTGAGATTCGCCTCTTCCAGTTCGCGCGTACGCGCCTCAACGAGCGTCTCCAGCTGGCTGTTACGCTCGTGCAAACCCTTGAGCGGATAAACCTCGCCGCTCTCGACCAGATGGTAGGGAATCGAAATCCCGCTGTGCACGATCTTCCAGTCGGCGTCTTCGATCCGGAAAATCAGCACCAGGCGCGCCGTTTCCCGCGACAGGATCTGATCCGGCACGGGCAGATGGATGTGGAAAAAAGCGGCGACAACGACGACGTCGTCGCTGATGTCCTGCAAGGAGAGGTCCAGCATCTCGATGCGCAGTCGGCCGGGAACCTGCGCGAAGTCCTGACGCGTGATCTTCTGCCACTCGGCACAATCCTTGACGAGAAAATCGCCGCCGCCCGTGTAGCCACTGAAGTTGCTGCTGAAACGCGCGGTCAGCCGATCATCGCGTGACGAGTACATCTCGATGTACTCGTCGAACAGCGAACGGATCCGCTGTTGGCGAGCGGTTTGCGCGTCCTTAGTGTTCATGCTGACAGTCGGGTATTGGTCTTGACGGCACCGGCGGATAACGAACGGCAACAGGCGAGGAATCTGCAGCCGTAGCTCAGTTCTCGACCACCCTGATCCACACGAACAGCAACTGCGCCTGCGATTCAGCCAGTTGTGCCAGATCGATCAGCGAGACAACGTACGCATAGATGTCATCCACATCATAAGATTCATTTTCATACGCTTCGGTCGCGGCAAGCTCACCGACCAGATTCTCGACATCGTCTTCGTCAAGCGCCACCAGTGCATCGAAGAACTCGCCGTCGATGCGCAGGATGATGGTCTCGCTATCGCCTTCCTCGACGTAGATCGGCTCGTAATAATCGAGTGCCGCCTGCAGGGAATCGCCGGTGACCAGCGAATGCAGCGTCGCCAGCTTGACGGTATCGAGGCCCGGCACTTCAATGCCGCTCCACTCCTTCAGCGGCGACGGCGATGCGGCAATCTCGGGATATTCGTCTTCGTCGGCGGAGACGATGCAGCTCATGAGTTCCATCGAAGCTCTCTTTCTCTCTATCCAGGCCGTCGGGCCAAGCGGAATCATCTTAGCGACTTTCCCGCGCTGCGCCTGCGAAGAAAGTCACCCTTGGCGCTCGCCCAGTAGCGCGCGGCTCATATTGCTGGCCCACTGAAACACGCCGGCTTGCCGGCGCTTGTGCATTTCTTCGCGCTGCGCTGACGCGAGAGAGCGACAGCCGGCACGCGCACAAAGCAAGAAACGACAACGGGACCCGCAGGTCCCGTCATTATCAATCCACGCTTCCGCGGGCAGCGGATCTTCCACAAAACCCCGAAAAACCGTTGAATTTTATGCGTTTTTGGTGGGCGGTACTGGGATCGAACCAGTGGCTTCCACCGTGTGAAGGTGGCACTCTACCGCTGAGTTAACCGCCCGATAGAGAAGAGGCGCGAATTAAACCACAGCCGGCGACGGTGGTCAATTTACCCGCGGCAGTGCGCGACGCCGGGCCGCTGCGCACCGGCCACGCCCGGCGCGCAGCGAGGACAATTGCCGCAAGCCGTTCTTTCCATGGCATTGATCGGCAGCTGCGGCAAACATCCGGCGACCAGCCGGGGCCAGCGGCAGAGCGACTGACGGGTATAATCGCGCTTTTATTCAAGCGGGACCGACACGATCATGGAAGCCGAACAGCTCAACGCCCTTGCCAACCGCTTCGCCGACCTCGACCAGCGCGCGAACGAACTGCGGAGGTATCTTTGACTACGATCAGAAGCACGACCAACTGATCGCAGTCAGCCGCGAACTCGAAGACCCGAAGGTCTGGGACAACCCGGAGCGGGCGCAGGAACTCGGCAAGGAAAAGAAAGCGCTCGAAGGCGTCGTCCTCGTCCTCGACCGTGTCGCCTCCGGTCTGGTTGATGCCAAGGACCTGTTCGACATGGCACGTGATGAAGACGACGACGACACGCTGCTCGCCGTCGCCGCCGACATCGACGGCATCGAGAAGGACGTCGGTGGTCTCGAATTCCGCCGCATGTTCAACAACCCGGCCGACCCGCTCAACACCTTCATCGACATCCAGGCCGGTGCCGGTGGCACCGAGGCGCAGGACTGGGCGTCGATGCTGCTGCGCATGTACCTCAAGTACGGCGAGCGCAAGGGCTTCACGGTCGAAGTGCTGGAAGAATCCGAAGGCGAAGTCGCCGGCATCAAGACGGCGACGATCAAGCTCTCCGGCGAGTACGCCTACGGCATGCTGCGCTCGGAGTCGGGTATCCACCGGCTGGTACGCAAATCGCCGTTCGACTCGAACGCACGTCGCCACACCAGCTTCTGCTCGGTCTTCGCTTACCCGGAAATCGACGACTCCTTCGAGATCGAGGTAAATCCGGCGGACCTGCGCGTCGATACCTACCGCGCCTCGGGTGCCGGCGGACAGCACATCAACAAGACCGACTCGGCGGTGCGCATCACGCACATCCCCTCGGGAATCGTCGTGCAGTGCCAGAACGACCGCTCGCAGCACCGCAACCGCGCCGAAGCAATGGCGATGCTGAAGTCGCGCCTGTACGAAGCCGAACTGCGCAAGCGTCAGGCCGAACAGCAGAAGCTCGAAGACGCCAAGACCGACATCGGCTGGGGCCACCAGATCCGTTCCTACGTGCTCGACCAGTCGCGCATCAAGGATCTGCGTACCAACGTCGAAGTCGGCAATACGCAAGGCGTCCTCGACGGCGACCTCGACATCTTCATTGAGGCCAGCCTGAAACAGGGCGTGTAAAAGCAGCGGCCGGACGGTGGGCTGAGCCCGCCGCAGGCCCTGCCCTCCGCACCACCGCGACGCCATTGCCGTATCACGAAACCCCGAATCTGCCCGAACTGCCATTCCGAACATCACTGCAACCGCTCATCGACCAGGCCCCGCCATGACCGAACAAACGCCCTCGCCCTCGCCGACCGCTGCCGCCGACGAAAACCACATCATTGCCGAACGCCGTGCCAAGCTCGCCGAATGGCGCACGCAGGGCCATGCCTACCCGAACGACTTCGCGCGCGAGAACACCGCCGGCGTCATCCTTGACGCCTACTGCGAGAAAACCGGCGAAGAGCTGGAAGCGACGCCGGTCGAAGTGAAGATCGCCGGGCGAATGATGCTCAAGCGAGTGATGGGCAAGGCCGCCTTCGCCTCGCTGCAGGACCTCTCCGGCCGCATCCAGATCTACGTCGCCGCCGACCGCGTCGGCGCCGAGACGCTGGCCGACTTCAAGCGCTGGGACATCGGCGACATTGTCGGCGCCGTCGGCGTGCTCTTCCGCACGCGCACCGGCGAGCTGACCGTGCAGTGTTCCGAACTGCGCCTGCTGTCGAAGTCGCTGCGCCCGCTGCCCGAGAAATTCCACGGCCTGACCGACCAGGAACAGAAGTACCGCGCGCGCTACCTCGACCTGATCACCAACGACGACTCGCGCAACACCTTCATCGCGCGTAGCCGGCTGGTGCAGTCGATCCGCAACTATATGAGCACGCACGGCTTCCTCGAAGTCGAGACGCCGATGATGCACCCGATCCCCGGCGGCGCCGCGGCGCGTCCGTTCAAGACGCACCACAACGCGCTCGACCTCGAAATGTTCCTGCGCATCGCGCCCGAGCTCTACCTCAAGCGCCTGGTCGTCGGCGGTCTTGAGAAGGTGTTCGAACTCAACCGCAATTTCCGCAACGAAGGGCTGTCGCCGCGGCACAACCCCGAGTTCACGATGATGGAGTTCTACGAGGCCTACAGCGAATACAAGAAGCTGATGGACTTCACCGAAGGCCTGCTGCGCCACGCCGCGCGCGAAGCGCTCGGCACCGAGGTGTTCGAGTATCAGGGTCGTACGCTCGACCTGTCGCAACCCTTCGCTCGCCTGACCATCGTCGAGGCGATCCGTCAGGAGCGCCCCGACATCACGCTCGAACAGCTCGCCGACGCCGACTGGCTGCGCGCCAAGCTGGCGGCGATGAAGGTCGCGACGCGTCCGGACATGGGACTCGGCGCGCTGCAACTGATGATGTTCGAGGAAGTCGCTGAAGCGAAGCTGTGGTCGCCGACCTTCATCATCGACTACCCGGCCGAGGTCAGCCCGCTGGCGCGGCGCAGCGACAGCAACCCGGAGATCACCGAGCGCTTCGAGCTGTTCATCGTCGGCCGCGAGATCGCCAACGGCTTCTCCGAACTGAACGACCCGGAGGACCAGGCCGCGCGCTTCCTCGAGCAGGTCAAGGCCAAGGACGCCGGCGATGAAGAGGCGATGTATTACGACGCCGACTACATCCGCGCGCTCGAATACGGCCTGCCGCCGACCGGCGGCTGCGGCATCGGCATCGACCGGCTGGTGATGCTGCTCACCGACAGTGCCAACATCCGCGACGTGATTCTCTTCCCCCAGATGCGCCCCGAGTAGTGCGGCGACCGGCTGCGCTTGCTCATGCGGCGTTGCGCGCCCCCTTGCATGGCGCTGCCATGCGGCGGCGGCGCGCGCCTTGCCTGAGCGGCGCTCGCTCGGTCGTGAGGTTTGGGTGGGCTTGCAAGACCTTGCTTACCTGCTGATCCAGCCCAGTCATCGTGATCGAAGCGGCGCAGCTCAGCTTCTCGCCCGAAGGCATTCCTTTTTCGGAGGCCTACGGCGACGTCTACCACACGCGCAGCGGCGGGATCGGTCAGGCGCGACACGTCTTTCTCGGCGGCAACGGCCTGCCGCAGCGCTGGCAGGGGCGTTGCCGCTTCACCATCGTCGAGACGGGCTTCGGGCTGGGCATCAACTTCCTCGCCACCTGGGCCGCGTGGCGCGCCGATCCGCAACGCTGCACGCAGCTGCATTTCATCTCTTTCGAGAAGCACCCGTTTGCTGTCGCCGACCTGGCCACGGCGTACTCTGCGCTGCTCGACGCGCCGGCAAGCAAGCCGCAGCCGCCGATGGCAGACGACAAGCGAGCGGCAACGCGCCACTGCTGCGAGACCGGCACAGCCGATACTGCGCTCGGCGAACTCGCTCTCGATCTGCAAAGCGTCTGGCCCCCGACCGTTGCCGGGCGGCATGAGCTGCACTTCGATCAGGCGCAAGTCAGGCTGAGCCTTGTCTTCGCCGACGCCAGAGACGCGCTGCCACAACTGACACAGCAGGCGGAACTGGCTGACGCCTTTTACCTCGACGGTTTCTCGCCGGCGAAGAATCCGGAACTCTGGAACGCCAGCCTGCTCAGCCAACTTGCCCGTCTGGCAGCGCCCGGTGCGACGCTCGCCACGTGGTCGGTAGCTTCCGGCGTGCGTCAGGCGCTGACTGACAGCGGCTGGCAGATCGAGAAACTGCCCGGCTTCTCCGGCAAGCGCGAAATGCTGCGTGCCCATCGTCCCTGAAAGATCGGGCGCGACCGGCGGCAGGCAGCGGGCTTTGTAAGCTTCTGTTGCAACAGTCGGCTCAGCCGCTTGCCTCCGCGTTGTTCGGGGATCACCAACGCACCGGGAATCCGCGCAATGAACACCCCCAGCAAGGCTCCTGCCGTCGCCGCCGCGCATTCGACACATCCGCTCGTTCTCGGCGCGGCCATTGCCGTGATTGCTGCCAGCCTGACGGGCATCGCCCACTTTGCCGGCTGGTTGCCATCAGCGCAGCCGGCAGCTGCCGTCGCCAGCGCCGCTGCGGAAAATGCGCCGCTCACGTCGGCGGCGCCGGCAAGCGCTGTCACGCCAAACTTAACGACACAGCCGACTGCCGCCAATCCAGCCAGCCCTGCCAGCGCGCCGCGCCATCGCGTCAGCCAGGCGCAGGCCGACATCTCGACGCCGGCACACGCGAGAACGCAGCAAACAGCTCGCAATAACGCAGGCGAAGTCATCGACGCCACCCCGGCCGCCGGCTACCCGCCAGCGCCGCCGATCTGCCTGGATTGCGGGACGGTGGAGAGCGTGCGCGAAATCGGGCAGGAAGCTCAGGGCAGTGGTTTGGGTGCCGTCACTGGCGGCGTTCTCGGTGGAGTGATCGGCCATCAGATCGGCAACGGCCGGGGCCGCGATGTGGCAACGGTAGTCGGTGCGCTCGGTGGCGCATTCGCCGGCAATGCCACCGAGAAGAACCTGCGCAGTACGCGCCAATACCAGATCATCGTACGACTTGAAGATGGCAGCGCGCGTGTCCTCACCCAGAACCAGGCTCCCTCATGGCAGATCGGCGATCACGTCAGGGTGACAAACGGGCAGATCAGCGCCTATTAGGCGTTTTCCGGCAAAAACGACCGGGCAATCGACTCTGCCGCTGCCGCGAAGTCGGCGGAACAGACCGGCATCGAGAAATGGTAGCCCTGGATGTAGTTGCAGCCCATCTGCCGCAACTGCGCCAGTTGTTCGGCGTCTTCGACGCCTTCGGCGACCACTTGCAGGCGCAGGCTGCGCGCCATGGCGATGATCGCCTCGACCAGGGCACGGTCGTTCTCGTTGCGGTTCAGGTCGCGGATGAAGGACTTGTCGATCTTCACCGTATCGACCGGGAAACGCTTGAGGTAGGACAGCGATGAATAGCCCGTGCCGAAATCATCAAGGTAAATGCGGAAGCCGCTTTCGCGCAGCTCCCGCAACCAGGACTGCGAACGGCCAACGTCGGCAAGCAGAACGCCTTCGGTGATTTCGAGAACCAGCCGTGACGCGTCGACGCCATGGCGGCGAACTGCGTCAAGCACGACGGCCGGCGGCAAGCCTTCGGGAATCTGGCGTGCCGATATGTTGAGCGACAGGTAGAGGTCGCGTCCCTCGCGCTGCCACTCGGCCAGACGCAGACAGGCCTCTTCCAGACACCACAGGCCGATGTCGACGATGAGTCCGGTTTCTTCGGCCAGCGGGATGAAGGCATCGGGAACGATCAGTCCCTTCTCGTGATGCTGCCAGCGGATCAGTGCTTCGGCGCCGACCACGCGTTTGCCGCTCAGATCGACGACGGGCTGCAGGAACAGCTTGAACTCGTTGCGCCGCAGCGCGAGCTGCATGTCGGTTTCCAGCGTCCGCCGACGTTCGGCGGTTTCTGCCATGGCGGGATCAAAGAAGCTGAAGCGTCCACCACCACTTGCCTTGGCGCGATCAAGCGCCAGCTCGGCATTGCGCAACAGCGTCGGCAGGTCGGCACCGTCGCCGGGAAACAGCGTGATGCCGATGCTGGCGCCGAGCTGGATCGGTGTGCCATGGCCGTCGTAGCTGCGGCGCAGGGCGCGGACGATGCGCTCGCCAACGCTCGCCGCCAGTGCTTCATCGTCGATACGCGGCAGGATTGCCGCAAATTCGTCGCCGCCCATACGCGCAACGATGTCAGAGTCCTTCAGGCAGGAAAGGATGCGCGACGACGCAGCCTTGAGAATGCTGTCGCCGACCGGCAGACCGAGGGCGTCGTTGATGCGCTTGAAACCATCGAGATCAATCAGCAGAAAGGCAAAACCATTTTCGCTGCCGCTTGTGCAGTGCTGCATCTCAGCCTGCAACTGCTGTTCAAGCCCGGGGCGGTTGGCGATACCGGTCAGCGGATCGGTGACCGCCTGATGGCGTGCGGAATCCTCGGCTTGCCGCCGTTCGGTGACGTTGCTGACGACGCCCTGAACGCGCTCGTCGCCAATCGGGCTGAGCACGACATTCAACCAGCGGGTGTTGCCGTCGCCATGGAGAAACTCGAGATCAGCCGCGAGCGTCAGATTTTCATCGACACAGCGAGCAAGCAGTTCCGGCAAGCTTGAGGGCTGCTGCCAAGGCAGGGTGAGCAGGCTGATTCCCGCCGAATCGACCGACAGATAGGCCGGCAATTCGAACAGGCGGGCCAGCGCCGGGTTGCGCGATTCAACCACGCCGTCACGTCTGGCGATGAAAATGCCGGTCTCGGCATTATCGAAGATCGCGCGGTATTTCTTCTCGTCGAATTCGCGCTGGATGCGCAACTTGCGCTCGTCGTCGAGCGATGCGACCAGTTGATCGGCGAGCGCGTTGACGTCGGCGACCAGACCACCCAGCTCGGCGCCCGGATCGACCCGGCCGATGGCGAGACGGTCACCGGCGGCGGCGTCCATGCGGTGCAGTTGCAGCGACAGGCCCTGAATCGGCCGAACGATCTGACGCAGCATGACGAAGGCAATCACCGACACCAGCGCGGCGAGCAGCAGCCAGAGCAGAATGCCGATGAAGCGCACCTCTTCGATGACGGTGCGTTCCACCGCCTCGGGGTCGGGATCAAGCAGAATCTCGCCCACTGTCAGCGCGCTGTTGAAAGGCGAGACGATCGGCCGGCGTATGCGCGCTTCGGCCGCGCGCGCCAGCGCGATTTCACCGACACCGCTGCGCCGGGCGCTGGCCAACTCGCCCGAATTGCTGCGGATGACGACCGCCAGCGCCTCGCTGTTCTTGAGCAGGCCGCGGGCAAGCTCGCGCGCCAGCGCCTGATCTTCGACAAAACAGGCAATGCTGGCGGTGCTTTCCACCGTACCGAGCAACTCACCGAGGCGCTGGGAAGTCTGTTGCTGAGCCCGCTCATGAGTCACCCAGGCAGTGATCCCGATGAAGATCAGTCCCACCCCGATCGCGCTGGAAACGACCGCCACCGCCGCGATGTAGAGGATGCTGTGTCCTTTGCCGAGGGGTAGCGTTTTCATCGTTCAGCGGAAAACTCGAAAACAACACGGACGCGCGAATCGAGATGCGCGCGCTCAAGATAACCGACAGCTCCCGGCGTCTCGCTGACGAAGCGCAAGAGATCGGCTTCGCCACGCATCTGCCGCGGTGGCGAGGTTCGCCCGGAAAAGACCAGTCGGGCCCAGTACGCATTGATGTCGGCGAGGTCCTTGTTCACCAGCAGCCGGTAAAAGGCTTCCTTTTCCGCACTGCCGGCGGGCAGGTCAGCGGGTAGTGCGGTCATTCCCGAGGGCAACTGCCGGAAGCGCCCGAGAAAAATATTGACCACCTCTTCGCGGCCGAGACGCTCGACGCCGCTCTTCGCGTTGGCAATGACCACCAGTTCAGCCAGGCACTCGCGGGCTGGCAGCAGCAGCGCGCCGAGACAAAGCAGAAGGGGTAGAAGTCTGCGTGCCATGGCTAGAAGATGAAATCGAGCGCGAGGCTGAACACGTTCATGCGGCCGTCGTAGTCGGCTTGACGCCAGCGCACCAGATATCGCGAGTCCGCAGAGCCTCGCACGAAATCGACCTGCGCCTTCAAGGCCATGTCGCGCCGGAAATCCCAGCGCACGCCGACAAAGCTGGTGAACTGGTCGGTTCCCGTCGCGGCCGAAAGCGAGTCGATCTCGGGCTGGAGCGCCGCCATGAGGGGACCGGCAGAGAGCGGCTTCGCCGTTGAATGGCTGTAGGAGCGACCAACAAAGGGCGTCAGATCGCCCAGACGATAGCCGGCGATGACATATGCCGAGCGCGAATCCTGATACGCCGCGGTGTCGTACTTCGTCCGGCTGGCCATCAACTGCACCTGCAAGGGCCCCTGGTCGTAGCTGATACCGGCCGAATAGAAGCGGGCAAGCTTGCCGTCGACCGAAAGCGCATCGGCAACCGCCTGCGCTTGCGGAATGCCGCTTGCCGCCAGCCCGCTGCGCAAGTCTGAAACTGGTGCCGGCAGTTCGCCCTTGAAGCGCAATTGCGCATAGCCCACACGCCACAGCCAGGCCCCCTGCTGGTAGTCGACATGCCCTCCCGCCACCAGCGAACCGCCAAGATCAAAGCTCTCGTAGCTGATCGGGGTCTGTTCCCGCATCAAGCCGCCGTAGAGCTTGCCGCGCAGCAAGCCGCTCGCGAAAGGCGCAGCGGCAACGACATCGCCTCCGTCGACATAGGAAATCGGCAGGCTGCCGAAGTAATCCACCGGCGGCCGGATCGGCAGGTAGGAGTAGCCGACCATGCGCGAGTCGGCAAGCATGTAGAACTCGGTACCGACGCGGCCAAGGCGCAAGCTGAGTTGCGGGTTCGGGTCGAACTTGAGGAAAGCCCAGGTCAGCTCCGGACGGAACGAGCCATCGTAACGGTAGCGACTGACTGCCTGAACCACGGCCTCAAGGTCGTCGCGAATCTGATAGTTGGCCTGAACACCGGCCACGGTGTCGACCTTCGCCGACCAGCTCCGGTTGAGGCCCCCGGGCTGCGTCAGATCGCGAATGTACTCAGCCTGATCCGTGGACGAACGCGCCATGCCGAGCGTGCCGAAACCGCGTAGCGAAAGGCCGCTGACGAGCGGTTCGGCAATCTCTTCGGCCAGCGCCGGCATGGCACTCAGCGCCGCGCCCAGACACAGGAAGCCGAGGAAGGAACGACTCGAAAAACGCCGGCAACGCGTCTGCAACGCATCGCGCCTGGCTGCCGCTGCGCCCCGCTTCACGATTGCCGGAAAATTGATGGTCATGATTGTCTTTTGGCAGCGATCGGCACTGACAGTGCCAATTCAGGTAAAAATCAGCATCTTCTGGGAGCAATCTTAGCAAATGGATGAGCAAGCCGACGCAAGACGCGAGCATTTTTCGATTATTTAACTGGCTTGGCCCGACAAGCCAGGCGCTTCTGGCAGCTCTGCCATGAAAGACGCGGCACTTTCCGGGATGCTAAGATTTGCCCAGCGACTAGGATGACTCATCCACACTCAACGTAAAGAGAAGCCATGAAACTCGAGACCCTTGCCGTCCATGCCGGCTACAGCCCAGATCCGACCACGCGCGCGGCGGCCGTGCCGATTTACCAGACCACCTCCTACGCCTTCGACGACACGCAACACGGTGCCGACTTGTTTGACCTCAAGGTCCCCGGCAATATCTACACGCGCATCATGAACCCGACTCAGGACGTGCTGGAAAAGCGCGTCGCCGCGCTTGAGGGCGGCATCGCCGCGCTGGCGCTGGCCTCGGGCATGGCGGCGGTCACTTACGCCATCCAGACCATCGCCGAAGCCGGCGACAACATCGTCTCCTCGTCGACGCTCTACGGCGGCACCTACAACCTGTTCGCGCATACGCTGCCGCAGTACGGCATTGACGTGCGTTTTGCCGATTACCGCGACCCCGGTGCTTTCGAGCGGCAGATCGACGCGCGCACCAAAGCCATCTTCTGTGAGTCGATCGGCAACCCGCTCGGCAATATCACCGACTTCGAAACGCTGGCCGAAATCGCGCACCGGCACGGCATTCCGCTGATCGTTGACAACACCGTCCCCTCGCCCTATCTCTGCCGCCCGTTCGAGCATGGCGCCGACATCGTCGTGCACGCGCTGACCAAGTACCTGGGCGGACACGGCACATCGATCGGCGGCGCCATTGTCGATAGCGGCAAGTTCCCGTGGGCGGCGCACAAGGAGAGGTTCCGCCGGCTCAACGAACCCGACGTCTCCTACCACGGCGTCGTCTATACCGAGGCGCTTGGTCCGGCCGCCTACATCGGCCGCGCGCGCGTCGTGCCGCTGCGCAACATGGGTGCCGCAATTTCACCTTTCAACGCCTTCCTCATCCTGCAGGGAATCGAAACGCTGCCGCTACGCATGGAGCGCACCTGCGAAAACGCGCAGCAGATCGCGCAGTTCCTGCAGCAGCACAGCAAGGTCAACTGGGTCAATTACGCCGGACTGGCAACTCACCCCGACCATGCGCTGGCGAGCAAATACATGCGAGGCAAGGCCTCCGGCATCCTCACCTTCGGCGTCAAGGGCGGCAGCGAGGCCGGCGCACGCTTCCAGGATGCGCTGAAGCTGTTCACCCGGCTGGTCAATATTGGCGACGCCAAGTCGCTGGCCTGCCACCCGGCGTCGACGACGCACCGCCAGCTGTCTCCCGACGAACTGGCACGCGCCGGCGTCTCCGCAGACATGATCCGTCTGTCGATCGGCATCGAGCACATCGACGACCTGATCGCCGATCTGGAACAGGCGCTCGCTGCCGCCTGAACCCAGACGCTGCCGCTGCAAAGCAAAGAGCCCGGAAAACTCCGGGCTCTTTTTTCTTGCCTGCCAGAAAAACGGGAAGTCTGGCGCCTACTTCAACTGTTCGTAGAGCAGCGACAGGATCTTGCGCGGCGTCTCCGAGCGGTCGACGCCACCTTCGCGCGACAGCACCTGCACGGTCGAGATGGCGCCGTCGTCGCGAACGTAGATGCGGTACTGCGTTTTCGCGTCGGCGTCGCCCGATTTGCCTTTCCAGAAAGCGAGCTTCGACAGCACGCCATCATCCTTCTTCTGGTTATCGACTTCGGGATCGACGTAGCGAACGAAGTAGAGACCCTTGGAACGATCCCGATCCTCGACCGTAAAGCCGACGCGATCGAGTGCCAGGCCGACACGACGCCAGGCACGATCGAAGGCTTCGTCAACCTCAAGGCTGCCGACGCCGTCGTTGCCGCGTGCCAGCTTGGCCTTTTCAGCCGGCTTGCCTTGCGCCGCGGCCATTGCTGCGGTCGCACGCTTTTCGTCGGTGCCGAAGCGCACCATCAAGCGACGCAGCATTTCGGCTTCGAGATCCGGATCGGCCGGACGCGGCTGCCAGCGCGTCTGGTCCTTGCCTTCGGTGACGAAGGTTTCGTACATGCCGCGATGGCTGATGAAGATGTCGGTCGTTCCCGGCGTGCTGCCAGGTTCCAGACGCGTGCGGAACTTGTCGCGTTCGGCTGTCGAGTAGAGCGAGTCGAGCACCTTGCCGAGGAAGCTGCGCAGCATGTCCTGCGGAATCTTGGCCCGGTTCTCGGCCCAGTCGGTTTCCATGACGCCGGCTTCGGGGTACTCCAGATTGACGATGAAGCCCGTTTCCTGCCAGAAATCCTTGACGACTTCCCATACCTTGTCGGGCGATTCGGCGACAACCAGCCAGCGCTGTGTTCCCGAGCGCTCGATGCGCGTCTTGTCGACGTCGGGCAGCACTTCGCTCTGTTGTGCCGCCTTTGCCTGTGGCGACCGTTCGGCACTGTAGGCCGAGAACGTGGCACCGCCTTTGCCCGCGATATCGGGCACCGAGAAGCGGTCATCGCGCGAAGGCGCAACGAGATCGGGGGGAACTTCCAGCCGGGGAACCTTGGCCGTGGCGCTGGTCTTGTAGTCGATTTTCTTCGACTCGAAGATGGTACCGGCGCAACCGGCCAGCGCCATCGCCAGAAAGACCGGCGTACAACGAAAGACTATCGATTTCATGCGGGAATCTGAGACTTTCATCGTGGAGTGGACACCAAGGGCAACATTGGCGCTCATGCAGCAAGCCCCGCCTGGCGCAGCGCAGCGCGCACACGTTCGTGGCACGCGGCCGACAGCGGTGTCAGCGGCAGACGGATGCCACCACCGATCAGGCCGAGTTGCTCACATGCCCACTTGACGGGAATCGGGTTGGCTTCGCAGAAGAGCTGGCGGTGCAGACCGAGCAAGCGGAAATTGAGTTCGCGCGCAAGAGCCAGATCACCGGCCAGCGCAGCCGCGCACATCTCGTGCATCAGCCGTGGCGCGACGTTGGCAACGACCGAAATGTCGCCCTTGGCGCCGAGCAGGATCAGCGCGCAGGCGCTGGGGTCATCACCGCTATAGACAGCGAAGTCAGCGGGCGCACGCGCGATCAGATCGAGGCCGCGTTCGATGTTGCCGGTGGCGTCCTTGATGCCGACGATGTTCGGAATCTGCGCCAGCCGCAAGACCGTGTCGTTCGCCAGATCGGCGACGGTACGACCGGGAACGTTGTAGAGGATGATCGGCAGGTCAACGGCTTCGGCGATCGCCGCGAAGTGGCGGTAGAGGCCTTCCTGCGTCGGTTTGTTGTAGTAAGGCGTCACCGACAGGGCAGCGTCAGCGCCGGCTTCCTTGGCAAAACGGGTCAGCGCAATGGCCTCGGCGGTCGAATTAGCGCCGGCGCCGGCGATCACCGGGATACGTCCGGCAGCATGTTCAACCGCGACGCGAATCAAGGCGTGGTGTTCGTCGACAGTGACCGTCGGCGACTCGCCGGAAGTGCCGACGACGACGATGGCGTCGGTGCCTTCCTGCACATGGAAGTCAATCAGGCGGCGCAAACCATCGTAATCAAGGCTGCCATCCTCCTGCATCGGGGTGACAATCGCAACGATCGATCCGGTAATCATGGTGCGGGATCCGTCAGGAAAAGTGAGCGGGGAATTCTAACCGAAGGCGCATGACCTGCCTATGAAAACGGCCGTCATGCAAAGACTGCTTACAGATCGCCCTAGAGATCAGCCAGCGCGCGCAAATGCGCGGCGACGCTGCGCGCCAGCGAAGAGAGCGAATAGCCGCCTTCAAGCATGGAAACGATGCGCCCCTGCGCCGTTTCCTTGGCAATACGGCGCACCTCGTCGGTCACCCAGGCGAAGTCCTTCTCGGTCAGGCGCATATTGCCCATCTCGTCTTCGCCATGCGCGTCGAAACCCGCCGAGATCAATACCATCTGCGGTCGGAACTGGCGCAGACGCGGCAGCCACTGCTCGCTGACGACGGCACGGAACTGCTCGCTGTCAGCACCCGCCGGTAAGGGTACGTTGAGCATGTTGTCGGCGTGAGAGTCGGCACCGCAGTAGGGGAAGAACGGGTGCTGGAAGATGCTCGTCATCAACACGCGCGGATCGTTGCGGAATGCATCCTCAGTACCGTTGCCGTGGTGTACGTCGAAATCGACGATGGCCACGCGTTCGAGGCCATGTGCCGCCAGCGCATGCGCCGCCGCGACGGCAATGTTGTTGAAGAAACAGAAACCCATCGCATTCTCGCGCTCGGCGTGGTGACCGGGCGGACGCACGGCGCAGAAGGCATTCTCCACTTCGCCGCGCATCACCAGATCAACCGCCTCGATGCCGGCTCCGGCCGAACGCAACGCCGCCTGCCAGGTGTGCGGGCACATCGCCGTATCGGGATCGAGATGGACAATGCCGAGCTGCGGCGATTTGCGCTTGAGGTGTTCGAGATGCGCAGCGGGATGAACGCGTGCAAGCTGTTCCAGCGTCGCCAGCGGCGCCTCGTGGTGCACGAAGTAGGCCTCGAGTCCCTGCGCGATGAGGTGGTCACTGATTGCACTGAGCCGCGCCGGCGACTCCGGGTGATACGAACCCATATCGTGCAGGTAGCAGTCGCGGTGAGAGATGAATGCTGTACTGGTCACGCTGACCTTTCTCGGACGGTGCGCAAGGGCTGGAACCGGCGTCCCGCTGGCAAGGCAGGCGCAGGCGAAGCGGAAGTCGAATACGGAAGAGAAAGCGCCGGCAGCCGAAAACGACGGAACGGCCCCATGCCAAGCGCGTCGAATGGATCGATCTGCTTATACTTCATTATCGTCCCTTTGCCGCTCCAACGACAAGCCATGCCCACACAAGCTCCCGCCCCGCTGCGCAAGGAATCGCCGCTTGCGGAGATTCTTGATGCCACCAACCGGGTCATCCTCGGCAAAGATGGCGAAATCCGGATGGCGCTTGCCTGCCTGCTGGCCCGCGGTCACCTGCTGATCGAGGATCTGCCCGGTGTCGGCAAGACGACGCTGGCGCATACGCTGGCGGCAGTGCTCGGCATGCGTTTTTCGCGCATCCAGTTCACCAGTGACATGCTGCCGGCGGACATCATCGGCATCTCGATCTTCGAGCGCGAGCGCTCCTCCTTCCGCTTCATCCCCGGGCCGATCTTCGCGCATGTCGTCCTTGCCGACGAAATCAATCGCGCCACGCCGAAAACGCAGAGCGCGCTCCTCGAAGCGATGGAGGAACACCAGGTGACCAGCGAAGGTGAAACGCGGCCGATGCCCGATCCGTTCTTCGTCATCGCCACGCAGAATCCCTCGCATCACATCGGCGCCTATCCCCTACCCGAATCGCAGCTTGACCGTTTCATGATGCGTATCGCCCTCGGTTACCCCGACCATGCCGCCGAGCGTGCCTTGCTCGAAGGCGGCGGCCGTCGCGAATCGGCCGCCAGCGTCAGCGCCTGTCTGGCGCCGGGGATGCTGGCGCAGCTGCAGAGTCAGGCGGCGGCAGTCCACGTCGCCCCGGCCCTGCTCGACTATGTGCAAGCCTTGCTTGCGGCAACGCGCGACGAGCCACGCTTCGTGCATGGACTCAGCCCGCGCGCGGCATTGGCGCTGCTCGCCGCGGCGCGTGCCTGGGCCTTCATCGACGGCCGCGCGATGGTGCTGCCGGAAGACGTGCAGACCGTACTACCGGCGATCGCTCGCCATCGTCTGCGCCTGGCGCAGACGGGCAGCGGCGCCGGCAGCGACGACATCGCCGAGCTTGTCCAGCGAACGCCGCTCTCCTGAAGCGACGGACCGAGCCCGCCACTCCGATGCGTCTGCCGGCGGCATCCCTCCCGTTTGTCGAAGCCATGCGCCAGCGGCTGTTCCGCTTCGGGCAGGAGCAGCGTTTGCCGGTGGTACTCACGCAGCGCCGCATCTTCATCGTACCGAGCGGCGCTGGCGTGATGTTCGCGCTGGTCCTCGCCATCATGCTGATCGGCGCGATCAACTACGAACTCGGCCTCGGCCACGCGCTCGTCTTCCTGCTCGCGTCGATCGGCGTCGTCACCATCCTGCACACCTTCCGCAACCTGGTCGCGCTCGAGATCAGCCCCGGCCGCAGCGAAGCGGTCTTCGCCGGCGACAGCGCGCACTTCGTCATCCATGTCGACAACCCGACGGCGCGGCCGCGGCAAGCGCTCGAGATGGCTTTCGGCAAGGCTGCCGCCGTCGTCTTCGACCTCGCGGCCACTGAGCGACGCTCCGTCAGCGTGAGCTTGCCGACCCACCGGCGCGGCCTTCTCGACCCCGGCCGCCTGACCCTGACGACGCGTTACCCGCTCGGCCTGCTGCGCGCCTGGAGCTACCCGCATCCGCCGCTCTCCTGTCTCGTCTATCCGCGCCCGCAGATGTCGCCACTGCCCGGCCTGAGCAATGCAAACGCCGCGCCGCGCGGCGCTGGTGGTGAGATTGGCGACGATGACTTCGCCGGTCTGCGCCAGAGGCAGCCCGGCGACTCGCTGCGTCACGTGGCGTGGAAAGTGGCAGCGCGCGATGGAGGCGAAGCTTCCTTGCTGGTCAAGCAGTTTGCCGGTAACGGGGCTGGCGAGCGCTGGCTTGAATGGACGCAGACGACTCCCACGAATGACGTCGAAGCCCGTTTGTCGCAGCTGGCTGGCTGGGTTCTCGCCGCCGAGCGGGCCGGCACAGCCTACGGCCTGCGCCTGCCTGGACAAGCAATCCCTCCGGCCGCTGGCGAAGCGCATCGCGCCGCCTGTCTGGAGGCGCTGGCCCTGTATGGCGAAAGCTGAGCCAGCGCCGGTCGACCGCGGCGCCCTGCCCTGGCTGCTCGCCGCCGCGCTCGCCACTGCCGCGCCGCATGCCGGGCACCTGCCCGTATGGCTCTCGCTGCTCGCCGGCGCGCTGCTGCTCTGGCGCGTCTGGCTGTGGCGACAGAACGCCTCCCTGCCGCCGCGCTGGCTGCTGGCACTGCTCACGCTCGCCGGCGTTGCCGCCATCGGCTGGCAATACCGCACGCTGTTCGGCCGGGACGCCGGCGTTGCCCTGCTCTTTCTCTTCATGGCCGCCAAACCGATGGAAATGCGCACGCGCCGCGACGCGCTAGTACTGGTCATGCTCGGCTATTTCCTGCTGCTGACGCATTTCTTCTACGCGCAGAGCATCCCCGTCGGCGCCTGGCTGCTGGCGACGGCGACGCTGCTCTCGGCTGTGCTCATCCGCCTCTACGGCGGCGCGCAAACACCACGCAGCATCGGTAGTCTGGCTGCGAAAATCAGCCTGCAGGCCTTGCCGCTGAGCTTGCTGCTCTTCCTGCTCTTCCCGCGCGTTGCCGGCCCCCTGTGGGGATTGCCGCAGGATGCGCACGCCGGCGTCAGCGGACTGTCCGAGCGCATGGCACCGGGCTCGATCAGTTCCTTGATCCAGTCTGGGGCGATCGCCATGCGCGTGCGTTTTGCCGGCGCCATTCCTCCACAGTCCGATCTCTACTGGCGTGGCCCGGTGTTTGACGACTACGACGGACAGACCTGGCGTGCTCTGCCGGCCCCGGCCGGCAGAGCGTCGGCAGCGCCCACGGTGGCCATCGCCGCCGACGCACGCAGCGTCAGCTATGCAAGCACGCTCGAAGCGCACAACCAGCGCTGGCTGCTGGCACTCGACCTGCCAACGACGCTGCCTGCAGGCGCCGAACTCTCCGGCCGCCTTGCCGCAATCGCGCGCGAGCCGGTACGCAGTCGCGGGCTTTACAACTTCAGCTCGACGCTCGACTTCGTTGCCAACCGCGACGAGGCTCCGGAAGTCCTGCAACAAGCGCTGCAGCTGCCCGAGGGCTTCAACCCGCGCGCACGCGCCCTCGCCGCCGGCTGGCGTGGCGAAGCCCCCGGGCAGATCATCAACCGCGCACTGAGCTTCTTCGGCGAGCAGTCCTTTGCCTATACGCTGCAGCCGCCACTGCTTGGCCGCGACGCGGTCGATGACTTCCTCTTTGCGGCGCGGCGCGGCTTCTGCGAGCACTACGCTGGCGCTTTCGTCTTCCTGATGCGCGCTGCCGGCGTACCCGCGCGCGTCGTCGCCGGCTATCAGGGGGGCGAGGAGAACCCGGTCGACGGCTATCTGGTCGTTCGTCAGTCCGACGCGCATGCCTGGGCCGAGGTGTGGCTGGCCGGACGCGGCTGGCAGCGTGTCGATCCGACAGCGGCGGTGGCACCAGCGCGCGTCGAGCAGGGCGTCGCCTCGGCGCTGCCCGCCGGTGAAGAGCTACCACTGGCGATGCGCTTTGACGCCGAATGGATGCGCGCGCTGCGCTACCGCTGGGAAGCGGTCAACAACAGCTGGAACCAGTGGGTGCTCGGCTATACGCCCGAACGCCAGCGCGACACGCTGGCGCGACTCGGGCTCGGCAAGGCCGACTGGCGAACACTGACGCTGGCGCTGGGAGCAGCAGCCGGCATTGCGCTCACCGCTTTGACGCTAGCCGGTTTCCGGCGAGGCAGGCCACTCGATCCGGCCGAGCACGAATGGCAGCGCTTCTGCCGGCAACTGCGTCGGCGCGGGCTGATCCGCGCCGACTGGGAAGGCCCACTGGCCTTCGCTGCACGCGTTGCCGATGAACGACCTGAACTCGCCGCCTTGACCACCGCCGCCGCCGGCCATTACGCTGTGCTGCGTTACGGCCACGGAAACGCAGACAATCTGGTCGGTCTGCGCCAATGCGTACGCGACGCCGCGCACGCTCCCGCCCGTCTTTTCGCGGAGACCAGCATTTGAAACTGCACGCCCCGATTCTCGCTGCTAGCTACGCCGTTCTGTTCGCCTTCGCCAACAGCGCCGACGCCAGCAGTCAGCAGCACAGACCGTCAGCAGCGCACTCCCGCCACATCGCCAAAGCGCATCAGGCGCCTGCCCACCGCAGCAATGTCCCCTTCGGCGCCGAAACCGCCGTCGCCGCCTTTATCGCCGACATGCATGCGCAGCACGGCTTCGACAGCGAAGAGTTGCAGCGCTTGTTCGCTTCGATTCATCCGAACGAGCAGGTGCTGCGCGCCATCGCACCGGCGGCAGCGCCAGAGCAGCAGCGCTCCTGGCAGCGCTACCGGGCGCGTTTCGTGAACGCCCGACGCATCGACGGCGGACTGCGTTTCTGGCAGGAAAACGCCGTGAGCCTGCGCCGCGCCGAAGCCGACTACGGTGTCCCGCCGGAGATCGTCGTCGCGATCATCGGCGTCGAAACCGAATACGGCACCAACACCGGCCGCTTCGGACTGTTCGAAGCGCTGGCGACGCTCGCCTTCCACTACCCGCCGCGTGCCGCCTTCTTTCGTGACGAACTCGCCGCCCTGCTCGTGAACGCACGCGACGCCGGCGCCGATCCGCTCACGCTGCGCGGCTCCTACGCCGGCGCCGGCGGCATTGCGCAGTTCATGCCGAGCAGCATCCGGCGCTTCGCCATCGATTACGACGGTGACCGGCGTATCGATCTGGCGCACAGCCCGGCCGACGCCATCGGCAGCGTCGCCCGCTATCTTGCGATCCATGGCTGGCAAGCCGCTGCGCCAGTGGCGTTGCCGGCGCTGGTCGAAGGCGACCCGGCGCCCCTGCTTGCGGCGGGAATCAAGCCGACGCTGACGCTCGCCGAACTGGCGCACCGGGGAATTCTCACCACCGTGAGCGGCAACGAGATGCGCCCGGCAGCGCTGGTCGAGCTGGTGACGCCCGACGAGGCGACCGAGTACTGGGCAGCTTTCGACAACTTCTGGGTGATCACGCGCTACAACCGCTCGAGTTTCTATGCGATGGCGGTCTTCCAGCTGGCGGAAGCCTTGCGCGCGGCAAACGCGCCACTGCTGCCAGCCAGCGAACGCTGAAGCCGGCCCCGTTCGCTCAGAGCAGACTGTCCGGCCCGAGACCGGCGCGCTTGATCATGCGCCGCAGCTGGTCGAGCGCTTCGATCTGGATCTGGCGGACGCGCTCGCGTGTCAGCTTGAGCTCGGCAGCGATCGTCTCCAGCGTACTCACGTCGATTCCGCCCAGTCCATAACGCCGCTCGATCACCGCGCGATGGCGTTCGTCGAGCTGGCCGACCCAGCGATCAAGCAGGCCACCGATCTCGGCCGAACGCAGGATGTCTTCGGGGTCAGGCGAATTCTCGTCGGCGACGGCATCGACGATGCTGTGTTCGCCGTCGAAATCGAGCGGCGCGTCGAGCGAGGCGACATGCTCGTTGAGCGCCAGCGCCCGCCGCACTTCCTCGACCGGGCGGTCGATCTGCGCCGCGATGCGCTCAATGCCGACATCGCGCCCGTAAATGGCCTCTAGCCGGCGCACCGCACGCAGCACGACGTTGAGCTCCTTGACCACATGCACCGGCAGGCGAATGGTGCGCGACTGGTTCATGATCGCGCGCTCGATGTTCTGGCGGATCCACCAGGTGGCGTAGGTCGAGAAACGGAAACCACGTTCCGGATCGAACTTCTCCAGCGCGTGGATGAGGCCGATGTTGCCTTCCTCGATCAGATCGAGCAGCGGCAGTCCACGGTTGAGATAGCGCTTGGCAATGTTGGCGACGAGACGCAGGTTGCGCTCGATCATCGTCTGCCGTGCAGCGAATTCGCCGGCGTGGGCACGCCGCGCGCAGGCGAGCTCCTCGGCCGGCGACAGCAGCGGCTTGGCGCCGATCGCGTTGAGGTAGATCAGTGTGACGTCGTTGAGCAGCTCGACTTCGGCCGTCGCCAGACCGCCATTGGGTTCGGGCTTGGCGCCATCGAGCGGCAGCTCAGGCTCGTCACCGGCAAAAACTGCATCCAGCGCGCCGTCCGCCTCCGACTCCAGCAAGGGAGTATCGTCTTCGGCGGCGTCGCGCGGATCTTCCATCGTCAGCGTGGTGGCAGGTACTTCAAGGGATCGACCGGCTTGCCCTGACGCCGGATCTCGAAGTGCAGCTTGACCTGATCGGCGTCGCTGTCGCCCATCTCGGCGATCTTCTGCCCCTTGCTCACCGCTTGCCCTTCCTTGACCAGGACATTGCGGTTATGCGCGTAGGCCGAAAGGTAAGTGCCGTTGTGTTTGACGATCACCAGCTTGCCGTAACCGCGCAGGCCGGAGCCGCTGTAGACAACCTTGCCGTCACCGGCGGCGAGAATCGCTTCGCCTGACTTGCCGGCGATATCGACGCCCTTGTTTGCGCCCTCGCTGAAAGTCGCGATCACCTTGCCGCCAGCCGGCCACAACCAGACGATCTCGTCGGGACCCAGCGCTTCGGCCGGCTTGGCCGGCGGGGCACTCGCGGCAGCGGCCGGAGCAAGCGTGGCAGCGGGCGCCGGCTCGACGGTTTTCACGGGCGGCTGTCCCTGCGCCTGCGCCAAGGCGTGCTCCGAGTAGGCCTCCTTGCCGGCCTTCGGCTCGCGCTTGAGCATTTCCGTATTGCCGGCCAACACCGGCTTTTCGACAATCTGCGCCGACGTTATCGGTCTGGCCTGCGCCACTTCCGACGATCCACCGTCAGCTGCCGCCGGCGCTTTGACGCGAAGTTGCTGGCCGATCAGGATGCGGTGCGGATTGTCGATGCCGTTCCAGCCGGCCAGCTCCCGGTAGTCGAGACCATTGTCGAGCGCAATGCTGTACAGCGTGTCGCCCTTCTTGACGGTGTACAGGTCCTTGGCCGGAATCACGGCGACGGCTGCGGCAGCACTCGCCGTCGGCGTAGCGCGTTCGACCACAGGCGCCGGCGTCTTGCTGACGCAGGCGGCGAGAAGCAGGGTCGCCACGGCAGCCGCAACAAGGCTCGGCAGGCGACGACGGGGTTGCGGATTCATTCGACTCCCTGACGCAACGGAACAAAACGGACATCGTCCAGACGACTTTCGACAAAGCCTTCGGGACGCCGTTCGATCAATGACAAATGTTGCTCGCTGGCCCCCAGCGGCAGGATCATTCTGCCGCCCGGCGCCAGTTGCGACAAGAGCGCTGGCGGCAGTTGCGGCGTCGCCGCAGCCAGGATGATGGTATCGAAGGGCGCTGCTTCGGGCAGCCCGAACTGGCCATCGGCATACTGCAGACGCACCTTGAGCTGCCCGGCGCGGCGCAGATTCAGGCGCGCGCGCTCGACCAGCACGCCGATGCGTTCGACGGCATAGACCTCATCGGCCAGTTCCGCCAGCACGCTCGCCTGATAACCACAGCCGGCACCGATTTCCAGCGTCTTGCCCAGTTCGCGGCCGCCGGCGCGCAGGATTTCGATCATGCGCGCGACAACATAAGGTTGCGAAATCGTCTGCGAGCTACCGAGCGGCAGCGCGGTATCTTCGTAGGCGCGCGAGGCCAGCGCCTCTTCGACGAAGAGGTGGCGCGGCACGGCGGCCAGCGCGGCGAGCACGCGCTCGTCACGGATGCCGCGTTCGCGCAGGCGGTCAATCATGCGTGCACGCGTTCGCGCCGAGGTCATGCCGATACCGACCGCGGTATTCACTCGCCCATCCAGTCGCGCAGGCTCGCCAGTTGCGCGTTATGTGTCAGATCGATCTGCAGCGGCGTCATCGAAACCCGCTGCTGGCGCACGGCATGAAAGTCGGTACCCTCGCCGGCATCCTGCGCTTCGCCGGCAGCGCCGACCCAATACACCGTCTCGTCGCGCGGCGTCTGCATGCGCACCACCGGTTCGGCCTTGTGCCGCTTGCCGAGGCGGGTGACGACGCGACCGCGCAGTTCGGCGTAAGGCAGGTCGGGGACGTTCACGTTGAGCAGCATCGGCTCGGCAAAGGGGCGTTGCAGCAGATCGGCGACGATCTCCCGCGCCACCTGCGCCGCCGTCGCAAAGTGCTCGCAGTGGCGACTGGCAAGAGAAATGGCCAGCGACGGCACGCCGAGCAGATAGCCTTCGGTCGCCGCCGCCACCGTCCCCGAATAGATGGTGTCGTCGCCCATATTGGCGCCGTGATTGATGCCGGAGATGACCATATCGGGCAGTTCGTCGAGCATGCCGGTGACGGCGAGGTGTACGCAGTCGGTCGGCGTGCCGTTGACGAAATAGAAGCCGTTGGCGGCGCGGCGCAGCGATAGGGGACGATCGAGCGTCAGCGAATTGCTGGCGCCGCTGCGGTCGCGCTCGGGAGCAACGACGGTGATGTCGGCCAGATCGCGCAGTGCGCGCGCCAGATGCTCGATCCCCGGCGCGAAATAACCGTCGTCGTTGCTCAGCAGAATGCGCATGTCAGCCCAAAAAAAAGCCCGCCGCGAACGCGGACGAGCGACTCGCTGATTCTAACGCAGGCCGGCCTGAATGTCGCGCCGGCCGGGGCAAGCTCAGCAGATCAGCCCGTTGGCAAGGCACAGCGTGCGTTTCAGGTAGGCGAGCAGTATCCACAGACAGAAGAGCAGAAAGAACGCGAGCAGCGGAACATGCTCGTCACGTATCAGGCGCGGCGTGAGGAAACGGATCGCGCCGAGCGCCGGCCGGGTAATGATCGCGAAAACGCGATAAACGGGGTTGTCGTGGCGCGCAGTGCCGGCAAGCAGGCCGACGACTCCCTGCGCGAGCAGCGACAGCACGGCCACTTCGACCAGCGCGCGCAGGATCCCGAGCAGAAAAATTTCGAGGTGCATGGTGCGGATTTTCAGCGGTGTTCCTCATCGACACCGTACTCCCGGTCGAGGCGGTTCATGCAGTACGCGTAATAGCCGACGATGAAAACATAGATGATCAAGGAACCCTGCGCCGCCATGTAGAAACCGAGCGGAAAACCAAACACGGTGAACTCGTTGAGCTCGCGCGCGAAAAAGCTGGCGACGAAGCTCACAACAAACCAGATCGTCAGCAAGGCCGCGCTCACCGTCAGATTCCGGCGCCAGTAAGCCTCCTGTTTTCGCGTCAACGGCATATGTATTTCTCCGCCCCGGCGCCGCACCCGAAAAACGGGAAAACGCCATGGCAAGACTGGATGCAAAGCAATCAGACCCTCATCTGTGGATAACGCACCTGCTCGACAAACTCCTGGATTGATCGCGCCGGTGGCGGCGTCAGCAGACTGACGACGACAATCGTGACAAAGCCGGCGGCAACGCCCCAGACACCGGCCGATACCGACTGGATGCCGAACCAGGGCGCCATGCCGATGCCGTGGATGCCGAGCCAGGGAATCGAATCGAACTGCACACGAACAAGATAGTAGATCGTCAGCAACATGCCGACGAGCATGCCGCTGACCGCGCCGGCACGGTTCGCCCGTTTCCAGAAAATACCGCAGACCAGCGCCGGAAAAAAGGCAGCAGCGGCGATCGAGAACGCCCACGAGACCATGAACAGGATGCTCGCGGGTTTCTGCGCCGCCACCGTCGCACCGAGCACGGCGACGACCAGCAGCAGGGTTTTCGACACCAGCAAGCGCCATTGCGTCGACGCTTGCGGCCGGTAGATCTTGTAATAGACGTCATGCGACAGCGCGCCGGCAATGGTCAGCAGCAGGCCGTCGGCGGTCGACAGCGCAGCGGCCAGCGCACCGGCGGCAACCAGCCCGGAGATGACGTAGGGCAAGCCGGCGATTTCCGGCGTTGCCAGAACGATCACGTCGGGATTGAGCGTCAGCTCGGCGAGTTGCAGCAAGCCGTCGCCGTTGATGTCTTCGATCGCTACCAGACCAACCTTGCTCCAGGCGGCGATCCACGCCGGCAGTTCGGCGATGCTGCTGCCGATCACCCCCGAATAGATCTCGAACTTGGCAAAAACCGCGTAGGCCGGCGCCGTGAAGTAAAGCAGCAGGATGAAGAACAGCGACCAGAACACCGAATTGCGCGCCTCGCGCACCGTCGGCGTCGTGTAGTAGCGCATCAGCACGTGCGGCAGCGCGGCGGTACCGAGCATCAGGCAGAACACCAGCGCGAGGAAGTTCACGCGCGCCAGATTGCGCTCGCTCTCGTCATTGCCGGGATAGGCGGTCGAATGATGTGTCGGTGTCGCACCGCGCTCGGCGGCGACGTGCATCGCCGAATCCCAGCGATCGCGCGCCTCGTCGGCGTTCTGCGGCAGTTCGCGGCGCTGTCGTTCGTAAACGACGATGTCGCGCATGCGCGCGTCGCCGTTCTTCAGCTCGTTGATTTTCTGCGACAGGCGCTGCCGTTCTTCATGCAGCGAATCGGGCAGATTGAGGATGCGCTCGTAAATGGCGTCGGCGCGCTCACGATAGAGGCGCCGTGCCTCGAGTTCGGCCGGATCGTCGAACAGCCGCGTCTCCAGCACCTCAACCTTGGCCAGCACCTCGCCATAAACGAACTGCGGCAGGGGCAAGCCGGTTGCCTTGTAAGACAGCATCGCCACCGGCACGATGTAGGCGACGATCAGGATCACGTACTGCGCAACCTGCGTCCAGGTCACCGCACGCATGCCGCCGAGGAATGAGCAGACGAGAATGCCGGCGAGTCCGACGAAGACGCCAACCTCGAACTGCAGGCCGACAAAACGGCTGGTGATCAGCCCGACGCCGTAGATCTGCGCGACGACGTAAACGAAAGATGCTAGCACGACGGCGGCAACGCCGACCAGCCGCGCCGCATTGCCGCCGTAACGTTCGCCGAGGAAGTCGGGAATCGTGTACTGCCCGAAACGGCGCAGGTAGGGCGCCAGCAACAGGGCGACGAGGACGTAGCCGCCGGTCCAGCCCATCACGTAGGCCAGCCCCTGATAGCCAGAAAGATAGAGCGTGCCGGCCAGCCCCATGAACGAGGCGGCACTCATCCAGTCGGCGCCGGTCGCCATGCCGTTGAAAATGGCCGGAATGCGCCGGCCGGCGACGTAATACTCGGACACGTTGGCGGTGCGCGCCAGTACACCGATCGTCGCGTAGAGGATGATCGTCAGGAATAGGAAGGAATAGCCGATCCAGCGCGGCGGCAGACCGAAATGCTCGAGAACGCCGAGCACCAGTACGAGCGCCACAAAGACGCCCGTATACAGCGTGAAATAGCGGCGCAGGCGGATCGACACATCGAACACATCACGCATTGCGTCGTCCCGATCAACCGTAGCGACGCATCCAGCGGCGCGATTTCTCGGTATCGACGAAACTCGCCGGTGTCTTCGCGCCGCGCCCGCCACCGCGCGAAATCGCGGCCTGCAGCAGCATCGCCGTTGCCAGCGCATCGGAAACAGCGTTGTGCCGCTGGATGTTCTCGATGGCGAACAGTTCGAGCCAGTTGTCGAGCGAGACCTGGGCATCGATGCGTTCGCGGAACAGGTCGGGCATCACCCAGGCAAGGTCGATCCACGTCGCCTGCAGCGCAACGCCGAGATAGCGCTGCAGCGCGCGCTCGATCATCGTCTGGTCGAAGACCGAGTGATAAGCGACCAGCGGTGCCTTGGCGCAGTAGTTGAGGAAGGCGAGCAAGGCGTCCGGCGGATCAATGCCTGCGCGCTGCGCCGAACCGCCGATGCCATGAATGAGGATGTTGTCGGTGGTGCTTACCTCGTCCTGGCGCAGGATGGTCTCGAAGACGTCCTGGAAGTCGATCACGCCGTTGACGACGGCGACGGCGCCGATCGAGATCAGCCGGTCATGATTCATGTCGAGCCCGCTCGACTCGACGTCAACGACGATATAGCGTGTCTGGTAATGTGGGCGCGTCAGGTCGGGCGCCGGCAGCGCCCGCCACGCCGCCAGCGCCTGCTGCTGTGCCTCTGCCAGATCGAGCTGCGCGGCCGACTTACGCGATGAGAAGAGGCGTGACAGCCAGCTCATCGGCCGCCTCCGTCAGCGACGGATGACGTTCTCTCCGGGGCCCGACCGCGCGGGCTGAGGCGGGAAGCTGACACCTTGCTCAGGTCTGGTAATCGAGTTTGAGCCGCTGCTGCAGTTTGCGCGCCTGACGGAATGCCTCCTTCAGGATACGCCGCTCGACCTCATTGAGCTGATCCGGGTCGAGCCGGTTATCGCCGGCACGCCCGTGTTCGAGCTCGAAGTTCTGGTGACGCAGGCGCAGCAACTGGATGAAGTTGAAGCCCTCGACGACGCCGGCGGATTCGTCGCTCGATACCTTCAGCGCGGCGCCCGACAGGCGCAGACGCTGCGCAGTATTCGTCGCCGCGACGCCGGAAGACAGCGCGAAAACGCGCGCCGCGTCGACAAACAGGCGGGCACCGAATTTCTTCAGGTCGATCGTCCCCGGATGTTCGATGTCGGCGTCGGTGACGAAATCGCGAATCCGCCCGAGCGGCGGCAGCACGCTCAGCGCGTTCTGCGCCATCATGCGCAGGAACAGACGGTTGTCCTGCGTTGCCTTGAGCAGCGTCAGGCGCAGCCGGTGCGCGAGATGAAACTGCCCGAACAGCGGCCGGAAGTCGAAGAAGATCGACGCGTTGAGCAGCGCCTTCGGATCGGGCGTGCGGATCCAGCCGAGGAATTTCTCCTCCCACTCCTCGAGCGTCAGACACAGCTCGGGATTGCTCGCCATGATGTTGCCGCGGCAAAGCGGGAAGCCGACGCGGTCGAGATCGGCATTGACGTCGCGCGCGAAGTCGAGCAGGCGCAGCTGCGTCTGTTCACGATCCATGATGTCGGTACAGATGAAGAGCAGACCGTTGTCCTGGTCAGTACTGAAAGTCTGCTCGTCGCGACCTTCCGAACCAAACGAAAGCCAGGCCCAGTCGATGCCGTAGAGATCGTGCCGGTCGAGATTGAGCTGGATGACGCGTCGCGTCAGCGTATCGTTCAGCGCCGAAATGAACTGCGTCAGCTGCTCGGCGCCGACACCTTGGGCCAGCATGTTCAGCGCCAGCTGGCGGACGTCCTTCGCCGCCTGGCAGAGCAGGCCGATATCCGGCGCTGTCTCGATCGACTGGCGGATCTGGCGCAGGCCGACGCGCTGCAGCGCGAACAGATCGCGCTCGGAAACAACGCCCTTCAGTCGCCCGCCTTCATCGACGGCGAGCACGTGGCGGATGCCGTAGAGCGCCATCGCCAGCACCGCGTCGTAAGCCGTGCTCGCTACCGGCAGCGTGTGCGGATCGGGCGACATCACCGCGGCGATCGGCGCTTCGAGCGCAACGCCGGGCAGCACGACCCGCTTCAGGACATCCGACTGGGTGAAGATGCCGGTCGGCCGCTGCTCGTCGTCGACGATGATGATCGAGCCGATGTGCCCGGCAGCCATGATGCCGATCACCTCGCGCAGACTCGTCTCGGGGCGGGCAAACACCGGCTCCTTCTTGATGATCGACGACAGCGGCGAGTTCATCGTCTGCTGTTCAGCCGCACGCTGCGCAAACTCGGCCTGCAGCTGCTGCCGTGACTGACCGAGGAGGCTGGCGATGTACTGCGTGCAGAAAGCGTTGAAGGTCGGGCTCATGCGCATCAGCGCAAAGTAGTCATCGACCGGCAGTTCGTAGCAGAAAACGTCTTCGACCGCGGTGTAAGTATTGGTCGACGGACGCTGTGCGGTCACCGACCCGATCGGGAAAGCCTCGCCCGGCGAGAGACTCATCGTCGAATAGTCGATGACGCCGACTTCACCGCGCCCGCGCGCCAGTACCTTGCCGCGCTGGACGATGTAGAAGTGCTGCAGGACGCCCATGTCGGGCGTGACGATCGGCGTGTCCTTGGCGTAATAGGCCAGCTTGAGGCGTTCGCAGAGATACTGCATCGCCTCCGCCTCCATCCGGTCGAAAGGCGGGAAACGGCGCAGGAACTCGCTCGTCGCGGTGACCAGCATCTGCGTGGCGCTGTTGCTCATCCGCTGCTTCTCCTGTTTCCGGCACCGTCACCCGGCGAAGAAAATGAACAGGCCGGCAGTTCGTAACCGCCGGCCCGGGCGCGACCTTGCTGGCCGCTTTTCGCCAATTTTCACGACCGCCTGTCCGACCGTAACGGAACGCAGCGATCTGTCTCCTGCCACTCCAAAATCTTGCCGGAGCACCGCCCTGCGGACGCTGCCCCGGCGCTGCCTGGGCTTAAACGCCGCGGCGCAATTGATCGAGAATCGCCGGGTTTTCCAGCGTCGAGGTGTCCTGCGTCACTTCCTCACCCTTGGCCAGCGAACGCAGCAGGCGGCGCATGATCTTGCCGGAACGCGTCTTCGGCAGGTTCTCGCCAAAACGGATGTCCTTCGGCTTGGCGATCGGGCCGATCTGCTTGCCGACGTGATCCTGCAGGTCCTTGATCATCTTCTTCGCCGCGTCGCCTTCGGGGCGGATTCCCTTCAACACGACAAACGCGCAGATCGCTTCGCCGGTAAGGTCATCGGGACGGCCGACGACGGCCGCTTCGGCGACCAGCGGATGCGACACCAGCGCCGACTCGATTTCCATGGTGCCCATGCGGTGACCGGAGACGTTGAGCACGTCGTCGATGCGGCCGGTGATGGTGAAGTAGCCGGTCTGCGCGTCGCGCGTCGCACCGTCGCCAGCGAGGTAGAGCTGGCCGTTGAAATCGTCCGGGTAGTAGGACTTCTTGAAGCGCTCGGCGTCGCCCCAGATATTGCGGATCATCGACGGCCACGGACGCTTGACGACAAGGATGCCGCCCTTGCCCCAGTCGAGCTCGGTACCGGTCTCGTCGACGATCGCCGCCTGGATTCCCGGGAAGGGCAGCGTGCACGAACCTGGCACCAGCGGCGTCACACCGGGCAGCGGCGTGATCATGTGGCCGCCGGTTTCGGTCTGCCAGAAGGTATCGACGATCGGGCAGCGGCTGCCGCCGATGTTCTCGTAGTACCACATCCACGCCGCCGGATTGATCGGTTCACCGACCGAACCGAGGAGACGCAGCGAGGAGAGGTCGTAGTTGCGCGGATGTACCGTCGCCGTCGCCTCGGCCGCCTTGATCAGCGAGCGGATCGCCGTCGGCGCCGTGTAGAAGACGGAAACCTTGTGCTCCTGGATCATTTTCCAGAAACGGCCGGCATCCGGGAAGGTCGGCACGCCTTCGAAAACGATCTGCGTGCCGCCGCAGGCGAGCGGACCGTAAGCGATGTAGGTGTGACCGGTGACCCAGCCGATGTCGGCGGTGCACCAGAAAACGTCGTTCGGCTTCAGGTCGAAGGTCCACTTCATCGTCAGCACGGCGTGCAGCAGGTAGCCACCGGTCGAATGCTGGACGCCCTTCGGCTTGCCGGTCGAACCCGAGGTGTAGAGCAGGAACAGCGGGTGCTCGGCCTCGACCCACTCGGGCTCGCAGAAATCCGCCCGGCCGGCAACAAAATCCTGCCAGAAGACGTCGCGACCCGCCTGCATGGCGCACTCGGCGCCGGTACGCTGCCAGACGACAACCTTCATGATCGATTCGCAGCCGCCCAGCGCCAGCGCTTCGTCGGCGATCGGTTTCAAGGGCAGCGACTTGCCACCACGGCACTGACCGTCGGAGGTGATCAGCAGAACGGCGCCGGCGTCGTTGATGCGGTCGCGCAGCGATTGCGCGGAGAAACCGCCGAAGACGACCGAGTGCGTAGCGCCGATGCGGGCACAGGCCTGCATGGCAACGACGCCTTCGACCGACATCGGCAGGTAGATGACGACGCGGTCGCCCTTCTTGACGCCGGAGGCCTTGAGCGCATTGGCAAAACGCGAGACACGGACGAGCAGGTCCTTGTAGCTGACGCGGGAAACCGTACCGTCGTCGGATTCGAAGATGATCGCAGTCTTCTCGCCGAGACCCGCTTCGATGTTGCGGTCGATACAGTTGTAGGAAACGTTCAGACGGCCGTCGTCGAACCACTTGAAGAACGGTGCTTGCGACTCGTCAAGCGTGCGCGTGAACGGCACTTTCCAGCTGAGGTGCTCGCGTGCAAGCCGCGCCCAGTAACCCGCGTAATCGCGCTCGGCCTCGGCACAAAGTGCGCGATAGGCCTCCATGCCGGAAATAGCCGCCTGGCTGACAAAATCGGCGGGCGGCTGGAAAACCTGCAAGGACTGGGTATCAGACATCGTTTGTCTCCTGAACAAAGCGTGAATCGTGATGGGCTGCAAAACGGCCAACGACAGCGCAAGGACAGTGCACAAATATTCCTTGCTTGCGGTGCTGCATGAGGCAGCTTCGCATCGTTGCCGGGGTCTGATGATACCTTCGGCATGCACGGACGCGAAGCGAATGGAGCGCGATTTGACGCCCTCTTTCTTACAGTCGGCTTACACAAAAACGCTGCAGCGCAACATCCGGCAGCACGGGCGAGAGGCGAAAGAATGGTGCTAGAATCGCCGCTCCTTGCGCGCTTTGGCGCGATCAGGCTCCTTTTATTGCACAGGACATCGCTCGATCAATGACGAAGCATCCATTCGAAAGCCGGCTTGAGAAGACGATTTTCTGGAGCCGCTGGCTGCAGGCACCGCTGTATCTCGGTCTGATCGTCGCGCAGGCGGTTTACGTCTACCTGTTCATGGTCGAGTTAACGCATCTCGTGCAGGACGTCTTCGAGAGCGGCCATGTCAACGAAACGGCGATCATGCTCGTCGTTCTCGGCCTGATCGACGTGGTGATGATCGCCAACCTGCTGATCATGGTCATCATTGGTGGCTACGAGACTTTCGTTTCGCGGCTCGATCTCGAAGACAACCCCGATCAGCCCGAGTGGCTGTCGCACGTCAACGCCGGCGTGCTCAAGATCAAGCTGTCGACGGCGATCATCGGCATCTCGTCGATCCACCTGCTGAAGACCTTCATCAACGCCGCCAACATGAGCGAGCATGCGATCAAGTGGCAGGTCATCATCCACCTGGTTTTCCTCGTCTCGGCGATGGCCATGGTGTGGGTCGACAAGATCATGAACCAGACGCTGCTGCTCTCGAAAGACCACCACTGAGAGCGCGCCAGCGGCATGCTGCAGCGCCGCAAATTCATTGCGCTCTGCGCGTAAATTTTTTCACTTTCCCTGCATCTCCTCCTCTGCTTGAGGAGCGACGGCGCCCGCCGGGCACCGCACTGGAGACCCGCCCATGACCGTCATCCGTCAGCAAGACCTCATCGACAGCATCGCCGACGCCTTTCAGTACATCAGCTGCTACCACCCGCTCGACTATCTGAAAGCGCTCGCAGAAGCCTACGAGCGCGAAGAAAGTCCGGCGGCGAAGGACGCGATCGCACAGATCCTGACCAACAGCCGCATGTGCGCTGAAGGCCGCCGGCCGATCTGTCAGGACACCGGGATCGGCGTCGTCTTCCTCAAGGTCGGCATGAACGTGCAGTGGGACGCGACCATGTCCGTTCAGGAAATGGTCGACGAAGGCGTGCGCCGCGCCTACACCAACCCGGACAACCCGCTGCGCGCCTCGGTGCTGCGCGACCCGGCCGGCGCACGCAAGAACTCGAAGGACAACACGCCGGCGGTGCTGCACGTCGAGATCGTCGCCGGCGATGGCCTTGAAGTGATCTGCGCGGCGAAGGGCGGCGGCTCGGAGAACAAGAGCAAGTTCGTCGCACTGAACCCCTCCGACTCGATCGTCGACTGGGTGCTGAAGACGGTACCGCACATGGGTGCCGGCTGGTGTCCGCCGGGAATCCTCGGCATCGGTATCGGCGGCACACCGGAAAAGGCGATGCTGCTGGCCAAGGAATCGCTGATGGCGCCGGTCGACATCCATGAACTGATGGCACGCGCCAAGGCCGGCGAAAAGCTCACGCGCGTCGAGGAACTGCGCCTCGAACTGTACGAGAAGGTGAACGCGCTCGGCATCGGCGCGCAGGGTCTCGGCGGCCTGACCACCGTGCTCGACGTGAAGATTCTCGACTACCCGACGCACGCCGCCAGCCTGCCGGTAGCGATGATCCCGAACTGTGCCGCCACCCGCCATGTACACTTCCATCTCGACGGCAGCGGCCCGGCGCACCTCGTGCCGCCCCCCCTGTCGGACTGGCCGCAGGTGAACTGGTTACCCGATCTCGACAAGGCAACGCGCGTCGATCTCGACACGCTGACCCGCGAGCAGGTCGCCGCGTGGACGCCGGGTCAGACGCTGCTGCTCAACGGCAAGTTGCTCACCGGCCGCGATGCTGCGCACCAGCGCATTCAACAGATGCTCGCCAACGGCGAAGCACTGCCGGTCGACTTCACTAACCGCGTCATCTACTACGTCGGCCCGGTCGACCCGGTGCGCGACGAGGCGGTCGGCCCGGCCGGCCCGACGACGGCGACGCGCATGGACAAGTTCACCGAGATGATGCTCGGCCAGACGGGCCTGATCTCGATGGTCGGCAAGGCCGAACGCGGACGCGAAGCGATTGCCGCGATCAAGAAGCATCGCTCGGCCTACCTGATGGCCGTCGGCGGTGCCGCCTACCTCGTGGCCAAGGCGATCAAGGCGGCGCGCGTCGTTGCCTTCGCCGACCTCGGCATGGAAGCGATCTACGAATTCGAAGTGAAGGATATGCCGGTCACCGTCGCCGTCGATGCCAACGGCACCTCGGTGCATGAAACCGGCCCGCACGAATGGCACGCCAGGATCGGCAAGATTCCCGTCGTCGTCGCCTGAGGGCGCGAGGACTCTGCGCCCGGGCCGACGATGCTTGCCGGCCGGAATCGGCTGAGCGTTGCTTCAACCGGCGCCGGCAGCCGCGATGATCGGCGTCTTCGACAGCGGCCTTGGCGGCCTCTCGGTGCTCGCCGCCATCGCCCGCGCGCTGCCGCATGCCGACCTGTGCTATCTCGCCGACAGCGCGCATGTGCCCTACGGCGAGCGTGACGACGCCTTCATCCGCGCGCGCGCGCTGGCGATCGGCCAGCATCTGGTCGACCGCGGCTGCGGTGTCATCGTCGTCGCCTGCAATACGGCAACTGCCGCCGCCGTCGCCGCCTGCCGTTCGCGCTTTCCGCGCACCCGCGTCGTCGGCGTCGAACCCGGCGTCAAACCGGCTGCCGCCGACTCGGCGCAGCGCCACATCGCCGTACTTGCCACCGCCGCGACGGCGCGCAGCGAGCGCCTGGCACGGCTGATCCGTGACCATGCCGCGCAGGTGCGCGTCGATGTCGAAGCCTGCCCCGGCTGGGCGACGCGCGTCGAAGCGCTGCAGCTCGACGATCCCGCGTTTGTCGCCGATGCCCGCGCGCGACTGGAACCCTTGCTCGCCGCTGGCGCCGACCGTATCGTTCTCGGCTGCACGCATTACGCCTTTCTCGCACCAAGCTTGCTCGAGATCGTCGCCGGGCGCGCGCGTCTGGTCGAAGTCGCCGACGCCGTCGCGCGCCAGTGCGTGCGTCTGGCCGGCAGCAACACGCACGGCAGCGGTCGTCTCGAACTCCTCGCCAGCGCCAGCCCGGAACGCTTGCAGGCGGCGCTGCCGGCGCTCGGCCTTGGCTGGCTCGGCCAGCGCCTTGCGCTGCCGGCGCGAAAAGTCGAGGTGTAAACATGCCGGACGCCATGAACAGCAGCGCAACGAGACCGTCTTCCAGCAGCGCCGCAGAGGGCAATCGCGTTGCCGTCGTCGGCGGCGGGCCGGCCGGGTTGATGGCCGCCGAAACGCTGGCGGCCGGCGGCCTCGCGGTCGATCTCTACGACGCCCTGCCTTCGATCGGGCGCAAGTTGCTGATCGCCGGCAAAGGCGGCCTCAACATCACGCACAGCGAGGCTGCCGCAGCCTTCCGCCAGCGCTACGGCGCGCGCCAGCGCGAAATGACGCCGCTGCTCGACGCCTTCGGCCCGGACGACTTGCGCGACTGGATGCGCGGCCTCGGCATCGATTCCTTCGTCGGCAGCTCGGGACGTGTCTTTCCGCTCGACATGAAGGCAGCGCCGCTGCTGCGCGCCTGGCTGCGGCGCTTGCGCGCCAGTGGCGTCAAGCTGCACATGCGTCATCGCTGCCTCGGCGTCGAATCGACGCCGGCAGGTGATCGCAATCGCGTCCGCCTGCGCCTGCAGACCCCGGCAGGCGAACACATGGTCACAGCCGACGCGGCGATTCTGGCACTCGGCGGTGGCAGCTGGGCGAAGCTTGGCGCCGACGGCCGCTGGCTATCCTGGCTGACGGCGGCCGGCGTGCCGGTGGCGCCGCTGCGCCCGGCCAACTGCGGCTTCGACGTCGGCTGGAGCGAATTCCTGCGCTCGCGTTTTGCCGGCGAAGCGGTGAAGAACATCGCGGCGTGGGTCGGCAAGTCGGCCGGCCGCCGCGACGGCGCCGCCGGCAAACGCCCGGATATCGAGGCCGGCACACGCGACGCGGCGCTGGCCGCTGAAGGCAACGGAAGCCGCCGACGCGGCGAATTCATCATCACCGCGCATGGCGTCGAGGGTGGGCTGATCTACGCGCTGGCCGCGCCGCTGCGCGCCGCCATCGAGCGCGACGGCGGCGCGACCTTGTGGCTTGATCTGCTGCCCGAGCGCAGCGTCGAGCAGGTCACCGCCGAAATCGCGCATGCGCGCGGCCGCCGCTCGCTCTCCAGCCACCTCGCCTCGCGCCTCGGACTGAAAGGCGTCAAGGCAGCGTTGCTGCACGAATGCACGGCCGCCGAGGTTTTCGCCGCCGCCACGACCGATCCCCGGCGACTGGCAAATGCGATCAAGGCGCTGCCATTACCGCTGCGGGCGACGCGCCCACTGGACGAAGCGATCAGCAGCGCCGGTGGCGTACTGTTCGAAGCGATCGACGACAAGCTGATGCTGCAAACGCTACCCGGCGTTTTCTGCGCCGGCGAGATGCTCGACTGGGAAGCACCGACCGGCGGTTATCTGCTCACCGGCTGCTTCGCCAGCGGCCGCGCCGCCGGTCTGGGGGCAGCGAAGTGGCTGCGCGAAAGACCGGCTCGATGAGCAGCCAGCGACAAAACCTCGCAGTTGTGAGCCGCTACGACATTGCCGGCTGGCTGCTCGCGGCACTGGCGATGCTGCTCATCATCACGGCGCACCTGCTGCCGGCACTGCTCGCCGGACTGCTGGTGCATGAGGTGATGCGCATGCTGGTGCCCCTGCTCGCGCGCCGGGTTTCCGGCGGCAGCGCCAAGGGCATCGCCGTCGCGCTGGTCGGACTGGCCGTCGTCGGCGCAGTCACGCTGGCCGCATTCGGCGTCATCGCACTGATGCGCAGCGAGGGCGGCAGTCTGTCCGGACTGCTCGCACGCATGGCCGACATCATCGACAGCTCGCGCTCGCAATTGCCCGACTGGCTGGCACTGCCGCTGCCGGACAATGCCGAAGAACTGCGCGCGCAGCTGACCGCCTGGTTGCGCGAACACGCCGCCGAACTGCGTCACATCGGCGGCGAGACCGGCCGACTGGTCGCCCATCTGCTGATCGGCATGATCATCGGCGTTCTCGTCTCACTGCGCGAAGTCGTCGCTGGCGACATCGGCGGACCGCTCGCCCGCGTGCTCGGCGAGCGCACGACACGTCTGGCCGAGGCTTTCCGCCGCGTCGTTTTCGCCCAAGTGCGCATTTCGGCAATCAACGCCGGACTGACCGCGCTTTATCTGGCACTGCTGCTGCCACTGCTGGGCATTCATCTACCGCTGGTCAAGACACTGATCGTCGTCACCTTCGTCGTCGGCCTGTTGCCGGTCGTTGGCAACCTGATCTCGAACACGGCGATTGTCGTCGTCAGCCTGGCGCACTCGCCGGCGGTGGCGATCGGCTCGCTACTCTTCCTCGTCATCATCCACAAGCTCGAGTACTTCCTCAACGCGCGTATCGTCGGCGCGCACATCCACGCCCGCGCCTGGGAGCTGCTCAGCGCGATGATCGTGATGGAAAGTGTTTTCGGCCTCGCCGGGCTGGTTGCCGCGCCGATCTGCTACGCCTGGCTCAAGGACGAACTCGGCAGTCGCGGACTGATCTGAGTCAGCGCCCCTGGCCAGCAACGGCATTCGAGCGCCGCAGAAACTCGTACAACGCCTCAAGCGGCAAAGGCGGGCTGAACAGGTAGCCCTGGTAGGTGACGCAGCCGTGTGCTTCGAGGAAAGTCCGCTGCACCTCGGTTTCCACGCCCTCGGCGATCACTTCCATCGCCAGTCCCTGCGCCATGGTGATGATCGTACGCGCGATCGTTTCATCGTTCTTCTTGCCGGGCAGATTGCGGACGAAAGACTGGTCGATCTTCAGCTGGTCGAGTGGCAATGTGGCCAGATAGGACAAGGACGAATAACCCGTTCCGAAATCGTCCATCGCAAACCTGACGCCAAGCGCCTTGATCGACGCCATCTTGGCAATCGAGTCCTCGACATCCTCAAGCACCAGACTTTCGGTCAGTTCGAGCTTCAGGCGTCCCGGATGGGTCGCGTGCGTTTCGAGAATGTGCTGGACCTGCGCGACGAAATCGGGCTGCCGGAACTGTCTGGCGCTGACATTGACGGCAATCGGCAAATCGCGCAGCAGCGGATCCTTCTGCCACGCCTTGAGCAAGGCGCAGGCGCTGTCGAGCACCCACAATCCGATCGGCAGGATCAGGCCGTTCTCTTCGGCGAGCGGGATAAAATCGCCCGGCGGCACCAGGCCACGCTGCGGATGCTGCCAGCGCAACAGGGCTTCGACACCGATCACCTGACGCGCCACGTCGACCTGCGGCTGAAAGAACAGGCGTAACTGCCCGCCCTTCAGCGCCTGACGCAGTTCGGTCTCGAGCGTGCTGCGCAGATCAAGGGCTGCCTGCATGCTCGGATCGAAGAAGCACAGGGTGTTCCGCCCGAGGCGTTTGGCATGGTAGAGCGCGAGATCGGCGTGTTTGAACAGGTTTTCGGCGGTATCCCGCTCGTGGAACATGCCGACGCCGATGCTGATCCCGCAATGGTATTCGTAGCCCTGCAAGAGGAAGGGCCTGCCGATCGACTCGCGCAACTTCTCGGCCAGCAAGCGTGCGAGCACGAGCGCTTCGCCTGAATCGGCCCCCAGATCCTCAAGCAGGACAACGAACTCGTCACCACCCTGACGCGCGACCGTGTCGCTCTCGCGTACCGTCGCGCGCAGGCGTTGTGCCACCTCGACCAGCAGCAGATCACCGACGTCATGACCGCGGGTATCGTTGAGCGCCTTGAAGTTGTCGAGATCGATGAAACAGATGGCGCCGCAATGCCCGCTGCGCGCCGTTGCGGCGACGGCCTGCGCCAGCCGGTCCTGCAGCAGCCGGCGGTTGGGCAGGCGGGTCAACGCATCGTAATACGCCAGGCGATGGATTTCGGCAACGGCCTCGCGATCGTCGGTGATATCGGAGAAGCTGCCGACGAAATGCGTCGTACCGCGATCAGGGGTCGTCACCGCCGTAATGCTCAGCAGCTCGGCGTAGATATGACCATTCTTGCGCCGGTTCCAGATTTCGCCCTTCCAGAATCCTTTTTCGCGCAACTGCCCCCACATGCGCTGGAAAAACTCGCGATCCTGACGGCCGGAGTTGAGGATTGACATCGTTTTCCCGATCACCTCTTCGGGCGAGTAACCGGTGAGCCGGGTAAAAGCGGGATTGACGCGCAGAATCACCCCGTTCGGGTCGGTAATGACCATGCCGTTCTGCGAAGCGAAGGCTGCGGCAGCGATCAGCAGTTCATCCGCGGCAATCTTGCGTTCGGTAACGTCACGGGTGATGCCGATAAAGTGGGTCAGCTTGCCGTGTTCGTCGAACACCGGCGAAATACTCAGGTCGTTCCAGAAAGCGCTTCCATCCTTGCGGTAGTTGAGAATCTCGCCCGAGAACTTTTCGCCATTCTGCAGCGCCAGCCGGATGGCAGTGACGGTCTGTTCGCTGGTCAGGGGGCCTTGCAGAAAGCGACAACTCTGACCGAAAACCTCCGCCGCTGCGTAACCGGTAATGGAAAGGAAGGCGTCATTTACCGTCACGATCAGTCGATCAGCGCCGGTAATGATGACGCCCTGGGAAACCGCCTTCAGGGCGACGTCGCTGACGCGCAGTTGCTCCTGATCCCTTTTGACAGCCGTTATATCGGTCACAAGAACGAAAAAGCCCAAGACCTCGCCATCGACTACGTGCGGGATGTACTGGGCCCAGGCACAGCGGGTTTCACCATTGGTCTTCACCAGCATCCGCTCGAACTGCTGGTCTTCCCCGCGCAGCGCCGCCTGGATATAGGCCTCGTTTTTCCGGAACAGCTCGGCACCAAGCAAGTCCGCCATATGAACGCCGATCATCTGCTCCTTGCTCCGCCCGAACCAGGAGAGATAGCCATCGTTGGCAAAGGTGCAGCGAAGCGCACTCGTCCAGTAAGCCACCAGACCGGGAATGCTGTTGGCGATGGTGCGGACGAAAAGCTCACTTTTTTCACGTGCCAGCTCGGCACGCTTGCGCTCGCTGATGTCGGTCATGACGACACGCAACACGGTCGGCCGGCCATGCTGCTCAAGGCGCAAGCTGTCCACGCGAACGAAAACCGGCGAATCAGCCTTTCGCCTGAGCGCCAGCTCGCATTCAAGGCGCTCGTCGGTATGCAGCAGTTCGTTGAAGTAAGTGTGCCAGCGGCCCGTGTCCGTCGGCGCAACGAAGCGCGCAAAGGCGTGCTGCAGCAGGCGGCTGCGGGTTCGTCCGAGGAGCGACTCGCCCTTGAGGTTGATATCGACGATCAACCCGGCTTCGCTGAGCGTGAGATAGCCGACGGGGGCGAACTCGTACAAGTCACGATAGCGATTACGTGACTCCTCAAGCTCGTGCTGCAATTCGCGCAGCGACTCGTTCTGCAGTTCCAGCTCGATTCGCCGCATCTGCAGTTCATACATCAGTTCGTCAGCGGCAAAGTCGAGCGACTCCTTCTGTGTCGAACCGGCAAAGCGTTCCTCGGCGGCCGCCCGCAGTTGCAGGGAACTCATGTTCGCTTGATCAGTTCGACTCAATCTTCGGCTCCTTTCCGTGTCCTAGGCGTCGATGGTACCGTCTCATGCTGCATGAAAGCAGAGGCGTCGACCAGGTGCAGCCCCAGAGAGACAAGCGTTGGCAGCCGGAATTCCACGAACCATCGATGCTGCAGGAAATCAGTCCGCTCGGCCTGCCGTCACGCCAATACGGCGTCGGTGCCTGGCCTGGCACTCAGAAATTCTCGGCGGCTTGCGGCCTGCCGAACAGGTAGCCCTGAAAAGCGGTGCAGCCGTATTCGACCAACAGCCGGTACTGCGCCTCGGTCTCGACGCCTTCGGCGATTACTTCGAGCCCCAGCCCCTGCCCGAGCGCGATGACCGCACGCACGATTGCCGCAGAATCGTCATCGCTGCCGAGTCCGCGAACGAAAGACTGGTCGATCTTCAGCTGATCGAGAGGCAGGTGGCGGAGACAGGAAAGCGACGAGTAACCGGTGCCGAAATCGTCAAGCGAGAAGCCGACGCCAATGGCACCGATGTCGCGCATGCTCGCTGCTATTGCATCAACGTCGTCAAGCACGCTTTCGGTCAGTTCCAGTTTCAACCGGGCCGGATCGGCGCCGGCGCCGGTCACTGCCCGCCGCACCACGTCGGCAAATCCGGCCTGACGAAACTGGCGACGGCTGACGTTCACCGAGACGCACAGCGCACGCATCGCCGGAGCCGCGGACCAGACGACCAGTTGCCGGCAGGCCTCGCGCAAAGCCCATTCGCCGAGCGGGATGATCAGGCCGGTTTCTTCAGCCAGCGGGATGAACTCGGCTGGGGAAACCATGCCGCGTTCCGGATCCTGCCAGCGGGCCAGCGCTTCGACGCCGATCGGCAGGCCATCTGCATTCACCTGCCACTGGTAGTGGAGACGCAGTTCGCCCTGCGCGATCGCGCGCCGCAAGCCTGCTTCAAGCCGTGTGCGCGCATCAAGCGCAGCCTGCATCTGCGGATCGAAAAAGCGCACCGTGTTGCGACTGGCAGCCTTGGCCTGATACATGGCGACGTCGGCATGACGGAGAAGGTCGTCGATGCTCGCCTCGTTGCCCTGGAACAGCGTCAAGCCGATGCTGCAGGTGCAATGGTAGATATCCTCGGGCACTGCCGCTGACAGCGTAGCAGCGGCGCTCGGCGCGTCAGCGGACTGGCGCGGCGGCGCGCGCAGAAGGAATGGCTGGGCGATGGACAAACGCAGTTTTTCGGCGACAGCCTCGGCCTTGTTCGCCGCGCGGTCGGGCTCGCTGTCGAGGTCTTCGAGCATGACGATAAACTCGTCGCCACCCAGGCGGGCCACCGTATCGCCCTCGCGCACGCCGTCATCGAGGCGACGCGCCACCTCGCTCAGCAACTGGTCGCCGATTTCGTGCCCACGCGTGTCGTTGAGCAGCTTGAAGTGATCGAGGTCGAGGAACATCAGTGCCGACCAGCGCCCATGGCGCGCACTGGCCGCCAGCGCCTGCGCCAGCCGGTCGCGCAGCAGGCGCCGGTTGGGCAAACCGGTGAGCGGATCGAAGAAGGCCAGACTGTGGATCTGCGCTTCCGCCTGCTTGCGCTCGCTGATATCGGAAAAAGCACCGACGTAGTGGCTGATGCCGCCAGCGGCGGAAAACACCGCGGTGATCGTCATCCACTGCGGATAAATGTTGCCATCCTTGCGCCTGTTCCAGATCTCGCCCTGCCAGAAACCGCTGGCGGCCAGCGTCTCGTACATCTCGCGGTAGAAGGCCTGATCATGACGCCCGGACTTGAGCAGCGTTGGCGTCTGGCCGATCGCCTCGGCCGCGCTGTAACCGGTCAGGCGGGTGAATGCGTCGTTTACGCGGATGATCTGCCGCGCCGCATCGGTGATGATGATGCCTTCCTGTGTCTGAAACGCCGCCGCCGCAATCTGCAGCTCGTCGGCGCGCTTGATGCTCGTTATTTCGTCATGGGCGATCACCGCCCCTTCGCGGTCGTCGAGACGGCGGACGCGCAATTCAAACCAGTGGTTCTCGCCATGCCCGGCTTCGTGCTGGCGGCCGGAACAGACGTATTCGATGCGTGCCGACTGGCAGCGACCGGCAAGCACGTCGGCGATGGCGGTGACGGCCTCGCGTTCACATTCGGCATCGCTGGCACAGAGCAAGCCGTTCGGGCACAGCGAAAAATAGTCGGCGCCAAGGCTGTCGCCGAACAGTGGTGCCGCCGCCCCCACCAGCGACGGTCCGTCGGCCAGGCGCCGCCAGGCATCATTGACGCGAATGATGGTGCCGTCGGCGTCGAGCACGCAGACACATTCGCTGAACGAATCGAGGATGCTGCGGTTGAGGCTGTCGCTGGCGCGCAGCCCCTGCTCGGCGCGTTTCAGGGCATCGATATCGACGCAGCTGCCGATATAGCCGACAAAATTGCCGGCCCCGTCAAAACGCGGCGCGCCGTTATCGAGCAACCAGCGGTAAGAGCCGTCGTGATGATGCAGGCGGTACTCCATGGTGAAGCGACGCCGGGCGTCGAATGCACTTTCATAGGTGCTGAAACAGCGCTCGACATCGTCCGGATGCACGCCTTCGACCCAGCCGTTGCCAAACTCCTGCGCGAAAGTGCGACCGGTAAACTCGAGCCAGGCGCGATTGAAATAGTCACAACGCTTGTCCAGCGCCGCCATCCAGATCAGTACCGGTGCCGCGTCGGCGAGTTCGCGGAAACGTGCCTCGCTTTCGCGCAGCGCGCCTTCAACCGACTCGATCGACGCGATCAGTGCGTTTACGCTGGCCGCAAGGTCGCCGATTTCATCGTTGCGCGCAATCGGCAAGGCTTGCCGCGGTACCTCGCCGCGACTCATCGCGCGCAGACGGCGGGAAATCGCAGCCAGTGGCGCCAGCTCATAGTGCAGCACCAGCCAGGCAATCAGGGCGCCAACGATGGTCAGCAGCGTGGCGATGACGAACAGGCGTTGCTGCATTTCGTGAACCGGAACGAAAGCTTCGGCCGTCGGCAACACCGCGACCACCAACCAGTTCACAGCGGAAAGCCTGCGCGCCGAAGCGAGCTCCTCGACCCCTTGCGAGTTGATGGCGACGCCCGAACCTTCCGCGCCGGCCATGAAGCGATCATGATTGGCGTTGTTCCCCGGTGGCGGAATGGCCTGCATCACCCGTGACCGGTCAGTCGCCGCGACAAAAACAGCGCTCTTCGGCGCAATGACCAGATAGCCGCCGCCCTCGCCGTAGCGATGCGCCGTCAAGTCATCGAAGAAATTCGGCAAGCCCAGATGCGTCACCCCGATCAATGCGCCGATCACCTTGCCCTGGCGATCGTCGATCGGGACGATGATGGAGATGACAGGTTGTCCCGTTCGCTTGCCGGTCAACGGATCGGTGATGCGCGGCTGGCCACTGTCGAGCACCGCGCGGACATCCGCAAACGAACTGTAGTCGCCGCCGGTGCGTCCGAGCTCGGCCGGAACACTGGCGATTGCCGTCGCATCGCGGCCGACGACGAACAAGCCCCAGTTGAACATGGTGCGCAGTGCGATGCGCTCTTCCAGCACGCTCTGCGCGTTTGCCGCCGCATCCCGGGACAGGAGCGGCGCACTCATGCGTTTGGCGACCGCCTGCAGGGCACGCTGCCGTTCGTTCAGCTCGCGATCGAGATCCGCCGCAACAAACGAAACCGCCGAGAACTGCTGCGTCGCGAGCATGCGCTCGATGTCCTGCCGCAGGAAATGGCTGGCGAACAGCGCCGATCCCCACAGCGCGAAGATCAGTACAGCCAGCGCGATCAGCGTGACGCGTGCGCGCGCCGAGTTCTGCAGGCGAACGCCAAGCACTGGCGCCGGAGCAGAGCCTGACGACGCGGTAATTTGCGCTGGCCCGATCGATGAAGATGACATTTCCGGCACGACCCGGTTGACTGCCAAGAATTTGAATTGACGGACATACTAACCTGCTTATCGATTCGCTCAAATAACATAGGCATGGGCCATGAATGCGCCGGAAAATTCCGCCTGCAGGCGACTCCTGCTATAGTTCGGCCTGCCTTGCGCAGGCGCCTTGCCGGCGACTGCGCCCCTCGTCCGCCGAGCGCCCCGCGTGTTCGGCGGCGTTGTTTTTATGCGCGGCGTCGCCGCACGGACTGTTGATGAACGCCCTGCCCTATCCGCCCGAACTGCTGCGCGATGTCGCGCGTCGCCGCACCTTCGCCATCATTTCTCACCCCGACGCGGGCAAGACGACACTGACCGAGAAGCTGCTGCTGTTCGGCGGCGCCATCCAGCTCGCCGGCACGGTCAAGGCACGCAAGAGCGCGCGGCACGCTACTTCCGACTGGATGGAAGTAGAAAAGCAGCGCGGCATTTCGGTGACCAGCTCGGTGATGCAGTTCGAGTATCAGGAGCACGTCGTCAACCTGCTCGACACGCCGGGGCACGAGGACTTCTCGGAAGACACCTACCGCGTGCTCACCGCGGTCGACGCGGCGGTGATGGTCATCGACGCGGCGAAAGGCGTCGAAGCGCAGACAATCAAGCTGCTCGAAGTCTGCCGCATGCGCAACACGCCGATCATCACCTTCGTGAACAAGTTCGACCGCGAAGTGCGCGAACCTTTCGAGCTGCTCGAGGAAATCGAGGCGGTGCTCGGCATTGAATGTGCGCCGATCACCTGGCCGATCGGCATGGGCAAGACCTTCCGTGGTGTCTATCACCTGCGCGAAGACTCGCTGCTGCGCTTCGCCCCGGGCGAGGAAAAGAGGAGCGAAGCGGAGAAGCTCGACGGTATCGACAACCCGCTGCTCGCCGCACAGTTCCCGCTCGAAGTCGGCAAGCTGCGCGAGGATGTCGAGCTGCTGCGCGACGCGAGCAGCCCGTTCAACCTTGACGATTTCCTCGCCGGGCGGCAGACGCCGGTCTTCTTCGGCTCGGGCATCAACAACTTCGGCGTTCAGGAAATCCTGCAGGCGCTGCTCGACTGGGCGCCGGCACCGCTCGAACGCGATGGCGGCGCGCGTCAGGTACAACCGGCCGAACCGGCGTTCACCGGTTTCGTGTTCAAGATCCAGGCCAACATGGACCCGCGCCACCGCGACCGGATTGCCTTCTTCCGCGTCTGCTCGGGTCGCTATTCGTCGGGAATGAAGGTCAAGCACGTGCGCCTCGACCGCGAGATCAAGCTCGCCAACGCGCTCACCTTCATGGCCAACGAGCGCGTGCTGATGGAAGATGCGGTCGCCGGCGACATCATCGGCATCCACAACCACGGCCAGCTGCACATCGGCGACACCTTGACCGAGGGCGAAACACTCGGCTTCAAGGGAATTCCGTACTTCTCGCCCGAACTCTTCCGTCAGGCGCGCCTGCGCGACCCGCTGAAGAGCAAGCAGTTGCAGAAGGGACTGCAGGAGCTGGGTGAGGAAGGTGCCATCCAGGTCTTCGAAAACCTGGCCAGCGGTGCGCTGCTGCTCGGCGCCATCGGTCAGCTGCAGTTCGAAGTCGTGGCGCAGCGTCTGCAGACCGAATACAAGGTCGATGCGATCTTCGAGGCGGCCGACATCTACACCGCGCGCTGGCTGACCTTCCCCGACGAAACGACGCGACGCAACTTCGAGCGCGAGCAGCAGCACCGCATGGGCCGCGACGTGGACGGCAACATCGTCTATCTCGCCAGCACGCGCTACAACCTCGACGTCACGCGCGAAAAGTGGAGCAAGGTCGGCTTCCACGCGTCGCGCGAGCACGGCCAGATTCTCGGCTGACCAGGGGCGGTGTCTGCGGACGCCGCCCCCGGTCTTGCTGATCCGGCAGTCGACGCCGTCGATTGCCACTTTGCCGGCTGGCTCACGTCGTGCGCCGGCAAGCGAATGACTCGTGCCGCCCCGGCGGACAGCCTGGTGCGAAATATTCGCTGGCGCACGCTCGCTCAATGGCACTTTCCTCGCTGATGACAGGTCAATGACCCGAGCGCGCTCTTTGTGCGAAAACAGGAGCATGGGCAGCATGTCGGCAAGCTTGTAAATACCGACGCTTGCTCGACGCATGGCGCAGTCCTGCGCATTCGCTTACACAGCCAGCATTGGCTTCAATAGAATTCGCCATTGTCGATGACGGAGCTTTGTTGCGACGATCCTCAGACCGGTTTTCCAGTCAGGCTTTGTCGACGACTGGCGATGCCGCCGCTCTTCCGGAAAGGACGCAGGCAAATTGCACGGGACGGATAGTTCGCAGGAATTCAGCACGCTGCGGAAGGGCCGATCGCATCTCGCTCCTTTACTCGCCAGCTGCCTGTTCATGGTGGCAGTGATCATCGCGCTGACCGGCTGGGCCATTTTCGAAGAGCGAGCCGATGCCCGACGCGCGGCAGTACTTGCCAGCGCCAACGTCGCGCAGATCCTCGCGGACAATTTCACCAGCAGTGTCAGGCAGATTGACCTGGGGCTGCTCGCCATCATCGACGAGATGGCTCGCCAGAAAAGAAGTGCTCGCATCGACGCGGCGGCACTCGCAGCCACCATCGACAGGCAGAACTCCCGCCTGCGCGAAACGCTGGGCTTTCGCATCTTTGGCGCCGATGGTGCGCTGCAGGCAGGCTCGGCCAATCTTGCCCAGCCCTACGGCAACATCGCGCAGCGCAATTACTTCATGGCGCACCGCGACAATGCCGATTCCGGCCTGCTGGTCGGCCCGGCGGAGTTCGGTCTGACGACGCATACGTGGCGGGTATCGGTATCGCGCAGGATCTCGAACCCCAACGGCTCCTTCGCCGGGGTCGTGATCTGCTCGATACCGACCAAGGTCCTGTCCGAGAACTTCGCCAAAGTGGACATGGGCAGCAAGGGCGAAGTATTACTGGCGCACGCGGATGCCGGTCTGGCCGCACGCTTCCCTGAAGTCGAGCGCTCGGACGAACTGAGCTTCGACGGTAAGCTGGATCCGCGCTTCCTGGAAATCATCCGCTCCGGCGCCCGTATCGCCCAGTACGAATACCGTTCGCCGGTAGATGCTGTCGACCGTCTGGCGACGGTTCGCTGGGTCGAGGGTTTCCCGTACTACCTGCTGGTCGGCGTTGCCGAGGAAGACTATCTGGCGAAGTGGCGGCGCAACACGCTGTGGTTGCTGCTATTTGCCTCGCTGATGTCGGCTGCGGTAGTCGCCGGAGCGATGAACATTCATCGCCGCATCAGCAACGCCGGGATCGCCGACGCGGCCCTGCGCGCCAACGAATTCCGCTGGAAGTCGGCACTCGAAGGCGCCGGTGCCGGCGTCTGGGACTGGGACGTGCCCAGCGGGGAAATCCGCTATTCGGCGGGTTGGCGCGAGATGCTCGGTTACGACGAGGAGGATATCCTGCCAGGCCGTGCTCAATCGCAGGCGCTCATTCATCCCGACGATCACACGCGCGTTGCCGCGGCGGTGCGTGAGCACCTTGCTGGCAAGACACCCCGTTTTCTCGCCGAACTGCGCCTGCGCTGCAAGGATGGCCAGTACCGCTGGATTCTCAGCCGCGGCATGATCATCAACCACGGCGCCGACGGCAAACCGCTGCGCATGATCGGCACCAGCACCGACATCAGCGCGCGCAAACGGGATGAAGAGCAGTTGCGCCTCTCCGAAAACGTGTTCACCCACGCCCAGGAAGCCATCGTGCTCTGTGATGTCGATTCCGGCACCACGGTCATTGATGTCAATCCCGCCTTCACGCGCATTACGGGCTATCTGCGCGAGGAAGTCATCGGCAGGCGGGTCAGTGAACTCGAAGCGTTCCGCTACGCGCAGGACGTTTTCGAAGCAACCCAGCGCGCTCTGCTTGCGGTCGGTTATTGGTCAGGTGAAAAGACGCATTACCGCAAGAATGGCGATAGCTACCCGGTATTCCTCAGGGTCAGCGCCGTACGCGACGATACAGGAGCCGCGAATCAGTTCGTCGCCTTCTTTTCCGACATCAGCCAGCAAAAAGAGCAACAGCGGCAACTCGAGCAGGCTGCCTACTGCGACACCTTGACGGGCTTGCCCAACCGTCGTCTGCTGCGCGACCGCCTGACGCTGGCGCTGGCAGGCAACAAACGCAACGGCTTGCATGGCGCACTGCTGCTGCTTGACCTCGACAATTTCAAACCGCTCAACGACGAGCACGGACACGCGCTGGGCGATTTGCTGCTGATCGAAGTTGCGCGCCGCCTTGGCGCCAGCGTACGCGAAGTCGATACCGTGGCGCGCCTCGGCGGCGACGAGTTCGTGGTCGTACTGACCGGACTGAACGCGGACGCAGCACTGTGCCGACGCGAAGCACAGCTCGTTGCCGAAAAGATCCGCTCGCTGCTTGCCGAAACCTACGTGCTGCCGTTGAGCGAGGATGGCGGGGAGGCATCGTTCGTTGAACATCACTGTACGGCGAGCATCGGCGTAACGCTGTTCAAGCACCCGGACAGTTACCCGGACGAGATTCTCCAGCGCGCCGACAAGGCGATGTACGCCGCCAAGGAATCAGGTCGCAACGCGATCGGGTTTTATCCCGAAACCGCTGTGCCAGCGACAACGACCGACGAACTCGCCGGGAAGCTGATTCATCTCAACTGGTCGCCCGACTACGAATGCGGCAACCGCCTGATTGATGATCAGCACCGGGCCCTCGTCGCTGCCGCCAACAGGCTGTTGACGAATATTCTCACCGGCCACCAGGAAACGCAGTTGGCCGCACAGATCGACGCACTGATGCAAGATCTGGTTCAGCACTTCAAGGACGAGGAGGCGATCTTCACCGCCGCCGGTTTCCCCGACAGCGACGGGCACAAGGCGATCCACCGCCAGCTGGTCGAAGAGGCGGTGGCGATTGTCGAGCACTTTCATTCCGGCCAGCTTGACGTCGGCGAAATGTTCAAGTTTCTCGCGCAGAACGTGGTCACCCAGCACATCCTCAGTGCTGACCGGGCTTTCTTCCCTTATGTGCGTTAAAAAACTCTCGGCGCTGCGCCCTGACGGCCTCGGGCAGGCAGTCGACGAGCCAGGGCGCACGCCGCTCCAAAAAACAGAGGGCACCGCACTGGCACCCCTGTCCGCGGAGAGAGCTTGACGCGCGGATGCGCGCAGTGGCTCCGTCTAGAAGTGCAAGGCGCGCTTGTCGCAAGCCAGCGCGGCTTCATGCACTGCTTCCGACAAGGTCGGGTGGCCGTGGCAGATGCGCGCGATGTCCTCCGAAGAAGCACCGAACTCAAGCGCCGTCACACCTTCCATGATCAGCTCGGAGGCGTTGGCGCCGACGATGTGCAGGCCGAGAACGCGGTCGGTCTTGGCGCAGGCGAGCATCTTGACGAAACCGGTGGTCTCGCCCATGCCCAGCGCGCGGCCGTTGGCCATGAACGGAATCTTGCCGACCTTGTAGGCGACGCCGTCGGCCTTGAGCTGCTGTTCGGTCTTGCCGACCCAGGCGATTTCGGGGCTGGTGTAGATCACCCACGGAATGGTGTCGAAGTTGCAGTGTCCGGCCTGCCCGGCCATCAGCTCGGCGACCATGACGCCCTCTTCCATCGCCTTGTGCGCCAGCATCGGACCGCGTACCACGTCGCCGACCGCCCAGACATTGGGCAGGTTGGTACGGCAGCGATCGTCGACGCTGATGCGGCCGCTGGCGTCGAGCGCCAGGCCAACGACTTCGGCGTTGAGGCCGTCGGTATTCGGCACGCGACCGACCGAAACGATCAGGCGGTCGGCGTCGAGCTTGTGTTCCTTGCCTTCGGCATCGGTGTACTCGATCGCCACCGCGTCAGCAGCGGCCTTGACGCTGTCGATACGCACGCCGAGCCGGATGTTCAGGCGCTGTTTGGCAAAGGACTTGGCCGCTTCGCGGGCGACATCGGCATCGGCGCTGGCGAGGAACTGCGGCGCCGCCTCGAGCAGCGTCACTTCCGCACCGAGGCGGCTCCACACGCAGCCCATTTCCAGACCGATGACGCCAGCGCCGATGATCGCCAGCTTCTTCGGCACGGCGTCGATGTCGAGCGCGCCGACATTGTCGCAGACGATGCGGTTGTCGACCGGAACACCCGGCAGATGGCGTGCGCGCGAGCCGGTGGCGATGATCACCTGCGTCGCTTCGACGCTCTCGTCACCGACCTTCATCTGCCAGTTGGCACCGTTGCGGCCGATGAAGGCGCCGCGACCGGGCAGGAAGCTGACCTTGTTCTTCTTGAACAGGCCACGGATGCCGCCGGTGAGCTGGCCGACGATGGTGTTCTTGCGCTCGAGCATGCGCGCGACGTCGATTTCCGGCGTGCCGACGCGGATGCCCTGTTCGGCAAAACTGTGCGCTGCCTCCTCGAACAGATGCGAGGTATGCAGCAGGGCCTTGGTCGGAATGCAGCCGACGTTGAGGCAGGCGCCGCCGAGGCGCGGTTCGCCCTTGGGATCGGCGTAAGCCTTGTCTTCGCAGCAGGCGACCGAAAAACCGAGTTGTGCGGCGCGGATGGCGGCCACGTAGCCGCCGGGGCCGCCGCCGATGACCAGTACGTCAAATTGCTTGGACATGATCGCTCCCAGAATCCTCATGCGGACGCAAGCGCCACATCAGGATTTATTTTAATTACGTTATTTTTCAATAACCAGCGTCTGCACGCGGTACTGCCTGCCGCCGCAGCGGCAGGTGCTGACTTATACGCCGAGTAGCAGGCGGGTCGGATCTTCGAGCGCTTCCTTCATCGCCACCAGAGCGAGCACCGCTTCGCGGCCGTCGATGATGCGATGGTCGTAGGACAGCGCCAGATAGTTGATCGGGCGGATGACGATCTGACCGTCGACCACCACCGGCCGGTCCTTGGTGGCGTGAATGCCGAGGATCGCCGACTGCGGCGGGTTGATGATCGGAGTGGACAGCATCGAACCGAAGACGCCGCCGTTGGAGATCGAGAAGGTGCCGCCGGTGAGGTCTTCCAGCGTCAGCTTGCCTTCCTTGGCCTTCTGCCCGTATTCGACGATCTTCTTCTCGATGTCGGCGACGCTCATCTGGTCGACGTCGCGCAGGATCGGCACGACCAGTCCACGCGGCGCGCTGACGGCGATGCCGATGTCGATGAAGCCGTGATAGACGATGTCGGAGCCATCGACCGAGGCGTTGAGCACCGGATACTTCTGCAGCGCAGCGACCGCCGCCTTTACGAAGAAGCCCATGAAGCCGAGGCGCACGCCATGCGTCTTTTCGAACTTCTCGCCGTACTGCTTGCGCAGCGCGATGATGTGGCTCATGTCGACCTCGTTGAAGGTCGTCAGGATCGCGTTCTCGTTCTTCGACTGCACCAACCGCTCGGCAATGCGCGCGCGCAGGCGTGACATCGGCACACGCTGCTCGGGACGATCGCCCGAGGGCACGACCGGCGTGGCAATTTCAGCGCGCACCGGCGCCGCCGCCGGTGCCGGCTTGGCCGGCTCGGCAAGCGCGTCGGCCTTGGTGACGCGACCGCCACGGCCGCTGCCGAGAACGTCGGCCGGCGTGAGCCCCTTTTCTTCGAGAATCTTGCGCGCTGCCGGCATGGCAACGGCACCGGCAGCGGCTACCGGAGCAGCTTTAGCCGCCGGTGCGGCAGCGGCCGGCGCTGGCGCGGCTTGGGCAGCCTGCGCTTCGGTATCGATGCGCGCGATCAGTTCGCCGGAGACGACGGTGTCGCCGTCATTCTTGACGACTTCGACGAGAACGCCCGCCGCCGGCGCCGGCAGTTCAAGCACAACCTTGTCGGTTTCGATGTCGATCAGGTTTTCGTCGCGGGCAACGGCCTCGCCGGCCTTCTTGCGCCAGGCGACGAGCGTCGCTTCGGCGACCGATTCGGACAACTGGGGAACTTTGACGTCGATGATCATGCTCGCTCCGATACGCTATCTGGGGTGAGGGGATTGCAGTGCGCCCCGCGGGGCGCGTCCATGGAAATGTTCAGAAACGGATTCGCTTTTCGTTCGGTAAAGACTCAATAGTCGATTGCGCCGAGCGCCGAATCGATCAGCGCGCGCTGCTGGGCATTGTGCTTGGCAAGATAGCCAACTGCCGGCGACGCCGAAGCCGGCCGCGATACCAGCAGCAAGCGCTGCTTGTCGCTGAGCGGACCCGACAGATGCTGGCGCGAGGCGATCCAGTACCAGGCGCCCTGGTTGCGCGGCTCGTCCTGGCACCAGACGATCTCGCTGGCGTTCGGGTAACGCGCGATCTCGGCGGCGAACGAATCTTCCGGGAAGGGATAGAGCTGTTCGAGGCGAACAATCGCGATGTGGCCGATCTTGCGTTCGCGCCGGGCGGCGATCAGTTCGTAATAGACCTTGCCCGAGCAGAGCACGACGCGCGTCACCGCCGCCGGATCGAGCGCGTCCACTTCACCAATGACGCGGCGGAATTCGCCGTTGACCATCTCGTCCATCGTCGACACGGCGTCCTTGTGCCGCAGCAGCGATTTCGGCGAGAACACCACCAGCGGCTTGCGTTGCGGCCGGACCGCCTGGCGACGGAGCAGGTGGAAGATCTGCGACGGCGTCGTCGGCTGGCAGACTTCCATGTTCATTTCGGCGCACAGGTTCATGAAGCGCTCGATGCGCGCCGACGAGTGCTCGGGCCCCTGACCTTCGTAACCATGCGGCAACAGCAGCGTCAGGCCGCAGGCGCGTCCCCACTTGGTCTCACCGGAAGCGATGAACTGGTCGATGACCACTTGCGCACCGTTGGCGAAGTCGCCGAACTGCGCTTCCCAGACGACCAGATCGAAAGGCGTCGAACTGGCGTAGCCATATTCGAAAGCGAGCACAGCTTCTTCCGACAGCACCGAATCGAAACACTGGAAGCGCGACTGCTTCTCCTGCAGATGCTCAAGCGGAAAATAGATGCCTTCCTCGCGGTTCTCGCGGTTCTGGTCGTGCAAGGCCGCGTGGCGGTGGAAGAAGGTACCGCGACCGACGTCCTCGCCCGAGATGCGCACGCCGTAACCGGAGACGAGCAGCGTCGCGTAGGCGAGGTTTTCGCCCATGCCCCAGTCGAATGGCTGTCTGCCCTCACCCATCGCGCGCCGGTCGTCGATGATCTTCTTGACGCGGTTGTGCAGGACCATGTTCTCGGGAATCGTCGTCAGCCGCTCGGAAAGTCGACGGATCTCGCTTTCGGGAACGCGCGTATCGACGTTCTCGATGTACTTCTTCGGCAGGAACGACGCCCAGTCGATGGTCAGCGGATGCTTGTAGCCGGCGATCACCGGGTTGTAGAGCAGTTCACCGCGGTCGAGGTGGGCGCGGTAATCGCGGATCATGCGTTCGGGTCCGTCGTCAGGCACCACACCTTCGGCGGCGAGGCGGTCGGCGTAGAGTTTGCGCGTTCCGGGATGTGCCGCAATCTTGCGGTACATCAGCGGCTGCGTCACCATCGGCTCGTCCTGTTCGTTGTGGCCGAGCTTGCGGTAGCAGACGATGTCGACGACGACGTCCTTCTTGAAGGTCTGGCGGAACTCGATGGCGATGCGCGTCACCAGCGCCACCGCTTCCGGATCGTCGCCATTGACGTGGAAGATCGGCGCGTCGGCCATCTTGAAGATGTCGGTACAGTAGAGCGAGGAACGCAGGTCGCGCGGGTCGGAGGTGGTGAAACCGATCTGGTTATTGACCACCAGATGCACCGTGCCACCGACACCATAGCCGCGCGTCTGCGCGAAATTGAGCATTTCTTGGTTGACGCCCTGGCCGGCAACGGCCGAATCGCCGTGAATGACCACTGGCAAAACCTTGTCGCGCCCGACTTTGCCGCGCCGGCACTGGCGGGCGAAAACGGCGCCAACCACCACCGGATTGACGATCTCGAGGTGCGAGGGGTTGAACGCCAGCGTCAACCGGCACGGCCCTCCCGGTGTCGACACGTCCGACGAGTAACCCATGTGGTACTTGACGTCGCCGGAAGACAGATCCTGCGCCTTTTTGCCTTCGAATTCCTCGAACAGCATCGCCGGCGATTTGCCGAGGATATTGACGAGCACATTGAGGCGACCGCGGTGTGCCATGCCGATGACGATTTCGTCGACGCCGCCGGCACCGGCGACGCGCACCAGTTCGTCCATGGCAACGATCGTCGACTCGCCGCCCTCGAGCGAAAAACGTTTCTGTCCGACGTAGCGGGTGTGCAGGTAACGCTCAAGGGTCTCGGCGGCGGTCAGACGTTCGAGAAAGCGCTTTTTCTGCTCGGGCGCATGACCGCCGAGCGAGTGAATCGGCTCGAGGCGTTGCTGCAGCCAGCGCTTCTCGGCGATGTTGTTCATGTACATGTACTCGACGCCGATCGAGCTACAGTAGGTTTCGCGCAGCGCATCAATGATCTTGCCGAAACTGGCACGCTCCTCGACGCCGCGGAACGAGCCGGCGTTGAAGACGGTGTTGCGATCGGCGTCGCCGAGGCCGTGATGCGCCGGATCGAGTTCCGGAATGTCCGGGCGCGGCTGCCGCTTGAGCGGGTCGAGATTGGCCCAGCGTGCGCCGAGAAAGCGGTAGGCATTGATCAGCTGCAGGATGCCGACCTGCTTGCGGTCATCGACCGGTGCTGCGGCAGCGTTGCGGTAACCGCCCTGCCGGGCCAGATCGGCGAAGGCGTTGATGACCGGGGTGTGCGCAACATCGTGGGCGGCAGCGCCAGGTTGTTGCGCCAACTGGTCGAAATACGCCCGCCATTCTTCTGGAACGGTCGCCGGGTTGTCGAGGTAGCGCTCGTAGAGCTCCTCGACGAACGGAGCATTGCCACCGAAGAGGTAGGAATTGCCTGACAGCTGCTTCATCATGAGTTACACCTGCAGTCGGAAAACGCCTGCGCGAGCAAGCAACTCCACGCCGGCCGGCGCAGCAGCCGACGTGGCAAACAAATCCGGGGCGCCCTGCGTCACCCCGGATCTGAAACTCAGCGCTGTTCGAGACTGACGACGTCGCGACGGGCAGCACCAATGTACAGCTGACGCGGCCGACCGATCTTGTATTCCGGATCGATCAGCATTTCTTCCCACTGCGACATCCAGCCGACGGTACGTGCCAGCGCGAAAATGCAGGTGAACATCGAGGTCGGAATACCGAGCGCCTTCTGCACGATGCCGGAGTAGAAATCGACGTTCGGATAAAGTTTCTTGTCGACAAAATAATCGTCTTCGAGCGCGATTTTCTCGAGCGCCAGCGCCAGTTTGAACAGACGATCGTTTTCCAGGCCGAGCTCGCTGAGCACGTCGCCGCAGACCTTGCGCATCAACTTGGCGCGCGGATCGAAGTTCTTGTACACGCGGTGACCGAAGCCCATCAGCTTGAAGCTGTCGTTCTTGTCCTTGGCGCGGGTGATGTACTCGCCGACGCGCGACACGTCGCCGATCTGCTCGAGCATGTTCAGGCAGGCTTCGTTGGCGCCACCGTGTGCCGGCCCCCACAGGCAGGCGATGCCGGCCGAGATGCAGGCGAAGGGGTTGGCGCCCGAAGAACCAGCCAGACGCACCGTCGAGGTCGAGGCGTTCTGCTCGTGGTCGGCATGCAGCGTGAAGATGATGTCGAGCGCGCGCACCAGCACCGGATTCGGCTCGTACTTCTCGCACGGCGTGCCGAACATCATGTGCATGAAATTGGCGGTGTAATCCAGATCGTTGCGCGGGTACATGAAGGGCTCGCCCATCGAGTACTTGTAGGCCATGGCGACGATCGTCGGCATCTTGGCGACGATGCGGTTGAAGCTGATGCTGCGATGCTCGGCATCGTAGAAGTTCATCGCATCGTGATAGAACGCCGACAGCGCGCCGACGACACCGACGAGCACCGCCATCGGGTGCGCGTCACGACGGAAGCCCTGGTAGAACTTCACCAGCTGCTCATGCACCATCGTGTGGCTCTTGATCGTCTTCTCGAAACCGTTCTTCTGCCCGACATTGGGCAGTTCGCCGTTCTTCAGCAGATAGGCGACTTCAAGGAAGTTACATTGCTCGGCAAGCTGTTCGATCGGGTAACCGCGGTAGAGCAGCTCGCCCTTGTCGCCGTCGATGTAGGTGATCTTCGAGGCGCAGCTGGCGGTCGACAGATAGCCGGTATCGTAAGTAAACAGGCCGGTTTTGCCGCCCAGCGTGCGGATGTCGATGCAGTCGTTACCGTGCGTCGGCTTGAGGATCGGGAAATCGACGGGGGCGCTGCCTTCGAGGATCAGACTTGCCTTGCGTTCGGTGCTCATGGTTGGGTCCCTGTTGAGATGGATGATTTCACGAGTTTGCTGCCGGCGTCGTCTCCACTTCCGCCTCAGGCCGGGTTTTCCCGGCTCTCGCGCAGCATGGCCAGAACGGCGGCCTGCTGCGGGTCGTCACACGTCTGGCTGCCATTGACCAGCGGCCAGAGTTCATGGTCGTCCAGATCGGCAAGCACGGCGAAGGCGCGTGCCTGCTCTTCAGTCAATCCATTAAAGCGCTGGTCGAGAAATTCACCCAGCAAAAGGTCGAGTTCAAGAAATGCCCGCCGCGTGCAACGCCAGCGCAAACGGTTCAAATCATCGTGATGCAAGGTCGGCGCCCCGTCAGATCGCACGCCGAACCATCAGTTCCTTGATCTTGCCGATCGCCTTGGTCGGGTTCAGCCCCTTCGGACAGACGTCGACGCAATTCATGATCGTGTGGCAACGGAACAGGCGGTAAGGATCGTTGAGGTCGTCAAGGCGCTCGCTGGTTGCCTGGTCACGCGTGTCGGCGATGAAGCGATACGCGTTGAGCAGGCCGGCCGGACCGACGAAGCGGTCAGGGTTCCACCAGAACGACGGGCACGCGGTCGAGCAGCAGGCGCACAGAATGCACTCGTAGAGGCCGTTGAGTTCCTCGCGGTCTTCCGGCGACTGCAGACGCTCGCGCTCGGGCGGCGGCGTGTCGTTGATCAGGTAAGGCTTGATCGAGTGGTACTGCTTGAAGAACTGGGTCATGTCGACGATCAGGTCGCGGATGACCGGCAGGCCGGGTAAGGGACGCAGCACCACCGGCGACTTCAGCGTGGACACCTCGGTCAGACAGGCCAGACCGTTCTTGCCGTTGATGTTCATCGCGTCGGAACCACAGATGCCTTCGCGGCAGGAGCGGCGGAAGGACAGCGAATCGTCCTGCGACTTGAGCTTGACCAGCACGTCGAGCAACTTGCGGTCGGTCACCGGGTTCACTTCGACCGAGTAATCCTGCATGCGCGGCGCGTCGTCGCGGTCCGGATCGTAGCGGTAAATCTTGAACTGGAGCGTACGGTTCGTCATTCTTATCAACTCCTTGCGACGCGATTCAGTAGGATCGCGTCTTCAGCGCGATGGATTCGACGGTCAGCGGTTCGAGCTTCACCGGTTTGTAGGCGAGGCTGTTACCGTCGCGACTCCACAGGGTGTGTTTCAGCCATTCCGTATCGTTGCGGCCGTTCGGGCGCTCGGCGGTATCCGGCGCGTCATCGCGCACGTGGGCGCCGCGCGATTCGAGGCGGGCGTTGGCCGAGATCATCGTCGCCTTGGCCACTTCGATCAGGTTGTCGAGTTCCAGCGCTTCGACCCGGGCGGTGTTCCACACCTTCGACTTGTCCTTGATCGCAACCTTGCCGACGCGCTGCTCGACCTCGAGAATCTTCTCGACGCCTTCGGCGAGCTTGTCCTTGAAGCGGAAAACGCCGCAATGCGCCTGCATCACACGCTGCAGCGCCAGTCGCGTCTCGTACTCGCTCTCGCCGCCGCTGCGCGCATCGAGTCGTTCGAGGCGCTCGCGCGTGCGCTCGATGGCATCGGCCGGCAGCGAGCGATGTTCGGCCGGCATCTGCTTGAGATCCTCGACCACCGTTTCACCGGAGGCCTTGCCGAAGACCAGCAGATCGAGCAGCGAGTTGGTACCAAGCCGGTTGGCGCCGTGCACCGAAGCACAGGCGCACTCGCCGGCGGCGTAGAAGCCGGGAACCGGCACGTTCGGCTCGTCGCCAACGGGAACGACGACCTGACCCTTGTAGTTGGTCGGGATGCCGCCCATCTGGTAGTGACAGGTCGGCACCACCGGAATCGGCGCCTTGATCGGGTCGACGCCGGCGAACTGGATCGAGATCTCGCGGATGCCGGGAAGCCGCTTCATGATCGTTTCCGGCGGCAGGTGGGTGATGTCGAGCAGGACGAAGTCCTTGTTCGGACCACAGCCACGACCTTCGTTGATTTCGGTGGTCATCGCGCGCGAGACGACGTCGCGCGAAGCGAGATCCTTGGCGTTCGGCGCGTAGCGTTCCATGAAGCGCTCGCCGGAGGCGTTGCGCAGAATACCGCCTTCGCCACGCACGCCCTCGGTGATCAGCACGCCGGCACCGGCGACGCCGGTCGGGTGGAACTGCCAGAACTCCATGTCCTCGAGCGGGATGCCGGCGCGCGCCGCCATGCCCAGACCGTCGCCGGTGTTGATGAAGGCATTGGTCGACGAGGCGAAGATGCGGCCGGCGCCGCCGGTGGCGAAGATCGTCGCCTTGGCGTGGAAGATCGAGACTTCGCCGGTTTCCATTTCCAGCGCGCTGACGCCGAGCACGTGGCCTTCAGCATCGCGGATCAGGTCGAGTGCCATCCATTCGACGAAGAACTGCGTGCGCGCACGCACGTTACGCTGATAGAGCGCGTGCAACATGGCGTGGCCGGTGCGGTCAGCGGCGGCACAGGCGCGGCGCACCGGCTTCTCGCCGAAGTTCGACATATGACCGCCGAACGGGCGCTGGTAGATCTTGCCCTCGTCAGTACGGTCGAAGGGCATGCCGAAGTGTTCCAGTTCGACGACGACTTCCGGCGCCTTGCGGCACATGAACTCGATCGCGTCCTGGTCGCCGAGCCAGTCGGATCCCTTGACCGTGTCGTACATGTGCCAGGTCCAGTGATCGGGCTCGGAATTGCCGAGCGACGCCGAAACACCGCCTTGCGCCGCAACGGTGTGCGAGCGCGTCGGAAACACCTTCGACAGCACCGCCACCTTGAGGCCGGACTCTGACAACTGGATGGCGGCGCGCAGGCCGGCGCCACCGGCACCGACGATCACCGCATCAAACTTGCGTACCGCAATATTCGAATAGCTCACTTACACTCTCCACAGAATCTGCACGGCCCAGCCGGTGTAGCCGATGGTCACGGCCAGCGTCGCCATCAGCAGCAGCAGGCGCACCCCGGTGTTCTTGACGTAGTCCAGCCAGATGTCGCGCACACCGATCCAGGCGTGCCAGAACAGCGCGACCAGATAGATGAAGGTCAGGAAGGCCATGACGCGGTTGTCGAAAATGCCGCGCCATTCGAGATAGGTCGACGGCTGCACCACCGCCATGATGACGAGAATGAGCGTGGCGTAGAGCGCCATCACCAGCGCCGTACCGCGCTGCAGCAGCCAGTCGCCGAATCCGTAGTGGGCGCCAACGAGTTTACGTTTGATCATAGGATGAACGCTCCGATCACCAGCATCAGCGTTGTGCTGGCAGCAAACACCACCTTGGTGGAGAAGCGGGCCGCCTCAAGCTCGACACCCTTGTGCAGGTCGATCAGCAGATAACGCAGGCCGGTGAGGAAATGCTGGATGTAAAACCAGATGAAGCCGAGCAGGATCAGCCTCACGATCAGGTGATTGCCGAGCGCCTTGACCTCGGCAAAGGTTTCCGGTGTCGCCAGACTCCGCTCGAACAACCAGAGGAAGACCGGCAACAAAATGAACAAGGCGGCGCCGGTAAGCCGGTGGATGATCGACAGCACCCCGGGAAGCGGGAGCCGGATCGACATGATGTCCAGATTCTTCGGACGTTTTTTCGTTCTGATAGCGGTATCAGCCATGAAGATCATTCCTCGAATTACGCGGTCGCTTCATTACGACCAAGCGCAGGTGAATCCCGGCCTGCCTGAGTCAATCAAGGCGGGCACTTAACACCCTTGCCACCCAAACCCCCAAAGTGCGCCGGCCATATAGCAGCGCACCACCACTGCAACCCGCATCAGCAACGCGGAAGTGCAGCGCATCCACAGCAGCCGCTTCCAGCCTGTCGCCTGACGAGAATTGAACTGCCAGCGGACAGTCCATTCTTGTGCGCAACGACGCCCCTGGTGGCAGCAGGAAACAAACGCCAGAAGACAAAAAGGCCAACCATCGGCGCATCTCTGAAGCGCCTCACGTCGGCCTCACTCGCCCCCCCGGACAACCTGAAAATTGCCAATGCAACGGACGGCATGATGAAAACCATCCGGAGAAAAACAAAGATCGAGGGGGCCTGATAAACGGATGCTGCGGGCCTCGATTATAGACGATTCAAACGGTCCCGGTCCTCCTCGAACGCGGCCGGCCAGCGCCTTTCCGGCACAGGCTCAGCCAAGTTCATTGTGATAATGGTGATTTTCGGTCGAGTAGAAACCGCGCCGCCATTCAACCGGCTTGTCGCCATAGGTGAAGGCCACGCGCTCGACCAGCAGCAAGGGCGAGCCTTCGGCAACCGACAAGGCCGCAGCGCTAACCCGATCGGCCGAAACCGCGCGCAGACGCTCGTCAGCACGGATCATGCGCACGCCGTAACGTCCCTCGAACAGGCTGTAGAGCGACTCGTCATTGGCGTTGAGCACGTCCATCGAAAAATCGGGAAACAGTTCGGCCGGCAGATACAGTTCGTCGAAGACGACCGGCTTGTCGCCAAAATAGAGCACGCGGCGCAAGATGATGATCGACGCCCCCGGCTCAAGGCCCAGCGTGCGCGCGACATCGGCACCGGCGCGTGCGCGCCAGCATTCGAGCGGCACGCTGCGCGAAGGCGGCAGATCGCCATCGTTGGCGGCAAGCCGCAGGAAACGGAAGAAGGAGCGCGGATCGTTGTGCGTGGCGACGAAAGTGCCCTTGCCCTGACGGCGCACCAGCAGATTGTCGGCGGCCATCTCGTCAATCGCCTTGCGCACCGTCCCCTGACTGACGCCGAAGCGCTGCGCCAGTTCCGACTCGCTGGGAATGGCGTCACCGGGGCCCCACTCACCCGCTTCAAGGCTGGCGAGGATCAGATCCTTGATCTGCCGGTAGAGCGGACTGAAGGTTGGCGATGGCGACGCGGGTCGCGGCGGCGGACGGTTCATGGGTTCAATTTCAGCACAATTTGTGGCAGACGTCTATCCTATTACTGATGTCTTATATAAGACCAGGCGCCCAGAATTGACAGATTCTGTCCATCGCTCCTAACATGAACGTTTTCACCCGTCGCTTTCCATCAGGAGTCAGCACCATGTCAAAAGCCCCCCTGCGCGTTGCCGTTACCGGCGCCGCCGGCCAAATCGGTTACAGCCTGCTCTTCCGCATCGCTTCCGGCGAAATGCTCGGCAAGGATCAGCCGGTCATCCTCCAGCTGCTCGATCTGCCGCAGGCGCAACAGGCCGTCAAGGGCGTGATCATGGAGCTCGACGACTGTGCCTTCCCGCTGCTCGCTGGCGCCTTCACCACCGATGACCCGGCCGTTGCCTTCAAGGATGCCGACGTCTGCCTGCTGGTCGGTGCTCGTCCGCGCAGCAAGGGTATGGAACGTGCCGACCTGCTCACCGCCAACGGTGCCATCTTCACCGTCCAGGGCAAGGCCATCGCCGAAAACGCCAAGGAAGACGTCAAGGTGCTGGTCGTCGGCAACCCGTGCAACACCAATGCCTACATCGCCCGCGCTGCGGCGATCAAGGTCGGCCGCACCAATCCGGCGAACTACCACGGCATGCTGCGCCTCGACCACAACCGCGCGCTGACGCAACTGGCGCAGAAGACCGGCCGTCCGGTTTCCTCGCTCAAGCAACTGGTCGTCTGGGGCAACCACAGTCCGTCGATGTACGCCGACTACCGTTTCGTCACCTCGAACGGCGACAGCGTCAAGGCGCTGATCAACGATCCGGTGTGGAACAACGACGTTTTCCTGCCGACCGTCGGCAAGCGCGGCGCCGCCATCATCGAAGCGCGCGGCCTGTCGTCGGCCGCTTCGGCCGCCAACGCCGCCATCGACCACATCCGTGACTGGGTGCTCGGCTCCGACGAATGGGTCACGCTCGGTGTTCCTTCCGACGGCTCCTACGGCATTCCAGAAGGCATCGTCTTCGGCTTCCCGTGCAAGTGCAGCGGTGGCAAGTACGAGATCATCCAGGGTCTGGAAATCGATGAATACTCGCGCGGCAAGATCAACCTGACGCTGAAGGAGCTCGAAGACGAGCGTGCCGCAGTCGCCAGCATGCTCTGATCGCCCAGGCGTCATCAGCAGTGCAAGGGGCCGCCGCAAGGAGGCCCTTTTTCGTTGACTGGCGTGCTCATCGACGCCGCCGCGCAGTCTGCCCTCGACCAAGACGCGCCGCATCCGCGCAATGGCGACGGGGCGGCTACAATGCTCACTCGCCGCACGCCTGCAACCACCCTGTCAGCCCCACCATGCGCCATCCGAACGACGTTCTCTTCTCCGGCGAAAAGCCGTTTCCGATCCTGCCGGCGGTCGACCATTACGCCGGCTCCGAAAAGCTGATGCGCAAGGCGCTGGCCCTGCAGCAGCAGTTCGGCCCGGTCTTTGATGTCACCTGCGACTGCGAGGACGGCGCCGCCGCCGGCGCCGAGGCAGAGCATGCCCGCATGGCCGGCACCCTGATCGCCTCGGACGAGAATCGTCACGGCCGTGTCGGCGCACGCATCCACGACATCACGCACGCGCACTGGCAGGAAGACATCGAGCTGCTGATCGCTGCGGCCGGTCAGCGTCTCGCTTTCCTGACGCTGCCGAAAGCGCGCGGGGTGGCCGACGTTTCGGTGCAGATCGACGCCCTGCGCGCGGCAGAAGTCCGTCACGCCACCGGCCGCTCCATTCCGGTACATGTACTGATCGAAACGCACGGTGCCTTGCGCGAGGTGTGGGAAATCGCCGCGCTGCCGGGCGTCGAATCGATTGATTTCGGCCTGATGGACTTCGTCAGCGCGCACCGCGGCGCCATTCCGGCGAGCGCGATGACCAGCCCGGGACAGTTCGAGCATCCGCTGATCGTCCGCGCCAAGAGCGAGATCGCCGCAGCGGCGCTAGCCAACGGCATCGTGCCGGCGCACAACGTCACCACCGAACTCGCCGACCTGGCGCTGATCCGCGCCGACGCCGAACGCGCGCGCAACGCCTTCGGCTTTCTGCGCATGTGGAGCATTCACCCGAACCAGATCGTGCCGATCGTCGAAGCGATGCGCCCCGACTATTCCGCGGTCGAGACGGCGAGCGAAATCCTCTGTGCCGCGCAGGATGCCGACTGGGGACCGGTCCGCCATCAGGGCAAGCTGCACGACCGTGCCTCGTACCGCTACTGGTGGGAATTGCTCGAACGTGCGCAGGTCGCCGGCATGACGCTGCCGGCACTCGCCAGGCAACGTTTCTTCGCGCCGCAATGAGCTTGCGCGCACTGAGCGAAGCCGTCCTGCGCTTTCGCAACGAGCGCGACTGGGCGCAGTTCCATACCCTGCGCAACCTGATCGTCTCGCTCAACCTCGAAGCCGGCGAACTGCTCGAACTGACGCAATGGCAGAGCGACGCCGAAGTCGAAGCGCTTGCCGATCCGCAGACCGACGCCCGGAAGCGGGAAGCGCTCGCCGACGAATGCGCCGACGTGCTGCTCTACCTGCTGCTGATCGCCGATCGCGCCGGTATCGATCTCGACGCAGCGGCGCGCGCCAAACTGCGCAAGAACGCCGCGAAGTATCCGGTCGAACTCAGTCGCGGCTCACGCCGCAAATACACCGAAATCCGCGCAGCAATCGCCGCAGGAGCTGCCGAGGGCCCGGCTGGCAATGGCGGCTGCGATGGCGACGAGCGCAGCAGCACCCGTCCTGCTCCGGCGACGAGGTCGGCTGCGGCAAGCGATGCCAACTGAGCAAGCGCAGGCGATGCCCGGCGCCGCGCCGCCGTAAAAACTCAGTCTTCCGACAACTCGAGCGTAAAACCCGCGCCAGCATCGTGCGCCAGCACATGCGCGAGATAGGGCAGCGTTTCCTGCAGGCTGGCCTGCAGCGTCCACGGCGGATTGACGATGAACAGGCCGCTGCCGTGCATGCCGAAGCCATCCGCCGCCGGCGTCGCCACGCGCAGCGTCGCATGCAGCCAGGATTTGGCACCGAGGCGCTTCAGCCGATCCGGCAACTCCTGCGCCTCGCGTCGCGCCAGTTGCGGATACCAGACGACGTAGACGCCGGTGGCGAAACGCTCGAGCGCATCGCGCAAGGCGATGACGACGCGTTCGTAGTCGCGCTTTTCCTCGTAGGGCGGATCGATCAGCGTCAGCGCACGTCGCGTTGCCGGCGGCAGCAGGCCTTTCAACGCCGCAAAACCGTCGCTGGCATCGACCGTGACGCGCTTGCCGGCGTCGGCGAAAGTCGCCTGCAGGTGGCGTGAGTCGGCCGGATGCAGCTCGAACAGGCGCAGCTTGTCCTGCTCGCGCAGCGTCTGCGCGGCGATCAGCGGCGACCCCGGATAACGCCGCAGCGCGCCCTCACCGTTGAAACGGCGCACTTCGGCAACATAGGCCGCCACCGCCGCCGGCAGATCCTTGCGTTGCCAGAGCAGACCGACACCTTCGCGATACTCGGCGAGCTTCTGCGCATGGCCGGAATCGAGCGCATAGGCGCCGGCACCGGCGTGCGTGTCGATATACCAGAAGGGCTTGTCCTTCTGCGCCAGATAGGCGACCAGCTGGACGAGGACGAGGTGCTTGAGCACGTCGGCATGGTTGCCGGCGTGGAAGGCGTGACGATAGCTAAGCATGGTGGGCGGCTTGCACCGCCGGGCCGGTCTTGACGCCGGGCACCGGCAGGTGCTGGAGCGCTAGTCCTCGACTTCCTGCAAGGCCGGCAACGCAATCTTGTTGTCGGTGCTGTAGAGGTAGTCGTTGAACACGTGCTCGGCAGTGAGTTGCTGATAGCTGCCGTCGGACAGCTGATGTGTCGTGTCCTTGAGACGGTACGTGTAATGGCCGCAGGTCCACACGTCGAAGTTACGCATGTGTACGCATAGGCAGGTCTTGTCGAAGACCTGGAATTTCTTCGCGTCGGGATGCGCGAGCTTTTCGCGGTTCCACGCGTCGATGTACGAACAGCCACCGTTGCCGTCGAGCAGATAACCGTAAGGCTCGCACTGCGGCCGGATTCCCGAACCGATCGCCGGGCTGTTGCTGAGCATGCGCATCGGGTAGCCGGTCGGCGAAATCATGTTCACGACGATCTGGTCCTCCTTGGCCATGAAGTATTCCTGCTGCGCCTCTTCCGGCAGGCCGCACTCCTCGGTCACCGTAAACCGCGTCGCCACCTGCACGGCGCCGGCGCCATTCTCGAGAAAGAAGGCCGCGTCGCTGCCGGTGAAGATGCCGCCGGCCGGGATCAGCGGAATGTCGAGCTGTTCGGCCGCCAGATAGTCGCGGATTTCGGTGAAGATTTTCGCCAGATCGTAGTTCGCCCAGTCGAGACCGAAACCTAGGTGGCCGCCAGCCAGCGGACCTTCGACGACGATGAAATCGGGCAGGCGGTGCGTGCGCGCCGACTTCTTCAGGAACAGGATCAGTGCGCGCAACGAGGAAACGATGATTCCGAGCTTGGCGTCGCGGAAGCGCGGATGATCTTCCATCAGCGCGAAGGAGCCGATGTGTAGCCCGGCGGCCAGCGTGATGCCGTCGATGCCGGCGTCGAGCGCCGCGTGCAGGCGAACGCGCAGCGTCTCCTTCGGCGCGTTCATCGTCAGCTTTTCCATACAGTTGATGAAGATCATGCCATCGCCACGCTTCGCTTCCATGGTGCTGGCGACGTGCATGCGCGTCGCCTCGGCGATGCGGCCGAGGTCGAAACGGATCATCGACTTGTCGGAATTGTCGAGGTTGAACTTGTAAAGCTGCGCCTTTTCCTTGATGTACTTGGTGTTGAAGCGACGATCGGCGACCGTCTTGATCATCGCATCCGAAATGTGGCCCACCCCGCCCAGCCGTGCCGCCTCGATCGCCAGTTCGGCGGTCGAGATATCAACGCCCATGCCACCGATCATGATCGGCACCAGTTCCTTGCCGCCAAGCTTCAGACGGAAGTCATCCACACGCTTCATAACACTCTTCCCCGTTCATCACCGAACGCGCATTGACCACGCCCCTCGCGGCCAGCCGACATTGATGATTTGTATTGATCGCAGGGGGCGAATGATAGCGCGGAACGCGCGCAGGCTGGCGTTGAACCTACGGCAGCGAATGCTCTTCGCGTCGGTTTTCCTGCCCCTCCCGCTGCTGCCTGGCGGGACAGAATGAAGCTGCTATAAAGAAGCGGCTCGCGCGCCCACTGCCAAAGCAGAACGCCCGGGGAGACAACTGATGGCAGCAGCGCAGGCAGGGCGCACGCCCCCCCCGGACCGGCAGACCGCGGGCAGAACGGTGTTCCGGAAATCAGGAGAAGTCATGACTATTCGCCTCCTCCGCCAACTCGCCAAGCAGCTCGGCTGGCGCAGTGCCGACGAGCTTTCGGGTTTTTTTGCCTGCGGCATCTCGGTCTTGCCGATCACTCTCATCGTCGTCGGCCAGCCCGCGGCCGCCGGCGTTTCGCTGATCGTCCTCATCTGTGCACTGCTCTGCTGCAGCATGCTCTCCGGCGACGGCCCGCAGGAATCCGAGAGCGAAGTTCACTGCGAAGAGAACAAACGTTCGCCCGGCCGGCGTCACTGAAACGGCGAAAGAGCGGAACCAGCGTCCGGCCGCTCGCTGCTACCGAGGCAACATCGCTGCGATCTGCCTCGCGGTCTGGCAGCGATGCCTTGTGCCGCAAATGCAAACCACGACTGAAGTACTCGGCCGAGTCGAAACTCAGGTCCAATAGCGCCTGAAATCTATTATTGCGAACCGGTTTCATTTATAATGCGATTCGTTCGCGTTAAATGAAAGCCAAGATGTCCGTTTCAAGCTCTGGATCAGCATGCGGGCTACGGTCGAGCTACCCGGCAATGCCGCGCATTTCCGGGCGCGGCGTAATCGGCATTGCCCTCGCTCATGCCGCCCTGCTCGGTTTGCTGGCGACGCTCGACGTGACACCGATCAGAGCGTCGATGGCAACGCTTACGGTCGACCTGATCCCGGCGGCAGTGCAGCCGGTAGCCGCGGAAAAACCGCCGACCCCAGCGACGGCAAAACCGGCGCCAGTCACGCCGCGGCAGCCGCCGCGCGTGCAGGCGCCGATGCTCGCTGCGCAAACGGAGGCGCCGACCGCAACGGTCGACAGCAGCAAGCCGAGCGAGCCGGCGGCACCTGCCGCAGCGCCGAGCAGCGCCAAGGCCGCCGCGGTCTCGCCGCCACGCTTCGACGCCGACTATCTGCACAACCCGGCGCCGGTCTATCCGGCGCTATCCCGACGTATGGGCGAGGAAGGCCGCGTCATGCTGCGCGTCTTCGTCGACGCCACCGGCCGCCCGGCCCAGATCGAACTGAACAGCAGCAGCGGATCGGCGCGCCTCGATGCCGCCGCGCAGGAAGCCGTCTGGCGCTGGAGCTTCGTTGCCGCACGCCGCGGCGACGACAGCGTCGGCGCCTGGGTGCTGGTTCCTATCGTTTTCAATTTGCGAGGTTGATATGGAAAACCCGATGGGCCTGGCCCACTTCATCAACAATGCCGACGCCGTTGCCTACGTGGTGATCGGCTTGCTGCTGGTGGCATCGATCGGCACCTGGTACCTGATCTTCAGCAAGGGCGTCCGCGTCCTGCGCATGCAGCGCGAGAGTGCCTCGTTCATCAATGCCTTCTGGGACGCGCCCAACCTCGAAGCGGTCGCTTCGCGCATCCGCGAAAAAGGCACCACCGAGCCCTTTGCGCATCTGGTGCACCACGGCTTCACCGCTATCGAACAATACAAACGCCGCCACATCGGTGGCGAGGCGCCGAGCCTGATCGAGGCCGGCGCGCCCGACGATCTGCTGACCCGCGCGTTGAAGCGCGCCATCGACGAAGACCGCAGCCGCCTCGAATTCGGCCAGACCTTCCTCGCCACGGTCGCCTCAAGCGCGCCCTTCGTCGGCCTGTTTGGCACCGTCTGGGGTATCTACCACGCGCTGATCGCCATCGGCGTCTCCGGCCAGGGGACGCTCGACAAGGTTGCCGGCCCGGTCGGCGAGGCGCTGATCATGACCGGCATCGGCCTGGCAACAGCGATTCCCGCCGCCATCGCCTACAACGCCTTCGCCCGCGCCAACCGCAACACGCTGGCGCAGTTGAATGCCTTCGCCTACGACGTGTTCGCCTTCATGGCCACCGGCGTCAAGACCTCGCCGATGCTGACCGACGCGCGCGCCACCAGCGAGAAAGTGATCGCCATGACGCGCAGCGACGCCAGCCATCCCGCCCATTCCAGCTTCGCGCTGCGTTAGGAGACGACGATGGCCTTCGCCAGTCTCGACAGCAGCGACGAAAACGCACCGCTCGCCGAAATCAACATGGTGCCGCTGATCGACGTGATGCTCGTGCTGCTGATCATCTTCATCGTCACAGCGCCGCTGCTCACGCACGCGGTCAAGGTCGAACTGCCGCGCGCCGCCTCGGCGCCGAACGAAACGCGCGCCGAAAACGTGCAACTGGCGATCGACGCGCAAGGACAGCTGTTCTGGAACGGCGAGAGCGTCGACGCGGCGGCCTTCAGCGAGCGTCTGGCGCAGTCGGCAGCGATCACGCCGGCACCCGAACTGCACATCCGCGCTGAACGCAGCACGCCGTACGAGAAGGTCGCACAGGTGATGTCCGAGGCCGCCCGCCACGGACTGACGCGCATCGGCTTCGTCACCGACCCGAGCGACAGACACTGAGTCCAGGCCCGCCCGAGCACCCGCGCAAACATTCCGCCAATACCTCAACCGTCAGCAGGAGCCGCCATGAGCTTTGCCAGCAACGACCAGTCCTTGCCGCAGGAAAACGCAGTGAGCGGTGGCACGCAAGCAACAGTCGGCGGCGCCGACTCTCCATCCGCGTTGATCACCGCGGCACTTGCCTATCTGGCGCAGCACATGCAGACCGGCTGCCAGCGCTCAGGCGCACTGGCGGCGATGTTGCTCGAACGCTTGGCAAGCGACGCCCGTGCCGATGTCCATCTGCGTCAGCACGCCAGACAACTGGCCGAGATTCTCGACGCCGATCCACAACTGGCCGCCTTCGCCGAAGCTGGCGCGATCAGGGTAAGGAATACCGCGCCCTGCGCTACGGCCAGCAGCAAGGCGCCACTGGAGCACTCGCTATGAACGCCATCAGCAGCGCCGAGAACATGGCGCTGGCGACTGCCGCGAACGCGTCAGGCAGCCACGCCGAAATCACGCGCTTGCGTGCGCAACTGGCGCGCGAACGCTGGCGGCGCGTGCGCAGCGAAACAGCGCTGCGCACGCGCATCGAACACCTGCAGCAGCGCTGCGATCAGCTGCGGCTGGAGGCGAGCGAGGCCACGGCCTTGCGTCAGCGCCTGCAGGCCTTCGAATCAGGAGAAGTTTTTCGTGAAACCGGACGGCGCCTGCACGAACTGGAAGCCGTCGTCGCCCCGCTGCGTGAAGCCGCGCAACAGCGCTGGCATCTGGAAAAGGCGCTGCGCGAAGCGCATCGCGAGGCACTCACGCTGGCAGCAGAGCGTGACCGCCTGGCCAGCGAATGCGCGGCGCTGGCGCAACTGCACAGTGAGCCTGTCTCCGACTGCAGCGGCAATTGTGATCAGTGCGTCAATGAAGACAGCACGCGTTGCCTGCTCTACCTAAGCAGCGATGCCGCCCCCTGCGCACCGCAACTCGTGCACTACCGCGCGCTGGCCCGCCGTCTGGGCTTTCGTCTGCTGCATCAGGCGCCGGGAGCCGTTGCACCGGAAACGCTGCCGGCGCTGCTCGGCTGCGCCGATGCGGTTCTCAGCGAGGAAGGGCAGGCGCAAGGCAGCTCCGGCCGTCTCCTGCAGCGCCATTGCTCGCTCGCCGGCAAACCCTGCCTGCGCCTGCCGGCGCAGGATCAGGCCGCGTTCGCGCTGGCGCTCGCGCAACTCGCCACCTCTTTTGACCGGATGCCAAGCCACCATGACGCCCGCACCTGAATCGACCCTCCCGCTGCCCGCCGTGAGCGCACTCGCAGCCGAGCGCAAGGCGATCGACAGCCGCCTGCTACTCGGCAACAGCGACGAAATCGTCATCCGCCACATGGGTGCCGAGTATCGCCTGCGCCAGACCCGCCAAGGCAAGCTGATCCTGACGAAATAAGCGCTGCGCCAGCGCCCGCGGAACAGCGCAAGAGAGCGCCCGGCAGCGGCGCCTCAGGCTTTCGACGCCGGCCCGTCCAGACGGGCGGAAGCGCCATCGATGACCGCGCGCACCGCCGGATGGGTAACGCGGCGTTCGACCGAAATCGCGAAATAGCTCTCACGCACGGCGTCGGTCGTGCCGACCAGTTCGACGCCGTAATTGGCGATCACTTCCTCGCGCACCGCCAGCGTCACCGGAAAGACGCCGGCACCGGCGCGCCCGAAAGCCTTCATCAGCCCGCTGTCGTCAAACTCGCCGACCACGCGCGGCACGATGCGCTCGCGCTCGAACCAGGCCAGCAGGCGCTGCCGCAGCGCCGAGTCGTCGCCGGGCAGCAGCAGCGGCTGGCCGTGCAGCGACTGCGGAAAAGGTGACGGGCTGGCCGCCAGCTGCTGCGCCAGCGCCGGCGTTGCGAAGAAACCGGTGCCGCTCTCGCCAAGGCGGTGGTTGTAGCCGCGCACATTGATCCCTGCCGGCAAGGGCCTGTCGGAGAGCACCAGATCAAGGCGGTGCAAGGCCAGGTCGGCGAGCAGGCTTTCCAGCTTGCCTTCGCGACAGACGAAGCGCAGCGCCTCGGCGCCGGCGAGCGCCGGCGCGAGAATGCGATAGGTCAGACTTTTCGGCACGACGTCGGATACACCGACACGGAAGCTGCGCGGCCGGTCGGCCGGCAGGCTGTGCAGTGCGTCGGACAGTTCACCGGCGATGGAAAACATCTCGTCGGCGTAGGAAAATGCCATCCGCCCCGCCTCGGTCAGCTCGATTCCCTTGCCCGCCGGACGGAACAGCTTGACGCCGCAACGCTCCTCGAACTGGCGCAGCTGCGTCGACAGGGTTTGCGGCGTCAGATGCAGGCGCTCGCCGGCACGGGCGATGCCGCCCCACTTGGCGACTGCCCAGAAGTAGTGCAGATGCTTGAAATTCATGAACGCTCCTTTCCGGCCGCTGCCCAAGCTGCGGCACACGGACCCGGCGACTGTTCTGTTTTCTGGATTCTTTTCATCCAAACATACGATTTTATTTTAACAAATGGTCGTTCTATGATGCGCGGCACCGGAACTCTTCCGACAGGAGCAAGCAAAAAATGAAACGGATCTTCCTCTTCCTGCTGACCAACTTCGCGATCGTCGCCGTGCTCAGCATTTCGCTGCGCCTGCTCGGCGTCGACAGCTACCTCAGCGCCAACGGCCTCAACCTCGGCTCGCTGCTGGTTTTTGCGCTGGTGATGGGCTTTGGCGGCTCGTTCATTTCGCTGGCCATCTCGAAGTGGTCGGCCAAGCGCATGACCGGCGCCCGCGTCATCGAAACGCCAACCTCGGAAGCCGAACGCTGGCTGGTCGACACCGTGCGCCGGCAAGCCACGGCGGCCGGCATCGAGATGCCGGAAGTGGCAGTCTATGACAGCCCCGAGCCGAACGCCTTCGCTACCGGCATGAGCCGCAACGCGGCGCTCGTGGCCGTCAGCACCGGCCTCATGCACAGCATGAGCCGCGACGAGGTCGAAGCCGTGCTCGCGCACGAAGTCAGCCACGTCGCCAACGGCGACATGGTCACGCTGGCGCTGGTGCAGGGCGTGGTTAACACCTTCGTCTTCTTCTTCGCCCGCATCATCGGCTACTTCGTCGACCGCGTCATTCTCAAGAACGAAGAAGGTCATGGCGCCGGTTACTGGGTCGCCAGCATCGTCGCCGAACTGGTGCTCGGCGTCCTGGCGACGATCATCGTGCAGTGGGTCAGCCGTCAGCGCGAGTTTCGCGCCGACGCCGGCTCGGCGGCGCTGGCCGGTCGTGACAAGATGATCGGCGCGCTCAGGCGTCTCGGCGCCGCGCAGCCGGAAGCGCTGCCCGCGCAGATGGCGGCCTTCGGCATCGCCGGCAAGACGACCGGTGGTCTGGCCGCGCTGTTCATGTCGCACCCGCCGATCGAAGCGCGCATCGCCGCTCTGCAGGCCGCACGGAGCTGAACAAGAATGCTTGATCCCGTCGTCCTGCTCGCACTGCCCGGCGATTTCGCCAGCGCGCTGCTGCTGGCCGACTTCGCCCCGCCCGAAGACCTGATGCGCATGCTCGCCCTTGCTGCGCTGCTGGCCATCGGACTGAGAAGCGCGCTGGCACTGGCCGGCACCCGGCTGACGGGGGCACGGCCGGCGCTCGGCGATGGAACGGCTATTGCTCTGACGATGGCAGTGCCGCTCACGACGGGCGCGCGGCCGCGCTCAATGCAGGGCGCCGGCGTCATCGCCGCGCCATGAAGTCAACCTCGCGGCAGGTCGCTCCGGCGCCGGTCGCAATTTAGAAAGAACGGTAATGTTCTCGCCGCTGTCCCGGTTATTCAGCTCGTGTAAAACCCCGCACCCGGTCGCCACGCCCCGGCGACGCTTCCCGGGCCGCGAGGCCCTGCTTGCCGCCCTTGCCATCGGCCTGGCGCCGCAGGTGCTGCTCGCGGAAAACGCCTACACGCTCGACGAGTTGCTGCGCATGGCCAACAGCGATAACCGCGCCGTGCTTGCCGCACGCAACCAGCTGGAAGCTGCGCGTGCCGGCATCCGCACCGCCGGTGCTTTCCCCAACCCCGAAATCGAGTACCTCTCCGGGCAATCGCGCGCGCGCCAGATCGGTGCCAACGCCGGCGATCTGCGCACCATCACGGTTACGCAGCCACTGCCACTGCCCGGCCAGCGTGGCTTGCGCGAAGAGGCGGCGACAGCGGTCGCCGACGCGGTCGGTGCCGATCTCGCCGGGTTCGAAGCCGCAACCGCAGCGCGCGTCAAACTCGGCTTTTACGATGTGCTGCGCCGCGACGCCGAAATCCGCGCCACGCAGGAAGACGCAGCGCTCTCCGAGCAGATCCGCAAGCGCATCGAATTGCGCGTGACCACCGGCGAAGCGCCACGCTACGAGCTGATCAAGGCCGACGCCGAGCTGCTCAACGCGCGCAAGGTGGCGGCCAGCGCCGAATTCCGTGCGCAGCAAGCGCGTGCCGCGCTGCGTCAGGCGGTCGGCGAAGCGCTGCCGGCCAGCTTCCGCGTTCGCGGCGAGCTCGACGGCGGCGCTCCCGCCGCCAGCAGCAGCCCGCTCCCCGCACTGGCAACGCTGCGCGAAGAGGTGCTCGCGCGCAACCCGGAGCTGGCGCGCGCGCGCGCCGAGACGCAGCGCGCCGAACGGCAGCTGTCGCTCGAACGCAGCCTGCGCCTGCCGACACTGGCGGTGCGCGCAAGCAAGGAGCAGGACCCGGAACTGAATTCATCGCGCGTCGGTGTCGTCCTCACCGTTCCCCTCTGGGACCAGCGCAGCGGGCCGGTCGGCGAAGCCGCCGCGCAGCTCGCGCGCGCGCGCAACACCCTGGTTTCACAGGAGTTCGCGCTGACGCAGTCGGTCGAAGCCGCTTACCGCCAGTACGAGATCGCCGCGGCGCAGGTCAATGCGCTGGAGGCCGGGATCATCCGCCAGGCCGAAGCGGCTTTGCGCGTCGCCGAGGCGGCTTACCGCTTCGGCGAGCGCGGCATTCTCGACTACCTCGACGCACAGCGCGTTTACCGCGCCGCGCGCAACGAACTGATCAGCGCCCGCTTCGAACTCGCCGCGGCGCGCATCGAGATCGAACGACTGCGCGCAAGCCATTGATTACATTGCATCAACCGACGATCAAATGAGAATAGACCCGATGAAAATCAGCCACTTGCCGCTGCTGCTCTGCTCGCTGGCCTTGCTTGCCGCCTGCAACAAGGAAGAGACATCCACCGCCGCACAGGCGCCGGCAGACCCGATGCTGGTGGTGGCCCCGGCGACCCTGTTGCCGCAACTGAAAATCGAGCCGGTACATACGGCGGCGGTTTCGGAAATGGTTCGCGTCGCCGGCAAGATCGACTTTGACGAACAGCGGCTGGCGCGCATCGGCGCCACCGTTACCGGCCGCGTCACCGAACTGATCGCCGCACCGGGCAAGGCGGTCCGCGCCGGCGAACCGCTGGCCATGCTCAACAGTACCGAGCTCGGCGCCGCGCAGCTGGCCTACCTGAAGGCACGCGCGCAGGCCGATCTGGCCACCCGCGCCGCCGAGCGTGCGCGTTCGCTGTTCGAGGGCGACGTCATCGGCGCTGCCGAACTGCAACGGCGCGAAAGCGAACAATCGATTGCCGCCGCCGAACGGCGTGCCGCCAGCGACCAGCTGCGCGTTCTCGGCCTGCCGGTGGCGTCGATCCGCCGCCTCGACGAGCAGGGCGCAATCAACTCGCTGAGCCCGGTTGTTTCGTCGATCGCCGGTATAGTCGTCGACCGCCGCGTCACCCAAGGCCAGGTCGTCGGACCGACCGATACCCTGTTCACCGTCGCCGACCTGTCGCGGCTGTGGGCCGTCGCGCAAGTGCCGGAAGAACAGGCCAGCAAGGTCAAGGCCGGGCAGAGCGTCAGCATCGAAGTGCCGGCGCTCGACAGCGAGCGCATCACCGGCCGGCTGATCCATGTCGGCGAAACGGTCAATCCGGAGACACGCACCGTGCTCGTGCGTACCGAACTCGACAACAGCGACCGGCGGCTGAAGCCGGCGATGCTCGCCACCATGCTCATCGCCGGCAAGCCGGTCGAGCGACCGGTGGTGCCGAACGCCGCGGTGGTACGCGAGAACGACGCCGACTATGTCTTTGTCGCCACTGGCGGCGATGGCAGCAGCGCCGGCGACGCCAAGCCCCCGGCGGCCGCCCCCGCCGGTGCTGCCGAAAAGGCGCCCACCGCCATCGAATTCCGCCTGACACCGGTATCGCTCGGCCCGGAAAGCGGCGGCCAGCGGGCGGTACTCTCCGGCGTCAAGCCCGGTGAGCGCATCGTCGTCGACGGCGCTTTCCATCTGAACAACGAGCGCAAACGCAAGGAGCTGGAAGGCTCATGATCGAATCACTGATCCGTGCGGCGCTCAAGCAGCGCCTGATCGTCATCGTCGTCGCCGCGGCCTTGCTCGTTTTCGGCTTCGACGCGGCACGCAAGCTGTCGGTCGATGCCTTCCCCGACGTAACCAACGTGCAGGTGCAGATCGCCACCGAATCGCCCGGCCGTTCGCCCGAGGAAATCGAGCGCTTCATCACCGCGCCGCTGGAAATCGGCATGACCGGCCTGCCTGGTCTGACCGAGATGCGTTCGCTGAACAAGCCGGGGCTGTCGCTGATCACGCTGGTGTTCACCGACGACACCAAGGTCTATTTCGCGCGCCAGCTGGTGATGGAACGCCTGCTTGAAGTCGGCAGCCGCATGCCGGCAAACGTCACGCCGGTACTCGGCCCGGTGTCGACCGGCCTCGGCGAGGTCTATCAATACACGCTCGACCGGCCCGACGACGGCGACCGCACGCTCAGCGTCGAGGAACTGATGCAGCGCCGCATCGCGCAGGACTGGGTGGTGCGCCCCTTGCTGCGCTCGATCTCGGGCGTCGCCGAAATCAACTCGCAAGGCGGCTACGTCAAGCAGTATCAGGTGCTGGTCAATCCCGACAAGCTGCGCTACTACAAGCTGACCGTGCAGGACGTTTATCAGGCGGTCGGCCGCAACAACGCCAACTCCGGTGGCGGCGTGCTGCCGCACTACGCCGAGCAGTACCTGATCCGCGGCGTCGGTCTGGTGCGCGACCTCGACGACATCCGCTCGATCGTGCTCAAGGAAGTCGGTGGCGTTCCGGTCTATGTGCGCGACGTCGCCAACGTCGACTTCGGCCACGACGTGCGGCAGGGCGCGCTGATCAAGAACGGCGTCACCGAATCGGTCGGCGGCGTGGTGATGATGATGGCCGGCGGCAACGCCAAGGAAATCGTCGGCCGCATCAAGGAACGCGTCAAGGAAATCAACGAGAAGGGAATACTCCCGGGCGGCCTGCAGATCGTCCCCTACTACGACCGTTCCGAACTGGTCGATGCGGCGATGTGGACCGTGATCAAGGTGCTGATCGAAGGCGTGCTGCTGGTCGTCGTCGTACTCTTCCTCTTCCTTGGCGACGTGCGCTCGTCGCTGATCGTCGTCGCCACGCTGGTACTGACGCCGCTGCTCACCTTCCTGGTGATGAACCGCTACGGGCTGTCGGCCAACCTGATGTCGCTCGGCGGCATGGCCATCGCCATCGGCCTGATGGTCGATGGCTCGGTGGTCGTCGTCGAGAACGCTTTCGCGCATCTCGGCCACCGCAAGGACTCGGGCGAGAGTCCGATCCGCATCATCCTGCGCTCGGTCGTCGAAGTGGCGACGCCGGTGATCTTCGGTATCGGCATCATCATTCTCGTCTTCTTGCCGCTGATGACGCTGGAGGGCATGGAAGGCAAGATGTTCGCGCCGCTCGCCTACACCATCGCCATCGCCCTCGCCATGTCGCTGCTGCTGTCGCTGACGCTGACGCCGGTGCTCTCGTCCTACCTGCTCAAGGGCGGCGCCGAACACGACACCTGGCTGATCGCCAAGGTGAAGCCTGTCTTCAGCCGCATGCTGACGCTGGCAATCGACAATGAACGCCGTACCGTGCTTCTGGCGGTTGCCGCCTTCGTCGGCGCGCTGGCGCTCTTCCCCTTCCTCGGCACCGCCTTCATCCCGGAGATGAAGGAAGGCTCGATCGTCCCCGGCATCAACCGCGTCGCCAATATCTCGCTCGACGAGTCGGTGAAGATGGAAATGGAGGCGATGCGCCGCGTGATGCAGGTGCCCGGCGTCAAATCGGCCGTTTCCGGTGTCGGTCGCGGCGAGTCGCCGGCCGACCCGCAGGGGCCGAACGAGTCGACGCCGATCGTCAGTCTCAAGGACCGTAGCGAGTGGCCCGACGGCTGGACGCAGGACACCATCGCCGAAGAGATCCGCGCCAAGCTGGCGACGCTGCCCGGCGTGCAGATCGTCATGGCGCAACCGATTTCCGACCGCGTCGACGAAATGGTCACCGGCGTGCGTTCCGACGTCGCCATCAAGATCTTCGGCGACGACCTCGACACGCTGAAGAAGAAGGCCGAGGAAATCTCGCGTCTGGCGCAATCGGTACGCGGTGCGCAGGACTTGCGCGTCGAACGCGTCAGCGGCCAGCAATACCTGCAGATCGTCATCGACCGTCAGGCGATCGCGCGCCACGGACTCAACGTCTCCGACGTGAACGACGTCATCGAGACGGCGGTCGGCGGCAAGAGCGCGACACAGATCTTCGAAGGCGAACGCCGCTTCGACGCCGTCGTCCGCCTGCCGCCGAACTTCCGCAACGATGTCGAGGCGATCGGCGACATTCTTGTCTCGGCGGCCAACGGCGCGCAGCTGCGCCTGACCGACATCGCCGACATCAGCGTTGCCGACGGCCCGGCGCAGATCTCGCGCGAAACGGCCAAGCGGCGCATCGTCGTCGGCGTGAACGTCAAGGACCGCGACCTTGGCGGTTTCGTCGCCGAACTGCAGCAGAAGGTCGACGCGCGCGTCAAACTGCCCGAAGGCTACTACCTCGAGTGGGGCGGCCAGTTCCAGAACATGGAACGCGCCTTGTCGCATCTGGCGATCATCATCCCGATCACCATCGGCGCGATCTTCTTCCTGCTCTTCCTGCTCTTCGGCTCGATCCGCTACGCGACGCTGATCATCACCGTGCTGCCCTTCGCCTCGATCGGCGGGCTGGTGGCGCTGTTCATCTCGGGCGAATACCTGTCGGTGCCGGCGTCGGTCGGCTTCATCGCGCTATGGGGGATCGCCGTGCTCAACGGTGTCGTGCTCATCACCTGCATCCGCTCATTGCGCCATGAAGGCCGCAACATCCGCGAGGCAGTAATCGAAGGTACGCGCCTGCGTCTGCGTCCGGTGCTGATGACGGCCACCGTTGCCATGCTCGGCCTGATACCCTTCCTCTTCGCCACCGGCCCCGGTTCGGAAGTGCAAAGACCGCTCGCCATTGTCGTCATCGGGGGGCTGATCACCTCGACCCTGCTCACCCTCGTCGTCTTGCCGACGCTCTACCGCTGGTTCGACGAAGAACCGGCCGAAGCGTAAAGGAAACCCCATGAAGGAAATCAAGGCGGTCATCCGCCCGAACAAGCTGACCACCCTGCGCGAATCGCTGCGCGGCATTCCCGGTTTTCCTGGAATGACCGTGAGCAAGGCCGAGGGCTGCTCGGCGCCTTCGCGTCACGCGCCCAACTCGATCCGCGAGGAACTGACCGACTTCACGCCCAAGGTGCGCATCGAGATCGTCGCTCCCGACGATGTCGCCGAGGCGATTGTCGATGCCATCGTGCGCGTTTCGCAGACGGGCCACATCGGTGATGGACTAGTGTGGATGACCGACATCGAACGCGCCAGCTTCATCCACAAGACGACGGGCGGAGTCTAGGGAATAGTCGCGGCGGTGACGCGCGCGGGCGTCAGCGATAGAATCGGCGCCAACGGCGGCGTCCGCCACCGCTGGCGCCGGCGCAGCACGCAGGCGCCCACCACTCTCTCCCGGAAAAAACGATGGGCATCGGCAGCGCACTGAAGCAGTTCCATGCAAACAATCCCGGCAAATCGACGCTGGTCATCATATTCACCGTCTTTGCCTCGCTGACCTACCTGATTCTTCAGACGATCGACAGCATCGTCACCGATCCAGCGAAAAAGGTTCAGGCAGAAACGGTGGAAGAAATGCCGTCAGCAGCCTTGCCGCTTCCGCCGGCGCCGTCTGCTGCGCCAACCGCACTTCCGCCGGTGAGCTCGCCAGCGCCGCTAACGAGCGCGCCCGGCAGCCTCCTGCCAGCGGCGGTGAGCAGCCCGGAAACCCGCAGAAGCGCGGCGCCGCCGCAGTAGTCCGCGCTAGTCAGCACCACCCGGCGCGCGTGCCGGCAAGCGTCACCTGGCGCTCGCCGGCGACGATCTGACCAATCACCGCGGCGTTGCCGAAATCGTATTCGAGCAATGCCGCCAATACCTCGGTCGCAGCCTCGGCTGCGCAGCAAACCAGCAGGTTGCCACCCGGCGCTGCACCGGCGAGGAAGAGGCGCGCAGCCGCCACGGCGCCATCGCCATCGCCGGCAGCATCCTTCGCGGCGCAGGACCAGGCCGCGTCGACCGCAAGCCGGGCACCGTCGCGCTCGAGATTACGCCGCGCAGCGCCATCCACCCCGTCAGCGGCCAGCGGATGTGCAGCGGGCAGCACCGGCAAGGCCGTGATGTTGATCAACGCGCCAACGCTGAGAGAAGCATCGCTGCACAGCTCGAGCAGTGCGCCAAGCAAACCGCGCTGGCCGGCGACCGCTTGCGCGTGAACGCGCTCGAGGCAAGCGAGCAAGGGCCCCGGCGTCAGCGGCTGCGTCGCCGTCGCCAGCAGCAGCGCCTGTTCCTGCGGCGACAATCTGCCGGCACGCCAGGCAGCGAGCAGCAGATCGGTACCGAGCGCCTTGGCGACGATCAGGCAGTCACCGGGCAAGGCGCCGCGCCAGCCAAAACGCGCCGGCGGCACGTAGCCCACCGCCAGGACCACGCAGGCCGGGCTTCCCGCCTGCAGGCGACGCCCGCTGGCCAGCGCCAGCGACGAGGCCGCGCACGGTGCGCGCGCGCCGGCAACAATCTGCTCGCGCATGCCTTCGGGCAGATCGCTCGCGGTTCCGGCCAGCACCAGCATCGGCCGTACGCCGAGGCCAAGTACCGCCGACAGGGCCTGCGTCGCGACAATACCACCGACAGCGGCCGGCGCCTCCGGCAGCAGCGGCAGACAGGCAGCGGCAAGGAGCAGCGAACCGAAACCGCCGATGGTGACCGGCCGTGCCGCCCGCCCTTCGCCGGCGGGTGCGGCCAGCACCGTTGCCGCGGTTTCATGCATCAGTCTGGGCAGCGCATCCGGCGGCAATTCCGGCAGCGATCCCGGAAAACGCAGCAACTGCACAAGATCACCGGCCAGCGACAGGGCGTCGCCATCGCTGATGAGGGCCGTGGCGCGCTGTTCCCTCACCGTCGCCGCGGTCGCAGACGCGCCGTCAGTGGCCGAAAGCGCAGTCGTCAGCCAGGCCGACTCGACTTTTCCGGGAATGAGGGGTGGCGTTCTGCGGCGCATGGGCTGAGCGGCTGAAGTGGGCAGTCAAGGCCGGAGAAGCGCAGGCACCGGCCGCCGCCCGCCCTCAGCCGAGCTCGAAACCAGCCATCTCGATGGCTTCGCGGAAGTCATCAAGACCGGTGATGTCAGGGTCGTAATCGATTTCGACCTGACCGGGATGCAGGGTCACATGCAGATGATTGACGCCGGCCATTGCGCGCATGACACCGTTCAGGTTGGCGACGCAGGTATCGCAGATCATTCCCTCGACAGCCAGGGTGATAGTTGCCATTTTCAGTCAGACTCCAGTTCGGTTACCAGCCGCCGGGGACGCCCGGTCGACGCAGGCGCAATCATAACGCGAACGCCGTCGGCGGTGCCGCGCTGGCGTTGCCCCGCCGGCCTGTCCGACCCGCCGGCAACGAATCCCGGCAATGCGCGGCAGCACTTGCCAGCGCCGCCCGCCCCGGCCGCGCCTCAGGGGTGCCAGCGGCGCAGCAGCAGCGAATTGCTGAGCACCGACAGCGAGCTCATCGCCATCGCCGCACCGGCAACGACCGGATTGAGGAAACCGAAGGCCGCCAGCGGCAGACCGAGCGCGTTGTAGATGAAAGCGAAGAACAGGTTTTCGCGGATCTTGCGCCGCGTTGCGCGCGACAGCAGGATCGCGTCGTTGACGCCGCCAAGATCGTTGCGTACCAGCGTCAGGTCGGCCGCCTCGATCGCCGCGTCGGAACCGGCGCCGATGGCGAAACCGACGTCGGCAGCGGCCAGTGCCGGCGCGTCGTTGATGCCGTCGCCGACCATGCCGACGCAGAGCGAGCCGCCGCCTTTCAGCGCCTCGACGGCGGCCGCCTTGTCGCCGGGCAGCACGCCGGCGCGGAATTCATCAATGCCGGCCGCTGCGGCAATCGCCGCCGCCGTCGCCGCATTGTCACCGGTGAGCATGACGACGCGGATTCCCGTCGCGCGCAGCCGCGCGACGGCGGCGCGCGAGGTTTCGCGCAGCGCGTCGGCAACGGCGAACAGAGCCAGCAGCTGCGCGTCGTCAGCCAGCACGACGACGGTCTTGCCGCCGGCGGCGAGTGCGTCGATCTGCGCCTGCGGCAGTTCGCTCGCGGCAAACCAGTCCGGCGCACCAAGACGCAGCCGGCGCCCGTCAATGCGCGCTTCGATACCACGACCGGGAACGGCGAGGAACTCGCTTACCGGCGGCAGGCGCAGGCCCTCGGCTGCGGCGCGGCGCAACACCGCACGCGCCAGCGGATGCTCTGAACCCTGTTCGAGCGCAGCGGCCAGCCCGAGCATGGCGCGCGCAGCTGGCGCCAGCGAAGTGGCGGCGCCCGCAGTCTCGCGACCAAGGACACTATCCCCTCCATCCCGGCCAGCGACGCTATCCGTTTCCTCGCCTGCGGCGCCAGCCACAAGCGGCGTCGGCCCGCTTTCTCCGGCCGCGCCGGCTGCTTCGCCAGCCCCCAGCACCACGATATCGCTCAGTTCCGGCTCGCCGCGCGTCAGCGTGCCGGTCTTGTCGACGACCAGTACCGAAAGATCGGCGGCACGTTCGAGCGCGCCGACGTCGCGCACCAGAATGCCGGCGCGGGCGCCCTGGCCGACGCCGACGGCAACCGCGGTCGGCGTCGCCAGCCCGAGCGCGCAGGGGCAGGCGATCACCAGCACGGCGACGGCATTGACCAGCGCCTGCGCCAGATCGCCGGCGACCATCAGCCAGCCGACGAAGGTGAGCAGCGCCAGCACGCAGACGACGGGAACGAACACCGCCGAAATGCGATCGGCGAGCGCCTGTACCGGTGCCTTCGACGCCTGCGCCTCGGCAACGCGGCGGATGATGCCGGCGAGCAGCGTGTGTTCGCCGACGCCGGTGGCGCGGCAGCGCAGCATGCCTTCGCCGTTGGCGGTGGCGGCAAAAACGCGGTCGCCGGCACGTTTGGCCAGCGGCATGCTCTCGCCCGAGAGCATCGCTTCATCGACGCTTGAGGCGCCGTCGATCACCTCGCCATCAACGGGAACGCTCTCGCCGGGGCGGACGACGAAGATGTCGCCGGGAATGAGCAGGCCGGCGTCGATCTCGAGCAGGCGACCGTCGCGCTCGACGCGTGCCGTTTTCGGCTGCAGGCGCAGCAGCGCCTCGATCGCCTCGGACATGCGCAGCTTGGCGCGCGCTTCGAGCAGCTTGCCGAGCAGCACCAGCGTGATCACCGCCGCCGACGCTTCGAAGTAGACGTGCAGATCGTGCCGCCCGAGCAGCGTGACGACGGCGCTGAACGCCCAGGCCATCGTCGACCCGAGCGCCACCAGCACGTCCATGTTGGCGCCGCCGCCGCGCAGCGATTTCCAGCCGCCGGCATAGAAGCGCCAGCCGATCCAGAACTGCACCGGCGTTGCCAACGCCAGCTGCAGCCAGCGCGGCAGCCATTCCTCGTGCGCGCTGCCGCCGAAAGGCATCAGCAGCATCGGCGCGACCAGCGGTACGGAAAGCACGACGGCGATCCAGAAACGCTGCAGTTCGCCACGCCAGACGGCGAGCTTGCGCGCCTTTTCCTCGGCGCGCGCGCGTCCGGAATGCGCGTCGAGCACGCGGCCGACGAAACCGGCACCGCCGATCGCCAGCGCCAGACTGGCCGGATCGGCCAGCCCCGGCACGTAACGGATGCGCGCGCGTTCGCCGGCGAGATCGACCGACGCCTGCACGCCCGGCAGGCGGTTGAGCACCTTCTCCAGCCGCGCCGAGCAGGCGGCGCAGCTCATGCCTTCGACGCCGAGTTCGATCGTCTGCTCGGGAACGCTGAAACCGGCCTCGGCGACCGCATCGAGCACCTGCTGCGGCGTCGCCACGCTGTCACTCGACGGCGCCGCGCCCTCCTCCTGCACAAGCAGATCAACTCGCGCTCGCTCGCTAGCGAGATCGACCGATGCCTGCACGCCCGGCAGGCGGTTGAGCACTTTCTCCAGCCGCGCCGAGCAGGCGGCGCAACTCATGCCGCTCACCGGCAGATCGAGCCGGCGCCTGCGGCCGGCCGGCGCGCTCATCGCGTCAGCAGGACCGGACAGGCGCAGTGGCGCAAGGTCTCGGCGGCCACCGAGCCGAGCAGCGCCGTCGCCACACGACCGCGGCCATGCGAACCCATGACGACCAGCGTGCAGCCGAGTTCCTGCGCCAGATGGCCGATCACCAGCGCCGGCTCGCCGACATGCAGGTGGCGCTGGAAGGCAAGCCCCGCGGCGTCGAGCCGCGCCGCCGCAGGAGCGAGTTCCGCTTCGCCCTCGCTGCGGTAGTAGGCGTCAAGCGCGCCGTGATCGAGATGTTTCTGCACGCCGCCGACCGGCACCGGCGGATGCACGTGCAGCAGATGCACTTCCGGTGCAGCGGCGAGTTCGTTTGCCAACGTGATGAATTGTTCGACCGCGTGCAGCGAATGCGCTGAACCATCAACGGGAAGCAAGACCTTCATGGCTTTCTCCTAAAGGGCCGGCCACAGCCGCCAGACGCCAAGCAGCCCGGAAATGCCGAAGCCGGCGACGACGAGACCGGCCGCCACGCGGACGCTCCGCTGGCTCAGCCAGTGGCGCAGACGCGCCGCCAGCAGTCCGGCGAGCAGCAGGTTGGGCAGCGTCCCCAGACCAAAAGCGAGCATCGACAGCGCGCCGTTTACGGCCGAACCGCTGCCGAGCGAAGTTACCAGTGCACTATAAACCAGCCCGCAAGGCAACCAGCCCCACAACAGGCCCAGCGGGAAAGCCTGCGCGACGCTGCGCACCGGCAGGAAACGTCGCGTCAGCGGGCTGATCCGCCGCCACAATGATTGACCGAGTTGTTCGACGCGGGTGAGGACGCTGCTGATGCCGGCCAGATGCGCGCCGAGCGCGATCAGCATCAGGCTGGCTAGCGCCGCGAGGACAAGGCGCAGCGGCAACTGCCCGGCCAGCACCAGACTGGCGCCGCCGAGCGCGCCGGCAATTGCGCCGGCCAGCACGTAACTGCTGATGCGACCGGCGTTGTAAGCGAGGTGCAGCGGCAAGACCGAGAACGTTCCTGCCGCTGCCGGGGCAAAGCCGATCGGCTGGCTGTGCGGAGGAAGCTTCTGTCCGGCATCACCGCCGCTGGTGGAATCCTTGCCGGTGGCACCGAGCGCCAGCGCGCTGACGATGCCACCGCACATGCCGACGCAGTGCCCGCCGCCGAGCAGGCCGACGAGAAACAGCGCCAGCAGGCCGTGATCGGCCATTACGGCGGACGCTGATCCGTCGTCAGATCACCTTCGAGTAGCGCGTGCGCTGGCGGTCGGCGCGCAGGTAGCGGTCGAACACCATCGAGATCGCGCGCACCAGCATGCGGCCAGCCGGCAGCACGGTGATCCACTTGTCGTCGATGCGTACCAGACCGGCCTTTTCGTGCTCGCGCAGGTCTTCGAGTTCCTGCGCGAAGTACTTCTTGAAGTCGATCAGGTGGGCGATTTCGATCGATTCGAGCGACAGCTCGAAGTGGCACATCAGCGACTGGATGATCGAACGGCGCAGGATGTCGTCGGCGTTCAGCTCGATGCCGCGCAGCACCGGCAGCATGTTGTTGTCGAGACGGTCGTAATACTCCTCGATCGTCTTGACGTTCTGGCTGTAGGTCGGACCGACCTTGCCGATCGAAGTGGCACCGAAGGCGAGCAGGTCGCAATCGGCGTGCGTCGAATAGCCCTGGAAGTTACGGTGCAGACGGCCCTGACGCTGCGCGACGGCGAGCTCGTCGTCGGGTTTGGCAAAGTGGTCCATGCCGATGAAGACATAGCCGGCTTCGGTCAGGCGACGGATCGCCAGCGCCAGGATCTGCATGCGCTGGTCGGCGTTCGGCAGGTCTTCCTGCAGGATGCGGCGCTGCGGCTTGAACAGGCTGGGCAGGTGCGCGTAGTTGTAGATCGAGAAACGATCCGGGCTCATGGCGAGGACACGGTCGAGCGTGCGGTTGAAGCTGATCACGTTCTGCTTGGGCAGGCCGTAGATCAGGTCGACGCTGATCGACTTGAAGCCGTTGTCACGCGCCGCCTGCATCACGTTGAGCGTTTCTTCCTCGCTCTGGATGCGGTTGACCGCCTTCTGCACGTCCTCGTCGAAGTCCTGGACGCCGATGCTCATGCGGTTGAAGCCGAGCTTGCCGAGCAATTCGACGGTTTCGCGCGAGACCTTGCGCGGGTCGATCTCGATCGAGTACTCGCCGTCGTCGATCAGCTTGAAATGCTTCTTGATGCTGCCCATCAGCTGCGCGATTTCCTCGTCGTTGAGGAAGGTCGGCGAACCGCCGCCCCAGTGCAGCTGCGCCACTTCGTTGTCGCCGTCTTCAAGGTACTGCTTGGTCAACGCCATCTCCTTGTCGAGGTACTGGAGATACTTGGCCGAACGGCTGTGATCCTTGGTGATGATCTTGCTGCAGCCGCAGTAGTAGCAGATCGTGTTGCAGAAGGGGATGTGAAAGTATAATGAGAGCTGTTTCTTGACACCGCCGATGTTGCGCTTGCCGAGCCAGGCCTTGTAGGCCTCGGGGTCGAAAGCCTCGACAAAGCGGTCAGCCGTCGGGTAGGACGTGTAGCGCGGGCCGTTCACGTCGAAGCGGCGGAGCATGTCGGGATCGAAAACTACGTTGGCAACGGGGTTGTTCATAGCGTCTCTCTGCGCGTTAATCTGGGTCTTGCTCGCGGGGATCGGCGGCCTGAATCAGGCCTGCCTGAGTGGGGCGCAGTATGCGACTAACCGTAAACAGCGGGTTTGACGTGGATCAAACCGGCTCGTTCGCCAGGATTGCTTGAGGAAAACCATGCCGCAGCGCAGCGCGACGAACAAAGTGATGCTTGAGGTCGTCAAGACCGCCTGTTCCAACTGTAACCTGCGCGAGCTGTGCATGCCGCTCGGCCTCGACCATCGCGAGATGGAAAAGCTCGACGAAATGGTCTCGGCGCGCCACCGCATCCGCCGTGGCGAACACCTCTACCGCGCCGGTCAGCGCTTCGACGCCATCTACGCGATCCGCAGCGGTTTCTTCAAGACCGACGTGCTGATCGAGGACGGCCGCGACCAGGTGACCGGCTTCCAGATGACCGGCGAACTGCTCGGTCTCGACGGCATCAGCACCGAGACGCACTCGTGTAACGCCGTTGCGCTCGAGGACAGCGAAGTCTGCGTCATCCCCTTCTCGCACCTCGAAGGACTGTCGCGCGAAATCCGCACGCTGCAGCACCACTTCCACAAGGTGATGAGCCGCGAGATCGTGCGCGACCACGGCGTCATGATGCTGCTAGGCACGATGCGCGCCGAAGAACGCCTCGCTGCCTTCCTGCTCAATCTCTCCCAGCGCTTCACCGCGCGCGGCTACTCGCCGGCCGAGTTCTACCTGCGCATGACGCGCGACGAGATCGGCAGCTACTTGGGGCTCAAGCTGGAAACCGTCAGCCGCGCCTTCTCGCGCTTCCAGGAAGAAGGCCTGATCGCCGTGCAGCAGAAATACGTGCGCATCCTCGATACGGCTGGGCTGAAGAAGCTGATGTCGCATCAGCGCGGCTGAGCCCCCGCACACGAACCGCCGGGCCGTAGCGCGGCCCTTCCCGCTAAGCCGCTGCCGCCGCCATGCTGGCGCGTAGATGACGGCGATAGACGCCCGCCGCCTTGAGCAGGTTGGCAAGCAGCAGCGCCTGCGCGACGAACAGCGCGACACCGCCGGCGAGCGCCAAGAACGGCACCCCGAACGCCGCCAGCACCAGCAAGGCGCAGGCAAGGAAATGCGTCCGCGCCTGGCGCAGCATCAGTGGCTCGCCTAGCACCTGGCGCATGTTCGGCGCCGGCGTGCCGCGACCGCCGGCATTGCGCGCATGCAGCCAGACGAGAAAGGGAACGATCTTGTAAAGCATGCCGTTCATCGCCGTCATGAAAGCGCCGACAAGGACGAGCACGCCGCAGAGCAGCACCCAGCCCGAGCCATCGACAAACTGCGTCGGCGCCGGTGTTTCCTCCAACAGTGACGAAAACCACGCCGGCCGCGAATCGCCGGCAAGCACCAGTGCCGACATCGTCAGCCACAGAATCGCCGCGGCCAGCGCACTGCCCATGGCGAAGCGCCAGCATTGCTGTGTACTGTCCAGTTTCGCGCGTTTGCTTTGCGTCTGCAGCCGGAGGGTGATCGCTGCCAGCACGCCACCCGCCAGCGCGACGACAGAGGCAAACAGGCGCGCCGCCAGCGACCAGCCGGCCAGATCGAGAACGCTCCACGCGATCAGGAAAACGAGCACTGCCAGCGAGAAATGCCGTTCGAACCAGCCCGGAAACGACGGCGTCAGCTGAAACATCGGCACGACGACATAAGCGACGCCCGCCAGCAGTACACCGCCCCAGCCGACCAGCCCCCAGCTCAGATGGATGTCGGCGACCTGCGGCAACGGCACCGCGAACGCGCCGGCCAAACCGCCGACCAGCATCAGCCCGAAAGCGAGCGTCACCGTCAGCCCGAACAGCGCCCGCCGGATGTCACGCACGCTGGCGCTATCGGCGCCGAGTCCGCGCAGGGCGAACAGCGCGGTGGTAACGAACAGCAGCACACCGCCGCCGAGCAAAGCACCGGCCAGCACGAACAGCTGCGCCTGCTGCGTGAGAAAGGCGGCGGCGAGCAGCAGGGCTCCGGCGGCGAGCAGCGCGTGCACAACGCGCGCCGTGGCCAGCGGCCGCCGCATCTGTGCACCAGCGACCACCGGCAGCAGCTGGAACAGCGCGCCAATCATGATCTGCAGCATGAAACCGACGGTGATCAGGTGCGTTGCCGCCAGCGCCGCCGGCGTCCAGCGCGAGGCAAACAGCTCTTCGCCGCTGACTACGACGAGCGCGGCGACAGCCATGCCGAACAGCGGCGCGGTGAGAAAGAAACGCAGCGGAGCGGCAAAAGGCGGCGCCTGCTCGAGCGAGAGAATGACTGCCATGCTCAGGCCGCTTGCCAGATGAGGATTTCGAAGACGCCACGCGGCGTCGCCGTGCATTGCCAGGCATAGCCGTTCTCGGCGAGCACGCGGTACAGCGGATGCGGCACCCGCGGCAGCAGCAGCATCAAGCGCCCGCCCGGCGGCAAAGCGTCGAGCCCTTCCATGGCGCGAACGAAAGGCTCGGGTGGCTCCAGTCCACAGGCATCAACGACGAGGTCGACGCCGGGGTAGGCCGCCGCCGGGTCGGCAGTGACGCCCGGCAGAATCCCGCCAGCCAGCGCAAAGGCCTCGGCACAGCTGAGTTCGGCCGCGGCCGGTGCCGCCGGTTCGGCGAAGCAGTCGGCGCAGCTCGGCACCGCGGGTTTCTCGTCCGCTGCGCTCATGCCCCGGCTCCACTCATGCAGCCGGCGATCTGCCCGACCAGCCGCTCAGCCCCCGCGACGAGCTGACGGTCGCACATCGGATAGAGGATTCCCTCCTCCTTGACGTTGTGCTGTTGCATCAGGATCAGCAGCGTTTCGGCCTCGCCGGCGTAATCATCGGCGCTGCCCGCCGCCAGCGCGTCGCCGGCCAGCCGGATTTGCTCGCGCATCTGTTCGTGCTCATCGCGCATGACTGCAGTCGGGCCGAAACGCATGCCGCTGGCGTCCTCGAAAGCGGGAAAGAGCAGCGTTTCCTCGGCCGTGAAGTGCGCCTCGATCGCCGTAGCGAACGAGGCAAAAGCCGCCTGCGCCGCCGGCAGTCGCTCAGCCTGCGCGTGTTCGAGTACTGCTTCGACGGCGGCGAAGAGATCGTCGCAATGCCGATGGTCACTGCTCATGAAATCGCGGATTGACAGCATGTGAGAACTCCCTTGAAAAGAGCGCCCATTGTCGGCAAGCAGGCGACCGCTGGGCTTTGAGCCGAATCAAGAAATTTACGATCGGCGCTTCTGCCTTGCGAACCCGCAAAAAAAAAGGCGCGCCATGAAGGCGCGCCGTTTCATCTTTGAGGACGCTGGCAGCGGGTATCAGTCGTCGCTGACGGCGCCGGTGAGCTGCAGCAGGCTGATGAACAGGTTGTAGATGCTCACGAACAGGCTGACGGTGGCCATGATGTAGTTCGTTTCGCCGCCATTGACGATGCGCGAGGTCTCGAACAGGATCATCCCCGACATGAGCAGCACGCAGGCCGCCGAGACCGCCAGCGACAGCGCCGGAATCTGCAGGAATACGCCGGCCAGACTGGCGAGGAAAACCGTCAGCATGCCGACGAAGAGGAAGCCACCCATGAAGCTGAAGTCGCGGCGGCTGACCAGCGCATACGCCGACAGGCCGAGGAAGATCGCGCCGGTGCCGCCCATCGCCAGCATCACGGTCTGGCCGCCGTTCGGCAGCGAGAGGTAGTGGCCGACGATCGGGCCGAGCGTGTAGCCCATGAAGCCGGTGAGGCCGAAGACGGCGAGCAGGCCCCAGCCGCTGTCACGCAGCTTGGTGGTCAGGAAAAGCAGGCCGAAATAGCCGATCAGCGTCAGGATGATTCCCGGATTCGGCAAGCGCAGCGCAACGCTCAAGCCGGCGACGCCGGCCGAAAAAAGCAGGGTCATTGCCAGCAGCGCATAGGTGTTGCGCAGCACGCGGTGCGTCGCCAGCAGCGACGGACGCGCGCTTTCAGCAGAGTGGGCGAGCGACAGGGGTGACTGTCTTTGCGTGTTCATGAACGACCTCCTTGGCAAAACAGGTGTTGGCAAAACGGCTCAACGCGAGCGGGCGACTCTACAAGCATCAAGCACTCAAGTAAATTCGTATTATTGGCAGCAATGATTCCATTTTATAGAACCAACAGAGATCCGGTATCAGTATTCGGGCTCGCTGCCAAAGCCAGCGCTAGACCATGATCCAGGCCGGAGAATTCCGCTTCTGCTGCCCGCAGCAAGGGGAGCCGGCAAGACACGAGCGAACAGCCCGGCGCCGCGCCCGGTCCGCACTTGGCCCGCACTTGGCCCATATGCGCTAGCGTTCGAGCACGTAGCTGCCCGGTGCCGGGCCGAGATCGGCGAATCCCGCCGCGACACCGTCGGGCGGCGCCACCTGTTCACCGCATTGCGGCGCCAGCCAGACCAGCCAGTCTTCCCACCACGAGCCCTTGTGCGCTTCGGCACGCGCCTGCCAGTGCTCGAAGTGCTCGTTGCGTTCGGCGGCAGCGACGTGGTAGCTGCGTTTCGGCGGATTGACGACCGGATTGACGATGCCGAGGATGTGTCCTGACGACGACAGGACGAAGCGCACCGGCGCCTTGACGTTGACGAACTTGCGGATGCGGTAGCACTGCTGCCAGGGCGCGATGTGATCGTCCTCGGCGGTGACGGCGTAGAGCGGCTGGTCGATGCGGTCGAGGTCGATCGGCTGGCCGGCGATGGAGAGCGCGTCGCGCTTCATCAGGTTGTTCTTGAGATACATCTCGTGCAGGTAGAACGAATGCATCGCCCGCGGCATGCGCGTCGCGTCGACGTTCCAGAACAGCACGTCGAAGTCGGGCGGCGGTTCGCCGTAGAGATAGCTATGCACGAAGTAATGCCAGATCAGGCTGTTCGAGCGCAGCAGGCGGAAGCTTGAGGCCATCTCGCTGCCGTCGAGGTAGCCCTTTTTCGCCATCATCTCGTCGATGGCGCGGATGCATGGCTCGTCGATGAAGACGTCGATATCGCCCGGCTTGGAAAAGTCGGTCAGCGTCGCGAACAGCGTCCAGTGCGCGACCGGGTTCTTCTCCTCGCCGTACTGCCGTTTCGCCCACGCCATGTAGGTCGCGCTGAGCGTGCCGCCGATGCAGTAACCGACCAGATGCACCTGGTCGACGGCACAGAAGCGCTGCGCCGCCTGCACCACCTGATCGACGCCTTCGAGCAGGTAGTCATCGAAGCGCACCTCGGACATGTCGGCAGTCGGGTTCTTCCAGCTGGTGATGAAGACCGTGTAGCCCTGGTCGACGAGGAACTTGACCAGACTCTTCTTCGGCGTCAGGTCGAGGATGTAGTACTTGTTGATCCACGGCGTGACGATGACAATCGGCGTCGCATGCACGGTCGGAGTCGTCGGCGTGTAGTGGATCAGTTCGAGCAGGCGGTTCTTCAGCACGACGCGACCGGGCGTCAGTCCCAGATCGACGCCGACCTTGAACGCGTTCTCGTTGACCATGCGGATGTTCTTCGCCTTGACGTCGTCGAGAAAGGCGGCGAAGCCGCGATTGAGACTCTCGCCGCGGCTATCGACGAATTTTTTCAGCGCAACCGGATTGCTCCAGAAAAAATTGGTCGGCGACACCGCATTGAGCCATTCGCGCACCCAGAAAGCCGCACGCCGACGCTCCTTTTCGGACAGGCCGGGGGTGGCGAAAAGCATGTCCTGCAGGCGGTGCGTCAGCGCCAGATAGGTTTCCTTGACGATGTCCCAGGTCGGCACTTCGCTCCAGACCGGATCACTGAACCGCGTGTCGTCGGCATGCGGCGTCACCACGTCGCTGGCCGGCAGACCGAGCGAGCGGCACGCGATATGCGTCTGCAGCGCGAGCAGGTCGCCGGACAGGCCGCTGAGCGCGCGCGACAGCTCCAGCGGATGCAACAACCACGCCGCATAGGCATTGACGATCGAGCTGCTCAGCCCGAAGGGGTCAATACGCTCCTGCACCGCGGTATTGACGCTCTCAAGAAAGCTGGCACCGGCAACATCAATTCCGTGATGATTCCGTGCAGAAAAATCGGGCGTGTTCATTTCACTCTCCATGCTAAGTGGATGCGGGCAAGCTGCATCATACGCCGTGCTTCAAAGTACGAAACTCTGCAGCAAGGCGGGAACTTCCACCTGCTCCCAAGCGAGCTGCTGACGAACGACGGTAGCGAACAGCGCCGCGGTTTCCGCCTCGCCGTGCATGATGAAGGTGCGTCCGGGCGGCCGCTTGAAGCCACCGAGCCAGCCGAGCAGCGCCGCCTGGTCGGCGTGCGCCGACAAGCCGCCGATGGTGCAGATTTCGGCGCGTACCGGCGTCGGCTCGCCGAACAGGCGTACCAGACGCGCCCCATCGACCAGCCGCCGACCGAGCGTTCCCGCCGCCTGAAAACCGGTGATCAGCACCGCGCACTCGGCACGCGGCAGGTTGTAGCGCAGATGGTGCTTGATGCGTCCGGCGTCGCACATGCCGCTCGCCGAAAGGATGACCGCGCCCGAACGGACTTCGTTGAGGCGGATCGATTCCTCGGCGTCGGCGACAAACTCGACACGCATCCGCTCCGGATGCGCGCGCTGCCAGTCGAGCAGATCGAGCGTCGGCCCATCAAGCAACTCTTCGTGGCGCAGCGTGATCTGCGTTGCCTTGCTCGCCATCGGCGAATCGACATGCACGGTGAGCGGCGCCAGCCGCCCACGCCGCACCAGATCGGCAAGGACAAACAGCATTTCCTGCGTGCGGCCGACGGCAAAAGCCGGAATGATGACGTTGCCGTGGCGCTGGTGCAGCGTGCGCTGGAAGAGATCAACGATCTCGTCCTCGGTTTCGTCGAGTCGCCGGTGCAGACGGTTGCCGTAGGTCGATTCGACGAAAAGCACATCGGCGTCGTCGATCAGCTTCGGGTCGTTCAGCACCGGCCGACCGGGCTGACCCAGGTCGCCCGAAAACACCAGCTTGCGCGTGCGGCCGGCTTCTTCCAGCCACACTTCGACAATCGCCGAACCAAGGATGTGTCCAGCGTCGCGCAGGCGGCAGCGCACGCCGGTTGCCGGCGAGAAGGTCTCGTCGTATTCGGCCGGACGCACCTGCGTCAGGCAGGCCTGCGCCTGCGTCACCGTGTACAGCGGAGGCTGCGCGACACGCGCCGGGCTGCCCTTGCGGTGACGGCGCCGTAGCTGCCATTCGGCTTCCTTCTCCTGGATGTGCGCGCTGTCGAGCAGGAGCACTTCGACCAGGTCGATCGACGCCGGCGTCGTGTAGATCGGCCCGCGATAGCCGAGCATCGCCAGCCGCGGCAGCAGACCGGAATGGTCGATGTGCGCGTGTGTCAGGATGACGAAATCGAGCCGGCGCACATCGAAGGCCAGCGCGCGCAGATTCTTGGCGTAAGCCTCACCGCCGCCCTGGAACATGCCGCAATCGATGAGAAAGGTCGCCGTCGCGCTCTCGATCAGCGTGCACGAGCCGGTCACCTCGCCGGCGGCACCGTGAAACGTGATTTTCATTATTTGCTCTCCCTTCAATGCACACTTCGCTGCATTGCTGCGCCCATTGAGCGCCCCTAAAGCCTGCCCGGTTGTAGGCCGGCCCTTGCCAGGCGTAGCATTCCCCTGCGGCTTGCCGCCGCTCTCCCAGACAAGGAATTCACGCCATGTTCAAAAACATCCTCGTTCCCACGGACGGTTCCGCGCTGTCGCAGGAAAACGCCCGTCGTGCTGTTACTTTCGCCAAGGAAACCGGCGCGCGTATCACTGCTTTCTTCGCCAAACCCGGTTACCCGGTAACTTACTACGGCGAAGGGGCGCTGATCGACCCGACCTCGCCGGAAAAATTTTCCGAGCTCGCCGAACAGCAGGCGCGCGAGAATCTCGCCTTTGTCGAGCAGATCGCCGCCGAAGCCGGCGTTGATTGCCAGACGCTGTCGCTGACCAGCGACGTTCCCTACGAAGCGATCATCGAAGCGGCAACGCGCAGTGGCTGTGACCTCATTTTCATGGCCTCGCACGGCCGGCGCGGTTTCAGCGGCCTGCTGCTCGGCAGTGAAACGAACAAGGTACTGACGCATTCGAAGATCCCGGTTCTCGTCTATCGCTAATCCCGAAAATTCATCGCCGGACCCGCCGCTCAGACCTGTGTCTGCGTCACCGAGCGGCGGAAACGCAGCAGTGCCAGCGTGAAGAACACGCTGCCCAGTGCCAGCATCGCGCACAGATCGACCCAGACCGCCGTCAGGCCGGCACCACGGTAGAGGATCGCCTGCGCCAGACGCACAAAATAGGTCGTCGGCGCCAGCAGCATCAGGTCCTGCACTGCCGCAGGCATGCTCTCGCGCGGCGTCACGCCGCCGGACAGCAGCAGCAGCGGGATGATCACCAGGATGATCAGCAGACCCAGTTGCGGCATCGAGCGCGCAACCGTCCCCAGATAAACGCCGATCGACGCCGCGGCAAACAGGTAGAGCGCCGCCGCGGCCAGGAAAAGCAGCGTCGAGCCGGCGATCGGCACCTGCAGCACCTGCTGCACGACGACGAACAGCGCGAAACTTGCGCCGGCAAGTACCGCCAGACCGTTGGCCCAGATCTTCGCCAGCATGATCTCGAAAGGCGCCAGCGGCATCACCAGCAGATGCTCGATGGTGCCGTGCTCGCGCTCGCGGATCAGCGCCGCGCCAACCAGGATGATCGTCAGCATGGTGATGTTGTTGATCACCTCCATGACGCCGCCGAACCACAAGCCGTTGAGATTGGGATTGAAACGCGCGCGCGTCACCACCTTGATCGCCGCCTCGCTACCGTCACGCCGGCCGGTGAGGAACTCGCCGATTTCGGCTGCGGCGATGTTCTGGATGTAACCGGCGCCGATGAAGGCCTGGCTCATGATCGTCGCGTCGATGTTGAGCTGCACCTCGGGCTGGCGGCCGGCGACGAGGTCGCGCTGGAAATTGCTCGGGATGACGATGGTGAACGAGTAGCGGCCATGGTCCATCGCCGGATCGACCTCTTCCAGCGTGATCTTGTCCGGCGCGCGGAAGTACGGCGGATAGAGCGCGTCGGCGAGCCGCCGCGACAGCGGCGACTGGTCGAGGTCGACCACGGCCACCGGCGCCTTGCGCAGTTCGAGCGAGGTTCCGGTCGCCGCCTCGTAGATGGCACCGGAAAACGCCCAGGCGATGAGGATCAGCAAGACCTTGTCGGCGCCGAGGCTGCGCAGCTCCTTGAGGCCAAGGCGATAGATGTTCGACAAGTGGCCGAGGAAACGGCTGGAAAAAGTGGGGCTCGGCTTCATCATTTCTCCTGCTTGCGCAAGAGCGCCAGGCTGGCCAGCGTCAGCACCGGGATGAACGCGGCCAGCGCCAGGAATTGCGTGCCAAGCTCGCTGAAACCGAGCGCCTTGGTGAACACGCCACGGCTGATGATCAGGAAATAGGTCGCCGGGAAGCACTGGCCGATCCAGTAGCCGAGCCCTTCGAGCGAACTCACTGGCGAGGTGAGCCCGGAAAACTGCACGGTCGGCAACATGGTCAGGATCGCGGTGCCGAACAGCGCGGCGATCTGCGTGTTGGTGAAGGTCGAAATCAGCAGGCCGATGCCGGTGGTTGCCGTCACGTAGAGCAGCGCACCGACGCTGAGCGCGAGGAAGCTACCCTTCACCGGCACGTCGAAGAAGACGATCACCTGCAGGACCAGCAGGAAGAAGCTGAGCATCGACATGGCGATGTAGGGCAACTGCTTGCCGATCAGGAATTCGAGCCGCGTCACCGGCGTCACGTAGAGGTTGGTGATCGAACCGAGTTCCTTCTCGCGCACGACGCCGAGCGCCATCAGGATCGCCGGAATGAAGATCAGCAGCAGCGGAATCACCGCCGGCGCCATCGCGTAGATGCTGCGCACGTCCTGGTTGTAGCGGTAACGTGATTCGATGCTCGCCACCGCCGGCGCTTCAGCACCGGTTTTGGCAAACACCTGCGCGGCGAGATACTGGCGATGGATGCCCTCGACGTAGCCACGGATCGTCTCGCCACGGTAGGGCATCGCGCCGTCGACCCAGACGCCGATCTCGGTGGCGCGACCGCGCCGCAGATCGCGGCCGAATCCCGGCGGGATCTCGATCGCCAGCGCCAGTTCGCCGCGCTGCATCTGCCGGTCGAGATCAGCCTGATCGCGTAGCGGCGGCTGTTCGATGAAGTAGCGCGAGCCGGCGATGTTGTGCAGATATTCGCGGCTTTCCGGCGTCTGGTCGCGGTCGAGCGCAGCGAAACGCAGTCCCTCGACGTCGAAGGAAATGCCGAAGCCGAGCACGAACATCAGCAGCACCGAACCGAGCAGCGCGAACACCAGACGGATCGGATCGCGGCGCAGTTCGAGCGCTTCGCGGTAGGAATAGCCAAGCAACCGGCGCAGGCTGAACCACGGCGGTGGCTGCGCCGGCGACCCGGCACCGCCCTTGCCGGCGCAACCGGCATCCGCGGTGGCCGACGATCCCTCGCCTTCGTCCGGCGCGCGCGCACCATCCTCTGCCACGTCTGCCGCTACAGCCTTGCCGCCCGCCGGCGCAGCCGGCTTGCTGCCGATGCCACTGGCTTCCTCGAGATAGCTGATGAAGGCGTCTTCCAGCGTCGCCATGCCGCGCGCCGCGCACAGCGCGGCCGGCGTATCGCTGGCAAGCACGCGGCCGGCGTGCATCAGCGAGATGCGGTCGCAACGCTCGGCCTCGTTCATGAAGTGCGTCGAGATGAAGATGGTGACGCCCTGCTGGCGCGACAACTCGATCAGCAAGGCCCAGAACTCGTCGCGCGCCACCGGATCGACGCCGGAAGTCGGCTCGTCGAGGATCAGCAGCTTCGGCTCATGTACCACCGCGACGGCCAGCGACAGGCGCTGACGGATGCCGAGCGGCAGTTCGCTGGCGGCGGCATCGAGATAGGCGGTCAGGTCGAAGCGACTGACCAGCGCGTCGACGCGTGGCGCAATGGCGGACTCGGGCAGGTGGAACAGGCGCGCATGCAGATCGAGGTTCTGGCGCACCGACAACTCGCCGTAGAGCGAGAAAGACTGCGACATGTAGCCGACCTGCTTGCGCGTCTCGATGTCGCGCGCGTCGACCGGCTGGCCGAACAGCAGCGCGCGGCCCTCGCTTGGCGGCAGCAAGCCGGTGAGCATCTTCATCGTCGTCGTCTTGCCGCAGCCGTTGGAGCCGAGGAAGCCGAAAATCTCGCCGCGCCCGATGCGGAAACTGACGTGATCGACGGCGGTGAAATCGCCGAAACGCTGCGTCAGCCCGTCGGCCTCGATCGCCAGCGTTGCGCCCTCGGCGCTCGGCGGACGCGGCGGGATGGCGAGCGTATGGTGGTCGTGCCGCTTTTCTTCCGGCAGCAGCGCGACGAACGCGCCTTCGAGCGTCGTCTCGCCGGTCTGCTTGAGCAACGCCGCCGGCGCGCCGGTGCCGATGACGCGGCCGGCGTCCATCGCCGCCAGCCAGTCGAAGCGCGCCGCCTCCTCCATGTAGGCGGTGGCGACAAGCACGGTCATCCCCGGCCGGCGCGCGCGGATGCTGTCGATCAGCTCCCAGAACTGCCGCCTTGAGAGCGGATCGACGCCGGTGGTCGGCTCGTCGAGGATGAGCAGGTCGGGATCGTGGATCAGCGCGCAGCACAAGCCGAGCTTCTGCTTCATGCCGCCGGAGAGCTTCGCCGCCGGCCGGTCGCGGAAGGGCGTCAGCCCGGTACTCTGCAGCAGATCGTCGATGCGCGCGCTGCGCTCGTGGCGATCCTGGCCGAACAGGCGACCGAAGAAATCGACGTTCTCGAACACCGACAGCGTCGGATACAGATTGCGGCCAAGGCCCTGCGGCATGTAGGCGATATGCGGCTGCACCGCGGCGCGGTGATGGCGGTCGCCGATGTCGCCGCCGAGTACCTCGACACGCCCGGCCTGCACGACGCGCGCGCCGGCGATCAGCGCCAGCAGCGTCGATTTGCCGACGCCGTCCGGGCCGATCAGGCCGAGCATGCCGCCGGCCGGCAGATCGAGCGTCACCTGCTCGAGCGCAGCCGTCGCGCCGTAGCGCTGACTGACGCCGACGATGCGCACGACCGGCGCCGGCGTGCCATCCAGGCGCTGCTTGTCGCCGGTGGCCGACATCTGCGGGGCTCCCGAGGCGGCCACTAGCGTTTTCCGAAACGCTCCGGCCAGGCTTGCGCCGGGTCAAGGCGCAGCCAGGCGACTGCGGGCATGCCGACGTTGATGCGCTGCGCCTTGGCCTGCAGCCACGCCGGGTCGACCTTGAGCCGCACGCGGAACATCAGCTTTTCGCGTTCGTTGCGCGTTTCCACCTCGCGCGGCGTGAACTGCGCGCTCGGCGAAACGAAGCTGACGTGCGCCGGAACGAGTTCGTCGGGCCAGGCATCGGCGACAATGCGCGCCTCGCTGCCGATCGTGATGCGCCCGGCGTCGTTGGCGGGCAGGAAGACGTTGATATAGACGTCGCCAAGATCAAGCAGCGTCAGCGCCTTGCCGCCCGCTGCCAGCACCTCGCCGGGCTCGGCCAGCCGATAGAGCACACGGCCCGTGATCGGCGCCTTCAGCGTCGTTTCGCCGACGGTCGCACGCAAGCTGTCGGCGCGCGCCACGGCGCTGGCAACGCCGGCTTCGGCCTCGGCGACGCGCACGCGCGCCGCGCTCAGCGCTGCCGTCGCGCCATCCTGCGCGCTGCGGTCACGGTCGAGCCGGTCGCCGCTGACGAAACCGCGCTGCACCAGTTCCTGCGAACGCGCCAGCGTGCGGCCGGCGAGAACGGCGTCGGACTCGCTCTTGCGCACGCCGGCATGCGCTTCGCGCACCGTTTCCTGTGCCTGCAGCACCTGCGCCTGCGCTGCGCGCAACTGCGCATCGACATCGACCGCGTCGAACTCGCCGACGATGTCGCCCGCCTGCACGCTATCGCCTTCGCGCACTTTCAGCGCGACCAGCCGGCCGGCGATCTTGGTCGCGACATCAACCTCGGTTGCCTCAAGACGTCCGCTGGCACTGACAAAACCCGGTGGCAAAGCCGCCGGCCGGGCAAGGAAATAGAGCGCCACGGCGACAACTCCAGCGACGGCCAGCGCCACCAGCCACTGCCCACGGGAAAACGGGAATGTCATACGAAGCCTCGCTAATGACCGAAGAGTCAGTAAATAGGCAGATTATACGCCGGCGGCGGCAAATGGTGCCATGCCCGAAAATACTTGGGTGCAGTGCAACAAATCATTCACCACAAACGCCCTCATTGCTGATTTAATGGCACATCGTTGATTGCTGCGTGGCAGCAACCGGAAATCCAATCGTCTCTATCGGGAGCAATAAATGTTCAATCTTCACGGCAAAAAGGGACTCGTCGTCGGCGTTGCCAACAACAAAAGCATCGCCTACGGCTGCGCCAAGGCGTTCAATGTCTGCGGTGCCGAACTCGCCATCACCTACCTCAACGAGAAGTCCGAATCCTACGTCCGGCCGCTCGCCGAACTGCTTGGCTCGCAACTGATCCTGCCGCTCGACGTCGAAATCGACGGCCAGATGGAGGCAGTCTTCGAGGCCATCGACAAGAAGTGGGGCAAGCTCGATTTCGTCGTGCACTCGATCGCCTTCGCGCCGCGTGACGACCTGCACGGACGCGTCGTCGACTCGAGCAAGGACGGCTTCCTGCGCGCCATGGACATTTCCTGCCATTCGCTGATCCGCTTGGCCAAGCTTGCCGAACCGCTGATGAAGGATGGCGGCTGCCTGCTCACCATGAGCTACCACGGCGCCGACGAAGTCGTTGAAAACTACGGCATCATGGGCCCGGTCAAGGCCGCGCTCGAGTCGGCTTCGCGCTACCTCGCCTCGGAACTCGGCACGCACGGCATCCGCGTGCACGCCATCTCGCCGGGACCGTTGGCAACGCGTGCCGGCTCGGGCATCCTGCACTTCGATGAACTGATGAAGGACGCCATCGAGCGCGCACCGCTGCACAAACTGGTGTCGACCGACGACATCGGCGCGCTGTCGGCCTTCCTCGTCAGTGATCTGGCGCGTTCGCTCACCGGCGGTACGATCTTCATCGACGGCGGCTACAACATCGTCGCCTGACGGGAACAGAGGTTCGCTCATGACCCAGGAAACCCAGCAATACCTCGAAAGCCATACCTACGAGGAAATCCACGTCGGTGATTCGACGACGCTGACGCGCACCTTGCGCCCCGAGGACATCCAGTTGTTCGCCATCATGTCCGGCGACGGCAACCCGGCCATCGCTGACGCTGAATTCGCGCACAGCGGCATGTTCCGGGAAGTCATCGCGCACGGCATGTGGAGCGCATCGCTGATCTCGACGACGCTGGGTACGCAGTTTCCCGGGCCGGGAACGATCCTCGTCGACCAGGCATTGCACTTCTCGCGGCCGGTGAGCATTGGTGACACCGTCACCATCACGCTCACCGTCAAGCAGAAGTTCGAGCACAACAAGCACATCATCTTCAACTGCAGCTGCACCAACCAGGAAGACCTCGAAGTCGTGCATGGCACGACCGAGGTGATGGCGCCGCCGGAGAAATACCGTACGCGCAAGGTCGAACTGCCGCCGGGACCGCTGTCCGACCGCTACGCCCGGCTGCAGGTACTGCTGGCGCGCGCGCGCGGACTGCCGCCGATCGACATGGCTGTCGTCCATCCCTGCGACCGCGAATCGCTGAAAGGCGCGCTGGCGGCGGCCGACGCCGGTTTGATCGATCCGATCCTGATCGGTCCGGAAGCCAAGATCCGCGCCGTCGCCGCCGAAAACGGCTTCGATCTCGGCCTGCACCGCATCGTCAACGTCCGCCACAGTCACGAGGCGGCGGCGATGGCGGTGACGCTGATCCGCAACGGCGACGCCGAAGCGCTGATGAAGGGCAGCCTGCATACCGACGAACTGATGGCCGAAGTAGTGGCGCGCGCCAGCGGCCTGCGTACCGCGCGGCGCATCAGCCACGTCTTCCTGATGGACGTGCCGACCTACCCGCGCCCGATCCTGATCACCGACGCAGCAATCAACATCGCGCCGACGCTGATGGACAAGGTCGACATCATCCAGAACGCGATCGACTTCGCGCACGTGATCGGCATTCCCGAACCGAAGGTGGCGATCCTCTCGGCGGTCGAGACGGTCAATCCGGCGATCCAGTCGACGCTCGACGCCGCGGCGCTGTGCAAGATGGCCGACCGCGGCCAGATCAAGGGCGGCGTACTCGACGGTCCGCTCGCCTTCGACAACGCCGTGTCGATCGTCGCCGCCAAGACCAAGGGCATCCATTCGGCGGTAGCGGGCCGTGCCGAAGTTCTCGTCGTCCCCGACATCGAGTCGGGCAACATGATCGCCAAGCAGCTCGAGTACCTGGCCAACGCGCTCACCGCCGGCATCGTCCTCGGCGCCAAGGTGCCGATCGTGCTGACCAGCCGCGCCGACACCACCGAAACGCGCCTCGCCTCGTGCGTCGTCGCCGTGCTCATCGCCCACGCCAACCGCCAGAAGCAGCCGGTCACCGAATGAAACAGGGCATCCTGATCATCAACGCGGGATCGTCGTCGATCAAGTTCGCGCTCTTTCCGCACACCCACCCGCTGGCGCGGGAAGCGGCGGTTTGCGGCCAGATCGACGGCATCGGTACCGCCGAAATCCGGCTGCAGGCGAAGAACCACGCCGGTGACAGCGTCGCCGACCACACGCTGACCGGCGCCCATGCCAGCCACACCGAAGCCTTCGCTGAGCTGCTGCGCTGGTTCACCGCCAGCCAGGCGGAATGGACCATCGTCGGCGTCGGCCACCGCATCGTCCATGGCGGCGACCGCTATTCGCGACCGGTCAGGCTCGACGAAGCGGCGCTTGAGCAACTGACGCGCTACATTCCGCTGGCGCCGCTACATCAGCCGCATAACGTCGCCGGTGTGCGCGCCATCCAGTCGCTGCTGCCCGAAGTGCCGCAAGTTGCCTGCTTCGATACCGCCTTCCATCGCAGCCAACCGGAAATCGCGCAGCTTTTCGGCCTGCCGCGCTCGATCAGCGCCGAAGGCATCAAGCGCTACGGTTTTCACGGCCTCTCCTACGAGTACATTGCGCGCACGCTGGCGACGCACTCCTCGCGCGCCGAGGGCCGCGTCGTCGTCGCCCACCTCGGCAACGGCGCCAGCATGGCGGCGCTGGTCGGACGCAAGAGCGTCGCGACGACGCTCGGCTTCTCGACCATCGACGGTCTGGTGATGGGCACCCGCGTTGGCACGCTCGACCCCGGTGTCGTCCTGCACCTCATGGAAACCAAGGGTCTCGGCGTCAAGGAAATGACGCAGATGCTGTACAAGGATTCCGGTCTGCTCGGCGTTTCCGGCATCTCGCAGGACATGCGCACCCTGCTCGCCAGCGACAAGCCGGAAGCGCAGCAGGCGGTCGATCTGTTCTGCTACCGCATCGTGCGCGAACTGGGTTCGCTGGCCGCTGCCGCCGGCGGTATCGACGCGCTGGTGTTTACCGGCGGCATCGGCGAACACGCGGCCGAAGTCCGCCGCCGCGTCTGCCTGCACTGCGCCTGGATGGGCATCTACCTCAATCCGGAGGCCAACGCCCGCCATGACCTGCGCATCAGCGCGCACAACAGCAGTGTCGACGTTCTGGTCATCCCGACCAACGAGGAATGGATGATCGCCTACCACGCACAGACGCTGCTCGGCCTCTGAAAACCAGCGCTGGTGCAACAAAAAAGAGACGCCCCGCGGGGCGTCTTTTTCATGGCGCGAAAACATACGGTTGCACGCTATGACTTGATTTTTCGGCATTTCCCGGCACCGGAAAGCGACACACAAAAAAACTACATCTAGTCAACCGATTGCGCAACAACACTACCTGTAGTAGCTTAGTCAGCGTCCACACGACCCCTGCCCGCTTCTCGCCATGCCACGCGAGCCCGGAGCGCAGCACAGTTTCCCGGCGCCCGTCGCCTCGCCGCGACGCCCGCCCCACCCCGAATACGGAGAAGCCGCACATGAGCCACGAAGCACAGCAGTTGTCCCTGACCGCCATCCCCGAAGCCCCCAAATTCGCGCCACTGCCGGAACAGGAAATTTCGGTCGAGGTACTGATCGAGAAGTACGCCAAAGGCAAGGAAAACAGCGTCCATGACGTGCGCCGCCGCGTCGCCCGCGCGCTCGCCGCGAACGAAAACGAAAAGCAGCGCGCGCATTGGGAAGCGCGCTTCCAGTGGGCGCAGGAAACCGGCTTCGTCCCGGCCGGACGCATCAACTCGGCCGCCGGTACCGATCTGGCGGCAACGCTGATCAACTGCTTCGTGCAGCCGGTCGGCGATTCGATCGTCGAGGTCGTCGACGGCAAGCCGGGCATCTACACCGCACTGGCGCAGGCCGCCGAAACCATGCGTCGCGGTGGCGGCGTCGGCTACGACTTCTCGTCGATCCGGCCGCAGGGCGCGCGCGTCAAGGGCACGCAGTCGCGTGCTTCCGGCCCGGTGTCGTACATGCGCGTCTTCGACCGCTCGTGCGAAACCGTCGAATCGGCCGGTGCCCGCCGCGGCGCGCAGATGGGCGTGCTGCGCTGCGATCATCCGGACATCGAACTGTTCATCCACGCCAAGGACAAGGGCGACCTCTCCAACTTCAACATCTCGATCGGCGTTACCGACCCGTTCATGCAGGCGGTCGAAGCCGACGCCGAAATCGAGCTGACGCATCGCGCCGAGCCGAACGCCGACATGCGCCGCGCCGGCGCCTACCAGCGTGAAGACGGCCTGTGGGTCTATCGCAAGGTGCGCGCGCGCGACCTTTGGGATCAGGTGATGCGCTCCACCTACGACCATGCCGAGCCGGGGATCCTCTTCCTCGACCGCATGAACAAGGACAACAACCTCTACTACTGCGAGCTGATCGAGGCCACGAACCCCTGCGCCGAACAGCCGCTGCCGCCTTACGGCTGCTGCTGCCTCGGCTCGATCAACCTGACGCTGTTCGTCAAGGACGCCTTCAGCGACCGCGCCGAGTTCGACTTCGCCGGCTTTGCCGAGGTGATCCGCGTGTCGACGCGCATGCTCGACAACGTGCTCGACGTCACCGCCTGGCCGCTCGATCGCCAGCGCGAAGAAGCCGCCAACAAGCGCCGCATCGGCCTCGGCTTCACCGGTCTGGGCGACGCGCTGTGCATGCTGCGCCTGCGTTACGACCGTCCGGAAGCGATGGCGATGGCCTCGCGCATCTCCGAATTCCTGCGCGACACGGCTTATCTCGAATCGATCGAGCTGGCCAAGGAACGTGGCCCCTTCCCGCTGTTCAACGCCGAGCTGTATCTCTCCGGCGGCAACTTCGCCTCGCGCCTGCCGGCCGAGATCAAGGCCGAGATTCGCAAGCACGGCCTGCGCAACTCGCACCTGCTGTCGATCGCGCCGACCGGCACCATCTCGCTGGCCTTTGCCGACAACGCGTCGAACGGTATCGAACCGCCCTTCTCGTGGACCTACAACCGCAAGAAGCGCATGCCCGACGGCACGCTCAAGGAATACGCGGTCGAGGATTACGCGTGGCGTCTGTACAAGCACACCGGCGGCGACGTTGAAAAGCTGCCCGATTTCTTCGTCACCGCGCTGGAAATCTCGGCGCAGGCGCACAAGGACATGGTTGCCGCCGTCGCGCCGTTCATCGACACCGCCATTTCCAAGACGGTCAACGTGCCGGGCGACTACCCCTACGAGGATTTCCAGGATCTCTACATGAGCGCCTGGAAGTCGGGCCTCAAGGGGCTCGCCACCTACCGTCCGAACAGCGTGCTCGGCTCGGTGCTCTCGGTCGAATCGCAGAAGCAGGCCGAAGAAAAGAAGCAGCCGCAGGACTTCGTCAATGGCGACGCCAACCGTCGCCTGACGATCAAGACGCTGCCGGCACCGGTGCTCTCCAGCCTGCGCTGGCCGAACCGCCCCAACCTCGCCGACGGCAACCTGGCGTGGACCTACATGATTGACCAGCCGCACGGCAAGTTCGCGCTCTTCGTCGGCCATGTCGAGCAGGAAGGCCGCGCCTGGCCCTTCGAAGTCTGGGTCAACGGCCCGGCCGCACCGCGCGGCCTCGGCGCCGTCGCCAAGACGCTGTCGATGGACATGCGCGCCAACGATTCGGGCTGGCTTAAGCTCAAGCTCGAATCGCTCGCCAAGACGGCGAGCGACGAAGGCTTCGACATGCCCTTCCCGCCGCACGGCGAGCACAAGCGCATGCCCTCGATCGTCGCCGCGCTGGCGCAGCTGATCCAGTACCGCGTTGAACAGATCGGCACCTTCCGCAACGACGGCCCGACGCCGGTGCTCGACGCGCTGTTCAGCCTCAAGGAACCGAAGACCGGCACCGACGGCACGCTGTCGTGGACGGTCGACGTTTTCAACCCGGCCACCGGCGAAGACTTCGTCCTCGGCCTCAAGGAAATCACGCTGCCCGACGGCGTCACCCGCCCCTACTCGGTGTGGCTCTCCGGCAACTACCCGCGCTCGCTCGACGGCCTGACCAAGCTCTTGTCGCTCGACATGCGCGTCGTCGATCCGGCGTGGATCGGCATGAAGCTCAGGAAGCTGCTCGACTACCCGGAACCGCTCGGCGATTTCATGGCCTTCGTCCCCGGCACGCGCAAGCAGCAGACCTACCCGTCGACCGTTGCCTACCTCGCGCACCTGATCATCCACCGCTACGCCATGCTCGGCATCCTCGACGAAAACGGCCTGCCGATCACGCAGATGGGCATTCTCGAAACGCCGAAGGAAAGCACCGCCGCCAAGCCGACCGCCGGCAAGCTGTGCAACGAGTGCGGCAACCACACCGTGATCCGAAAGGACGGCTGCGACTTCTGCACCGCCTGCGGCGCAGTCGGTGCCTGCGGCTAGACTTATCGAGGCAATATGCGCCGATGTGCTGTGCGTTGGCGCATAAGTAAAGAATCCCCGGTGATCAACTGCGCACCGGGGATTTTTTTGGGCCCAAGCATTCGCCTTAACTGCAGCGATGATCATCGCGTCGAGTATTCGCTTTGGCCCAGGAACTGCCTATTGTCACAGCATGAGGCCGGATTTCGGCCAGTGCGGACGTTGGCGCACCTACCGAGCTACGTCTGCAATGCGGTCGGGTTGCTGACAATGTCAGTACTGGACGATTGAACGTCCGCTCCCAGTTCCGGCGGGCGCATACTTCCGCCCCTAACCCACCAGTTCGGAACTTCAACAGGGGCCATTTCGCGCAACACTGAGCACAACGAAAGCGACCAGTAGTGAGCCGCAAACTACGACTTGATGGCCGAGTTGTGCTGGCTCCCTCACGAACATGCTGAAATGGCCGTCCTGCTTCAAATGTCGAGCTGACGCTCCTGCATCCACTTGACGATTGCCGGATCACGGTGCGAAAAGAAGCTGCAGGTGCCCGTCTCAAGCGTGGCAATGCTGGCCATGTCTTTCTCGTCCAGCGTGAAATCGAACACATTCAGGTTCTCAGCCATGCGTTCACGGCGTACCGATTTGGCGAGTGTCACGATGTCACGCCGGATCAACCAGCGCAGAACCACTTGGCCAACAGATTTGCCATGCTTTCACCAACGGCGGCGAGCAGTTCGTTCTGGAAGAGGCTATTACGGCCCTCGGCAAACGGAGCCCACGCTTCCGCCTGTACATCATTCTCGCCCATGAATAACAGGCTTTCGGCTTGCTGGTGGAAGGGGTGACTTCGATCTGATTGACCGCAGGGCGAATCTCGTTGAACGCAATGATGTCCATCAGGCGGTCCGGCTGAAAATTGCTCACACCGATCACGCGGAGCTTGCCTTCTCGATGCGCCTCTTCCAAGGCACGCGAAAGCCAAGGATCGGCATCGCAATTCCGTTGTTCAACGTTACGTGACACATCGACAACTCCCTCTCATCTGATGGTGACAAGCTGAAGCAAAGCGCACCAAGGTTTACAGGGTTCTCGCGTAGAACGCCGTCAGCTTGGTAAGGGCTGCATCGACATACTTCGGAACCCAGTACGTTTCGATGTGTGTCGCACCATCGATCCTGAACAATTCCTTGTCCTTCGTGCCGGTGGCTTTGGCAAACGCATCCTCGCTCATGTACAGGCTATCGGCCTTGCTGCCTGCGATCATCAGCAACGGCTGCTGAATCAGTTCGAGGTGGTCGGTAGCGTCGAAGCGCATCAGGTCCAGCAGACTGCTCGTGGTGTACTTGAACGTCGAGTTGGGGTGCGCATGCGTCTTCCAGTAGTACGCATAACCCTGTCGATAAAGGTCGAACGGCAATTTGGCGATCTGCTCATCCGTCAGATTGGCGTCGCCGGAATAAAGCACTTCCCCTCCAGCCGTCTCCTGAGCGCGGGCGTCGACAGCCTGCTGCAAGCGCTGTTGGATGCTGCCAAGTTGGGAATCGACGTAGCCATTGCGACGAACCCGTCCGGAGTTGAACATGCTTACGGTGCTGATCGACTTGAACCGCTTGTCGGTTGCCGCAGCGGCCAAGGAGTAGCCACCGCCGCCGCAGATGCCGAGGAGCCCCAGGCGTTTCGCATCGACTCCGGGATACTGAGTAATGAAATCGGCCATGCCATGGATATCCTCGATACGGTTCGCAGGCTTGTCCACGCTGCGCGGCAGCCCGCCGCTTGCCCCTTGGTACGCCGCATCCGCGGTGATCGTAATGTAGCCTTGTTCAGCCAAGCGCTGCGCGTACAGGCCTGCCACCTGCTCCTTGACGCCACCGTTAGGATGCGCGACTACGATCACCGGATATTTCCTGTTTGGGTCGTAGTTGGCCGGGGTATATACATTCGCGGCGATATCCAGTCCGTTGAGCTTGTACTTGACCGGATTGATATTTACGGCGCCCTTGACATTCTCCGTGATTGCTCCGTCATACGCCAAAGTGAACGGATTCTTCGTGTAGTCTGCGGCCATGATAGTCCCCGAAAAAAGTCCAATAGCGGCTGCCACGCAGGCCATGCCATTGATTTTTATGTTCGTCTGAAAAAACATCTTCACTTCCCGTAGAGTGGTGGCGCGGAAGGCCAAAAGATACCCGTGGTATTGCCTCAGAATTACTTAAGTCGTAAGCGTCGAAGTGCGCTGCCTGCTCCCAATAAATCCCATTGAATTTGAATCAAGCGGTATTGGCTAGCGGTTTGCGGTGTGATTTAAGCCCGAAGGAAAAAAACAGGCTCCCTATACCGAAGCAGGCAATGGTTATTCCCATCGGGAATGGCGTGCCGTTGGCGAAATAACCGACAGACGCCGAACCAAGGATTCCCGTGCCGTACTGAATGGCTCCGATCAGTGCGGAAACCGCACCAGCTTGCTCAGGGTATCCGTCCATTGCCCCTACAATGGCATTGGCCACGATAAAGCCCGTTGCGGACGCAAAGAAGAACAGTGGCACAACCAGGCCCCATAGTCCGCCCCAGTCCTGCCAAGCATTAAGGGCAGCAACAATTCCAGCGTAGGTGGCCAGGCCAGCCCCGAAGCTGATCATTCGATCAATACCAAAGCGGCAAACCAACTTGGCGTTGATCTGGTTGGCAACCATGATTCCGACAATTCCCAGTCCGAATAGAAGGCCATAGAGTTGAGGAGAAACGTGGTGGTGTGAGATGTAGGCAACAGGCGTGCCCGCCACATAGGCAAACATTCCCCCATAGAAACTCCCACCGACGCCGGCATAGGCCAGAAGACGAGGTTGCTGAAGTAGCCGCCCGTAGCCGAGGACAGCCGACGTGATCGACTGCGGATTACGCCGCTCGGGTGGCAAGGTTTCGGGCAGGATGGTTAGCGCCCATAGGGTAGCCATGCCGACACCGACCAGCGTCCAGAATATGGCATGCCATGACGACAGGTGGAGAATCATGCCGCCTACACTGGGCCCGATCAGCGGGGCTATCGCCATCACCGTCATGAGAACGGACAGCATCCGGGCCGCCTGGTGACCCACGTAAAGATCACGAACCATTGCCCTGGCCAAAACGACGTTGGCACAGGCCCCGACAGCCTGCACCATGCGCCATCCAATCATCGTCGGAACACTGTCCGACATGGCACAGCCGGCCGAACCGATGATAAACAGCAGCAAGCCGAGGGTGATCGGCAGGCGCCGACCGTAACGGTCACCGATAGGTCCCCAGAAAAGCTGACCGATACTGAAACCGATCAGATAGCCGGAAATAGTCAGCTCGACCGAGCCGGCATCAGCATGCAGCGACTCGCCCATGGCCGGCAGGGCTGGAAGGTAAAGGTCGGTCGAGATTGACGCGAAAGACATCAAGGCACTCAGGATGACGAGCACCCTGAGCCCTTTGTCTTCGGTTGAGTCAGTGACGGCAGTAGCCGACTGAAGTTGCTTGCTGCTCAAAGTCCTGTCCGTTTTTCAAGTGCCTCTGGGTAGCGCTCACCCTGGATGGGGATGTTGGCAGCCGCGGCGTCAATTCGAGCCAGATCACTCTGCGTCAACCCCACCCAGGCTGCCCCCAGGTTTTCTTCCAGACGCCGCAACTTGGTGGTGCCTGGTATCGGAACGATCCAAGGTTTCCTTGCCAACAGCCAGGCCAAGGCAATCTGTGCCGGTGTTGCATCTTTCGCCACGGCAATCCCCTTCAGCAGATCAACCAACGAGCGATTTGCCCTGCGCGCATCAACCGCAAATCGAGGCACGAGGTTTCGGAAGTCAGAGCTGTCAAAGTGGGTGTTTTCATCAATCGTTCCGGTCAGATAGCCCTTGCCGAGCGGACTGAACGGAACGAAGCCGATACCCAGCTCTTCCAGCGTCGGCAGCAGTTCTTCTTCCGGACGACGCCACCACAAGGAGTATTCGCTTTGAACCGCAGTCAGCGGCTGAACGGCATGAGCACGGCGGATGGTATTGACACCTGCCTCCGACATTCCGAAATGCCTGACCTTGCCTTCAAGAATCAGTTGTCTAACCGTGCCTGCAACCTCCTCAATCGGCACATCAGGATCGACGCGATGCTGGTAGTAAAGGTCGATGGCTTCGACGCCCAGTCGTTTCAGAGAACCTTCGACGCTCAGGCGAATTTGCTCGGGACGGCTGCACTGGATTTGCTGACCACCCTCCATACGGATACCGAATTTTGTTGCAATTGCCACCTCTCCCTTGAAGGGAGCTAGCGCTTCACCCACCAGTTCCTCATTGACATAAGGGCCGTAGAGCTCCGCCGTGTCGAAGAAGGTGATGCCCCATTCGACGGCGTGGCGGATTAGAGAAATCATTTCCCGTTTCTCGGCCGGAGGGCCGTAGGCCATGCTCATGCCCATACAACCCAGACCGAGGGCCGATACTTCAAGTCCGCTACTGCCAAGTTTGCGTGTTTGCATTGGTGTATTCATGTCGAGTATTCGCATTAATTGTCTTCTCGGTGGACACCCAGACTGCTGCCGATTTCGAGTCCAGGCGTGGTCGCCAGCTTGATGATCAGGTGGGCGACACTCTTGCGCGATACGGTTTCATCCTTGGCCTTGAAGGCCTCACCTTTTTGCGTTGTGCCGTAAGCGACTTCATCCCGGTTGTTGAGCCACGCTGGCCGGATGATGGTGTAGTCGAGCCCGGACGCCTCGATGACCGCTGCACCGTCGCGGTACGGGTCAAGAATGCTGCGGTAGTGCTCCCCGGGGACTTCGCGGTAGATGCCCATCGAACTGACGAAGATCACGCGACGCACCGCGGTTTCACGCATGGCCGCCACGATATTCAGCGCCAACTGTTCCAAAGGTCCATCCAGATTGGCGTAGACCACATCCTGATCAGCCATGGCTGCCGTGAGGGCCGGTAGATCGAGCACGTCGCCCTCCACTACGCGGACACGGTCTGTATTTGCCCGACCCAGACGTTGCGCCTGGCGCAGATACAGCGTCAGGTGGGCATCACTTGTCTTTAGAAACAGCTCGGTGGCCACCCGCGCGATCTGGCCACCGGCACCCAGGATCAATACGTTCAGGCTCATTGCCGTGCGTGGTTGAGAATGGTGGTAACGACGTCGCGCGTGTAAATCTCGGCGATGCCGAACCACTGGGCGTTGCCGAGGATGTTTTCGATGGTCTTCGGCAAGTCAGCCTCGCTAATCCCCAACTGGGACAGACGGGTGGGTGTGCCGATCTTGTCAAACCACGCCTCCAGCGCAGCGATACCCTGTTCGGGGGTATCCACGCCGAATACGTGTTGGGCAAAACGCTGGAACTGCTGCGGATTGCGGCTGTGATACCACTTCATCCAGGCCGGGATGACCACCGACAGGCCGGCGCCATGTGGCACATTGAAGAGCGCCGACAAGGAGTGCTCGATCATGTGGTTGGGGTAGCTAAATCCGGCCGTGCCGGCATAGATCAGACCGTTCAGGGCTTGTGTGGAGGCCCAGGCGAATTCGGCGCGGGCGTGATAGTCCTGCGGGTTTTCGAGCAGGGTCTCGGTCGTTTCGATCACCGTGTTGATGATGGCTTCGACCATGCGCGAATGAAATCTGGGCTGCTCCGTAGCGGTGAAATAGCCCTCGATCGCGTGCGCGATGATGTCGGCAGCGGAATACACCAGATAGTCGCGCGACACCGTCTGCATCAGCGCGGGATTGACGATGGAAACCTTGGGGAAGGTGTGTACCGAGCTGATGGCAAACTTTTCCTTGGTTTGCTCATTGGTGACCACAGCGCCGTTGTTCATTTCGCTGCCGGTAGCTGCCAGCGTCAGGATGTCGAAAACCGGCAGAGCAGCCTCGATGCTGCCCTTGCCGATGAACAAGTCCCACACATCGCCAGCGTAAAGCGCGCCGGCGGCGATGGCCTTGGAGCTGTCGAGCACCGAGCCGCCGCCCACGCTGAGGACGGCATCGACCTGATGCGTGCGGGCCAGCGCAATGGCTTCGCGGACTTTGGAAAGCACCGGGTTGCTGACAATTCCGCCGCATTCGACGTATCGCACGCCACGCTCGTTCAGGCTGTCACTCACCGTCGCAAACAGTCCGTCGCGCTTGATCCGGTCGCTGCCGTAGCACAGCAGGACGTTCTTGATGCCATGCCCGGCCAGAATCTGGCCAATCAGCTGCTCCTTGCCCGTGCCGAACTCGATCTTGGTCGGATTGAAGAAGGTGAAGTTTTCCATGTTGATTCCTCCGTTGTTTCTGTCGGTTAATTTCGCAAGAGCGAGCTTCATGTGGCGGGGGCCAGTTCACCAAACCAGTAGGCAGCCGTGACGCCGCCATCCATCAGGAAATCACTGCCAGTGATGAACGCGCCATCCGGCCCCATCAGCAGGGCGGCGACGTTGCCTACTTCATCCGGCGTTCCGGCTCTGCCGACGGCACACAGGTCAATCATCCGCCGGTAGCCCGGCCCTCTCGGGCCCGTGAGTTCATCCCTGGCGAGCGGTGTGATGATGATTCCGGGGCTGATCGTGTTGATCCGGGCGCCACGCTTGCCCCAGCGAACCGCCTCGGCCATGACCCGTAGCGAATTCGCGCGTTTGGATAACTGATAGGCACGGAGTGGATCGCTCACTTGATCCGGCTGAAGCATCGGCAGCGTCAGTAGTTCATCGGCTGGGGTAAGCGCCAGCGCCTTGTTCTGTTCGTCGGTCAATGCCGGCAGACGATGGCCGGATTGCGAGGCGATAACGACACCGGAACCACCCCGGGCAATCACGTTTCCGAACTCTTCCAGCACGACGGCAGTACCGTACAGATCCACCTTCAGGATGGTTTCGGGAGATGCCTGCGTTGGCGAGACACCCGCGGCATGAATCAGCCCGCTGATGTCACCAAGTGCCTGCGCTTGCTCGACCAACTCATGGATTGACTGCCGTGACGAAACATCGACCACGGCGGTGCTGACCTCAAACCCGGCATCGTGGAGAGTCTTGGCTGCAGCCAGAGCATTCTCTTCACGCAGATCGGCCAGCAGAACTTTCTTGCCCGCTCCAACCCTTCTTGCGATGGCTTGGCCAATCGAACCCGGGCCAATGACGACAACAACTTTGCCCATGATGTGTTCCTTTCGTTATTCAGCTTGGCCTATCGACTTCCGAACTGGTCGTCGCTGACCTTTTCCAGCCATTCGACGACATTGCCATCGAGCACTTCGGCGATGGCGATATGCGTCATCGCGGTGCTGCCAGAAGCACCGTGCCAATGCTTGACCCCGGGTGGAATCCAGACCGTATCGCCGGCCCGGATGTCCTGCACCGGGCCACCCCATTGCTGTACCCTCCCTGAGCCCGCGGTCACGATCAGGGTCTGTCCTAGCGGATGGGTGTGCCAGGCAGTTCGCGCACCAGGCTCGAAGGTGACGGTGGCACCGCTGATACGTGCCTGGCCGCTGCCTTTGAAAGGGGTGTCAATGCGGACAACCCCTGAAAAGAACTCGGTGGGGCCGGCGGCAGACGCTTGCGTACCAATGTGGGTGACTTGAACGCCCGCCAGTTCTTCGGCACCAGCAGCACTTGCAATCAAGCCAGCCGTGGCCACGGTGGCAATGATGTTTTTCATGGGGATTACTCCTTGGTTGGAGCTTCTTGGCCCGACATGACCAGCAATTCCTTGCGCAAGCGCTCACCATGAACAGTGATGGATGCGAACGCGGTATTGAACTCATGCAGTTCGGTAGGCGTGAAATGTACCGACAGCGCTCCCAAGTCTTCATCCAGGTGGGCCGGATTGGTTGTACCTGGGATCGGCACAATCCAGGGGCGTTGGGCCAGTAACCAGGCGAGCGCCACCTGAGCGGGAGTCGCTTCCTTGCGCTTGGCCCAGGACTGCAACATTTCGACCAAGGGCATGTTCGCCTTGAGGTTTTCCGGGGTGAAGCGCGGGTTGAAGCTTCGATAGTCGGTATAGCCAGGACCGTCAAAACGGGAGTTAGGGCCAAGCTTGCCGGTCAGGAAGCCCAGTCCCAGTGGACTCCAAGACACCAGTCCAACGCCCAGTTCCTCGAAGATGGACAACTCGTCCCGTTCCGGGCCTCGCCACAGCAGCGAGTATTCGTTTTGCACTGCTGTCACGGGTTGAACGGCATGTGCCCGGCGCAGGGTTTTCATGCCGGGTTCCGACAGGCCAAAGTGCCTGACCTTGCCGCGGGCGATCAGGTCTTTGACCGTACCAGCCACATCCTCGATGGGCACCTTGGGATCGACGCGATGCTGGTACAGCAGGTCGATGGCCTCAACGTTCAGACGCTTCAAGGAGTCATCGACTACCTGACGAATATGTTCCGGGCGGCTGTTCAGAGCGCCGGTCCGACGCCCGTTCGCGTCGATGTCAAAGCCGAATTTGGTCCCGATCACCACATCGCCCTTGAACGGGGCCAGTGCCTTGCCAACGAGTTCTTCATTAACGAAGGGGCCATAGACCTCGGCTGTGTCGAAATAGGTCACCCCGCGTTCAACCGCCTGATGAATCAGGGCGATCATCTCCTGCGTATCCTTCGGCGGGTTGTACTGCCCTCCATTCATGGTCATGCAGCCGAGGCCAATCGCGGACACTTCCAGAGTGCCGAGCTTTCTCTTTGGCATGCGGCCCTGTGGACGACTGGGAGCAGCCTGAGCCGAAGCGATTGGCATCGTTGCCATGGCCATGGCAAGACCAACAGCCATGAATTGACGACGGCCAACGCTTTCGATGGGCGCCCCGCTTACGTTGTTTTGCTCACTCATGGCTTTCTCCTTGTTCCTAGTTCGCGGACGATGTTTGGCGGAGCGGGGAAATGCCGTGTCCGCCAACGGAAGAGGTACCGGCACGGGCGCCGATGTCGATCAGCCCCATCACGGCTTCCGCGGAACGCTCGCCGACGATATTGAGACTGGCGTAGCCCGTGTCGATGTCCTCAACGTCCTTGGCAGTAAGCTTGACCTGGACTGCCGCTACGTTTTCCCGGAGGTGGGCGATCTTGGTTGTGCCGGGAATGGGAACGATCCATGGCTTCCGGGCGAGCAACCAGGCTAACGCAATCTGGCCGGGCAGAACGCCATGGCGTTCTGCGACCCTTTCCAGTAATGCGATCACGGACCGGTTAGCGATCATCGCTTCGTGGGTAAAGCGTGGCATGGTGGCGCGCAGGTCGATACCCTTGGCAAAAGTTGCCGAGGCCGGGATGCTTCCTGTCAGATAGCCCTTGCCGAGTGGTCCCCAGGCGACCAGGCCGATGCCCAATTCCTCGCAGACCGGCAACACTTCGCCCTCTGGGTCACGCGACCAGATGGAGTATTCATTCTGGACAGCAGCCACCGGTTGTTCGGCATGGGCACGGCGTATCGTCGCCGCCCCCGCTTCCGACAGACCAAAGTGTTTCACCTTGCCTTCCTGGATCAGCTGTTTGACCACGCCCGCCACGTCTTCTATCGGCACATTGGGATCGACGCGGTGCTGGTACAACAGGTCGATGACATCGGTGTCCAAGCGCTTGAGCGAGGCTTCGACCACCGTTCGGATATGCTCCGGCCGGCTGTTAAGACCACGAATCTGGCCAGCACTGTCGATATCGAAGCCAAACTTGCTGGCGATCACCACATTGTCGCGTACCGGTTTGAGCGCGGCGCCGACATAGTCCTCGCTGATGTAGGGACCATAGACCTCGGCCGAATCGAAGTATGTGACTCCATGTTCATAGGCGTCCTGGATCAGGCGAATGGCATCGGGTTTCGGAATCGGCGGCGCAAAACCCCAGGCCACGTTCATGCAGCCCAAGCCAATCGCCGAGACCCTGAGGGCGCCCAACTGACGCATCGGCATTTCGAGCTTGCGCGCACGGGCCGCCCTACCGGCCGCGGTCACATTGCCTGAAACCAGCGTCATGGCTGCCAGCAGCATTGACGCCGTCAGAAAGTCCCGGCGCCCCGGTGATATATCCTGGCGATCGTTTTGATCTGTGCAGTTCATCGCCCTAGTCCTTTGCCATACTTGGTTGCGGTTCCGCCGTGCCGGCTTTTCCGTGGTGCTCATCTGTTGGGCTGAAGATTAGCCATCTCACTGTCCATTTAATAGGGTCAAAAAGCTTGAACCAGTAGCAATTAAAAGTTGATAATCGACCTGTTCTGAACAACCTCTTGAGCTACGGTGCCAATCAACGAATTACGGGCGATGGAAATCTTTGCGAAGGCCGTCGAACTGGGTAGCCTGCGCAAGGCCGCCGCCGCTCAAGGCATGAGTCCGCAGGCAGCCAGTCAGGCCTTGTCGCAACTGGAACAGCGTCTGGGCGTCCGCTTGCTGCATCGCACGACCCGCAGCATTTCCCCGACCGACGAAGGGCAGCAACTCCTGGAGGCTACGCAGCCCGCCTTGGCGATGCTGGAGCGAGCCCTGCAACGCGTCCGCAGCGCCAAGGACGAAATCGCCGGGCCACTCCACATCGCCGCACCCCGCTCGGGCTTTGTTCCGGTGATATGGCCGGTACTCAATGCGTTCTGTGAGCAATACCCGGAGATACAGCCCGACCTGCATCTCGATGATCACATCAGCAACTGGGTGCTGGAGCGGGCCGATGTTGGCTTCCGGATCGGTGCGCCCCCCGAAGAAGGCTTGATTGCCCGAAAGCTCTTCCCCATCCAGTTGATCATCTGTGCATCGCCGGCCTATCTGGAGCGGCATGGCTTGCCACTGCGCCTTGAAGACCTGGCCGCGCATCGGTGTAGCGTCTTTCGCCATCCGGCGACCGGGAAGGTCTATCCGTGGTACGTGAAAGTCGATGGCGAGTTAGTCAGCCGCGACCTGCCGCCCGCAATTTCTACCAACGACATCGAACTCGAACTGCGAGCGGTGCTGGACGGTCAGGCGATCGGGCAGTTGTCGGCGATCTCGGCAGCGCCGCATATCCGGGCTGGAAGACTCAGACCTTTGCTTCTTCAGCACATGACCGACCATATGGGGGTCTACCTCTACTACGGTAGCCGCCGTGCCCAACCGGCACGAGTTCGTCGGTTTATTGAATTCGCGCTTGATCGGCTTGGCAATCAATCAGAATTCGTACTGAATGAGCCGGAGTTACAGGCCAACCAGTAGATCGAAACCAGGTTGCCTGCATGTCAGTTTTCAGGACGTTAGCCGACGGTGTCGATGGTCTAAGCGGACGTCCGCAAAGGCCGAGTAGCAGCCTGTTGTCGCTCACAGAGTCCAGAATTCGGCCTTTGGTCCTGTTGGCCAACTCATTCAGCAATGCGCGGGTAAGCCTGCCCCGCACCGGCCCGTCACCCGGAACATATGCGTCCAAGGCCCGCCCGTTGCCGGCGACAGGAACCATCCGGGCAAAGGCGTCATCGCGAAGAATTCTTAACCCAGATTTTCTGGACTCCCCAAATACAAACGCCCCCAGAATGACTCTTGGGGGCGTTTGCATTTGAGTCCCTCGACGTCCCCCCCGAATTGAGTAGCGCGTGACTTTAGAGTCCAATCCACGACGACAAGGAGATTGGACATGAAGAAGCGCTTTACCGAAGAACAG